>NZ_JBIAQZ010000007.1:0-240103 GCF_042889485.1 Streptomyces sp. NPDC002580 | reverse complement strand
ACCACACAAAACCCCCCGCTACCCCCTGTTTGGGGCCCCGGGTGGCCCCCGGGCCCCGCCGGGGGTACCACTTGGGCGCCCCGGGGGGGGGGGGGCGGGGGGGGGCCCCCCCCCCCCCACCAGAAGGGGTGAACGGCCGTAACTTTCCCGCACAGGCGGCGTTTTGGCGCGCTAGGGGATCAAGCAGTCACGTTTCGCTGGGCTCGGGCCTTCGATCGGCTCACCTCGGGGACAGCTTCGCGCGCGCTCCGAGCGGCGCCGCGCCGCGACCTCCGGGGCGAGCCGCGACCTCCGGGGCGAGCCGCGACCTCCGGGGCGAGCGGAGGCATTCCCGGGTGTACGCCTCCCGGCGCGCACAGAGGACCGCGCCGACGCGCCCGTGCTCGACCACCCGTCCACACCGACCGCCCGTCCACACCGTGCGCGTGGGCGAGTCGGACCGGGAGACGGAAGACGAACCCAGAGGCGGACCCGGGGACGGCCCAGAGACGAACCCCCGGAACAGGAACGGGGACAGACCCCAGTACGGACCCGGGGACGGACCGACGCGGAGGCGGGCGGACGAGCACAGGGTTCGCCCAACGCGTCAGGCACCGGTGTCCGGCCGGGCCGAAAAAGCTCGACGCGGCCTCGGCTCCCCCGTCGGCTCTCAGCCTCGACCCGGACTCGACTCTCCGTCAGCTCTCGGGAAAAGCCCAGGGGTTGGCCAGACAGTGCACTCCGTCGTGGTCGAGGAACTTGGTCTGCTGCTGCATGACCGGGGCGAGTTCGCCGTCCTTGTCGCAAGTGACGTGACCGTATCCGAGCCGGTGGCCGACCTCGTGGTTGATCAGCATCTGCCGATAGGAGTGGATCTTGTCGTCGCCGTAGGTCGTGGAACCCTGGGCCCAGCGGTACGCGTTGATCATGACGCGCTCGGTGGACGCCGAGTCGCACGACACGTTGTCCTCCGTGGTGTCGAGCCCCGACTTGGCGCACCAGTCGGCGGTGGTGCCCGGGCTCGCCAGCGTGATCACGAAGTCCGGCTTCCCGGAGTGGATCCGCTCGAAGGTGCGGGTGCCGCCGTGGGACCAGCTCCGTTCGTCGTTCAGGGTCTTCTGCACGGCTTCGGCGAAGAGTTCACCGTCGAGGTCGAGGCCCTGTTCGATGTCCACGCGATAGGTGTACTTGTGCCCCTTGCCCGGCGCCTTGGCGATTCCGGGCACCGCGTCGAACTTCCCCGATCCCTTGAGCTTCGCGCCGAGCTCGTACGTCCTGGCCATCTTCTCGCCGTACGTCAGGGGCGCCGCGGCGACGTTCGGCACCCCCGACTGGGTCGGCCGGTCGTCGCCGCGCGAGGCGGAGTCCTGGGTCACGCGGCCGCCGTCGTCGGCGGCCTGTGTCCGCGCGCCCGCGTCGTGCTGTCCCGAGACGGCCTGTCCGGCCACGACGACGGCCAGGACGGTGGTGACGGCGGCCGCCGCGATCCCGGTGAACGCCCAGCCCTTGCGCCCCTTCCCGTCGGCCTGGTCCTCCGCCTCCGGCCGCGATCCCTCACCGGGGTCGGAGGCCGGGGAGTCCCAGTTCGCCGCGGAACCATGAGGGGCGGCGGGACCGTCCGTGTGCCCCGGAGCGCCGCCGCGGCCGTCCGCCTCGAGGTCGAACGCGTCGACGTACGACTGCCGGGGAGCCGTCGCGGGCTCCTGTCGCTGTCGGGGGACCCGCCCGGGAGGCGCGCCCCGCGGAGTTCCGCCGGCCGGGGGATTCCCCCAGCCGCCGCCCGGTTCACGCTGTTCGGGATGCCCGCCCCGGACCCGGGGCGTCCCGTGCGCCGGCGTTCCATCAGGGAACCGCGGCATACCGTGCGCCGGCGTTCCGTCGGGGAACCGCGGCATACCGTGCGCCGGGGTCCCGTCAGGGAACCGCGGCGTACCGTGCGAGGGAGTGCCGTCCGCGTAGCGAGGGACCCCGCGGGCGGGAGTGCCGTCCGTCGGCATCGGGAAGCCGTGTGCCGGGGTCGGGTCGTCGAAACGCGGCGCGCCCCTCGTCCCGGGCGCACCCCTCGTCCCGGCCCCGCCCGCGGGCGGGTAGGGCCCCAGGGCGCCGTTCGGCGGTGCGGCCGCGCGGCGGGTGCGCTCCGGGGCCGGCGCCGGAGCGGGTGCCGCCTCCGCCGCCGGAACCGCTCGCGTCCGCGAGGTGTCCGGCTTGTCGGCCCGCCCCCGACGACTGTGTCGTCCCACTTCCCGCCTCAGCTCTCCGCGCCGATAACCACCGAGGAGGGCAACTCTCCCAGGTCCGCCAGGAGTTCACGAAAAGCGGTGGCCACCGCCTCCGGATACTCCATCATGGCGACGTGCCCCGCGTCCGGCAGGGACAACAGCCGGGAATCACGGAAGGCACGGGCCGCGCGCTGGGCCATACGGTAGCCGACGAGTTGGTCCCGGCCGCCGTACACGAGCAGCGTCGGGGCCAGCACCCGCTCGGCCTGACGCCACAATCCGTGCTGCCCGCCCAGCGTGTACGCGTTGACGACCCCGCGTGCCGAGCGGGCCATGGCGTCCCAGAAATAGGGGAGGGCGAGCCGCCGCTCCATCTCCTCGACCGCGTGCCGGAACCCTTCGGGCGTCACGATGCCGGGATCGCCGTAACAGAGGGCGAGCACTCCCCGTACGCGCTGCTCGGCGCTCCAGTCCCTGGTGAGCCGGGTGAACAGCCCGGCCACTCCGGGCAGGGCGAGCAGCGCGGTCGGCAACGCGGAGCGCTGCGCGCGAATCTCGGGCAGCGCGGGCGAGACCAGCGTGAGCGTCCGGACGAGATCCGGCCGCACGGCCGCGACGCGGGTCGCGACGGCCCCGCCGAGGGAGTTGCCGAAGAGGTGCACGGGTCCGCGTCCGGAGGCGTCCAGACAACGGATGACCGCGCGCGCGTGTCCCGTGACCGAGTAGTCGCCGTCGTCCGGGGGCGGCGAGTCGCCGAAGCCCGGCAGATCGACGGCCTCGCCGTCCACGAGGCCGTCGAGCAGGGCCATCAGCGCCGACCAGTTCTGCGAGGAACCGCCCAGGCCGTGCACGTACAGCGCGGGCGGCAGGCCCTGTCGCACCGGTGGTCTCGACCGGATGGTCAGGGTGATCCCGGGGAGCCCGACCGATCGCAGCCGCTCCCCCTCCGCGACGCGGACGGCGCCGACCCTGGGCAGGACGGTTGCGGCCGGTGCGGCAGGGAGTTCCGTCGAAGACATGCCGCAATGTTACGAGACGATCACGCGGGGGCTCATGTGTTCGCGGTCACAGATCGCGAGTGGATCGCATAGCGTCCGGATCGCGCGTCTCCTAGGCTTCGAAGGAGGGCACTCGTACGCACACCAGAAGCGCGCTCGTACCCGTTCGGGAAGAGGAACCATGACAGTCGACCCGACAGACCCCGGAACTTTCGATGACCAGTTCCGGGAGATCCTCGACGCGGAAGCCTCGGAGGCCGACGCCGCCGAGCAGTCCGCGGAGCTGGAGCCCGCGGACGACGTCGACCCGGAACCCCCGGGCGACCAGCTCAACGCGAACGAGGCGGATCTCGCCGAGCAGGCCCGGGTCGTCCGGCAGAACGAGGACGACTATCCGGTGACGTGACACCGCTGATCGAGGCCGCCGAGGCGGCCGGGCGCCCAGCTGGTCCCCTTCGGCCCACTGTGTGCCGCCGCCGTCGGCGTCCGGTCCGTGAAATTCTGCGCTCGCACCGCACACAGCGGGGTTACCGAAAAGTACGATGGCGACGCGGCGCACACCCGCACGTGGACAATTTTGGGAGGCGGCGTGACAGCCATCGAGCAGACAGAGGCAGCACGCCCGCGGGGCACTCGCCTGCCGCGCCGTGCCCGACGCAACCAGCTCCTCGGCGCCGCCCAGGAAGTTTTCGTTGCGCAGGGGTATCACTCGGCCGCCATGGACGACATCGCCGAGCGCGCGGGCGTCAGCAAGCCGGTTCTCTACCAGCACTTCCCGGGCAAGCTCGATCTGTACCTCGCGCTGCTGGACCAGCACTGCGAGTCGCTGCTCCTGGCGGTGCGGGCGGCGCTCGCCTCGACGTCGGACAACAAGCTGCGCGTCCGCGCCACGATGGACGCCTACTTCGCGTACGTCGAGGACGACGGCGGCGCCTTCCGGCTGGTCTTCGAGTCGGACCTGACCAACGAGCCGGCGGTGCGCGAGCGCGTCGACAAGGTGACGCACCAGTGCGCCGAGGCGATCTGCGACGTCATCGCGGAGGACACGGGCCTTTCGCGCGAGGAGTCCATGCTCCTGGCCTCGGGTCTCGGCGGCCTGGCCCAGGTGGTGGCCCGGTCCTGGCTGCACAGCGACCGCAGTGTCCCGCGCGACCAGGCGGTACAGCTGCTGACCTCGCTCGCCTGGCGGGGCATCGCGGGTTTCCCGCTGCACGCCCTCGAAGGCCACTGACACCGGGCGGGACGCCATCGGCATCCGCTGACGCCGGGCACCGCCGGCACCGTCCGCCCTCGGCACCGTCCACCGACGGCATCCCTCGGTACGGAGTCCGATCGCGACCGACACGGAGGAAGCGGCCGGGGGCACGCCCCCGGCCGCTTCCTTGTTCCCGTCCGCTGTTCGCTCCTGGCGTTCCCCGGCTGAGCGTGCGCCTCCCCTCACCGGGCTAATGTGTGCTGCGTACGGCGCGTACGAACGCGCACATGACTGACCGTCGGAGGGACAAAGCCGTGGAGGTCAAGATCGGCGTGCAGCACGCGCCCCGCGAGATCGTTCTGGAGAGCGGTCAGACCCCGGAAGAGGTCGAGCGCGCGGTGTCCGAGGCGCTGGCAGGCAAGTCGCAGCTGCTCAGCCTCGTGGACGACCACGGCCGCAAGGTCCTGGTTCCGGCCGACCGACTGGCGTACGTGGAGCTCGGCGAGCCCACGCAGCGCAAGGTCGGATTCAGCGCTCTGTAGAGCTGCTCGGTGGTACGTGAAGGGGCCCGGTGACGATGTCACCGGGCCCCTTCACGTACCACCGCCACCCGCTGGACACCGCACCCGTTCCGCTGGGCGCCACACCCGTTCCGGCACATTCGTCCGGCGCGCGCGTCGCCCCACGGGCGTCCGCCCGGCCGCTCACCACCGTCGGGACCGCGATACGTCGGAATCGTCGACCCGCCGCCGTCCGAACGCCGTGGGCGGCGGTCCGGACACCGTCGGCGACCGTCCGGCGACCCCCGCGCCCGGGCCGCACGGTCATGTCGCACGTCCGCGGACGGAGCACAGGACGCACGGGCGGGAGGGTTGCGTTCCGCACGTCACGGGTAGGACGGGCTACGACCGATTTGCACCGGCCGTGCGGGAGGAAACCTCACCATGTTCTTGGAAGCCCTCGGGTCCGCGCTGCTCGGTTTCGCGTTGGCGTGGGGGGCTGCGTACCGCCTGCCGCACCGCCTGCCCTCCCGCAGCCTCGTCCTGTCGACCGGTGTGGCGGGAGCCCTGTTCGGCGCCTTCCTGACGCACACGGCACTGGGCTCCGGGCACTTCCTGGTGATTCTCCTCGGCGCGGTGGCCGTCGCCGCGGCGCTGCTGTCGCTGCTGCTGCGCCCGGAGGAGCGTTTTCGACGCAGCTCGGCGACGGCGTAGCCCGTCCCGCGGGCCCCGCCGACGCCAACCGCGTGGCTGAGGTCCGGGAGACCGCCTCCGGACCGCGCCCCCGGTCCCGTCCCGCGGGACGTTTCCCGGACAGCCGCCGGGCTTACCCGGCCGCCCGGACTTCCCTGGCCTCGCGAACTTCCCGGGCTTCCCGTGCGTCTACGCCGCGAGACCCAGTGCGGCCATCCGCTTGGTGTGCGCCTCGGTGATCCGGGAGAACATCCGGCCGACCTCCGCGAGGTCGAAGCCGTCCGCGACCCCGCCCACCAGCATCGTCGACAGGGCGTCACGGTCGGCGACCACGCGCTGCGACTGGGACAGCGCCTCGCCCATCAGCCGTCGCGCCCACAGCGCGAGCCGGCCGCCCACCCTCGGGTCGGCGTCGATCGCGGCGCGCACCTTCTCGATGGCGAAGCCGGCGTGACCGGTGTCGTCCAGGACGCCGAGGACGAGCCCCCGCGTGTCCGAGTCGAGACGGGCCGCGACCTCACGGTAGAAGTCACTGGCGATCGAGTCGCCGACGTACGCCTTGACCAGGCCTTCCAGCCAGTCCGAGGGCGCCGTCTGCTTGTGGAAGCCGTCGAGCGCCGCGACGAACGGCTCCATCGCCTGCGTGGGCTCCGCGCCGATCGCGGCGAGCCGGTCCCGCAACTGCTCGAAGTGGTGGAACTCGGCCGACGCCATCTTCGCCAGCTCGGCCTTGTCGCTCAGCGTGGGCGCCAGCTTCGCGTCCTCCGCGAGCCGCTCGAACGCCGCGAGCTCGCCGTACGCGAGGGCTCCGAGCAGGTCCACGACCGCGGCGCGGTACTGCGGCTCGGCCGAGGCCGTGTCCCAGTCCTGCGCTGCTACTCCGGTGGCCGCGGGAGCGGTGTCGGCGGGGGCCTCGGCGGGCTTCTCAGCGGCGTTGTCAGGCGTCGTCATGAAGCGCACAATAGCCCGCTGACAGCGCGGTGGAAGTCCCTGGTCAACCAGTGTGACGACGACTACGTGACCAAATCGGCCATCGCGTGTGCGTGATTCCGGGGTATGGTGGTAATGCGCCCGGCGAGTATTCGACGGGCCGCACGAATGAGGATGCCCGGTCGGTGGCCCGATCGGCTCCGACCCGACAGCCCTCCTTCAGTCGGTACGGCACCTTGCGTACGACATCCGGAGGGAACCCTCAGCGGCACGAGAGCTCGAGCGTCGGCAGTGGTCCCATGCCACTCGGCCAGCCCGTCAAGAGCGGCCGACGTCCCCGGCACGGTCCCGACACGACCCCCGCGCTCGCCTCGCACCGCGTACACAGAAGAGGCAGCACCCTGACTACGACTTTCCGAGACCTCGGAATCCTTCCCGAGACGGCCGAAGCCCTTGAGGCCGTCGGCATCGTCACCCCGTTCCCCATCCAGGAGATGACGCTCCCCGTCGCCCTTTCGGGCAGCGACGTCATCGGCCAGGCCAAGACCGGTACCGGCAAGACGCTGGGCTTCGGCCTTCCGCTCCTCGAGCGCGTCACCGTCCCCGCGGACGTCGAGGCGGGCCGGGCCACGCCCGAGCAGCTGACCGACGCCCCGCAGGCCCTCGTCGTCGTCCCGACGCGCGAGCTGTGCACCCAGGTGACGAACGACCTGCTGACCGCGGGCAAGGTCCGCAACGTGCGCGTTCTCGCCATCTACGGCGGCCGGGCGTACGAGCCCCAGGTGGAGGCCCTGAAGAAGGGCGTCGACGTCATCGTCGGCACCCCTGGACGGCTGCTGGACCTCGCGGGCCAGAAGAAGCTGAACCTCAAGCACATCAAGGCTCTCGTCCTCGACGAAGCCGACGAGATGCTCGACCTGGGCTTCCTGCCCGACGTCGAGAAGATCATGAACATGCTGCCGGCCCGCCGTCAGACGATGCTGTTCTCGGCGACCATGCCGGGCGCGGTCATCGGTCTCGCGCGTCGCTACATGTCGCAGCCCACGCACATCCGCGCCTCCGAGCCGGACGACTCGGGCGCGACGGTCCGCAACACCGAGCAGTTCATCTACCGCGCGCACAACATGGACAAGCCCGAGCTGGTGTCCCGCATACTGCAGGCCGACGGCCGGGGCCTGGCCATGGTGTTCTGCCGTACCAAGCGCACGGCGGCCGACCTCGCGGACCAGCTCCAGCAGCGCGGCTTCGCCTCCGGCGCGGTCCACGGCGACCTCGGCCAGGGCGCCCGCGAGCAGGCGCTGCGCGCCTTCCGCAACGGCAAGGTCGACGTCCTCGTCTGTACCGACGTGGCCGCCCGCGGCATCGACGTCGAGGGTGTCACCCACGTCATCAACTACCAGTCCCCCGAGGACGAGAAGACGTACCTGCACCGCATCGGCCGCACCGGCCGCGCGGGCGCCAAGGGCATCGCGATCACCCTCGTCGACTGGGACGACATCCCGCGCTGGCAGCTGATCAACAAGGCGCTGGACCTCGGCTTCAACGACCCGCCGGAGACGTACTCCACGTCCCCGCACCTCTTCGAGGAACTCAAGATCCCGGTCGGCACCAAGGGTGTCCTGCCGCGTTCCGAGCGTGTCCGCGCCGGGCTCTCGGCCGAAGTGGTCGAGGACCTGGGCGAGACCGGTGGCCGTGGCGGCGGTCCGCGTGGCCGCGGTGGCCGTTCGGCGCCCCCGGCCGCCGGCGAACGTGATCGTGAGCGTTCGGAGCGCACGCCGCGCCAGCGCCGTCGTACGCGCAGCGGTGCGGCGCCGGACGAGGCGGCCGTCTCTCCGGCTGCGGCTCCCGCGTCCACCGAGGCCACCGAGCCCCGCACGCCGCGCCGCCGTCGCCGGACCCGTTCCGGAGCCGGCTCCGAGCAGGTGGCCGCCGCTGTCGTGGCCGCTCCGGTAGCCGAGGCCGCGGAGGTCGTCGTCGAGACGGCCGAGGCTGTCGTCGGCGAGCAGGCCAGGTCGCGCCGTCGCCGGACCCGCAAGCCCGTCGAGACCGTCGACACCCTCGTCGAGACGGCCCAGGCGCCGGTGACCGCGGCCGAGGCCGTGGTCGAGAGCGTCGCCGCCCAGGTCGTCGCCGAGATCGCCGCCGAGGCTCCGGCCAAGCCCGTACGCCGCCGGACCCGCAAGGCCGTCGAGACGGCGCCCGTGGCCGAGCCGGTCACCGAGGCCGTCGAGGTCACGGAGGCCCCGGCCAAGCCGGTGCGTCGCCGGACCCGCAAGGCCGCCGAGGCCGTACTCGACACCGCCGAGGCAGCCGCGACCGAGGTCGCCGAGGCGGTCGCCGAGACCAAGCCGCGGCGTTCGCGGGCGAAGGCCGCCGTCGCCACGGACGTGGCGGAGGACGCCGAGGCCAAGCCCGTACGCCGCCGGACCCGCAAGGCCGTCGCCGACGCCGACATCCCGGCCCAGGCCACGGACGACGCCGAGGCCGAGCCCGCCGCCCGCCGACGCACCCGCAAGGCCGCGGAGACCGTCCTCGACACGGTCGAGGCCGTCGCCGAGGCTCCGGCCAAGCCGCGCCGTACCCGGGCGAAGGCCGCCGTCGCCACGGACGTGGCGGAGGACGCCGAGGCCAAGCCCGTACGCCGCCGGACCCGCAAGGCCGTCGCCGCGGAGCCCACGGAGAGCTGATCTCCCGTCCGATGGCCCGGTCCCACCTTCCGGTGGGGCCGGGCCATCGGCGTTCTCCCCCTCACCGGCCCGCTACGGCCCCGCACCCGCCGGCACACGACCGACCGGCCGAGCCATGGGGCGGGTCGCCGTGCGCGCCGGGTCTCCCGGGCCGTGGGCCGCGCACGACGGAGCTGTTCGAGCCGGCCCCGGACCCTTGACCGTACGGAACCCGGCCCCCGTGACGCGTGGGGCGGCCCGAGGGCCGTCGACCGACCACGACCGCCGGGAACCGGCCGCGAGGACGGGACGACGGCATCGTCACGGCCGAAGGCCACCCACCCGCCGCGCGACGGCCGCCGTCGCCCGATAGCCTCCTCCGCATGAGCAGGCCCTATACGTTCGTCCCGCCCGCCGGTGTCCGCGCCTACCGGCTGTCGACCTCACGCGGCGAGTTCGCCGTGCTCGACGCCGCCCCCGACGGGCCACCCGAGGGCACCGCGCTGCTGCTGCCGGGGTTCACCGGCAGCAAGGAGGACTTCATCGCGCTGCACGCGCCCCTGGCCGCTGCGGGATACCGGACGGTGGCTGTGGACGGGCGCGGCCAGTTCGAGACCGACGGACCCCGGGACGACGAAACGGCTTACGCGCAGAGCGAGTTGGCGCAGGACGTACTCGCGCAGGCCGCCGCGATCGGCTCCCCCGTGCATCTCCTGGGGCATTCGCTGGGCGGCCAGATCGCCCGCGCGGCGGTGCTCATCGACGCCTCGCCGTTCGTCTCGCTGACGCTCATGGCCTCCGGTCCCGCCGAGATCTCCCCGGCCCAGCAGGAGCGCGTCAAGCTGCTGCGGGACGCGCTGGCCGTGATGAGCATGGCCGAGGTGTGGGAGGCGATACGCGCGATGGAGCCACCGGAGGAAACCGACACCGGCGGGCTGGACGCGGGGCTCGACGACCTCGCCGACCTGCGCCGCCGCTGGCTCGGCAACAGCCCGGCCCAGCTCGTCGCCACGGGCCGTCAGCTGTGCGTCGAGCCCGACCGCGTCACCGAACTGGCCGCCGTCCCCCTCCCGAAGCACGTCATCTCGGGCGAGCGGGACGACACCTGGCCGGTCTCCCTGCTGGACGAGATGGCCGTGCGGCTCGACGCCCACCGCACGCTCGTCGAGGGGGCGGAGCACTCCCCCAACGCCGACGAGCCCCTGGCGACCGCCCGCGCTCTGGCCGGCTTCTGGAGCAGCACCGCCCGCCGGGACCTGCCCTAGCCGTACTGCCCTGTGAGGTCGGGGACGCCCCTGCCCGGCGCCACCCGTACGGCGGCCCCGCCCCTCCGCGCACCCGGCACCCGGCACCCGGCACCCGCGCCCAGCCTTGCGCCCGGCACTGTGCCCAGCGCCGGTCTAGTACTGCGCCTGAAGGTGTTCCCAGAAGCCGTCGCGCAGTGCGCGGCGCAGGTCCGACTGGCCGCGCAGGGAGTACTGGAGCAGTCCCTCGGCCTCGACCAGCAGGTCCTGGTCGACCGAGCCGGGGAGGTAGGGGTGCCCGGGCAGCAGCTCCACCAGGGACTCCCGGCCCCGCGCAGCCAGCCACTTCGCGACGATCTGGGCGCCGACGAAGCGCACGTCCTCCCGGGTGGGCCGGGCGGCCGCCGTCGGGTCGTACGACTGGGCGGTCCGCCGCGCCACGTACGGCTTGAAGAAGTCGAGGTCGAACGTGCGCTGGCTGTCGACCTCCCAGAGCAGCGGTTCGGCCTGGTTGCGGCCCTCGGGCGCCTCGATGCCCCAAAGGTGGACCCGGGCCCCGTAGCCCTGCGCCGCCTCGACTGCGGAGACGAGATCCTCGTCGCCGCCGAGCAGCGCCGCGTCACTGATGGCACGGTGCCGGGCGAGGGACTCCAGGTCGGACCTGATGAGCGAATCGACGCCCTTCTGCTGGTTGTTGGCGTTCAGATTGCCCAACCGGACCTTCACATCGGGGAGTTCGGCGATCGACTGCTGCTCCGCGGTGTGGATGCGGCGTCGCGCGCCGTCGTACCAGTAGACGCGCAGCAGCCTGCTGTCCGCGAAGATCGTGCGGGCCCGGTCGATGAGTGCCTCGATGAGGCCCTCGGTGTCCAGGTCGAACGAACGGCGGTCCTCCGTGCCGGCGACGAGCCGCCCCGCGGCCGCGTACAGATATCCGGCGTCGACGAAGATCGCGTGGGTGGAGGGCGTCTTCGCGACCTCGGCGAGCATGCGCTGGAGCAACTCGTTCGTACGGTCTATGCGGGCGGCGAGCGCCGTGTGGTCGTCGTTCATCGGTTCCATTGTCCCGGCGGTCACGCTGCGAACACAACCGGCGTCGTTCAGTCTCCGCCACTCGGCTTACCCACGGGTAATTAGGTTCTCGAAAAATTTCCTTAGCGTAGGGAATGTTTGTAACACGCATCCCGTTGGCTAGGTGTACGGGAGAGGCGGGAACACCGACGACTCGCCTTCCGACACAAGTAGTTCTCCTCAGGAGGATGACCAGACGAAGGGAGAAGCCCTTGCGCTTCGAAATCATGCGACTCGACGATGTCGACGGCACGCCCGTGGACAGCACTGTCGTGGACGCCGCCTCCGTCAACCGGATCGTTCAGCAGGCCGCCGCCATAGGGCAGCGACTGTGGATCCGCCCGGCCGACACGTCCGCCTCGTAATACGGGGACACGCCCCGTAGCGCACCGACGCGCCGCGGACGGCGGACACCGCTCAGACTTCGGAGCCCCGCACGGCGATGCCGTGCGGGGCTCCGTGTGTCCGCCCGGAGCGGTCAGCTCCCCCGGATCACCTGGGTGACGCCGTTGATGATCTGCTGGACCGCGATCGCGGAGAGCATCATCCCCGCGAGCCGGGTCACCAGCACGACGCCGCCGTCCTTGATGACGCGGATGATCAGCAGCGAGTAGCGCATCACCACCCACAGCACGACATGGATCGCGAGGATGGCGGTCCACACCGAGACCTGGGTGGCGACGCTGTCGGCCTTCTGCACCGCGAGGATCACGGAGACGATCGCGCCGGGCCCGGCGAGCAACGGCATGCCCAGGGGCACGAGGGCGACGTTCACGTCCTTGGTCTGCTTCGGCTCGTCCGTCTTGCCGGTCAGCAGGTCGAGCGCGATGAGCAGGAGCAGCAGTCCGCCCGCGATCATCAGCGCGGGCACGGAGACGTGCAGGTAGTCCAGGATCTGGTGCCCGAGGAGCCCGAAGACGGTGATCACGCCACCGGCGACGCAGACCGCCTGGAAGGCCATCCGCCGCTGCACCCGCGCGGGGCGGCCGGCGGTGAGCGCCAGGAAGATCGGGGTGATCCCGGGGGGATCCATGATGACGAAGAGCGTGAGGAACAGGGAGCCGAAGACGGCGACGTCGAACATGGTGAAGGGAAGCCTTGCGAGGTGGTGAGCGGGGGTGGACGGGTCTTCCGACCACCCGGGACACGGGCCCGACGACAGGGAGCCTGCCGACGCGGGGCCCGGGGCGGCCACGGAGCACGGGACGGCTCGGGGCCTGCTGGAGTGAGCCGTGCACGGACGCGGCGCGACCGCCGCGCGGGCCGTGCCGGACGACTACGGGGTCCGGCGACGCGGAGACGGGACGGACCGGACCCGGCCGGCGCGAACCAATCAGCTCGCGCGGACCGGCCGGCTCGCCCGGTCCGACCGGCTTGTGCGGACCGACCAGCCCGTCAGGGCCGCCCGGCTCGTGCGAGCCGACCGGCCGATACGGGACGAGCGGCCGATACCGGCCTCAGGACGCCATCGGCCCGCCGAAACGGACCTGACGGCAGGTCGGCCACGTCCGGAGCAGACCTGGCGACCAGGTCCGGCACGGAACGGCCGGTCTCAGGCTCCGCCCGCGCCCGGCACCGGGAACGCCCCGGTGGCCCGGCGGGTGATCTCCCCGTAGACCTCGGGATCCGTCGTGAACTCGCCGAGCACACAGGTCTTGCGGCTGCCGTGGTAGTCGGACGAGCCCGTGGTGAGCAGCCCCAGTTCGGCGGCCAGGCCGCGCAGCCGCGCGCGGGTGGCCGGCTCGTGGTCCATGTGGTCGACCTCGATGCCGTCGAGTCCCGCCGTGGCGAGCTCCGCGATCACCGACTCCGGCACGGTGCGGCCCCGCTTGGCGGCGGCCGGGTGCGCGAACACGGTGACGCCACCGGCCCCCTTGACCAGCCGGATCGCCTCGAAGGGGTCGGTCTCGTGCTTGGGGACGTAGGCGCGGCCCCCGTCGGCGAGCCACTGCTCGGTGAAGGCGTCGGAGACACTGCCGACGACGCCCAGTTCGACCAGCGCGGAGGCGATGTGCGGGCGCCCGACCGATCCGTCGCCCGCGATGCGCGCCACCCGCTCCCAGGTGATCGGCACACCGAGCTCCCGGAGCCTGGCGACCATGCCCTTGGCGCGCGGCACCCGGTCGTCCCGCACCAGTTCGCGCTCGGCGAGCAGTGCGGGCTCCTCGGGATCGAAGAGGTAGGCCAGCATGTGCATGCTGATGCCGTCGACGCGGCAGGAGAGTTCGGCGCCGGTGACGAGGGTGAGCCCCTCGGGCAGCGCGGCGATCGCCTCGGTGTGCCCGCGGGTGGTGTCGTGGTCGGTCAGCGCGACGACGTCCAGACCGGCCGCCGCCGCGTTGCGCACCAGCTCGGCCGGAGTGTCCGTACCGTCGGAGGCGATGGAGTGGGCGTGCAGATCGATGCGCACTACGCGACTCCAGGCGGTGACGAAACGGACGGGGACGCTCAAGGATAACGGGAATCCGCGACCCTCTTGTCACACCCGTACCGGGCGGGCGCCCCCTACAGAATCTCTCCGGGCCCTTCGTGTCCGGCGTTCGCGGACGGGCGGTCCCGCGGGGCGCTACGGCTCCAGGATGCGTGGCGACAGCGCCCCGCACGGCAGCAGGTCCACCTCCGCGCCCGCGTCGCGCAGATCCGTCAGGACCAGTTCGTCGTACATCAGCAGTCCGGTCTGCTCGGGCCAGACGACAGCCCACAGCCACAGCCCGCGCGCCTCGCCCGCGAAGACGGCCCGGTCGTCGGGGGAGCTGGAGACATGCCAGAGCGGAGTGGGCCGGCCCGCGGCGAGGACCTTCGCCTGCGGCGGTTTCTCCACGCTCATGTACGGGCCGGGATCGGGTCCGTCGATGCCCGCGTACCGCGCGCCGAGGCCTACGCCGAGTTCCTCGGCGACCAGGATCAGCTCACCCATGCCGCCCAGCGGCCCGGGCCCCGAGCAGGCGATGACGGTGGCCCGGCCACCGCTGCGGTCGTCCCCCGCGAACGCCGCCCCGGTGAACAGCCACCCGACCGGCAGCGGCCACGGCATCCACACCGGGACCCGGGCGCGGTGCACGACCACACCGAGGGCCTCGACGCTGGGCGGGATCACGGGCTGCAGCGGATGCACCGTGCCGTGCGCATCGCACTGCCAGGAATCGGCAAAAAGGCCGGGAGCCCTGACCCGGCCACCACACTTCGGGCAACTGGGTTCGCCCCTCATAAGGACCAACGGTCCTCCCCGTGCTCCGCCGCGTCAAGGACGATCACCCGTCCGCCGTGTGCCCGTCCCGCCAAAAACTACATGCATCTTGCATTAATTAGCTCACCTAATTTATTGTGTGTATAAGCCAACGATCCAGTCGGGACACAGCGAGGGAGCGGGCATGATCAACAGCACGGAAGGCCCCGCGGACGAGAACACGGCCGATGCCGGCGCGATGGGCCTCCTGCGACAGCCGAGGGCCGTCTGGGCGACCGCGGGCGCGTCCGTCGTCGCCTTCATGGGCATCGGGCTCGTCGACCCGATCCTGCCGTCCATCGCCGCGGGGCTCGACGCCACGGCCGGCCAGGTGTCCCTGCTCTTCACCTCGTACTTCCTCATCACCGCGTTCGCGATGCTGCTGACCGGCTTCGTCTCCAGCCGGATCGGCGGGCGGCGGACCCTGCTGCTCGGCCTCGCCCTCGTCGTGGTCTTCGCCGGACTCGCCGGCACCTCGGGGTCGGTCGGCGAGCTCGTCGGCTTCCGGGCCGGCTGGGGCCTCGGCAACGCCCTGTTCGTCTCCACGGCGCTCGCCGTCATCGTCGGCGCGGCGGCCGGCGGCAGCGCGGCGGCGATCCTGCTGTACGAGTCCGCGCTGGGCCTCGGCATGGCCTGCGGGCCCCTGCTGGGAGCCCTGCTCGGTGACGCCAGCTGGCGCTACCCCTTCTTCGGCACGGCCTTCCTGATGGCGGTCGGCTTCCTGGGCATCACGGCGTTCCTGAAGGAGCAGCCGAAGCCGGCACGCCGGACCTCTCCGCTCGACCCGCTGCGCGCCCTCGGCCACGGCGGCCTCGCCTCCGCCGCGACGTCCGCGTTCTTCTACAACTACACCTTCTTCACCGTCCTGGCCTTCACCCCGTTCGTGCTGGACATGACGCCGTACAAGTCCGGCGCGGTGTTCTTCTGCTGGGGTGTGCTGCTCGCGGTCTTCTCGGTGATCGTGGCACCGCGCGCGCAGGCCCGGTTCGGCTCACTGAGGGTGCTGGGCGGCTCGCTGGTGCTGCTCGCCGCCGACGTGCTCGTCCTCGGGTACGGCGACCACACCACCGCCGTCGTCTGCACGGTCCTGTCCGGCGCCTTCATCGGCGTGAACAACACCGTCTACACGGAACTGGCCCTCGGCGTCTCGGACGCGCCGCGTCCGGTGGCGAGCGCGGGCTACAACTTCGTGCGCTGGTTCGCGGCCGCGGCGGCGCCGTACTTCGCTCCGAAGATCGAGGAGTGGAGCGACGTCCACGTTCCGTTCGTGGTCGCCGCGATCACCGCGCTGCTGGGCGCGGCGGTGGTCCTCGTACGGCGTGAGGCACTCGCCCTTCCCCACTCCCGGCCCCGTCCGGGCGGGGGAACCCCCGCCGCCGAGGAGCGGGCGCCGGTCCGCACCGGCGAGGACGGTGCCACCGCCCTCGCCGGCTGACCGGAGCGGATCGGAGCGGACCGGGAGACGCAAGGCGACAGGCTCACCAGGGCGGGACTTGACGATCGGTCAAGTCCCCAGCCCCAGCGGGTGTCAGTCCAGGGGGACGGACTTGCGCAGCGGGTCGCGCAGGTCCGTCCCGCCGTTCAGCCAGCGCTCCTGGAGTGCGGCGGCGCCGTGAACACGCTTCCAGGCGGCTTCGTTGGGCGTCATCGGCAGCAGCGGCAGGAACCGTACGGGATCGGCGGGCTCGTCCAGCTCCAGGTCCTCCACCAGACCGCCGGACTCCGCGACCAGGACGGAGGTGAACGGCGCGCCGGGCCACAGGGGTTCGCCCACGTCGAGCGAGGCGCCCGGAGCCACGATCAGTCCCTCGACCTGGGGAGAGGCGGCGAGCACGGCCAGCGGCCGGAGCGCCTTGTCGGTGTCGGCGCCGCCCGGACGGACCGACAGGACCAGCTCGGCGCGCGGGCCCTTCACCGGATCGGCGAGCACGGCGGTGGGGTCCGCCATCGGCTGGGCGGACATGCCCAGCGTGGCGTAGCGGACGATGTCGCCCTCGGTGAAACGCAACACCTCGATGCGGTCGGTGCCCAGGAAGGTGACCGCGGCCCGCGCGTCGGGTTCGCCCAGCGCGGAGCGCAAACGGGCCTCGACCAGAGGAAGAACATCAACCATGCGCCGAGCATAGGCCGCACGGATCGCCGGACGGCGCACTGGACCCCTGGTCAACAACGCGCAAAGCCGGGACTTGACGTATCGGTGCGCTGATAGTCTTGGCCGCCGGTCGGAGCAACGCCTGGCTGGAGCCTTCACCCAGACCCTCTTGGCGCTGGGGGAGTTGCTCCCGGGCTCCGGCACGCTGAGACTGATCTGACTCCCCTTCGGAGGGAGACAGACTCCCCTTCGGGGGATGGATCGTCCCCCACGGGGGACCGGCCGGAGGAGGTGGGGCTGCAATGGACCGAAGTCGACCGTGCAGTACCACCCGCTCTTCCGGTCGCTGAGTCCGTAGCTCGTCCCGCTGGGTTCTCAACCCTGTCGGCTACTGCCTCTCGCCATCGCGTGCATACCTGTCAGCGTTGCCCGGTGCACCGCGGAAGAGCGCTTCGTTTCCGCCTGATCTGTCTGATCTGAACCCCTGATCTGTCCGATCTGAACCAACAGCGAAGCCGCCACCGCGACGGTGCGGTGCTTCCCGCTTTGTGGACGTGCCAAACATCCGCAGTCAGGACGTCCCCATTCCGGGCAGTTCCAACCGTCGTCGGCCGCCTCCGCCCGCGAAAAGGAGCCTGCCATGTCGATGATCCGTGACCTGCGCGCCGCGGTCCGCCCCCGCCCCTCGCCGCGCAAGGACAGTGGCTCGTACGACACCACCCGCGACCCCGGCACCCCGTCGGCCGTGGTCGACTGCGCCGTCTACCGCGACGGTGCCCGCGTCCAGAGCCGGACGCCGCTCACCCCGCACGAGGCGATGCGTCAGGTGCGCCGCGACGGCGGGTTCGTGTGGATCGGCCTGCACGAGCCCACCGAGGACGAATTCGCCGGTATCGCACGGGAGTTCGGCCTGCACCCGCTGGCCGTCGAGGACGCCGTCCAGGCCCACCAGCGGCCCAAGCTGGAGCGCTACGACGACTCCCTCTTCACCGTCTTCAAGACCATCCACTACGTCGAGCACGACCGGCTGACGGCGACCAGCGAGATCGTCGAGACCGGCGAGGTCATGTGCTTCACCGGCCGGGACTTCTTCATCACCGTCCGGCACGGCGGCCAGGGCTCGCTGCGCGCGCTGCGGCACCGGCTCCAGGACGACCCCGAGCTGCTCGCCAAGGGCCCCTCGGCGGTCCTGCACGCGATCGCCGACCACGTGGTCGACGGCTACATCGCGGTCGCAGACGCCGTGCAGGACGACATCGACGAGGTCGAGACCGAGGTGTTCTCGCCGGGCCGCAAGGGCACCCCGCGCGGCACGGACGCCGGGCAGATCTACCAGCTCAAGCGCGAGGTGCTGGAGTTCAAGCGGGCGGTGTCGCCGCTGCTGCGCCCTATGCAGCTGCTGAGCGAGCGCCCGATGCGGCTCATCGACCCCGACATCCAGAAGTACTTCCGCGACGTCGCCGACCACCTCGCGCGCGTGCAGGAGCAGGTCCTCGGCTTCGACGAACTGCTCAACTCGATCCTCCAGGCCAACCTCGCGCAGGCCTCCGTGGCGCAGAACGAGGACATGCGCAAGATCACGTCCTGGGCCGCGATCGTCGCCGTACCGACGATGGTCTGCGGCGTCTACGGAATGAACTTCGAGTACATGCCCGAGCTGCACTGGCGCTACGGCTACCCCGTGATCATGGGGGCCACGGTCGGGCTCTGCCTCTCCATCCACCGCATCCTGAAGCGCAACGGCTGGCTGTAGTACGGGCTGGATACTCTTGGCCCCATGACGCAAGAGCTGCTCGACAAGGCCCTCGTCGAGGAGGCCACCAAGAAGTCCGGGCTGATCTGGGTGCGGGGCTCCGGCGAGCCGACGCCCCCCGGTCCGGGCCGGGAGGCGGCCACCCGCGCGCTGTGGCACGTGTGGCACGACGGCGCGGCCTGCGTCGTCGGCGACGGGCCCGGCGAGCAGCCGCTGCCAGGGCTGACCGGCGGGGGCGAGGCCGTCGTCACCGTCCGCAGCAAGGACAAGGGCGGACGGCTCGTCTCCTGGACCGCCAGGGTCGTCGAGCTGGCTCCGGCCTCCCCGGAGTGGGAGGCGGCCGTCGGCGAGCTCAAGGGCAAACGGCTGAACGCCCCCGACGGCGAGGCCATGCCGGAGCGCTGGGCGCGCGAGTGCCGGGTGCTGCGCCTGGAGCCGACCGGCGCCACCGCCGAGCTGCCCGACGGTTCGCTCGCCGAGCGGCCGCCGCCGAGCCCCGCGACCACCCGCCGGCCGATCCCGGCGGCGCTGCCCCGTCTGCTGCTGAAGCGGCGCGGGCGCCGGTAGGCCCTGTCGTCACCCTCCCGCCTGCCTCGCGGGCGACGACGGGAAGGTGACGACAGGACCTGGAAGCGGGGCTACGACGCGGGCAGCTGCTGCCCGTAGTCGACCGTCTCCTTCTTGGAGGGCTCCTTCAGCGGGAAGTCCTTGCCCCAGTCGGTCAGCCGGAGCGAGCCGGCGTTGCCCGCGCGCGACAGCAGGAGCGGGTACGGGGTCCCCTGGAGGGAGACGTCCAGGGTGCCGCCCGAGCCCTTGTCGCCGGTGATGCGGATGGTGCGGACCCCGGACTGCTCGTGATGACCGTCCGTGGCGAGGGCGCCGTGCAGGCTGAGCAGCCCGTCCAGCAGGACGTCCTTGTCGGTGAAGCCGCTGAAGCGCTTGTACGCCGGGTCGCCGGTCGGCACCTTCACGTACATGCCCTCCAGCTTCTCCGCCGCCGCGGTGTCCGTCGGCTTGTCGCCGCTCCTGCCCTCCTCATGGGCCCAGAACCCGGCGTCGGCCTTGAGGAAGAGGTGCTCACCGACCCTCAGCAGCCGGAAACCGGCCCCCTTCGAGGTGACCGAGCCGCTGCCGCCGTCGGACTTCAGGCGCATGTCGAGGGTGTACGTGACCCCGTTGGAGACGACGGTCCCGGAGAGCCGTACGGCCTCCGCCGCCTCGGCCGCCTTCTTCGTCTTCGCCTGGATGGTGGCGGCGGGCAGTTTGCCGACCCCGTTCGTCCCCGCGTCGGGGTCCTCCTTGCCGCACCCCGTCAGGCCCGTCCCTGTCACGGCCAGTGCGCACATCGCGGCCACCGTCACGGCTCTGCGGGTACGGCCCTGGGGAATTGCAGTCACAGGTGGGGCTGCCTCTCGTGCGCGGTCCTCAACGGCGTACGGCAGCGTACCGGTGCCGGCCCGGCCCCACGGAGGCAGTCCGTCCGGACCGCCCACCAGGGCGTATCCGACCGGGACGGGCTAGCCTGAAGCCCACCCGAGCGGACAGACCGGCACATGACGCTTCGAAGCGAAGGAGGCGCGCGCATGCCCGCAGGCGCCCCCCGGATCTTCGTCTCGCACCTGGCCGGTGTCGCCGTCTTCGACCCGAACGGCGACCAGGTGGGCCGCGTGCGGGACCTCGTCGCCATGCTGCGCGTCGGACGGCGCCCGCCCCGGCTGCTGGGCCTCGTCGTCGAACTGTCCACGCGCCGCCGGATCTTCCTGCCCATGACCCGGGTGACCGGCATCGAGTCCGGCCAGGTCATCACGACCGGCGTCCTGAACGTCCGGCGCTTCGAGCAGCGGCCGACCGAACGGCTCGTCTTCGGCGAGCTCCTCGACCGGCTCGTGACCCTCGTCGAGACGGGCGAGGAGGTGACCGTCCTGGACGTGTCGGTCCAGCAGCTGCCGGCCCGCAGGGACTGGGAGATCGGCCGGGTCTTCGTCCGCAAGGGCCGCAGCGGCACCTTCAGGCGCTCCAAGGGCGAGACGATGACGGTCGACTGGTCCTCCGTCACCGGGTTCTCCCTGGAGGAGCACGGACAGGGCGCGGAGAGCCTGCTCGCCACCTTCGAGCAGCTGCGCCCGGCCGACCTCGCGAACGTGCTGCACCACCTGTCGCCGAAGCGGCGCGGCGAGGTGGCCGCCGCCCTCGACGACGACCGCCTCGCCGACGTCCTCGAAGAACTGCCCGAGGACGACCAGATCGAGATCCTGGGCAAGCTCAAGGAGGAGCGCGCGGCCGACGTCCTGGAGGCGATGGACCCCGACGACGCGGCCGACCTGCTCGCCGAACTGCCCACCGAGGACGTGGAGCGGCTGCTGGCCCTGATGCGGCCCGGCGAGGCGGCGGACGTCCGGCGGCTGATGGCGTACGCGGAACGGACGGCCGGCGGACTCATGACCACCGAACCCATCGTGCTGCGGGCCGACGCGACCGTCGCCGAAGCGCTCGCGCGGGTCCGCGACCCCGACCTCTCCCCCGCGCTGGCCGCCCAGGTGTACGTGTGCCGTCCGCCGGACGAGACACCGACGGGCAAGTACCTGGGCGCGGTGCATTTTCAGCGGCTGCTGCGCGATCCGCCGTTCACCCTGGTCGGCTCGCTCGTGGACGACGACCTCCAGCCGCTGGCCCCGGAGGACGAACTGCCCGTGGTCGCCGGGTTCTTCGCGACGTACGACATGGTCGCCGCGCCCGTCGTCGACGAGAGCGGCTCGCTGCTCGGCGCGGTGACCGTGGACGACGTACTGGACCACCTGCTGCCCGAGGACTGGCGGGAGACGGAGTTCCACCTCGACGAGGGCGTGCACGAGAGCGTGCACGAGGGCACCCACGAGGGCGAGCGCGAGGGTGGCCGTGAAGGCGTCCACGAGGGCACTCACGGCCCCGGGGACGGCCCTCGGGGACCGGACGACGGCCCGCTCGGCGGAGGAGAACGCCATGGCGCCTGAGCGTGAGGCCCGTGAGCGGGTCGCCAGTGGGTCGACGGCCACGCCCCGGCCGCGCATCCGGCTGGACCAGCCCAAGCTGCCGGGACGCAGACTGCTGCCCGAGTGGGACCCGGAAGCCTTCGGACGGCTCTCCGAGCGCATCGCCCGTTTCCTCGGCACCGGACGGTTCATCGTCTGGATGACGGTCGTCATCATCGTGTGGGTGCTGTGGAACATCTTCGCGCCGGGCGACCTCCGTTTCGACAACTACCCGTTCATCTTCCTGACGCTGATGCTGTCGCTCCAGGCGTCCTACGCCGCCCCGCTGATCCTGCTCGCGCAGAACCGGCAGGACGACCGCGACCGGGTCAACCTGGAGCAGGACCGCAAACAGAACGAGCGCTCGATCGCGGACACCGAGTACCTCACCCGCGAGATCGCCGCGCTGCGGATGGGCCTCGGCGAGGTCGCCACCCGCGACTGGATCCGCAACGAGCTCCAGGACCTGGTCAAGGAGCTGGAGGACCGCCATCCCGACGGTCACCGGGACGATCGGATCGTATTCCCGGCGGAACGGTCGCAGGGACGTGACGTAGAAGACCGGTGACAGGGCTTTCCGGGGTGCATGGGGAGCGCCGTACCATCGTCCCTATGGTTACGGAAGACGCGGTGCGTGAAGCACTGGCGACGGTGAACGACCCCGAGATCAACCGACCCATCACCGAACTGGGGATGGTCAAATCGGTGGGGATCGGTGCGGATGGCGTGGTCGCGGTCGCCGTGTACCTGACGGTCTCCGGCTGCCCCATGCGCGACACGATCACCCAGCGGGTGACCGAGGCGGTCTCGGGGGTCGAGGGCGTCACCGCCGTCGAGGTCGAGCTCGACGTGATGAGCGACGAACAGCGCCGTGAACTGGCGACCGCGCTGAAGGGCGGTGCGGCCGAGCGCGAGGTGCCCTTCGCCAAGCCCGGCTCGCTCACCCGCGTGTACGCGGTCGCCTCCGGCAAGGGCGGCGTCGGCAAGTCCTCGGTCACCGTGAACCTGGCGGCGGCGATGGCCGCCGACGGGCTCAAGGTCGGCGTCGTGGACGCCGACATCTACGGCCACTCGGTGCCGCGCATGCTCGGCGCGGAGGGCCGGCCCACCCAGGTCGAGAACATGATCATGCCGCCGTCCGCGCACGGCGTGAAGGTCATCTCCATCGGCATGTTCACCCCGGGCAACGCGCCGGTGGTCTGGCGCGGCCCCATGCTCCACCGGGCCCTCCAGCAGTTCCTGGCGGACGTGTACTGGGGCGACCTGGACGTCCTGCTCCTCGACCTCCCGCCGGGCACGGGCGACATCGCGATCTCCGTCGCGCAGCTCGTCCCGAACGCCGAGATCCTGGTCGTCACGACCCCGCAGCAGGCGGCGGCCGAGGTGGCCGAGCGCGCCGGTTCCATCGCCGTGCAGACCCACCAGAAGATCGTGGGCGTCGTCGAGAACATGGCGGGGCTGCCCTGCCCGCACTGCGACGAGATGGTGGACGTCTTCGGCACCGGCGGCGGCCAGTCCGTCGCCGACGGCCTGACCCGCACCACCGGCGCGACCGTCCCGGTCCTCGGCTCCATCCCGATCGACGTCCGCCTGCGCGAGGGCGGCGACGAGGGCAGGCCGGTCGTCCTGACCGACCCCGACTCCCCCGCCGGCGCGGCGCTGCGTGCCATCGCCGGCAAGCTGGGCGGCCGTCAGCGCGGCCTGTCGGGCATGTCGCTGGGAATCACCCCGCGCAACAAGTTCTAGGACGTCCCGGGACGTCCCCACGAGGTCCCGCCGCTTCCCGTACGAGGGGAGCGGCGGCCCTGCCCGTACGAAGGAGGGGGCGCCGTCCGCACGGACGGCGCCCCCTTCCTCGTAGCGCCTGCCGGAGAACCGGCGGGGCGCTACTGCTGGTCGTACGCGGCGATGTCCTTGATCATCGCGAAGCCCAGCCCGTACGCGCTCATCCCTCGGCCGTACGCGCCCACGTGGACCCCTTCCTGGGTGGAACCCGCGAGGACCCAGCCGAACTCGGACTCGCGGTAGTGGAAGGGCGTGGGGACGCCGTCCACGGGAAGGGACAGCGTGGACCAGTCCGGGCCGTTCAGGTCGTCGGCCAGCACCCACGCGGTCTCGGTCTGCTGGTCCAGCCAGTCGTCGCGCAGGGTGTGGTCCATCTGACCGGGCCAGGTGAAGGACAGCAGTCCCACACCGGCCAGCCACGCGGCCGAGGACACCGAGGTGGCCTCCAGCAGTCCCGTGCCGTCCGCGCTGCGCCGTACGGGGCTGGCGGCGACGGTGACCACCACCGCGAACCGTTCCTTGTCCTCGCCCGGTTCGGGGCGCACCGACGGCTCGTCGCCGTGCCCGATCGAACCGTGCTCGACGGCACCGTCCGCCGAGGTACCCACCTGCATCAGCCAGTGCGGCCCCGTGAAGGCCTCGTCGAGGCCGTACCAAGGGAAGGGCGCCAGCAGGTAGCCGTCGACCGTGCGCCGGGCGGAGGGGACCTGTTGTCCGCCCTCCGCAGCCGGCGCCTGCGCGCCTACCCGACTTGTCGTCTCCATCTGCCGGACGCCTCCTCGCTCTCGTCGGACCGGGTGGCCCGCCCCCCTCGGGCGTCCTTGTCGGTCCGCACAACAACTGGGCAGCATAGCCACCCCGCTCCGAGCAGCGGCGAAAGCGCCCGGCGCGTAAGGCGTGCGCACGGCGGATTCGAGCCGCGCGGGGCATCTTTTCGGTCACCCGCCGAACACGTCCCCGGGCTCCGCGGAGGCCGGCGCCGCGGCCTTCCGGGGGCGGCGGCGCGTGGCCCACGAGGGCACGGAAGCGCCTCCCACGGGGACGGCGGGGATTTCCTCGACCGGTGTCCGCGGTACGGCTCAGGCGCCGTCGTACGGCTCAGGTGGCGTCGGCGTCGTACGGCGGGCGCTCGTCCGCCTCGAGCTTCTCGCGCTTCTTCGTCATGTCGACGGAGCCGCCGGCCGAGCCGTTCGAGGACCCGGAGGGCTCGGCGTCGCGGCCGTGCACCGCGTCCGTGACGTCGGCCATCTCCTTCTTCAGGTCGAAGCCGTTACGGATCTCCTTGAGCCCCAGCTCGTCCCTGTCCAGCTGCTTGCGGAGGAACGTCTTGGGGTTAAGGTCCTCGAACTCGAAGTCCTTGAACTCCGGGCCGAGTTCATCGCGGATGTCCGCCTTGGCGCTCTCCGAGAACTCGCGGATCTTGCGGATGGTGCGCGTGACGTCCTGAATCACCTTCGGGAGCTTCTCGGGACCGAAGACGAGCACGGCGAGGACGACGATCGTCACCAGCTCGAGCAGTCCTATGTCATTGAACACCTGTAGCTCCTTGCGATGCCCTCGGTCCTCGGCCCTCGGTGGTCTTCCGTGGTCCGGGCCGGGTCCAACGGTACCCGGCGTTCCTGTCCGTCCGGAACTGTCCCGGGGCTTCCCACTCCATCTGCCCCACGGGTTTTCCGTGTTGTTTGCCGTCGCGAGGGGCGGTGTCGCGCCCCCGCCGGGCGTTTCGTGTCACATCCGGGCGATCCCCGCCGCGCTCTCAGTCACCGTCCGCGGAGCCGAGGACGAGGGTGACCGTCCGGTCCGCGCCGGCCCGCCGGACCGTCAGCCGGAGCCGGTCGCCGGGCCGGTGGGCCCGGGTCTTCACGATGAGTTCCTCGCCGGAGTGGACCCGCCTGCCGTCGACCTCGGTGATGACGTCGCCCGGTTCGACGCCCGCCTTCGCGCCGGGACCCCCCGCGGTGACGGAGGGGCCTCCGCCCGTGGCCTTCGCGGCGACCCGCGCGCCGTCGCCGTCGTAGCCCATGTCGAGGGTGACACCGATCACGGGATGGGTGGCCCTGCCGTCGTTGATGAGCTCCTCGGCCACGCGCTTGGCCTGGTTGACGGGGATGGCGAAGCCGAGCCCGATGGAACCGGCCTGACCGCTCCCCGGATCGGAGTCGCCGCCGCTGTCGGCGGAACGGATGGCGCTGTTGATGCCGATGACCCGGGCCCGCGAGTCGAGCAGCGGCCCGCCCGAGTTGCCGGGGTTGATGGGCGCGTCGGTCTGGAGGGCGTCCACGTACGAGACGTCCGAGCCGTCGCCCTTCTCACCGCCGGCCGTGATGGGCCGCTCCTTGGCGCTGATGATCCCGGAGGTGACCGTGTTGGCGAGGTCGAAGGGCGCGCCGATGGCCACCACGGGGTCGCCGACCTGGACGTTGTCCGAGTTGCCCAGTGGCAGGGGGGCGAGTCCGCGGACACCGGAGACCTTGACCACGGCGAGGTCGTAGCCGCTGTCGTGCCCGACGACCTCGGCCTTGGCGGTCTCCCCGCCGCTGAACGTCACGGATATCTCGCCGCCACGGCCGGCCGGTGCGATCACGTGGTTGTTGGTGAGGATGTGTCCCTGGCCGTCGAGGACGAATCCGGTACCGGTGTCCTCCTCGTCGGTCCCGCGCACGTGCAGGGTGACGACGCCGGGCAGCGCGTGGGCCGCGATCCCGGCCACGCTGTCCGGGGCGCGCCCGGGAGCCTCCTTGGCGGCCTGGGGCAACTCGATGTCCGTCAGCCCCCCGTTCCGCTCCAGGTACGCCCCCATGGCGCCGCCCACGCCTCCGGACACCAGCGCGAGGGCCACGGCGCCGAGCGCCAGCCTCTTCCTCGCGCGGCCGCGTCGCTGCGCCACGGTGGGCACGGCGATCCCGTTCTGCTGGAGGGGTCCCGGCGCGGCCCAGGGGTCGTAGTTCCGCCAGGGTCCGGGGACGGCGGCGGGCCCGGGCGCGGACGGCTCGGGGACGCGGTTCGGGTGCGCCGAGGACTCCGGTCCCGGCGGCGGGCCCGGGATGGCCGGCTCCGGTCCGCGCGGAAGCCCGTGTCCGGCGGACGCCGTCGGCGGCGCCTCCGGGGGCACGGTGTCGAAGGGCGCGGTGTCGAAGGGCGCGCCCTGGGCCGGGATTCCCCCTGCGAAGTATGTGTCCCTGGCGGGGTCCGCCTCACCGGGGTGCGTGTCCTGGGTCGGCGCCTGCCCACCGTTTGGCGTGCCCTGGGCGGGGACGACCGCCGCCGGAGAGCCCGGCGCCTGCGGGTCCGGCCGGTGCGCGGCCGTCGGGTGCTGGACCGGTGGGGCGGGGGCCCAGGGGCCCGGCCTGCCGTAGGGCGGGGTGCCGTAGGGATCGGGGTCGTGCAGGGGCCCGGCACGCCGTGCGGCGGGCCGCTCCAGCTCGAAGTCCCCGTCATGGCCGGTGTCGTGGCCGTCGCCTCCGGGATCTTCCTGGAAACCGGCGGGGAGGACGACGGGGAGGACGGGCTCGGAACCGGAGGAGATCTCTTCCCCGACCGGACCGGGGAGCCCCGCGGGCCTCTCCAGACGGAAATCGCCGTCATCGGGGTCGGGCTCGGGGTCGGCCGCCCTCTGCGCGAAGGCTCCCGCCGCGGAGTCGGGGACGGGCCCGTCGCACCGCTCGCCGGCCCCCGCGCTCTCCTGGCGGACGGCGGGGTGCGCGGCTTCCGGTTCCGCCGGGTGAGCCGGCGCGCCGTCGGTCCCCGGGTCCTGCGGCCGGGGTCGATTCCACCACTTCGCCTTCGTGGGCTTCCCCTGGTTCATGCTCTCCCCACACCTGGCCCGCGGCACAACTCACCGACGGTCGCCGCGGACTTGTCGACCCCGCGCCCCTGATCCCTCCAGCGGGCGCGGCCCACCCCGGATTCAACCAGGTTCACGGGCCGCCGCGCAGAGGGCGGGGTCAGCGGACGGTACGGGAGGTGGGGGAGGTGGGGGACGAGGTGGCCGTGACGGACGGTGTGGCGGCGGGAGCGGCCAGCAGTCCCGGAGTCGCGACCTCCGGGGCGGCGGACCACGAGGTCAGCGCGAGCGGCTGGGCATCGGTCAGCGGACGTATGAGCGGGGACGTCGCGGCGGCGCCGGCGACCACCGGTGCGGCCGGTGTGTACAGCGCGTCCTGTCCATGGCCACCCGGAGCGGGGACCCCGGGCAGCAGCGGGGCGGACACCGCGGTCGGCGCCACCGGAGCGCTGCCGAGCGCCCGCTCGCCCTGGGCGAGCAACGGCCCGGCGGACCTGCGGCGCTGCGACTCGGGAGCCGTGGCGGTCCCCGGGCCCTGGGGGCGTGACGGCGTCACGTTGCTTCCGGCGCCGGACCCTCCACGTGCGTCCGCGGTGTCACCCGGCACTCCGGGGGACACTCCGCCGAGGGCGACGGCGGCCAGCGACACCGCGCCGGCCGCGGCGAAGGCGAACCGCAGCCCTCGCGAGGCCGAGCGCTCCGCCTCGTGACGGCCGACGTCATGGATCCGGAAACCGCGCCCCGCCGAGGGGGGCAGGACGTCGCCGTGCGGTCCGGTCGGCACGTAGCCGAAGGGCTCGCCCCGCATCCCGAAGATGTCGGGCATGCCGGAGCCCGCGGGACCGCCGGGAAGCGCGCCGCCGAATCCTCCGCCGCCCAGCCGTGGGCTGTCGGAGTCTCCGCCGCCGGGAAGCCCCTGAAGACGGGCCAGGAAGCTCTCGGAGGGCGGCGGCGGGGCCACTTCCGCGAAGACGTTCTTCAGTCGGCGCTGCGCGTCGGCCTCGGCCTTGCACTTCGCACAGGTGACGAGGTGGGCCAGCACGCGGTCGCGCGACTCATGACCGAGTTCTCCGTCCACGAGGGCGGAAAGCCGGTCTCCGAGGTGCTGCTCTGCAGGGGTGGGACGGGTTCCGGTCACGCGGTCGCGCCTCCTCCCCCCAGCACGGGCACACGGGCCGCGAACGAGCGTCGCTCGGCGCGGGCCTCGGGAGACCGGTGAGCCAGGGCTTTGCGCAGCTGGGAGCGGCCGCGGTGAATCCGGGAACGGACCGTGCCGAGCTTGACGCCCAGGGTCGCGGCGATCTCCTCGTAGGACAGTCCCTCGATGTCGCAGAGGACGACGGCGGCGCGGAACTCGGGCGCGAGGGTGTCCAGCGCCTGCTGGACGTCGGCGTCGAAGTGCGCGTCGTTGAAGACCTGCTGCGGGGAGGGCTCACGGCTGGGCAGCCGCTCGGCCGCGTCGTCGCCGAGGGCGTCGAAGCGGATGCGCTGCTTGCGGCGCACCATGTCGAGGAAGAGGTTCGTGGTGATGCGGTGCAGCCAGCCCTCGAAGGTGCCGGGCGTGTACGTCGACAGCGAGCGGAAGACGCGGACGAAGACCTCCTGCGTGAGGTCCTCGGCGTCGTGCTGGTTGCCCGTGAGGCGGTAGGCGAGGCGGTACACGCGGCCGCTGTGGGTGCTGACGATCTCCTCCCAGGTGGGCGGAGTCCACGCCTGCGACTCCGCGTCGGTGGAAAACGTCGCGGTCTGCGCCGGGGCAGCGGAGTGGTGCTGGTCAGCGGTGTCGGTCACGGATTTCGGCTCACCCGCCGATCTGAGCAGGCGCCTGAGCACCCCTCCCCGATCCGCAGGCGCAGCCGCACCTCCCCTGTCGGCTCTGGTGGTGTCCAGTGGAGCCCCTACCATAGCCACCTCGCCCGTTAGCTCCGGATAAGCGGTTTTACGAGAATTTGATACCTGCTCATATGGGCGCGCCACCACCTGCCCGTGGCCCCGCTCCGTGCGCTGCTCCATCGACTTCCCCCCGCTCGGTTCCCCCACCCCTCTAAACGCCCGGTCCCATCCGTGGGTTCCCGGCACCAACGGATACAGTCACGCCCAGGCAACCACGGGGACAGGAGAGGGTCATTACCGGCAACCGGCAGACGAGCTGGGCGGCGTTCGCCGACGCCTTTGTCGCCGAGGACGAGGCGCTGCGCTGGGCCCGGGACCGGGCCCACGAGGCAGGCCTGCGCTCGGTGTCGCCCGGCACGGGCGCCGCGCTGCGCCTGGTCGCCGCGACCCTGGACGCGAAAGCGGTCGCGGAGATCGGGACCGGGACGGGTGTCTCCGGAATTCATCTGCTGCACGGCATGCGGCCGGACGGGGTACTGACCACGGTGGATCCGGAGCCGGAGCGTCAGCAGTTCGCCCGCCAGGCCTTCCGCGCCGCAGGTTTCGCGAGCAACCGGGCACGGTTCATCCCGGGCCGCGCGCTCGACGTCCTGCCCCGTCTCGCCGACGCCGGCTACGACCTCGTCTTCTGCGACGGCGACCGGCTGGAGTGCCTGGACTATCTCGCTGAATCGTTGCGCCTGTTGCGTCCGGGCGGGCTCGTCGCCTTCGAAGGCGTCTTCGCGGACGGTCGCACCGTCGACTCGGGACCGCAGCCTGCGGAGGTCGGCCGGCTGCGCGAACTGCTGCGCGCGGTGCGTGAGAGCCAGGAGCTGGTTCCCTCGCTCCTGCCGGTGGGCGACGGCCTGCTGTGCGCGGTCAAGCGCTGATCCAGTTGCCCCGCCCGCCCCACGTCACACGTCGCTGACCAGGCCGTATGTCGCTCCCGGTCGCCGTCGACCGGTCGGCCCGCCCCTCCCGTACCCGGAAAAACAGCTTCCCCGGCACCATGTGCGGTACCGGGGAAGCCGAAGAGGTATGGTCGCGTTCCGCGTCAGCCGACGACCTTCTTGAGGGCGTCGCCGAGCGCGTCAGCCTCGTCAGGGGTCAGCTCGACGACGAGTCGACCGCCGCCTTCGAGCGGAACGCGCATGACGATGCCCCGCCCCTCCTTGGTCACCTCGAGCGGGCCATCGCCCGTCCGCGGCTTCATGGCCGCCATGCTCGTTCCCCTTCCTGAAACCAGCTCATCGTCGCCGACGGCCCCCTCGGAGGGCACGCACGTCCCCTCATAGGACACACGTCACCGGCATCGAACACATTGCTTCCAGGCCATTATCCCGCATCTCAGGACCCGATGACCAACATCAGTCGGCATCGCTTGCGCAACGCGCTTGAGCAAAACCACTCATTTCGGCGATGTGACTGCGATACTGCGCCGCCGCATGGACTTCCAGGGCCTCGAATTCTTTGACGCAGGTCACATGGCGCCCTCGCGCCACCGCCGGTGATCTCCGCCATGCTGTCTTCGGACACAGGACGTACCGCCCGGTACGACGGACCGTGACACCGGAGGGGACCCACCATGGCCGACACCGTGCTCTACGAGGTGAGCGACGGACTCGCGACCATCACGCTGAACCGCCCCGAGGCGATGAACGCGATGAACATCGAGACCAAGGTCGCCCTCCGGGAAGCCGCGCAGGCGGCCGCCTCGGACACCGCCGTGCGCGCGATCCTGCTGACGGCCGCCGGTGACCGGGCGTTCTGCGTCGGGCAGGACCTCAAGGAGCACATCGGGCTGCTGGCCGCCGACAAGCAGTCGGGCTCGGGCCTGACCATGAGCACCGTGCGCGAGCACTACAACCCCATCGTGCGGGCGCTGACCGGTGCCGCGAAGCCCGTGGTGGCCGGGGTCAACGGCGTCGCGGCCGGGGCCGGCTTCGGTTTCGCGCTCGCCGCGGACTACCGCGTCGTCGCCGACACGGCCGCCTTCAACACGTCGTTCGCCGGCGTCGCGCTGACCGCCGACTCCGGGATCTCCTGGACCCTGCCCCGGGTGATCGGCCCGAGCCGCGCGGCCGATCTGCTGCTCTTCCCGCGCAGCATCGGCGCGCAGGAGGCGTACGAGCTGGGCATCGCGAACCGACTGGTTCCGGCCGAAGATCTGCGCGCCGAGGCGGAAAAGGTGGCACGGGCGCTGGCGGCGGGACCGACGCTGGCCTACTCCGCGCTGAAGGAGTCCCTGGCGTTCGGGCTCACCCATTCCCTGGACGAGACCCTGGAGAAGGAGGACGAGCTCCAGTCACGGGCCGGCGCCTCCGAGGACCACACCATCGCGGTGCAGGCGTTCGTGAACAAGGAGAAGCCGAAGTACCTGGGTCGGTGACGGTCGGGGAGCGCGCGCCGCGGGCCGTCACCGGCCTGCGGCACAGCCCCCGGAATCCGCCGCGTCGGCCCGCCGCCGGCCGTGGCGGCGCCGCTCCGGTACCCGTGTACGCCCCCTGAAGGCGGCGTACACGGGTCAAGAGGCGTCGCGTGCCGCGCAGTCCACCAGGTGGTCGTTCACGAGGCCGCAGGCCTGCATCAGGGCGTACGCCGTCGTCGGGCCCACGAACCGGATACCGCGCTTCTTGAGCGCCTTGGAGAGGGCGGTCGACTCGTCGGTGACGGCCGGCACCTCGGAGAGCCTCGTCGGGGCCGGGCGGGTGAGGCCGTCGGGGGCGAACGACCAGATCAGCTCGTCCAGTTCGCCCGGGGACCAGTCGGCGAGCACGCGCGCGTTGGCGACGGTGGCCCGGATCTTGGCGCCGTTGCGGATGATCCCGGGGTCGGCGAGCAGGCGCTCCTCGTCGGCCTCCGTGAACTTCGCGACCTGGGCGATCTCGAATCCCGCGAAGGCCGCCCGGAACCCGGCCCGGCGGCGCAGGATGGTGATCCAGGACAGCCCCGACTGGAAGGCCTCCAGGCACAGCCGCTCGTAGAGCTCGTCGTCGCCGTGGACCGCCCGGCCCCACTCCTCGTCGTGGTAGGCCACGTAGTCCTCGGTGGACAGCGCCCAGGGGCAGCGCGGCGCGCCGTCGGGTCCGGCCAGCGCGTCGCTCACCGCTCGTCCTGCGGGTGCTTGCGCAGCGAGGTGGCGGTGCTCGCCGCGCGGGCACCGGCGAGCGCCGACTCCAGGTCGGCGATACGGGCGTCCCGCTCGCCGATCTCGGCGCCGAGGCGGCCGAGGGCGTCGTCGACGTCGGCCATGCGGTAGCCGCGCACGGCGACGGGGAAGCGCAGCGCGTCGACGTCGCCCCGGTGCACCGGACGGTCGTACGGCAGCGGGTCGTGCAGCAGCTCGGGCTCGGCGTCGGGAAGGGGGGTGCTCTCGCCGCCACCCACCACGGACAGGGTCACCGCGGCGACCACGACGGCGAGCGCGACGACCAGGAACAAGAACATGAACATCGCTGAGGTCCCCACGCTCTGGTGCCGGCGCGGGTCGCGTCGGCGCGGAAGTACTGATCTGACGTAAGCGGTCCGACACGGAAGTGTCAGGCTCCGATCGTGCCATGCGAGTCTGACAGTTAAGGTCGCAGGCGGCTTATCGGCGGGACTTACTGGGAGAGGTCATAGGGGATGCTCAGGCTGGGCAGGCGTGAATTCGGCGCGCACGAACCGGTGATCATGGCGATCGTGAACCGGACCCCGGACTCCTTCTACGACCAGGGAGCCACCTTCCGCGACGAGCCCGCGCTCGCCCGCGTGGAGCAGGCGGTGGCCGAAGGGGCCGCCATCATCGACATCGGCGGGGTGAAGGCCGGCCCGGGCGAAGAGGTGACGGCCGAGGAGGAGGCACGCCGGACGGTCGGTTTCGTCGCCGAGGTCCGCCGGCGCTTCCCCGACGTGATCATCAGCGTCGACACCTGGCGGCACGAGGTCGGCGAGGCGGTCTGCGAGGCCGGTGCCGATCTCCTCAACGACGCCTGGGGCGGGGTCGATCCACGGCTGGCCGAGGTGGCCGCCCGGTACGGGGTGGGGCTGGTCTGCACGCACGCGGGGGAGTCCGAGCCGCGGACCCGCCCGCACCGGGTCGGGTACGACGACGTGATGGCCGACATCCTGCGGGTGACGCTCGCACTGGCGGACCGGGCGGTCGCCCTCGGGGTGCCCCGCGAGTCGGTGCTCATCGATCCCGGACACGACTTCGGGAAGAACACCCGGCACAGCCTGGAGGCCACGCGGCGGCTGGAGGAGATGGTCTCCACCGGCTGGCCGGTGCTCGTGTCGCTCTCCAACAAGGACTTCGTGGGCGAGACGCTCGACCGGCCGGTGAAGGAGCGGGTCGTCGGCACCCTGGCGACCACCGCCGTCTCGGCCTGGCTGGGGGCGCAGGTGTACCGCGTCCACGAGGTCGCGGAGACGCGTCAGGTCCTGGACATGGTGGCGTCGATCGCCGGACACCGGCCGCCGGCGGTGGCCCGGCGGGGACTGGCGTAGCGGACCGCCCACGGGGGCCCGGTGGGACCGGCCCGGCGGACCGCCCATGGGGCCCGGGAGGCGCCCGGTCGGCGGCCCCTCCCGCGCCCCCGGCCCTCCGGACCCCGGGCGGACGGCGTCCCCAGGACCCGCTCTAGCGGCCGGCCTCCTTCGACACCAGGGCCACCGCCTCGTCGATGTCGTCGGTCAGGTGGAACAGCATCAGGTCCTTCTCCGCCGCCTTGCCCTGGGCGATGAGGGTGTTCTTGAGCCAGTCGACGAGGCCGCCCCAGTAGTCCGTGCCGAACAGCACGATGGGGAAGCGGGTGACCTTCTGGGTCTGGACCAGGGTGAGCGCCTCGAAGAGTTCGTCGAGGGTGCCGAGGCCGCCGGGCAGGACCACGAAGCCCTGCGCGTACTTGACGAACATCATTTTCCGGACGAAGAAGTACCGGAAGTTCAGGCCGATGTCGACGTACTGGTTCAGCCCCTGCTCGAAGGGGAGCTCGATGCCGAGACCGACGGAGATGCCCTTCGCCTCGCAGGCCCCCTTGTTGGCGGCCTCCATCGCGCCGGGCCCACCACCGGTGATCACGGCGAACCCGGCTTCGACCAGGCCGCGGCCGAGGGCGACTCCCGCCTCGTACTCGGACGAGTCCACCGGGGTGCGGGCCGAACCGAACACGCTGATGGCGGGCGGGAGTTCGGCCAGCGTGCCGAAGCCTTCGATGAACTCCGACTGGATGCGGAGCACCCGCCAGGGATCGGTGTGCACCCAGTCCGAAGGACCGCCCGCGTCCAGCAGTCGCTGGTCCGTGGTGCTGGCCTGCACCTGATCCCGCCTGCGCAGCACCGGGCCAAGCCGCTGCTCGTCCGGTGGCCGCTTCTTTCCCTCCGGGTTGCCAGTAGCCATGTCCACTCCCTCCGCGTACGGATCTCCCCCGCACCGGCGGGGCCGGTGCGGGGGAAGGTCGTTCCGCCCCAGCGTAGATCTCCGCCGGTTACGGCGGGGGGACGTGGGCATGTCCGCCGTCGGCCACCCTCGCGTACGCCTCAGGCGGTCAGCCAGGCGCGCAGCCGTTCCTCCCCCGCGAGGATCTTGGCCGTCTCCACCCGCTCGTCCCGCTTGTGCGCCAAGTGGGGGTTCCCGGGGCCGTAGTTGACGGCCGGAACGCCCAGCCCGCTGAAGCGGGAGACGTCCGTCCAGCCGTACTTGGGCTGCGGGGTCCCCCCGACCGCCTCGATGAAGGCGGCGGCCGCCGGGTGGGAGAGACCGGGGAGCGCGGCCCCGCTGTGGTCGTCGATGACGAACTCGTCCACACCGCAGTCGGCGAAGACCTCGCGGACGTGCTCGATCGCCTCCTCCTCGGTGCGGTCGGGCGCGTAGCGGAAGTTGACGGTGACGACGCACTCGTCGGGGATGACGTTGCCGGCGACTCCGCCCGAGATGCCGACCGCGTTGAGGCCCTCCCGGTACTCCAGGCCGTCGATCACCGGGTAGCGCGGCTCGTACGCGGCCAGCGCGGCCAGGATCGGGGAGGCCGCGTGGATCGCGTTCGAGCCCATCCAGCTGCGGGCGGAGTGGGCCCGTTCGCCCTTGGTCCTCAGCAGCACGCGCAGCGTGCCCTGGCAGCCGCCCTCGACCTGTCCGTCGGAGGGTTCCAGGAGGACGGCGAAGTCGCCCTCCAGCCATTCGGGGTGGGCCTCGGAGACGTGCTTCAGCCCGTTCAGGTCGGCCGCGACCTCTTCGTTGTCGTAGAAGACGAAGGTGAGGTCCCGGTTGGGTTCGGGGACGGTGGCCGCGATACGGAGCTGGACCGCGACACCCGACTTCATGTCGCAGGTTCCGCAGCCCCACAGCACGCCGTCCGCGTCGAGCCGGGAGGGCACGTTGTCGGCGATCGGCACGGTGTCGATGTGCCCGGCGAGGACGACACGCTCGGCGCGGCCCAGGTGCGTGCGCGCCACGACGTTGTTGCCGTACCGGTCGACCGTCAGATGCGGGAGGGCGCGCAGGGCCGCCTCGACGGCGTCCGCGAGCGGCTTCTCGTTGCCGCTCTCCGAGGGGAGGTCGACGAGCTGCGCGGTGAGCCGGGCTGCGTCCAGGGTGAGGTCAAGCGGGGTGTCGGCCATGCCGACGACCCTAGCGCGAGAGGCCGAGGGGTCCCGAAAGCAGCCGGATGCGGTCGTATCCCCCGGGCCGCGCTCCCGTTGTCCACAGCCCCACGGAAGGCCGACGGCGACCTCCAGTACCTTGTACGCGTGCCAGAGCCGTCCCCCACTCCAGTCCGGCGCCGCGGTCGCCTCCTGCGCTTCGCCGGAGCCGTCATGGTCCTTTTCGCCCTCGCGGGCTACCTCGGCGTGCAGTACCTCACGGGCGGCACGGGCGCGCCCCGGTGCAGAGTCGTGTCCGGCAAGGGCGACGGCGCGTCGTACGAGTTCACCCCCGAGCAGGCGGTGAACGCGGCGACGATCTCGGCGGTCGGCACCTCCCGCCGCATGCCCGAGCGCGCGGTGGCCATCGCCCTCGCGACGGCGCTCCAGGAGTCGGGGCTGCGCAACATCCAGCACGGCGACCGGGACTCCCTCGGGCTGTTCCAGCAGCGGCCCTCGCAGGGCTGGGGCACGCGGAAGCAGATCATGGACCCGACGTACGCGGCGGGCATCTTCTACGAGCACCTGGCCAAGGTGCCCGGCTACTCGCGGCTGCCGCTGACCGTCGCCGCGCAGCGCGTGCAGCGCAGCGGCTATCCGCAGGCGTACGCGAAGCACGAGCCGGACGCCACCCTGCTCGCCGCCGCCCTGACCGGCCGTGCGGCGGCCACGCTGACCTGTGAGGGACGCCCGGACGCGACCCCGGCGCGCGGCGCGGGCCCGGTGCGGGCCGCGCTGGCGCGGGACTTCGGGCGCGATGTGCTCCAGGAGGCGGGCGCCACGGTGGACGCCGAGCGCGCCTCCGCTTCCCCGGCGCCCGACGCCACGGCCGCCACCGCGTCGTCCACCGCCTCGGGGGCCTCCCCCACGACCGCCGCCTCCGCCTCCCCGGCGAAGCCCGGCGACCGGACCGTGACGGTCCCCGTGCGCGAGGGCGCGACCTCCGGGACCGGGGCACTGCGCCACGGCTGGGAGCTGGCGCACTGGGCCGTGGCGAACTCCTCCGCCCTGCACATCGAGCGGGTGTCCTACGCGGGCCGCGAGTGGACCGCGGGGACGTCGGAGGGCTCGTGGCGCACGGCCGACGCCAAGGGCGGTTCGGCCGGGAGCGGGGCCGCGGCCGAGGTCCGGATCGTGGCCGCGCAGTAGTACGGACCCTCACCCGTCGGGAGGACCCGGCCCCCTGTGGACCGGTGACGCGCGCGGCCTCGCGTGCCGGCTCCGTCATGCGGGAATTCCCTTGGGAGCAAAGGGTCACGGGGATCCGGCGGGATACGCGACCGGGCATCGTTTGCCCGTTTTTATCCACAACCGATAATGCGACCCATTGCGAACTCTTTACGTCGGGCCACCGCAACCTTCGCGGGCTTCGAGCGGTAGTCAGTGCGTCCGAGCCCGGAACGATCACCGCGGACGATCAGCGGTGGTCGGCGCGGTCGGTCGGCAGCCAGCCGGTCAGCCGCGGGACGCGGTCGGACACTTCCCCGTTCTCTCCCGTCTAAGGAGCACCATGTCCCTCCCCCTGACCCGCCGGATCGCCCGTGTCGTGCTGCTCGTCGCGGCCGGAGCGGCGCCCGTGGTCGGTGCGGCAGGCTCCGCCTGCGCGGCAGAACTTCCGGCCACCCCCAGTCTCGGCGGGCTGACCGCCCTGGACGGGGCGAGCGTCGGCAACACCGTCGACGGAGCGGCGCAGAACGTCACCAAGGTCGCCGGCAAGTCCGGCGGCAAGGTCGCCAAGAAGGCCACGTCGGCCCCGCGGAAGGCGGTCGGCGACACCGCCGGGCGGGCCGGTGGCCTCCTCGGCGCGACCACGAAGACCGCGTCCAAGGGCGGACTGCCGACGGACGCTGTCACCAAGGGCGGCCTGCCGACGGAGCAGCTGCCGCTGAAGGGCCTCCCGCTGGGCTGAGCCGGCGGGTACCCGGCCGGCACGTACGGCGACGGGGGCCGGGGGAACTCGCTTCCCCCGGCCCCCGTTCCGCGTTGCCCGCCGGACGCGTCGCGGTTACCGGAGGCGTTCCACCGCCGCCGCGACGCGCTCGTCCGAGGCGGTCAGGGCGACCCGGACGAAGGTCCCGCCCGCCTCGCCGTAGAAGTCGCCCGGAGCCACCAGGATGCCCAGGTCGGCCAGGTGGGCGACCGTGGACCAGCAGGACTCGTCCCGGGTGGCCCAGAGGTACAGGCTCGCCTCGCTGTGCTCGATGCGGAACCCGTGGCCCAGGAGGGCGTCGCGCAGGGCGGTGCGGCGGGCGGCGTACCGGTCGCGCTGTTCGCGGACGTGGGTGTCGTCCGCGAGGGCGGCGACCACGGCGGCCTGCGTCGGCGCGGAGGTCATCATGCCGCCGTGCTTGCGGATCGCGAGGAGCTCGCCGAGGACGGCCGGGTCGCCCGCGAGGAACGCGGCGCGGTAGCCGGCCAGGTTCGAGCGCTTGGAGAGCGAGTGGACCGAGACGATCCCCTCGTAGGAGCCGCCGCAGACGTCCGGGTGCAGCACCGAGACCGGGTCGGCCTCCCAGCCCAGCTCGATGTAGCACTCGTCGGAGAAGACGAGGACGCCGTGCTCCCGGGCCCAGGCGACGATCCGCCTGAGCTCCTCGGTGGGCAGGACCTCGCCGGTCGGGTTCGACGGGGAGTTCAGCCACAGCAGCTTGAGGTCCGTCGGGTCCAGCTCGGTCGGGTCGTCGTAGGCCACGTGGTCCGCCCGCGCGAGCCGCGCGCCGACCTCGTACGTCGGGTATGCGAGCCGCGGGTACGCGACCTTGTCGCCGGGGCCGAGCCCGAGCTGGGTCGGGAGCCAGGCGACCAGTTCCTTGGACCCGACGATCGGCAGGACGTGGCGGTGCGTGACGTCCCGGGCGCCGAGCCGTCGCTCCACCCAGCCCGTGAGCGCGTCCCGCAACTCGGGCGTGCCCCACACGGTGGGATAGCCGGGCGAGTCCGCGGCCGCGACCAGAGCCTTCTGGATCAGCTCGGGCACCGGATCCACCGGGGTGCCGACGGACAGGTCGACGATGCCGCCCGGGTGAGCGGCGGCGGTCGCCTTGTAGGGCTCCAGCTTGTCCCAGGGGAAGGTGGGAAGCCGGTCGGAGACTGCGGACACGGGATCGGGCTCACTTTCTCGTACGGACGACCCGTGCGACCCGTACGAACGGATACGGGCTGCCGCACGGATGCTGCACGGGCCGCTACGGCAAACGCCTCGGCCCCGCACGGCGATCGGAGCGATCAGCCGGTACGGGACCGAGGCGGCGTATGCGGGCCGCTTACTGGTTCTGCGGCGGCAGCGCTGCGATGAAGGCGTGGTCGCGCTCGATCAGGCCGAGCTTGCTGGCGCCGCCGGGCGAACCGAGCTCGTCGAAGAACTCGACGTTCGCCTTGTAGTAGTCCTTCCACTCCTCGGGAGTGTCGTCCTCGTAGAAGATCGCCTCGACCGGGCACACCGGCTCACAGGCTCCGCAGTCGACGCATTCGTCCGGGTGGATGTACAAGGACCGGGAGCCCTCGTAGATGCAGTCGACCGGGCACTCCTCGATGCACGCCTTGTCCTTGACGTCGACACAAGGCTGCGCGATGACGTAGGTCACGCTGTCGTTCCTCCTCGATAGGGCGCTGGCGGGCCTGTCGTAGGCTCCGCCGCCTGGCGCGCGGGAGCGCGGCTCGTCGATGCCCGCCCCTAGTATCTCCGTTCTTGGGCACGATCCGAACAGGAGGGGTGAACTGACCCGTGGAATTCTCTGCCGCCGGCCGCCTCGAGGTCCGCGTTACCGCCGCTGACGTGGGGAAACGCGTCTCAGTACGCCGCCTGACCGACGATGGAGACACGGTGGAGAAGTTCACCGACACGGTCGGCGTTCTCACATCATGGGACGACGGTGTGCTGCTGATCACACGACGGACCGGAGAACGTGTCCGGATCGCGGAATCCTCCCTGGTCGCGGCCAAGATCGTGCCCGCTGCCCCGGCTCGCAGACGCGGTCCCGCGGCGTCCTACGAGGAGCTGGCGCGGGTCTCCGCGCGGGCCTGGCCGCCCGTGGAGCATGAGCGGCTCGGCGGCTGGGAGCTGCGGGCGGCGAGCGGGTTCACCCGGCGCGCCAACTCCGTGCTGCCGCTGGGCGACCCGGGGATGCCGCTCGACCGGGCGCTGGGGTCCGTACGGGACTGGTACGCCGCCCGCGGCCTGCCCGCCTACGTCCAGACCGCGACCGGGGCCGAGGGCACCCAGGAGCAGCTCTGCGCGGAGCTGGAGGAGCGCGGCTGGACGCGTGAGGTGACGGCCGAGCTGTGGATCGGCGCGCTCGCGCCCGTCGGGGACCGGGAGGCACCCGGTGTCCTGCTGTCCCGCACGGCCGACGAGGCGTGGCTCGGCCGCTACCGGCGCAAGGGTCTGAGCGACGTGGCCCTGAAGGTGCTGGGCGGCGGTCCCTCGGTGTGGTTCGCGACGGTGCCCGGCGCCGGGGGCGCGGCGCCGGCCGCGATCGGACGCTGCGTGGTGGACGGCCGCTGGGCCGGTTTCGCCGCCGTCGAGGTCGATCCGGCCCAGCGCCGCCGGGGTCTCGCCGGCGCGGTCATGGCCGCGCTGGCCCGCCGCGCCCTGGACGAGGGCGCCTCGGCGGCGTGGCTCCAGGTGGAGGCCGACAACATCGGGGCACGGACGCTGTACGCGGGGATGGGATTCGGGGCGCATCACGCGTACCACCACTACCGCGCGCCACGGGCGCAGCAGGTACCCGGCGACGACAGCTATCGATCGACGTGACGGGGCACGAGCCCGCCATGCCTTCCCCTCAGCCACCGGAGCCGGAGCGAGCCGACGAGGTGCGGCGGCGGTTCGCCGACGAGGCACGCGCCGAGCATCCCGATCTGGCGGCGCTGTGCCTCCTGGTGGGCGCCGCCGCGGACGGGACGCTGGACGAGGCCGCGACGGACGCCGCGCAGATCGAGCTGGACCGGCTGGCCGGCCTGCTGCCCTTCCGTCCGGGCGGTCCCCGGTCCTGGGCCGCCGCGCTCGCCGGACTCCTCGGCGCGCGCTGTGGATTCCGCGGCTCGCCGGGCGACTACCAGCGGCTGGAGTCCTCCCTGCTGCACGCGGTGCTGCGGCGTCGGCGCGGGCTGCCCATCCTGCTCTCGGTGGTGTGGATGGAGGTCGCGCGACGGGCCGGGGCACCGGTGTACGGGGTCGCGCTGCCCGGCCACTTCGTGGTGGGCTTCGGGCCCCCCGAGGACCAGGTCCTCGTCGACCCCTTCGACGGGGGGCGGGTCCTGACCGGCTCCGACGCGGAACTCCTGGTCGCGGGCGCGACCGGCGCCCCGCTCGACCCGTCGATGCTCACCCCCGCCGACCCGCTCGACGTCGTCGTCCGCGTCCTGAACAACATCCGCGCCTGGGCCGCGGCCCGGCCAGAACGCTCCGACGTGTCCCTGTGGTCGGTGGAGCTGTCCCTGCTGCTGCCCTCGCACCCTGCCCGCCTGCGGTACGAGCGCGCCCAACTCCTCGTCCAGCGAGGTGATTTCCTGGGCGGGGCCGCCGAACTCGACTCCTACGCCGAGGTGGTCGCCGCCGTCGACGAACCGGCCGCCGCCCGGGTGCGCCAACAGGCCAACGCGGCACGGTCGATGCTCAACTGACGCTCCCGGAACGGCCCCTGGGCCACTCCCCGGAGACCTACAGCCAGCCCTTCTCCCGGGCGATCCGGACCGCCTCCGCGCGGTTGCGGACCGCGAGTTTCTGGATCGCCGTGGAGAGGTAGTTGCGGACCGTGCCCTGGGAGAGGTGGAGGGCGGTGGCCAGTTCGGCGTTGGTGGAGCCGTCGGCGGCGGCGCGGAGGATCTCGCGTTCCCGGTCGGTGAGCGGGTTGGCGCCCTCGGCCAGCGCGGCGGCGGCCAGCGTGGGGTCGATGACCCGCTCGCCGTCCAGCACCTTGCGTACGGCCTGGGCGAGTCGGGCGGCTGGGGCGTCCTTGACCAGGAAGGCGGCGGCGCCCGCTTCCATGGCGCTGCGGAGATAGCCGGGGCGGCCGAAGGTCGTGAGGACGATCAGCTTGAGGGCGGGGAACTCCTTGTGGAGTTCGGCCGCGGCCTCTATCCCCGTCATGCCCGGCATCTCGATGTCGAGGAGCGCCACGTCCACGTCGTGCGCGCGGGCCGCCGCCACCACCTCGTCGCCGCGGGCCACTTGGACGACCACCTCGATGTCCGGCTCGAGGCCCAGCAGCGCGGCCAGCGCCTCGCGGACCATCGACTGGTCCTCGGCGAGCAGGACCTTGATCGTGCGGCTCATGCACCGGATCCTACGGGGTCGCCCGGCGCGACCGCAGAGGCTCGGTCGTCCCCCGTCGGCACCCGCGCGACCAGTCGGAACCCGTGCTTCAGGCGGCCCGCCTCCAGCGATCCGCCCGCCTTCTCCAGCCGTTCGGTCAGTCCCGTCAGGCCGTTGCCCGGGGCGGCGCCGGACGAGCCGCCCGAGCCGTCGTCCTCCACCGACAGTTCGAGCGCGGGGCCGTCCAGCGTCTGGCGCCGGACGAGTTCCACCACGCAGCGCCGGGCGCCGCTGTGCCGTACGACGTTGGTGACCGCCTCGCGCAGGGCCCAGGCCAGCGCCGACTCGCTCTCCTCGGGAACGCCGTGCAGGTCCGGTTCGGCCGGCAGGTCGGCGATGACGTCCGCCGCGGTCAACGCGACCTGGGCACCCGCGAGTTCACCGGCCAGCCGGGGCCGCCGGTAGCCGGTGACCGCTTCTCGGACGTCGACCAGTGCCTGGCGGCTCACCTGCTCGATGTCGGCGACCTGCCGGGCCGCCTTGTCGGGGTGGTCCGGGAGCATCCGCCCGGCCAGCTCGCTCTTGAGCGTGATCAGCGAGAGGGAGTGGCCGAGCAGGTCGTGCAGGTCCCTGGCGAGCCGCAGGCGCTCCTCGTTCGCGGCGAGCTGGGCGACGGTGGCCCGCGCCTTGCGCAGCTCCACGGTCGTACGCACCAGTTGGCGTACGCCGGTCATCGCGAAGCCGATCAGGACGACGAGCAGGACGAGGTTGCGCGCGTCCCGCTCGCCTCCGTGGAGACCGACGAGCAGCATCACGACGGCGGTCAGCGGGATGGTCCAGTACGCCACGCGCAGCGGGAACGTCGTCCCGCAGGCGACCGACACGTACACGAACAGGCCGAGCCAGGGCGCGCCGAGCGTCAGGGACAGGACGACGGACAGGGCGCCGAGGGTGATCACCATGAGGGTGACGGCCAGGGCGCCGGTGAACGCCTTGCCCATGTTCCGGAACACCAGCGTCAGATAGACCGCGACGAAGGCCGCGAGGCCGACCCAGCCGGCCGCTGTGGCCGCGGGGGTGTGGGCGCCGGAGGCGAGGTCGTGGACCGGTGAGCCGAGGAACACCAGCCAGACGACGATCCACACCGACTTGCGCAGGGCCTCGCGGAGGTTCCGCGGGGACTCTCCCATCCGTACGAGCCGGTCCGTGCGGGCCTTGTCGGGCATCGGGTCTTCCGTCATGGCGCTCACGCCTTCAGCGTGTCCTTCCGGTACAGCCAGGCCGCGCCGCCCGCGAACAGGGCGAAGGACACGGCGAGGATGGCGACGTCCTTCGCGTGCGGGGCGTTCCCCAGTTCGATGGCCTGCCCCAGGGCAGCGTACGCGTGCGTGGGAAGCCACTTGGCTATGTTCTGGAGCCAGTCGGGGAAGGTCGTCGTCGGCATCCACAGGCCGCCGAGCATCGACAGACCGAAGTAGACGATCATCGTGATCGGCCGGACCGAGTCCCCGCTGGCGAGGTAGCCGATGGCGACCCCGAGGGCGGCGAAGACCAGGCTGCCGGCCCAGATCACGCCGGTGAGCGCGAACCACTGCCAGGTGTCCAGGCGTACGTCCTTCACGGCCGCGGCGACCACGAAGACGATCACGATCGAGGGCAGGCTGATCACGGCGGCGCCGGCCGTCTTGGCGAACACATAGCCGCGGCCGGGCAGCGGGGTCAGCCGGAGCTGCCGCACCCAGCCGCTCTCCCGTTCCTTCGCGATGCGCTCGCTGTTGCCCATGAGGACGGCGGTCAGGGCGCCGAAGGAGGCCATGGAGACCATGAAGAAGGTCGGCAGGGTCAGGCCGGTGCCGTCCACCTTCGTGGTGCCGTCGGCGCCGCCCGCGATCAGCAGGAACAGGGCCGATGGGTAGATGACCGAGAAGAACAGGAACTTGCGGTTGCGCAGGGCGCGGGTGAGCTCCAGCTTGATGAGACTGTTCACTTGGACGCGGCCTCCTCGGCGGCGGTGCGGTCGGCGTTCGCGGCGGAGGTGCCGCTCGCCGCCTCGGCGGCGGCGCGGTTGGCCTCCTCCGCCTCGGTGATGGCGACGAAGGCCTGCTCGAGGCCGAGCCCGGCCACTTCGAGATTGCGGGGGTACACGCCGAGCCCGTACAGCGCGTGGACGGTCGCGTCCGCGTCGGAGGACTGGATGCGGACGGTCTGCCCGGACACGTCGATCGAGGTGAGGAAGGGCAGGCCGCGCAGCGGGGCCTCGTCGATCGGGCCCTCCAGGTCGAAGGCGACGCGGCGGGCGCCGGCCCTGGCCTTGATCTCGGCGGCGGTGCCGTCGGCCAGGAGCCGTCCCCGGTGCAGGACGAGGACGCGGTCCGCTATGGCGTCGGCCTCCTCCAGGTAGTGCGTGGCGAACAGGACCGTACGGCCCTGGTCGGCCTGCTCGCGCATGGTGGCCCAGAACGCCTGCCGGGCGGAGACGTCCATGCCCGTGGTGGGTTCGTCCAGGACGATCAGGTCGCTGTCCCCGGCCGTGGCGAGGGCGAACCGGACGCGCTGCGCCTGGCCGCCGGAGAGCTTGTCGACCTTGCGGTCGGCGATCTGGGTGATCCCGGCGCGGGCGAGCACGTCGGTGGGGCGGTACGGCCTCGGGTGCAGATCGCAGGCGAGCTTCACGAGCTCGCCCACGGTGACCTCGTCCATCAGTCCGCCGCTCTGGAGCATGGCGCCCACCCGGCCGGCGACGATCGCCTCGCGCGGGCCCGTGCCGAACACCCGGACGGTGCCGCTGTCGGCGTTCTTCAGGCCGAGCAGCAGGTCCAGGGTGGTCGACTTGCCCGCCCCGTTGGGGCCCAGCAGGGCCACGGTCTCGCCGGGGTGCAGGTCGAGCGTCAGCCCGTCCACGGCCCGGACGTTCCCGTAGCTCTTGGTCACCGAGTCGAACCCGACCACCGAGGGGGTGGTGGTCGGGGTGGTGGTCGCCGCAGTGGTTGTCATGCGGTCCATCGTGGCGGCGAAGGGGGTGCCGACGGCAGTGCGGTCTGTCCCCGGTAGCGGATGACAGATGTCATACGGGCGGAGCCGGCCGGGGGTGGCGGGCGGAGCCCCGACCGGAGGGGCGGGGGTTTCGCCCGCCCTGACGGGCCCGTGCCCCGCGGCGGCCCGTGCGGTACGGCAAGAGGGCACCCGGCCGGTTTCGAACCCGGCCGGGTGCCCTCGACGCGCCGACTGCGCGCGCTAGTTGGGGTTGGTGGGGATGGTGACGTCGCGTTCCGCGGTCGTCTTCCCCACGAGCGCCTTTCCTATGGCGGAGGCGACGTCCTGCGGGCTCACGGGCTTCTTGCTGCCGTCGCCCTTGGTGATCGTCACACCGTCGAAGGCGTGGCCGTACAGCCCCTGGAGCACCTTGAGGTCGTAGTGCTCGACGAGCTTGCCCTGGATCGGCCGGACGCTCAGGAACTTCCAGATGGACTTCTCCGGGCTGAACGGGATGAAGTGGTCGGCGTCCGTGCGGATGGTGATGTTCGCCGACATGGCGACCGACGCGAACGTCGACATCTTCCGGTCCACCTCGGCCTTGGTGACCGTCGGCTGGCGGGTCTTGGTGGCGACCTTCACCGGCGTCGTCGCGTTCGTCTCCACCTGGGCGCGGTAGGCGTCCTGGACGGCCTGCGTCGAGGCCGCGACGTCGATGCCCTCGCCCGCCTTGCCGTACACGGCGACGGCCTTGCCGGCCTGGAACTTGATCGTGCCCTCGGTCGCCGAGCCGGAGCCGCTCGCCGCGCGCTCCAGCGCGGCCTGGAGCTTCTCGACGTCGACCGGCATGACGGGCTCGACCACGCGCTCCTGGCCGAACAGCGAACCGATCACCGAGAGCGGGTTGTAGTCGCTTCCGGCGGCCGCGCGGACGGTCGCCTGGCTGTCCAGCTGGAGTCCGGCCTGGTCGGGCTTGAGCTGGACGGTGTCGCCGTCGACGGACAGCGTGAGGGGCTTGTTCGTCCGGGCGCCGAAGGCGGCGACGAGCGCCTTGGCGGCGTCGTCGCGGGTGCCGCCGCCGATGTCGACGCCGAGCACGGTGGTGCCCTTGGGCACGTCCGAGCGGTTCATGAGCAGGCCCGCGCCGTAGAGGCAGCCGACCAGGACCACGACGAGGCCGCCGAGGAGCGCCGGCTTGCTGCGGCCCTTCTTCTTCGCGGGCTTCGACGAGGCGGGCGCCGGCTGGACCGGGGCGGGCAGTTTCGGCGGGGTGTGCGACCGCGGTCCGCCGCCCGGCGCCCCCGGCCCGAACGGGGAGTTCTGGCCGGGCGCGACGACGGGGATGCCGCTGGTCAGGGTGTGTCCGGAGACGTTCTCCACGGGAGCGCCGTAGCCACCGGGGCCCGGGTCGGGTGCCGGCTTCTGCGGGGTGAGGATCGCGGTGTCGTCGCTGAGACCGCCGCTCAGCCCGCCGCGTGAGCCGTTGCCGACGTATCCCGCGTCCGTGCTCGGGCTGCTGAAGTCCGATTCCGGCGACGCGGCCAGGCTGCCGGGACCCGCGCCGGGTCCGGCCGGAGGCCTCAACGGGCCGTCACCGGTGACGGGACCGCCGGTCGGCCCGGCCGGGCCGCCCCGGCGGCGCTGACCGCCCTGGCCGCCCTGACCCCGCTGGCCGCCCTGAGTGCCCTGACCGCCTTGAGCGCTCGGAGCACCCTGGCCGCTCTCGGAGAAGTACGGCAGGTTGTCGCGGCGCGGTTCGCCGTTCCCGTTGCTCCTGCCGTTCGCGGGGTTCGCGCCGTTCCCGCCGTTCCCGCCGTTCCCGGCGGACGAACCTATGGCCGGGAAGGAGCCGGTGTCGCGCAGCGCCCCGGAGACGTCGAAGGAACCCGTGCCGCCGCCGTGGCCGGGGGCCACGGGTCCGGCACCGGTGGCGCCGGGCAGCCCGGCACCGTTCGTGCCGCCGCCGGGCCGGACACCGCCGGTGATGCCCAGCGGACCTGCACCGTTGGACGGGGCCGGCCGACCCGCGCCCTGCGTCCCCGCGGAACCCGCGGTGTTCGCCGCACCCGGGGGAGCCTGGGCCGGCGAACCGCCCGGCAGACCCGCCCCATTGGTCGAGCCGCCCGCCGGACCGCCCTTGGGCGCGCCCGACTTGCGTGGCGCGAACCAGTCGCTGGTCTTGTCCTCGGCCGCCTCTGGCGGCTCCACGGGCGCGGGTGCCTGCGCCGGTACGGACGGAGCCGCGGTGGTGGCCGTCGACGCGGAGGCGCCCGCGGGCGAACTCGCGCCGCGCGGTGCCTGTGCGCCGGTGTTCGCGCCGTCGCCGCCCCCGGAGGACGCGTCGGCGTCGGCCACGGGCGTACGGACGACCACGGGCGGGATGGGCCGCGATCCGGGGATGTTGATCCGGATCCGTGTCGTCAGAGTGGTCTCGGTCCTGCGCTCCTCCGGCGGCTTGCCGGTGGCCGAACGGCCCGTGTCGGCGCCGCCCTCGGAGGCAGTGGGGGTCCCGTACGGCGGCGTCCCCGACGGGTACGCGGCTCCACCGCGCCCGTTGGGCCCGGAGGACGAACTGTCAGTTTCACGACTCAAGGCAGGTTCTCCCGGTTGGCTCCGCCGCCCGTTTACTCGACCTCATCTCGGGCAGCTCGGCGGCGCGCACCACCATACTGGCCATGTCCGGCCCGCAAACCTCGGCAGCCCAGGAATCTCACACGGGACCCGCACGTGACCGATGCGGCGAAGTGGTACGTCACTTGGCAAGTCGGGCACTCGTGGCACCTGATTGCCGCCCCTGGCCGAGCGTGGCGCACATCACAGCCACCGCCATGCCTCCGAGCAGGAAAAGGTACGAGACGACGCCCGCGCCGAAGAGGAAGTCCCCTTCCGGGCGGCTGGCGGTGAGCAGGACGACGGCGACCATCCAGCCGGCCGCGGGGGCGACGGCCCCGGCCCGGGACTCGGTCGCTCTCGCGCCGCCGAGGAAGAGTCCGGCGGCGCCCGCCAGCGCGAGCAGCAGCCCGCCCGGGAACCAGCCGGGCTGCACCAGGGCCCCGGCGACCCCGACCACGGCGCCGAGCAGGAAGAGCCCCAGGTAGGCGGCGACCCGCCCGCCCGAGGGCCGGGTCAGCGGCTGGGCGAGCGCGCTCGTGCCGACGCGCTGTCCGTTCGTACTCATCGCGGATCCGTCCCTCGTCGGGTCGTGCCTGTGGTCCGTGTGTCCCTCATCGGCCGATCCCCTCGAAGAGGTCCGTCTCCCGGGTCTCGGGACGGCGGGCGTTCACCAGCTCGTAGTACTCGGTGGCGAGGAGCGGCTGCGCCAGCTCGTTCGAGAGGACGAACCAGGGTCCGTCCACAGTGATCTGGGTGGCGTGCGCCCGCATCGCCGCGGCCTTGGCGGCCGCGTACACGGTGCCGTCGATCTCCGTGGTGATCACCGCCTCGTCGACCACGCCCGGGACGTCGCCGACGGCGGCGGACCGCTCGAACGGCAGGTCGGGAAGGGCTTCGCGCAGGCGGGCGAACGCGTCTTCGACGGTCGGACGCGGCACCCTGTTCCAGTAGGTCTTGGTGATCCGCCACGCGTCGCCGAGGTCGGGGCGGTGACCGGCCTCCGCGGCCAGTTCGGCGGCGCGCATGGCCACGCGGTGGGCCTGGATGTGGTCCGGGTGCCCGTAGCCCCCGTCGGGGTCATAGGTGACGAGCACCTGGGGGCGCACCTCTCGGATCACTTCCACGAGGCAGTCGGCGGCGTCGTCGACCTCCGCGGCCCAGAACGCGCCGGGCCGGTGGTTCTGCTCGACCCCCATCATCCCGGAGTCGCGGAACCTCCCGGGCCCGCCCAGGAAGCGGTGGTCGGTGACGCCCAGTTCCTTCATGGCGGCGCTCAGCTCGCCGGTCCGGTACGGACCGAGTCCGCCGTCGCGATCGGGGGCGAGATGGGCGAGTTCGGGCGGAATGACCTCGCCCTCCTCACCGAGGGTGCAGGTCACCAGCGTCACCTGGGCGCCCTCGGCCGCGTACCGGGCCATGGTCGCGCCGTTGTTGATCGACTCGTCGTCCGGGTGCGCGTGCACCAGGAGCAGGCGCCGGTCGGGCAGTTCCGTCATGGGGCCAGCCTACGAGGCGGCCGCGCGGCCGGGTGCCCCCCGGTCTCGGGTCGCGTCGGCATCGGCGCGGGTACCGGCATCGGGTCGCGTCGGCATCGGCGCGGGTTTCGGTGTCGGTGTCGCGCACACGGGCGCCCGACCGGGCGGACCCTCCCGTGGCCGGCGGTGGGCGCCCCCGGCGGGCGTATCCCGGAGGACGGCGGCGGAGCGGGAAACGGGGGTGGCGGAATCGTCCCGGACGGACTGGCCCGCGGGCCGGTCCGGCGGGTCGCGCCAGCCACCGGGAGCCCCGCCGGCATTTGTCGTGGACCCGACGGGCGGCCGGGTGGCAGCGTGGGGTCATGACCATCGATCCGGACGGGGAGAACCCCCTGAACCAGCCCGAGCCGTCTCCCGAGATCCTGCGGTACTCCGCCTTCACCCACGATCCGGCGGGAGGCAACCCGGCCGGGGTCGTGATCGACGCCTCCGGGCTCGACGACGCGACGATGCTCGCGATCGCCGCCGAGGTCGGCTACTCAGAGACCGCCTTCGTCGTCCGGCACGACGAGGCGTCGCGCCGGTTCCGGGTGCGCTACTTCAGCCCGCTCGCCGAGGTGGCCTTCTGCGGGCACGCGACCGTCGCCCTCGCGGTCGTCCTCGCCGAACGCCTGGGCCCCGGTGAGATCGTCCTCGACACCCTCGCGGGCGAGATCCCGGTGGCCACCCGGGTGGACGCCGAGGGCGCCGTCCTGGCCACGCTCACGAGCGTCCCGACCCGTTCCCGTCCCGCGACGGACACCGAGCTGGACACGGCGCTGAAGGCCCTGGCCTGGGCTCCCGGCGACCTGGACCCGGCGTTGCCGCCGCACGTGGCGTTCGGCGGCAACGAGCACCTGGTGCTGGCCGCCGCCTCCCGGGCACGACTGGCCGACCTGGCCTACGACTTCGAGGGCCTCGCCGAGGTCATGCGGCGCCACGGGTGGACGACCGTCCACCTGGTGTGGCGCGAGTCGCCGAACCGCTTCCACGCCCGCGACCCGTTCCCGGTCGGCGGCGTGGTGGAGGACCCGGCGACCGGGGCGGCGTCCGCGGCCTTCGGCGGCTACCTCCGCACGCTGGGGCTCGTCACCGGACCCGCCGGGATCACGCTCCGCCAGGGAGAGGACATGGGCCGCCCCAGCGACCTGCTGATCGACGTGGACCCGCGGTCCCCCCGGGTCCGGGTCACGGGACAGGCCGTGCCGATCGGACGGGAACCGTCGCAGTCGCGGGAGTCTCTGCCGCGATGAGGCCGCGGAACCCGACGTAGCGGCAGAAGGCGGCCGCGCGGCCCACGCCCCGGCCGCCGTTCGCCTCGACTCCCGTGGGTCCGGGGGCCGGACGCCGGGGGCGGGGCCGGGAGGCGAGAAGACGCGGGCTCCGGGTGACGATGCCCCGGAGCCCGCGTTCCTCACACGCCGGCGTGGATCAGAACTTGATGCTCCCGATCATCCCCGCGATGTTCGTGGTCAGTTCGCTGATCGTGGGCGCGACCGTCGAGGACGCGAGATAGAAGCCGAGCAGCATGCATACGACCGCGTGCCCGCCTTTCAGTCCTGACTTCTTGATCAGGAGAAAGACGATGATCGCCAGCAGCACCACCGCCGAAATCGAGAGTGCCACGGCGGCTCACCTCCAAAGGTCCCAGGGACTTGGGGTCCGGTACGGGGTCGGACATGGGGTCGGGAAATCCATACAGCAGCCAGCAGGTTCTTACCCACACAGCGCTAGTGATCATAACTATCCGTACGCGCGCATCTCTCGGCGCACGGCCGCACAAGGGGGCGCATGGCCAATATGGTCGGGGGATGACGAACGAGCCTCCCTCCTTCCCGCGCCGGTACGCCCGCACCCAGGGGTTCAGGTCCGGCGCGCCGCGCGCGTTCACCGTGGCGCCGGACGGTTCACGCGTGGTGTTCCTGCGGTCCCCCGCCGGTACGGAGCGGGCCAATCAACTGTGGGTCCTCGATGTGGCGGAGGGCCGGGAGCGGGTCGCGGCCGACCCCGCGACGCTGCTCGGCGGCTCCGGTGAGCGTCTCTCCGCGGAGGAGCGGGCGCGTCGCGAGCGCAGCCGGGAGGGCGGCGCGGGCATCGTCGGATATGCCACTGACACCGCCGCGGAGTTGGCGTGTTTCACCTTGTCAGGGCGGCTGTTCACGGCGGAGCTGCCGGCCGGCACGACACGTGAACTCCCGGTCCCCGGACCGGTGATCGACCCGCGCCCCTCCCCGGACGGAAGGCTCGTGGCGTACGTCTCCGGGGGCGCGCTGCGGGTCGTCGGGGCCGAGGGCGAGGGCGACAGGGCGCTCGCGGAACCGGAGTCCACCACGGGCCCGGGGACGGTTTCCTATGGACTGGCCGAGTTCATCGCGGCCGAGGAGATGGGTCGTTCGCGCGGTTTCTGGTGGTCGCCGGACGGGGACCGGCTGCTCGTCGCGCGGGTCGACGACACGCCGGTGCGGCGCTGGTGGATCTCGGATCCGGCGCAGCCGGAAGCCGATCCGCAGCGGGTCGCGTACCCGGTGGCGGGCAGCGCCAACGCGGAGGTGCGGCTCTTCGTGTTCGGGCTCGACGGCGTGCGCACGGAGGTCTCCTGGGACCGGGCGCGGTACCCGTACCTGGCGCATGTGCACTGGTCAGCGGCGGGTGCGCCACTGCTTCTGGTGCAGGCGCGGGACCAGCGCGGTCAGTTGTTCCTGGCCGTGGACCCGGACTCCGGGGCGACCCGGATGGTGCACGCCGATGAAGATCCAACTTGGCTTGATCTTTTCCCTGGAGTGCCGTGCTGGAGCCCTGGCGGGCAGCTCGTGCGGATCGCCGACGAGGGGGGTGCGCGGGTCCTCGCGTTCGGTGAACGCCCCCTGACCGGGGCCCAGTTGCACGTCCGGGCGGTGCTCGACGTCTCGGCCGACGACGTGCTGGTCGCGGCCTCGGCGGGCGAGGCCGCGAGTTCGCCGGAAATCGGCGAAGTGCATGTGTACCGGGTGAACGAACTCGGCTTGGATCGCGTCTCGCAAGAGCCCGGCGTGCACTCGGCGGTTCGCGCCGGGGGCGTGACCGTGCTCGTGTCGTCGGTGCTCGACCAGCCGGGCGCCAAGGTGCAGGTGCTGCGCGAGGGAAAGCCGTTGGCGGTCATCCCCTCGTACGCCGAACATCCCGGTCTGTCCCCGCGCGTGACACTCACCCAGGGGGGCGCACAGAAAATCCCATGCGCCGTTCTTATGCCTACCGACTACGACGGCGACACTCCCCTGCCGGTCCTCCTGGACCCCTACGGGGGTCCGCACGGCCCCCGGGTGCTGGCGGCGCACAACGCGCACCTCACCTCGCAGTGGTTCGCCGACCAGGGCTTCGCCGTGGTCGTCGCCGACGGCCGCGGCACCCCGGGGCGCTCCCCCGCCTGGGAGAAGGCGATCCGCGACGACCTCACGCTCTCCCTCGACGACCAGGTCGAGGCGCTGCACGGCCTCGCGGACCGGTTCCCGCTCGACCTGTCCCGGGTCGCGATCCGCGGCTGGTCGTACGGCGGCTGGCTCGCGGGACTCGCCGTGCTGCGCCGCCCCGACGTCTTCCACGCGGGCATCGCGGGCGCGCCCGTCGCGGACTGGCGGCTGTACGACACCCACTACACGGAGCGGTACCTCGGCGATCCGGCGACGAGCCCGGCGACGTACGCGAGGAGTTCGCTGATCACCGACGAGGGGCTCTCGGCGCCCGTCGGGCCGCACCGGCCGCTGATGATCGTGCACGGCCTGGCGGACGACAACGTGGTGGTGGCCCACGCCCTGAGGCTGTCGTCGGCGCTGCTCGCGGCCGGCCGGCCGCACGAGGTGCTGCCCCTGTCCGGGGTGACCCACATGACCCCGCAGGAGACGGTCGCCGAGAACCTGCTCCTGCTCCAGGTCGACTTCCTCAGGCGCGCCCTGGCACTGGGCTGAGCGACAGCACTCCCCCAGAGCACCGCGACCATCAACGGGATCACCACGACGGAGCCCGGACCACCTCCGCGAGAGCGGCGCCGGGTCAGGCGCACAGGGCAGCAACGAGCCGGGGCGCATGGCGCGCCCCGGCTCGTTCACGGCACCCGCACGGCCGTACGATGTTCACCTTGTCGCGTCCGTATATCGGTACCGCTACCACCAAGTTGCCTGCGTGTTAACGAAGTTCGCCCAGGTTTGTGACGCTATACGACCGCGTCGGGCGGCTCCTCCGTCGGGACGACGTGCTTCTCCTCGGCGAAGTGACAGGCCGATTCATGGGCGGTCGGACCGTCCACGAGCCGGAACTCGGCCGGTACCGCGAGCAGCGGCACCTCCAGCGTGCAGCGCTCCTGCGCCTTCCAGCAACGGGTGCGGAACCGGCAGCCGGACGGCACATTCGCGGGCGAGGGCACGTCCCCGTGAAGGATGATCCGCTCCCGGTGCTCCCGGGCCTCCGGGTCCGGCACCGGCACCGCGGACAGCAGCGCCTGGGTGTAGGGGTGGGTCGGATGGTCGTAGATCTCGACGTCCTTGCCGGTCTCCACGATCCGCCCGAGGTACATCACGCCGACCCGGTCGGAGATGTGCCGCACGATCGACAGGTCGTGCGCGATGAAGACGTAACTGAGATCGAACTCGGCCTGGAGCCGGTCCAGCAGGTTGATCACCTGTGCCTGGACCGAGACGTCGAGCGCGGAGACCGGCTCGTCGGCGACGATGATCTCGGGCCGGAGCGCCAGGCCCCGCGCGATGCCGATGCGCTGGCGCTGGCCGCCGGAGAACTGGTGCGGATAGCGGTTGATGTACTCGGGGTTGAGCCCGACCACGTCCAGCAGGTCCTGGACCCGGCGCCGCCGGTCGCCCTTCGGCGCGACCTCGGGGTGGATGTCGTACGGCTCGCCGATGATGTCGCCCACCGTCATACGGGGGTTGAGCGACGTGTACGGGTCCTGGAAGACCATCTGGATGTTGCGGCGCACGGCCTTCAGGGCGCGCCCGGACAGCTTGGTGATGTCCTCGCCCTTGTACTTGATCGTCCCGTCGGTCGGCTTCTCCAGGTTGACCAGCATCTTGGCCACCGTGGACTTGCCGCAGCCGGACTCGCCGACGATGCCCAGGGTCTCGCCGTGGCCGAGGCTGAAGTCGACGCCGTCGACGGCCTTGACCGCGCCGATCTGCTTCCTGAACAGGATGCCCTGGGTGAGGGGGAAGTGCTTGACCAGCCCGCTCACCTCCAGCAGGGGCTCAGCGGCTGTCTGTGCCATCGAGGCACTCCCTCCAGAAGAAGCAGGCGCTCCCGCGGTCCGCGTCGACCTCGAAGAGCGGCGGCACCTCGGTGCGGCAGATGTCCTGGGCCATGGGGCAGCGCGGGTTGAAGGCGCAGCCCGGCGGGATGTGCATCAGGTTGGGCGGCAGTCCCTTGATGGCGTACAGCTCCTCGCCCTTCTGGTCGAGCCGGGGGATCGACTCCAGCAGCCCCTTCGTATAGGGGTGGGCGGGCGCCTTGTAGATGTCGTGCACCGGGGCTCGCTCGACGATCCGGCCCGCGTACATCACGGCGATCTTGTCCGCCACGTCGGCGACCACGCCGAGGTCGTGGGTGATGAGGATGAGCCCCATGTGGAGCTCGCGCTGGAGCTCGGCGAGCAGATCCATGACCTGGGCCTGCACGGTGACGTCGAGCGCGGTGGTCGGTTCGTCGGCGATGATCAGGGCGGACTCCAGGGCCAGCGCCATGGCGATCATGATGCGCTGGCGCATACCGCCGGAGAACTGGTGCGGATAGTCGCGCACGCGCTCGGCGGCGGCCGGGATGCGTACGCGCTCCATCAGCTCGATCGCCTTGGCGCGGGCTTCCTTCCGCTTCATCCCGCGGTGCACGATGAACATCTCGCCGAGCTGGTCACCCACGCTGATCACGGGGTTCAGGGACGACAGCGCGTCCTGGAAGATCATCGCCATCTCGGCGCCCCGTACCTTGCGCCGCTCCTCCTCCTTGAACTTCAGCAGGTCCTGGCCCCGGAAGAGGATCTCGCCGCCGGTGATCTTCCCCGGCGGCATGTCGAGGATGCCCATCAGGGCCTGGGCCGTCACCGACTTGCCGGAGCCGGACTCGCCGAGCACGGCGAGCGTCTCGCCCTCGTCGACGCTGTAGTCGACCCCGTTGACGGCCTTGGCGACACCGTCCCTGGTCCTGAACTCCACGTGCAGGTCACGCACTTCGAGCAGCACGGCACTCACCTCAGCTTCGGGTCGAGGGCGTCGCGCACCGCGTCGCCGAGCATGATGAACGCGAGCACGGTGATCGCGAGCGCGCCGGCCGGCCACAGCAGCATGTGCGGGGCCTGCCGGATGTACGCGGAGGCCGAGGAGATGTCGATGCCCCAGCTGACCCTCGGGGGCTTCAGGCCGACACCCAGGTACGACAGCGTCGCCTCCAGCGAGATGTACGTACCGAGCGCGATGGTCGCCACCACGATCACCGGCGCGACCGCGTTCGGGGCGATGTGCCGCAGCATCAGCCGGGAGTTGGAGGCGCCGAGCGCGCGGGCCGCCTGGACGTAGTCGTTCTCCTTGGTGGTGATGACGGAGCCGCGCGCGATGCGGGAGATCTGCGGCCAGCCGAGCAGCACCATGAACCCGACGACCGGCCAGATCGTGTTGCTGGTCACCACGGAGAGCAGGACCAGACCGCCGAGCACGACGGGGATCGCGAAGAAGATGTCGGTGATCCGGGACAGGACCGAGTCGCCCGCCCCGCCGTAGAACCCGGCGAGCCCGCCGAGCAGCGAGCCGAGCAGCGCGACCCCGACCGTGGCGAGCACACCGACGCTGATCGAGATCCGGGTCCCGTAGACGGTCCGTGTGTAGACGTCGCAGCCCTGGCCGTCGTAGCCGAAGGGGTGTCCGGGCTGCGAGCCCTCCTGCGCCTTGGAGAGGTCGCACTGGAGCGGGCTCTGGGAGGTGATCAGACCGGGCCAGATCGAGATGACGACCAGGAAGACGATGACGAGTCCGGAGACGATGAAGACGGGGTTGCGGCGCAGGTCCCGCCAGGCGTCGGACCACAGGGAGCGCGGCTTCTCCTTCGGGCCCGTGCCCTCCGGTCCGCCCGGCGTCTTCTCCAGGGTCTCCGCCTCGCTCGTCCCGAGGTCCATCGTGCCGCCGAAGCCGGTCGGTGCCATGGCGAGGTCCTCCCGCGGCGGTCCTTCGGGCCCGTGGTGTGGCTCTTCCTCGTACGGCGGCTGCTCAGGCATAGCGGATCCTCGGGTCGAGTACGGCGTACAGGAGGTCGACGAGGAGGTTGGCGACCAGGAAGACGAGAACGAGGACGGTCACGAAGCCGACGACGGTCTGGGTGCTCTGCCGCACGATCCCCTGGTAGAGCTGGTAGCCGACACCGTGGATGTTGAAGATCCGCTCGGTGACGATCGCGCCGCCCATCAGCGCGCCGATGTCCGTGCCGATGAAGGTGACCACGGGGATCAGCGAGTTGCGCAGCAGGTGCCGGAGGGTCACCCGGCGCCGCGGCAGGCCCTTGGCGACGGCCGTACGGACGTAGTCGGACCGCTTGTTCTCCGCGATGGAGGTACGGGTCAGCCGGGTCACGTAGGCGAGGGACACCGAGGCCAGCACCAGGCCCGGCACGATCAGTTCGCCGAAGGTGGCCTCCGCGGAGACCGACGGTTTGATCCAGCCCCATTTGACGCCGAGCAGCAGCTGGGCCAGCAGACCGGTGACGAAGGTGGGCACGGAGATGACGACGAGGGTGAGCAGCAGGACGCCGGTGTCGACGGGCCGGCCGCGGCGCAGACCGGTGATGACGCCGAGCGTGATGCCGATGACGATCTCGAAGAAGATCGCGACGATCGTCAGCCGGATGGTGACCGGGAAGGCGGACGCCATCAGTTCGGTGACGGGCTGTCCGTTGAACGCGGTGCCGAAGTCACCGGTGAAGATGTTGCCGAGGTAGGTCAGGTACTGCTGCCACAGGGGTTTGTCGAGGCCGAACTCCGTACGCAGCTGGGCGGCCGTGGCGGGGTCGCACTGACGGTCGCCGCAGAGGCCCGCGATGGGGTCGCCCATCACGTTCACCATCAGGAAGATGAGCATGGTGGCGCCGATGAAGACCGGGATCATCTGCAACAGGCGCCGGATGACGTACCGTCCCATGAGTGCTCCGGAGATAGAGGGGGGGCCGGTGTGACGGGCCCGCCCCGGGCGGCTCAGTTGACGGTGATCTCGTTGTAGACGGGGACGCTGAACTGGTTGAGCGCCACGTTCGAGACCTTGTCCGAGTAGCCGGCGCTGCCGTTCTGGTACCAGAGCGGGATGGCGGCCATGTTGTCCCGTACGACCTCTTCGGCCTGCTGGAAGAGCTTGATGGCCTTGCTCGTGTCGGTCTCGGCGTTCGCCTGGTTGACGAGGTTGTCGAAGTCCTTGTTGGTCCACTGGCCGTCGTTGGAGGAGGCGTTCGTGTAGTACAGCGGCTGGAGGAAGTTCTGGATCAGCGGGTAGTCCATCTGCCAGCCGGCCCGGAACGGACCGGGCATCTTGTGCTGCCCGATCTGGTTGCGGAAGTCGGCGAAGGTGCCGATCGGGTTGCCGACGCAGGCCGTGTCGTTGCCGAGCGCGTTGTTGATGGAGTTGCAGACGGCGTCGACCCACTCCTTGTGGGAGCCGGTGTCCGCGTTGTACGAGATCTTGACCTGGCCGCCGGGCAGGCCGCCGCCCTCCTCGACCAGCTTCTTGGCCTCGGACGGGTTGTAGTCGCAGGAGTCTCCGCACAGGCCTTCCTGGAAGCCGCCCTCCTTGCCGAGCACCGGTGAGGTCCAGTCGCTGGCGGGCGTCCGCGTCTTCTGGAAGATCGTGTCGGTGATCTGCTGGCGGTTGATCGCCATGGACAGGCCCTGGCGGACCTTCAGAGCTCCGCTGGTGTTCCACTTCGGGTCGTAGAACGGGAAGGCGAGGGTCTGGATGATGCCGGCCGGGGTGTTGATGTAGCGGCCGTCCAGGTCGGTCTTGGCGTTCTTGAGCTGGGCCGCGGGCACGTCGTCGACGAGGTCGAGGTTGCCGGCCAGGAGGTCGTTGTAGGCCGTGTTGTTGTCGGTGTAGACCTTGAGGGTCACGCCACCGTTCTTGGCCTTGTCGTCACCCGGGTAGTCGTTCCACTTCGCCAGGGACATCTGCGAGCCCTTGGTGTACGAGTTGATCGTGTACGGGCCGTTGCCGACCGGCTTCTTCACCCAGGCCGCGTGGTCGTCGAAGAACGCCTTGGGCAGCGGTGAGTAGGCCGAGTAGCCGAGGGTGTCGGGGAAGGTCGAGAACTTCTGGTTCAGCTTGACCGTGAAGGTGTTCGTGCCGGTCACCTTGAGGCCGGAGAGGGTGTCGGCACTCTGGCTGCCCGTGTCGGGGTGCACCTTGTCGTAGCCCTCGATGTACCCGAAGAAGTACGCGTTCTTCTGGTTGTTCTTCAGGCTCGCGCCGTAGTTCCAGGCGTCGACGAACGACTGGGCGGTGACAGCCTCTCCGTTGCTGAACTTCCAGCCGCCGTTGATCGTGATCGTGAAGTTCTGCGAGTCCGTGGTGTCGATCTTCTGCGCGAGCATGTCCTCGGCGGCGCCGGTCTCGGCGTTGTACCGCTTCAGCCCGCGGAAGATCATGTCGAGGACCTTGCCGCCCTGCACCTCGTTGGTGTTGGCCGGTTCCAGCGGGTTCTGCGGGTCTCCCCAGGAGGCGCTGACGGTGCCACCGGAGCCACCACCGCCGCCGCTGTCACTCCCTCCGCCTCCGCAGGCGGTCGCCGCGAGGGCTACCGCCGCCGCGCATGCGGCCCATCTGGCGTGCGTGGCTCCACGCATGGAGTGCCTCCTCAAGAATGCGCTGTGCCGACAGCGCCGTGACGCTGATCCCTTACCGGCCAATATCGACCGATAAGGGGCACACTGCACATTCACTCCACCCGTACGGGTGCCGCACCAGCCGGATGTACGTATCCCGGCGGTTCCTCCGGGGCACACCGACCGGCTCCGGGCGAGGCGGAGAACCAGGCCCTGCCGTCACCTTCCCGTCCGCTCCACGACGCCGCGCACGCCCTGCCCCCGCACCGGGCCCCGGCCCGGGTGGACCCGGAACACGGGCCAGGACCGGTTGCTCGGCCCACGGCCGGGAGCCCCCGGAGCGTGCCTCCGTGTGCCCGGAGCGCACCTTCCGGGCGAGGACGGGAAGGTGACGCGGGGGCTAGGACACGCCCTGGGCCTCTTCCCGCTCCCGTCGGCCGCGCTCTACGCAGAACTCGTTGCCCTCCGGGTCCGTCAGGGTGACCCACCCCCCGCCGTCCGGCCGGGTCATGTCGGCGACGCGCCGGGCGCCGAGGGAAAGGGCTCGTTCGACCTCCTCCTCCCGGGTACGGTCGCCCTGCGGCTGAAGGTCGAAGTGGATACGGTTCTTGGCGGTCTTGCCCTCCGGGACGCGGACGAACAGCAGCGCCGGTCCGCCGTCGGGATCGGCGACCACCGCCTCCGGGTCACCGGGCTTGTCGTCGTCGGCCATCGGCCGCCCCAGCAGCCGGCTCCAGAACAGGCCCAGGTCGTACGGGTCTCCGGCGCAGTCGAAGGTGATGTGGCGGATCACGGTGTTCACGGCACTCCAGTACTCGGGGCGTTCGGCCCCGGTCGGGCACGGGTCGGCGCGGATCCGGCACGACGGCCGTCCCGCGCGGCCGCCGTCGGCGGCGCACGCCATGCTCGGCCATGCGGGCCCGTGGAACCACCGCTTTTCGAACACGCGGGCCCACCCGCCGCCCGCGCGGGCCGCCCGGGCGCTCTCCCGCGGGAAAACACCGGATCCCGGCCCCTGGGCGGGGACCGGGATCCGGTGGTGGTGACGGGGTGGGTCAGGCCGCGTGGACGACGTCCTTCTCCTCGGCGAAGTGGCACGCCGATTCGTGGGACGCCGGGGTGTCCCCGCCCAGGAAGCGCTGGGGAACCGCCAGCAGCGGGGTCTCCTCCGCGCACCGGGCCACGGCCTTCCAGCAGCGGGTGCGGAAGGAGCAGCCCGACGGCGGGTTGGCCGGCGACGGCACGTCGCCGGTCAGGAGAATCCGCTCGCGGTGCTCACGGGCCTCCGGGTCCGGCTGCGGTACCGCGGACAGCAGGGCCTGGGTGTAGGGGTGCGTCGGGTGGTCGTAGATCTGCTCGTCGGTGCCGATCTCCGCCATCTTGCCGAGGTACATCACGCCGACCCGGTCGGAGATGTGCCGCACGATCGACAGGTCGTGCGCGATGAAGACGTAGGACAGGTTGAACTCGTCCTGGAGCCGCTCCATCAGGTTGATGACCTGCGCCTGCACCGACACGTCCAGCGCCGACACCGGCTCGTCGCAGATGATGATCTCGGGGTTGAGCGCGAGGCCGCGGGCGATGCCGATGCGCTGGCGCTGGCCGCCCGAGAACTGGTGCGGATAGCGGTTGATGTACTCGGGGTTGAGCCCGACCACGTCCAGCAGGTCCTGGACCCGGCGCCGCCGGTCGCCCTTCGGTGCCACCTCGGGGTGGATGTCGAAGGGCTCGCCGATGATGTCGCCCACCGTCATACGGGGGTTGAGCGACGTGTACGGGTCCTGGAAGACCATCTGGATGTTGCGGCGCACGGCCTTCAGGGCGCGCCCGGACAGCTTGGTGATGTCCTGGCCCTTGTAGAAGATCTCGCCCGCGGTGGCCTTCTCCAGGTTCATCAGCAGCTTGGCCACGGTGGACTTGCCGCAGCCGGACTCGCCCACGATGCCCAGGGTCTCGCCCTGGTGCAGGTCGAAGGAGATCCCGTCGACGGCCTTGACCGCGCCGATCTGCCGCTTGAACAGGATGCCCTGGGTGAGCGGGAAGTGCTTCACCAGGTTGCGCACCTGGAGAATCGGTTCACCCCGGTCCACCGGAGCCTCGATCGCGGCGACCGCCTCCGTCTCGGAGTGGGCGTCGACGACGTCCACGGCGGAGACGTTCGGGGTGGCCTCCTGCTCGTCGTTCTTGCTGAGCTCAGCCATGGATCGTCTCCTTCCAGAAGTGGCACGCCGAACCGCGGCCCACCAGGCCGGTCCCGTCCTGCTCCGTCACCGGGAGCAGCTCGGGGATGTCCGTGCGGCACACGTCCGTCGCCTTGGGGCAGCGCGGGTTGAAGGCACAACCCGACGGGATCCGCAGCAGGTTGGGCGGCAGACCCTTGATCGCGTACAGCTCCTGGCCCTTCTGGTCCAGGCGCGGGATCGAGTCCAGCAGACCCCGCGTGTACGGGTGCGCGGGCCGCTTGTACAGCTCGTGCACCGGGGCGCGCTCGACGATCCGGCCCGCGTACATCACCGCGATCTTGTCGGCGACGTCCGCGACCACGCCGAGGTCGTGGGTGATCAGGATCAGCCCCATGTTGTACTCGCGCTGCAACTCCGCGAGCAGGTCCATGACCTGGGCCTGGACCGTCACGTCGAGAGCCGTGGTGGGCTCGTCGGCGATGATCAGGTCCGGCTCCAGGGCCAGCGCCATGGCGATCATGATGCGCTGGCGCATACCGCCCGAGAACTGGTGCGGGTAGTCGTTCACCCGGGCCGCGGAGGCCGGGATCTTCACCCGGTCCATCAGCTCGATCGACTTGGCCCGGGCCTCCTTCTTGGAGAGGCCCTGGTGGACCCGGAACATCTCGCCGAGCTGGTAGCCGACGCTCAGGACCGGGTTCAGCGAGCTGAGCGCGTCCTGGAAGATCATGGCGATCTTCTGGCCGCGGATCTTGCGGCGCTCCTCGTTGGACATCTTGAGCATGTCCTGGCCGCGGAAGAGGATCTCGCCCTGCGGGATGCGGGCCGGCGGCATGTCGAGGATGCCCATGATGGCCTGGGCCGTCACCGACTTGCCGGAGCCGGACTCACCGAGCACGGCGAGCGTCTCGCCCGCGCTGACGCTGTAGTTGACGCCGTTGACGGCCTTCGCCACGCCCTCGCGGGTGTGGAACTCGACGTGCAGGTCACGCACTTCGAGCAGCGGGCCGTCGTCGCCCCCTTCACGCGGAGCGGGCACCGGGGCGCTGTCTAGGATGATGGTCACGTACGCCTCCCTCAGCGCAGCTTCGGGTCGAGGGCGTTGCGGACGGCCTCACCGAGCATGATGAATGCCAGCACCGTGGTGATGAGCATGATCGACGGATAGAGCATGATCCACTGGGCGACACGGATCTGGGCGCCGCCGTCGGAGATGTCGTTGCCCCACGAGGGGCCGCTCAAGCCGAGGCCCAGGTACGACAGGGTCGCCTCTGTGGAGATGTAGATGCCGAGCGAGATGGTGGCGACGACGATCACCGGGGCCAGGGTGTTCGGCAGGATGTGCCGGAACATGATCCGCGGGGTACTCGCGCCCAGGGCCTTGGCGGCGTGGACGTAGTCGGCCTGCTTGGTCGTGATCACCGCACCACGCATGACGCGGGCGATCTGCGTCCAGCCGAAGAAGCTCAGCGCCCCGATGACGACCCAGGTCGTGCGCTCCGGGAAGGAGTTCAGGATGACCATCGTGCCGAGCAGGAACGGGATGCCGAAGAAGACATCCGACAGACGCGAGAGCAGCGAGTCGATCAGACCCCCGAAGTAGCCCGAGATCATGCCGACGAGACCACCCGACAGCGTCACCGCGAGGGTGGTGCCGAAACCGACCGCCACGGAGGCGCGGGTGCCGTAGATCATGCGCGCGTAGACGCTGCGGCCCTGCTGGTCGTAGCCCAGCCAGTCGGGCGAGAAGATCTGGCCGTACCTGGGCTTCTGCAGGAAGTGCTTGGCGAGGTCGCCGTGGCCCGGGTCGGCACTGGTGAACCACGAGGGGAAGAAGGTGATCACCAGCAGGATCAGGATCAGCACGGCCGAGATGATGAAGATCCAGCTGCGGCACAGGTCCTGCCACGCGTCGCCCCAGAGGCTGCGCGCCTTCTCCGCCTTCTCTGCCTTCACCTGCGGCTGAGGATCGGGATCGACGGCGACGAGCGTCTGCTCGGCCACGTTGTCCGCGGCGGTCTTGGTCACGTCAGGCATAGCGAATCCTCGGGTCCAGGACCGCGTACAGCAGGTCGACCAGCAGGTTGGCGAGGAGGTAGATGATCACGAGGATCGTGACCAGCCCGACCAGGGTGGTGCCCTCGCGGCGGCCGAGCGACTCGTAGATCGTGCCTCCGACGCCGTGGATGTTGAACAGGCCCTCGGTCACGACGGCGCCGCCCATGAGCGCGCCGATGTCGGTACCGAGGTAGGTCACCACGGGGATCATCGAGTTGCGCATGAGGTGGACGCCCACCACACGGCGCTTCGGCAGGCCCTTGGCGACGGCCGTGCGGATGTAGTCGGCGCGCACGTTCTCGGCGATCGACGTACGGGTCAGCCGGGTCACGTACGCCAGCGAGGCGGTCGCCAGCACGATGGCCGGCATCAGCAACTCGTTCACGTTGTTGGGGTCGTTGACGTTCGGCGGCAGCCAGTCGAGGTTGAAGGCGAAGACGACCTTCAGGATGTAGCCGAGGACGAACACCGGGACCGAGATCAGCAGGAGCGAGACGATCAGGATGGCGTTGTCCGTGAAGCGTCCGGCGCGCAGGCCGGCGACGATGCCGAGGCCGATGCCCAGGACCATCTCGATGAGGAAGGCCAGCGCCGCGAGGCGCAGGGTCACGGGGAACGCGTCGCCGAGCACGTCCGTGACGGGCCGTCCGCTGGCTATCTGCGTGCCGAAGTCGGCGTGCAGGACCATGTCCTTCATGTAGTGGTAGTACTGCACCAGGATCGGCTGGTCCAGGCCGTACTCGTGTCTCAGGGCCGCGATGACCTGAGGGCTTCCGCCCTTGTCACCGAAGAGCCCTCGCACGGGGTCACCGGGCAGGGCGTAGACCATGAGGAAAATCAACAGGGTGGTCCCGATGAAGACCGGGATCATCTGGAGCAGTCGTCGTGCGACGTAGCGCCCCATCGTGCCTCCATGTCAGTTACAGCGGCAGCCGACGGGCCCTTTCCCCGGCGCATCGGCGTCCGACGCGTCAGGGAAAGGGCCTCTCGGCCGCAGCCGTCCCCCCGGGGTGCGGCGCACGGTGGCGCCGCACCCCGGGATTAACGGGCTGATTGCGGTTACTTCTTGACCTGAACGCCGGTCAGGATCGGGTCGCCGTCCTGGGCGTACGCGACGCCGGTGACCTTCTCCGAGTAGCCCGCGTTGACCTTGTAGTACCAGAGCGGAATGCTCGGCATGTAGTCAGGCAGCGACTTCTCGATCGCCTGGTACTGCTTCTCCGAGTCCTCCAGCGAGGCGGCGCTGTCCGCGGCCGCGATCTCGGCGTCGATCTTCTTGTTGGAGAAGCCGCTCTGGTTGCCGTCCGACTTGCTGCCGAACAGGTCCCGGATGAAGTTCGAGTTCATCGGGAAGTCCAGCACCCAGCCACTGCGGTACATGGACTTGACCTCCTGCGCGTCACGCGCCTTGAGGTCCGCCTGGAAGTCGGCCTTGGAGTCGCCCGAGCACTTGACGCCCGTGGCGTTGGTGATGGAGTTGCAGACCGCCTCCACCCACTCCTTGTGACCGCCGTCCGCGTTGAACTGGATGGAGATCTTGTTGCCCGGGACGCCGCCACCCTCCTTGATGAGGGACTTGGCCTTGGCCGGGTCGAACTTGAAGACGTCGCCGCCGGCGTTCGGCTCGTAGCCGAGGACACCCTTGGCGACCCAGCCGGTGGCCGGCTCACGGGTGCCATTGAGCACGGTCTTCGTGATGGTGTCGCGGTCGATCGCCATCGACAGGCCCTGCAGGACCTTGGGGTCGATGTTCTTCCACTGCTTCGTGTAGAAGGCCGGGGCGATGGTCTGGATCGCCGAGTAGGCCTGGTCCACGGCACGGTCGCCGAGGTCCGCCTTGTAGACCGGCAGGTCCTTGGGCGCGATCTGACGCAGGACGTCGACGTTGCCGGACTTCAGGTCCTCGTAGGCCGTCTCGAGGTTGGTGTAGTTCTTGAAGATCACACCACCGTTCTTGGCCTTGTTCGGACCCTTGTAGTCGTCGTTCCTGGCGACCTCGATCTGCTTCTTGTGCTCCCAGGAGACGAACTTGTAGGGGCCGTTGCCGACCGGCTTCTCGCCCGCGGCCTTGGGGTCCTTGAAGAAGGACTCCGGCAGCGGCGAGAAGACCTCGTAGCCGAGCTTGTACACGTAGTACGGGATCGGCTTCGAGAGGGTGATGGTGAAGCTCGTGGGGTCGACGACCTTCAGACCGGACATGGTGTCGGCCTTCGGGGCGCCCTTCGCCGGCGCGACGTCGTCGTAGCCCTGGATGTCGGAGAACCAGAAGCTGTTGGTCTGCTTGTTCTTGACGTTCGCGGACCAGTTCCACGACTTGACGAAGGACTCGGCGGTCACCGGGGTGCCGTCGTGGAACTTCCAGCCGGACTTCAGCTTGACCGTGTAGGTCTTGTTGTCCTTGGTGTCCACCGACTCGGCGTTCACCATGACGATGTTGCCCTTCTCGTCATAGTCGACGAGCTGGGAGAACAAGGACTTGATGACAATGCTGCCGTTGGACTCCATGGTGTTGGCCGGCTGCAGCGGGTTCTGCGGCTCACCCACCTCGACCGAGAACTTGCCGTTCGGGTCGACCGCGGCCTTGTTGTCCTTGCCGCTGTCACCGTCGCCACCACCACAGGCGGTCGCGCCCAGCGCCACAACCGCGGCTATCGCGACCCACTTGGCGCTCTTGGCACCGCGCATGGGTTCCTCCTCATGAGTCCATTGGTTCACCGCAAACAGGTGCACTGGTCACACCCCCGCCACCTGCGGCGGAAAGGATGTTTCGTGCCCCCTGGGCTCGTGAGGTCGGCGCCGTCTGCAGCGCGTGACCCGTTGATCCGAGCTCGCCTAACTATCTGCCATGGGCCAGGACCCGACCACACTCACAAGGTCTCGGTTCGATCACACCTGGCGCCCACTTCTTCCAAAATCCGGACAAAGGGTTTGCCGAAAGATCCCTGCGAAACGGACTTGTTACACATCTATCGGTTTCGCCTGTTCGCATAGCGAACAAACCGGGGAAAAAAGAAGTTGCGGCGACCGCGGTAGTCGTGCATGGGCGCGATCAACGCGCTCGCACACCGCCCTGCCGACCGTCGGTCCGAAGCCAACGCGCTTGCGCGATCAGGCCGTTCGGTGACCGAGGGGGTGAATCCGTGAGGACGCGAGGCGACCGAGCCGGCGCCGCGATCCGACAGGACCCACATGGTGTGCAGAGTAGTGGGAATCAGCCATGTCGTAAGACCCCTCCCCCACAATGAAGGGTTTTCCCTACACCTGCCCTCACCGCTCGTTCCGTCGCCCACCGCCCGCCCTGTGACGCGGTCGACACCCGCCCCGGCGCGTGTCCGGTGCCGGCGTCCTTCCGATGTCCGTCCGGCGCCTGTCCGGTGCCTTGAGCGACAGGCACCGACAAGACTGCCCCCGTGCGGGGGCCGTCAAAACACTTCGGGCACCTCGCGTGATCGCGAGGTGCCCGAAGTCGTGCTGGGAAGGGTGGGATCAGCCGTGCTTGGCGCGGCTCGCGGTGCGACCGCGATCCTTCTGGTCGAGGACGACCTTACGGATGCGCACGGCCTCCGGGGTCACCTCGACGCACTCGTCGTCGCGGCAGAACTCCAGGGACTGCTCCAGGGAGAGCTTGCGCGGCGGGACGATCGCCTCGAACGAGTCCGCGGAGGCGGACCGCATGTTGGTGAGCTTCTTCTCCTTGGTGATGTTCACGTCCATGTCGTCGGCGCGCGAGTTCTCGCCGACGATCATGCCCTCGTACACCTCGGTGCCGGGGTCGGTGAACAGCACACCGCGCTCCTGGAGGTTCGTCATCGCGAACGCGGTGACGGCGCCCGAGCGGTCGGCGACCAGCGAACCGTTGTTACGGGTCGTCAGGGTGCCGAACCACGGCTCGAGGCCCTCGTGGATGGAGTGGGCGATGCCCGTGCCGCGCGTGCCGGTCAGGAACTCGGTACGGAAGCCGATGAGACCGCGCGAGGGAACGACGAACTCCAGGCGGACCCAGCCCGACCCGTGGTTCGACATGTTGTCCATGCGGCCCTTGCGGACGCCCATGAGCTGCGTGACCGCGCCCATGTGCTCCTCGGGCACGTCGATCGTCATGCGCTCGACTGGCTCGTGGACCTTGCCGTCGATCACCTGCGTGACGACCTGCGGCTTGCCGATGGTGAGCTCGAAGCCCTCACGGCGCATCTGCTCGACCAGGATGGCGAGCGCGAGCTCACCACGGCCCTGGACCTCCCAGGCGTCCGGACGCTCGGTGTCGAGCACACGGAGGGAGACGTTACCGACCAGCTCGCGGTCGAGGCGGTCCTTGACCTGGCGGGCGGTGACCTTACGGTCCTTGACCGCGGCCTTGTTGTCCGCGCCCTTGCCGGTGGCGCCGCGGCCGACCATCGGAGAGGTGTTCGTGCCGATGGTCATGGAGATCGCCGGCTCGTCGACCGTGATGAGCGGCAGCGCGATCGGGTTCTCGGGGTCGGCGAGGGTCTCACCGATCATGATGTCCGGGATACCGGCGACGGCGCAGATGTCACCGGGGCCGGCCTTCTCGGCGGGCCTGCGGGTGAGCGCCTCGGTCATCAGCAGCTCGGTGATGCGCACGTTGGACATCGTGCCGTCGCGCTTGATCCACGTGACGGTCTGGCCCTTGCGCAGCTCGCCCTGCTCGACGCGGAGCAGCGCGATGCGGCCGAGGAAGTTGTCGGCGTCCAGGTTGGTCACGTGGGCCTGGAGCGGCGCGGACTCGTCGTAGGACGGGGCCGGGACGGACTCCAGGATCGTGGTGAAGAACGGCTCCAGGCTGTCGCTGTCCGCCGGGACGGTGCCGTTCTCCGGCTTGGTCAGCGAGGCCACGCCGTCACGCGCGCACGCGTAGACGATCGGGAACTCGATCTGGTCCTCGTCGGCGTCCAGGTCGAGGAAGAGGTCGTACGCCTCGTTCACGACCTCGTCGATGCGCGAGTCCGGGCGGTCCGTCTTGTTGATGCACAGGATGACGGGCAGGCGGGCCTGCAGCGCCTTGCGCAGCACGAAGCGGGTCTGGGGCAGCGGGCCCTCGGAGGCGTCGACGAGCAGGACGACCGCGTCCACCATCGACAGGCCGCGCTCGACCTCACCACCGAAGTCGGCGTGGCCGGGGGTGTCGATGATGTTGATCGTGATGACGTCGCCGCCATCCTTCGGGTGGTACTTGACCGCCGTGTTCTTCGCCAGGATCGTGATGCCCTTCTCACGTTCCAGGTCGTTCGAGTCCATCATGCGGTCGTCGAGCGACTCGGCGGCGTGCGCGGCGAAGGCACCGGCCTGCTTGAGCATGGCGTCGACCAGAGTGGTCTTGCCGTGGTCGACGTGGGCGACGATGGCGACGTTGCGGATGTCGTGGCGCGTGGCCATATTGAGGCGCTTCTCCCGGAGTGAGTGGACGGCCTCCGCAGCGCGGGGCCTGCCGGGCTGAACACGCCACGGCCTTACCTCATGGTACGTGGCTCGGACAGAGGCGGCCTCCGCGGGCTCGAACGCCCGGGCCCGCGGAGACGCTCACGACCCCGTGATCAGGCGCTCTTCGCCGCCCGCGAACCGGGCGGGCAGTTCTCGCGGGCGGCGGTACGCATGGCGGCGTCCGGCCTCGACGGGTCTTCCTCGTGGACGGGATCGTCGCAGGTCAGGAACCCGCCCCCGACCGTCTCCCACGTCACTGCGTGCCCCTTGACCGGCTCGGGGCCATGATCCGAACAGGTGTACGTGAAGTCGGCCTCGACCAGCGCGACGGACCTCCACGCGTAGTACGAACCCTTGAGGTCCCCCGTGTGTGCCTCGAAGGTGTTGGAGGTCTCCTCCGGCACCTTCGACTCCGAGGGGTCCGCGAGCGGCTCCTCCGTCCCGAGGTGCCGGCCCAGGGCCTTGATGGCGTCCGCCGCGCGCACCCCGAGGCCCGTGGCTGTCACGTGGGGCTTGTAACCGACGCCCTTCACCGGCTTGATCGGTACCGACACGGAGTCCGTCTTCTTCTTCAGCGTGATCGGGTCGGCGAGCCCGGTCAGCTTCTGCTCGCGGGTGACGCGGGACCACGCGTACGTGCCGTGCGCGCACGGCACGGCCTTGCGGTCCTTCTCGTCCCCGCCGTCCCCGCCGCCGGTGCAGGCGGCGGCGCCGAGGAGCAGTGCTCCCACGGCGAGGCCTGTCACGGTGTTCGCCATCACGCGTCGGTACACGGTCGTCCCCCCGGATGTTCCCTGTACGCCCCCGTATCCGGTGAGGCTCACCGGATACGGGAAACACGCTACAGTCCCGGGCCGTCCGCTCCCCGGGCCTTCGGCCACCGGCCGGGGGTCCCGACGGTTCAGTCGCCGGTCACCCGCTCTTCGACGGGCCGACCGAGGGGTGCGCGCCCTTCTTCAGGAAGCCCATGTCCTCGTACACCGGGCTCTGGAATCCGAAGGCGCCGGTGTTGGCGAGGCCGATGCGGGCCGCCGTGAGCTGGGGACGCTGGTAGAGCGGGATGGAACCGGCCGCGGCCCAGATGCGGGCGTCCGCCTTGCGGACCAGGGAGCGCGCCTTGTCCTCGTCCAGGGTCGCGATCGCCTGATCGAAGAGCTGGTCCACCTGGTCGGTGCCGACGCGGGTGTAGTTCTGCTCGACGCTCAGCGAGCCGTCGGCCGCCGGGACGGGCTTGGCGTAGATCGGGCGGGCGTCGGTGGCCGGGAAGGCGGACGCGGGCCACGAGTAGAGCGCCAGGTCGTACTGGCCCGAGGCGATGTGGTCCGTGAAGTAGCTCTGGTCGGAGACCTTCGAGATGTCCGTACGGATGCCGATGCCCCGGAGCATCCGCGCGATCCGGTCGGCGACGGCGCGCAGCGACTCCGAGCCCGGCCCGGAGGGCAGGACGAAGCGGAGCGTGAGCGGCTTGCCGTCCTTGGCGAGGGCGTTCGCCGCGGCACCCGCGGGAGCGGCCGTCCCCTTCGGCGCGTACGCGCCGGGCACCCCGCCCTGCTTGGCGTACTGCCTGCCGTCCAGGTTCCGGCCCGCCTGCTCGTCCGTGTGCGAGCCCGATCTCGCGTCGGCCCGCCGCTCCTGACCGCCGGCGTGCTCCTTGGGGTCCTGGCGCAGTTCCCGGCCGCTCTCGGAGGGCTTGTCGTCCTCGCCCATGACGTACGTCCCGCCGTCACCGGGAGCGTCGTCGCTGTCCTTCTTCCTGCCCTGGGAACCGGCCGCCTTCTCCGTCTTCTCCTGCTCCTTGACCGGCCCTCCGGGCACCCAGCCGGCGTCCGCCAGCAGCGCCCGCGCCTCGGCGGTGTCCTGGTCGCCGAGGGCCCCGCTGTTGTCGGCGTACGCCGCCTGGCCGAGGAGCGCGAGGTGGCTGCCGACGGGTTCGGCGGGCAGGCCGAGCGGCTTCAGGACGATCCGGGCGAGTTCCTTGCGGTCCAGGGCGCGGGCCACCGCGCGCCGGACGCGCTCGTCGGCGAGGGGGCCCTCGGAGCCGTTGAGGGCGAGCTGGGTGTAGGCGGGTTCGAGGGACTTGCGGACCACGAAGTCGCTCAGCCCCGCCCGCAGCCGGGCCTCCTTGGCCCTGGCCGCGCTCCCCTTCGCGCCGGCCTCGCCCTTCTCGCTCCGCTTACCCTTCCGGTTCCCGTCCCCCTCCTCGCCGTCCTCGTCGTCCTCGTCCCTCCTGCTCTGCCTGCCCTTCCCGTCCTCGTCGTCCTCGTCCGCGGTGGCCTTGCCCTTCTTGGCCTTCTCCTCGGACTCGCCCTTCTCGCCCTTCTCACTCTTGTCCTCGGACTTGCCCTTCTCGCCCTTCTCACTCTTGTCCTCGGACTCGTCCTTCTCGCTCTCGGCGTCCGCCGTACGGCTCTCGCCCGTCGCGGTGGCCCCCTGGAGCCGGGCACCGTCCTTCTGCCGGGCTGCGACGGTGATCCGCTCCGCCTCGGCGGGGTCGATCTCGGCCAGGTCGAGCTTGTCCTCGGCGAGCGCCGCGGCCCGCTTGTCCCGGGCCACGGCCACCAGGGCGATCTCGGCGAGCTTGGCGGGGCGGCCCCACCAGCGCGGGTTGCGGGTGAGCCGGACCCTGCCGCTCTTGCGGTCGACCTGCTTCACCGCGAAGGGGCCCGCGGTGACCTTGAGCTTGCGCCGCGCCCCGTCGTTGAAGGAGTCCGCGGTGCCCATGACGTCCTTCGGGTACAGCGGCGAGAACAGCGCCTTCCAGTCGGCGTAGGGCCGGCTGAACGTGACGCGGACCTCCAGGTCGTTCTTGCCCCGCTCGATCTTCTCGATACGGTCGTAGCCGGCGTTCCGGGCCGTCCAGTAGGCGGCGTCCTTGCCGGACAGGGCACGCCACTGGGCGGCGAAGTCGGCGGCGCCGATCTCGCGTCCGTCGCTCCACACGGCCTGCTGGTCGAGCTTGTACAGCACGACCTGCTTGGGTTCGGTGGCGACGACCTTCGCCGACTCCAGGTAGTCGGAGTCGATCCGCGCCCGTCCGTTCGCGTCGAGCCGGTACATCGCCGGCAGTACGGCACCGGCGATCCGGGAGGTCGCGCCGTCGGCGTCCGCCTGGAAGGTGTTCAGCGTCTCCGGTAGGGCGTCCACGGCCCAGCGCAGCGTGCCGCCGTCGGCGATGAGGTCCCGGGACGCGGGCGCGATGTCCTGCGCGGCCGCGGGCCTGTCCGCCTCGTCCTCCGCGCTGCACGCGGCGAGGGCGGGTACCGCGAGTACGCCCGCGGTGAGGAATGCGGCCGAGCGCATCACCGCGCGCAGTCCGACGCCGTCGTGGGACATCACTGCAACCTCCGGGGGACGCTCCGCTGTGTGGGGCAGGTCTGCTTCTGTTCCCGTTTAGCCGTATTTGGAGCTGATCTGATGTATGCGCCCACTGAAGGGGAGCCCGGCCGGGCGGAAGCGGCGACACGGCGGCACGCGGGCGGAACCCCACCCGTGCGGCGCAATCCGGCGGCGCCCGCCGTGGCCCGGCGGGGTGCCCGGCACCGGACCCGGCACGGGCCCCGGCGCGCGGGAAGGACGGACGGCGCGCCCGCAAGACCGTCGGCGCGCGGAGAAGAAGGACGGCGCGCGCGGCGCGTTCTGGATCGTGCGAGCCCTCAATCCGTGCACACGCCTTCACACGGGTGCGTGTGACGCGCAACACTCGCAGGCGCATGAACGTCGCCGCCTGGGGCCGCGGGGCCCGCGGAAGTGAGGGCAAGTCATGTCCGTTCACGACGACCTGACATCGGTACAGCGCTGCCTCGACGATCTGCAACGATCGGTGCGACGCCTGGAACAGCAGATGGGCGCGGGTCTGGAGATACGCCGCGTGCGCGCCGACGCCGACCATCTGCGCGAGAGCGTCGCCCTGCTGCGCGAGGCCACCGCGCCCCCCTTCTCCATGCCGTCGGCCGCGCCCGGACGGGCCGGACCCCCGGCCGGCCGGCTGCCCGACCTGGTGTCCATCTCCGACACCCCGTACGACAGCTCCCTGTGGACCGACGCCGACGACGAGGGTCTCGGCGCGCACCACGGTCCCGCCCACTGAGCGCCCCAGAACCCGGCGCGCCCCCGAACCCGACCGGAGTGCGAAGTTGGCCACTGGTACGGAACCCCATCTGAACAGCGGCGGTGTACGAACCGGTACACGCGCCGCGATCGCCGCCCCGCATCTGCGGACCGACCGCTGGTGGCTGGCGCCCGCCGCCACCGCGGCCGGGTTGCTGGCCTTCGTCGTGTACTCGACCTGGCGGGCCTTCTCGGACACGCACTACTACGCGGCGCCGTACGTCTCGCCGTTCTACTCGCCCTGCCTGGCCGAGCGGTGCGGGACCATGCGCGCCGGACCGAACGCGGACCTGTTCGGGAGCTGGTGGGGCATCTCCCCCGCGATCATCATCCTGATCTTCCCGCTCGGCTTCCGGCTGACCTGCTACTACTACCGCAAGGCCTACTACCGGGGCTTCTGGGCGAGCCCTCCGGCCTGCGCGGTCGCCGAGCCGCACAAGAAGTACACCGGCGAGACCCGCTTCCCGCTGATCCTCCAGAACGTCCACCGGTACTTCTTCTACGCGGCCCTCGTCGTCGCCGGCATCCTGACGTACGACACCGTGCTGTCCTTCCGCGACGAGCACTACGCGTGGGGCCACATGGGCCTCGGCTCCCTGGTGTTCCTGGTCAACATCACGCTGATCTGGGCGTACACCCTCTCCTGTCACTCCTGCCGGCACATCGTCGGCGGGAAGCTCAAGCACTTCTCCAGGCATCCCGTGCGGTACCGGATGTGGCGGTGGGTCGGAAAGCTGAACGCCCGTCACATGCTGCTCGCCTGGGCGTCGTTGGTGAGCGTGGCGGTCGCCGACTTCTACGTGTACCTGGTCGCGTCCGGTGCCTTCGACGATCCGCGCTTCTTCTAGATGGGGTGGAACTCTCTGATGTCCGTGGTCGACCGACAGGAGTGGGACGTCGTCGTGGTCGGTGCCGGTGGCGCCGGGCTGCGGGCCGCCATCGAGGCACGCGAGCGCGGCGCCCGGACGGCGGTGATCTGCAAGTCTCTGTTCGGCAAGGCCCACACGGTGATGGCCGAGGGCGGCATCGCTGCCGCCATGGGCAACGTGAACTCCGGCGACAACTGGGAGGTCCACTTCCGCGACACCATGCGCGGCGGCAAGTTCCTCAACCAGTGGCGGATGGCCGAGCTGCACGCCCGGGAGGCACCGGACCGGGTGTGGGAGCTGGAGACCTGGGGAGCGCTCTTCGACCGCACGAAGGACGGCCGGATCTCGCAGCGCAACTTCGGCGGCCACGAGTACCCGCGCCTCGCCCACGTCGGCGACCGCACCGGACTCGAGCTGATCCGCACGCTCCAGCAGAAGATCGTGTCCCTCCAGCAGGAGGACAAGAAGGAGACCGGCGACTACGAGTCCCGCCTGAAGGTCTATCAGGAGTGCACCGTCACGCGGATATTGAAGGACGGACAGCGGGTCTCGGGGACCTTCTGCTACGAACGCGAGTCGGGGCGCTTCTTCGTCCTGGAGGCACCCTCCGTCGTGATCGCCACCGGCGGCATCGGCAAGTCCTTCAAGGTGACGTCCAACTCGTGGGAGTACACGGGCGACGGGCACGCGCTGGCGCTCCTCGCCGGGGCGCCGCTGCTGAACATGGAGTTCGTGCAGTTCCATCCGACGGGCATGGTCTGGCCGCCGTCGGTCAAGGGCATCCTCGTCACCGAGTCGGTGCGCGGCGACGGCGGCGTCCTGCGGAACTCCGAGGGCAAGCGGTTCATGTTCGACTACATCCCCGACGTCTTCAAGGAGAAGTACGCGCAGTCGGAGGAGGAGGGCGACCGCTGGTACGAGGACCCGGACCACAACCGGCGCCCACCGGAACTGCTGCCGCGCGACGAGGTCGCCCGGGCGATCAACTCCGAGGTGAAGGCGGGCCGCGGATCGCCGCACGGCGGTGTCTTCCTCGACGTGTCGACCCGCATGCCCGCCGAGATCATCAAGCGCCGGCTGCCCTCCATGTACCACCAGTTCAAGGAACTGGCGGACGTCGACATCACGGCGGAGGCCATGGAGGTCGGCCCCACCTGCCACTACGTGATGGGCGGCATCGCCGTCGACTCGGACACGGCGGCGGCCCGCGGGGTGCCGGGTCTGTTCGCGGCCGGTGAGGTCGCGGGCGGCATGCACGGCTCCAACCGGCTGGGCGGCAACTCCCTTTCCGACCTCCTGGTGTTCGGACGCCGGGCCGGGGGGCACGCCGCGGAGTACGCGGCCGGTCTCACCGGGGACGGCGCCCGCCCGCCCCTGGACGACGTCCAGATCGACGCGGCCGCGGCGGAGGCGCTGCGGCCCTTCTCGGCCGAGGGCCCGGAGTCCGCGCCCGCTCCGGCCGACGGTGCCGTGGCTCCCGTCCCGCGCCCGCCCGAGAACCCGTACACGCTGCACCAGGAACTCCAGCAGACCATGAACGACCTGGTCGGCATCATCCGCCGCGAGGCCGAGATGGAGCAGGCCCTGGAGAAGCTCGCCGAGCTGCGGGTGCGGGCCCGCCGGGCCGGGGTGGAGGGCCACCGCCAGTTCAACCCGGGCTGGCACCTCTCCCTGGACCTGCGCAACATGCTCCTGGTCAGCGAGTGCGTGGCCCGGGCGGCGCTGGAGCGCACGGAGTCGCGCGGCGGGCACACCCGCGAGGACCATCCGGCGATGGAGCGCTCCTGGCGCCGGATCAACCTGCTGTGCCGGCTGACCGACCCCACGGGCGGGTTGGCGGCGACCGACCCGGTGGCCGGACAGATCGACCTGGTGAACGAGACGACCCGACCCATCCGCCCCGACCTGCTCGCCCTCTTCGAGAAGGAGGAGCTGGTCAAGTACCTCGCCGAAGAGGAGCTCTACGAGTGAGCAGCTACGAGGCCCGCTTCAAGGTGTGGCGCGGGGACGTGAAGGGCGGCGACCTCGTGGACTTCGAGGTCGAGGTCAACGAGGGGGAGGTGGTGCTGGACATCGTCCACCGGCTCCAGGCCACCCAGGCCCCCGACCTCGCCGTGCGCTGGAACTGCAAGGCGGGCAAGTGCGGTTCGTGCTCGGCGGAGATCAACGGCCGGCCGCGGCTGATGTGCATGACCCGGATGTCGGTGTTCACCCGGGAGGAGACGATCACCGTCACCCCGCTGCGCGCGTTCCCGGTCGTCCGGGATCTGGTGACGGACGTGGGCTTCAACTACGACAAGGCGCGGGAGGTCCCCGCCTTCGTACCGCCCGCCGGGGTCGCGGCGGGCGAGTACCGGATGATGCAGGAGGACGTCGACCGGTCGCAGGAGTTCCGCAAGTGCATCGAGTGCTTCCTGTGCCAGGACACCTGCCATGTCGTCCGTGACCACGAGGAGAACAAGCCGGCGTTCGCCGGGCCGCGCTTCCTGATGCGGGTGGCGGAGCTGGACATGCACCCGCTGGACGCGGCGGCGGAGTCCGGCCTGGACCGCAAGCGCACGGCCCAGGACGAACACGGCCTGGGCTACTGCAACATCACCAAGTGCTGCACGGAGGTCTGCCCCGAGGGCATCAAGATCACGGACAACGCGCTGATCCCCTTGAAGGAACGGGCCGTCGACCGCAAGTACGACCCGCTGGTGTGGCTGGGATCGAAGATCGGGAGGCGCCGGACGTAGCCGAGGGCGGGGCGACCGTCCCGGTCGTCACCGCTGCCCGGCCCATCCCCGGCGGTACGCCGTCCAGTCGGTCTCCGTCGCGGCGAAGTCCACGTAGAGGGCGACTCCGAAGCGCTCGCGGGTGCGGTCCGTCCGGGAGAGGCCGAGGCGGGTTCCGCGGACGGCCGCCTCGACCGTCTCGGCGTACGCGGAGTGGCCGAGCTTGTCCTCGTGGTAGAACGGCAGGCCCATCAGCAGGTCCGTCGACGCCGGGGTGACCTCCAGTGCCAGGGAGGTCTGTTGGGCGACGTAACCGCCGTACAGGCTCTGGAGCGGCATGGCGGTGTCGTACGACATGACGGCTATCTGGTCGACCCGGCGCGCCACCTGCCCGAAGTACGCCTGGGACCACCACTTGGGGTGGCCGGTGAGGGTTCCGGCGACGGAGTGGAGGCGCGGGAGCGGGTCGATCTGGTGGGAGGCGACGGAGAGCGGGACGTGCCGGGCGCGGGTCAGCGCGCGCAGGTCGTCGAGGAGCGAGAGGTAGTGGGCGTCGCCCGAGTGGAGGGGCTCCAGGTCGAAGTGGACGCCGTCGAACCCGGCGTCCAGGACCTCCCCGGCCGACCGTACGACGGCGTCCCGCGTCCCGGCCCGCTCCAGCCGCAGCCCGTCCGGCCCCTCGGTCGCCAGTTCGTCGCCCAGCCAGGCCTGGACCCGTACGCCCTTCAGGTGCCGGTGCACCGCCGTGACGAGCCGGCCGGCGGACGGGTAGGCCGTCGCCGGCAGCGAGCCGTCGTGCTCCAGCGGCCCGGCGTGCACGTACAGGTCCCGGATTCCGGTGCCCCGAAGGCGGACCGCGAGCGCCTCGACGTCCGCCTCGTCCTTCCGCCCGTCCACCCAGGCGTGCCCGAGCCAGATCGCGTCCCGGTTCCTGGTCTGGGTCCCGGGCGCCGGATCGCCCGCGTAGTTCACCCGGAGGGCGACTCCCGCGGCGAGAACGGGGATCAGCAGGACGAGGACGGCCCCGAGGGCGACCCGTTTCGGCAGCCGCAGCCGCGGGTGCCGCCAGCCCCGGGCGGCACGGCCCCAGGCGGCCCGGACGGCGGGCAACGGGCCCCGGCCGGGGGCCGCTTCCGGGCGCCGGGCGTCCGGTGCGGCCTCCGTCTGGTTCGTCGAGTCGTCCTGATGCCCCACGCCCATCCCCCGCACCCCTCCCGTACGCCCCCGCGCCTTCCGTACCTTAGGCGCTCCCCCCTTCCCGTATCCCGGTCGCGGCGGCGCTCGAACGGCCATACGCTCCCAAATGTGACGTCGTCCCTGAGTCGAAGCCGGTCGCGCCGGGCCCCGTCGCACAGCGCCGTGCGGGTCGCGCACGCCGTGCTCGGGGGGCTGATCGCGGTGGGGTGGCTGGTCCTGCCACTGGCGCGGGCGGGATCGGGTGACGGGCCAGCCGTGGCGCGGAGCGCGGAGGCGACCGCCCCGGCCGCGGCCTCGGAGGACGGGACGGAGACGGGTGATCTCGTGCCGCCTCTCGTCGCGGTCGGCGCCGCGGGCGTGCTGGCCGCGTACACGTACACGCGTCGCAGGCGGCGGGCGACGACACGGACGACGCCCGGGGGCGACGGCGGAGGGGTCATATCCCTGCGCGAACTCGACCTGCTGGCGAAGCGGTCGCTCGTCGACATCGACAACTGCGTGCGCACCGGCGCCGAGGAGCTCGACATCGCCGCCGCCCGTTCGACGCACGAGGCAGCCGAGCCCTACGCCGACGCGCTCACGTACGCGGCGGCCGAACTCGCCGCGGCCTTCCGGCTTCGGCAGCGTCTCGACGAAGCGGACGCGGGCGTGGGGAAGGGCGCCGGCGGCAGCCGCCGGGTGCTGGAGGAGATCGTCGCCCGGTGCCGGGACGCCGGGCGGCGGCTGGACGCGGCGGCCCCGGGGTTCGACCAGCTCCGGGCGCTGGAGCGGAACACGCCGGCCGCGCTGGAGTCCGCCGGGACCCGCTTCCGGGAACTGGCCGGGCGCACCCCGGCCGCCGCGGCCGAACTCGCCGAACTCCACCGGCGATACGCCCCCACGGCGTCGTTCCCGGTCGTCGGCGACGTCGAACAGGCCAAGGACCGGCTCGTGTTCACCACGCGCCACCTCGACCGGGCGCGTCGGTACGCGGACCGGGGCGACAGCGCGCGGGCCGCCGCGCACCTGAGGGCGGCGGAGGGGGCCGTGCAGCAGGCAGCCGTGCTGGTGGACGGCGTGGACCGGCTGGCCGGAGAACTGGCCTCGGCGGCCGCGGAGTTGCCCGCGGCGCTCTCGGCGGCGGAGGCCGCACTGGGCGCGGCCGGCGAACTCCCGCCGGCCGAGGGGACCGACAAGGACACCGGTGGTCGCACCGGGCCGTTCGGGCGGGCCGGGGTGCTGCTGTCCGGGGTGCGCCGCGAGACGGCGGCCGGACCGTACGATCCGCTGGACGCGCTGCGCCGGGTGGCCGAGGCGGGTGCGCTCCTCGCCGGGGCGGGGGGCGACGACGTACTCGGCGAGCGCGCCCACGCGCTGCTCCCCGCGCACAGCGCGCTCGCCGGGGCGGCGGACTACATCGGTACGCACCGCGGGGCCGTGGCCTGCGAGGCCCGGACACGGCTGGCCGAGGCGGACCGGCTGCTCGGACCGGGGCCCACCACCCTCGTCGCGGTGCGACGGGCCGACGAGCTCGCCCGGGAGGCACGCCGACTCGCCGAGCGGGACGTACGGGCGTACGGCCATCCCGGGGGCGATCACGACGACACCGGAGCGGGCGGCGCGGTACTCGGCGGGATCCTCCTGGACGACGGTGCGGGCCCGGTGAGTTACGGCGGACCGCACACCAGGGGACGCCGGGCGGCATCCTTCAGCGGAACCGGAACCGGAACCGGCACTAGCACCGGCACCTGAACGGAAGCCAGAACCCGACCGGGAACCTGAGCAGGAGCCGGAACCTGAATCCGGATCCGCACGGGCCCGGCCGACGGCACCCGCACGGATCGGCCCACGGCCCGTCCGGCCCCCCGGTCGGCCTCAGAACAGGCTCAGCAACGCCTCCGCCGGATCGGTGAGTCCCGTCTCCCCGTCCGGCAGCGGGAGTTCGAACCACACGGTCTTGCCCCGCGGGGTCCGGCGCGAGCCCCACGCGGCGGAGAGGAGCCCGACCAGCTGAAGCCCCCGCCCGCCCTCGTCGGTGTCGCGGGCCCGGCGGCGGCGCGGCTGGACGAGGCCGGCGTCCCAGACCTCGCACACGAGCGTGCGGTCGAGGAGCAGCCGCAGCCTGATCTCGCCCTCGCCGTACCGCAGGGCGTTGGTCACCAGCTCGCTGACCAGCAGTTCCGTCGTGTCGACGAGCGGTTCGAGGTCCCAGGCGACGAGCTGGGTGCGCGCGTGCTCACGGGCCCGCCCCACGCTGCGCGGCTCGCGCGGCAGGGTCCAGTCGCCGACGGAGTCGGCGGGCAGGCCCTGGACACGGGCCATGAGCAGGGCGATGTCGTCCTCGCCGTGGTGGGTGTCGAGGGTGTTCAGGACGTGGTCGCAGACGTCCTCCAGGGGGCTGGAGGGGTCGGTGAGGGCGCTCACGAAGGCCTGGAGTCCCTCGTCGAGGGGGTGGTCGCGCGATTCGACCAGTCCATCCGTGTAGAGCGCCAGAAGCGCGCCTTCGGCCAGTTCGACCTCCACCTCCTCGAAGGGCTCGCCGCCCACCCCGAGCGGCATCCCGGGCGGCACGTCGAGCATCAGCGCGCTCTCCCCCGGCTCGACCAGCACGGGGGGCAGATGGCCCGCGTTGGCGAAGGTGCACCGGCGGGTCACCGAGTCGTAGACGGCGTACACACAGGTCGCGAGGTACACCTCGGAGAGGTCGGCGTCGCGGGGCTGGCGGGCCGCGCGGGTGGCCTGCTGGACCCCGCCGGGGGTGCCGAGGCCGCGCGCGATCTCGTCCAGCGCCGAGAGCACTTCGGCGGGTTCGAGATCGAGCAGCGCCAAGGTGCGTACGGCGGTGCGGAGTTCACCCATCGCCACGGCGGCGCGCAGCCCGCGGCCCATCACGTCGCCCACGACGAGGGCCGTGCGGTGGCCGGGGAGTTCGATGACGTCGAACCAGTCGCCGCCGACCTCCGTCGCCGCGTTGCCCGGCAGGTAGCGGCAGGCGATGTCGAGGCCGGAGGCCTCCGGGTCGCCCGGGGGCAGCAGGGACCGCTGGAGGATGAGGGCGCGTTCGTGCTCGCGGCGGTACAGGCGCGCGTTGTCGATGCAGACGGCCGCGCGGGCGGCCAGTTCCACGGCCAGGGCCCGGTCGCGCTCCCCGAAGGGCTCGCTGCCCTTCGTGCGGGAGAACTGGGCGAGGCCCACCACCGTGTCGTGGGCGACCATCGGGACGGCGAGCGTGGACTGGATGAGGCCGCCCTCTTCGGCGGGGAGGTGCTGCGGCCGGGCGGTGCGCAGGGCGTCCGCGCAGGGCGAGTTGAACGGGAAGTGGTGGACCGCGCCGACGGCGACGGGCTCCGGGCCACCGGCGAACGGCGCGTCCGAGACGGCGCTGGCGAAGGCGACCCGGCGGAGCTCGGCGCTGCCGTCCACGAGGCCGGGCGGTGCCTCGTCGCCGGCCAGCAGACCCTGGTACAGGTCGACCGTCGCGAGGTCGCAGAAGCCGGGGACGACGACGTCGAGGAGTTCGCGGGCGGTGGTCTCCAGGTCGAGGGAGTTGCCTATGCGGGCGCCCGCCTCGTTCAGGAGGGCGAGATTGCGCCGTGCCGCGGCCGCTTCACGGGCGGCGGCGCGGCGGGCGGTGATGTCGGTGCCGAGCCAGGCGACACCGATGGGGCGGCCGCTCCCGCTGTGCACCCGGTAGAGGTTGATGGACCAGTGGCGGCGCTCGTCGGAGCCGGGCACGTACCCGGTGACGTGCATGTCCGTGATGGATTCACCGGTCTCCAGGACCCGGCGCAGAACCGCCGTCACGCGCTCGGCCTCCGAGCGCGGGAGGTAGTCCTCGACGCCCCTGCCGCGGTGCTCGTCGACGCTGCCGCCGAAGATCGAGGCGAACCGCTTGTTGGCGCGCCGGACCCGGAGATCCAGGTCGATCAGCAGGAAACCGAAGGGAGATTGACCGAAAATCGCCTGCGAGGCGGCGAGGTCCGTCTCCATGCTGCGCAGGGTGCGGACGTCCACGACGATGCACACGGCGGCCCGCTCGCCGTCCTCGGTCACGGTGGGCATCACATAGACCTCGGCGAGGCCCTCCCCGGTGCCCTCGGCCGCGTCCTCGGAGGCGGGCACCCGGAACGGCACCAGACCGGTCCACTCCCGGCCGTCCAGGATCTCCGCCATCTTCCGCTGGCCGGACTCGCGCCGGTCCGCGGGGACGAACGCCTCGATGGGGTCCAGGCCGACGGCCCGGTCCGCCGGGATGCCGAAGATCTGCTCGGCCCGCAGACTCCACTGGTTCACCAGCCCGTCGGCACCGATGGAGAAGGAGGCGACCTTGATGTAGTCGTAGATCGAACCGGGCGGGCTGCTCTGCCACATCACGTCGCCCGGCAGGTCACCCGGCACGTCGCCGAACGCGTCGCCGGCCGCCTCGCCGACCAGGTCGGCCGTCGCCGAAACAGCCCCTTCACCCGGGGCGTCGCCCGCGTCCCCGCCGCCGACCACGCGCGCGAGACCGCCCACCGCATCAGCCCTCGCGCCGTCCGACGGGTCCTCGGACCCTGTGGCCTTCGCTGGTATCTCGCTCACGCGAACCGTCCCCTCCAGCTCACCGCGCCCGGCACCGGTCACCGGGGGCGGCTGCCCGCAGTATCCAGCACTACGGCGCCGCACGACACGGTGTTCACGATCACAGCACGGTCCCGATGGTTTTTGGACCGGCCGCGACATACTCCCAGTCTTCTAACCAGGTGGCGCCCCGTCGAATCAAACAATGCGGCACGCGTCGACGACCCGAACCGGCCGACCGCCGCCGGACGTCCCGGCCCCGCGCGCTCAGGTCAGCGCGTCTCGGCCCACCCTGTCTCAGCCCGGCGCGTCCCAGCCCGGCACGGCGAGTTCGAACCAGACGGTCTTGCCGGTGTCTCCGGGCCGGGTGCCCCAGCGCCGGCACGAGCCGGCCACCAGCTGGAGCCCGCGGCCGCTCTCGTCCGAGGCGTCGGCGGCCCGTTCGCGGGGCGGGTCCGGAAGCGGGTCGGAGACCTCGACGCGCAGCGCGCCCGACCCGTTCTCGGGACGGACCAGGCGGACGCCGATCGGGCCCGTGGCGTGCCGGAGCGAGTTCGTCACCAGTTCGCTGACCAGCAGCGCGGCGATGTCTCCGAGGGAATCGAGATCCCAGTCGCGCAGCCGCCCCCGAACGACGGCGCGGGCGGCGCGGACCGCGCCCGGCTCCGCGGGAAACGTCCACTCGGCACAGGCGCCTTCGGTGTCGATCAAGCCGATCACTTCCCCGACCAGGAACCCACCCATGTCCGGTTTCGTGGGGTTAATGGCCCCATACCCGATATTCGGGATGCTTTACCGCGCCGCGTGCCGCCCTGTGGCGCGAACGGCGTACGCCCCGCGCACCGAGCACCTCACGCGCTCGGGTCGAGCCACGGCAACACGCCCTTGACCGCCGGCACGTCCTGGTCCAGCCAGTCCACGTCCCAGATCTCCGCGGGGGTCAGCCAGCGCAGCTCGTCGTGATCCTCCAGCGGCGCGGGTCCGGCCGAGCCGGGCAGCAGTCGGGCGGCCCACACGACCAGTACGTATCCCGGCTTCAGCGGCCACTCGCCGGGGACGCGCTCCAGCGTCCGCGCCTCGACGCCGAGCTCTTCGCGCAGCTCACGCACGAGGGCGCTCTCGGGGGTCTCGCCCGGCTCGACCTTGCCGCCCGGCAGTTCCCAGCGCCCGGCGAGTTCGGGGGGCGCGCTGCGGCGCGCCGCGAGCAGGCGTCCTCCGGACATCAGGGCGGCTGCGACCACCACGATCCGTTCCGTCATGCGCCGGAGCCTACGGGAGCGGGACGGCACTCCGGGCGGGGCGGATCACAGGCTTCCGTTCTGCCCGATCCGCTCGACCCAGTAGAGCTGTTTGTGCCCGCGGGCGTCGAGGCTGTCCGCGATCTTCTGGGCCTCGGCACGGGTCGCGTACCTGCCCACGCGATAGCGATTGCCGTTGTCGTCCTGCCGTATGACGAGCCAGGGAAGAGTGATCGTGCTGTCGTTCATCCCGCCCCTCCACTTCCCGACCCGGGCCCCCGCCTGACCCCGCACGCCGACGAAACCGCAATCCGCATATGCCCGACCCTACGCCTAACCTTCACGCTGCGAATGCGGCTTCTCACAAAGAGGTACGCAACCGGCCAGTAGGGAACGTCCGCGCGAGGGACGCACGCCGTCGAACACGCCGCCCATCACCCTCCGCGCGCCCTCGAACAGGTCGAAATCCCCCCTCGGTCCACCGCCCGAGAAAGGCCAGATTCCAACCGGGTTGCCGGGCGGTCCCGTTGAGGCGCACACCCCCGTGCCGCGCCTCAACAGGACCGCCACGCCCGTCGACAGGGCGCCCAGGCACCCCACCCTCACCCATGGGACCGCGCACACCGGCCACCACACCCGGGCTCCGTGCCCCGGTGGTCCACACCGGGGCACGCCGGCTACGACGCGACCACGGGGGCCGGAGCCGGCACCGCCGGACGGAACGCCCCGCGACGAGACACCGACAGACCGGCCGCCGCAGGAAAGTGACGCGTGGTCACTTCACGGGCAGGTGGTAGGCGATCCGGTACCGGTCCGCCGGGACCACCACGTCCGCCGTCTCCACCGGCCGGCCCGAGGCGTAGAAGGTCCGCTGGATGACGACGACCACGTGCCCGGGCACACCGCCCAGCGCGAGGAGTTCCTCGGCGAGGCCGGGCCGCGCGCCCACCTCCTCGGTGACGTTGTCCACGATCACGTCGATGGCCGCCATGCGCTCGACGACACCCATGCCGCCGAGCGGGCCCTCCTCGGGGAGCATCACCGGCGTCCGCCCGGTGACGGCGAGCGGCTCCCAGGACGTGGAGAGCATCATCGCCTCGCCGCCGTCCCGGTAGACGTAGTTCGTGCACATCACGCGGTCGCCCGGCTGGACGGCGAGGCGCTCGGCGATCGCGCCGCTCGCCTCGACCTGCCTGCTGCGGGACTCCCAGGTGCCCCGCACGGCGAGGTCGGCCTGCTCCTGCCGGAAGGGAGTGGTGCCGCTGTCCGGCCGGTACCCGGACCGGGCCACCCGGCGCGGCACCGGCCGCTCCCGGACGTAGGTGCCCGACCCGGAGCGGCCCTCGACCAGGCCCTCGGCCATCAGCACCTTGCGCGCCTCCAGCGCCACCGTGTCGGAGACGCCGTACTCCTCGCGGATCCTGGCCTGCGAGGGGAGGCGGGTGTGCGGTGGCAGCGAGCCGTCGACGATCTTCTTGCGGAGATCACCCGCGACACGCAAGTACGCCGGCTGCTCACCGAAAGTCACTTAGCCGCTCCCATCAGGTTGTACAGACAGCAACAGCGTGGCAACCGTGGGTTGTGCCATGCAAGCAAAGGCCAGAGAATCACTCGATGTGATGAAGCAAGCCCCCTGAGGGCATTACGCAGGCACTTTCTCCCCGCTGTGGCCGCCGTCACACATCCATTCCGGCGGAGCCTTCGCCATCGCCACCATTGCCGACGCCGGTGTCGTACTTCGGCGGGGTGGTGGCGAGCCCCAGAGCCTCGCGGGTGGTGACCGTCACCTTGGGGTCGATGAGCTTCAGGCCCTTCTCGTAATGGGTGTAGAAGGTGTCCGCGTCCGGCGCGTCGGCGGCCTTCACCCACTCCTTGCGGGACCTGTCGAGTTCCTTGACCAGGGCGTCGACGCGCCGGTCGGCGGCGGGGGCGAAGGTGTGACCGCGGAGCAGGTCCGCCTGCTCGGCGAGTGCCTTCGAGACCCGGCCGGCCCACTTCTTGTGGCCCGGGAGGTCCTCCTCGACGTACTCCTTGTCGGGTGCCGAGTCCATCGCCGTGTTCAGGACCCGAGCGGCCTGCAGGTAGGCGAGCTGGTCGGCGTCGAGTGTCGTGGCGTCCTGGCGCAGCGAACCGATCAGGGTGCCCCGCTCGTCGGTGTTCCCGAACATGCAGGTGATCTCGTGGTCGCCCAGGCGCCAGCTCTGCCGGGTCGGCGTGAAGTAGTAGACGTCGACGTTGTCCGGGACGGCCCAGCCGTCCATCGCGTACGTGTCCGTGCGCGCGTAGCACTTGTCGTCGGCCTCGTCGGCGACCTCGGAGTCGCCGGGGTAGGCGTCACCGTCCAGGGTGAGCGCCGCGAACACCTCGGCGTCGTGCTTCTCGGCGCACGGCACCTTGTCGACGTCGTAGGCGAAGCCCTCCAGGGAGCCGCCCGGCGCGTTGAAGCACTCACCCTTGTCGAGCGAGAACGTGGCGCCGCCCGCCCCCTCCTTGAAGCCGTCCCAGAAGGCACCCGCTCCGCCGGAGGCGACCATGAGCGTGATCAGCAGGATCCCGATCGACGACATCACCATGCCGCCCACCGCCATCCCCGTGCCCCGCTCCCCGCGCTTCTTGATCTGGACGAGCGCCACGATCCCGAGCACCAGCCCGACGGCGGGCAGGAAGCAGAGGATGCCGAGCACCAGGGCCGTGATCGCGAGCCCGTTCAAGGGCGCCGGCCGGTTGTACGGGGAGTAGCCCTGCCCCCAGGCCTGGTACGGACCCCCCGCGTACGGCGGTTGCGGGTACGGAGCCTGCTGGTACGGGGCCTGCGGGTACGGACCCCCCTGGTACGGGCCGTCCTGCTGGGGGCCGCGGGGGTGGGGAACCTGCGGATACGGCGGCGGGTGGACACCGGGTGCCCCCGGCACGGGAGCGCCCGGCGGCGGATTCTGTCCCTCTGGCTGCTGCGGCCCGGGCGGCGGTGGTGTGGCCACGAGTTCCCTTGCTCCTCATCCACCTACGGTGGAACGTGCGTACGACTGACGAATGGCTGCGCGCATCGTAAGCACGGTGCGGCCCGGGACGTGACGGAAGCCTTCCGCGCGCCCCCTCGGACCATGGACGGCACGGGGCGACGAGCGTCGGGAAGCACCGGACCGGGGACGCGGAAAAAAACCGGGCGGACACCGCAGAGCACCGGACGGAGCGGGAGACGCGCCCGGCCGAGAGGCTCGCACCCGGGCGCCCCCACCGCAACACCCGCGCCGGGAAGTTTCCATGACACTTCGTCACCAGGCGGCACGTCTAGTCTGCGGCTATGACTCCACTGCGGGACTGCTTCTGCCCGGCGGACGGCACCCGCGTCCCGGCCGGCTCGCTCGCCTGGTGCTGCCCCCTGTGCCGCGGCCCGCTGGATCTGGACTTCGCGCCGACCCCGGCCCCTCTCGCGTCCCTCACCGGGCGGGTGAACTCGCTGTGGCGGTACGCGGAGTGCCTGCCGCTGGCCGCGCCGACGGTCAGCCTCGGCGAGGGGCGCACGCCCCTGGTGAGCCTTCGCGACGGTGTCTCCGCCAAGCTCGACTTCCTGATGCCCACGCTGTCGTTCAAGGACCGCGGGGCCGTCCTGCTGGCCGAGCTGGCGCTGCGGCTCGGGCCCCGGCAGGTGCTCGCGGACAGCAGCGGCAACGCGGGCACGGCGATCGCCGCGTACTGCGCGCGGGCCGGGCTCCCTTGCACGGTGTACGTCCCCGAGGGCACCTCCGCGAAGAAGCTGGAGCAGATCGAGGCGCACGGGGCGCGGCCGAGGGTGGTCGAGGGGGACCGCGAGGAGACGGCACGCGCGGCGCGGGAGGCGGCCGACGAGGAGGGCGTGTTCTACGCCTCGCACGTCTTCAACCCGTACTTCCTGCACGGCACGAAGACGTACGTCCACGAACTCTGGGAGGACCTCGGCGGACGCCTGCCGGACGTCATCGTGGTGCCGGTCGGCAACGGCACCCTGCTCCTCGGCGCAGCCCTCGCCGTGGCCGAACTGCACGCGGCCGGGCTGATCGACCGCAGGCCCCCGCTGTACGCCGTCCAGTCGGCCGCGGTGGCCCCGCTGGCGCACGCCTGGTCCGAGGGCGCGGACGAGCTCGTCGGCACCACCCCGACGGCGCCCACGCTCGCCGAGGGCATCGCGATCCCGAACCCTCCCCGGGCCCGCCAGATCCTGCGCGCGGTCCGCGCCTCCGGGGGCGCCTTCCTGACCGTGACGGAGGACCGGATCCGGCACGCGCAGGCGGATCTCGCGGGACGCGGACTGTACGTGGAGTCCACGGGGGCGGCCTGCTGGGCGGCGGTCCGCGAGGGCGCGCTCGGCGACCGGGAGGCCGTGGTGCCGCTGTGCGGGGCGGGCCTCAAGACGGGGATGGCCCGGGCCTGACCTCCACGGGGTCCGCGGCTCCGGCCGTTCCCGACGGGTCTCCGCGTCACGGGTCTCCGCCGGAGACGCTCTATGGGCGTTCCTTCTCCAGGAGCGCGACGCACCGGCCGAGCAGGGCGGTGAGCGTCTCGCGCTCCTCGGCCGTGAACTCGGCGGCCAGCGCGCGCTCCACCCGTACGGCGCGGGCGTCGGCGTCGGTGAGGGCGGTCCGGCCCTCGTCGGTGAGCCGGGTCTCCAGGACGTTCTTGTGCCAGGCGTGCGGGGTCCGCTCGATGAGGCCGCGGCTCTGAAGGTTGTTCAGGACCGTGTTCATGGTCGGCGGCGTGACCAGACAGAGGCGGGCCAGCGCGGCGGCCGAGATCCCGGGGTTCTCGCTGAGGTTGAGCAGCGCCGAGTACTGGGCGACGGTCACCCCGGCCGGTTTGAGCACCGCGGCCTTCGTCGCGCCGAGGGCCTGCTCGGCCCGCTTGAGGTGGGAGCCGAGGCGCTCGGACACGGGCATGGACGTCATTTCCGCATGGTAGCGGCGGATCACACGAACGCTACGACGGTGAGACCTCACTCATCAGTAAAGACGTTGACGAGCATTAGAGTTCTAATCTACATTCGCGCTCATCGATATCCCAGGAGAAGACCGAGAGGTTTCGTCGTGTCCCGTTCGATCCAGCGCCGCACGTTCCTGACCGCCGCCGCGACCGCGGCCGCTACCGCGGTGGGCGTCTCCTCCGCGAGCGCCGCGCCTCGCACTCCCGTCCCCTCGACGCCCGCCGCCCGCGTCTCCACCGCCTTCACCCTTCCGGACGACCGCGCCTACCCCGAGGGCATCGCCGCAGACCCCCGCACGGGGGCCCTGTACGTGGGCTCGTACACCACCGGCGCCGTCTACCGCGCGGTGCCCGGAAGTCGCACGGCCGAGATCTTCCTGCCCGCGGGCAGGGACGGACGGCACACCGCCAACGGCCTGAAGGTCGACCGCGCCGGCCGCCTCTGGGTGACCGACTCGACGGCCGGGGTCTCCGTCTACGACGTACGCACCCGTTCCGCGCTGGCCCGTTTCGACGTGCCCGGCGACGCCCCGCGCTTCGTCAACGACATCGCGATCACCGCGGACGGCAGCGCGTACCTGACGGACAGCGTCCGGGAGGTCGTCTACCGGGTGGCACCGGCCGATCTCGCCGAGGCCAGGACCCACGGCGGCCACGCCACCCTCACACCCGCCCACGACCTCGGCGGGGTCCTGGCCCCGCACCCGGCCGGCACCTTCACCCTGAACGGAATCGCGGCCGGGGACCGCTGCCTGTTCACCGTCGACATGACCGGGGGAGCCCTCTACCGGGTGGACCTCGCCACCGGAGCGATCCGTCGCGTCACCCTGCACGGCGGCGACCTGGTGAACGGCGACGGACTGGAACTGGTCGGCGACACCTTGTGGGCCGCCCACAACAAGACCGACGCGATCAGCCGCTGGCGCCTGTCGGCGGACGGCACCTCGGCCCGGCTTGAGCGCGTCCTGACCGATCCCGCACTGCAGATCCCGACCACGCTGGTGCGCCGTCACGGCCGCACCCTCGTCGTCCGCTCCCAGTTCGACAAGGGCGGACCGATGGGCCCGGGCACCCCCGAGACACCGTTCACCGTGGCGTGGGTACGCGGAATCTGAACCGGCCCGTCGTACGACGCCCGCGCGGAACTGATCGGCATCGGCTCCGACGCCGTCCCCGCCATCATCGACGGACTGCCCTCCCTCGGCGGCTTCGGGCAGTTGACCGCCATCGAGGTCTTCGAGGAGGTGGGCGATCCCCGCTCACATTGTGTACACATGGCACACTCGGTACCCTTGAAGCATGACTCAGCCGCTGCCCATAGAGTCCATCCGCGACGTACGCGCCCACTTGGCCGAAGTCGTCGAACGGGCCGACCGTGACGACGTGCCCACTGTCATCACCCGTCGCGGCAAGCAGGTCGCCGCCGTGGTCTCGATCGACGTGCTGCGCAAGTACCAGGAGTGGGAGGAGCGCGAGATCAACCGCATCATCGACGAGCGCATGGCGAGCCCGGCCGTCGGCGTCCCGATCGAGGACGTGATGAGGGAGACGCTGGCACGCAGTGAGTGACTACCGCACGGTGTTCCGGCCCGAGGCCCAGGCCGAGCTGCGCAAGATCCCGCGTGACATGGCGCTTCGCATCCTGGCCAAACTGACAGAGCTGGAGAGCGATCCCTTCGGCTTCAACACCACACCACTCGTATCCCAGCCTGAGCGCCGCCGCCTTCGGGTCGGCGACTACCGTGTCGTCTACACGATCGACAACGGGGAGCTGGTGGTGTGGGTCGTACACATCGGACACCGCTCCAAGGTCTACGACACGTAGCCGCTCCAGGTTCTGCGGACAGCTGCGGACCACACAACGGCCTGACCTGCTTTCTCGCAGGTCAGGCCGTTTGTCCACGTCCAATCAGACGTTGAAGCGGAACTCCACCACGACCCGCCTGACCTGCGATTATGTGGGTTCATCCCAGCACCACCCCAGCACGGGATTCCCTGCAAAGTACAAGAAGCTCCAGAAGCGCCAAGACTACGCATCAACGCCCGCCCCGGATACAGGCCGCACAGCACTCCAGACGCTGTAATAGTTTCTGTACTAGACTTGTGGCCATGAAGTCATCCCGCCCCGGTGGCACGGAGAACATCTCCGTGTCGATGCCCTCCGAACTCCTCGGTGCCCTGCGCACCCGTACCGGTAAGCGCGGCGTGTCCGCATACGTGACGGCGGCGGTCCGGCATCAGCTCGCCATGGATGGCCTCGCCGAGATCGTGGCTGCCTACGAAGCCGAGCACGAGCCGCTGAGCGATGCCGAGGTCCAGGCCGCGCAGAGCGAACTGTTTGGTGACGCACCGGCGCCCTACGCGTCGAACGACAGCGCCGCATGAAAGAGCCCGCGGCCAGGACCCTGGTCCTGGACTCCCAGGCACTGTCGCTGCTGCTGCGCAACGACCGTCAGATGATCGCCCGGATCGAGGCCGCTCGGCGCGTAGGCGTGCCCGTCCTCGTGTCGGCCCTGACAGTGGTGGAGGCCGTCTACGGGAAGACCGATAGCGCCCGGCTGCGCTGGGTACTCTCCCGCCTTCAGGTCCAGGACGTCACCCAGGCGGACAGCCTCGCCGCGGTGCAGTTGCTGAGCGACGCCGGCGGTCTACACGGCCACAAGTACGCCATCGATGCCCTCGTCGCCGCGATGGCGCTTCGCTCCCCGGCACCTACCCTCGTACTGACCTCGGATCGCGACGACTGGTCGAAACTGTGCGGCGACCGCGTACAGATCAAGGACGTCTGACCTCGGCGTTCACTCATCTTGAATCCACCTGCTGATCGCGACTGGATCCCGACATCTGGACGACGACCTTGCCCTTGGCGTGACCCCGTTCCAGGTAGGCGAAGGCGTCGGCGATCTACTCGAAGGGAAGACGCGGTCGGTGACGGTCTTGGGGGTGCCCTTGTTGACGAGGCCCGCCAGTACTTCGAGGTCGGCTCCGCTGGGGTGCATGAACAGGTAGCGGTAGCCGACACCCCGGCGGCGGCCCGCCCGGCGGATCTTGGCGCTCGCCGCTGCGTGGCGAAGATGCCGCAGTCGCTGGACTTCACCGGGGCGGCTGGGCTCCCGCTCGCCGGACTGATGGCCTTGCAGGCGTTGCGCGACGAACCGACGGTCAAGGGGGATGATGCTGCAACTTCGCTTGCCAGGATGCGAGTTGACAGCGATTCAGTGTTCGTGCTCGTTCGCTGTAATTCGTGGCGTTGCCGTCGCTACTGCCGTCGGCGCTCTGCACCTCCGGCGAATTCCAGGAACGCCGAAATTCCGTCAAGCGGCTTTGTCGTGCGGAGTGGTCGGCCGGAAAGAACCGGTTCGGGGAGGTGTGCGCACGCCTCCACGAACCGGTCGGCGCAGCGTTACTCGGCCGTCTCCGCTTGAGTGGAGCGCCTGGTGAGCAAGGGCCGCACGCGCTTCAGGTTCGCGATCGCGCACTAGGTGTATTGATCACGAGCGCTGCCTCTCCGATCCCGCGGCTATGCCCAACGAACCCCGTGGGGTCATTTTGAAGGGCCCGGGAGGATCAAGGTTCAGTGAGCGGTGCCACGGTCGGCTGCGCGAGACATAGCGGATCAGCGGTGGCGGCGTACACGAGTTGCACGACGATGCAGCTCCTCTGCCGATGGGGACCTTGGACCGTCTCCTCAGCGCGAGTAGTCCGCGAGAGTGAGTAGCAGGTGTGCCGACTCAGCGCGCACGTGATCGGAATGGGCACCTGCCGGATTGAGGTGGCGCCCGCGAACATACACATCGGAGGCGTCGATGTTGACGAAACGGTGGTCGAGCGCGGAGTGCGGATACCGCTCGTCGAGTGGCAACAGGGGTGTGGTGAACATGGGTGCTGGGGCCGGACCAATTCCGGAGTGTCCGATGCCGGGTTGCTGCTCGGCCCGCAGGTGCCAGAACCCCGTCGCCCGGTCGTGACGGGAGTAAGTGGCGACGACGGGGCCCCTCAGCGGAGCGCCGTCATGCGCCTCGCTCGGCAGGATGTTCGGAAAGAGCGAGAGGAACGCATCCCGGCTTGCGGCCATCTGGAATAGCAGCATGCTGTCGGCGGTGAACGGGCGGGATGGCGAGTGGTCTGTCACGCTCCAGCCGAGTGTGTCATCAAGGCGGGCGTCTGCCGACCATTGGACCGCCTCGCACAGGAAGCGGCAGCCGAAGGAGTGCCCGACGAGGTGGAGGTACTGACCGTCTCGGTTGGCGAGCACGGGCGCTGCTCCAGGGTCGGCGCGCTCGGCGTCCAGATAGCCGAGGAGTCGGCCCAGGATGTGGGCGGCGTGGCCTCCTCCGTCGCGTGCGCCCATCGCGTGCGCCCGGTCCCGGATCCTGCGGTAGCCGGTGGGGGTGACCAGGCTGGATGATGGCCAGCGCACGACGACACACCATGGGCTGAAGCCCTTGACCGCTAGGGTCGGATACCGGGCCGGGGCTGTCACAAAGGCGCCGTGCATCAGAGACAACAATCGCTCAGCGGTGCGGTAGGCGGAGTCGGGCGAGGTCTGCCAACCGTGGACATAGACGAGTATGTCCGTCGCCCAGGCAGGCGGGGCGAGGCGCTCCGCGAAGTAATGGCGCAGCCAGGCCTCGGGCACAGGCTCACCCGTGTCAGCGTCGAGCAGCCAGCCCGTCGCATCCAGGTCAACGACCTCCACCGTGCCGACACGGCTCACGCCTCGCCTCCACTTGTCCGATCCAGACGAGCATCCATGCCGCAGTGCAGACCGTAGGCGAACCCCAGGGGATTTCGGTATCGGACGGCGAAGTCCCGGGCCAACTCATGAGTAATCTGGCCAGCGGTCGCCGCCCCGCGCAGGTAGCGGGTGACGAACTCGAGCGCGTACTCGGCAGCAAACGCCTGCGGCATCGCGATCTGCGGCCCGAGCACACCCTGCGCACCGTGCTCGATGAACATGCTCCCAAGGAACGCTCGGTCCGCACTCGCCTCGGAGACTCCGGTGTGGCAGGCGTTGAGTAGGACAAGCGGTCGGAAACAACCGTGCCGGTAGTTTGCCCTTAGCTCACGTACGGTGTGGCCGTCGAAGGGGGTGCCGTCGGTGAGCCTGACGACCAGGGTCGGGAGTTCGGGAAGGTTGCCGACGAACTCTCCGTGGCACCAGAAGTACATCAACTGCTCGTCCAGCTCGGGCTTCCCCAGATCGCGGACGAGTTCCTCATAAGTCGTTCGTACGGTGTACTCCGTGCCCGCCGTCAGTGCCTTCGCGACTTCATCCGCACGGGTGGCGCTGCCCACGCGGACGTCGTGGTTCAGGCTGACCGAGGGCCGCTCGTGGGCTGCTCCGGGCGGCCCGATCCACGCGTAGGCATCACCGGTGTGCTCGATCTGATGCCGATAGCCGAGGAAGCAAGTGAAGAGAACCTCCAAGGTTGCAGGCACGGTGGAATCTTCGGTTGTGCACAGCAAGGGCCAGGGCAGATGGAGATCGGAGTCGAACCGTACCCGCAGCCCCTCCTGGGACAAGGCCGAACGCAGGGAGTTGCGGAATATCTTGGTCGGTTCGTCGTCACCGCGCAGCAGAGTACTAAACAGCAGTGATTCCCCGCTTCGAGCCAGATCGGCCACTACCCGGCGCAGCTCCTCCTCAGGTTCGGCCCTGAGGTCCGCAGACGTTGCGTACGGGCGCCATCGACCCTGTACAGACCGACCCAGGTCGTCGACTGGCTGGAAGTCAACGAACTCCGATTTCCATCGGGCACGGAGCCGGGCCGCCACCCCATGGACCTCATCGGGCCGGGCATGCAGGTCAACCTTATGTTCGGTGCCGTGGAGTGCCGGAACGGCCGATCCTGACATCCGCGCCCGGATCCGACCCCCGCCGAGGACGTCGAAGCTGACGAGGAGGTCGGGAGCTGCCGTCGTCAGGTGCGGCAGGAAGCGGAAGCCGTCGCTGGGGTCCTGCACAATGCGGGTGGTCAATTCACGGGGCATCGGTCAGGCCCTCCCCGTGCGTGGCCGCAGCTGTCTATTCCCCGGCCCACTGGGCTTTGTCTCCGTGATGGACAGGTCGGACTCCACCTGCTGCAAGACGGTGCCTGTGTCGTGATGTACCAGGGTGAACCGGATCCGGTGTGTGCCGGGCTCCAGGGCCGTGAAGCGGAACTGCTCGGATTCGACGTCTCCAGGGTGGTACGCCATCGTGGCTGGTGCAACCTCCGCGCCGCTCAACGGCACGGCCACGATGTCCAGCGCGGGCCGCTCACCCGGGCGGGCCCAGGGATGCTGGGACTCAGCGACCAGCTTCAGTGTCACGTGTACTGGAGTCCCCACACTGGGGTTGTCGTCCAAGAGCGTCAGATGCGCTCGGCAGCGTGGCGGTGCCGAAAGCGCCGGAGGTGCCACGTCAACCGCAACCACGCTGCCGGCGACTGCATAGGGCTCGACCGCTGCTTCGTAGAAGGCATCCGCGAGGGCCATGATGATCGAGTTGATCGCCGGCCCGTCGGTGAAGAAGTAGTCAGCCATCGTGTTGTGAGCGTCCTGGTTGTCTGCGACTGCCTCCGTGACGGCGGCTTGGAAGTCCTGTGACTCCAGGAACTGCTTCTTAGAGTTCACCTTGGTTTGCTGGACCAGGTTCGGGTCGGCGAGCAACAGTTGCAAGAGGCCCTGTACGAACTCCCTGATCTGGGAGGCAGCGAACGTTTCGGCGCCGAAGAGGTCGTTCATCTTGTCTATGACGACCTGAAGCGCGACGTACTTCGGATCCTTCTTCGCTCCCGTACCGGCGGCGCTGATGCCCTTCAGCTGCCCGTCACCCACGAGTGAGATGTCGACCGGGATCGCCTTGTTGTGCTTGACTCCGACCAGCACCACGTCGGAGAGGTCTACGTCGGCCGCCCAAGCGGACTCGGCAATCACCTTCTCCAGCAGGCGCAGGAAGATCGAGAGCATCTCCATGTAGGGATCGCCGTAGTCGACGATCTGGGACATGAAGTCGTAGAGCCGTACGTAGGTGGAGACGTCCTTGCGGAACAGGTCGAGCTCCTGGAGCTTTACCTGGTCTTCCTCCTCGATCGCCCGCGCGTAGCGGCGCCGAAAATCGTGCTGTGCCGGGCTGATCGCTGCCGAGAGAGCGTTGTTGCCCTTCCGTGTCACCCACAGTTCGGCGACCTTGCGGACGTCGTCCTCGGTGTAGATCCCGGCCTGGGCGAGTTTGTTGGCTAGGTGGACGACGACATACGGGTCGGTCTCGGTCTCCAGAGTCGCGTTCTTGAAGTACGGCTCGAAGGCCGCCCTGATGTCCTCGGGCTTGTTGGCGAAGTCGATGACGAACGTCTTGCGCTTCTGCTCCCCACCAGCGGTGCGGTGGGTGCGGTTGAGGCGCGAGAGCGTCTGCACCGCGGTGACTCCCGACAGCTTCTTGTCGACGTACATCGCCGAGAGCAAGGGCTGGTCGAAGCCGGTCTGGAACTTGTTGGCGACCAGCATGATCTTGTACGTGTCGCCCTTGAAGGCGGCCGCCAGATCCGCCCCAGCACCGGGGTTCATATTGGCCTCAGTGAACTCGTCGTCCGCCGACGGTTGCGGGCCCCAGTCGCTGTGCCAGGTCTCGTTCTCAGGCATTGTGACCCCACCCGAGAAGGCAACCAGGGTGCGGTAGTTGTACGAGGCGTCCTCAGCGCGGCGCTTGGCGATGTAGGCGTCTATCGCCAGCTTGTACTTCACCGCGGACTTGCGCGAGTCGGTCACCACCATCGCCTTCGCCTTACCTTCGAGGAGGTAGGCGACGTTGGCATGGAAGTGCTCGACGACAATCTGCACCTTCTGGCTGACGTTCGTCGGGTGGAGCTGAACCCACCTCATCAGCCCCTTGCGGGCGGCGGCCTCCTCGACCTCGCCTCCGTCACCGGCCTCGGCCTTGCCGGCGATCTGCAGCGCAGTGTCGTAGGACTGATAGCCCTTGAGTACGTCGAGGATGTAGCCCTCCTCGATCGCCTGCTTCATCGAGTACAGGTGGAACTCGTGCGGCTTCCCGTCGGGCCCCTTGCGGCCGAACAGTTCAAGGGTCTTGTTCTTCGGCGTCGCAGTGAAAGCGAAGTAGGAGATGTTCTCCGATTCGGCCCGCTCGGTCATCTCCGAAGCCAGCACCGACTCCACATCGACCTCGCCGCCCTCCTCAATCTCCTTGACCTCCTCGGCTGTCAGCACCTGCTTCAGCTTCGAGGAGATCTGGCCCGACTGGGAGGAGTGCGCCTCATCGGCGATGACGGCGAATCGCTTGCCCTTCAGGCCGGCGTCGGTCCGGATCTCTTCCAACGCATGCGGGAAGGTCTGCACCGTCACCGCGATGATGAGCTCGCCGTTCTTCAACGCCTGCGCCAGCAGACCCGACTTCGACTTCGCGCCAGCCTTGCGAACGTCCTCGGGGCTGATCGTCGCGACAATCTTCTTGTTCCCGTCGATCTGCCGAATCGCATCCTGCAGCTGGGAGTCGAGCACGGTACGGTCCACGACCACGATGACGGAGTCGAAGACCTTCTTGTCGTCGGCATCATGTAGTCGGGCCAGCCCGTGGGCGGTCCAGGCGATGGTGTTCGTCTTCCCTGACCCGGCCGAGTGCTCGATCAAGTACCGGTGCCCGACACCCTCCTCCTTCACTGCGGCGACAATGCTCGTGACGGCCTCCCACTGGTGGAAGCGCGGGAAGAGCATGCTCGTACGTCGCACGGAGGTGCCGGTGGTGACGTCCCACTCCTCCTTGGTCTGCACGATCATCAGCCGCCCGATGACGTTCAGCCAAGCGTGCTTGTCCCAGACGCGTTCCCATAGGTACGCCGTCGCCGACCCATCGTCCGCGCCAGGCGGGTTGCCGGCACCACTGTCGAAGCCGATGTTGAACGGAAGGAAGTGGGTCTTGTCCCCCTCCAGCTTCGTGGTCATGGCCGCTAGGCCGTTGGAGACCGCGAAGTGCACCAGCGCCCGGTGACCGAACGACAGCAGCGGCTCCGGGCGCCCGTTCGTCAGCGGGTTGCGGTCATGCTTGTACTGGTTGATCGCCTCGTCCAGCGACTGGGTGAAGTCGGTCTTCAGCTCCACCGTGGCCACCGGGAGCCCGTTGACGAAGAACACCAGATCGATGGTGCGCTGGTCGGCAGTCGAGAAGTGCACCTGCCGCACCACCCGCACCCGCATCGACTCGTAATGCGACACGGTGGTTGAGTTGAGCGAGGTCTCGGGACGAAACTGCGCCATCTTCAACCGGCCGCCACCGATGTACTGGACCCCGTTGCGCAGGATGTTCAGCGTCCCGCCACCATGTTCCAGGGGCTTGTCCAACGCTGCGGCCAGCACGTCAAGAAACTTCGCCTGCGACCCCGCCGCCTTCAGGGCCTTCTCGTACGCCGGCTTCTGCGTCGCCTCCAGCCACGCGAACAGATCCGCCGGGAACAGCGCCCGCTCGCGGTCGTACTCGCCGCCGTCGTGATCGTTCACCGAGTACAGCCAGCCGCGTGCCTCGAGGTACTCGCAGATCTCCTTCTCGAAGACCGCCTCGTTGTGGTCGGCCATTACGCCGCCTCTCGTACGTCGATCTGTCCTGTCACGGCCGCCGTGATCAGTGCCGATCGGCGTTCCTTTGAGAGTTCGATGAACCGTGCGGCCTCTTCGATGAGCATGTCGATTTTCGAGGTCTCCTCGTCCAGGCATTCGACGATGCGGCGCTGCTCGTCGAGCGGTGGAAGTGGGATGCGGAAGGCTTTCAGATCTCCCATGCCGATGGTTCGGATGGTTGATCCGTTCTGGAACGAGTCGAAGAAGGGTTGCATCGCATCTTCAAACAAAACCCAGAGGTACTCGGGGTCCAGATCTGGTCCGCATACCCATGCCGCGAAGTGTTGCGACGTCGCCATCGGAACACCCATGATCGCCGTACGCCCGACAGTCGCGTCTCGTGAGAGGACGACAGTTCGTGCCGGGAGAAGACGGGCGGAGCTGTTGGCAATCCCAGCATCACTGATGCGCTGAGCCGTTTCGTGCAGGTATTTAACGCCCCGTATCATCCCAACATCGTGGAGGCTTACCCACGGGATATGACAGTCCTGCCACCAGTCCTCGCGCGAGCGGCTCGGCGTATGTCCGCTTTCAATTTCAGCGACTGAGGTGAGCGGGACAACGCGCCAGTGTGCTGGCAGTTTCTTTGCCCAAGGAAGAGGACTCTCGACTTCTTCGGTCTGAGCTGTTCCATGCAAGGCGACGCTGACACGAAGCGCAAACCGCCGCTCGCGGAGCGTCTCGATCAGTCTCTGCTGCTCATCGATGAGTGTGTCAATGCGGGCCGTCTCGTGGTCGAGGTAGTCAGCGATGGCACTCTGCTCCTTTGCGGATAGGAGAGGCGCGGTCATCGACAGCAGGTCGGCGATGTTCAGTCGGGGGGTTCGGACGTTCCCAGCCTCTGTTCCGCCGATGCCTCGAACCAAACTGGCCATGGTCGCCACGGTGGATCTGCCCGTGAGAAAGTACTTTAGCCAACGGGTATCGATCGTCGGGCCGACACTCAACACGGCGTAGTCCGGGCTGACGATACCGTCCTCCGGGGCGATGCCAAGGGCCCCCTGGAACGCCCGCATACGGTTGATGACAAGGTCACCCGCGCGGCAGATCTTGTAGTTGGACAGATCCTCGGCTGCCGCCCTTGTAGTCGTCTCCGTCGCCTCCCGGCGCCGGACGCCCCAACTGATCGACACAGACAGAAGGGGCAAGGTTTCGGCTTTCGTTCCCGCTCGGATATCGGATTCCGAAAGCAGCCACTTGAGGCGGATAAAGTCGCTCATCCCTCCACCTCGCGGAGGAGATCGAGGATCTTGGCGACCTGCTTTTCCAGGTCGGCGTCGATCTCCGCGAGCGGACGAGGCGGAACGTACTTGTAGAAGTACCGCGTGAAGGGGATCTCGTACCCCGTCTTGGTCTTGGCCCAGTCGATCCAAGCGTCGGGAACGTGCGGCTTCACCTCCGCATCGAAGTACGTCTGGATGACTTCGCGCTCCGCTGCCGCGCCGGCGGTCGAGCCGCCGTAGGTGAAGGGCACGTTCTCGGTATCACGCTTCTTTGAATCGGGCTTCGGGTCACCCCTGCGGTTGACAACAGGGCTCCCGCCCTCGTCCAGCAGGGGGCGCTCAACGGTGACTGTCCAGTAGCCGAACTCGTCGTTGCGCAGCACCTTGGAGAGCTCAGGATCGGCGTCCTCGAAGCCTGCGTACAGCCGCACGACCTTGGCGCGGTCGGCGTCGCTGATCTCTCGTCCCTTGGCACCGAGGTTCTTGCGCATCTTGGTCCAGAAGGACGTGCCGTCGATCATCTGCACCTTGCCCTGGCGGTCAGGGTGCTTGGTGTTGTCCAGGATCCAGATGTAGGTGGCGATGCCAGTGTTGAAGAACATGTTGGTCGGCAGGGCGACGATCGCCTCGACAAGGTCGTTCTCCAGCAGCCACCGGCGGATGTTGGAAGGGCCGGATTCGGCGGCGCCGTTGAAGAGTGGAGAGCCGTTCATGACGATGCCGACGCGGCCGCCACCATCCTCGGGTGCGCGCATCTTGTGGGCCAGGTGGAGCAGGAAGAGCATCTGCCCGTCGGACGTCGCGGGGAGGCCCGGTGCGAAACGGCCGTAGGGGCCGGCGGAGTCTTGCTCCTCCTTGACCGCCTTGGCGTACTGCTTCCAGTCCACACCATAGGGCGGGTTGGACATGCAGTAGTCGAACTGGCGGCCCTTGAAGGCGTCGTCGGTGAGCGTATTACCGAAGGCGATGTTGGTCGCGTCGTGACCCTTGGCGAGCAGGTCGGACTTGCAGATGGCGTACGACTGCGGGTTGTACTCCTGGCCGTACAAGCCCAGCTTCACGTCGGGGTTCTCGGCGAGAAGGTGCTCCTCTGCCAGGGACAGCATGCCGCCGGTGCCAGCGGTGGGATCGTATAGCGATCGGATGATGCCGCCCTCGGTGAGGTCGACGTCCTTCTCCGCGAAGATCAAGTCGACCAACAACCGGATCGCGTCGCGCGGCGTGTAGTGGTCGCCGGAAGTCTCGTTCGCTGCCTCGTTGAACTTGCGGATGATGTATTCGAAGGCGTCGCCCATGTCGGAGTTCGACACCATATCTGGGTGGAGGTCTACCTTGCCGAATGACTTGACGATCTCGCGCAGGAGCCCGGCCTTCTCCAGGGCCAGAATCTCCTTCTTGAAGTCGAAGTACTCGAACACGTCCACATCGGCGGAGAACCGATCGATGTAGTCGGCCAGGTTGTCCGCCAGCCCATCCGCGTCGGCCAGCAAGTTCGCGAACGAGTAGTTGGAGGTGTTGTAGAAGGTCCGCCCCGTGGCCTTCTTGACCTCGACCTTGAGCCGGTTCGGGTTATCGAACTTCGCTGCCAGCTCTCGCACCGTCGCCTGATCGGGCTCAAGGATGCAGTCAAGTCGCCGCAGGATCGTGAACGGGAGCACCACTGTCCCGTACTGGTTGGGGCGATAGGGGCCCCGAAGTTGGTCAGCGATAGACCAGATGAAGCTACCGAGCGCGCTCACAAGTTCCTCACGAGAATCGTCTAGCAGTGCCGATCACTTTGCCAGAGCCAGCAGCCACCGTCCCACGGTTCAGCCACTCGCCAGAGCAGAACCCAGCATCACATCCACGTCCCAGCACAATCCCAGCACAGTACGGATGACCAGGGATGACGACGGGTGACGATGGGTCAGTTATCCCAGCACCATCCCAGCACGGGAAAAGACCAAGGGCCCGACTCCGAAGAGTCGGACCCTCTCTGACCTGAGCGTTTGCCAGATCAGCGACGTGGTGTTACGTCACCCGCTACACGTTGAAGCGGAACTCCACCACGTCGCCGTCCTGCATGACGTATTCCTTGCCCTCCATGCGGGCCTTGCCCTTGGCGCGGGCCTCGGCGACGGAACGCGTCTCGACCAGGTCCGCGAAGGAGATGACCTCGGCCTTGATGAAGCCCTTCTGGAAGTCGGTGTGGATGACACCGGCGGCCTCGGGGGCGGTGGCGCCCTTCTTGATCGTCCAGGCGCGGGACTCCTTGGGACCTGCCGTCAGGTAGGTCTGGAGGCCGAGGGTGTTGAAGCCGACGCGGGCCAGCGTGGCGAGGCCGGGCTCCTCGGCGCCCACGGACTCCAGGAGCTCCAGGGCGTCCTCCTCGTCGAGCTCGGCGAGGTCCTGCTCCAGCTTGGCGTTGAGGAAGATCGCCTCGCCGGGGGCGACCAGGGCGCGCTGGGCGGCCTTGAAGTCCTCGTCGACCAGTTCGTCCTCGTCCACGTTGAAGACGTAGAGGAACGGCTTGGTGGTGAGCAGGTGCAGGTCGTGCAGCAGCTCCTCCTTGCCGGACCCCTGGACGATGCCCACGGAGAAGAGGGTGTCGCCCTTCTCCAGGATCTCCTGGGCCGCCTCGATCGCCGCGACCTTGGGCAGGACGTCCTTCTTGATCCGCGACTCCTTCTGGAGGCGCGGCAGGACCTTCTCGATCGTCTGGAGGTCGGCGAGGATCAGCTCGGTGTTGATCGTCTCGATGTCGTCCTTGGGCGAGACCTTGCCGTCGACATGCACGACGTTCTCGTCCTTGAAGGCACGGATGACCTGGCAGATCGCGTCCGACTCGCGGATGTTCGCGAGGAACTTGTTGCCCAGGCCCTCGCCCTCGCTGGCGCCGCGCACGATGCCCGCGATGTCCACGAAGTCGACGGTCGCCGGGAGGATCCGCTGCGAGGAGAAGATCTCGGCCAGTTTGGTGAGACGGGTGTCGGGGACGCCGACCACACCGACGTTCGGCTCGATCGTGGCGAACGGGTAGTTGGCCGCGAGCACGTCGTTCTTGGTCAGGGCGTTGAACAGGGTCGACTTGCCGACATTGGGCAGACCGACGATTCCGATCGTGAGCGACACGTTGCGACTTCCCGTACGAGAGGATGGGCGAAGGGCCCTCGAGGAGCGCGGGCCGATCCACCAGTCTACGGCGTGACCCGGCCCCTGCCCGCGAGGTATCGAACGCATGGCCAAGCCCTTCCATGACCGCGCCCCTGGCCTGTCTCCGGCGTGTCCGAGAAGCCATTCGGCACATAAAACGACCTAAGTTGGTCCAGTGGAGCAACACAGGACGCGTCCCCCTCAGCACAGACCGCGACGCGGTGCACCTGTTCCGGCCCAGGGCGGGCGGCCCGCGGGTGACACCGGGAGACGGGGGGCCCCGGTCGCGCGGCGGCCCTCGCCCGCCGGCGTCCGGGAGGCGCGGCCGATGCCGGGCCCCCGGCTCACCGGGCTCGGCGGGGGGTTGTTCTGCGGCGCGTCGATGTTCGTCCTGGCCTGCCTCGACCGCCTGCTGTTCGGCGGCTCGCTGACCGTCTACGGGGTGCTGTTCCTGCCGGTGTGCGCGCTGACCGCGCTGTGGGTGCGGCCCGGCGACCTGGTGATCGCCCCCGTGGTCGTGCCGATCGCCTTCACCTTCGGGCTGCTGCCCGTCGCCGACGACAGCGGTGGCATGGGCGGCCGCTTCATGGGCCTGGTCACCGCGCTCGCCCTCCAGGCGGGCTGGCTGTACGCGGGGACACTGCTCGCGGCCCTCGTCGCGGCCGTGCGCAAGGTACGGCTGCTGAGCCGCCGGGCGGCCCAGCGGCGGGCGGCCCGTGCGCGGGGCCTGCCGGCCGACCGACAGGCCCGCTGAACCGCCGCCCCGTGCCCTCACGGACGGCGGCACCGCCGTCGCGGCCCCGTGTCAGCCTCGCGGACGTCGGCGCGGCTGTCCGCGTTCCCGTTCGCACGGCACCCGTCCGCGCCGCACCCTGTCCCCGGCCGGGAAGGCGCGCCTGCGGCCGGGGGCCCCGTCGCGGGCCGCGTGCGTGGGCGCGCCCCGGTCGGCGGGCGCGGTGGCGACCGCCCCTGTCGGGACGGCGGCGCCGTTACTGCGCCAGCTTCGCCGCTCGCATCGCCGCGCCCACGATCCCCGCGTTGTTCTGGAGCTGGGCCGGGACGATCTCCGCCGTGATGCCCTCGATGAGCGGCAGGAACTTGTCCGCCTTGCGGCTGACACCGCCGCCGATGATGAAGAGTTCCGGGGAGAAGAGCATCTCGACGTGGGCGAGGTACTTGGTGACGCGGCGCGCCCAGTGCTCCCAGGTCAGTTCGTTGTCGTCCTTGGCCTTGGTGGAGGCCCGCTTCTCGGCGTCGTGGCCGTTCAGCTCCAGGTGACCCAGCTCGGTGTTCGGGACCAGTTCGCCGTCGATGAAGAGGGCGCTGCCGATGCCGGTGCCGAAGGTCAGCAGGATGACCGTGCCCCGGCGGTCGCGGCCGGCCCCGAACTGCATCTCGGCGACGCCCGCCGCGTCCGCGTCGTTCAGCACGGTCACCGGCAGGCCGCCCAGCCGCTCACCGAGCAACGCGCGCGCGTCGGTGTCGATCCAGGCCTTGTCCACGTTGGCCGCCGTACGGATGGTGGAGCCACCGGTCACCACGCCCGGGAAGGTGATGCCCACCGGGCCCGTCCAGCCGTAGTGGCCGATGACGTCCTTGACGCCGTCGGCCACCGCGTCGGGCGTCGCGGGGTGCGGGGTGAGCACCTTGAAGCGCTCCTCCGCCAGGTCCCCGCGGTCAAGGTCCACAGGGGCGCCCTTGATCCCGGATCCACCAATGTCCACACCGAAGATCTGCATGGACCCACGTTACGACGTACGACGGACCGTCACTTCCCGGGTGTGCCGCCGGTGCGCTGCTCCACCAGGGCGGCGGCCTCCGCGCGCAGGTCGCGGCGCAGTTCCTTGGGCAGCGAGAAGGTGATGGACTCCTCGGCGGCCTTGACGAGCTCCACATCCTCGAAGCCTCGCTGGGACAGGTACTCCAGGACCTGCTCGACGAGGATCTCCGGGACCGAGGCGCCGGAGGTGACACCGACCGTGTTCACGCCCTCCAGCCACGCCTCGTCGATCTCGTCGGCGAAGTCGACGAGATACGCCTCGCGGGAGCCGGCCAGCTTGGCGACCTCGACGAGTCGTACCGAGTTGGAGGAGTTGCGCGAGCCGACCACGATGACCAGTTCGGCCTCGGCGCCCATCTGCTTCACGGCGAGCTGACGGTTCTGCGTGGCGTAGCAGATGTCGTCGCTCGGCGGGGAGATGAGCAGCGGGAACTTCTCCTTCAGGGCGTCGACCGTCTCCATGGTCTCGTCGACCGAGAGGGTGGTCTGGGAGAGCCAGACGACCCGGGAGGGGTCGCGGACCTCGACCTTGGCGACGTCCTCGGGGCCGTCGACCAGCGTGATGTGGTCGGGAGCCTCTCCGGAGGTGCCGATGACCTCTTCGTGGCCCTCGTGGCCGATGAGGAGGATGTCGAAGTCCTCGCTCGCGAACCGGACGGCTTCCTTGTGGACCTTGGTGACCAGCGGGCACGTCGCGTCGATGGTGGCGAGCTTGCCCGCGGCGGCCTCGTCGTGGACGACGGGGGAGACGCCGTGCGCCGAGAACATGACGATGGACCCCTCGGGGACCTCCGCCGTCCGCTCGACGAAGATCGCGCCCTTCTTCTCCAGGGTCTGCACGACGTACTTGTTGTGGACGATCTCGTGACGGACATAGATCGGGGCCCCGTACTGCTCGAGGGCCTTCTCGACGGCGATCACGGCACGGTCCACGCCCGCGCAGTAGCCCCGGGGGGCGGCGAGCAGGACACGGCGGCCAGGCGAAGCAGTCATGCCCCCATCGTAAGGCCGCGTCCGGCGGGTCGATGATCGCCTCCTCGGCGGGACCGCGGGGAGCCGGAGCGGTGGCCCGAGCAGCGGGCCCAGCGGTGGGCCGGGCGGGTTCCCCGTCAGGGGCGGGGTCCGGCACGCGGACCGCCGCGCGGGCGCGGGCGGCGCGGAGCGCGAACCCGTTGTCGGTGGCGGCCACTACGCTCGGCGCATGGCTCTGAACACGTCCGCGGACACCCCGCTGCCCGTCGGCGAGGTGTCCCGGCTCATCGGGGGATGGATCGACCGGCTCGGCGCGGTGTGGGTGGAGGGGCAGATCACCCAGCTGTCGCGGCGACCGGGCGCGGGCGTCGTCTTCCTGACGCTGCGCGACCCCTCGCACGACGTCTCGGTGGGCGTGACCTGCTTCCGGCAGGTCTTCGACGCGATCGCCGACGTGGTCAGCGAGGGCGCCCGGGTGGTGGTGCACGCCAAACCGGAGTGGTACGCGCCGCGCGGGCAGCTGTCCCTGCGGGCCACCGAGATCAAGCCGGTGGGGGTGGGTGAACTCCTCGCCCGCCTGGAGCAGTTGAAGAAGTCCCTGGCCGCCGAGGGGCTGTTCGCGCCCGAGCGGAAGAAGGCGCTGCCGTTCCTCCCCCAGCTCGTCGGGCTGGTGTGCGGGCGCGCGTCGGCGGCCGAGCGGGACGTGCTGGAGAACGCGCGGCACCGCTGGCCCGCCGTCCGCTTCGAGGTGCGCAATGTCGCCGTGCAGGGCGTCCACGCCGTGCCACAGGTCGTGCAGGCGGTGAAGGAGCTGGACGCGCTCGACGAGGTCGACGTGATCATCGTCGCGCGCGGCGGCGGCAGCGTGGAGGATCTGCTGCCGTTCTCCGACGAGCAGCTCGTCCGGACGGTCGCGGCCTGCCGTACACCCGTCGTGTCGGCCATCGGGCACGAGCCCGACAACCCGCTGCTGGACCATGTGGCGGACCTGCGGGCCTCCACACCGACCGACGCCGCCAAGAAGGTCGTGCCGGACGTCGGCGAGGAGTACGAGCGGGTGCGGCTCCTCCGGGACCGCGCGCGGCGCTGCGTCCAGTCGTTCGTCGACCGGGAGGAACGCGGCCTCGCGCACACGCTGGCCCGGCCCTCGATGGAGGATCCGCACCGGATGATCGAGGTGCGGGCGGACCAGGTCGCCGCGCTGCTCGACCGGGGCCGGCGCACTCTCGGCCACCTCCTGGACCGCGCGGACTCGGAGCTGGCGCACACCCACGCGCGCGTGGTGGCCCTGTCCCCCGCCGCGACCCTCCGGCGGGGGTACGCGGTGCTGCAGCAGGCCGACGGCTCCGTGGTCCGGGATCCGGCCGAGGTCGCGGCGGACGAGACGCTGCGGGCGCGGGTCGCCGAGGGTGAGTTCACGGTTCGAGTCGATGCATAGGGTGGACGTATGACCAGCAAGGTGGACGAGACGCTCGGGTACGAGCAGGCACGGGACGAGCTCATCGAGGTCGTACGCCGCCTGGAGGCGGGCGGTACGACCCTGGAGGAGTCCCTGGCGCTCTGGGAGCGGGGCGAGGAGCTGGCCAAGGTGTGCCGGCGCTGGCTGGAAGGCGCTCGGGCCCGCCTGGACGCGGCCCTGGCCGAGGAGGAGCCGAAGGAAGGGAACACCGGCACCGCCCCCGAGTGACGACACCCGGCGCCGCCGCCGACGCCGAGCAGCGAGGTTCGGACACCGGCGCCGACTCCGCCTCCGGGCCCGACTCCTCGCGAGCGGCGAGCGGCGAGCGGCGAGCGGCGCACCATGGTCCGGCCCTCACGGCGGGCGGCCGGCAACGCGGCTCCGACTCCGACTTCTCGCGAGCGGCGAGCGGGGAGCGGCGCGCCGCGCTCCGGCCCTCACGGCGGGCGGCCGACGACCGGCGACGCGGAACCCGGGCTCCGACCGGCGCGCGGGCGGATGCCCGCCCTCACCCCGGGCGAGTGTGCCCGCATCCCCGGCACCTGTGAAGCGGATCACCACGTCCCGGTTTTGGTTGAAATTTAAACCTCTCCGCCGTACTGTCGTCATCGCCAACCGGTCCCCCGGGACCCACCGCACATACCGAGAAGGTTCTTCATGTCTCTCGTCCTTGACCCCGCCGCTCAGGACCTGCTGTTCCGCGAGGCCCGCACCGCGAACACGTTCACCGACGAGCCGGTGACCGACGAGCAGGTGCAGGCGATCTACGACCTGGTCAAGTACGGCCCGACCTCCATGAACCAGTCGCCGCTGCGCATCACCCTGGTCCGCTCCGCCGAGGCCCGCGAGCGCCTCGTGCAGCACCTGGGCGACGGCAACAAGAAGAAGACCGCCGCCGCCCCGCTGGTCGCGATCCTCTCCGCGGACAACGAGTTCCACGACGAGCTGCCCCAGCTCTTCCCGCACTTCCCCGCGGCCAAGGGCTTCTTCGGCGAGCGCTCGGTGCGCGAGTCCAGCGCCGCGCTGAACGCCACCCTCCAGGCCGCCTACTTCATCATCGGCGTCCGCGCCGCCGGGCTGGCCGCCGGCCCGATGACCGGCCTCGACTTCGAGGGCGTCCGCAAGGAGTTCCTGGACGACGACCACACCCCGCTGATGGTCGTCAACATCGGCAAGCCGGGCGAGGACGCCTGGTTCCCGCGCTCCCCGCGCCTGGAGGCCGACCAGGTCATCACGACCGTCTGACCCACCGCGTCGCCGCCGGACGATTCCGGCGCCGCGCACGAGAAGGGCCCCCGGCACACCGTGCCGGGGGCCCTTCTCGTGCACCTGTGCGCCCGAGGGTGCCGTACGGCCCCCTCGGGGGCTACGACGTCTTCAGCGCCTGCGCCATCTTCGTCAGCGTGCCGAACGACCCGGTGCCGGTGACCACCGTCGTGGAACCCTTGCCCGTGAGGACGAGGGCGTCGTAGTGGTCGCCCTCGTAGCGCTGCCAGGTCCGGTCGCCGATGCGCTGGGTGCCCTCGGTCCGCCGGGCGCCCTGGCTGGCGGAGTCGATGAACACCGCCGGCCGCTGAGTCGACTGCTCGACCGCGACGTACTGACCGTCGGGGGTCTGGAAACCGAGGTGCCAGACATCGAACTCACTGCCGTCGTACCGCACCGAGGTCGGCTTCCACGCCGTGGACAGCCCCTCGGGTGCCGCCACGGGATAACTCGCCGCGCGGCGGGCCGTGAGCAGCTCGACACGGTAGTCGACACGTTTGAGATCGGGCTCGGAGTCGTCATGCGGGATGAAGATGTAGATGACGCCCGCCATGAGCCCGATGAGGCCCAGGGAAAGAATCATGTCCCGGACCGACTGCTTGCCTTTCATACCTGCCACGCCCCTATCGTCGCAGGTGCCCTGGTCCGCTCATCCGTGGGGCCCCCTGCTCATTTTGTAAGCCTGGCGATAGAGTCGGGACATCACCCTCATCCGGCCGTCGTCGTATCAGAAAGGTGCGTGTCGATGACCGAGCATCATCTGCCGTCCGAACTCGAAGTACCGTCGGAAGCCCCCGACCGGAACCTCGCCCTCGAACTCGTCCGGGTCACCGAGGCCGCGGCGATGGCCGCGGGCCGCTGGGTCGGCCGCGGCGACAAGAACGGCGCCGACGGTGCCGCCGTACGGGCCATGCGCACCCTCGTCTCCACCGTCTCGATGAACGGCGTCGTCGTCATCGGCGAGGGGGAGAAGGACGAGGCCCCGATGCTCTTCAACGGGGAGCGCGTGGGCGACGGGACCGGCCCCGAGTGCGACATCGCCGTCGACCCGATCGACGGGACCACGCTCACCGCCAAGGGCATGACGAACGCGATCGCCGTGCTCGCCGCCGCCGACCGCGGCACCATGTTCGACCCGTCCGCGGTCTTCTACATGGACAAACTGGTCACCGGCCCGGAGGCCGCCGACTTCGTCGACATCAACGCGCCCGTGGAGGTGAACATCCGCCGGGTCGCCAAGGCCAAGCGGGTCACCCCCGAGGACGTCACCGTCGTCATCCTCGACCGGCCCCGCCACGACGGGATCATCAAGGAGATCCGGGACACCGGCGCGCGCATCAAGCTGATCTCCGACGGCGACGTCGCCGGCTCCATCCTCGCACTGCGGGAGGGCACCGGCATCGACCTGCTGCTGGGCATCGGCGGCACGCCCGAGGGCATCATCTCGGCCTGCGCGGTCAAGTGCCTCGGCGGCACCATCCAGGGCAAGCTGTGGCCCAAGGACGACGAGGAGCGGCAGCGGGCGATCGACGCCGGGCACGACCTCGACCGCGTCCTGACCACGAACGACCTGGTCTCCGGCGAGAATGTCTTCTTCGTCGCGACCGGGATCACCGACGGCGAGCTGCTGCGCGGAGTGCGCTACCGCTCCGAGACCGCGACGACCGAGTCGATCGTGATGCGGTCCAAGTCCGGGACGGTCCGCCAGATCACCTCGGAGCACCGGCTGAGCAAGCTGCGCGCCTACAGCGCGATCGACTTCGACCGCGCCAAGTAGGACCGCCGGCCCAGCCGGGCCGGGCGCCGCGAGGCGCGGAAGGGGCGCCCCTTGTGCGGAGGGGCGCCCCTTTCCCGTCCGCGGCTGTCAGCCGGCCGCGGCTATCGGCCCGCGTGCGGCCTTGTTCAGCTCCAGCTCGCGGCGGCGGCGCCTGGCGAGCACGACACGGCGCTCGGCGGCGGTCAGGCCGCCCCAGACGCCGTACGGCTCGGGTTGCAGCAGAGCGTGTTCGCGGCACTCCACCATGACCGGGCAGCGGGCACAGACGCGCTTCGCCGCCTCCTCACGGGAGAGTCGGGCCGCGGTCGGCTCCTTGGAAGGGGCGAAGAACAGGCCGGCCTCGTCGCGTCGGCACACCGCCTCCGTGTGCCATGGCGCTTCCTGATCCCTGTCCCGCACTGGCGCCCGCTGGGCCGGAACGGCAGCTACCTGCAGGGACTGATGCGGCGGTTGCAGCACGGTCTACTCCTGACGACGGCTTCGCGAGCGTGCCGGGCACCACGGAAAGTTCCACGGCGCCCTCCAAGAGGGGATGCAGCAAGCCCTACCCGCTGTGCGCGCGCCTATGCACTGCGTTCCGAAGCCCGGCCCTTCTCGCGCGTGATCGATCGTCCGTCGCCGGACCACCGCGCGTTCACCGCCCGCGCCCGGGCGGGCGTCAACGGTCCAGATGCTTGCGCAGACTCCGGTCCAGCCGCTCGGCCACCCGTTCGTTCACCCGGCCCGTGACCCGGTCGAGGATGTCCGCGATGAGCTTGCCGCGCTTGGGCCTCGCCTCGACGTTCCCCAGGACGGCGAGGCCGTCGACGTAGACCACCGGCGCGTCGGGGTCGCCCGAATCCAGCGTGTCCACCTCGAAGTTGCCCAGCACGCCGCCGCCGCTGCCCCGCAGCGAGACATTCTCGGGGACGTCGATCTCGACGTTGCCGAAGACGGAGATCGCTTTGATCACGACCTGCTGGTACTCGAAGATCGCCTCGCTCAGATCGATCTCCACGTTCCCGAAGACCGCGTACGCGTGGATGCGGCGGCCCGCGCGCCAGCGGCCCTTGCGGACGGCGGAGCTGAAGACCGCCACCACGTTCTCGTCGGCCTCCGCGGGGATCGCGCCCTGGCTCGGACGGTTCGGCGCGGAGGCGTACGCGGAGGCCGCGCGGCCGGTGTGGGCGGCGGGCAGGTCCCGGACGAAGCGGTCGAGCTCCCCCACCGTCTTGGTGGCCAGCACCCCCTCCACCCGCTCGGAGTGCTCCTCCGGGGTCAGCCGCCCCTCGGCGAGGGCCTCGCGCAGGATGTCGGTGATCCGGTCGCGGTCGGCGTCGGAGGCACGCAGCTCGGCCGGCTTCGCCGCCGTGGCGGGGGTCGCGTCGGGGTGCTTTTGAAGGTCCACGGCAGCAGCGTACCCAAACGCGATAGATCGCGACTACCCCTCCCGCGCCACCCCGGGGAAAACCCGCCGACCGGCCGGGTCGTCGGTCCGGTGTCCGAACTGAGCCTTACCTCACAGCCTCGGCCCCCCTGTCAGGTCCTACGCTGGTGGACGCTGCCGATGAAGGCCGGCCTCAGGCGAGTGAGCCGAAGGGGCGCGCCGCCGCGGCGAACGAGCCCCAAAAGCTGTCTGTCTAGTGAGGAATGGGCGAGATGCCTGAGTTCGCGTACACCGATCTGCTCCCCCAGGGAGAGGACACCACGTCGTACCGGCTGGTGACCTCCGAGGGTGTCTCCACCTTCGAGGCCGACGGGCGCACGTTCCTCAAGGTGGAGCCGGAGGCGCTGCGCAAGCTCGCCGCGGAGGCCATCCACGACATCCAGCACTACCTGCGGCCCACGCACCTCGCCCAGCTGCGCCGCATCATCGACGACCCGGAGGCCTCGGCGAACGACAAGTTCGTCGCCCTGGACCTGCTGAAGAACGCGAACATCGCGGCCGCGGGCGTGCTGCCCATGTGCCAGGACACCGGCACCGCGGTCGTCATGGGCAAGCGCGGCCAGAACGTGCTCACCGAGGGCGGCGACGAGGCGGCCCTGTCGCGCGGCATCTACGACGCGTACAAGAACCTGAATCTGCGCTACTCGCAGATGGCTCCGCTGACCATGTGGGACGAGAAGAACACGGGCTCGAACCTGCCGGCGCAGATCGAGCTGTACGCCACCGACGGCGGCGCCTACAAGTTCCTCTTCATGGCCAAGGGCGGCGGCTCCGCCAACAAGTCGTTCCTCTACCAGGAGACCAAGGCGGTCCTCAACGAGGGCTCCATGATGAAGTTCCTGGAGGAGAAGATCCGCTCCCTCGGTACGGCGGCCTGCCCGCCGTACCACCTGGCGATCGTCGTCGGCGGCACGAGCGCCGAGTACGCCCTGAAGACCGCGAAGTACGCCTCCGCGCACTACCTGGACGAGATTCCGGCCGAGGGCTCCGAGCTCGGCCACGGTTTCCGGGACAAGGAGCTGGAGGAGAAGGTCTTCGAGCTGACCCAGAGGATCGGGATCGGCGCGCAGTTCGGCGGCAAGTACTTCTGCCACGACGTGCGCGTGGTGCGCCTGCCCCGCCACGGCGCGTCCCTCCCGGTCGCGATCGCCGTCTCCTGCTCGGCCGACCGCCAGGCCGTCGCGAAGATCACCGCCGAGGGCGTCTTCCTGGAGCAGTTGGAGACCGACCCCGCGCGCTTCCTGCCCGACACGACGGACGAGCACCTCGACGAGGCGGGCGACGTGGTGAGGATCGACCTCAACCAGCCGATGGACGACATCCTCACCGAGCTGACGAAGCACCCGGTCAAGACCCGGCTCTCGCTCACCGGCCCGCTCGTCGTGGCGCGCGACATCGCGCACGCCAAGATCAAGGAGCGGCTGGACGCGGGCGAGGAGATGCCGCAGTACCTGAAGGACCACCCGGTGTACTACGCCGGCCCGGCCAAGACCCCCGAGGGCTACGCGTCCGGCTCCTTCGGACCGACGACCGCGGGCCGCATGGACTCCTACGTGGAGCAGTTCCAGGCGGCGGGCGGCTCCAAGGTGATGCTGGCGAAGGGCAACCGCAGCAAGCAGGTCACGGACGCCTGCGCCGCGCACGGCGGCTTCTATCTCGGCTCCATCGGCGGACCGGCCGCCCGGCTCGCCCAGGACTGCATCAAGAAGGTCGAGGTCGTCGAGTACGAGGAGCTCGGCATGGAGGCCGTCTGGAGGATCGAGGTCGAGGACTTCCCCGCCTTCGTGGTCGTCGACGACAAGGGCAACGACTTCTTCCAGGATCCCGCCCCCTCCCCCACCTTCACCTCCATCCCGGTGCGGGGCCCCGGGCTGGTCTAGTACGGGCCCTCGCGACGTCCTGGGTGACGTCGTACGGGTCCCCGCGCGCGTCGTACGGCGTGCGGCGCGCGGACCCGTACGAGGCGCCCGGGACGACGCCCCGCGGAAGGGGTGAACGGCCCGCCGCCGGGCGGCTGTTCACCCGTCGCGTCCGCGGGGCCGCTCGGACGAACGGTCCCGTGCGCGGCGGGGGAACACGCGCGGCCTCCGGGATGCTGTCCCTCATGGAGGTGTCACCAATGGCAGATGGCCAGGGCGAAGGCGCGTACCGGATCGAGCACGACTCCATGGGCGAGGTGCGGGTGCCCGCGGAGGCGAAATGGCGGGCGCAGACGCAGCGCGCCGTGGAGAACTTCCCGGTCTCCGGACAGCGCCTGGAGCGCGCGCACATCGAGGCCCTCGCCCGGATCAAGGGGGCCGCCGCCAAGGTGAACGGCGAGCTGGGCGTGATCGGCAAGGACGTCGCGGAGGCCGTCCAGGAGGCGGCCGCCGAGGTCGCCGCGGGGAAGTGGGACGCGCACTTCCCCGTCGACGTCTTCCAGACGGGGTCGGGGACCTCGTCGAACATGAACGCCAACGAGGTCCTCGCGACGCTCGCGACGGAGCGGCTCGGACGGGACGTGCACCCGAACGACGACGTCAACGCCTCGCAGTCGTCCAACGACGTCTTCCCCTCCTCGATCCACATCGCCGCCACCGGCGCCGTCACCCACGACCTGATCCCGGCGCTGGAGCATCTGGCGGCCGCCCTCTCCCGCAAGGCCGAGGAGTTCGGCGACGTCGTGAAGTCGGGGCGGACGCATCTGATGGACGCCACGCCCGTCACGCTGGGCCAGGAGTTCGGCGGGTACGCCGCCCAGGTGCGCCACGGGGTCGAGCGGCTGCGCGCCTCGCTGCCGCGGCTCGCCGAACTGCCCCTGGGCGGCACGGCCGTAGGCACCGGGATCAACACTCCGCCCGGGTTCTCCGCGGCGGTCATCGAGGAGGTGGCCCGCGCGACCGGGCTCCCGCTGACCGAGGCGCGCGACCACTTCGAGGCGCAGGGCGCCCGGGACGGGATCGTCGAGACCAGCGGGCAGCTCAGGACCGTCGCGGTCTCGCTGACGAAGATCGCGAACGACCTGCGGTGGATGGCCTCCGGGCCGCGCACCGGGCTGGCCGAGATCTCCCTGCCCGATCTCCAGCCGGGGTCCTCGATCATGCCCGGCAAGGTGAACCCCGTGATCCCGGAGGCCGTGCTCATGGTCGCGGCGCAGGTCGTCGGGAACGACGCGACCGTCGCCACCGCGGGGGCCGCGGGCAACTTCGAACTCAACGTCATGCTGCCGGTGATCGCCAAGAACGTCCTGGAATCCGTCCGGCTGCTGGCGAACGTCTCGCGGCTGCTCGCCGACCGCACGATCGACGGGATCGTCGCGCACCGCGAGCGGGCCCGGGAGTACGCGGAGTCCTCGCCGTCCGTGGTGACGCCGCTGAACAGGTACATCGGGTACGAGGAGGCCGCGAAGGTCGCCAAGAAGGCGCTGGCGGAGCGGCGGACGATTCGCCAGGTGGTGCTGGACTCGGGGTACGTGGAGCGCGGGGACCTGACCCTGGAACAGTTGGACGAGGCGCTGGATGTCCTGCGGATGACGCGTCCGTAACAGCCCGTATGCGATAAGAAACGCCTGATGACGGCTCCGTAACAGCCGTTCACCGATGCGGAGAACCCTGCCTCGGGCCGAGGCGTCGTATGCCCGGGGCACCTAATATCTCTTCATGGGAGACGGTGAAGCGGTGGGACGAGCGGAAGCGGACGGGCCGGCGGGGTACTGGGAGCCCGGGAGTCAGATCCTGTGGCGGTACCGGGAGAACGCCGGTGAGCACGTCCACATCTGCCGTCCCGTGACGGTCGCGCGGGACGACGACGAGCTGCTCGCGGTGTGGATGGCGCCGGGTACGGAGTGCGTGAAGCCCGTGCTCGCCGACGGTTCGCCGGTGCACGGGGAGCCGCTGGAGTCGCGCTACACGAAGCCGCGCGCGGTGCGGCGCGCCCACTGGTTCGGGACCGGGGTGCTGAAGCTGGCGCGGCCGGGCGACGCGTGGTCGGTGTGGCTGTTCTGGGATCAGGGCTGGCGTTTCAAGAACTGGTACGTGAACCTGGAGGCTCCACTGACCCGTTGGGCGGGCGGGGTGGACTCCGAGGATCACTTCCTCGACATCTCGGTCCACCCGGACCGGACCTGGCGATGGCTCGACGAGGACGAGTTCGCGATGGCGCAGCGGGCCGGTCTGATGGATGCTCGACTGGCGGCACGCGTACGGGAGGCGGGGTGGTCGGCGGTCGAGGTGATCCGCGCCTGGGGCGCGCCGTTCTCGGACGGATGGCAGCACTGGAGGCCCGATCCGGGCTGGCCGGTTCCCGTTCTGCCGGATGACTGGGACCGTACGCCCGCGCACGTGTCCTCATGAGACCCTTGATGCGCCCCCGTGGTACAACCGTAGGATCGTCTTCCGCAAGGGCGCACGGCAGTAACAACTCCCGCAGGATGAGCCGGGCTTGACCACATGTCACCGAGGGGCGGCAGGACGTGAGCGAGGGGTACGAGGCGTACGGCGGCGTGGCCGGCCAGGGACCGGTCGCACCGCGCGGGCTTGCCACGACGGTCGCGCGGGCGGAGGCTTTCGCCACCACCCCCCTGTCGGCACGGGTCGTTCCCGGCCGTCGGCGGGCCGTACCGAGCCGGGCGGCGGCTGTCCTTGCCGTCGCTCCCGGCGCCGACGACACGCAGAATCCGTTCCTGGGGCACACATTCCGGGTATCGGGGCTGCGGGACGAACTGCGTGCACGGCGCGCAGCCCCGGACGGATGGACTCGACACGCGTGACGGAGCACCCCACCTCGCACGAGCGACGGCAGAGCGGCGCCGCCCGGCCGCCCGCCCCCGCGGACCCTCGCGGGGCGCTCCTGCGTACCCCGGAGCAGCCGTCCCAGGTACCCGGTTCCGGCGCGTTACCGGTACAGGCACGTACGGGCGACGCGCCGCGGAGCCCCGGTTCGGGCGCGCCGCGCGGCAAGCGGAAGGCGGCGCGCGGTCAGGCGTCCGCCGATGTCGGCGTGTCCGCGTCCTCCGGCACCGACACGCCTTCGTCGTCGCCCGCCGCCGGGTCCGGCCCCGAGCACTCCCAGCCTTCGGCCACCGAACCCGATCCGCACCGGCCGCGTCCCGCGCCCGAGGGCATCCCGATCCAGCCGGACGCCGAGCGGGACCGGTCCTCGCGGACCTCGGGCGGCAAGGAGCGCCGTTCCGGCGCGGGCCTGCCGCAGGGCGGTCCCATGCCCATGCGGCGCGACGGGGACCGGCTGCGCTTCGTGGGCGCCGCGACCCGGCGGATCGCCCGGGGCATCGACCTGGACGAGATCGTGATGGGGCTGTGCCGGGCCACCGTGCCGACCTTCTCCGACTCGATCCTGGTCTATCTGCGCGACCCGCTGCCGGTCGGCGACGAGCGGCCGACGGGTCCTCTCGTGCTGCGGCTGCGGCGCACCGACCGGATTCCCGAGGAGCGGGACACCGAGAGCGGTTTCGTGTCCGCGCTGCGGCCGGAGCCGAGCGAGCTGTCGGCGATGACGGCCGAGCTGTGCGAGGTGCGTCCCGGTGGCGCCCTGGCCGAGGTGCTGCGCGGGGTGCGTCCGGTGTTCGCGGACGCGCCGGCCGCCCGGGCCGCGCTGCCCGAGCTGCTGGGTGACGATCTGCCGGTCCCCGGCGGGCAGCGGGCGATCCTCGCCCCGTTGCGCGGCCGGCGCCGGGTGATCGGCGCGGCGCTGTTCCTGCGTCGCCCGGAGCGGCTCGCGTTCGAGGCCGACGATCTGCTGGTCGCGGCGCAGCTCGCCACGCACAGCGCGCTCGGCATCGACAAGGCGGTGCTGTACGGGCGTGAGGCGTACATCGCCGACGAGCTCCAGCGCACGATGCTGCCGGAGACGCTGCCGCGGCCCACGGGCGTGCGGCTCGCGTCCCGTTATCTGCCCGCGGCGGAGACGGCGCGCGTGGGTGGTGACTGGTACGACGCGATCCCGTTGCCGGGCAGCCGGGTCGCCCTGGTCGTCGGTGACGTGATGGGCCACTCGATGACGTCGGCGGCGATCATGGGTCAGCTGCGGACGACGGCGCAGACCCTCGCGGGGCTCGATCTGCCGCCGCAGGAGGTGCTGCACCATCTCGACGAGCAGGCGCAGCGGCTCGGCACCGACCGCATGGCGACCTGCCTGTACGCCGTGTACGACCCGGTGGCGCACCGGATCACCATCGCCAACGCGGGCCATCCGCCGCCGGTGCTGCTGCACCTGGGCGGGCGGGCCGAGGTGCTGCGGGTGCCTCCGGGCGCTCCGATCGGTGTGGGCGGGGTCGACTTCGAGGCGGTGGAGCTGGACGCGCCGGCCGGGGCGACGCTGCTGCTGTACACCGACGGGCTGGTCGAGTCGCGGCTGCGTGACGTCTGGACCGGGATAGAGCAGCTGCGGGAGAAGCTCGCGGCGGTCGCGGCGCTGACCGGACCCGATCATCCGCCGCCGCTGGAAGCGCTGTGCGACGAGGTGCTGGACATGCTCGGCCCGGGTGACCGGGACGACGACATCGCGCTGCTCGCGGCACGGTTCGACGGGATCGCGCCGAGCGACGTCGCGTACTGGTTCCTGGAGCCGGAGGACGCGGCGCCGGGCCGGGCGCGGCGTCTGGCCCGGCGGGCGCTGGCCCGCTGGGGCATGGAGGACATGACCGACTCCGTGGAGCTGCTGGTCAGCGAGGTCGTGACGAACGCCGTGCGGTACGCGTCGCGGCCCGTGACGCTGCGGCTGCTGCGGACGGACGTGCTGCGCTGCGAGGTCGGTGACGACGTGCCGCAGCTGCCGCGGCTGCGGCAGGCGCGGGCCACGGACGAGGGCGGTCGCGGGCTGTTCCTGGTGAACCGGCTGGCGAGGCGGTGGGGGGCGACCCGGCTGAGTACGGGCAAGGTCGTCTGGTTCGAGCTGAACCGGAGCTGACCGGCCGCTCGTCCGCCGCGGGAAACGAAGAGGGCGCCCGGATCCCCGGGCGCCCTCTCCTTCTGTCCACGTGTCCCCGTGGCTACCCGCCGAAGGGCTATTCGTCGCTCTGGTCGAACGGGTTGTCCGGAATGTCGTCGGTCGGGGTCTCCACCGGCGCGGACGGGGGCGTGGTCGACGGCGGGGGCGTCGAGGGCTCCTTGGTGGGCGTCGGCGGGCTGCTGCTGGTGGGCGGCTCCGACGACGGTTCCTCGGTGGTCGGCGTCGAGGACGGCGTGCTGGACGGCGACCGGGTGAGGGTGGGGAGGTCCGTCGGCTGCACCGCCGCGCCCGACGTGGTGTTCAGGTCGAACTCGGTGACCTTTCCGCCCATGGCCTTGAAGGTGTACGCGGCCCAGATCTTCGCCGGGTAGCCACCGCCGTTGACGCGGCCGCCCTCCGCGATGAGACCCGTGGCGCCCTTCATGGAGACCTGGTTCTGGGTCTTGGCGTCCTCACCGAACAGCAGGACCGAGGTGACCAGGTTCGGCGTGTAGCCGGTGAACCAGGCCGACTTGTTGTTGTCGGACGTACCGGTCTTGCCGGCGACCTGCTGGCCGCCCCGGTTCGGGTTCTCCCGCACCGAGAGGCGGGCCGTACCGTCGTCGACCACGCCGGTGAGCACCGAGGTCACCGTGTCGGCGGCCTCCTCGGTGATGACCCGGGCGCCGATGGCGTCGGGCATCTTGACCGTACGGTCCTTGTGCTCGGCCTTGGCGACGAGCGCCGGGGTGACCTTCTTGCCGTGGTTGTCCAGCGTGGCGTACGCGCCCGCCATCTCCATCGGGCTCGCGCCCATGGAGCCGAGGGTCTGCGCGGGGACCGCCTGGACCCCCTTGGTGTTCATGCCCAGCTTGCCGGCGACCTTCAGCACCTCGTCCATGCCGACGTCGACGCCCATCTGGGCGAAGACGGAGTTGATGGACTTGTTCATCGCGGTCTGCACGGTGACGTCGCCGTAGTCCTGCTCGTCCTCGTTCGGCGGCGCGAAGGCGATGTCGCTGCCCACGACGGGACGGCGGCTGGTGCCGTCGTACACGGTGTTCGCGACGATCGGCCGTCCGGACTGCGTCTTGGCCTCCTCGGCGAGGGCGGCCGCGAAGATCAGCGGCTTGAACGTCGAGGCGGCCTGGTAGTCACGGCGCGTCGAGTTGTTGATGTAGTGCTTGAAGTAGTCCTTGCCGCCGTACATCGCGAGGACCTTGCCGGTCTTGGGATCGACCGACACGGCACCGGCCTGGACGTTGGCGTCGACCTTGCGCTTCTTCGGGTCCAGCTTGCTGGTGAGCTGCTCCTTGACGGTCTTCTCCAGCAGGGCCTGCTTCTTCTTGTCCACGTTGAGCGTGATGGTCCAGCCGCCCGCGGTGACCAGGGCCTTGGCGTCGTCGAGGTCGGCCGCGGTGCCATCGGCGACGAGCTGCTTGGCCAGCTCGTTCTCGGCCGCCTCCACCACGTAGCCGGTCTGGCCCTCCATGCCGGGCGCGCCCTTGGGCTCCTCGGGAACCGGGAACTTCATCCCGGCGCGCTTGCCCGCGTCGAGCCAGCCCTGCTCGACCATGTTGTCGAGGGTGTAGTTCCAGCGGGCCTCGACCAGCTTCTTGCCGGTCTTCGAGGCGACCGCCCAGTCGTACTGGCTCGGTGCCTGGAGCAGCGACGCGAGGTAGGCGCCCTGCTTGACGTCGAGCTCGCTGGCGTCGACCTGGTAGTAGGCCTGGGCCGCCGCCTGGATGCCGTACGCGTTGCGGCCGTAGTAGCTGGTGTTGATGTAGCCCGCGAGGATGTCGTCCTTGGACTTCTGGCGGTCCACCTTCAGCGAGATGACCAGTTCCTTCAGCTTTCGCGTGACGGTCTGGTCCTGGCTGAGGTAGTAGTTCTTGACGTACTGCTGGGTGATCGTCGAACCACCCTGCTTGCCCTTGCCGGACAGGGTGTTGACCAGGCCTCGGGTCGTGCCCTTGAGGTCGATCCCGGAGTCGTTGTAGAACGACTTGTTCTCGGCGGCTACGAACGTCCGCTGGACTCCCTTGGGCACCTTGGACAGATCGACGATCTCGCGGTTCACCTTGCCGGTGCGCGCAAACATGCTGCCGTCGCTGTAGTGGTAGATGTTGCTCTGGCGCCTCGCGGCCGCGTTGCCCTCGGGTACGGACACGACCATGTAGAGCACGATGAAGGTGCCCATGCCGAGCAGGCAGAAGCCCAGGAACGTCCCGAGGACCGTCTTCCAGTTCACGAACCGGCGTATGCCGGTTCGGCGGGGCTTCCCGCCCGTCCTGCCGCCCGGCTGCGCGCCGGACTCGGGGCCCGCCGACTGATGTCCGGACGAACGCTGGGGCGCCGCGCGGTGGCCCTGCGCCTGCCGCGCTCGTCTCTCTTCCGCTCGTCCCATGGGTCGATCCGCTCCGCTTCACTCTCGTGTGGCACACAAGTTCGTCGCTCAGGTCAGCTCAGAAAGCTAACACCGCGCGCTATGACAAAGGGCTGCCGATCCGGTCTTTTCCGGACGTGACAATCAGCACGCCTTGGACACATGCCTCAACGAAACCGACGAGCGGGAGGGGCAGAAGGTTGCCATGACGACTAAAGTGTTATCACTTTGCTAGCCACGGGGACCGCGCCCCGCGAAGACGAAGGGCCCCCTGCCAGTGACGACTCCGACGGAAAGAACCCCGCCGCGACGGCCGGAACAGCGCAAGCAGGTGCTGCTGCGGCTCGATCCGCTGGTGTACGAGTCCCTGACCCGCTGGGCGGGCGACGAACTGCGCTCCGCCAACGCGCAGATCGAGTTCCTGCTGCGCCGCGCGCTCTCCGAGGCCGGGCGTCTGCCGGGCGGGACGGGCCCCATCCCCCGCCGCGGGCGGCCGCCGGCGACCGGGGGACCGGAGCCCCTGGAGGGGTAGACCCGGGAGCCGACCGACCCACCGGCGCCCGGCACGCCTCCCCCGCGGACCGGCGCACGACCCCCGCCCGCACCGCCGGACGCCCGGCGCCTCCGCCCGCACCACCCGACGCGCGGCGCACCGACCCACACCGCCCGACGCCTGACACCGGCCCGCCCCGGCGCCGCGCGCCGGCTGGTTCAGAACCGTGACAATCGGCGCTGACCAGCCGAGTCATCCCCGCCACCCTCCTTACCCACCGCCCTTTCGCCGACCTCTACACAGTGCGTATACACGGCGTGTATACGCACTGTGTAGAGTGCTTCGCATGTCCATCGGTCACACCCTCCTAGGACTCCTGGAGTCCGGGCCGCGCCATGGTTACGACCTGAAGCGGGCCTTCGACGAGAAGTTCGGTCACGACCGGCCACTGCACTACGGCCAGGTCTATTCGACGATGTCGCGTCTGCTCAGGAACGGACTCGTCGAGGTCGACGGGATCGAGGCGGGCGACGGGCCCGAGCGCAAGCGGTACGCGATCACCGATGCCGGGATCACCGACGTACAGCAGTGGCTCGCGACGCCCGAGAAGCCCGAGCCGTACCTCCAGTCGACCCTGTACACGAAGATCGTCCTCGCCCTGCTGACGCACCGCGACGCGAGCGGGATCCTCGACACCCAGCGTTCGGAGCACCTGCGCATGATGCGCATGCTGACCGAACGCAAACGCAAGGGCGATCTGGCGGATCAGCTGATCTGCGACCACGCCCTCTTCCACCTGGAGGCCGATCTGCGCTGGCTGGAACTGACCGCGGCCCGCCTCGACAAGCTCGCCGAGGCGGTGACGGTCCGATGACGACTGCCCCTCCCGCGGGTTCCCTGCTCACCGCGTCGGACCTGCGCAAGACGTACGGACCGACGGCCGCGCTGGACGGCGCCGCGTTCTCCATCCATCCCGGCGAGGTCGTCGCCGTGATGGGCCCCTCCGGCTCCGGCAAGTCCACCCTGCTGCACTGCCTCGCCGGGATCGTCACGCCCGACTCCGGCTCGATCATGTACGACGGCCACGAGATGGCGACGATGAACGACGCCCGGCGCAGCGCGCTGCGCCGTTCCGATTTCGGGTTCGTGTTCCAGTTCGGCCAGCTCGTACCGGAGCTGACCTGTGTGGAGAACGTCGCGCTGCCGCTGCGTCTGAACGGCAGGGGCCGCAAGGAGGCCGAGCGCGCGGCGCTGTCGTGGATGGAACGGCTGGAGGTCGACGACCTCGGGGGCAAGCGGCCCGGAGAGGTCTCCGGCGGTCAGGGCCAACGCGTGGCGGTCGCCCGCTCGCTCGTCACCGAACCTCGCGTGCTGTTCGCCGACGAGCCGACGGGGGCGCTCGACTCCCTCAACGGCGAGCGCGTGATGCAGCTGCTGACCGAAGCGGCCCGCTCGACGAACGCCGCCGTCGTCCTCGTCACGCACGAGGCGCGCGTGGCCGCGTACTCGGACCGCGAGATCGTCGTACGGGACGGCAGGTCCCGGGACATGGAGCGGATCGTATGAGTGCCCGCCAGTGGTCCCGCGACCTGACCATGGGCGCCCGGTTCGCGGTGACCGGGGGCCGCGAGGCCTGGATGCGGGTCCTGCTGACGGCCGTCGGGGTCGGACTCGGGGTGGCGCTGCTGCTGCTCACCACGTCGTTCCCGAACGCGCTGGACGCCCGGCAGGCCCGGGAGTCCGCCCGCAACGACATCACCTACAGCTCGACGGTGCGGAAGAAGTCCGACCGGACGGTGATCGTCGCGCTCGCGGGCACCACCTTCCACGACGAGGACATACGCGGCCGGCTGCTCGAACCCGAGGGGGCCCGGGCCCCGCTGCCGCCGGGTCTGTCCGCGTTCCCGGCGGTCGGCGACATGGTCGTCTCGCCCGCGCTGGACCGGCTGCTGAAGTCCTCCGCCGGCAAGCTCCTGCGGGAGCGGCTCGACTATCGCGTGAGCGGCACGATCGCCGACAGCGGGCTCGTCTCCCCGCACGAACTCGCCTACTACGCGGGGGCCGAAGGCCTGCGACCCGGCGACTGGAGCAGCGGCGGCGCGGAGCGCCTCGACCACTTCGGTGCCACGCCGCAGTCCGAGCCGATGGATCCCGTCCTGGTCCTGCTCGTGCTGATCGTCTTCGTGGTGCTGCTGATGCCGGTCGGTGTCTTCATCGCGGCGGCCGTACGGTTCGGCGGTGAGCGGCGCGACCGCCGGCTGGCGGCGCTGCGGCTGGTCGGCGCGGACGGGCGGATGACCCGGCGGATCGCCGCCGGGGAGGCGCTGGCCGGAGCCCTGGTCGGGCTGGTCCTCGGCGCCGGATTCTTCCTGCTCGGCCGTCAGCTCGCGGGCCTGATCACGGTCTTCAGGGTCAGCGTCTTCCCGGGCGACCTCAGCCCGACGCCCGCCCTGGTGGCGCTGGTCGTCGTCGCGGTGCCGGCCGCCGCGGTCGCGGTGACGCTCTTCGCGCTGCGCGGAGTCGTGATCGAACCGCTCGGTGTGGTGCGTACGGCGCGGCCCGCGCGGCGCCGGCTGTGGTGGCGGCTGCTGCTGCCGCTCGGCGGCCTCGGCCTGCTCTACCCGATGATCGGGCAGGGACGGGACGACGGCGACTTCAACCAGTACCTCGTCGTCGGCGGTGTCGTCCTGCTCCTGGTCGGCGTCACGGCCCTGCTCCCCTGGGTGGTCGAGGCGGTCGTCGCCCGGCTGAACTCCGGTGGCGTCGCCTGGCAACTCGCCGTCCGCAGGCTTCAGCTGAGCAGTGGCACGGCGGCCCGTATGGTCAACGGCATCGCGGTCGCGGTGGCCGGGGCGATCGCCCTGCAGATGCTGTTCGCGGGGGTCGACGGCGACTACTCGAGGGCCGGCGACAACGACCTCACGCGGGCCCAGATGTCCCTCCAGGTGCCGGGGAGGGTCCCGATGGACGAGGCGGTCCGGCAGTTGTCCGCGACCGAGGGCGTCACCCGCACGACGGCCCTGGGCCAGGCCGATGTGGGCGACGGACGCTTCGAACCGGGCCTCCAGACGTCCCTGACCGTCGGCGACTGCGCGGCCCTGCGGGAGGCGGCGAGGCTGCCCTCCTGCGAGGACGGCGACATCTTCGCGGTGACGAACACCCAGTGGGACGAGAACACCGCGTCGATGAACAAGGCCGGCCGGAAGCTGTACGTCGACCCGTCCTACGACTCGGCCAAGGGCCAGGAGATCCCCTGGACGGTGCCGAAGGGGGTCAAGCGGGCGCAGCCGCGCGAGGACCCGTCGGGCGGTGAGCGCGGCGGATTCCTGTTCACGCCCGGCGCGCTGCCCGCGAAGGCGACGGCCGCCGTGCGCGGGACGGTCTATATCCAGCTCGACGAGTCGGTGCCGGACGTGCGGGAACTCGTCCGCAACAGCGCGGCGAAGCTGGACCCGCTGGCCGACCCCAGCACCTGGACGGCGACGATCCAGTCGGAGAAGTTCAGGTCCATCCGGACGGGCCTGTTCGTCGGGGCGACCTGTGTCCTCGTGCTGATCGGCGCGAGCCTGCTGGTCTCCCAGCTGGAGCAGCTGCGCGAACGCAAGAAGCTGCTGTCGTCGCTGGTCGCCTTCGGCACCCGGCGCCGCACGCTGAGCATGTCGGTGCTGTGGCAGACCGCGATCCCGATCGGGCTGGGACTCGGGCTCGCGTCGGTGGTGGGGCTGACCCTCGGGACGGTCCTGCTGAAGATGACGGACACCCCGGTGGCCGTGGACTGGACGAGCGTGCTGTCGATGACCGGTGTCGGCGCGGCGGTCGTGGCACTGGTGACACTCCTCAGCCTGCCGCCGCTGATCCGGCTGATGCGGCCGGACGGGCTGCGTACGGAGTAGGACGCCGTCCGCGTCACGCGCCACCCACCGGTGGCCCTCCCCGCCGGGGAGGGCCACCGGTTCGCGTTCAGAGGCTGTATTCCTTCACCACGCGCCGGACCTGGGCGAAGAGCATGCCCACGTTGACCGCCTTGCGACAGACGACCACGGCGACCACGTCCTGCGTGTCGTTCATGCGTACGAACAGATGGGTGAGGTTGTCGCTGTTGACGAGGATCTCCTGGAAGAAGTGCGCGTCGGACTCGATGCCGCGGCGTTCCTTGAAGACGTCCTCGATCATCTGGACCGTGCGCCCCTGGAACAGGTCGAGGGTCGCGCCCGCGAGCAGGTCCAGCACCTCCGGCGGATGGTTGTCGACGGTCTCGTACGAGAGCAGCATCCCGGTCGACATGTCGACCGCACCGGAGGCGAGGCAGTCCGGCGCGTCGGTGCGCAGTGATTTGACCAGGCCCATGATCTGGTCGGAGAACCCCGGCGTCATTCGCTTGCTGGCCATGTCGTCATACCCCTTCGGTCGCGGTTTCGGGCACGGCTCCGACGAGCGGTTCCGGGTCGGTGCCGGTGAGGATCGCTTCGATGCGACCGAGGGCCGGCCGGGTCCGCTCGTGGAGCCGTTCGATGTCGAGGCCCTCGTCGCCGAGGACGATCATCAGCGCGGTGTCGCCGACCGCGTAGAAGGCCGCGAGGCCCTGGCTGCCGTACGTCACTGTCTGTCGGAACGTGCCCCTGCCGGTCACGGCGGTGGCGCGGCGCGCGATGCCGAGGCCCGCGGCGGCGATCGCGGCGAGGCTCTCGGGGTCGATGATGTCGGCGGTGTCCGCCGCGATGAGCATTCCGTCGGCGGCCGCCACCGCCGTATCCGTGATTCCGGGCACCTGTTCCCGGAGGCCCCTCATTTCCCTGGCCAGTGCCTCGTGATTCATTCGGTGAACTCCCTGGTTATCGGACGCGTTTGATCGATGACAGGTATGCGGATTCAGGTGCTGGAGTCCGGCGCCCAGATTCGGTGCCGGAGACGGAAGAACCCTTTCCAGCTCGCCTCGGCCCTTTCGGGGGCGAGAGTTTCGGTGATTCCGCTCGCGCCGGGTTCCCGGCGCGGCAGGGACGGTGCGTTCGCGCCGGGTTCCCGGCGGGGCAGTGACGGAACGGGGGCGCCGACGCCGGCCCCCGCGTCGCGCTCCGCTGCCCGGCCGGGCTCCGGGGCGGAACCGAGCACCGACGCCAGGCCGAACTCCGGGGCCAGGCTGGGCTCCGGGACAGGGCCGGGCTCCGAGTCCGGGGCAGGTCCGGGCTCCGGGTCCGGGCGCGGTTCTGGGCCGGAATCCGGCGCCGGGACGGAGTCCGGAACCGGGCCGGACTCCGAAGTCGGGGCGGAGTCCGGGGGCGGCACAGGCTCCGGCGTCGGGGTGGAGTCCGGGGGCGGAGTGGGGTCCGGGGATGGGGTGGGGTCCTGGTCGGATGGGGCTGTCGGGGTGGACTCCGGTACCGGCGCAGGATCCCGGGGGGCTGGGTCCTCGGGGGATGCCGTGGGGGGCTGGGGCGAGGACTCGGTGGGGTCCGTCGTGGCGGGCGGCCGCTGCCGGAGCGTTCCGCTCGGCGGGACCCGCACGGTGACCTCGGTGGCCGGGCCGGGCTTCTCCGGCAGTTCCAGCAGACCCTCGCCGAGCATGCGGGCCATCCCCACCGTCACGGTGTAGGCGCCGAGGCCGGTCGCGAAGGCGATGTCACGGGCGGTCCGCCGGCCGTCCGCGTGGGCCAGTAACTCCCTCTGCGGGGCGGGCAGTCGGTCGCGGACCTCGTCCGGCAGCACGGCGGCGGGCACGGGCCGTTCACGGTCCGGCCGTACGGGCCGCGGCAGGGCGGCGACGGCGGCCAGCTTCCTCGCCGCGTCCTGCAGCAACCGCCCCGGGGCCTCCCCGAGTTCGACCGGCGCGTACGGCTCGAAGGCGGCGTCCAGCGGGTCGCACGCCTCCACGTCGCCCGCCACGACGGCGAACGCCGCGTCCTGCATGGCCATCATGCAGACGACCCGCAACTGCGCGGCCCCCGCGTACCCGTGCGCGATCAGCCCGGCCTCCGGCCAACGGGTGCCCCCGCCCTCCCGGAGCAGTTCGGCCCACTGCTCGCCGCTGATCCGGCCGGAGCGCAGCAACCGCGCCTCGGGACCGGGGGCGCCCGGACTCTCGACGGCGACGACGCAGCCGTCCCGGAGATGGAAGACTCCCCCGGGTGTTCCGGACACGCGCAGTTTCCCCGTCGCCAGCGTGCCCTGGCATTCGCTCAGCGCGTTCGACAGCAGGTCGTATCCGACCCTGCCAAGGGAATCCCGAATGCCCGCCATCACTCCCCTTGGAACTTCCGGCACTTCGCACTGATGCCTGACTCGTCACACCGAGGGGTCATGTGTACCAGTCGGGGCGCATATTCCAGCGAAAGTCGCACTACCTGACGGAAGTTGAGATTTCTCGCTTGCCGTTGGGCCTCATCGGTCGTTCGAATGACCGACTCTGTACGGGGGTTCGGGCTTTCGGGCCGACACTCCTACGGGCGGCGGACAGAACGTCTGCTCGGGCGGCCGTGCGTACGCCGGGACCCGCCCGGACCTTCGGAGCCCCGCTCACCTGGGGGTGAGCGGGGCTCCGGTCATGCTGGTTCCCGGCGGCGGCACGACCGGGGAGGAATCCCTACGGTGTCAGGCGCTGGGCCGGGGAGGCGTCCAGCGCGGTGGCGCCCCGGGGTTCGGGGGCATGGCGCAGGTCCGCCTCCCGCGCGTACGAACGCAGGTAGGCGACGACGGTGTTGGTCACCGCGACCAGCGGGACCGCGACGACCGCTCCGCCGATGCCGGCGACCATGCCGCCCGCGGCGACCGAGAGGACCACCGCGAGGGGATGGACGCGGACCGCTCGGCCGAGGATGAACGGCTGGAGGATGTGCCCCTCGATCTGCTGGACGGCGAGGACCACGGCGAGGGTCATGACGGCGACGAAGACGCCCTGGGTCACCAGCGCGACCACCACCGCCAGCGCCCCGGAGATCACCGCGCCCACCAGCGGGATGAACGCGCCGAGGAAGATGAACACGGCGAGCGGCACGGCCATCGGGACCTTGAGGAAGTAGATGCCCAGACCGATGAAGGTCGCGTCGATCAGAGCGACTATCACCGTGCCCCGGACGTAGGCCGTGAGGGTGCGCCACGCCCGCGGGCCCGCGCCCGCGACGCCGGGCCGGGCGGCGGCCGGGACGAGCTTGAGCGACCACTCCCAGATCCGCTTGCCGTCGTAGAGCAGGAAGAGGGTCGAGAACATCGTGAGCAGGATGCCGGTGAGGGCCTCGACGATCACGGTGACGCCCTGGAGGCCCGCCGAGGTGATCTGATCGGTGTTCGCGCCGACCGCCTCGCGGAGGTTCTTGGCGATCTCGTTGATCTGTTTGTCCGTCACGTGGAACGGGCCCTTGAGGAGCCATTTGCGCAGCTCGTCGATGCCGTCCTGGATCTGGCCGGAGAGGTTGTCGATGTTCTCCTGGACCTGCCAGACCACGAACCAGCCGACCAGCCCCATGATGACGAAGCCGAGGATCGCGGTGAGCGCGGTGGCGAGCCCGCGCGGTACCCCGTAACCGGTCAGCCAGGCCACCGTCGGCTGGAGCAGCGCGGTGATGAGCAGCGCGGCCACGAAGGCCAGCACCACCAGTTGCACGGCGCTGATGACCCGCATCAGCACCCAGACGGTGCCCGCGAGGATGAGCAGCCGCCAGCCGGCCTCGGCTGCGACGCGCACGCCCCACGGCACGGCGAGGGTGGGGTCGGGACGGTGCGGCGTCAGCACGTCCACGGCCGGTGCGGCCTGCACGGCCGTCTCCTCGGAGGGGCGCTGGACCGGGAGCGCGGACGGCTCGGTGTCGGTCTCCCGGCCGTCCGGGGGCTCGGGCGCCGCCGAAGGGGTGCCGGACGGGCCGGCCTGCGCACGCACGTGGGGAACGCCGTCGTCACCGAGGGCGCCCTGGGACTCCAGCTCGACCTCGGCGCGGCGTTCGTCCAACCGCTCTCCCAGCTCGGTGAGTCCGGCTCCGAGCCGGCCGAGCCATCCTGGTACTCGCGACATGATGCGTCCTCTTCCCCCGCTGCTCCCCACCACTCCCCCCAGGAGTCGTCGGGTCCGACCGTACATGGCCGAAGCCCCTCCCCCTAGGACGGGGAGGGGCTTCGGAAGGTTGAGCGGCCGGCGTGCGGCATGCGGCTCAGTACCAGTGGTTGGCCTGCCAGAACGACCAGGCCTCACACGGGCTGCCGTAACGGCCGTCCATGTAGCTGAGACCCCACTTGATCTGCGTGGCGGGGTTCGTCTGCCAGTCGGAGCCGACCGAGGACATCTTGGAGCCGGGCAGGGCCTGGAAGAGACCGTAGGCACCGGAGGAGGCGTTGACCGCCTTGTAGTTCCAGCTGGATTCGTGGTTCACGATGTTGCTGAAGCACTGGAACTGGGCACTCGGAACCATCTGGCGCGCCATGGCCTGGATCTGAGCGACGGTGTACGAGGACTGGACGGAGAAGCTGGAGGCGTCACGGGTCGCCGAGCGGCTGGCCGCCTTCTTGGCCTCCTCGCGCTCCTTGGCTTCCTTCTCGGCCTTCTCCTCCGCAGCCTGCTGCTTCGCGACGGCGTCGCCGGCAGCCTGCTTGCGGGCAGCGGCCTCCGCGTCCTTCTTGGCGCTCGCGTCGGCGGCGATGGCCTGCGCGTCCGCCTGCTGCGTCAGGGACGCGGTCTGCACCTGGGCCTGCTGGCCTGCAGGTATGTCAGCGAGGAGAGTCGAGTCGCTCGCCGTCGCCTCGGCATCGATCGAGGGCTGGGCGACGCTGCCCGAGGCAACTCCAACGACACTTCCGACAGCGGTGACCGCGGTGGCCGAAGCCACTGCGAATCCCCGGACCGAGATCCGGCTCACACGGGTTTCCTTCCAGCATCGCCCGCTTAGGTGACCCTCGCGGACGCAATCGTGCCCCTCGGCGCTGGCCTCCCAACTGCGGGGTCACGGGAGGCACGGGCCCGGTGGGCAACTCCCGCTCGGGGAGCGCCACGTGGTGCGCGGGCGGCATACGACGGCTCTATGGAGTTCTGAGGTTCCGGTGCTGCGGTACGGCTGGGGGTACAGCTGTGTCGTATGCGGGGCCTGACAGGAGTGAGACTCTAGCCGTTCCCCCGCGCCGCAAGGCAATTTCGCATCGAGTGTGAAAGCTCACACCTCGTTTGCCTCAACTGTTTCCAGGAAACCTGAGCGCAGCAAGACGCCGCCCGGCTAGGATTTTCACCTTTGCCGGACGGCGCCAACCAACATGCATCCACCACCCTTTGACCAGGTGGGGACAGTCGGGATCAGATCTGCCCGTCCTCCAGCATTTCGGTCACGAGTGCCGCAATCTGGGACCTCTCGGAACGATTCAGCGTGACATGCGCGAAGAGCGGATGGCCCTTCAATTTCTCGACGACGGCGACCACTCCGTCATATCGGCCGACACGCAGATTGTCTCTCTGCGCCACGTCGTGGGTCAGGACGACCCGCGAATTGGCACCGATCCTGGACAGAACGGTCAACAGGACGTTCCGCTCCAGGGACTGGGCCTCGTCCACGATCACGAACGCGTCGTGCAGCGAGCGGCCGCGGATGTGCGTGAGCGGCAGGACCTCCAGCATGCCGCGCGCGGTGACCTCCTCGATGACCTCGCGGCTGGTGACCGCGGAGAGCGTGTCGAAGACCGCCTGGGCCCAGGGGCTCATCTTCTCGGACTCGGAACCGGGCAGATAGCCGAGTTCCTGCCCGCCCACCGCGTACAGCGGCCGGAAGACCATCACCTTCTGGTGCTGGCGGCGTTCGAGGACGGCCTCCAGGCCCGCGCAGAGCGCGAGCGCGGACTTGCCGGTGCCGGCCCGGCCGCCCATCGACACGATCCCGATGTCCGGGTCGAGCAGCAGATCGAGCGCGATGCGCTGCTCGGCGCTGCGGCCCTTGATGCCGAACACCTCGCGGTCGCCGCGCACGAGCCGGACGTTCCCCTCGGGAGTGACGCGGCCGAGGGCCTTGCCACGCTCCGACTGGATCATCAGCCCCGTGTGCACGGGCAGGTCCGCCGCTTCGGCGGCGTAGACGCATCCCTCCTCGAAGAGGACGTCCACCTGCTCGCCGGGCAGGGTCAGTTCGGACATTCCGGTCCATCCGGAAGAACCCGTGATGGCGAGTTCCGCGCGGTACTCCTCGGCGAGGAGGCCCACCGAGGACGCCTTGATCCTGAGCGGCAGGTCCTTCGAGACGACGGTGACGTCGTATCCCTCGGCCTGGAGGTTGCGGGCGACCGCGAGGATGCGGGAGTCGTTGTCCCCGAGGCGATACCCGCTGGGCAGGACGCTGGGGTCCGAGTGGTTGAGCTCGACGCGAACCGTCCCGCCGAGGTCCCCGACGGGAATCGGGGAGTCGAGGCGGCCGTGCCGGACCCGGAACTCGTCGAGCAGGCGCAGTGCCTGCCGGGCGAAGTAGCCGAGTTCGGGATGGTGCCGCTTGGCCTCCAGCTCCGTGACCACGACGATCGGGAGCACCACTTCATGCTCGTCGAAGCGGCTCAGGGCGTTGGGATCGGCCAGCAGGACGCTGGTGTCGAGAACATAGGTGCGCCGGTCTGGCTTACGGCGCTTTGTGCTGGTCACCACGGAAGGACGTACCCCCTCGGATGAGGTCGGGGAGCGACGAAGGAGATCTGGACCGGTTCGCGGCGCCGATGCACGGGCCGAGAACCGGCCCTCCGCTTCGTCCGTACTGACCGCACGGTCGGGCTGGTGCAAAGGGCCTCCCGGGCGGACGGCCCCGTGCCGTCCGCTGAGATCCGACACCCGTGGTTCGGGTGTCGACCTGCAAGGCTTATGCCCTCGAACGAGCCAAGCCATGCCACGGCATATGACGGCGCGTTCGTTAACTCCCGATGACGTACGTCCCCTCAGGGTGCCCCGGGTGACGCGGGGCACCCCGGTGTTCAGCCTCCGTAACGGCGGTGTCGCGCCGCGTAGTCGCGCAGGGCGCGCAGGAAATCGACCTTGCGGAAGGCCGGCCAGAAGACTTCGCAGAAGTAGTACTCGGAGTGAGCGGTCTGCCAGAGCATGAATCCGGACAGTCGCTGCTCGCCGCTGGTGCGGATCACCAGGTCCGGATCGGGCTGGGCACCGGTGTAGAGGTGCTTGCCGATGAGGTCCACGTCGACGCGTTCCGCGAGGTCCTCCAGGGAGGTGCCCTTCTCGCCGGCGTCGAGGATCATCGCGCGCACGGCGTCGGCGATCTCCTGGCGGCCGCCGTAGCCGATGGCGACGTTGACGACTATCCCCTCGACATGGGCGGTGGCCTCCTCGGCCTCCTTGAGGGTCGACTGCATCCCGGACGGCAGGATGTCCCGGGTGCCGACGTGGTGCACACGCCAGCGGCCGTCGGCGGCCAGGGTGCGGACGACGCCCTCGATGATGCCGAGCAGCGGGCCGAGTTCCTCCTGCGGCCGGTCGAAGTTGTCGGTGGACAGCAGCCACAGGGTGACGACCTCGACATCGGTCTCGGAGCACCAGCCGAGGAATTCCTCGATCTTGTCGGCTCCGGCCCGATGGCCCTGGGCGGTGGTGGAACCCGCCGCCTTCGCCCAGCGGCGGTTGCCGTCCATGATGACCCCGATGTGCTTGGGCACCTGGTCGTGGTCGAGGTGGCCTTCCACCCTGCGTGCATAGAACCTGACCAGCAGACGGCGCAGGTTGTCGCGCAAGGTCACGTGTTGTCAGCCCCTCCGTGCGAATCGGACAGACGCGCCCGAGCACAGTCCCTGTCCATATGGCGGTCCCCCGGGGCGAAGCCTACCTCTGCAAAACTTCGGGGCCGCCGAGGGGGGCTCGGCCCCCGGCAGGGACGGCTCTCCGGCGTGGACGGCTCCCGACGGAGCGGCACGTCCGGGCAGGCGCCACGTCCGGCGGGTGGGCGACTCCGGGCACGATCCCCCGGCCGGACAGCACCGAGTCACCGGAATCCGCCGCCACGGGCCGCGGCCGGTCCGGGGGGGGCGCACGGGGGCGCCTGTCGGGCGGGCCGTCACGGGCACAAAAAACGGGCCGGTCCGTGGGGGGGAGACGGACCGGCCCGAGGGGGGGTTTCCACCATAACCCTTCGTAAGTGATGCTGCGCGCATCCGCGTGCCACAACTACTCTCCGGAGTCGCCCGGCGACGCCGAGATGGGCCCGGAACCATCGATTCCGGGCCTGATCATGGCCGGATCACAGCTGATTCAAAGGGAATCGCGGAGGATCGGGAGAGATCCAATGGGTCTGCACCCACTCGTGGGGTGTGGCTCCGACTTGTCCCGACGTCCTCCGGGAGGGTGACGCGCGTGGCGCGCCGCCGCTTGACGCCACCGCTAACTTCGCAGCCATGGCCACCTTCACGACGGACACCACGGAGGGGACGCGCGAGCCGGTGCCCCTGGAGGTCGCCGCGACGGCACGGGCCCGACGGCGCGGGCTGCTCGGGCGGGCGGGGATCGAGGGCGCGCTGCTGCTGACACCGGCGAACTCGGTGCACACACTGGGGATGCGCTTCGCGATCGACGTCGCCTATCTGGACCGGTCGTCGCGGGTCCTGGCGGTGCGCACGATGCGTCCGGGGCGACTGGGGCTGCCGAGGCCCCGCTCCCGGCGGGTCCTGGAGTCGGAGGCCGGGACGATGGAACGGTGGGGAGTGCGGCGCGGGACGCGGGTCATCGTCCAGGAGGACTGACGTCACGTCACCACGCAAGGCGGCACCGCGCAGCCCCCTCCGCTGCGCGGTGCCACACGCACAGCTTTGCTGACGCGAATTACCTTGGCCTGAACCTACGTGAGCCGACCGGACGGGGCGACATCCTCTCGATAACGATGTGGACAACCCGTGCAGATTCGCGGCGGACGGCCCGGAACACCGCCCGGTTCACGCCCCGTTCCCGTCCGCCATCCGGACGGGACATCTCACCCAGAGCGCCCTTCATCGGTCGGTTTTCGGTCAATCGCCCCAGACCCGCTTCGGCCGCCCCCGCACGCCGCACGGCACCCCCTCCTGACCGCCCCCGCGGCTCACCGCCGCGTTCCGCGGGCGACGACGAACGAGTGCCTCCGCCTCCCGCCGGCGGCGAGGAGCCGGGCCTTCGGAACCCGGCCGGCGCTGTCGGTGGCCACTGCTACGTTCCGGACATGACTGCGAATCCGGAAAGCGCGCCGACGCCCTACACCAGCGGAGAGAAGCAGACCCTTCACGAGAGTCTCGACTGGCATCGGGACGCCGTGCTGTGGAAGCTCGAGGGCCTGGACGACGAGCAGGTCAGAAGAGTGATGACGCCGTCGGGCACCAACCTGCTCGGGCTGGTGAAGCACCTGGCCTCGGTCGAGTACGGCTGGTTCCGCACGACCTTCGGGCGCGAGGTGGAACCGCTGTGGTTCGACCCGTTCTCCGAGGAGGACATGAGCGCGGGCCAGGGCGAGACGACGGAGCAGATCGTCGAGTTCTACGGCCGGGCCCGCGCCGCCTCCGACCGGACCATCACCGAGCTGGGGCTCGACGACACGGGCACGTCGGGGCACGGCCGCACGGTCTCACTGCGCTGGGTGCTGGTCCACATGATCGAGGAGACGGCACGGCACGCCGGCCACATGGACATCCTGCGGGAGCTGATCGACGGGGCGACGGGGGATCACCAGCCGGGCTGACCAGCGGGGTGAGCGGCCGGGCCGACCGGGATGACCGATCGGCCCGGCGCCGGCAAGGGGCACCCGGTCTCACTCGCCGGCGGGCCCCGTGGCGTCGCCGGCCGCGTCGCGTTCGTAGCGCAGGAGGACGACGCCGTTGCCGAACTCCCGCGTCCCGACGAGCCGCAGCCCGGTCAGCGCCTCGGAGTCGGGGAAGAGGGGCTTGCCCCGCCCGATGAGCACGGGGTGCACGTAGATCCGGAACTCGTCCACGAGGTCGTGCCGCAGGAACGTGGCGGCGAGGTCCGCGCCGCCGAGGCAGAGGTCGCCGCCCGGCTGCTCCTTGAGCGCCCGGATCTCCTCGGGCACGACCTCCCGGACGATGGTGGTGTGCCAGTCGGCGTGCTGGAGTGTCCGCGAGAACACCACCTTGGGGATGTTCCGCCAGATCCCGGCGAACTCGGTCATCTCCGGACCGGCCTCCGGGTCCTTGTCTGCGTTCGGCCAGTACGCGGCCATGAGTTCGTGCGTCACCCGCCCGCTGAGCAGGGCGCCGAACGTCCGGATCTCGTCGTTGAAGTGCTGGTGCAGCTCGGCGTCGACCTGATGCCAGTCGATCTCCTGGTTCGGGCCCTCGATGAAACCGTCGAGAGACACCGAACTCATCAACACGATCTTCCTCATGACGGACTCCAGCGACCTCGTGCGCGACCGATTCGTCCGAGGCATGCTGCCAGGCGACCCGGCCCTGGAGAAGGTGACGCGCTCGTCAGGCCTTGCTCCCCGCGGCCGAGCCCCTCGGGAAGGTCACCTCCACGCGCCGGTTCTTGCGGCGGCCCTGTTCGGAGGTGTTGTCGGCGATCGGGTAGTCCTCGCTGTAGCCGCGCACCTCGAAGGTGATGTCCGTCGAGCCGAGCGCGGCGGCCAGCCGGTCGTGGACCTGCTCCGCGCGCTTCTTCGAGAGGGCCAGGCCGTGCGCGTACGAGCCGAGGTTGTCGGTGAAGCCGAAGACGCGGACGGTCGTCGCTTTCTGGGCCTTGATCTCGTCCGCGATCGCCTGGATACGGGACTGGGCGTCCGGGTTGAGCTTCGAGCTGTCCTTGGGGAACAGCACCTCGGCCTGGAGCGCGAACGTCACGTCCGAGTTGGTGTCCTCCCGGCGCTCCTCTCCCCCGAGGTCCTCCACGACCGACTTGATGTCCAGCACCTTGGCGGGCGCCAGCGTCGCGCCGTCGGCGAGCTTGAGGCCGGGGCTGTTGGCGTCGACGTCGGGGGGCGGGGAGGTGGTGACGCTGCCGGGCGGGGCGCTGGGGTCGCCGTCGTCCGCGTGGGCGGGACCCGGAAGACCGAGGGTGATCAGCACGGCGAGGGCCGTGAACGTCGTCGCGGCCGCGCGGGAGGGGAGGGCCATGGCTCAGCCCTCGGAGATCTCGATGGAGGCGGGGGGCATCGAGCCGACCTGGAAGTCGACGGCGGTGGTGTCGGCGGGGGGTGCGGGGAACTGGGCGAACCATTGGGTGGTCGCGCCCTGACGGACGCCGCCGGTGAACTGCGTGCAGAGACAGCGGCCCGAGGTGTCCCGGAGGATGAAGTACCGCTTCTTGCCCTTCTGGTCGATCAAGCTGGCACCGGCGATGGATGCCCCGTTCTTCGACAACTCGCGCTCGTCGCCACGCCAGTTCGCCGCGATCCAGGTGTTGTCCGTATTGTTCGTGACCGTACCTTCGACGGTCACGAAGCCCCCTTGGTCACGCTTGGCGGACGTGACCGTCAAGGTCAGGCCGTTCTCCCCCTTGACCTCGGCAAGGACCGCCTCGGGTTCCGGCGTCCGAGACTCCGCCTTGCCGCCATCACTACTGCTCCTTGCGGCAGCGGACGGGGAAGACCCCCGGTCATCGGACTTCCCATCACCTCCCCCACCACAGCCCGCCACTGTGAGAAGTAGCCCCACAGTGATCGCCACCGCGCTCAGGGCCCTACGGCCCTTCATCGTGTGCCGAAAGTCCATCGGTGCGGCTTCCTCTCACTCGGCCAGGTGCACGGAGAAGAGCACCGACGCGTCCGGTAGGTCGTCCGGGTCGAAGTGTCCGGGGTCGATGTCCACGATCTCCCCGTCGCAGTCGAGTTCGACGGGCTTGTCTGCATCCGCGGCCGGATCGAAATCGCAACGCGGCTGGATCACAGCGATCGCATGGGCCTTCGCCTGCATGCCCTCCGTGCCGGGAATGATCGACTCGCCGACGGTGTAGTTGGTCTGGATGTCGGCCTGGAATCCCGGGTAGCCGTTCCTTCTGACGAACTGCATGCCCTGGAGAGTGGAGTCGTTCTCCCCGGCCAACTGCTGTGCCGCCGCGGCGGCTCCGGCCCCGGGTACCTCTTGGTCGCCGTCGAGCCAGTCCAGCCAGTCGTCGTCATGGCCGATGGCGCCTTCCAGGCGGGCCATCAGCTCGTCCCGGGTGTCCTGCGCGGCCGCCAACGCGGCGGCGTCCGCCGCGGATTGAGCTCCATTCCGGGCGGACGCTGCTTGAGCGAAGACGAAGAAGGCAACGGCAGAGAAGAGCAGAATCCCCGTCAACCAAATGTAGATGGGGAGAGTCTGACCCCGGTCGCTTCGTGATTGAACGAGGGTCAGCCGCCGATGACGTCGTTGACCGCGTTGAGAATCGCCGTCGAGATCAGCCCGTCCAAGCCGAGACTGTCGATCAACGTGAAGATCCCCGCAATGATGATCATCAGGCCCGCGTACTCCACGAAGCCCGCCCCCGCGTCCCGGCCCTTGCCCCGCATCCGGGAGACCACGGTTGTTGTCCACATGGTGAAGCCGCTCATCAGCACTGCCCTCCCGCTCGACGCCACTTACGACCCGAGCACCGTACGTGAGAGGCCGCCTACTCCGAGTGGGCCCAGGGGCCCAACTTCCCTGGCGGGGAAGGAGGGACGGAGTCATCGGGTCCACCCTTCCTGGGCCGTGCCCAGCCAGCGGGCGATCGCTTCGCTGCGCGAGGTGCTGTGCAGCTTCGCGAAGATCCGGTTGATGTGGTTCTTGACGGTCTTCTCGGTGATGAAGCAGGTGGCGGCGATCTGGCGGTTGTTCATGCCGGCGGCGATGAGGTCCATCACCTCCACCTCCCTTGAACTCAGGCCGAAGTCGGGCTGGTTGAGCGTGCGGCGGTGAAGTCCCGCCATCGGTACGGGCCCGACCTCCGACGACTGTGACACAGATGGTTGCAGCTGCGAAGAGGATGCGGTCGGTTGGTGCGAAAGTCCGAGTGAATCCGGGACAGCCGGGCGCCCGGCGCGAACGTCCCGCACGGCGGCGATCAGTTCGGGCGCCGTGAACTCACCATGGACGAGATAGCCGGCCGCGCCTTTGCGCAGGGCTTCCGCCACGACCTCGGGTTCGCGGCTGTATGTCAGCATCATCACCGGGGCGATCCTGGACAGTTCGGGCAGCGCGGTGAGACCGTCCGTGCCCGGCATGCGGACGTCGAGGAGGACCACGTCCGGCACGAGGCGGGCGGCGCAGGCCAGCGCCTCCTCGCCGTCCCGGGCCGCCGCGACGACCACGATGTCGGGGTGCGCGTCAAGGAGCGCGCCCAGTCCGGCTCGTACGACCGGGTTGTCGTCGGCCACGAGTACGCGCAGGGGCGGGCCGGAAAGTGCCTGTTCAGGCATGTGCGGCCTCCTCTTGGAGAGTGGGGGAAGCGGGAAGGGGCGCCGCCGGGAGCGGAAGCGTCAGACGGATCTCGGCGCCTCCCCGCGGGGATCGGTCCAGGGCGATGAGGCCGCCGAGACAGGCGGCCCGTTCCGTCATGCCGAGCAGGCCGAAATGGCCGGATCTCGTCCAGGCGGCCAGTGCGGCGGGGGTCGCCGGGGTCGGCAGCCCCACTCCGTCGTCCCTTACGCACAGCGCGAACTCGACCGCCGATACGTCGATTTCGACCGTCACTCCGTTCGCGCCCGCGTGCCGGTGGGCGTTCTCCAGGGCCTCGGACACGATCGCCAGGACGTGGTGCGCCGCGGCGCTGGGGAGAACCGGGTCCGCGCCCCGGTGCCGTACGGCGACGGGAAGGCGGGTGCGGGACTCGAAACACGCGGCGAGGGAGGCGAGTTCGGCGAGGAGTTCGGTGTCCGGGGCCGTCAGGTCCGTGTGGCGGCGCAGGTCCGACAGCAGGGTGCGGGACTCGGCGGCCGCGACGCGGGCCGCGTCGGCAACGGCCGTCGCCTGCCGTTTGAGCGTCGGGGGATCCGCGTCGTCCGCCGACGCGGCCAGCGCCTCAGCCGCCAGCGCGAGCCCGTAAAGCGTCTTGGCCACCGAGTCGTGCATCTCGCGTGCCAGGCGCGCCCGTTCGGACTCCACGGCCTCCGCCACGGCGAGGCGGGAGGTGGCCTCCGAGAGCGCCTGACTGGCCGTGCCGAAGCGGAACATCAGGTTGCGCAGGGTGACCCCGATGACGCCCGCCCCGACGCAGAAGCCCGCGATGAGGAGGGTGTTCGCGCCCGCGCCCGGCCGGTGCTCCCAGGCCCGGAACACCGTCAGCAGGACGATGAGCTGGAGCCCGGTGAAGACGCCCGCGCCGCGCCAGCCGTACAACAGGCCCGTCAGGAGCGGGGTGCAGACGGTCGCGTAGGCGAGGGGGGAGGCCGGGGACGCGGTCAGGAGCAGGACCGCGCCGAAGGTGAGGTCGAGGGCCATCAGGGTCGGGTGGGCGAGGAGGCGGGGCCCGAAACGGTCCCAGTCCCTGAGCATGGCGTAGGAGCCCATGACGCCGAGGACGGCCGCGGCGAGGACCGCGTAGCGCGGGGGGCCGTCCGTCGCGTTCGTCATCGCGAACGGGGCGCCGATCGCGATGGCCGCGAGGCGGACGCCGAAGGCCTGACGGCACAGGGCCTGCAGGGCGTTGAGCTGGAGGCGGATGCCGCCGGGGGCCGGGGCGTCGTCCGCGAGATAGCCGGTGCGCCGATCGCGGGATCGGCGCCGGGCCGACCCGGGTCCGAGCCGCTCCCCCAGTCGTTCCCTCAGCCGTCGCACGAGCCGGTGCGCACGCCGCAGCCGGCTCGTCCGCCCCGGCCGGTTCGCCGATTCCAGCCGGTTCACCGGCTCCAGCCGTTGTCCTTGGCCTTCTTCCTGACCCTGACCCTGACCCTGACCGCGGCCAGGGCCCCGGCTTTGGCCCTGGCCGAGTGAGGAGGGCCGCTGTCCGCTGTCGGCACCGATCCGCGCGTACCTGTGCCTGAGGCTGTCCATCAGCGCCCCAGGATCGAGCCGAAGTTCGTCCCCGAGCCCAGGAACATGCCCGTCGCGATCAGGATCATCGTCGCCGGGAGCATGAAGACGAGCGTGACCATCGTGGCCTTGGGGATGGTCTTGGCGGCGCGGCGGCGGGCGTTCTGGGCGTCGGTGCGGCGCATGTCGGTGGCGAGCTGGATGAGGGTCTCGGCGATCGGGGAGCCGAGTTCCTCGCCCTGCTGGAGGGCCGAGACGAACTGGGCTACCTGTTCGGAGGAGTTGCGCCTGCGGAGTTCGTCGAAGGCCTGCCGGCGGCTGACGCCCATGTCCATCTGGCGCAGGGTGATGCGCAGTTCGTCGGCCCAGGGCCCCTCGTACTTCTCGGCGACGCGGTCCAGTGCCTGGCGGAAGCCGAGGCCCGCCGAGACGACGACCGCGAGGACGTCGAGGAAGTCGGGCAGGGTGCGGTCGATGACCTCCTTGCGTTCGCGGACGGCCTGCCAGATGGCGGCGTCCGCGGCGACCAGGCCGAAGGCGAGGGTGAGCACGGCGAAGAGGAGCTGGCCGTTGGAGAGGAAGACGAGGCCGAGGACGACGCCGAAGACGCCGTACACGGCACGGCGGGCCGCGTAGCGGTTCAGGGTCAGACCGCCGGGGTTGCCCGCCATGTCGATGCGGCGGCGTTTGGCGTCCACCCGCCGGGGGCCCATCAGGCGCAGGACGGTCGGCGCGAAGCGCATGCCGAGGCGGTCGACGGCCGAGTCAGCGGCGGAGACCCGGGTGCCGCCGACCTCCAGCGCGAGCGCGAGGTCGCTGGGGAGCCTGGCATCGGCACGGATCATCCGGACGCCCAGGAGGACGCCCGCGACGCCCGCGCCCATCAGGACGGCGAGCAGCAGTGGCGGCAACATGACCCCTCCCTCACACTTCGATCTTGCCGAGCCGGCGGATGACGAAGAAGCCCACGGTGTAGAGGCCGAGGGCCAGCAGGACCAGGCCCTGGCCGAGCGGGGAGCCGGTGACCCGGGCGAGGGCTCCCTCGTTCGAGGAGTTGATCAGGACGAGGGAGCCGATGCCGAGGAAGGGGACCGTGAAAGCGGTCGCGTTGACCTCGGAGAGCATCGTGCGGACCTCGCGCCGGGTCTCCTTGCGGTCCTCCAGGGTCTGGGTGAGGTTGCGCAGGGAGCTGACCACGGAGCCGCCCGCCTTGTTGGCGAGGACGAGGGTGGTGACCAGGACGATCAGCTCGCGGGACGGCAGCCGTTCGGAGAGCTCGCCGAGGGCGTCGTCGATGGTGCGGCCCAGCATCAACTGGTCCGCCACGTGCGCGAGTTCCTCGCCGGCCGGGGCCTCCAGCTCCTCCGCGGCCATGGCCAGCGCCGTGCGCAGGGCCAGGCCCGCCGCCGTCGCGTTCGCCAGCAGGCGTGCCACGTCCGGGAGCTGGTTGATGAAGGCCTCGATGCGCTTCTGGCGCTGCCAGTTGAGGAAGAAGGCCGCGCTCCACACGCCGAGGACGCCCGCGATCGGGCCGAAGAAGGGGGCGAGCGTCGCGGCGGCGATCAGCCACAGGGCGATGACGACCGCGGTGACGTAGGTGGCGAACTCGCCCGCCGTGAGGTCGAGTCCGGTGGCCGACAGGCGCAGGTGGATCGTGCGGCCGAGGCGGGTGCGACGCAGCCGGCGGTCGATGCCCGCGAAGCGGCGCACCCGGCCGGACGCCGTGCGGAGCGGGCCGCCGCCGGCGAGCCGGTCGACGAGGGCCTGGCGCTGGGCGCGGCCCGAGGCGTAGGAGTGCACGCCTGCGACGGCGAGGGTGCCGCCGAGGACGGTCCCGCCGAGCGCGAGGAGGGCGGGGTCGTTCATGACTGCCTGCCTTCGGAGATGGGGGGCGTCATCCGATCGCCTGCCTCGGGTTGAGCACGTCGATGGCCTCGGTGACGCCGAAGGCGGGCGGCAGCGGCTCGTTGGCGACGTACAGCTTCTCCGCGATCGGGCGTGGCAGCGGGAGGTGCTCGAAGTGGCCCCGGACGACACGGTCGGGGCCGACCGGGCGGGGTACGAAGCGGGTCACCGGGACGACGCGGAACTGTTCGCGGCCGTGCGACACGAGGAGCGCGATCTCCGTGACCTTGCGGGAGCCGTCGGCGCCCCGGGACAGCTGGACGACGACGTCCACGGCGGAGTTGATCTGGTCCTTGAGCGCCTCGAAGGGGATCTGCACCTCGGACATCGAGCCGAGGGTCTGGAGGCGCATGAGGGCGTCCTCCGCGGAGTTAGCGTGGACGGTGGCGAGCGAGCCGTCGTGGCCGGTCGACATGGCCTGGAGCATGTCGAGGGTCTCGCCGCCGCGGACCTCGCCGACGATGATGCGGTCGGGGCGCATGCGCAGCGAGTTGCGGACCAGGTCGCGGATGGTGATCTGTCCCTTGCCCTCCACGTTCGGGGGGCGGGACTCGAGGCGGATGACGTGATCCTGCTGGAGCTGGAGTTCGGCGGAGTCCTCGATGGTGATGATGCGCTCGTGGGACGGGATCAGGCCGGAGAGCGCGTTCAGGAGGGTGGTCTTGCCGCTGCCGGTGCCGCCGCTGACGATGACGTTGAAGCGGGCGCGGACGAAGGCCGCGAGCAGCATGAGCATCTGCTCGTCGAGCGAACCGAGTCCGATCAGCTCCGGGAGCGTGTACGCGCGGGGGAAGCGGCGGATGGTGAGGGTGGGGCCGGTCAGGGCGAGCGGCGGGATGATGACGTTGACGCGCTCGCCGGTGGGCAGGCGGGCGTCGACCATCGGGTTGGACTCGTCGACGCGGCGGTTGACCGTCGAGACGATGCGTTCGATGGTCTGCATGAGCTGCTCGCCGGACGCGAAGCGGAGCGGGAGCTGTTCGACCCGGCCGGCTCGTTCCACGAAGATCGAGTCCGGTCCGTTGACCATGATCTCGGTGATCGAGGCGTCGGCGAGGAGCGGTTCGAGGACGCCGAGCCCGAGGGCCTCGTCGACCACCCGGCGGATCAGCTGGGAGCGTTCGGCGGTGGAGAGGACCGGGCCCTCGCGGCTGATGATGTGGCCGAGGACCCGTTCGAGACGGACCCGGCGTTCGGCGGCCGCCAGGCTGGACATCTCGGCGAGGTCGATCTCCTCGAGGAGTTTCGCGCGGTAGACCGCGACGAGGTGTCCGTCCTCTCGGTCGGGTCCCCCCTCGTCGGGGGCCGCGATACGGGAACGCAGGCTCATGGTGTCGGCTCCTCCCGGTCAGTCGTCGGTGGGCATGGTGACGCGGCGGGACACGGGGTAGGGGCCGAGAAAGGGGATGACGCCGGGGACGGTGACCTGGACGGTGGCGGTGGTCAGGTCGGACCCCGGCCCTCCCTCCGGCGACACCTGCGGGTCGAGCCAGCCGCTCACGGCGGCCTGTCCGGCCGCCGTCCCGTCGCCTCCCTGGGACTGGACCCGCGCGGCGGCCCGTGCCCCGGAACCGGCCTGGTTGACGCCGTACCCGATGAGGCCGAGCTGGACGGCGGCCATGCCGACGAGCAGCAGGATGGGCAGGAACCCGGTGAACTCCAGGATGGAGACGCCCCGGTCGCCGCGGAGTCGGCGCGTGGCCCGGAGGCCGCCTGAGCGGCCGGGCCGGGCCGCGGTCCGCGGCCGGGCCGCCGAGCGGGGCCGGACCACCGTGCCGGGCCGCCGGATCACGGCTCGGAGACCGCGCGTGGCACCGGGCCCACTCGTGGCACGGAACGCGCGCCGGAGGTGCGGCCTCATCCGTCGTCCCCCTCCAGCGCCGCGCCCGCGCTTCCGCTCACGTGCCAGCCGGCGTCGAACCCCGGGAAGAACAGCGGGACGTCCACGTCGACGGTCGCCTTCATGACGGAGCCGGCCGGACCGCAGCTGATGTCGGCGCCGCTCCACGCCCCCGGCAGATGTCCGCTCCCCGCCGCCGCGCACGCGCCCGCGACGTCACCGTTGACCGCGTACGCGGCGGTGGCGGCCCGGGCGGCCTCGTCCGCCGCGTTCCCGGCCAGCGAGTACGAGTAGCCGTACAGCACGCACTGCCACAGGATCGTCATGACGACGAGCAGCAGCGGGAACATCCCGGCGAATTCGAGGGTGACCGCGCCCCGGTCGCCACCCCGTCGCCGCGCAGCCGTCGCGCCCCGGTCCGACGGGGAGGTCTTACGGCGCCGGCCGCCGCCCCCGCCTTCCTGGGGGACCACGAGACCCAGCTCGCCCGCCAGTGCCCACAGCGCCTGCTTGACGGTGGAGCGGGCGTCCAGGTCCTGCAACCGCCCCGCGTCGACGACCGACTGGAGTTCCTTGAAGGCGGCGGGGACCGTGGAGCGGGCGACCTTGGTGCCGGTGACGCGTTCGACGAGGGACGGCTGGATCTCCGTACCTCGGCCGAAGCGGTTCACCACCGTCGTGGTCTCCTCGGCCTTGCGGATCTGGAGGCGGTCCCACATGCGGACCATGCGTTTGGCGGCGCGGACGGCGATGACGTCGGGGGTGACGAGGAGCAGTGCCTGGTCGGCCATTTCGACGGCCGCCGCGGTCGCCGCGTTCATCTGGGAGCCGCAGTCGACGACCACCACGTCGTGGCGGGAGCGCAGCGCGCCGAGCACCTGGCGGGCCACGCGGTCGGTGACCTCCTCGCCGCGTTCGCCCTCGGCGGGGGCGAGGAGCAGCGCGATGCCGCTGTCGTGGGTGTAGGCGGCGTCCTGGAGGACGCGGGGGGTGATGTCGCTGATGGCGGCCAGGTCGGCCACCGACCGGCGGAACTGCACGTCGAGGTACGAGGCCACGTCCCCGGACTGGAGGTCCAGGTCGAGCAGCGCCACGTTGTGGCCGGAGGCCTTCGCGGCGAGGGCGAGCTGGACCGCGGTGACGGTCGCGCCGACGCCGCCCTTCGCGCCGGTCACGGTGACGACGGTGCCGCCGGGGCCCGCGTACAGCTCGGGCGCGCCGCTGTGCAGGTGGCGGCGCATGCCGACGGACCAGGCGGCGGCGGCCTGGACGCGCTCGGCGAGGGCGTCGTAGCCCAGCGGCAGGCCGATGATGCCGCGGGCGCCGGAGTCCATGGCGGCGGTCAGGACGCCGGTGCTGGCGTCGGCGGTGATGAGCACGACGCCGACGGCCGGGAAGCGCATCACCAGGTCGCGTATCAGGTCCAACGCCGGTACGGGGCCGATGCGTTCGTGGACCAGGACCACTTCGGGCAGCTCGTCGAGGGATTCGGCGGCGAGGCGTGCGAGGGTGTCGAGGAGGGCGGTCGAGTCGGGGACGGGCGGGGCGGGTTCGGTGTCGGCGAGCTGGCTCAGCAGGGTGGTCAGCGCGCGGGCCGAGTCGATGTCGCCGACGGCGGGAAGGATGCGGACGGTCATAGGCCCGGCCCCTCGCACCCGCGTCGCCCGGGGGGTTCGCGACGGCTCCGCGGCGCTGGGCCGCGGAGATCCGTCGGAAGCGGCCTGCTGCGCGGCCTTCGGCGCGGCCCCGTGGGCATGGACCTCATGCGCGGCCTCCTACTTGTCCTCGTCGAGGGTGTACGTACGGTCGCCGGGCGTGACGGCCGCGTCGGAGCCGCCCGCGACCAGGGCGAGCCGGACGTGCTCGGCGAACGACTCGGCGTACGCGACGCGTTGGGCGTCCGCGGTGCCGAGCGCGAAGGTGATGGGGACGGCCTGGTTCGCGCTGTTGCGCCGGTCGGAGCTGGACTGGCCGGGGTCGAGGGCGGTGAGTTTGCCGACGTCGATGACGCGGGCGTTCTCGACGATGACCTTGGACTGGTCGACGCCCTTGTCGTTCTCGGCCTTGAAGGTGGCGTAGATGTTGACCCGCGAGCCGGGGTTGATCTTGCCCGCGACCCCGGTGGCCGCGTCGACCATGATGGCGATCTCCTGCTGTCCGGCGGCGAGCCGGGGCCGCTCCACGATCATGTCGGCCTGGAGCAGGGAGCCCTTCTCCAGCTGGGTGACGGCGATCTTGCCGCGGATCCGGGACAGGCTGGTGACGGCGGTGGACGACAGCCAGCGTTCCGGCATCGAGATCTTCTCGAACTGGTCGGGCGACAGCTCCTTGTAGGGGGCGATGTCGCTCTTCAGGCGGTACGCGGTGACCTCGGGGCCGACCTTGGAGTTCACGTCGCGGATCACCGAGAGGACTCCGGCGAAGGCGCCGAGGGCGCACAGGACCGAGAGGACCAGCAGGATGACGCCGCGGCGCTGGCGCGAGTTCACCGAATCTCACCTCGTGGAGCGGTACCGGGGACTGGACCGGGCTGTCGTGCCTGCCGGGGTTCCGGGGGTCGGCCCCCGGGGTGATGCAGCATGTTCCGGACAACCTCGATCTACGGGGACGGCGGGGTCGGGCGGGCGTGCGGGTCGGGCGGGGTCGGGCAGGTCGTTCCTGGTGCTGTTCGGGTGTGCCGGGGGGCCTAGGTGGCGCCTCGGGGCAGAGCGCGTACCGAGGAGGCTGCCCGGACCGCGGGGGCCGGAGACTCCTGTGGCGAGGGCGGCGGCAGGGGCGCGGCGCAGAACCCGCAGCGGTCGCCGATGAGTTCGAGGCCGCACCAGCGGCACTCCTCCCGCCGGACGGACGAGACGAGCTGGTAGAGGACGGAGACGTCGTACAGTCCCGCGGCGAACTCGACGAGCCGTGGCGTGCCCCACCAGCGGGCCGACTCGCCGGGCAGCGGGACGCTCGCGACGCCCTGGACCCGCCAGGCGGGCGCGAGCGTCGTGGTGACCCAGTCGGAGGGCGGCTGGCCGGCGGCCCAGAGCAGCCGCGTGCCGAACTCGGGCCCGGGCAGCTCCTCCTGACCGACTCTGATCAGTTCGGGCCGGGGATTGGCGAGTACGGCGAACTGGGCGCCCGGTACCCACGACTTGGCGTGCGACTTCAGCGAGACCGGGACCCGGTCGAGCTTGGCGACCGATCCGAGCAGGGCTCCGGCGTAGATGTAGTGGGCGAGCAGCCGGGCGGCGGAGGCCAGGACGCCGGGACTGAAGTCGCAGACGGACAGCTGGCGCAACTGCTGGGCCAGCAGGGCGATCCCGAGCGGCGGCAGGTCGATGCCGAGCAGTGCGATGCGGTCGCTCTCCAGGACGGAGCGGACCGTGTGCAGCCGCTGGACGACGGCGTTCTCGGGGGAGGACGGACCGCCGGAGGAGGACGGATAGAGGGAGATGACGTACCCGTGCTGCTCGATGAGCGCGTGCATCCCGGTGAGGGAGCTCTCCAGCGTGTCCAACGGCTGGACGACCGCCGGCGGGGTCCCCCGGTCGTGCGGTGGGAGCACCAGTTCGGGACTGGTGACGGCTATCGCGGTCGGCACGCTGCACACACCCCGTTCGCTGGGGCGGGGTGGTCAACCACCGCCTCAGATCGCCCCTTTATCGCCATGGAGCGTCACGGACGACCCGGATACGGCCGCAGATCGTCACGGTGACGTCCTCTTGCATCAGCACCATATCCACGGCATGGCCCGCTCAACACCGAATCTCCGAGATCATCTCACCGAAGGTGCGGGCGTGATCAACGGAGAGTTAGGCGGTTCCGACAACTCGACGCCCCCTCAAGGGGGTTGGTGACCCCACAGGTCTTGACAACCGGATTGGTCTGGACCAGCTTGTACCCACCGGCGGTGGCCACCGTTCCGTTCCCCCCTCCCTCCCCCACCTCCCTGGAGGCCCCAGTGGACCGCGTCACCCGTATGCCCGGACGGAGATGGGCGGGAGCCCTCGCCGCCGCCGTCACCGCGTCCGTCCTCTCCCTGACCGGTCTGGCCGGCCAGGCCCAGGCCGCCGACGTCAACAACGTCAAGAACGCCGGCTTCGAGTCGGGCCTGAGCAACTGGACCTGTTCGGCGGGCAGCGGCACGACCGTCTCCTCGCCGGTGCACGGCGGCTCGGCCGCGCTGAAGGCCACGCCCGCGGGGCAGGACTACGCCCAGTGCTCCCAGTCCGTCGCCGTGAAGCCCAACTCGACGTACACCCTGAGCGCCTGGGTGCAGGGTGGCTACACCTACCTCGGTGTGACCGGCACCGGGACGACGGACGTGTCGACCTGGACGCCCAACACCACCTGGACCCAGCTGACGACCACCTTCACCACCGGCGCCTCCACGACGTCGGTGGCGGTCTGGACCCACGGCTGGTACGGGCAGCCCGGGTACCTCGCGGACGACTTCTCGGTGTTCGGCCCCGACGGCGGCGGTGGCGGCGACCCGGCCCCGACGGTCCCGGCGACCCCGGCGGGCCTCACCGTGCCGTCCACGACCTCCTCGTCCGTCTCCCTGGCCTGGAACACGGTGTCGGGCGCGACCGGCTACAACGTCTACCAGGGCGGCTCCAAGGTCCAGGCGGTGAGCGGGACCTCCGCGACCGTCTCGGGGCTCTCCGCCTCCACCTCGTACTCCTTCCAGGTCACGGCGACCAACTCGGCCGGTGAGTCGGCGAAGTCGTCGGCCGTCACCGGGAGGACGACCGCTTCGGGCGGCGGGGGCGGCGGGACCGTTCCCGCGCACGCCGTGACGGGCTACTGGCAGAACTTCAACAACGGCGCGACCGTCCAGAAGCTCTCCGCCGTGCAGTCGCAGTACGACATCATCGCGGTCGCCTTCGCCGACGCCACGAGCACGCCGGGCGCCGTGAGCTTCACCCTCGACTCGGCCGGGCTCGGCGGCTACACCGTCGACCAGTTCAAGGCCGACATCAAGGCCAAGCAGGCCGCCGGCAAGAAGGTCATCATCTCCATCGGCGGCCAGAACGGCACCATCTCGGTGAGCGACTCGGCGTCGGCCGCGAACTTCGCCAACTCCGTCTACTCCCTGATGCAGACGTACGGCTTCGACGGCGTCGACATCGACCTGGAGAACGGCCTCAACGCGACCTACATGTCGCAGGCGCTGCGGTCCCTGTCCGCGAAGGCGGGCTCGTCCCTGGTCATCACCATGGCCCCGCAGACGATCGACATGCAGTCCACGTCGAACAGCTACTTCCAGACCGCGCTGAACATCAAGGACATCCTCACCGTCGTCAACATGCAGTACTACAACAGCGGTTCGATGCTCGGTTGCGACGGCAAGGTCTACTCGCAGGGCTCGGTCGACTTCCTGACGGCACTCGCCTGCATCCAGCTCCAGGGCGGCCTCGACCCGTCCCAGGTCGGCCTCGGCCTCCCCGCCTCCACCAGCGGCGCGGGCAGCGGCTACGTCTCCCCGGCCATCGTGAACAACGCCCTCGACTGCCTGGCCAAGCTCACCAACTGCGGTTCCTTCAAGCCCTCCAAGGCCTACCCGGGCCTGCGCGGCGCGATGACCTGGTCGACGAACTGGGACGCCTCGGCCGGCAACGCCTGGTCGAACGCGGTGGGCCCGCACGTGCACGCGATGTAGCCCCGCCCCCCTCCCGTCCTCCCCGGACCCCGTCCACCGCGACCGCGGCGGACGGGGTCCGGCTGTGCCGCCGGGGGAGAACCGCGCGCCGCACGCCGTCGCGGAGGGGGCCGCCGCACCCCGTCACGGCCGATTCCCGCCACCGGGCTCCGCGTTCTATTGACCTGCTCATGCCACGGCCTCCACCATGAGCGCCACACCCGCACCAGGCACGTCACCTTGAGCCGCCCCCCGGCTCCGCTCCCCCACAATTCCGGAGATCCCGGAATTAACGGAGAAACAAGGAGACTTCATGCGACTTCGCCCACGTGGCAGCGGAAGCGCCGACGGCAGAGGCAGAGGGGGCCGGCGCTCCGCCGCCCTCGCCGTCCTCGCGGCGCTCGCTCTCGCGGCTCCCCTGACCGCCACCGCCACCGACGCCACGGCAAGCGGGGCCAGGGCTCTTCGGCCGTCGTCCGACGACATCAGGCAGTACGAGATCCACCAGAGCTCGACCTCCGCGTCCCGTACCGAGATCCAGCGGTCGGGGGTCACCGTGGACGAGGCCGACGAGGAGACCGTCGTCGTCTCGGGCCGCGCGGACCAGATCGCCGCGCTGCGCAAGAAGGGCTACGACGTCTCACCGCTGGGCGCCGCGCCCGACCGCTCCACCGCCTCCGGCGACGTACGCCTCTTCGACTTCCCGACGGCGGACTCGAAGTACCACAACTACGCCGAGATGAACACGGAGATCAACCAGCGGCTCGCGGCGTACCCGAGCATCATGAGCAAGAAGGTGATCGGTAAGTCCTACCAGGGCCGGGACATCGTCGCCATCAAGGTGAGCGACAACGTCGCCACCGACGAGAGCGAGCCCGAGGTCCTGCTCACCTTCCACCAGCACGCCCGTGAGCACCTCACGGTGGAGATGGCGCTGTACCTGCTGCGAGAGCTCGGGGCCGGGTACGGCGGCGACTCGCGCGTCACGAACATGGTGAACAACCGCGAGATCTGGATCGTCCCGGACCTGAACCCGGACGGCGGCGAGTACGACATCGCGAGCGGTTCCTACCGCTCCTGGCGCAAGAACCGCCAGCCCAACTCCGGCTCCTCGTACGTCGGTACGGACCTGAACCGCAACTGGAACTACAAGTGGGGCTGCTGCGGCGGCTCTTCGGGTTCCACGTCCTCGGAGACCTACCGCGGCGCCTCGGCCGAGTCCGCGCCCGAGGTGAAGGTCGTCGCCGACTTCGTGCGCGGCCGGGTCGTCGGGGGAAAGCAGCAGATCAAGGCCGGCATCGACTTCCACACCTACAGCGAGCTGGTGCTGTGGCCGTTCGGGTACACCAACGCCGACACGGCGACGGGGATGACGGCGGACGACTACAACGCCTTCAAGACCGTCGGCCAGAAGATGGCCGCCAGCAACGGCTACACGGCCGAGCAGGCCAGTGACCTGTACATCACGGACGGCTCGATCGACGACTATCTCTGGGGCACCCAGAAGATCTTCGACTACACCTTCGAGATGTACCCGACGTCCAGCTCCGGCGGCGGTTTCTACCCGCCCGACGAGGTCATCGAGCGGGAGACGTCCCGCAACCGGGACGCGGTGCTCCAACTCCTGGAGAACGCCGACTGCATGTACCGGTCCATCGGCAAGGCGGCGCAGTACTGCTGACATGGGAAACCGCGCGCCCCGTGGTGACCGGGCGCGCGGTTTCCGTACCGCTCAGGCCTTTTCGGCCTTGGTGTCGGCCTTGGCCTCGGCATTGACGTCGGCCTTGGTATCGGCTTCCGCTTCGGCGTCGGCTTCCGTGTCGGCCGCCGAGCCGGACTCCTCCGCCGCCTCCGCCGCGGTGACGGACGTGCCGTTCTGGGCGTCCTCGCCGGCCTCCACGGCCTCGGTGGTGTCGTCACCGTCCTCGAAGTAGGCGTCCAGGACGGCGTCGAGCTGCTCCTCCCACTCCTTGAAGCGTGCTCGGGCGTTCGCCTCGATCTCCAGCGGGTACCAACGGCGGTCCGGCGTGTGCACCGTGACGGTGAACCGCTTGCCGAAGCGCGGCGACTCCGTCTCGACGGCGCCGATCTCGTCCCAGCGGAACTCCGCCTCCTGGTCGTCCAGACGCAGGCGTACCCCTCTGTGGTCGGCCGTGATCGACGCGCGCCGGTCGGCGGCCTCGAAGACGGGACCCTCGGGATCGGGAACGGACTCGGGCCCGGTACCGGATTCCGGTTCCGTCCCGGAGTCGGTCTCCTCCTCGGAGTCGGTCTCCTTCGGGGTCTCGGCGGCGGGCGCCTCGTCGGTCGCCGCGTCCTCGGAGACCGCCTCGTCCAAGACGGACTCCTCGGCGGCCTCCTCGGCCCGCTCGACCACGTCCTTCGGCTCCGCCGGCACGGGTGACGTAAGCCCGGGGACGTACGCCGGGTTCACCGCGGCGGCGTCCAGGGGCTGGCTCTTCGAACCTATGCGCTGCTCCACAGCGGAAGTATGGTCGAAGATCCTGTGCCGGACACAGCCAGCCCCCTGATTGGCTATGCCTCTGTTACACGAAGAGGCTCACCGCGGCGGCCACGGCGAACCCCGCGACGGACAGCACCGACTCCAGGACGGTCCAGGTCCTCAGGGTGTCGCGCTCGCTGATGCCGAAGTACTTGGCCACCATCCAGAAGCCGCCGTCGTTGACGTGCGAGGCGAAGATGGAGCCCGCCGAGATCGCCATGATGACCAGCGCGACGAAGGCCTGCGAGTGGTCGCCCTCGACGAGCAGCGGCGCGACGATGCCGGCCGTGGTGACGATCGCGACCGTGGCCGAGCCCTGGGCGACGCGCAGGACCAGCGAGATGAGGTAGGCCAGGACGATCACCGGAAGGCCCACGTCGTTGAAGGTGTCCGAGAGGGCCTGCGCGACCCCGCTCGCCTTCAGCACGGCTCCGAAGACTCCGCCGGCTCCGACCACGAGCAGGATGTTGCCGACCGGCTTCAGGGACGACGTGGACACGGTCTCCAGGGACTTGCGGGACCAGCCGCGCCGGATGCCGAGCAGGTAGTAGGCGAGCACGAGGGCGATCGTGAGGGCCACGAAGGGGCTGCCGAAGAACTCGACGACGGAGCGGAGGGTGGAGGGGTCCAGGGCGATCGACGAGAAGGTCGCCGCGAGGATCAGCACCAGCGGCGTACCGATGATGCCGAGGACGACGCCGAGCGGAACCGGCTTCTCGTGCGGCTCGACCCCGGCCGCCCGCTGTTCCTCGACGACGGCCCGCTTGGCCTCGGCGGCCGCCTCGACCATGTCCTGCGGTACGGGGACGAAGATGCGCTTGCCGACCCAGGCTGCGTACACCCAGGCGGCCAGCACGGCGGGGACGCCGCAGACGATGCCCATGAGGATGACCCAGCCGAGCTGGACGTGCAGCAGTCCGGCGGCGGCGACCGGGCCGGGGTGCGGGGGCAGGAAGGCGTGGGTCATCGACAGGCCCGCGAGCAGCGGCAGGCAGTAGAGCAGGATCGACTTGCCGGAGCGCTTGGCGGCGGCGTAGACGAGCGGCGCGAGGACGAAGATGCCGACGTCGAAGAAGACCGGGATGCCGAAGACGATGCCGGTCAGGCCCATGGCGAGCGGGGCCCGCTTCTCGCCGAAGAGATTGAGCAGCCGGGATGCCAGCACCTCCGCGCCGCCGCTGACTTCGAGGATCGCGCCGAGCATCGTGCCGAGGCCGATGATGATCGCGACATGGCCGAGGATGCCGCCCATGCCGGATTCGACGACCGACACGGCGGTGGACTTCTGGACCGTGCCGAACAGTTCGGTGACCGAGAGTCCGGCGGCGAGGCCGACGGCTATGGAGACGGCGAGCAGGGCGACGAACGGCTGGAGCCTGACCTTGATGATCAGGAGGAGGAGGAGCGCGATACCGAGGGCGGCGACGGTGAGCAGTCCGGCCGTGCCGTCGAGGAGGAGCAGGAGACCACCGGTGTGGGGTGGCGCCTCGGGAGCGGGGACGGGGGCTGTCGCTGCGAGCGGGTACGACGACATGGAGGGGGGCCTCGTTCTCGGGGGTCCATGGTGCTTTCGGGCAGGGCGGATCGCGGTGCGGCGGCCCAGGGGTGGCGGGCGCCGCACCGTGACGACGTACGAGGTGCGGGAGTTGCGCGGGCGGTGGCCCGGGGGGACGGGGTCAGCCGAGGACGGCGAGCACGTCGATCTCGACGAGGAGTCCGGCCGGCAGGCCGACGTAGACCGTCGTGCGGGCGGCGGGGGGCGCGGTGAGGCCCTGCTCCTCGAAGTACTGGTTGTAGATCTCGTTCATCTCGGCGAAGTGGCCGGTGTCCGTGAGGTAGACGCGGATCATCATCGCGTCGTCCCAGCCGGAGCCGCCCTCTTCGAGGATCGCCTTGACGTTGGCGAGGGTCTGGAGGGTCTGTTCGCGCAGGGTCGGCCCGGCGGGTGTCGGGGGCCTGCCCTCCTCGGCGGGCAGGAAGCCGACCTGGCCGGCGACCTGGAGGATGTTGCCCTTCCTGACTCCGTGCGAGAACTTCGCGGGCGGGGCGGTGTGGGTCGTGGGGGTGAGGGCGGTCTTGTCGGTCATGCGGTGATCATTCCTTCGGTGCTTCCTTCGTGGGGGCTCTGCCGGAGTAGTCGCGGCTGATGGCGTCCGCCGTACGGCGCACCAGCGGGAGCAGGGTGAGCAGTTCGTCGGCGGTGACGACGACGTTGGGCGCGGAGAGGGACATGGCGGCGGCGACGCGTCCGTCGGCACCGCGGACGGGGGCGGCGACGCAGTTGATGGACTCCTCGTGGCCGCCGAGGTCGGTGGCCCAGCCCTGTTCGCGCACCGCCGCCAGCTCCTTGAGGAAGGCGGGCGCGTTGGGGGTCGAACGGGCGGTGTACATGGGGTAGTCGAGCTTGTCGGCGAGGGCGCGGCGCTCGGCCTCGGGCAGGTCGGCGAGGAGCAGTTTGGCGACCGCCGCGACGGTGATGGCGACGGGCTTCCCGATCCGCGAGTACATGCGCACCGGGTAGCGGCTCTCCACCTTGTCGATGTAGAGCACCTCGTTCTCCTCGTGCACGGCGAGGTGGACGGTGTGTCCGCACTGCTCGTTGAGGCGGACGAGGTGGGGGTGGGCGATCTCGCGGACGTCGAGGTTCTCGACGGCCTCCTGGGCGAGGGCGAAGAGGCGGGCGCCGAGGCGGTAGCGCTGGTCGGACTGGCGGTACACGAGACCGTGTTCGTGCAGGGTGCGCAGCAGGCGCAGGGCCGTGGACTTGTGGACGCCGAGGCGGTCGGCGACCTGGCCGAGGTCGGCGGGGCCCTCGGCGAGCAGGGGCAGGATGCTCAGCGCTCGGTCGACGGTCTGGCTCATGGCGTACGTACCTCCTCGGCGGCCCGTGCGTCGGCTTCGGTCCAGCCGGGGCCGAGACGAAGTCTCCCCCACGCCTCGTCGTCCAGGGCGGCCAGCCGGTCGGCGTGGTCGCGGGAAGGCGGCTCGGCGAGGTCGCCGGGGGCGGTGAGGGCGGCGGCGGCCATGAGGTGGCCGTGGCGCAGCCGGTCGCGGACGGGCAGGCCGCGCAGGGTGGCGGAGAGGAAGCCGGCCGCGAAGGCGTCACCGGCGCCGACGGCCGCGACGACGTCGACGTGCAGGGCGCGGACGAGGGTGGCGGTGCCGTCGGCGTCCCCGGTCCCCTCGGGGGCGTCCTTGGTGAACGCGACGGCTCCGCCCCTGCCGTGCTTGACGACCAGGACGGTCGGTTCGGGCAGCGCCTCGCGGATCGCCGCGGCCCCGCTCAGCCCCCAGGCGTCGCGGGCCTCGTCCTCCCCGACGAAGACGAGGTCGGCGCCGCGCGCGAGGTCGAGCAGGACGCGCGGTCCTTCGGGGTGGTCGCGCCACAGCCCCGGGCGGTGGTTGACGTCGAAGGAGACGAGCGGCCGGCCGGGGCGCGGGGCGGTGAGTTCGCGCATCAGGGCGAGGCAGCCGTCGGAGAGCGCGGCGGTGATGCCGGACAGGTGCAGCACGCGTCCGGAGCGGGCGGCGGCCAGGTCCGTGTTCGCGGCCGTCATCGCGGAGGCGGCGGATCCGGCCCGGTAGTAGGCGACTTCGTGGGCGTCGGTGGCCCGGTCGCCCGCGGTGCGGAAGTAGACGCCGGTCGGGCGGCCGGGGTCCCGGCGCACGGCGGAGGTGTCGACGCCGTGCGCGGCGATCGCCTCGACGAGGTGGTCGCCGAACCCGTCGGCGCCGACCCGGCCGACCCAGCGGGCCGGGTGACCGGCCCGGGCGAGCACGCAGGCCACGTTCGACTCGGCGCCGCCGATGCCCCGTTCGAACGACGGCACGTCGGCGAGGCGCCCGGCGCGGGTGGGCAGGAAGGTGACCATGGACTCGCCGAGGGCCACCACGTCGAAGGTGCCGGTGCCGGTGCCGGTATCGGTGCCGACGCCGGTTCCGGTTCCGGCGTCGGGGGACGCGGCACCTGCGGGTCCGTTGCTGGTCACGGTCGTCGGGGCTCCTCGCTCTGGCGGCCGACGGCGGCGAACGGCACCGTTGACCCTGCGTTGGCTGGGATGTTAGACAGCAGTGAGCGACATACGCAATGAGCGTTGCAGACAGTGCAACGCACCTGAGAACGCCCTGGAGGCCCCATGAGCGCCGACTCCGCCGCCGCACCGCTGGCCGCTCTCGCGGCGGACCGCGTCGACCACCGCTTCAAGGGCCTCCCCCCGGACGCGGACGGGCTGAGCGTCGGTGAACTGGCCGCCCAGCGCCGCAACCTCTTCACCGGCGGCTTCACCACGCCCGTCCTCGCGCTCTCCGCCGAGCGCCTGACCCACAACCTCGAACTCATGGAGACGTACGCCACCCGGCACGGCCTCGCGTTCGCCCCGCACGGCAAGACCTCCATGGCGCCCCGGTTGTTCTGGCGGCAGATCGAGCACGGTGCCTGGGGCATCACCCTGGCGGTCCCCCACCAGGTGCGCGTGGCCCGGGAGTTCGGCATCGACCGGATCTTCCTCGCGAACGAACTCGTCGACCCCGCGGCCCTGCGCCGGATCGCCGCCGAGCTGGCCCGGGACCCGGACTTCCGGTTCGTCTGCTACGTCGACTCGGTGCGCGGGGTGGAACTGATGGACGCGGCCCTGCGCGGGAGCGCCCGCCCGGTGGACGTCGTCGTCGAACTCGCCGCGGGTGAGGGCGCCCGCACCGGCGTGCGGACGGAGGCCGGGTGCGCGGCGGTCGCGGACGCGGTGGCGGCGACGCGGACGCTCCGGCTGGCGGGCGTCGCCGGGTACGAGGGCGAGGTCCCGGACGCGGACCCCGAGCGGGTGCGCGCCTGGCTGCGGCGGCTGACCGGGCTCGCGGCGGCGTTCGACGAGGCCGGGCGGTTCAAGGGCCTGGACGAGGTGGTGGTGAGCGCGGGGGGCAGCGCCTGGTTCGACGCGGTCGCCGACGTCTTCGCGGAGATCCCCGAACTCTCGCTCCCCGTACTGAAGCTGCTGCGCTCGGGCGCGTACGTCTCGCACGACGACGGGCACTACCGGAAGCTGACCCCCTTCACCCGGGTCCCCGAGGAGGGCGCCCTGCACCCGGCGTTCCGCCTCTGGTCCCAGGTCGTCTCCCGGCCCTCCGCCGAACAGGCCTTCACCAACGCGGGCAAGCGCGACGCGGCGTACGACCTCGACCTCCCCCTCGCCCAGGTGGTGCGCCGGGACGGCCTCGAACGCCCCGCCGCCGGTATCGAGGTCACCGGCCTCTCCGACCAGCACGCGTGGCTGCGGACGGCGCCGGAGGCGGACCTGGAGGTCGGCGACTGGGTCGGCATGGGCCTGTCCCATCCGTGCACGTCCTTCGACAAGTGGCAGCTGATCCCCCTGGTCGAGGCGGACGGCACGGTCGTCGACTACATCCGCACGTTCTTCTAGAAGCGGGAGACGCTCCATGGACCACGCCGATCTCGTCATCCAGGACGTGGACGTCGCCGACGGCACCGGCGCCACCACCTACCGCGCCGACGTGGCCGTCAAGGGCGGCCGGATCGTCGCGATCGTCAAGGAGGCCGCCGCGGCCGGCTGTCAACGGCCGCGCGGCACAAGGGAGGTGGACGCCGAGGGGCTCGTCCTCTCCCCCGGCTTCATCGACATGCACGCGCACAGCGACCTCGCGCTGCTGACGGACCCGGACCACAGCGCGAAGGTCGCCCAGGGTGTGACCCTCGAAGTCCTCGGCCAGGACGGGCTGTCGTACGCGCCGGTCGACGACCGTACGCTCGCCGAGGTCCGCCGGGCGATCACCGGCTGGAACGGCCACGGCGACGACGTCGACTTCACCTGGCGCTCGGTCGGCGAGTACCTGGACCGCCTCGACCACGGCTTCGACGGCGCGGGCATCGCGGTGAACGCCGCCTACCTGATCCCGCAGGGCACCGTCCGCATGCTCGCGGTCGGCTGGGAGGACCGCGAGGCGAGCCCCCGGGAGCTGGACCGGATGCGGCGGTTGGTGGCGGACGGGCTGCGGGAGGGCGCGGTCGGCATGTCCTCCGGGCTGACGTACACGCCCGGGATGTACGCCGGGGACGCCGAACTCACCTCCCTGTGCCGGGTGGTGGCGGAGCACGGCGGCTACTACTGTCCGCACCACCGCTCCTACGGCGCGGGCGCCCTCCAGGCGTACGAGGAGATGGTGACCCTCGCCCGCGAGGCGGGCTGTCCGCTCCATCTCGCCCACGCCACCATGAACTTCGGCGTGAACGAGGGCAGGGCGCCGGATCTTCTCGCCCTGCTGGACAAGGCGCTGGCCGAGGGCGCGGACATCACCCTCGACACCTACCCGTACACCCCGGGGTGCACCACCCTCGTGGCGATGCTGCCGAGCTGGGCGGGCGAGGGCGGCCCGGAGGCGGTGCTCGCCCGGCTGCGCGACGACGCGAGCGCCGAGCGCGTCCGGCACCACATGGAGGTCGTGGGCGCGGACGGCTGCCACGGTGTCCCCATCGACTGGGACACCATCGAGATCTCGGGGGTGGGCGACCCCCGGCTCGGCGAGTACGTCGGCCGGACCGTCCAGGAGTCCGCCGGCCTGCGCGGCGAGGCACCCTGGGTCACCGCCCGCCGTCTGCTGATCGAGGACCGGCTGGGCCCGACGATCCTCCAGCACGTCGGCCACGAGGACAACGTGCGGGCGATCATGCGCCACCGGGTGCACACCGGCGGCTCCGACGGCATCCTGCGCGGCGACAAACCGCACCCCCGCGCCTACGGCACCTTCCCGCACTATCTCGGCCGGTACGCGCGGGAGTTGGGGGTCCTCTCGCTGGAGGAGTGCGTCGCCCATCTGACCGGCCGCCCGGCCGCCCGGCTGCGGCTGCCCGACCGCGGGCTCGTCCGCGAGGGGTACCGCGCCGACCTGGTGCTCTTCGACCCGGCGACGGTGGCGGCGGGTTCGACCTTCGAGGCGCCGCGCGCCCTCCCGACGGGTATCCCGCACGTCCTGATCGACGGCCGTTTCGTCGTCGAGGACGGACGCAGGACGGACGTGCTGGCGGGACGGGCGGTCCGCCGCACGGCGTGACCACCCGCCCCCGCCCGTCCCGCGGGTCCTCCTACGGCTTGGGCAGGACGCAGCCGCTCTGGTTCAGGGCGAGCCGGTTGCCCGTCGTGAAGCAGGCCGGGATCTGGTAGGTCTCCTCGGCGTAGTTGATCCCCTGGCGGACGGTGACGTTGCCGCTCGCGTCGACCTCGCAGGGGTTGTTCACCGTGCAGCGCTCACCGTCCTCGTTGCCGGTGTTGTTGACGGCGACGACCTTGCCGGTGGACTGGTCGACGACCGGCGAGCCCGAGGTGCCGCCGATGGTGTTGCAGGCGGAGGTGTAGCGGACCGAGTCCTTCCAGGTCCAGCTCCCCTCCTTGAGGCGGTAGGCGAAGCCGTCGATGGAGCAGTTGTAGAGCCTCTTCCAGTAGCCGGAGGCCACGGTGATGGCCGTCCCCGCGACCGGATGCGTGTTCTGCACGGTCAGCGCGCTGATCCCGTAGGAGTTCCTGATGGCCGCGTAGGTGGTGGTGAGCTGGTAGATCGTGATGTCCGTGTCGGTCATCGTGGAGTACGCGACCTTGCTCGCGCGCAGCGTCGCGACCTTGGTGCCCGCGGAGTTGAGCAGACCGAAGGTGCGGCTGGACGCCTGACCGACGATCACCTCACCGGGGTCGGGGAAGCCGGTCTCCAGGCAGTGGCCGTTGGAGAGCACGAGCGCCGGGTCGGTGTCGGCCGAGCCGGGGAAGCGGACGACGGATCCGGAGCAGTTGCTGAGCGCGACGGTCCCGGCGAGGCTGACGGCCTGGAGCGTGGGCGCCGCCGCCCCGGTGTCCGCCGGGACGGCCTGGGCCGAGACGTGCGCGGGGGCGGACTCGGGAGCCGCGACCGCGGGTGCCGCGCCCGCCCCGGCGATCACCAGGGCGAGGAGTGCGGCGACGAGAGGCTTTCTCATGTGGGGGTCCCCTCTTACGACATGGACGACCGGAGGTCCTCCGGTCGTCTTGCGTTGACCGGAGGTCTTCCGGCCCTCTTGTCATGCGCATTGTGAGGGGGGAGGGGAAGGCGGGCAAGGAGCGGATTCCGGCCGAACAGGCGCGAAGCGCCGCCTGTTCCGGCGCCTCCTCGGCATACCGGCCGCGCCGCGCCCCGGAACTCGGTGCCGCAAAGCCGGTGTCACGGAGCCCGGCGCCGCAGGGCCCGGTGCCGCAGGGCCCGGTGTCACGGAGGCCGGTGTCACGGAGCCCGGTGCCGCAGGGCCCGGCGCCACGGAAGAAGCCCGGTGCCGCGTAAGCCCGGTGTCACGTCAAAGCGGTGTCACGTAAGAGCGGCGCGCCGATCGTGGCGGCCCGCGCGCGGAGTTCCCGGGCGCGGGCCTCGCGGTTCGGGGTCGTACGGCTGGAGAAGGTGACGACGGGCCCGGAGTACCGCTCGCCCTCCCGTCGGCCGGTCAGGTCGCCGGGCCGCGCCACCCGGTTCGCCCCGCGCCGCGCGTCCGGGACGAGCGGGCTGGTCCGGGGGACCCCGAGGACGTGTCCGGCGCGGCCCCGCTCGACGGCGGAGCCGGTCCACCGGCACGGGAACGTGCCGGACGGCTATCCGTCTCCGTGGCCGCCGCCGTGCCCGTGGCCGGGTCCGTGCCCGCCGGCGCCGCCCGTCGCCGAGTCCGCCGGCGACGGCGAGGCCGAGTCGGTCGGCGTGGGGGAAGCGGAGACGGACGTGCTCGCGGACGCGCTCGGCGACCCGCTCGCGGACTCACCGGGGGAGACGGCGTCCGCGCTCGCGGACTCCGGGGTCGAGACGGTGACCGACGAAGTGGCCGAGGCCGTCGCCGACGGGCTGGGCGGGGGGTCGCTCCGCGGCGCGACGGAGACGGCCGCGGCGGGCGACTCGTCGCCGACCGGCTCCGCGGGGCCCGTCGCGAGACGCACGGGCCCGGCCGTCGGCCCGGGGTCGCCGCCGCCCGGCCCCTCGAGGGCCCCCGGGTCGAGCGCCCCCACCACGGCGACGCCGAGGACGACGACGCAGGCCGCGCCCCCGGCCACGGCCAGCCGCCGGGTCAGCCGCGTACGCCGGTGACCCCGCGTCCGCTCGCGCCGATCCGCCCGGCCCCCGGGCACGATGTCGAGCGCGGCGGTCTCGTCCCCGTCCCCTTCGGCGGACACCTTGCGCCAGCCGTGCGCCTCGGCCGGATCGTGGTACGCCTCGTAGGCCAGAGGTGTCTCCGCGTCGCCCTGAGGGAGGTACACCTGCGGCCGGGCTTCGGGATCTCCGGGCTGCCAGGACATGAACGCGCATTGTAGGGACCACCTGGCCTTACCGCGTAACGGGAGGACAAAGAGGCCGGTACCGCCATGTCTCACGTGGTGGAAAACACGCCCCCGTGCGCGGTGGGCGGCCGTAAGCTCACGGACATGCAGGTGATCCAGTCCACGAAGCTCGCCAACGTCTGCTACGAGATCCGGGGTCCGGTTCTTGAGGAAGCGATGCGGCTCGAAGCGGCCGGCCACCGCATCCTCAAGCTCAACACGGGCAACCCGGCCGCCTTCGGGTTCGAGTGTCCGCCCGAGATCCTGGAGGACATCCTCCGCAACGTGTCCTCGGCGCACGGCTACGGCGACGCGAAGGGCCTGCTCGCCGCCCGCCGCGCGGTCGTGATGCACAACCAGACCCTCGGCATCGAGACGGACGTCGACCACGTCTTCATCGGCAACGGCGTCTCCGAGCTCATCGTCATGGCGATGCAGGGACTGCTGGACGACGGCGACGAGGTCCTCGTGCCCGCCCCGGACTACCCGCTGTGGACGGCGGCCGTCTCGCTCTCCGGCGGCACCGCCGTGCACTACCGCTGCGACGAGCAGTCGGACTGGATGCCGGACCTCGCGGACGTGGAGCGGAAGGTCACCGACCGCACCAAGGCGATCGTCATCATCAACCCGAACAACCCGACCGGCGCGGTGTACGACGACGCGATGCTCCGGGGGCTCACGGACATCGCCCGGCGCCACAACCTGCTGGTCTGCTCCGACGAGATCTACGACAAGATCCTCTACGACGACGCCACGCACACCTCGACCGCCAAGATCGCCCCGGATCTGCTCACCCTCACCTTCAACGGCATGTCGAAGGCGTACCGGGTGGCGGGCTACCGGGTCGGCTGGATGTCGGTGTCCGGACCCCGCGCGCACGCGTCCTCCTACATCGAGGGACTGACGATCCTCGCCAACATGCGGCTGTGCGCCAACATGCCGGGACAGCACGGCGTGGTGGCGGCGCTCAGCGGGCGGCAGACGATCAACGACCTGGTCCTGCCGGGCGGGCGCCTGAAGGAGCAGCGGGACGTGGCGCACGAACTGCTGACCCAGATCCCCGGCGTGACCTGCGTGAAGCCGAAGGGGGCGCTGTACCTCTTCCCGCGCCTCGACCCGAAGGTCTTCAAGATCAAGGACGACCGGCAGATGGTGCTCGACCTGCTGCGCAGCGAGAAGATCATGGTCGTGCAGGGGACGGGCTTCAACTGGCCCGAGGCGGACCACTTCCGGGTGGTCACGCTGCCGACGGTCGCGGACCTGACGGACGCGGTGACCCGGATCGGATCGTTCCTCGACGGCTACAGCCAGCCGTGACACTCGCGGGCGGCGCCCGGCACGCTCACCGTGCGTACGCGTCGCGCCCCATTTCACGAACCGGCTCAACTTTAGATTGAATCCAAGCTAGGATGGTTTCCTGTCAGGCACAGGAGGCCACCCCATGTACGAACCGATCCGCTCGAAGTCGGTCCACACGGCGGCCGGCGCCCCCTCCTCCGATTTCCCCCACCGGTCGCGCGAGGAGGAGCTGGACATCCAGCTCGCCGGCCATCTCGCGGCGCTGCTCGCCGTCACGGACGAGATCCGCGCGCTCACGCCGTCCGCGGATCTGGACACCGGTGCCGAGCGGCTCGCCGAGCAGGTGACCAGGCTGCGCGGCGGTGCCTCACCGGTCCGCTTCCGGGCCGCCGCGGCATCCCGCGACTCCCGTCCCGCGACCCTCCACCGCCGGGCCCACGCCCTCGCGGGCCGCGCCCTCGTGGTGGCGGCCTCCCGCGCCGACACGGCCGCGGCGATCCTCTCCGCCGAACGCATGGACGCGCACGCCCTGGCCGTCGGAGCCCGCGAGCCGGCGACCCGCTGAGCCCCGGCTCCCCAGCCCGGGGCCCCCATCCGGCCCCGGTCCGCGCGCTCCCGCAGCGACGCGCGGACCGGGTGTCACAGACACCGTGGACACCCGTCACGCGGCCGCGCGCGCCGGCATAGCGGCGGTCTCCCCTCCGGTTGCGTACCGGGACCCGGTGGTCACTCCGCGTTCACCCTCCGGGACCGGGAACGTTGAATTCCGGAGTGCACTCTCCAGGCGTGAGACGTATCGCGGGAATCGTCCTGGCGGTCCTGTTGATCGGCGGAGTGGCAGCAGCCGTCGTCGAGGGCCGCACGGAACAGGACAGGAGCACGGCAACGAAGACCGTGCGCGGCATGATCGGTTCGGAGAAGGCGGAGTTCTTCGCCGACCCCGACGTGGTGAAGGCCCTGGCCGCCAAGGGCTACACCGTGAAGACGGAGACCTCCGGGTCCTGGGCCATGGACGGCCTGGACCTCGAGGGGTACGACTTCGCCTTCCCCTCCAGCCAGGCGCCGGCCGACGAGCTCGCGGACAAGTACCACGTCCGCCGGCCGCTGCCCCGGCCCTTCTACTCGCCCCTCGTGGTGGTGGCCCACCGCGGCGCGGCCCAGGTCCTCGCCGCCAACGGCCTCGCCACCCTCGACAAGCACACCGGCACGCTGAGGATGGCCGCCTATCTGGACGCGGCCCGGCACGAACGGACCTGGCAGCAGCTCAAGGGCGCCGGGGCGCACGGTGAACTGACCGGAACCCTGTACATCGCCAGCACGGACCCGGAATCCTCCAACTCCGGCGCCCTCTACCTCGCCGCCGCCTCCTACGTCGCCGACGGCGGACGCGTCGCCGCCGACACCGCGGCGATCGACCGCACGGCGCCCCTGATGCACCGGCTCATCAGCGTCCAGGGTGCCCAGCAGCCCAGCAGCGAAGCCGCGTTCGGGGACTTCGTCAGCGGCGCCGGCAACCCGCTCGTGCTCGTCTACGAGTCACAGGTCGCCGCCCTCCTCGACGAGGGCGGGGACACCGGCGACCTCACGGTCCTCTACCCGGACACCACCGCCAACAGCGACCACACGGTCGTACCGCTCACCCCGGAGGGCCGCGCGCTGGGTGAACTCCTGAGCAGCGACCCGACCCTGCGCGAGCTCGCCGTCCGGCACGGGTTCCGGCCGCAGGGCTCGACCCGCGAGTTCACGGCGGCGACCGCCGACCGTGCCTCGTACCTCAACCAGAAGCTGACCGGCGTCCGGCAGGCGCCCGTGCCCGCCTCCGAGGTGCTGCACGAGATGGCGCGCCGGGCCGGGAACCAGGGGGACAGCACATGACCACCGAAGAGACCTTCACCCTCACTCCGCCCGAGGCCGTGGCCCCCGTGCCCAGGGACAAGGCCGGCGGACTCGTTCCCGTCGACCCGGGCGTGCGGGACGAGATGGCGCGCCGCGCCGCGGAGTACATCGACGGGCTCGCCCACCTGGACGCCCGCTCCCCCGAGTTCGCCGGCAAGGTCGGGGAGATCGCGGGTCTGGGGTCCGGCGAGATGCGGGGCGCCGCCGCCCAGTCCAACCGCATGCTGGAGCGGACGATCCGCAGTCTGCCCTCGAAGGGTGAGGACGCCCAGTCGCACGTAGCTGGCTCCCTCGTCGAACTCCGGCGCGTGGTCGAGGACCTGGACCCGCGGGACCTGTCCGCGAGCAAGGGCCGGAAGTTCCTCTCCAGGCTGCCCGGCGGCAACAAGCTGCGGGACCACGTCGCCAGGTACGCCTCCGCACAAGGCACGTTGAACAAGATCGTCGGCTCGCTGCGCGGCGGGCAGGACGAACTGCGCCGGGACAACGCGGCCCTGCAGACCGAACGCGTCCGGCTCTGGGAGACGATGGGCAGGCTCCAGGAGTACGTCGTGCTGACCCAGGCCCTGGACTCCGCCGTCGAGGACCACATCGCGGGCGTCGACGCCGCCGACCCCGCCCAGGCGGACACCCTCCGCTCCGACGTGCTCTTCCCGGTCCGGCAGAAGCACCAGGACCTGCTCACCCAGCTCGCCGTGTGCGCCCAGGGCTATCTGGCGATGGACGTGGTCCGGCGCAACAACGAGGAACTCATCAAGGGCGTCGACCGGGCAGCCACCACCACGGTCTCGGCGCTGCGCATCTCCGTGATGCTCGCCTCCGCGCTCGACAACCAGCGCAAGGTCGTCGACCAGGTCAACGCCCTGCGCGGCACCACCGAGGACCTGATCCGCGGCAACGCCGAGATGCTCTCCACCCAGAGCGGCGAGATCCAGCGCATCGCCGCCGACCCGACCATCGGCGCCGAGACCCTGCGCAGCGCCTTCCAGCAGATCTACCGCACCCTCGACGCGATCGACACGTACAAGGCGCGGGCGACCGAGACGATGGCCGCGACCGTGGAGTCCCTGACGTCCGAACTCCAGAACGCCGGAACCTACTTGGAGCGCAGCCGTTCGCAGGGCGCACTGGAGGGCGGGCTCGGATGAGACGGATCCGACAGGCGGCCGGTGCCCTCGTGGCCCTGCTCGCGGTCACGGCCTGCACGGCTCAGGACGGGGGGAGGTCCGACGGCGACAAGGCCCCGGAGCCCGGCACCCTGCGCGTCCTCGCCTCCAGCGAACTCAGCGACATGAAGCCGGTGCTGGACCGGATCGGGCGGGACACCGGCATCACGGTGGAGCCCACCTACACGGGCACCCTCGCCGCGGTGGACCTGCTCGCGAAGGGCGGGGTGGACGGCAGGTACGACGCCGTGTGGCTCTCCTCCAACGACTACCTGCACCTGCGTCCGGACGCGGTACGGAAGGTCGTCTCGGAGACGCCCGTCATGTCCAGCCCGGTGGCCATCGGGGTCAGGCCGGCCACGGTGAGCGCCCTCGGCTGGAAGCCGCGGGACGTCACCTGGTCGCAGGTGGAGAAGGCCGTCGCGAACGGTCGGCTGACCTACGGCATGACCGACCCGGCCCGCTCCAACTCCGGCTTCTCCACGCTGATCTCGGTGGCCTCCGGACTGTCCGGCGCCCAGTCCGCGCTCACCGACGCCGACGTGGACAGGGCGACGCCGCGCCTGCGGGAGTTCTTCGAGGGACAGAAGCTCACCTCCGGGTCGTCGGGCTGGCTGGCCGCCTCCTACCGGCGCCGCGGCACGGTGGACGCCCTGTTCACCTACGAGTCCGTCCTCAAGGGCGTGAAGGGCCTGACGGTCATCCGCCCGCGCGACGGCGTGGTGAGTGCCGACTACCCGCTCACCTCCCTCGCCTCGTCCTCCAAGGACACCCGCGACACGGTCCGGCGCCTCACCGAGGCGCTGCGCGCACCGGCCGCGCAGAAGCTGATCACCGAGCGGACCCACCGCCGCCCGGTCGTCGCCTCCGTCACCCCCGCGGCCGGACTCGACACCGACCGACGGCGCGAACTCCCCTTCCCGGGCACCCGGTCCGTCGCCGACAAGCTCCTCGACGCCTACGAGAACAAGCTCCGCCGGCCGTCCAGGACGGTGTACGTCCTCGACACCTCGGGCTCGATGGGCGGCGAGCGCATCGAGCGGCTGAGGAAGGCGCTCGGCAATCTGACCGGCGACTTCCGCGACCGCGAGGAGGTGACCCTGATGCCGTTCGGCTCGGCGGTCAAGAGTGTCCGCACCCATGTCGTGCGCCCCGAGGCCCCCCGGACCGGACTCGACGCGATCTCCGAGGACGTCCGCGCCCTGAGCGCCTCCGGCGACACCGCGATCTACACCTCCCTGGAGAAGGCGTACGGGCATCTGGGCTCCGACGACGACACGTTCACGTCGATCGTGCTGATGACGGACGGCGAGAACACCACGGGCGCGAGCCCGGCCGACTTCGAGGCCTTCCACCGCCGGCTTCCGGGCGGACAGCGGGAGATCCCCGTCTTCCCCATCCTGTTCGGCGACTCCGACCGGAGCGAACTCCAGCACATCGCCGACCTGACCGGGGGCCGGGTCTTCGACGCCCGCAAGGACACGCTCGACGGCGCCTTCGAGGAGATCCGTGGCTACCAATAGGTTCGTCGGCTTCCTCGAGTCCCGCAAGAACCTCACCGGCAGCGCGTGCGGGATCGCCGGGCTCGCGCTCACCTTCGCCGGGATCGCGGGACCGTACTGGCCCGTCGTCGTCGCGGGCCTGTACGGCGCGGGCGCGCTGATCGCGCCGCCGGAGCGCCCGGCGCTGCCCGACTTCCCGGACCCCTCGGCCCAACTGGAGGAGCTGAGGGCCGACTTCGGCAAGCTGCGGGAGTACCTCGACGGCGTCGAGCTGCCTCCGGCGGCCAGGGGCCGGCTCACCGAGCTGACCGAGGTGCTCACCGCCCTGCTCGATCCGGGCTGGGTCGCCGAGGTTCTCGCCCAGGACCCGGAGGGCGTGCACGCCCTGTCCCGCGCCGTGCGCCAGGACGTCCCCGAGGCGGTCGACACCTTCGTCCGCACCCGGTGGTGGACCCGGCTGACCCCGGGCACCGAACCGCCCGAACGTCACCTGGAGCGTCAACTCGGGCTGCTGCACGAGGAGTCGGAGCGGCTCGCGGCGGCCCTGCGGGAGACGGAGGCACGGCGCCAGGAGTCGCACACCCGCTATCTGGAGGACCGCGGCCGCTCGCAGTGACCGGGCCGACCCCGCCCGGCTCGCTGATGCCGCCGGCCCCGGCTCACGCGTTCGCCGCGATCACCACCAGGATCACGACCACCAGGATCAGGAGGGCCACCTTCAGCGCCGCGGGCCACGGCTCCCCCGGCACCGGGGCAGCCGGGACCGGCGGTCCCGGTGCCGGCCGCGCCACCGGCCCGTTGAAGACGTCGTGCCCGGTGTGCGCGGCCCGGGCGCACCAGGGGCACGAGGCCAGGTGCGAGCCGAACGCGTGCAGCGGGCGCCCCGGGCAGACCCGTACCAGCGCCCGTTCCTTGTCCAGCGCGCGCAGCCACGCCTCCGCCGGGGGCCGCGTGGCGGGGTCGTGCACCCCGGAGCCGAACGCGGTGCGGGCGAGGGCGAGCAGTTCGGGCGGGAGCACGGAGGGGTCGATCGTGCCGCGCGGGATGACGACCCGTTCGGGGCGTACGACGTACGAGCAGCTGGCGGCGATGTTGTCCTTGACCGTCGACTCGGAGGCGCTGTCGTGCGGGACGCCGCCGAAGGGGTGGTTGCCCGCGGTCAGCAGCTGGTAGACGAGGACCGCGAGGGCGAAGTCGTCGGTGGCGCGGGTGGCCGGGCCGCCGGCCTGCCGCTCGGGGGACGAGTAGTCGGTGGTGTGCATCAGGCAGGGGAAGAGTTCCCCGGTCACCGGGTCGTCGAAGGCGATGGAGTCGCAGTCGAGGAAGGTGACGAAGCCGTTGGCGTCGACGACGACGTTGCTGCTGGAGAAGTCGCCGATGACGAGGTCGTCGTAGTGCATGCGGGCGGTCATGAAGGCCAGGTTCCAGGCGACGCCGAGCAGGAAGCGCCAGTCGGCCCGGTCGCCGAAGAGCTTGAGGCGCTGGGCGCGGGTGAACAGGCCGATCAGCTGGACGTGCTGGGGTTCGCCGAAGCGGCGCATGGCGTAGCCGAGGAACTCGCCCCCCGAGCCGCGGGCCAGCGCGGTCGGCCAGGCCAGTTCGGGCGGCTGGGAGGCGTCGGTGGGGCGGGCCGCGAGCGGGGACATCGTCAGCATCCGCGTCAGCCGCCGCTCCTGTTCGGGGCCCGGCGCCTCGCGGTAGACCTTGACGACGATGCCGTCGTCGCCGACGACCGGGTAGACGGCCGCCTGACCACCGCCCTTCAGGGGCAGCTCGGCGAGGGTGACCGGCCTGCCGTCCAGGAACACGGTGCGGCCGCTCATGGCCGCGCCTTGAGCACGGCCCGCAGCAGGGTCTTGTCGTCGGCGTTGAGGGCGGTGAGCCGGTCCGACCGGAGCAGGGTCGCGAGCCCGTCGTGGGCGCTGTCGGTCACCGGCCCCGGCACGTCGAGGGAACGGAAGACGGCCTCGGCGAACGACACGTTCGGGGACAGCGCGCCGCCCGAGGACCGGTTGAGCGCGGCCTGCGCCAGGCCGTCGGTGGACAGCAGCACCCCGTCGATCCCCGCGTCGGAGACGCAGTCGGTGTGCACCCAGCGGGCCGCGTCCGGCGAGGTGAGGAAGACCGTCTCGTTGCTGTACTCGCTGGGCGCGGCCGGCTGCGGCAGCAGATGGAACTGCCGCTCGCCCTCCTCCGTCCCGGCGCGCAGGACGACGAAGCCGTCGCCGACGGTCAGGTGGCCGAGCCAGCCTCGCGCGAGCACCACCACGGTGAGCGTGGTGGCGAAGTCCGCCGCGTCGGCGCCCGTGCGGTCCAGGAACACCTTGCAGACGTCGTGGAAGGCGTCCTCCAGCAGCTCGTGCACGGCCTCGCCCGGGCGGCGGTCCGCCGCGGTGGCGGCCCGGCGCGCGAAGTGCTCGGCCGCCAGCTCGACCGCGAGCCGCGAGCCCTCCTCGGAGCGCGGTCTGCTGCCCGCGCCGTCCGCGACCGCGAGCACCGCGACGGACGCGGTCGCCGTGTAGGCGCAGGCGTCCTGGCAGGGCAGCCCCTGGCGGCGGTGCCGGTAGCCCTCGACGCTCATGCCGTGGATCCGCCACGGCGCGTTCCGCTCGTCGACTCCGGTCATCGGTCAGGCATCCCATCCGGTCATCGGGGTCACGACTCCCAGGCCGGGCGCTGCGTCTTGAACTGGCTGAAGATCTTCTCGAAGACCTCGTCGCCCGCGCCCTTCTGCTCGGCGTTCGCGCTCGCGGACATCATCTGGAGCAGTTCACGGAACGGGAATCCCTGGAGCCGGGCGTTGAATTTCGGCGCGAACGCCCGGAGCACCTGCTCGCCCCGGTCGGTGATGCCGCCGACGCCGATCGCGTACAGCCGGAAGCGGCGGGCCCGCTGTTCGTCGGCGAGCACCGGCGTCAACCGGTGCCAGGAGTCGGTGAGATGCCCCGTGGCGTCGGTCGGGAGCCCGTCGGTGACCAGACAGATCTGCGGCCGGTAGTACTGGAGTCCGGAGGCGCGCAGTTCGGCCTTGCGGGCGGCGATGACGTGCATCGACAGTTCGAGTGCCTCGGTCATCAGGGTGACCCCGGCGGCGGCGAGCTGCGGCGGCTGGAACATGTGGGCGGGCACGAAGGGGCTCACCGGGGCGCGCGGGGCGAGGAGTTGGGGCCCGCGCCAGGCGGCGACGCCCTGGCCGCCGAAGGTGACGACGGCGACCTCGACGCTGTAGCTGAGGCTGACGTCGTCGTGCAGTTCCCGGGTCCACTCGGCGAGCGCGTTGTTGAGCGTCTGGATGGGCTGACCCGCCATGGAACTGGAGATGTCGAGGCAGAGCACGAGCGGCAGCCGCTGCGCGTTGTTCTCGAACTCGATGTCGGCGTACTCCGCCGGCAGGGTGGGCGGGTATTCGCTGTGCATGGGGTTCTCTCCTGGTGTCAGGGCCGGGCTGCTGCGGCGTGCCGCCGGGCGGTCGGCGGGAACGCGTAGAGGACGTCGGCGTCCGGCTCGCCCGCCTCGGTGACGTCGACGGGCAGGCCGGGCGCGGGCGGCGGCCGGCCCGGCTCGGCCCACACCGCCCGGTACAGCACGTGGTCGACCTCGACGTAGCCCTGCGGGTGCAGTTCGGTGCGTACGACGGCGGGCCGGACGGGTCCGCTCACGTTGCCGACCCGGCGTCCGTGGCGGGGCGCCGGTCCGGTCCTGAGCCGGGTGGTGGCCTCGTCGGGCGTCCGGGGGCGCCGTGCCGGGGCGGCCGGTGCGGGACCGACGCCGCCGACGCCCGGCGCGGCGAGCTCACGCCGGGACAGGGTGCCGACGGCTTGCGAGGAACGGCGGATCAGCAGGAGGAGCAGGGCGAGGAGGAGGACGAGCACGGCGCACAGGACGGCGAGCACCTGGGTGGCGGTGTCCCAGCCTGAATCGGCGACCGGGTCGGTGGCGTGGTCGGTGACCTTCGCGGCGCCGCCGTCCCGGTCCGTCCCGCCCTTCCCGTCGCCCTGACCCTCCTGCCCGCCCCGGTCGTCCAGGCCGTTCCCTCCCTGTTTCCCGGAGGTGGCGGTCCCGGCGGGGTTCGAGGCGTCGCCCGCCGGGTCGGCCGAGCCGGCGGTGTAGACGTGCTCGGCGAGGTCGACGGCGAAGCCCCCCGCGACGAGGTCGGCGCCCTTCAGAGGGTGTCCCTCGTGCAGCCGGGCGCACGGGTCCTTGTCGTCCTTGGGGTCGCAGGCTCCGAGGACGGCCAGCTCGTTGACGGCCTCGGTCGACAGCGGGTCGACGGCGGCGTCCTTCGCGACGAGCCTGTGCGTCGGGTCCGCCAGGATGAGGAGCACCGTTCCGCCGGCCCCGGTGTGGGCGCCCGGGGGTACCTCGACCACGAGTCTGCCGGGCCGTCGCGTCAGGTCCCGCTCGGCCGTCCTGCGGTTCCCGGCGTCGCCGTCGAACGCCACCGCCCGGTCGAGGGTGACGTGCACGGCCCCCCGGTCGATCGACCCGGACCAGCAGGCGAGGCGTTCGTCGAACCGCGCGCCGCAGGGTTCACCGGCCGCCGCGGGCGCCGCCGGAGCGAGCCCGACGAGCAGTCCGGAAAACATCGTGAAAGAAACCCGACGCCACATCCACAACCCCCCGTGGACCAAAAGAACACCCCCGCGGCCCTGAAAGGCACCCGCCCATAGTGGCGGCAACCGGCCTGCTCCCGAAAGGGTTTGAGGAAGGCAACAGGCATATCTTCTACAACTCGAACACCTGATGGCATCGGGTGAACATCTGTCTCGCCCGTTGCACCCAATCACTGGCCAAAGCATCGAAATCCGTTTGCGTCATTCGACAGGTCAGGGGAAGGTCGCACACCCCTGCGAGACAAGGGCGGGGCCCCCGCACGTCCCATACGGACAGCATGGGATGCAGTTGCTCGGTATTCCACGCGTTCGACGCGGCGGCGGCCACGGCCAATTGGTCGCGGCGCAGGTAATGCCCGTCGGTGGCGAAGGCGACCAGGAGCCTCTTGGTCGTCATGAATCGCACGGTGACCATCCGGCCCGTTTCCTCCAGGTCGAACCGCATGGAGACGGAAACGGTGTCGCTCTCGGCGCGGTAATTCCGGCCGGCCACCCAGTTCTGCACCAACCGGCGCCAATGAACGCCTATTTCGAGGATCTCCCGGCCGCGGCCCGAGGACGGCTCAGGCGTCGCCACGGCCCACCGCCTCGGCGACCATCGCGTCGGTCAGACCGGCGTCGAGCAACGCCTGGGCGTGCGACAGCAGACAGGAGGGCACGGACACGCTGGCGCTCTCCTGGCGGCGCTTCACCAGGTCCTGGGTACGCGCCTTGATGCTGTGCGCCACCGTGGGCGGCGGCCATCCGGAACCCCGGGGCTCGGCCTCCAGCAACCCGGCCAGGAGATCCTCCGGTCGGGGCCGGTCCTGTGGCCGTTTCGCCAGGCAGCGCGCGACCAGGTCCCGCATCGGCCCGGTGATGCCGGCGAGTTCGGGCGCGGCGAGGACCACCCGGCGCCGCACGCCCTCTCCGCTGCCGTGCGGCGGACGTCCGGTGAGGGCGTACACCAGGACCCCGCCGAGGGAGAAGACGTCGCTCGGCGGTCCCACCGTGGCCCCCTTGATCTGCTCGGGCGACATGAAGGGCGGGGTGCCGACGACGACACCGACCTGGGTGAGGCCGGGGGCGCCGTCCACGCGGGAGATCCCGAAGTCGATGACGCGCGGCCCGTCCGAGGCGAGGAGCACGTTCGCCGGTTTGAGGTCACGGTGCACCACGCGTGCGGCGTGGATGGCCTGCAGCGCCTCGACCAGACCGGCGCCGAGCCGTCGTACCTGCGGCTCGGGCAGGGGGCCGTCGGCCTTGACCGCTTCGGCGAGCGAGGGGCCGGGCACGTACAGGGTGGCCAGCCAGGGCAGTTCGGCCTCGGTGTCGGCGTCGACGACGGCCGCGGTGTAGGCGCCGCTGACCACGCGCGCCGCCGCGACCTCGCGCGCGAAGCGCTCCCGGAACTCGGCCTCCGCCGCGAGTTCGGGACGCACGACCTTCACCGCGACCTCGCGCCCGGCCGGCGAGCGGCCGAGGTACACCCATCCCATGCCACCGGATCCGAGCCGCCCCACGATGCGGTACGGGCCGATCTTCATGGGGTCACTGACAGGCGTGCGCACCCCCGCCCACCTCATTTCGGGGTCGACTGACGGATGTCAGGAGTGTCCCGCGAAATCCGTGCTTTTTCAGCCGTTCCGGCACGGGCAGGGGCGCAGGGGACAAAAAAGCCGGGGTCCCGCACAGATGTGCGCGGAACCCCGGCGGGGTGCTGTCACCGCGGCCGACCCCCGCTACGGTCGCAGTCAGGGCGACGCGAGTCGGCCGCGGCGGCACAGGGGGCGTCAGCCCAGGCGCTGCACCAGAGCGCGGTACTGGTCCCACAGTTCCTTCGGCGTGTGATCACCGAAGGTGTTGAGGTGCTCGGGGACCAGGGCGGCCTCCTCGCGCCAGACCTCCTTGTCGACCGTGAGCAGGAAGTCGAGGTCGGACTCGGAGAGGTCGAGACCGTCCGTGTCCAGGGCCCCCTTGGCCGGCAGGACGCCGATGGGGGTCTCGACACCCTCGGCCTTGCCGTCGAGGCGCTCCACGATCCACTTCAGGACGCGGCTGTTCTCGCCGAAGCCCGGCCACACGAACTTGCCCGCGTCGTTCTTGCGGAACCAGTTCACGTAGTAGATCTTCGGGAGCTTCGCCTGGTCCTTGCCCTTGGCGACGTCGACCCAGTGGCCCATGTAGTCGCCCATGTTGTAGCCGCAGAACGGCAGCATGGCGAAGGGGTCGCGGCGCAGTTCGCCGACCTTGCCCTCGGCGGCGGCGGTCTTCTCGGAGGCGACGTTCGCGCCGAGGAAGACACCGTGGTTCCAGTCGAAGGACTCCGTCACCAGCGGTACGGCGGTGGCGCGGCGTCCGCCGAAGAGGATCGCCGAGATCGGCACGCCCTTGGGGTCCTCCCACTCGGGCGCGATGATCGGGCACTGCGAGGCGGGCACCGTGAAGCGGGCGTTGGGGTGCGCGGCGGGCGAACCGGACTCCGGCGTCCAGTCGTTGCCCTTCCAGTCGGTCAGGTGGGCCGGAGTCTCCTCCGTCATGCCCTCCCACCAGATGTCGTTGTCGTCGGTGAGCGCGACGTTGGTGAAGACGGAGTTGCCCCACAGCGTCTTCATCGCGTTGGCGTTGGTGTGCTCACCGGTGCCGGGCGCGACACCGAAGAAGCCGGCCTCGGGGTTGATCGCGTACAGCTGGCCGTCCTCGCCGAACCGCATCCAGGCGATGTCGTCGCCGATGGTCTCGACCGTCCAGCCGGAGATCGTGGGCTCCAGCATGGCGAGGTTGGTCTTGCCGCAGGCGCTCGGGAAGGCCGCCGCGACGTACTTCGACTCACCCTGCGGGGGCGTGAGCTTGAGGATCAGCATGTGCTCGGCGAGCCAGCCCTCGTCGCGCGCCATGACGGACGCGATGCGCAGGGCGTAGCACTTCTTGCCGAGGAGCGCGTTGCCGCCGTAGCCGGAGCCGTACGACCAGATCTCCCGGCTCTCGGGGAAGTGCGAGATGTACTTCGTGGAGTTGCACGGCCACGGCACGTCCGTCTCGCCCTCGGCCAGCGGCGCTCCGAGCGTGTGCACTGCACGCACGAAGAAGCCGTCGTCGCCGAGCTCGTCCAGGACGGGCTGTCCCATCCGGGTCATGGTGCGCATGGACACCGCGACGTAGGCGGAGTCGGTGATCTCGACGCCGATCGCCGAGAGGTCCGAGCCGAGGGGACCCATGCAGAACGGGACGACGTACATCGTCCGGCCCTTCATCGAGCCGCGGAAGACACCCTGCTCGCCCGAGAAGATCTCGCGCATCTCGGCGGGGGCCTTCCAGTGGTTGGTCGGGCCCGCGTCCTCCTCCTTCTCGGAGCAGATGAACGTCCGGTCCTCGACCCGCGCGACATCGGTCGGGTCGGAGGCGGCGTAGTACGAGTTGGGGCGCTTGATCGGGTCGAGCTTCTTGAAGGTGCCCTTGCGGACGAGCTCCTCGCTCAGTCGCTCGTACTCCGCCTCGGATCCGTCACACCAGACCACGCTGTCCGGCTGGGTCAGTTCGGCGATCTCGTTGACCCACGAGATCAGGTCCTTGTGGTTGGTCGGGACGGGAGCCGCGATGTCGCGCGCCACGATTGCTCCTAAATGAGGGATTTGTTGTTGTGCCCCGTGGGGGCTGCGACCCGGATGCTTCTCGGTGAGGGAACCCTTGGCGCTCATCCGGTGCCGACCGCACTCATTTGATGATCCGACCGGCGCGCGCATATGTCCAGAGGGCCTCACACCTGAGCGGAGTGAGCATCGCCACTTCCCGGGAGGTTTCCGCCCGCTCGCCCGGGGTTCATCGCGAGTACCCCGCAAAACCCGCCCGAACGCGTGAGACCATGGCCACTGTCGCGAGTCGATCGGGTCGTACTGACACGTAACCTACGGTTCCGTAGGTACGATTCGGCGCATGACTGCGCCCGTCCCCGAAGCGCCCACGGACTCGGCGGCCGCCGGCCCCTCGTCCGTCGCGCACGCCCTGTCGGAAGAGATCAAGCCCAAGCTCCGCGGCTGGCTGCACCTCGGCATGTTTCCGGCCGCCCTCATCTCCGGCCTGGTCCTCACCGCGCTGGCGGACTCGACCCGTGGCCGCGTCGCCTGCGGAATCTTCGCCCTGACGGCCTGCCTGCTGTTCGGGGTGAGCGCCCTCTACCACCGCGGCGACTGGAGCCCGCGGATGGACGGCGTCCTGCGCAGACTCGACCACGCGAACATCTTCCTGATCATCGCGGGCACCTACACCCCCCTGACCATGCTGCTGCTGCCCGAGGCCAAGGGGCAGTGGCTCCTGTGGAGCATCTGGGCCGCCGCGGCGGCCGGCATCGTCTTCCGGGTGTTCTGGGTCGGCGCCCCGCGCTGGCTCTACACCCCCTGCTACATCGCGATGGGCTGGGCGGCCGTCTTCTTCCTGCCCGACTTCATGCGGACGGGCGGCATCGCCGTCCTCGTACTGGTGATCGTCGGCGGTCTGCTCTACAGCGCGGGCGGAGTGATCTACGGCATCAAGCGCCCGAACCCCTCACCGCGCTGGTTCGGATTCCACGAGGTCTTCCACTCCCTGACCCTCGCGGCGTTCACCGTGCACTACGTCGGCATCTCGCTGGTGGCCTACCAGCACGGCTGACCTCCTCCCTCGACTCCCCTCAGTGGCCGCGGCTCCCCAGCCGCGGCCACTGCGCGTTTCCGGCGCGGCGACCTCGCCCCTCGGCCCCCACCCCGTCCCCCGTGAATTGAGAGTCGCACTGCATTGACAGTACCCCTCTTTTGGAAGTTACTCTCATTTCATGGAGACTCTCACACAGGACGACGCCGCTCGGCGTGATCCCCGCCGCTGGTGGGCCCTCGGGGCCCTGGTCGCGAGCATGCTCGTGCTCGGCTTCGACATGACGATCCTCAACGTGGCGCTGCCGACGATCGCCCGGGACCTGGGCGCGTCCACCGGTGAACAGCAGTGGATGGCGGACGCGTACGTCGTCGTCTTCGCCGCGCTGATGCTCCCCGCGGGCCTGCTCGGCGACCGCTTCGGACGGCGCCGGATGCTCGTGACCGGCCTCGGGATCTTCCTCGCGGGTTCCCTGGTGGGCGCCCTCGTCGACGACGTGACCTGGGTGATCGCCGCCCGCGCGCTGATGGGTGTCGGCGGCGCGCTGGTGATGCCGCTCGCGCTCGCCGTGCTGCCCTCGCTGTTCGGAGCCGACGAGCGCGCCAAGGCGGTGGGAGCCGTCTCCGCCGCCTCGGCGCTCGGCCTGCCGCTCGGCCCGATCATCGGCGGCTGGCTGCTGAACCACTTCTGGTGGGGCTCGGTCTTCCTGGTCAACGTGCCGATGGCGGCCATCGGCATCACCGCCTGTCTCCTCCTGCTCCCCGAGACCCGCGACCCCGCCTCCCCGAAGGTCGACGCCGTCTCCACCGCGCTCACCGCGGTCGGCCTCAGCGCCCTGATCTACGCCATCATCGAAGCCCCGTCCCGCGGCTGGGGCGACCCTCTCGTCCTCGGCTGCTCCGCCGCCTCCGCCGTCCTGATCGCGCTCCTGGTCGTCCGCGAACGCCGCGCCACCCGCCCGATGCTGGACCTGTCCCTGCTCGCCCGGCGCGGATTCCTGCTCAACACCCTCGCCGCGACGCTCGTCATGTTCATCCTGTCCGGCCTCATGTTCGTGCTGCCCCAGTACCTCCAGGCGGTCCTCGGCCACGACGCGCTCGCCACCGGCGTGCGGATGCTGCCGATGATGGGCGGGCTGCTCGTCGCCTCCCGCGGCGCGCAGCCGCTGATCACCCGCTTCGGGGCGCGCGCGGTGATCAGCGGAGGGCTCGTCGTCCTCGCCCTCGCCGCGTTCCTCGGCAGCAGCACGACCGTCGACGACGGGTACGGCCTCACCGCCCTGTGGCTGTCCGTCGCCGGGCTCGGCTTCGGCTTCGCCGTCGTGCCCGCGATGTCCGCCGCCCTCGGCGAACTCCCCCGCGACCGGGCCGGCAGCGGCTCCGGACTGCTGATGACGGTGCGGCAGGTGGGCGGCGCGATCGGCATCGCCCTGCTCGGCTCGCTGCTGGCGAGCACCTACACCGACCGTCTGGACACCGCCGCGCTGCCGGGCGCCGCCGCGGACCTCGCCGACGGCTCGGTGGTCGGGGCCCACGTGGTCGCCGAGCGGCTCGGCGACCCCTCCCTCGCCGCCGCCGCGGACGCCGCGTACGTCCACGGCATGGACCTGACCCTGCTGGTCAGCGGGATCGCGGCGCTGGCCACGGCCCTGCTCGCGGCGACGCTGCTGCCCGCCGGCCGCCCCGCGGCCGCCGTACCGGAGGAGGACACCGACATGGCCCCGGCCCCGGCCGATGCCGGACAATGAGACGCATGGCCGCCACCGCACAGAGTTCCCCTCCCGCCGCGGAGCCCCAGCCGGGGCTCCGCGAGCGGAAGAAGATCAAGACCCGCACCGCGATCCGCGAAGCCACGTACCGGCTGATCGAGGAGCAGGGGTACGACACCACGACGATCGAGCAGATCGCGGAGGCGGCCGAGGTCTCCCCGTCCACGGTGTTCCGCTACTTCCCGACCAAGGAGGACATCGTCCTCACGGACGAGTACGACGAACGCCTGGAACAGGAACTGCGCGAGCGCCCCGACGACGAGCCGTGGTTCGAGTCCCTGCGCCATGTGCTCAAGAAGGCCATCGGCATCGGCAGCACCGAGGACCCCCAGGTCTCCCGGCTCCGGACGCGGCTGATGGTCGAGGTCCCCGCGGTGCGGTCCCGGATGATGGAGAGCATGTCCGTCACCGGGCGGCTGCTGAGCCGGGCCATCGCGGAGCGCTCCGGACTGGACCCGGACAGCCTGGAGGTCCGCGTGTTCGCGATGTCGCTGATCGGCGGACTGATGGAGACCTCCCTGTACTGGGCCGAGACCGGCCAGCGGGGCGACTTCGCCGAACTGGTCGAGCGCACCGTGAACGTCCTGGAACACGGACTGCCGTCGCGAAACCCGGAGGCCCGGAACACGCCCGCGTGACATCCTGACCGCGTGAACGGACCGGAGATCCACATCGAATTCGCCCCCGAACTGGGGCTGTTCGTCCCGCACGCGCGCCGGACCGGAGCCACCGCCGCGGGCACCGACGGCTCCTCCACGCTCGGTCACGTCGTCGAGTCGCTCGGCGTCCCGCTGACCGAGGTCGGCGCCCTGGTCGTGGACGGGCACGAGGTGCCCTTCTCCCACATCCCCGCGGCGGGCGAGTCCGTGCGGGTCCGCCCGGTCGAACGCCCGCAGCGGGTCCCCGGCGCGCCGCTGCGCTTCCTGCTCGACGTCCACCTGGGCACCCTGGCCCGCCGGATGCGCCTCCTCGGCGTCGACACGGCGTACGAGTCCACGGACATCGGCGACCCGGCCCTCGCCGCCCGGTCGGCGGCCGAGCGGCGGGTGCTGCTCAGCCGCGACCGCGGACTGCTGCGGCGCCGCGAACTGTGGGCGGGCGGTTTCGTCTACAGCACCCAGCCCGACGACCAACTCCGTGACGTGCTCGGCCGGTTCGGCCCCCAGTTGAAGCCCTGGACGCGCTGCATCGCGTGCAACGGCCTGCTGGAGACGACCACCAAGGAACAGGTCGCGGACCAACTGGAGAGCGGCACCGAGCGGTCGTACGACGTCTTCGCCCGGTGCGCGGGATGCGGGCGCGCCTACTGGAAGGGCGCGCACCACGACCGGCTGGAAGCCGTCGTGGAGCGCGCCCTCACGGAGTTCGGGCCCTGAGGACCGGCCGGTCGGCCGGCCGGTCCCGCCGGACACCTAACGCCTGATCAGATCCCTGGCACCACAGGCCAGTCCGTCCCCGTCGGGGTCGAGCCGGAGCGGATCGTCCTTGCCGTTGATCCGCAGCCTCCCGTAGTCGTTCTTCTTGAGCCACGCGCAGCGGGAGGCCGTCGTCTTCCTCACCCCGTCGGGGAAGACCGTCGGGACGCAGACGTTGATCGTGCCGTAGTGGCGGTCACAGCCGGAGATGGTGGTGGACACCTTCTGCGAGGTGCGCTTCCCGCCCGCCCCGGTGACGATGCCTTCCAGGGAGTCGGCGAAGGAGTGGACGTGCGCCGAGGCGGTGTCCGCGGCGAGCGCGGACGGGCCCTGGAGGTGCACCCACTCGGCCACCGAGGGAACGCCGTTGGCGTCGACCGCGAAGAGCATGTACCAGCCGGGCGGCGCCATGTTGGGGTTGCTCGTCACATTCAGGTCGACGTTGTTCCCGTCCACGCTCAGCGGCAGGTCGACGAACCGCTGGTTGGGGTCGGAGGAGTGCGTCACCGCGGCGGGCCGGATCAACTCCGCCTTGACGATGGGCCGGTCGACCGTGATGCGCTGCGTGTCCCCGTACACCCATTCCTTGTCGATGACCGAAGTGATCTTCGGACGGGGGCCCTTGAGGAGGTACGGCGGGGTGTAGACGGACACGTCGTGGTTCCAGGTGCCGTTGCCCGGGTTGTCGCCGGTGGCCATCACCCGGCCGTCGGGCAGCAGGAACGCGGAGGAGTGGTAGCCGCGGGCCTCGGGGTCGGCGGTCACCGGGTCGAACGTCGAGGTCGCGGGGTCGAAGATCGACGCCTCGAAGACAGGGTCGGCGCGGTTGTGCAGTCCGCCGCCCGTCTCCAGGACCTTGCCGTCGGGCAGCAGTACGGCGGAGACGTACATCTTGCCCTGGGCGCCGGTCTGGGCCACCTTGCCGTTGCCGAGGTCCACCGTGCCCTGCGGGATCTGCGGGCCCTGTGTGTACGCAGGGCTGGCGGCCTTCAGGTCGATGATGTCGGTGAGCCGGTTCGCGGCCGGGTTCGAGTCGATGTTGCCGCCGCCGAGGGTGAGGACCTTCTGGTCCTGCGCGGGAGGCAGCAGCACGCTCGCGGACTGGTCGCGTTCGTCCTTGCTCTGGAGGCCGGGGACCGCGGTCGTGGTGTTGGCGTCGTAGTCGTAGACCGCAGAGCCGGTGCCCGGGGTGCCGTTGCCGAAGACGTGGCTGCCCGAGTAGAAGAGCCGGCCGTCCTGCATCAGGATCATCGACGGGTACAGGCCCCAGAACGACCAGGTCTGGTTGACCTGCCACAGCGGCAGCCACTGCTGCCGGGCGTTCGACCAGCGCTCGGCGGTCACCGAACCCGACGAGTCCTCGCGCAGACCGCCGAAGGAGATGATGTCGCCGTTGCCCAGCTCGGTCGCCGACGGGTACCAGTGGCCGTCGTTCAGGTCATTGGTCTTGCTGTAGGTCTCGGTGACCGGGTCGAAGACGTACGAGTCCTTGTACCCCTCGTACCCGTGCCCGCCCGCGACCGGGAACGCCTTGTTGCCGCTCATCACGAGCACCCGCCCGTCGGCGAGCTGGACGTGACCTGCGCAGAACATGTCCTTGGGCGTGGGGACCACCTTGTACGCGCCGGTCGCCGGGTTGTAGACCGCCGACGTGAACGTGCCCGCGGCGAAGTTCTCCTCGCTGTTCCCGGAGCCCGCGATCAGCAGCACCTTGCCGTTCTTCAGGACGACGGAGTGCATGGAGCGCACCGGGTTCTGCGTCGGCAGGACCGTCCACCTCCCGTTCGCGCACTCCTCGGCCGTTCCCGTGCAGGTGGCCGGCGGTACGGGGTCGGAGACCTGTTCCATCGTGTAGTCGTCGGTGGTCGCGGACCCCGTGCCGTACACGGAGACGCCCCAGGTGATGCGGTCGGTGCCCGCCGGGACGGCCGGGGTGCGGACCGTCGCCTGCGTCCAGGCCGCCGCCATGTCCAGGGTCTTCAGGTCGGTCCAGTACTGCCAGCCCGCCGTGGTGTCGTGCCGGAACAGCGTGATGGCCGCGTCCGGGGTGGTCGTCTTGTAGTGGAGCCCGAGGTCGTACTGCTTGCCCACGGTGACCACCGGCGCGCACGCGGCGGACTCGGTGATCAGCGCCTTGCGGTCACCGTCGACCCGGCGGGTCAGCGTGACCTTCATGGCCTTGGAGCCGGAGTGGGCGTCGGTCACGGTCGCGAAGCTGAAGTCGTTGTCGCCCCAGCCGGACTTCTCCCAGCAGGACGGCATGCCGTCCGTGCCGGCGGTCTCGAAGCCCGGGTTCGTGACGAGGTTGGCGGCCGACGCGGGCTGCGGCGACCCGAGCAGCAGCCCGGCCGCGAGGCCCGTCACGGCCAGCAGGGCGGTTCTCCGTCGTGGTCTCACCCGGAATCTCACGTGGTTCTCCTCGCTGTGCGGCTCCCACGCCCGCTCTGGCTGCTGCGGCGCGGCAGATAGACCAGCGCTTCGGTCCCGGCGAAGCGCAGAACGAAGGTCGTCACCAGGGCCAGCGCCGTGGCGGACAGGGCACCCATGCCGAAGCGGTGGACGAAGAGCGCGATCAGCGGGATGCGCAGCACGAGATCGGCGTTGGCGAGCAGCGCGAACCGGCCCACGCGGTCCCACCAGGTGCGATGCCCCCGGCGCTCACGGAACAGCAGATGCTCGATCAGCAGGAAGTTCCAGGCCACGCCGAGCTGGTTGGCGAGGATCTCCGCCGGTACGTAGTGCAGTCCGGCGGCGGTGAGCGCGTACAGGCCGAGCAGGTTCGGCAGGAAGCCGGTGGCGCCGATCAGTCCGAAGCCCACCATGCGGGCGACCGGCGAGGCGGTGCGCAGTCCGGCGAGGTGGCGCAGGAACCGGAAGCCCTCCCGCGCCGTCGACTTGGACTCGCCGGCGAACCGGTCCTGGAAGACGAAGGGCACCTCGGTGACCCGGCGCGGACGGCTGCGCACGGCCAGTTCGAGAAGGATCTTGTAGCCGAGCGGTCGCAGGACGTCGGCGGTGACCGCGCTCCGGCGGATCGCGAAGAACCCGCTCATCGGGTCGCTGACCCCGCGCAGCTTGCGCGGGAAGAGTGCCTTGGTGAGCCAGGTCGCGCTCCGGGACACGGCGATGCGGTAGCCGCCCGCGAGCCCTTCCCGGCTGCCGCCCTTGATGTAGCGGCTGGCGACCACGAGACCCGCGTTCGCGCGTTCACCGGAGGCGACCAACTCCGGTATCAGGGACGGCGGATGCTGGCAGTCCCCGTCCATGACGACGATCCAGTCGGAGCTCGCCGCCTTCAGTCCTTCCACGACCGCGCCGCCGAGCCCGCCCTCGGGCACCTCGCGGTGCAGCACGGTCACCGGGAACGGGCAGTCCCGCGCGGCCTCGGAGATCACCGCGGGGGTGTCGTCCGTGGAGTCGTCCACGAAGATGACCTCGCAGGGCAGCCGGGCCGGCACCGACGCGGTGATCTGGTGCAGCAACTCCCGTATGTTCGCGGACTCGTTGAAGGTGGGGACGACGACGGTCACGGCGCCGGGCTCGGGGACCTCGGCGGCGCGTACCGCCGGGTCGCCCAGCTCGTCGGGGACAGTGCTCTCGAAGCTGCTCATCGACTGCCTCCGGAACGGGCCGTGGTGGTGGTCTGGTCGCTGTGGTCGATCCGCCGGATCTCGATGCGGTCCTCGCCCCTGCCGAAGGTGGCGACCGCCGTGGAGTGCTCGATCGCGGCCTTCACGTTGGGCAGGTCGACGGCGTCGCGCCGTACGGTCGGGGAGGCGACCACGTAGTCGAGGTCCTTCCAGCCGTGCGGCATCGTCTTGGCGACCGCGGGGTCGAGGTCGGCCTTGTAGAACCAGATGGCGCCGAGGCCCGGCCGGTAGCCGTCGTGCACGAGGTCGAGCCAGAGCGCGTCGTCGACCAGGACCCGGGTGTCCTCCGGGTCCGCCACCTCCGTCTTCAGCCAGGAGGAGGCCGCCCGGTAGGGGGCGTTGGCGTCGGCGGTCACGGCGGTGCGGTCGCCGTCGTACCAGTGGGGCACGACATAGGCGCCGGCGGCCACCGCGAGCACCGCCGCGAGCCCGCGGCGCCCCCAGGTCACGTACGTCCGCTCCTGTTCGGTCCGCCGCCTGCGCAGTACGGCGTGGGCGACGCTCGCGGTTCCTCCGGCGAGGACCAGGGCGAGGAACGGCAGCGCCTGGATGACGTACATCGCGGGCAGGTAGCCGTTCGGGCGCAGGGCCACCAGGGCGAGGATCGCCACGGTGAGCGCGGGTCCGGCCAGGGCCCGCGCGGTCACCGACCAGCGGAAGGTGACCAGGAGCAGCAGGGCGCCCGCGAGGCCGCCGAGCGGGAGCACCCGGTCGTAGTACAGCCAGGACCGCAGGACGCCGTACGAGCCGGTGCCGTGCTCCAGGATGAATCCGGAGCCCGGTCTGCTCATCTGGTAGGTGATGCCCTCCCAGAGCGAGACGTGTCCGCCGCCCGGGAACAACTCGCCCTTGAGCAGCGCGAACAGCGGGTACGCGGTGCCGATCAGCACACACGCGGTGATGGCGCCGGTGAGTGCGAACTTGCGGGTGTCGCGGTGGCTGTGCCGCCACATCGTGACGAGCAGCGCGGGCAGGACGACGAGCATCGTCTCCTTGGTCAGCACGCCGGCGGCGGCGGCGAGGCCCGCGCCGAAGTGGTGCCACAGATGGCGGCTCGGGGAGGCGGCCAGGCAGAACGCGAGCAGCGTCCACATCACCGCGATGTTGTCGAGGAAGATCTCCCGCTGGAGCACGACCGAGAGCGGGGAGAGTCCGAAGAGGACCATCGCGAGGCCGGCCGCCCAGCGGGGCAGCGACAGACGGCGCGCCAGGACGTACAGCAGGACCGCGCTCACCGCGCTGACCACGAGCATCGCGAAGCGCATCGAGCCGACGGTCATCGACGCCGGGCTGAGGTGCGCGGGGATCCAGGTCAGCACGGCTATCTGGATCCAGCCGAGCGGCGGATGGTCGTACCAGTACGTGTAGTGGGCCAGGCCCTTGCCCTGCTGGACGGCCCAGGCCTGGGCGAGGTAGGTGCCCTCGTCGTCGCTGAGGGTCGGGTAGGCGGAGATGTTCCAGCCCTGCACGACGAGGATCGCCGCGAGGAGCACCGCGCAGAGGATCAGATCGGCGCGCGATCTGCGAAAACGCGGGGCGGGAACGGACGTCGGGACGATTTTTGGCGCACGCGGCCGCTGCGCGGGGACCGTGGGTGTGGTCGCCGCGGGAAGGGTGGAGGTCACGCGGGAACGTCCTCTCGGGTCACTTCGGTGAGATGCGCTCCGACATGACTGGTCAACTCCCAGTCGTTACGCCCCCGTTGTTCACGCCAGACGGCGCGCACGGCGGCACCCGCGAGCAGCACCTGGTAGAAGGGACCGCCGACGACGAGCTTCAGGTAGTGCACGAAGCGGACGCGAAGCCCGTACTGCTTGCCGAAGTCGTGCAGCCCGACCAGCTCGAAGACGAAGGTGACCAGGGCGGTCACGGCCGGGAGGAACGTGATGAAGGCGATCCCGACGGGCACGTCGAGGAAGAGCGCGACCGCCACGTTGAGCGGGATGATCACACCGGAGACCGCCTGGAGGTACGGCGTCATCAGCGTGTAGCGGGCGAGCAACCGCTGCCCGAATCCCGGCAGTTGCTTCCAGTCCCGCTTGCGGTAGACCTGGAGGAAGCCCTGGTTCCACCGGGTGCGCTGCTTGAGCAGCGACATCAGGGAGCCGGGCGTCTCCTCCTTGGTCACCATGTCGGAGTCGTACGCGACGACGACCTTCTTGCCGACACTGGACAACCGTACGCCCAGATCGCAGTCCTCGGCGAGACAGTCGGGGTCCCAGCCGCCGGCCTCCCGCAGGACGTCCGTCCGGACGAAGACGGTGTTGCCGCCGAGCGGGATGAACCCTTTCTGCGCGTGCAGGTGCAGGCGGGAGCGGAACCAGAAGAAGTACTCCAGGCAGTTGCGCAGGCTGTACCAGCTGGAGTGGAAGTTGATGAGCTGCACCCCACCCTGGACGACGTCCGCCTCCGTCGTGCGGAACGCGTGGTCGACGTGGGCGAGCAGCTCCGGATGGACCTGGTCCTCGGCGTCGAAGACCCCGACCACGTCGCCGCGGCAGTGCGGCAGGGCCGTGTTCATGGCCTTCGGCTTGTTCTTCTTCTCATGGTGGTCGACGACGACCCGCACCCGCGGATCGCGCGCCTCGGCGTCCCGGGCCACCTCGGTGGTCTCCGGGTCGTCGTGCCCCACGATGACGATGATCTCGAAGTCGGTGTGGCTGGATTCCAGCAGCCGCTGGATGGTGTGGTCGAGCACCGCCTGCTCGTGCCGCGCGGGCAGCAGCAGCGAGAAGGACAGGCCCTCACCCCCGTCCGGTCTGTCGAACCGGGTGGAGGCGAGCACTTCGGGCGTACGCCACGCGTGCATCTGCCACCACAGGGTGAAGGCCGCCATCCAGAAGAGCGCCAGTGAAACGGCAGCGATGAAGACAGACGTGAGCAACAGATCCCCCCAGATCCCCAAAAACCCCCAGTCGCGACAGTGCGTCACACTTGTCGCGTCACCATGCAGAGACTATGGGTGATCTGTGAAGCGCATAGGTTGTTCTGGTGAAGAGCGTGTTTCATCACAGTCGGTCGACTTGCTGAACAATCCACACACTAAAGGCGTTTGAGCCGGTACGGGATCACACGTTTCGGCCGTTCAGAGCCGTGCGAAGCCGGTCAGGATCGGTCGTCGGGGCGTCGCAGGTGAAGTTGCGGCAGACATAGGCGGCCGGTTCACCGTCCACCAGCGGTCGGCCGGAGAGCAACGGCAGCTCACCACTTCCCGGCGCGCCCACGGCCACGACGGCACCCGGGGCGGTCCCCAGAAGTGCCGCGCGCCGCAAGGCCGTTGTGGCCGGATCGTCGGCATCCCCGACCACCGCGACCTCCCGGGGCCCGTCGAGCAGCGCCTCGGCGACCGCGAGCCCCCAGCCGATGAAGCGGGGCGCCCGCGGCCCCAGCGCCTTCACCACGCCGAGCGCCCGCTCGGCGGCGACGCGATGCGGCTGCGCACCGGCCTGCGCGGTATACGACAACAGCGCCCCGGCGGCCGCGCTCCACCCCGACGGGGTGGCGTTGTCGGTGGGGTCCTGCGGCCGGCGGATCAACCGCTCGGCGTCGGCCGCCGTGTCGTACAGCGCGCCCGACCCGGCGTCCGTGAACTGGGCCAGGACATGGTCGAGCAGGAACCCGGCGAACTCCAGCCAGACCCCTTCCCCGGTGACGGACGTCAGCGCGAGAAAGCCCTCGGCGACGTCCGCGTAGTCCTCCAGGACCCCCGCGTGGGCGCCCACCCGCCCGTCCCTGCTGGTCCGGGCCAGCCGTGCCCGGTCGTCCATGTGCAGCCGCACGAGGAGGTCGGCGGCGCCGATCGCGGCCTCCACGAGGTCGGGCCGGTCGAAGTAGGCGCCGGTCTCCGCGAGGGCGGCCACCGCGAGCCCGTTCCAGGCGGCGACCACCTTGTCGTCGCGTCCGGGGGCCGGCCGCCCGGCCCGCGCGGCCAGCAGCCGCTCCCGCAGGGAGGCCATCCTCTCCGCGTCGAACACCTGCTCCGACTGCGGGAGTTGGAGTACCGAGGCGCCTTCCTCGAAGGTGCCCTCCTCGGTGACCCCGAAGTACCGGGCGACGAGTTCGGCGTCCGCGTCCCCGAGGACCTCACGCAACTGCGCGGGCGTCCACACGTAGTAGGCGCCCTCGACGTGCCGGCCGGTGCCGTCGTCACTGTCCGCGTCGAGCGCGGAGGCGAACCCGCCCTCGTCGGTACGCAGTTCGCGCACCATGAAGTCGGCGGTCTCCAGCGCGACCCGGCGGGCCAGTTCGGACCCGGTGGACCGCCAGAGATGGGCGTAGACCCGGCACAAAAGGGCATTGTCATAGAGCATCTTCTCGAAGTGGGGCACCACCCACTCGCGATCGACCGAGTACCGGGCGAAGCCGCCTCCGAGCTGGTCGTAGAGACCGCCGCGCGCCATCCGCTCACAGGTGTCGGCGGCCATCTGCAGCGCGCCCTCGGCGCCGGTCCGCGCGTGGTGACGCAGCAGGAACTCGATCACCATGGACGGCGGGAACTTGGGCGCCCCGCCGAATCCGCCGCGTGCGGCGTCGTACTCCCGGGTGAGTCCCAGCAGCGCGCCGGCCAGGTCCTCCTCGCCCGGAACCCGGCTGTCCCCGAAGTTCATCTCCCGCTCGGCGAGATCCCGGGTGATCTTCCCGGCGACCTCGGCCACCTCGTCCCGCCGGTCGGTCCAGGCGCCGTGCACGCCCTCCAGCACCTGCCGGAAGGAGGTCATGCCGTGCCGGGGCTCGGGCGGGAAGTAGGTGCCGAAGTAGAAGGGCTCGGCGTCCGGGGTGAGGAACACCGTCATGGGCCAGCCGCCCTGTCCGGTCGCCGCCTGCACCGCCTCCATGTAGACGGCGTCGACGTCGGGGCGCTCCTCGCGGTCCACCTTGACGCTGACGAAGTGCTCGTTGAGGTACGCGGCGGTCGCGTCGTCCTCGAAGGACTCATGGGCCATGACGTGGCACCAGTGACAGCTGCTGTATCCGACGCTCAGCAGGACGGGCCTGCCGCTCCTGCGTGCCTCGTCGAAGGCCTCGGCCGACCAGGGCCACCAGTCGACGGGGTTGTCGGCGTGCTGGAGAAGGTACGGAGACGTCTCATGGGCCAGTCGGTTCGCCATGCTCCCATCCTGCCTGACGTGCTCCCGTCCGGCGCGGAACGGCCTGACGGCCCGGGCGGTCGAACCGGTGGAGAGTCGGTGTCCGTTCCGGGTGGGTGGCGGGCGTCCGCCTCCCGTCACCTCCGACCGCCCCCGGCCGCCTTCCGCCGAACGGTGATCCCCGGCCCTCTCGCGCTCGCGTCCTCTCCGAAGGACACTCATAGGCCAAGCGGTTGCCGTTGGAGGGGGACGTCACATGCGGGACAGCCATCGGGCAGAGGCCGAGCGGCTGTTGGCCCGGGCCGTCGAGGAGGAGGTGCGCCGCTCCGGGGGACGGGTGGACGGGGGTGTGCTGCTGTCGCGGGCGCGGGCCGCGCTCGACGCGATGGCGGAGACGGCCGCCGAGGAGTACACGGCGTACACCCGGGCGCTGGAGGCCTCGGAAGCGGGACGGCAGTCCTTCGGACAGCGGTACGCCCGCGAGGGGGCCGGAACTCCCCTGCTGGTGGCGGGCGTCGGCGCGCTCGCGGCCGTCGTCGCCGACCTGGCGCTGGGCACCGGAGCGGGCGCGGCCGTGGGCACCGGAGCGACGGTCGCCGTGGCGGGGGCCGCGGCCACCGTCCTGAAGGTGACGGCCACGCACCTGCCCGCCGCGAGCCGCCGGGCCGGGGCCCTGGGCCAGCCCGGAGGTCCCGAGCAACTGCGTCTGGCGTGGCTGACGGCCCTGGAGGTACGGGGCATCCGGCCGTTCCTCGATCAGCAGCGCGTCCTCAACGCCTCGACGGGCGCCAAGAAGGGCGCGCCGCAGTTACGGCGCACCGACAAGAGCGCGGCGGCCCGTCGGCGCAGCGTCCTCGAGCAGTCCTTCGGTCAACTGCCTGAGCCGGACGGCCCGTTCAGCGGGCGGCGGACCGAGATGGCGCGGATCGCGCAGTGGGTGCACGCCGCCCGGGCGAGCACGGAGACGAAGCCGACGGTCGTGGTGCTGCACGGCGCGCCGGGCTCCGGCCGCAGCACGCTCGCGGTCCGGGCGGCGCACGCCCTGCGGGACCAGTTCCGCGGCGCGTGCGTGGTGGACCTGCGGGGGGACCTCCCGGACGACCCTCCGCTTCCCACCCGCGACGCGCTGCTCCACCTGCTGAACCGGCTCGGCGCCCCGCGCGAACAGCTGCTCTTCCGTGAGCGTTCCTCGCCGGACCAGCAGGTACGACGGCTCAGCGAGCTGTACCACCAGCACCTGACGGGCCTGCCGGTGACGATCGTGCTGGACGACGCGAGCGACGTCCGGCAGGTGCGGACCCTGGTTCCCGAACGCTCGGAGAGCCTCGTGCTGGTCACCTCGCGCGAGCCCCTCGACCTGCCCGCCGATCTGGCCGCCTGGGTGCACCGGCTGCCCGTCGAGGCGCTGGACCCGGCGGGCTCCGAGGAGCTGCTGACCGCGTCGGCGCAGGACGCCTCGGGCCCGTACGACGCCGAAGCCGTGGAACGGGTAAGGGAGTTGTGCGGCGGGCTGCCGCTGGCCCTGCGCGTGGCGGGTTCCTCGATCGGCCCGCGCACCCCGCGCGCCCTGGCCACCGACCTCGCGGCGTACGGCCCCGTGGAGCCCGTCGAGCGGGTGCTGTGGCTGCGGTACACGGACCAGTCGGAGCCGGCGCGCCGGCTGTTGCGCAGACTGGCCCTGGCCGGGCGCGCCTCGATGGGCGCGGCGGCCGCGGCGTCGCTCCTGGCGACGGACGAGCCGGAGGCCACCCGCCATCTCACCGCCCTCTCCCGGGCGGGCCTGATCGATCACGTGCGCGGCAGTCGCTACCGCCTGCACGATCTCGTGCGGGCCTTCGCCTCGGCCCGCCTCCTGGACGAGGAGGAGCCCTCCGAGCGGACCGCCGCGCAGGAACGCCTGATCGTCAACTACGCGGAGCTCGCCGACTCGGTGATCCGCCTGGTGGACGGCAGGACGTCGACGCGCGCCGACCGGTTCGGGCCGCAGGGCTTCACCTCGCTGGACGCCGCGCTGCGCTGGCTGGACGACGAGTCGAGCTTCATCACGGCGGCCCTGCGGCACGCGGAGGGGGTGGACCAGGCGGCGGTGCTGCACCTCCTGGGCGCGCTGTGCGACTACTGCCTGCTGCGCGGCGACCTCTACCGCCTGGGGGAGATCAGCGAGCTGGCCCAGGCCGTCGACCAGGGGCTTCTCGTCCGCTCGGTGCAGTGGCGTACGGGCATCGCGGCCCGCCAGCTCGGCGAGCTGGACAAGGCGCGGACGACCCTGTCCTCGGTGGTGGACCTCTACTTCGAGGCCCACCACGACGCGGGGGCCGCCAGGGCGCTGTGCTCCCTCGGCATCACGCTGCACCACCAGGGCAACCTCACCGAGGCGGCGGCCAAGCTCCAGGAGGCCATGGACCTCCAGGCCTCCGAGGACCTGGCGGCCGACCGCGCCTGGACGATGCACGCGCTGGCGGCGGTGGAGCGTGACAGGTCCCGGCTGGCGCACGCCCTCGATCTCCTCACCCGGGCGCTGGTCCTGCACCGGGAGAGCGGCTCGGTGCACGGGGAGGCCTGGGCCCATTTCCAGCTCGGCCAGCTGGGCCTGCGGATGGGCGACGTGCCGCGCGCCGACCGTGAACTGCGTGCCGCGCTCGATCTGTACGGCCGTACGCGCGACGCCCGCGGCGAGGCGTGGGCGCTGACCCAGCTGGCCCGCGCCCGGCTCGTCGAGGGCGATCCGTCCTCCGCGGTCGACGGGCTGCGCCAGGCGGCCTCCCGCCACCGCGAGAACGAGGACGCGCGCGGTGAGGCCTGGACGGTCTACTACCTGGGCCAGGCGCTGGAGGAGACGGGCGACCTGAACCAGGCGGTGCGCGAGCTGGAGCGCTCCCGGACGATGTTCTCCCGCATGCGGGACGTCTACGGCCTGGCCTGCGCCCGCCACCACTCGGCGCGGGTGACCCGGGACCAGCGCGCCGCGCAGACGGGCTCGCTGCGGAACTCGGGCTTCGCCCGCCAGTTGTTCGTCGACGCCCGCGCGGACTTCCGTCGCATCGGGGTGGCGCACGGCGAGGCGTGGACGTGCCTGGAGCTCGCCGTCGTGGACGGGGGGAACGCGCGTGCCGGGCAGGCGCTGGCCCTGTGCGACGAGGCCGTCGCCCTGTTCGCCTCGTACGGCGACCGCCGGGGTGAGGACTGGGCCCGCTTCCTGCGCTGCACCCTGCTGCCCTACGCGGCCCCGGGCGGTTACGAGGTGGGTGCCGCGGTGGCCCAGGAGGAGCTGTCGCAGCTCTCGCTCGGCGGCCACCCGACCCGCGACGGCAGGCTCGACGACTTCATCGAGACGTACCAGCTGCTGTTGGAGCGGGGGATCGACCTGGACGCCGGCTGGCAGGCGTGGCGCCTGGGCATGGTGCCGGGACGGCACGCCCGCGACGTGATGGGAGTGACGGTGGTGACGTGAGGCCGATGGCGTGACGGTGCCGGCGTGCGGGCCCCGGGGGAACGCACGCCGGGCGGCCGGTCAGGGCCTGCGCGCCCGCGGGGGCCGGGGCCCCCGCGGGCGCGGGCTCAGCCCTTCGCGGGCGCGGCCCCGCCGGCGGGAGCGGAACCCGCCGCCTCGTTCTCGGGGTCCTCTTCGAAGGTGACCTTGCCCATGTGGCGGTTCATGGACTTCATCAGGCCCCAGACGGCCAGGGCCATCACCGCGAAGACGATGAAGCCGAGGACGCCGGGGGTGACCTTGTTCTCGTCGACCTCCTTGGCGAGGGGGACGAGGTGCGTCAGTGCCAGGCTTGCGCTCATGTCAGGCATTGTCGCGGATGCCCGCAAAGAGGTCGTCCTCGGGGAGGGATGTGTCCACGAGGGACTTGGCGAGCTCGTACTCCTCGGTCGGCCAGACCTCCCGCTGGATGTCCATGGGGACCTTGAACCAGCCGCCGTCGGGGTCGATCTGCGTGGCGTGCGCGATCAGCGCCTTGTCACGGATCTCGAAGAAGTCCGCGCACGGAACGTGCGTGGTCAGCGTGCGCTCGGCGCGCTCGAACTCGCTCCAGCGCTTCAGCCACTCCCCGTACGGCGACTCGAGGCCGCGGTCCAGGAGGGCGTGGTGCAGCGCCTCGGTGCGCGGACGGTTGAAGCCCTGGTTGTAGTAGAGCTTCTGCGGCTGGTACGCGGGGCCGAACTCCGACTCCGGGTACTTCTCGGTGTCGGTCGCGCCCTCGAAGGCCACCATCGAGATCTTGTGGGTCATGATGTGGTCGGGGTGCGGGTAGCCACCGTTCTCGTCGTACGTGGTGATCACCTGCGGGCGGAACGAGCGGATCCGCCTGACCAGCTCGCCGGCCGCCTTGTCGAGGTCCTCCAGGGCGAAGCAGCCCTCGGGGAGCGGCGGCAGCGGGTCGCCCTCGGGCAGGCCCGAGTCGACGAAGCCGAGCCACTGCTGCTCGACGCCGAGGATCTCGCGGGCCTCGTCCATCTCCTTCTTGCGTACCTCGTGGATGTTCTCCTCGATGTACGTGTCGCCCTGGAGCTTGGGGTTGAGGATGGAGCCGCGCTCCCCGCCCGTGCAGGTCACGACCAGCACGTCCACCCCCTCGGACACGTACTTCGCCATGGTGGCCGCGCCCTTGCTCGACTCGTCGTCGGGGTGGGCGTGCACGGCCATCAGTCGCAGCTGGTCAGTCAAGACTCAATCCTCGGTCGGTCGGCTGTCGCCTGAGTGGGTCGGCTGTCGGCGCCCGGCGTGAATCAGCGCTGAGGGCGGCTTCTATAGTGACGGAATCGGGGGGCGAATAATTCCGGGGTCCCCATCCACGGATCCCCGCCGGGAGGACGATCATGAGCACGGCGAGCACGCGGCTGCCCGAGGGCCGGTACGGCCGTTCCGCGGACCAGCGCGCCGACCGGAAGCTCAAGGTCGTCGGCGGGGTGCTGGGTGTCGCCCTGATCGCCCTGATCGGCTGGTTCGGCTACGACTACGTCGGCGGGACCGGGATCAGCGCCCAGGTGATCAGCTTCAAGGCGGTCTCGGACGGCGCGGTCGAGGCGCACCTGGAAGTGCGCAAGGACGCGGGCGTGAGCGGCTACTGCACGCTGCGTTCGCAGAACGCCGAGGGCGTCGAGGTGGGCCGGGCCGACTTCCGCTTCGGCCAGGACTCCTCCCGCGTCGACAAGGTCGTCACCCTGCGTACGACGGCCAGGGGTTCCACCGCGGAACTCCTCGGCTGCCACACGGGCTGAGCACCACCGCCCACCGGCGTCGGAGCGGGTCGGCACGGCTCCGCGTCACTCTCGGCAACCGTTGACTGACCTGCGTCGATGCAATTCTGATGTCTTATGTCCTCCCGTCCGAGCCGCTGAATTGTTAGGCTCGTGGTTTCGCCCACCCGTGAAAGAACATGCTTCTGGGTAGGGCGATGCTTTGTATTCCCAGTACCTACGAGGAGCACCTGTGACCCAGACCAGCGAGAACGTCACCTGGCTGACCCAGGAGGCGTACAACCAGCTCAGGGCCGAGCTGGAGTACCTGTCTGGTCCCGCGCGCACGGACATCACCGCCAAGATCGCGGCCGCGCGCGAGGAGGGGGACCTGCGCGAGAACGGCGGGTACCACGCGGCCAAGGAAGAGCAGGGCAAGCAGGAGCTCCGTGTGCGCCAGCTGACCCAGCTCCTGGAGAACGCCAAGGTCGGCGAGGCTCCCGCGGCGGACGGCGTGGTCGCGCCGGGCATGGTCGTCACCATCGCCTTCGACGGCGACGAGGACGACACCCTGGACTTCCTGCTCGCCTCGCGCGAGTACGCGAGCGCCGACATCGAGACGTACTCTCCGCAGTCCCCGCTGGGCTCCGGCGTGACCGGCAAGAAGGTCGGCGAGGACGCCCGGTACGAGCTGCCGAACGGCAAGCTCGCCTCGGTGAGGATCCTCAAGGCCGAGCCTTACCAGTCCTGAGCCTCGGACCAGCGACGACGATGCCCCCGGCCGCGCCGGGGGCATCATCATGTCCGCTTCCTCGTCCAGCTCCCGCTCACGCCGTCGCCGAGCGGTACTTGCGGACCGCGAGCGTCCGGAAGATCAGCACGATCAGGATCGAGTAGATGACCGAGGCCCAGATCGAGTGCCGCATGGGCCAGGCCTCGGAGTGCGACACCCCGGGGTTGGCGAACAGCACACGGCAGGCCTGGACGGTGGCGCTGAACGGGTTCCAGTCCGCGACATGCCGCAGCCAGGGCGTCATGTTGGCGGTGTCCACGAACGCGTTCGAGATGAACGTGACCGGGAAGAGCCAGATCAGACCGCCGGAGGTGGCCGCCTCGGGTGTCCGCACGGACAGGCCGATGAGCGCGCCGATCCAGGTGAACGCGTATCCCAGCAGGAGCAGCAGTCCGAAGGCTCCGAGGACGCGGAACGCGTTGGTGCTCCCGGTCGTCCCGACCCGCCAGCCGACCATGAGGGCGACCAGCGCGAGGACCAGCAGGGTCAGCGCGGTCTGCACGAGGTCGGCCAGGGTGCGTCCGGTCAGCACCGCGCCGCGTGCCATGGGCAGTGACCGGAAACGGTCGATGAGGCCCTTGTGCATGTCGTCGGCGATGCCCGCTCCGGCGCCCGCGGTGGCGAAGGTCACCGTCTGCGCGAAGATGCCCGCCATCAGGAAGTTGGTGTACGCCTCGGCGCTGGTGCTGCCGCCGATCTTCATGGACCCGCCGAAGACGTAGGTGAACAGCACCACGAACATGATCGGCTGGATGAGCCCGAAGATCACCATCTCGGGGATCCGGGACATCCTGATCAGGTTCCGCCTGGCGATGACCAGGGAGTCCCGGATCGACTGGTAGATCGGGTTCGAGGGTGCCGTGACCTGCACGGCGTCGCTGACGGCGCTCACTTCGCGGCCTCCTTCTTGTTCCTGCCCGTCCGGGCGTCGGCGGGAACGCCGTTCTCCTCGGCCGCCTCTTCGGCCACGTGGCCGGTGAGGGAGAGGAAGACGTCGTCGAGGGTCGGGCGGCGCAGACCGATGTCGTCGATCTCGATGCCGCGGGTGTCCAGCTCGCGGATCACCTCCGCGAGCAGCTTCGCGCCGCCGGTGACGGGCACGGTGAGCTTGCGGGTGTGCTCCTCGATCTTGGTCTCGCCCTTGCCGAAGCCGCGCAGCACCTCGGCGGCGGTCTCCATGTGCTCGCGCTCGTGCACGACGACCTCGACGCGTTCGCCGCCGGTCTGCGCCTTGAGCTCGTCGGCGGTGCCGCGGGCGATGACGCGGCCGTGGTCGACCACGCAGATGTCGTGCGCGAGGTGGTCGGCCTCTTCGAGGTACTGCGTGGTCAGCAGCAGCGTGGTGCCACCGGAGACCAGCTGCTTGATGACGTCCCAGAGCTGCTGGCGGTTGCGCGGGTCGAGACCGGTCGTCGGCTCGTCCATGAACATGACCGGAGGTGACACGACCAGGGCCGCGGCCAGGTCGAGGCGCCTGCGCATACCGCCCGAGTACGTCTTGGCGGTGCGGTCGGCGGCCTCGGTCAGGTGGAACTGCTCCAGGAGCTCGTCCGCGCGGGCCTTCGCGGGCTTCGCCCTCATCTGGTAGAGCTGGCCGACCATCTGGAGGTTCTCGCGGCCGGTCAGGTACTCGTCGACCGCCGCGAACTGTCCGGAGAGGCCGACCCTGCGCCGTACGGCGTCGGGGTCCTTGAGCACGTCGATGCCCGCGACGACGGCCCTGCCGCTGTCGGGGCGGAGCAGGGTCGTGAGACAGCGGACGGCGGTCGTCTTGCCCGCGCCGTTCGGCCCGAGCAGGCCGAGCACGGTCCCTTCCGGGACATCGAGGTCGACACCGTCCAGAGCCCTTACGTCACCGAAGGTCTTCACCAGGCCTTCGGCGTAGATGGCGCCCGGCATGAGAGTTCTCCACGTCGTTGGGGATTTTTCGGATATACGCGCAATGAGACCATTCTTCCGGTCTGCCCCGACCCGGGACCGACCAGGACGCGCACACCCTAACGCGATGTATCGCGTCGCTCAACGGATTTTCCCGCACCGGAGGATCGGACCACGAGGACGGTTCCGGCTCAGCCGATGACCGTGTACCCCGCCTCGCGCAGCGCCAGATTCACCTCGGCGCAGTGCTCGGGGCCCTTCGTCTCCAGGTGCAGCTCGACCTCCACCTCCGTGAGCCCGAGCCGTGGATCGGTCCGTACGTGGCTCACGTCGAGCACGTTAGCGTCCGCCACTGACAACACCCCGAGAAGCGTCGCCAGGGCTCCCGGCCGGTCGGTGAGCCGCAGGGTGACCGCCAGGTAGCGGCCGCCCGCGGCCATGCCGTGCCGCAGGATGCGCTGCATCAGCAGGGGGTCCACGTTCCCGCCCGACAGCAGCGCCACCACCGGTCCCTCGAAGGTGTCCGGAGCGCTCAGCAGTGCCGCGACGGAGCTCGCGCCGGCCGGCTCGACGACCAGCTTGGCGCGCTCCAGGCAGAGCAGCAGCGCGCTGGACAGATGGTTCTCGGAGACCGTACGGACCTCGTCGACCAGCCCTTCGACCAGCCGGAACGGCACGTCGCCGGGGCGGCCGACCTTGATGCCGTCGGCCATCGTGGCCGGGTTCTCGATCGACACCGGCCGCCCGGCCGCCAGCGAGGGCGGGTACGCCGCCGCGCCCTCCGCCTGCACCCCGATGATCCGTACGTCCGGACGCAGCGACTTCACCGCGAGGGCGACGCCCGCCGCCAGTCCGCCGCCGCCGACGCCGAGGACGATCGTCCGCACCTCGGGGCACTGGTCCAGGATCTCCAGGCCGACCGTGCCCTGGCCCGCGATGACGTCGGGGTGGTCGAAGGGGTGGATGAACACCGCTCCCGTCCGCTCCGCGTACTCCTGCGCGGCGGCCAGCGTCTCGTCGACCACCTGCCCGTGCAGCCTCACCTCGGCGCCGTAGTCACGGGTGGCCGCGACCTTCGGCAGCGGGGCGCCGGTCGGCATGAACACCGTGGAGCGCACACCGAGCAGCGCGGACGCGAGCGCGACGCCCTGCGCGTGGTTGCCCGCGCTCGCGGCGACGACACCCGCCGCGCGCTCCTCCGGAAGCAGGCCCGCGATCCGCACGTACGCGCCGCGCAGCTTGAACGAGCCCGTCCGCTGGAGGTTCTCGCACTTGAACTGCACGGGAGCGCCCACCAGCTGGGACAGGTACCTGCTGCCCTCCATCGCGGTCACCCGCGCCACACCCGCGAGCATCTTCTGCGCGCCGCGCACGTCGTCGAGAGTCACATCGGGAAAGGAGTCAGCGGTGCTGTAGCTCATGACCGCCAGTCTCGCAGTTCACGCGGGCGCACTCCGGGGGTGACCACGCACCGAGACCGGGTTTGCACAGCCCCGGTACGGCCCGCGCCCCGGCCGCGTACCCTGTCCCCCAACCCAGCTCCCCACGCATGAATTGAGCCCCCGGCCATGCCCACAACACCAGAAATGTCGATGGACATGACGACCGTCGGTGACACCGGTCTTCTCGAAGCCCTTCAGCACGAGGTCGCGGTCTTCGCGCGCCGTGCGGAACAGACCCGGCTCGGCGGGGTGGGGCAGGTGCGCAACTCCATGGACCGCGCCGCTTACCTGCTGCTCAACCGCCTCGACAAGGAAGGCCCGATGGGCGTCAAGGCGCTCGCGGCGAGCATGGGGATCGACTCCTCGACGGTCACCCGGCAGGTCGCCCCGCTGGTCGACACCGGGCTCGTCAAGCGCACCTCGCACCCCGAGGACGGCCGGGCCGTGGTGCTCCAGCTGTCCCCGCGCGGCCAGTCCCGTCTCGACGAAGTGCGCGGCTCGCGGCGTCAGTTGATGGCCGAGCTGACACACGAATGGGCGCCTGAGGAGCGTGAGGCGTTCTGCGCGCTCCTGACGCGCTTCAACAGCGCTCTCTCCGCCCGCCAGGCGACCCAGGGCACGGCGGCGCCGGAGCCCGAAGCGGCCTCCTGATCCACCCGGCGCTCCCCCGCCGCCCCCGCGCCCCGTCGCCCGGGGCCTCCGCCCCGGTTCCCCGCGCGCATGTGCGCCGCGCTCTTGACCGGAAGGCGCCCCCTGGCCTCATATGAGACCGGGTCCTCGTCGTACGCGGTGCGGCGGGCCGCACGCGGCCGCGGACCCGTTTCCTCAGGGGCACCCTCAGGGGGGAGGCGTGGTGGGAGAACGGCGCGCGACCCAAGAAGCCCGCCGGGCCCGGGAGTTCAAGGCGTTCGTCGCGGGCGCGGCAGGCCGTCTGCTGCACGCCGCGACCCTGCTCACGGCCGAGCCCCGGGACGACAACCCCCGCGCGCGGGGGCTGCTGACGCGGGCCCTCGCCCACACCTACGCCTCCTGGGACCGGCTGCACGGCGAGGATCCCTACGACAGCGCCCGTCGGCAGCTGGCCCTGCGCTTCCAGCGCGCCGCCTGGCACGAGTACGGCGGCCTGGGGCGGCCGCGCCCCGCGCCGGACAGTGTCCTGGCCCGGCTCACCCCCCAGGAGCGGCTGGTCCTGGTCCTCAGGCTCTACGAGGGGGTCGCCGAGGAGCAGACGGCGGCCCTGCTCGGGCTCTCGGGGGAACGGGTACGGGCGATCTGCGCCCGGGCGATGACGACGTTGCTGCACCCGCCGAGCGGCCCGGCGACGGCCAGGGTGGAGGTGGCGCCGTCATGAACCGTCCGGAGCGCGAGGCGACCGTACGGCGGATGCTGGACCAGCACCCGCCCGCGGTGCCCCCCGACCTGTACGGCGAGGCCGTGCGCCGCGGCGGGCGCATGCTGCGCCGCAGGACGGCCGTCCGGCGAGTGCTGTGGCTGCTGCTGTTCGCCGCGGCCGTCGCCTTCACCGTCTGGGCCGCGACGGTCCGTCCGTGGGTGGAGCCGCCGTCGGAGACGACTCCACCACTGACGGGCTGGTGACCCACCGGCCGCTCCCGGCCCAGGGTCCGTACCCGGCCGGGTACGCCGGGGATCAGCCGCCCAGTGCCTGCTGAAGGTCCTCGAGCAGGTCGTCGATGTTCTCGATGCCCACGGAGACGCGGACCAGGTCGGCGGGGACCTCCAGCGCCGAACCGACCACCGAGGCGTGCGTCATGCGTCCGGGGTGCTCGATCAGGGACTCCACACCGCCCAGCGACTCACCGAGCGTGAACACCTTGGCGCGGTTGCAGACCTCGACGGCCGCCTCCTCGCCGCCCGCGACCTGGAAGGAGACCATGCCGCCGAACGCCCGCATCTGCTTGGCGGCGACCTCGTGACCGGGGTGCTCCGGGAGACCCGGGTACAGGACACGCGACACGCGCGCGTGCCGCGTGAGCATCTCGGCGACGCGGCCCGCGTTCTCGCTGTGCCGGTCCATGCGCACGGAGAGCGTCTTGGTGCCGCGCAGCACCAGCCAGGAGTCGAAGGGCCCGGCGACCGCGCCCATCGCGTTCTGGTGGTACGCCAGCTCCTCGCCGAGTTCCTGGTCGCCGGTGATCAGGGCGCCGCCCACGACGTCCGAGTGACCGCCCATGTACTTGGTCAGGGAGTGCACGACGACGTCCGCGCCGAGCGCCAGCGGCTGCTGGAGGTAGGGCGTGGCGAACGTGTTGTCGACGACGAGCCGGGCGCCCGCCTCGCGCGCGATCTGCGCGACCGCGGCGATGTCCGTGATGCCGAGCAGCGGGTTGGAGGGCGTCTCTACCCAGATCGCCTTGGTCTTCGGGGTGAGGGCCGCCCGGACCGAGTCGGGGTCGCTGGTGTCGGCCACCGACCATTCCACGCCCCAGCGGGAGACGACCTTCGCGAAGAGGCGGAAGGTGCCACCGTACGCGTCGTCGGGGATCACCACGTGGTCACCGGGGCTCAGCAGCGTACGCAACAGGCAGTCCTCGGCCGCCAGTCCTGACGCGAACGCGAGCCCACGGCGGCCACCCTCCAGGGCGGCGAGGTTCTCCTCCAGGGCCGTCCTGGTGGGGTTGGCGCTGCGGCTGTACTCATAACCGCCGCGCAGCCCGCCGACGCCGTCCTGCTTGTAGGTCGAGACCTGGTAGATCGGCGGGACGACCGCGCCCGTGAGGGGATCGGCGGTGTTGCCCGCGTGGATCGCGAGCGTCTCGAAATGCTGACTGATGTGCCTGTCGCTCATGAGCCCCGAGCGTAGTGCTCCCCCGGGGTTCATGACGGCACACGCCCCGCGCCGAGTCCTCCCGGGCCACGCGCCGGCCCGCCGAGAACGGTCGGGAACCGTCGACGGACCCCCACGGAACCGGGCCCGTCCTCACCTCCGTCGCCGGTCGCGGGACCGGGCCGGGGGACCGGCTGGCCAATTGTCGGACCCGTCTGGTTCGCTTGAGGCATGCAGATTCTCTGGGTCCTGATGGCGCTGGCCATGTTCAGCATGGTCCTGCTGCCGGTTTTCCGGCGCAGGAGCACCGGTGTGCAGCTGGTGTCGCCGGGTGACCCGGACGCCGCGGACCCGGCGAACTACGGGTTCCTGCGGCAGGAGGAGCAGGACATCCGCATGCCGGGCCCCGACGCGGATCTGCTGAACGTCCTGGACCTGGTGCAGCGGAACCAGGACTACCGCGCGGCCTCTCAGCTGCTGGCCGGCACGGAGATCGAGGGCGAGAACCGCTGGCAGCGCGTGCAGGCCTTCGCGGGCGCCGCCTCGCTGGAGCTCCAGCAGCGTCCCGGCGGAGTCAGCGAGACGCCCGGCGGGCAGTGGCTCCGGGTGTGGCGTGCCGAGGTGCCCAAGGACGCGGGCGGCGCGGCGGTGCACGCCGAGTTCCTGGTGCAGCAGGCGTGGCGGACGTCGACGCCGGGGACCGACGACTTCCGGATCATCATGGAGGAGGCGCGGGCCGCGTGCGGCGAGGCGGCGCTGCTGTCCCCGGGCGATCCGATCCCGTACATCGTCGAACTGTCCGTGGCCCGTGGACTCTCCTACTCCCAGCCCGAGTTCGAGAAGCTGTGGCTGAAGATCCTGGACCGCGCGCCCTCCCACATGGGCGCGCATCTGGCCGCCCTCCACTACTGGTGCGAGAAGTGGCACGGCTCGCGCGAGACGGCGTACTCCTTCGCGGAGGCCGCGGCGGCCCGCGCGCCACGGGGTTCCCTCCTGGCGGCCCTGCCGCTCTTCGCGGTCTTCGAGCACCTCCCCGAGGTGAACCTGGTCCGCAGCTTCTACCAGAGCGAGGTCGTGACCAAGGCCGTCCACGGCGCGCTGCACGCGGTCCACTCGGCCCGCCCCGACGACCCGATGCTGGCCCATGTCCGCCACCTGCTGGTCTTCTTCCTCGTGCGCGGCGAGCGCTGGTCCGAGGCGATGAACCAGCTGGTGCACGTCGACGGTCACGTGGGCGCCCTGCCGTGGACCCTGACCCACGACCCGGCCGCGGACTACGCGATATACCGCGCCCTGGCGGTGGCGGGCTACGAGGCGAACGGCGGCAACCCGGCGACGCTCTCCCACTGACCACGGAACGCACGCCGGCCTCGGGCCGACCTGGCGACCTGGCGGATTCGCAGGGTGCCGGGGTGCCGGGGGCGGGATGAAGGGGATGCCGGACCACCGTAGAGCGGGCAAAACCGTTCGACGGCCGTCACCTCGCCAATCGATCATGTGTTCATGCCGTTGCGAGAGACCCTTTCCCGAGTCGACGCCGACCTGACTGCAGGCCGGATCCCCGTCGCGCGCCAGCGCCTGCGCGGTCTGGTGTCGTCCTTCCCGAACGACCTGACGCCTCGCCGCCGTCTGGCCGAGGTGTACCGGCTGTACGGGGAGTCCGCGGAAGCCGGCCGCTGGAACTACCTGGAGGAGGAGCGGGACGCGGCCGAGACCTCCGCCTTCGAGGCGAAGTACGCCACGGCTTCGCGACGCATGCGCGCGCTCGCCTGGAGCGGCCCCGAGTCGCTCGCCTCCTCGACCTTCGCGGCGGAGCAACTGGCCGCCGTCCGAGCGGCCTGCACCGAGGAGTCGGGCCACCCCGTCACATGGGAGACGGTGCCCACCGGCCGGGAGGAGGAGGGTGCGCGGGGCGGGTTCGCCGGATTCCTGGCGGGCGCCGGATGCCTGCTGGCCGTGCTCGCGTTCCTCGCGATCTGGGTGAACGGGCTCGTCGCCCTCTTCGACTGACCCGGACCGCACCACCGGAGGCCGGGCGCAGGGGCCGCAGTGCGCCGGGCCTCCGCCGTGTCTCCGCCGGGCGTTCGCCGGACCAACCGTCCAAGGTCCCCCGGTGCCGCTCGTCCCCGGTCCCGCTCGTCCCCGTGGGCCGAGCGCGGCCGGGCTGACGGAATTCCCCCGGTCCCGTCGTCGTCGGGGTGGCGCCTCGGCCGAGGCGTCCTGGCTGGTTCGGGCAAGCGGAAGGGGCCGGCTGTGAACACGCGCCCTGGCGACTCCCGCCGAGCGCCTTCGCCGGCCTCCGTGACGAAGTGGTCCCGGGCCGTGACCACCCCCTTCCACGCGCGCGATTGCTTGCATACGCCGAGTGTCGCCATGTCACTCCTGCCGAACCGCCGAGCCGAGAGGAACCGGAGAGTCGCGGGCGGAGATCGGAAGGAGGAACATCGGAGTCACGGAGACGAAGTGGTGGTGATGGGGACGCCCTCGATGCATTTCAGTGAGAGTCCGGAGGATCCGTTCGCTCTGGGGCATGCCGCTTCGGCCGTGCTCGACGATCACGGCAGAGTGGTCGGCTGGAGCGCACGTGCGCAGGAGCTGCTGGGCTACCGCGCCAAGGAAGTGATCGGACGGGCGTGGCGGGACCTCCTGGTCGACGCCCGTGACCTGCCTGTCGCGCGGTCCGTCGTCGTGGGCGCCATGAGGGCAGGGGGCTGGTTCGGAGTCCTGCCCGTCCGGCACCACGACGGACGGCGTGTGGAGATGGGTTTCCGGGCCCGCGCGATCACCCGCGACGGAGATCACCAAGAGTGGTTCCTGGTCGGTGCCCCTGCCACGGAAGTCGTTGCCTGGCAGCGGGACCGTGCACTGCTGGACGGCCTGTACCACCGGTCCCCGATCGGTCTGGCCATCCACGGCACGGACCGGAAGGTGATTCGGGTCAACCGTGCGATCCAGAAGGCGAGCGGCCTCACGGCCGAGGCGCCGGTGGGCCGTAGTCCCGGCGAATTCCTGGTCGACGAGGACGCGGGTCCGGCCGAGGAGCGGGTGCGCCACGTCTTGGAGACCGGCGAGCCGTTGATCTTCACAGAGCAGTCGGCGCGCACACGCCATGCTCCGGGGCGGGAACGGATGGTGTCCGTCTCCGCGTTCCGGATGGAAGACTCCTCGGGCCGGGTTCTCGGCGTGGCGGAGACGATCGAGGACGTGACCCAGCGCTACCGGGCCCGCCGCAGGCTCACTCTGCTGAACGAGGCGAGCGCCCGGATCGGAACCTCACTGGACGTGGCGCAGACGGCCCGGGAGCTGGCCGAGGTGGCCGTCTCCGGCTTGGCCGACCACTGCTCGGTGGACCTCCTCAAGCCGGTGGCACTGGGTGACGAACTGCCCTCGGACATGGCCGGTGCCCTGGTGCGAGTGGCCCTTTCGCCCCCGGAACCACGGGTCCCGTTCCAGGAGGGCGACGTGGTCCCGCTTCTTCCGGAGTCCGCGCAGGCGCGGTGCCTGGCCGAGCGCCGCCCGATTCTCGAACGGCTGTTGTCCCTCCGGCCCGAGTGGTACGCCATGGACCGGCGGCGGATCGAGATCGCCCTGGGGCTCGGCGTTCATTCCCTGATCGCGGTGCCCCTGATGGCACGCGGCCTGATCCTGGGCATAGTGACCTTGTGGCGCGTGCGCCATTCGGAGCCTTTCGAGGACGACGACGCCGCGGTGGCCCATGAGTTCTCCTCGCGTGCGGCCGTCTGTATCGACAACGCGCGCCGCTTCACCCAGCAGCAGAGCGCCGCTCTGACCCTGCAGCGCAGTCTGCTGCCGGGCACGGTGTCCGACCTGCCGGCCGTCGAGGTGGCCTACCGGTACCTGCCGGCGAGCGGTGAACCGGGCATCGGCGGTGACTGGTTCGACGTGATCCCGTTGTCAGGGGCCCGGGTCGCCCTCGTCGTGGGAGACGTGGTCGGCCACGGAATCCACGCCGCGGCCTCGATGGGGCGCCTGCGCGCCGCCGTGCGCACCCTGGCCAGCCTCGACCTGGAACCGGACGAGGTGGTGGCCCGGCTGGACGATCTGGTCGGTCTGCTGGCCGCCGAGGGGGAGACGAACGCCGAGGGCAACCAGTCGTCGATCGAGCAGGTGGTCGGGGCCACGTGCGTCTACGCGGTCTACGATCCGGTCTCCCGGCAATGCTCCCTGGCACGCGCCGGCCACCCGGCACCCTTGGTGTCCACACCGGACGGCCAGGTGAGCGTGCTCGACCTGCCCGCGGGTCCACCGCTCGGTCTGGGCGGACTGCCGTTCGAGATGTACCACCTGGACCTCCCTGAGGGCAGCCTGCTCACGCTCTACACCGACGGCCTCCTGGAGGCGCGCGACGGCGACATCGACGCCACGCTGGAGAACCTGGCGGAATGTCTCGCCCACAGTGCCGACGCTCTGGAGCGCACGTGCGACGGGGTGGTCGAAGCGCTGCTGCCCACAGACCGCCGCCCCACCGACGACATCGCGCTGCTCATGGCCCGTACCCGGGTACTGCCGCCGGAGAACTTCGCCACCTGGCACCTACCTCTGGAAGCGACCGCTGCCTGCCGCGCCAGGGAGCTGACCACGGCGAAACTGGCCGAATGGGGGCTGTCGGAAATGACCTTCACCACCGAACTGGTCGCCAGCGAACTCGTCACCAACGCCTACCGGTACGCGGAGGGCCCCGTCACCCTGCGCCTCATCCGTACCCACTGTCTGATCTGTGAGGTGTCCGACGCCAGCCATACGTCCCCTCACCTCCGAAGGGCCCTCAGCACGGACGAGGGTGGACGAGGGCTCTTCCTGGTCGCGCAGCTCACGGAGCGGTGGGGCACCCGCTACACCCACGACGGCAAGACAGTCTGGACGGAACAGCCTCTGCCGCCCTCCTGACCACCCACGTCCTCCACGGCCACGGCCCACCGCGACAGCCGGCTCGCCGTCCGACGGGACCGCAGTGACGGCCCCGCCGTAGTTCGCGGGCACCTCGACTCGCCCCCGGGGTTGAGAACGGGCGGAGTCGCGGTCCGCAGAGACTTCTCACCAGCCGGGCAGATGTCTGCGAACGCTGCTTGACATGGATCATCAAGCGGCGTTCACCGACCTTTGCCGCCATGTGACCCCTGAGCGATACCGGCCGTTGTGCCCGGACTGCCGGTCAGGGACACAGGTGGGACAGCAGTTCGTCACCGGCGGGGTATCCCTGCTCCTGAGGGAGCAGTCGGGCCGCTGCGTCCAGGTCGCCGCCGGTGACGTGCGCGTGGATCTCGCGGGCGAGCGGGGTCACGTCGTTGATGGACACGATCCACTCGTCCGCGTAGCGCTCCGATGCCTCGCCCGAGAGCCCCAGTTGCAGTGAGCGGTGCGGCAGGGGACGCAGGTGCAGATCGCGTTCGGGGTCCCACTGGACGCGGGCCGGCGCGCGTTTGAGGTCGCGCTGCCAGGCGCCGCGATCGGGATGCAGTCCGCGGACGTAATGCGACAGGCAGGAATGACGCAGCGCCCAGTCGAAACCGTCGCGAGTGATCTCGACGGCCAGGACGGTCTCCTGCCCCTCCTTCGTGCCCCAGCCGGAGCGGTACATCATCCACAGGAAACTGGGTTTGATCCACGTCAAGCCTTGTTCACAGACCTTTCGCGGGCTTGTATCACGCATCCCTGGCCGCGCACGAAGCCCGAAGCCAGATCTTGAGCGTCCGTCGTAGCCTTTGCCTCGTGACCAGCGAGAACCAGCAGACTGACAATCTGACGCCCGATGAACTGCCTGGGCATCAGTCGTTGTTGGACGGCACGGCTTGGGCCTCACTCGGCACCGCGAGAGGGAACGGCGGATTTCTGTCGGCCGCGCTGCCTCGCCTCCTCGACGCCGACCCGACGATTCAGATCAGGGCCATCGGCGAACTGGAGCCGGTATGTCATCAGAACAGCTTCTACGAAGCCACGCTCCCCGTGGCGCTGTATGTGGCCGCGATCCTCGCCCACCCCGCGACGGCGACCGTCGGGCCCGGCCGTCGGGCTGACTCGGAAAGAGACTGTCCGGTGAGGGCGGCTCTGCTGGACTGGCTCAGATCACTCGCCTACGACGCCGACGACGAGCGCCTTGCCGTCGCCGAGCGTCACTTCAACAGTGACGACCTCGACGATCATCCAGAAGTGCGCGTCTTCCTGGACCACCGCCCCACGTTCTACCGTGCCGTTTCAGCTTTCCTGGACCACGAAGACACTGCTGTTCGTGAGGCTGCGGTCGTTGCCGCCATCCCCTTGACCGAGCATCCAGCCCTCATTTGTCACAGGGGCGAACTCGGACGCCGCGTCCGCCGCCTCCTCGCCACCAGTACCGACCGCCACAACCGCAACCGCTGTCTGGACGCACTCAGGAACTGGGGCCACGACACCGCTGCCCTGGAGAGTCCCGCTGACGTTGCCGCACGCGCTCGATATGTCCGTGACGTCTGGACCGGCGGCTGCACGGAGGAACCTCCGTTCTGACTCCGGAGGCTACTTGGCCCGCACGAGCGACTGTCTGCCACTTGCGGTCGGCGTGCGCCGTCGCGTCACGCAACGGTCGAAAAATCGGTGGTCACCCGAGCCGGCCGAGCCCACGCTGTACGCCATGGAAGAACCGCACCGCAGGATCCGCGCGCTCCACACGGCGTCCACGATCACCGTCTACCAGGCCTACCGCCCGGAGATCGGCGGACCCGCCGCCCGCAAGGGCCGTTTCCCCGCAGCGTGGAAGCCCGACCGCATGACGTGGATCAAACCCAGTTTCCTGTGGATGATGTACCGCTCCGGCTGGGGCACGAAGGAGGGTCAGGAGACCGTCCTCGCCGTCGAGATCACCCGTGACGGTTTCGACTGGGCGCTGCGTCATTCCTGCCTGTCGCACTACGTCCGCGGACTGCATCCCGATCGGGTCACCTGGCAGCGTGACCTCAAGCGCGCACCGGCCCGCGTCCAGTGGGATCCCGAACGCGATCTGCACCTGCGTCCCCTGCCGCACCGCTCACTGCAACTCGGCCTCTCGGGCGAGGCATCGACGCGTTACGCGGACGAGTGGATCGTGTCCATCAACGACGTGACCCCGCTCGCCCACGAGATCCACGCGCACGTCACCGGCGGCGACCTGGACGCAGCCAACCGACTGCTCCCCCAGGAGCAGGGATACCCCGCCGGTGACGAACTGGTGGCCCACCTGCGTCCCTGACCGGCACCCCGGGTACAGCCGTCGGCACCATCCACGGGTCACATGGCGGCAAAGGTCTGTGAACGCCGCTTGATGATCTAGATCGTCAAGCAGCGTCCACAGCCTCTTCCGTGCTGAGGGCAGTCACCGCCCGAGGCTGCTCTGCTCCACGTCGGTGCCGTCCCGTGGCAGACGTGCGCAGGGCCGTGCGTCCGGGCCGCCTGCCGCCGTTCGGATCACTCAAGGCGGCCCTTCAGGTGACTGCCGGACGCCTCATGCGCCAGGCAGCCGTCGCAGGGGTACGACGTCTCAGCAGAGAACGAACCCGGAACGCCGTGAGGAGCTTGGCGATGTACGCAGCAGTCCGGCGGTACGAAGGGGTGACCGATTCGGCCGAGGCGGCACGTCTCGTGAACGAGGGGTTCGTGGCACTCATGCGCCAGGTCTCCGGCTTCGTGGCCTACTACTGGATCGATGCCGGGGACGGAGTGATGGTCTCGACCAGCGTCTTCCAGGACCAGGCCGGCGCCGAGGAATCGATCTCTAGGGCCGCGGACTTCGTGCGGGACAACCTTGCGTCACTGCTCCCCAACCCTCCCCAGGTCATGGCCGGCGAGGTGGTGGCTTCCGCATGACGGCGTTCGGACCGGCCACATGAAGCCTCCAGGGCTGTACCGGCCCGCAGTGCCCACGTGGTCGCCCTTCACCGCGTTGATCCCGCGAGGTGCGTCGGCCGCAAAAAGCACTGCGAACGCGGCTTGACGTGGATCAAGCCGTCCTTCACGTGGATGGTGTACCGCTGCGGCTGGGGCACCGAGGCCGGCCAGGAGACCGTCCTGGCCGTCGAGATCACCCGCGAAGGCTTCGACCGGGCGTTGCGCCACTCCTGTCTGTCGAGCTACGAGCGCGGAGCGCATCCCGACCGGGACGCCTGGCAGCGTGAACTCAAGCGCGCACCCGCTCGTGCCCGGTGGGACCCCGAACGCGACCTGCACCCGCGTCCCCTGCCGCACCGTTCGCTGCGACCGGGGCTCTCGGGCGAGGCGTCGTCGCGGTACGCGGACGAGTGGATCGTGTCCATCGGCGACGTGACCCCGCTCGCCCGGGAGATCCACGCGCGCCCTCGTCCCGGTCCCGCCGCGGCCGGGGTGATCGCCGGGATCGCCCGACGCACGAACCGTGCCGAGAGGATCGCCGGCCCTGAGGGACCGATTCGGGCTAGTTTCGGCTCATGGCGGACATCCAGGGCTCCTACGACGACCTGTTCACCGCGGTGCCCGAAGCGCTGGCCGGGATGCTGGACGACGGGGACGTCGGGGCCTCGGTCGCGGTCTTCGTGGACGGCGAGCCGGTGGCGGACGTCTGGGGCGGGTTCGCCGACGCGGACCGCACGGTCCCCTGGCGACGGGACACGATCGCCAACGTCTTCTCGGTGACCAAGACGATGACGGCACTCTGCGCGCTGGTCCTGACCGACCGCGGCGACCTCGATCCTGACGCACCGGTCGGCCGGTACTGGCCCGAGTTCACCGCGGCGGGCAAGGAGAGGGTGCTGGTGCGCCACCTGCTCTCGCACACCGCGGGCCTGCCCGACTGGGAGGGGCCGATCGAGGAGCTCTACGACTGGCGGGCCGCCACGGCCCGGCTGGCCGCGCAGGCTCCGCGTTGGGAACCGGGGACCGCGGCCGGGTACCACTCGCTCACCCAGGGATTTCTCGTCGGCGAGGTCGTACGCCGGATCACGGGCCGGAGTCTGGGCACGTTCTTCGCCGAGGAGGTGACCGGACCGCTCGGTGCCGACTTCCACATCGGACTGGCCGCCGAGCACGACCACCGGGTGGCGCTCTCGGTCCCGCCGCCCTCCCGGGACGAGGACTACGCCGCGGGCGCGCCCGATGACGACGCGTCCGCCGCCACCGCCACCGTCCTGCGGGTCCGCGACGGGAACGGCGTGGCCTGGCGCCGCGCGCAGATCCCCTCGGCGAGCGGCTTCGGCAACGCCCGCTCCGTCGCCCTCGTGCAGTCGGTGATGGCCTGCGGAGGAACCGTGGGCGGCGTGCGGCTGCTGTCGCGGGCGACCTGCGAGCGTGCGCGACGGGAGCAGTTCAGCGGCGAGGACCGGGTCCTGGGCATGCCGGCCCGCTACGGGCTGGGCTACGGCCTGTTCGGCGACAGCGTCGGCTGGGGCGGCTGGGGCGGTTCCCTCGTCATGGTCGACCCCGGGGCCCGCATGGCGGTGGCGTACGTGACCACCCAGATGCGCGAACCCGCGGACGACCAGCGGGGACTGCAACTCGTGGCCCTCGCCCACGAGGGACTCCGGGGACCCCGGGTCTGATCCGACCGGGCCCGTAGCGCCGAAGGACCGCCGGGACGCCGGTCCCGTGCCCGACCGGGCCCACCGAGGCGGCGACCGGGCCACCCCGCCCGGATCACCGAACCGCCCTCGGTCCCCGGAGCCTCCTGGCTGCCCGACGAGTTCAAAGGGTGCCCGAAGGTTCCAAAAGGCAGGCGTGAACAACCCCACCCCGTTGCAACCCAGTTGGCCACTTACGATCACTTTGGCCACCTCAAGGGAAATGGGCAGGCATTGTTTGACGCGGTCTTCGGCGACGACGTGTGGTTCCTCGCCGGGCTCACCGTCGTCGCCATCGCGACGGGACTGGCTGCGTGGGCTGCCGGCCGTCGCCTCGAAGCGGACCACGCGGTGTGGTGGCTGCCTCTGGTGTTCTGTCTCACCGGTGCGCTCGGCGTCACTCTCGCGCTGCGGGCAGGCGAGTCCGGACGGGCCGAATGCGTGATCAACCACGAGATCGCCGAGCCGTTGGCCACCACCCAGGGCTTGTGGAATCTGGCCATGTTCGTCCCGCTCGGCCTGTTCGGCGTTCTGGCGCTGCGGCGTCCGTTGCCCGTCCTCACAGGTGTACTCGCGCTGCCCGCTGTCATCGAACTCGCCCAGGCCCTGGCCCCGTTCGTGAGCGGCGTCTGCGACAGCGCCGATGTGGAGATGAACGCCGCCGGAGGGGTCCTGGGCGCGGCCGCCGCCCTCGTCCTGGTGCGGGGTCGGGTCGCGTGGCGCTCGTGGGCCAGGCCCACGCTGACGACAGCCGGGGTTCTCGCGGCGGCCGGACTGGTCGTCTTCCAGACCGCTGTCACCGCCGATCACCTGGACGGCTCCACCCTTCACGACGCGAGCGGGGACGAACGTCGGGCCGCCGAGCGGGCCGTACGTCAGGCTTTCGGCGATCGCTACCAGGTAGGCGCCGTGCGGGTCGTCCCCGGCGTCGACGGCTACAACGGCTGGCTGTCCATCCAGATCGCCGACGCGTTCCCCGCGCAGCTGATGTGGCCGGGCGGGCGTCAACTGAGTGTGAGCTTCGCGGACTCCGTCCATCCGGCCCGGGCGAGCTACCCCGTTCCCCGCGCGACCGCACCACGGGACGCGCGGGACGCGTACCGCATCGCCGTCGCCTACATGAAGGCCCACTACCCATGGGCCGGGGCAGCCTCCTGGCACGAGACGCGCCCCGTGGGCGGCCGAGCCGGGTCCGGATGGCTCACCTCGTGGCGGTTCAAGGAACGCGGGGTGACCATGCCGCGCAGCCTCGACGTGCAGATCAACCGCTCGGGCCGCGTCTCCCGGATGCTGGTCGACCTCGGACCCCGACACGTCGCCCTTCCGGGCCGGCTCATCTCGGCGAACAGGGCCGAGGCCGTCGTCCGTGACGAGCGGCGTGGGAACGACGCCGCCCTCGGCGGCCTTCGCGTCCACGCCGACCTGCTGAAGACCGAACGCGCCAAGGGCTGGCAGGGCCCCTGGCGCGTGGTGTGGTCCGTGAGCGTCACCGACACCGGGTGCACGCCCGACGCGGACGGCGACGGCTGCGACCCGGTGATCACCGCCGTCGACGCCGGCACCGGCAGGGTCCTCGACGAATGAGCCCGGCTCCCCGGTTCACCCGCTCACCGCCCCGCGCCGACGTCCCCCGGACGAGCCCCGACCGCCGGCCACGAGGTCCGTGTTCCCGCGCCGCCACCACGGCGCGAGCTGGAGGACACCGAACGCCACCTCGACTCCCAGGAACAGCCACAGCAGCCTCGACGCACCGTGGGCCAGCGCGTACGCCTGCCACGCCGCGAACAGGGAACGCGCGACACCGTCGAACAGCCCGTGCTCCGGCAGCGGTCCGACGATGCGCAGGACGGCCCAGACGACCACCACCGAGCCCATCAGATTGGCGAACAGCACCTGCCACGGGTCGAGTTCGGGCAGCGCGCCGAACCCGAGCGCGCCGCCGAGCGACGACAGCCCGTCGTGGACGAGGGCGTAGGTCCATGGTGTCGCGAATCCCGCCGTCACGACCAGGTCGTACCAGGCACTCGCTCGTACGAGGCGGAGGTAGGCGGGCTGCGCGGGCGTGCGGAAACGGCTCACGAGGGGCTCCTGCGGGGGCTCGGGACAGCGACGCCTCACGCTAAACAGTGGAGTATGGTCCAAGGTCAAGCCCGGCATCCGATGGAGGGCCATGCGCATCGGCGAACTCGCCGCACAGGCAGGCATGACCAGGGACACGATCCGGTTCTACGAGAAGGTCGGCCTCGTCTCCGGCCGACGGTTGCCCAACGGGTACCGCGACTTCGCGCCCGAGACCGTGGCCTGGTTGCAGTACATCCGCACGGCGCAGGCGCTCGGATTCTCCCTGGCGGAGATCGCGCGGAACGGCGAGAGGCTGCGTGAGGCGCCGGACACCGCGGTGGCCCTCTCCGCGCTCTTCGAGGAGAAGATCCGGGTCATCGACGCCCGGGTCGCCGAACTGGCCTCCCTGCGGGCCGACTTGACCGCACGCGTCGGCACCGGATGCCCCCTGCGGGCGGCCGGTCGGTAGCCGCCCTGAGGTCGGCCCGGGGCAGCGACGTAAGCACGTCACCGACCTGGGGGCGACACCGCCCGGACCCGCCCCGGCGGGTCGACAGCGGCCGATGGTGACGGACGCCGGCGGTGACGGACGCCGAGGACCGAGCCCGTCGCGCGGCGCGGCGGCACGGGCGGGCGCCACGGCCCTCCGCTGCCTCCGCCCTGGCCCTTGCCCCTCTTCTCGCCCCACCCCGCCCCCGGGCTGCGATCGCGTGGCTGGTCGAGTGGCTGTACGCGCGGCGCCGATCGAGTGGACTCGCCGGAACGCGCGTCGGACGCGGGCTCTCGCCAGGTGTCCGGATGGTGGTGTTGCCGTCTGCTCCCTCGACCCGGAAGAGGCGCCCCCCACATGCGACGTACCCCCTACCGCCGTCCGTTCGCCGCGGCACTGCTCGTGGCGTCCGTACTGGCCCCGCTGACCGCGACGCCCGCCGCGGCCGTCCGCACGACGGCCTTCCACCCGGCCGGCGCCTCCACGGCGGGCACCCCTTCGGCGGACGGCGATCACTGCGGCGCCGGCCGCCACGAGAAGGACGGCTGTCCGCAGCAGGCTCTCAGCCCCCGGCTGACCGCCCGGCTGGACAAGGCCGTCGAGGACGTCCGCCGGCAGGCCCACATCCCCGGCGTCATCGTCGGACTCTGGATGCCGGGCAAGGGGGACTACGTCCGCGCGACCGGTGTCGCGAACACCGCCACCCGGGCCCCGATGGACGTCCGCTCCTTCGTCCGGATCGGCAGCGAGACCAAGACGTTCACCGTCACCGCGCTGCTCAAGCTGGTCGACGACCACCGGATCGGGCTGGACGACCCGATCTCCAAGTACGTCCGCGGTGTCCCGGACGGCCGGCACATCACCCTGCGCCAGCTCGCCGGGATGCGCAGCGGTCTGTTCCCGTACACCTCCGACGCGGACTTCGAACACGACCTGCTGAGCGACCCGCAGCGCACCTTCACGCCCCGGGAACTGCTCGCGTACGGGTTCAAGCACCCGAACACCTTCGCGCCCGGCGCGGAGTTCCAGTACTCCAACACCAACCTCATCCTGCTCGGCCTGGTGATCGAGAAGGTCAGCGGTCACCCTCTCGCCGACTTCATCCACCAGCAGGTCCTCCGCCCGGCCCACCTGCGGCGCACCCTGTTCCCGCGGGGCAACGAGTTCCCCGACCCGCACCCGCACGGGTACACCGACCAGACCCTGAACGGCGGAATCGCGGACGCCACCTACTGGAACCCCAGTTGGGCCTGGGCGGCCGGGGCGATGATCTCGAACCTGCACGACCTGCGCCGCTGGGCCAAGATCGTCGCCACCGGCACGCTGCTCAGCCCCAGGACCCAGGCCCAGCGTCTCAGGACGCTGCCCACCGGCTTCCCCGGAACGACGTACGGGCTGGGCATCTTCGACGCCAACGGGTGGATCGGGCACAACGGCTCCCTGCCGGGATACGAGACCGTGACCGTGTACCTGCCGTCGGAGAAGGCCACCCTGGTGCTCATGATCAACACCGACGCCACCTCCGGCGGCCAGGAGCCGTCCACGCTGCTCGCCCGGGCCATCACCCAGATCGTCACCCCGGACCACGTCTACGACGGAGCGGTCGTCGCCCCGTAGGGGCGGCCGGAGGGCCTGGCCCGAGGGGCCGGCCCAAGGGGCCTTGACGCGCAGGGCGTACGAGGGCCTTCCTGGCGTCGGTGCGGAGACCACGATCCGCGCCGACGCCCGGAGGACCCTCACCATGACCGGGGAAGGGCCCCGCGCGCGATCGTCAGGGGACCACCACGGGAATCACCGCGCGATGCCGCCGTGCCCCCAGGCCCGCCAGGCCCGCCAGGCCCGCCAGGCCCGGCCTACTCCACCGCGATGCCGAAGTCCCGTACGAGTTCTTCCAGGCCGCCCGGGTAGCCCTTGCCGCCGAGGACGAACTTCCAGTCGCCGTCGGCCCTCCGCCGGAAGGAACCGAGCACCAGGGCCCTCTCGCCCGGCCGGCCGTCGGAGACGTCGAGCCGGTCCAGTTCGGCCAGGCCGGGATCGAGCAGCCGGACGCAGGCGTCCGTGAACCCGGCGAGGTCGGCGTCCGGGTTGACCTCGGGGTCGACGGCGGCCACGAGCACGAACCGGTCGGCCTCCGGCGGCAGCCCGTCGAAGGAGACACGGATCGCGGCCTTGTCGGGCGCCGTCGCGGGCAGCGCCCGGACCGAACCGTCCGGTGTCACGGGGTTGTTGAAGAAGACGAAGTGTTCGTCGCTCAGGACCCGGTCGCCCCGGCAGACGAGTGCGCAGACGTCCAGGGCGACGCGTCCGGTCCACGTCATGCCCAGGATGCTGAAGTCGTCGGCCGCCGGGCTCTCCGGGCCGGGCGGCGCCGGACGCGACGGCTGCGAAGACCCAGGGGGTTCCGATGGCCCCGAGGGCTGCGGCTGCCCCGACGGCCGCGTCCGCCGTGCCGCCGCCGGACGGCCACCGTCGCCCAGTCGGCCGCGCAGTCCGTGACGATGCAGCAGGTCGACCAGTTCGGGACCCGCGACGAGTTCCAGCGGCTTGCCTTCGGCGAAGCTGTGGGAGCCCGGGCCGAATCCCGAAGTCGTCACGAGCACACCCTTGTTGGCGCCCGCGTCCTGCACCGTCCCGAACAGATCGCGCACGGCGGTGGGGGGCACGGTGTGCCGGTAGCGCTTGACCTGCACGACGATCTTGCCGCCCCTGATCGGTGCCGGGTCCAGGGCGTCGACGTCCACACCGCCGTCGTTCGAGCGCTGGGTCGTCACCGCCTGCATCCCCATGGCCCGGAAGAGTTCGGCGACCAGCTCCTCGAAGGCGATCGGATCCATCGCGTACAGGTCCGGATCCTCGTCGCCGCCGTGGGCGACGACGCGGTTGCCGACGTCCTGCGGGCGCCTGCCAGGACGTACGGGAGTGAGCTGGTCCGGCCGGGCCGAGACCTGTCCGCGCAGCCCGTCGGCCAGACAGCTGCCCGCGTCCACCTGCGCGAGGTGCAGCTCCAGGAACGAGGAGCGGGAGACCATGACCGTCGTGAGGAAGATGTGGCCCGGCCGGCCCGTCGTGGGGTCGTGTCCGTCCACGAAGCCGTTCAGGACCACCGATTCCAGCGCGCCCTGTTCGTCCGCCGCGAAGAGCTCGTGCAGCACGAGGAGCACGCACTGCGCGAGGACCTCGCGGTACAGGCTCCGGCGCTGGGTCACCGGACGCGGGGTCTCCTTGTCCTGGTCGGTCCCGAACATGTACCGGACGGCCTTCGTCCCGGGGACCACGTCGTACGCGGGCAGCTCCCAGTCCAGCACCAGCTGACCGGCCGCCGCGTCGTAGGCGGCGGCCACCTGCCGCGGGAAGCCCTCGGGCCAGGCCGACGAGGAGTAGAGCGCGGCGGAGAAGTACTCGATCACCGAGTCGGGATCCCGGCGGCGGACCCCGTCGGACACTTCGACGACACCGGCGTTGTGCCGACGCACGTCCGCCAGCTGATCATCGGCCCACCGCTGGTACTCCTGCTGGTACGACGCCAGTTGCCGGAGTCGCTGCGCCTCGGCGGCCTGGGCGGCGTGCCAGTCCCGCTCGAAGCGGGACTGCGCCTCGGCCTGCGCCTGAGCTCGACGGCTCGCCGTCCAGCCGCTCTGTGCCTGGTACCGACCCGCGTCCGGCATCGGCACCGGCTGCGCCAGCGGTCCCGGGGCGAAGGCCTGGACGTGCTCGGGGCGCATGAGCGAGGAGGCCCGGAACGCGGGAGCCCGGCAGCCGGCGGCCAGCAGGGTCTGGAGTCCGGCGACCTGGGCGTCCAGTTCTTCGGTACGGCGTTGCGCCTCGGCCTGCCGGTACTCGCGGTACTCCTGGGCGGCTCGCCGCTGATGGGCCCGCGCCTGCTGGGCTTCCTGTCTCCGGCGCCTGGCTTCCAGCTCCAGCTGGCGCTGCTGCTGCCGTTGCACCTCGGCCCATACGCCGACAAAACCGGCAGAGCGACGACTCATGTGCTGCTGGCCCTCCCCAGATGTCGGCAGCCGAAAGGCGCCTTGACCGTCCCCACGACCACGCGTAAGGAAGCGACTCTATCGAGTGACGGGCCTCCCGGGCATCCACTCGGCGAGGCCTGCAGCCGCGGGGCATCCTCGCAGCTCACACGAGCCGGACACCGCGCGCCCCGGGCGACGGACCGCCCGGCCGGCCGGACCCGGCCGGCACGGGCCGACGCCGTACCGGGGAACAGCGAGGCGCCGTTCCCGTCGTACGTACGACGGGAACGGCGCCCACGGCCCACACGTCTCAGGCCGGCACACGTGCGGTCACCGGAACCGCCGGGATCTCCGGGGTCTCCGGGACGGCGGGGATCACCAGGGACTGGCCTGCGGGACCACCCGGACCCCGGACCGCCCGGACCGGGTCTAGATCGTGGCCGCGTCGATCACGAAGCGGTAGCGGACGTCGCTCGCCAGCACCCGCTCGTACGCCTCGTTGATCTCGGAGGCGCCGATCAGCTCGATCTCGGCGCCGAGGCCGTGCGCGGCGCAGAAGTCCAGCATCTCCTGGGTCTCCCGGATGCCGCCGATGCCGGAGCCCGCGAGGGTCTTGCGGCCGCCGATCACCGAGAAGAGGTTGAGGCGGACCGGCTCCTCGGGGGCGCCCACGTTCACGAAGGCGCCGTCCGTGCGCAGCAGCGCCAGGTAGGCGTCCAGGTCCAGCGGGGCCGAGACGGTGGACAGGATCAGGTCGAAGGTGCCGCGCAGCTCCTTGAAGGTCTCCGGGTCGCTGGTGGCGTGGTAGTGGTCGGCGCCGAGCTTCAGGCCGTCCTCCTTCTTGCGCAGCGACTGGGAGAGGACCGTGACCTCGGCACCGAGCGCGTGCGCGATCTTGACGCCCATGTGGCCGAGACCGCCCATGCCGAGGACGGCGACCTTCTTGCCGGGGCCGGCGTTCCAGTGCTTGAGCGGGGAGTACGTGGTGATGCCCGCGCAGAGCAGCGGCGCGGCGACGTCGAGGGATATGCCGTCGGGGATGCGCAGGGTGTAGTTCTCGTCGACGACGATCTTCTCGGAGTAGCCGCCGTAGGTGGGCTCGCCGTCCTTGCCGACGGAGTTGTACGTGCCCACGCCGCCACCGGTGCAGTACTGCTCCAGACCGGCCACGCAGTTGTCGCACTCACGGCAGGAGTCGACCAGGCAGCCGACGCCCACGCGGTCGCCGACCTTGAACCTGGTGACGGCGGAGCCGACCTCGGAGACGATGCCGGCGATCTCGTGACCCGGCACCATCGGGAAGGCTGCCTTCCCCCAGCCCTCGCGGGCCTGGTGGATGTCGGAGTGGCAGATGCCGGCGAACTTGATGTCGATCAGGACGTCGTGCTCTCGGACCTCGCGGCGCTCGATGGTGGTGCGCTCCAGCGGGGCCTTGGCGGCGGGAGCGGCGTAAGCGGCGACAGTGGTCATGCCGGGGTTCTCCTCGGGAGGGGGTGGACCGTGCCCGGCTGTCTTCCGTCGGGCACGGCGTCCAGCCTGCCCGATCCCCCGGGGTTCACCCAGGCCACGGTTCTGCGTACGTCCACCGGTCCTACCACTGGCGGGGTCAGGCTCACCGGCGTACGACCGTGAATACTGGACGTATGGACGAACAGCCCCCCGTGGGACCCGCCGGCGAGGCGGCCGCTCCGCTGGACCGGCGCGCCGAGCTCAGCGAGTTCCTGCGCAGCCGTCGCGCCCGGCTGAAGCCGGAGGACGTGGGCATGCCGGACTTCGGGCGGCACCGCCGGGTGCCGGGGCTGCGCCGCGAGGAGCTGGCCCAGCTGGCCGGGGTGTCCGTCGCCTACTACACGCGGCTGGAGCAGGGCAACGGGCGCAACGTCTCGGCGGAGGTGCTGGACTCGATCGCGCGGGCGCTGCGTCTGACGGACGCCGAGCACAACCACCTGACGCACCTCGCGAAGCCCAAGCAGCACAAGAAGAAGCAGACCGCCCGGCCGCAGCAGGTCCGCGGCGCCCTGCGTCAGCTGCTCGACACCCTCGACGGCGTCCCGGCGTACATCACCGGGCGGCGCTCGGACGTGCTCGTCTGGAACCGGATGGCCGCGGCCGTCTTCGGGGACTGGTCGGAGCTGCCGCCGCAGGAGCGGAACTGGGCGCGGATGGTCTTCCTCAAGCCCGAGTACCGGGACCTGTTCGTGGAGTGGGAGCAGAAGGCGATCGACATCGTCTGTCTGCTGCGCATGGACGCGGGGTGCCATCCGGACGATCCGCGACTGGCCGCGCTGGTCGGGGAGCTGTCCGTGAAGAGCGATGACTTCCGACGGCTGTGGGCGACGCACGACGTGAAGGAGAAGAGCCACGGGGTGAAGCGGCTGCGGCATCCGCTGGTGGGCGACCTCGCCCTGCAGTTCGAGTCGTTCCGGCTGATCGGCGACGCCGAGCTGGCGCTGGTCACCTACCACGCGGAGCCGGGGTCGAGCTCGGCGGAGGCGCTGCGGCTGCTGGCGTCCTGGGGTACGGACGCGACCCGCGCGGGAGCCTCCTCGCCCCAGTAGGCCAGGAGGGCCCGCCCCGGCGCCCGACGCCCCACCCGGGCGCCCCGCCACGTGGGCACCCAGGCGGCCGGCGCCCCCGCCGCCGCGCCGATGGCGGCGACAGGGGCGGGCCGTGGGCTCGGCGGGGAATCAGGGCCGGGGACGCGGCTGCGTCACGGCACGTACGGCGGTGCGGCCCCCCAGGTCCACTTCGGCACCGGCTGCTCGGCCGGGGGCTTCGCGTCCGGGCCGGAGAAGTGGACGGCCAGCCGCGTGCCCCACTCGGCGTACGCGACGAAGGCGGAGCGGAACTCGGCGTCGGTGGGAAGTCCCGCGTCGTCGGCCGCGTCCTGGAGCAGATTGACCCAGCGGCGCCGCTGCGCCTCCGTGATGCCCTTGCCCAGGTGCATGGCGACCATGTGACCGTGGCCCCCCTGGGTCTCGGAGTACGCCGCCGGTCCGCCGAAGACCTCGCCGAGCCACAGGGCGACGTGACCGGCGTGTTCGGGCGCCAGGTCCGCGAACAGGGGCGCCAGCAGGTCGTCCTCGACGACCTTGTCGTAGAACGCGTCAGTGAGGCGGGTGAAGGCCTCGGCGCCGCCCGCCCAGGCGTAGAGCGTGGGCACGGAGGCGCCCCGGCCCCGCACCGACGTCGGCTTGTAGTGCCGCATCTCCTCGATGTCGGCGATGTAGGGGCGGATCGCGGCCAGGAAGTCGGGGAACAGCTCGGAGGTGCGGAAGCCCTCGACGTGGTCCTGGGTCGAGGTCCAGGTGATCCTCAGGATGAAGTGCTCGAAGTCCTCCTCGCAGCGCGCGAGTTCGTAGTCGACGCAACTCGGGGCCGCGGCGAGCTGGACGGCGGCCCGGGTGTAGGCGGCGAGGAACTCCGCCGACTGCTGCTCGGAAATCCGGTAGCGGATGTATTCGACTGTCGAAACGGTCATGCCCCACACAAACACGGACGGGCCACCGGAAGCCCTCTCTCCGGTGGCCCGTTCGCTCCTGGCTCACTTCCCCGCCCGCGTCGCGGGCCGCCGGGGTCGCCCTGCCGGCACTACGCTCCCGCGTTCTCCTTGACGGTGATCCTCCCCTTGCGGATCGTCGCGACGCGCGGGGCCTTCTTCGCGATCGAGGAGTCGTGCGTGACCATGATGAAGGTGAGCCCGTGCTCCTTCCACATGGCTTCGAGTACGTCCATGATCTCGTCGCGCATGGACTCGTCGAGGTTGCCGGTGGGCTCGTCGGCGAGCAGCACCTTGGGCTGCTTGACCAGGGCGCGGGCGATGGCCACGCGCTGCTGCTGGCCGCCCGACAGTTCGGCGGGCAGATGTCCGAGCCGCTCGGCGAGTCCCACGGACTCCAGTGCCGCGGCGGCCCGTTCGCGCCGCTCCTTCGTCTTCACGCCGAGCGGCACGAGGGCGGTCTCGACGTTCTCCTGGGCGGTGAGCGTCGGGATGAGGTTGAAGCTCTGGAAGACGAAGCCGATGTTCTCGCCGCGGACCTTGGTGAGCTTCCCCTCGGACAGCTTCGCCATGTCCGTGCCGTCGAGTTCGACGCTGCCGGCGGTGGGACGGTCGAGTCCGCCGAGCATCTGGAGCAGGGTGGACTTGCCGCCGCCGGTGGGTCCCTGGATGACGAGGCGGTCGCCGTCGCCGATCGTCAGGTCGATCCCGGCGAGCGCGTCGATCGTCTCCTTGCCCCGCGTATAGCGCTTGGTGACGCCTCTGAGTTCGTACATGGTGCAACTCCTGGGATACGTAAGTGCGTGAGGGGCGGGGCTTATTCGACGCGCCGCAGGGCGTCCGCGGGGCGCAGCCTGGAGGCGCGCCAGCCGCCGAACGCGCCGGCGATCAGACCGCCGGCGACGGCCAGGGCGACCGCGACGACGATGGTGTCGACGCTGACGGGCGCGGTGAGCGCGACGTCGAGGGCCTTGGACGCGGTCTGCCGGGCCGGGCCGCCGAAGCCGCCGCCCCCGCCGGGACCGCCGCCACCGGGACCGCCGCCGCCCGTGTTCCCCAGCTGGGCCTGGAGGTTGGGGCTGATCTCGGTGACGGCGTAGGCGCCCGCGAGGCCGAGGGCGATGCCGAGGGCGCCGCCGACGAGGCCGTTGACGATGGCCTCGCCGACCACCTGCCGGGTCACCCGGCTCGACTTCCAGCCGAGCGCCTTGAGGGTGCCGAACTCGCGCACCCGGCGGGAGACGGCCGAGGAGGTGAGCAGTCCCGCGACGAGGAACGCGGCCACGAGCACCGCGATCGACAGCCACTTGCCGACGTTCGAGGCGAGGTCGGAGGCGGTGGACAGGGAGCCGGAGACGGTGTCCGCGAGGTCCGCGGAGGTGGTGACCGTCGTGCCCGAGATGTTCTTCTGGATGGTGCTCTTGACGCCGGAGATCTGCTGCGAGTCGGACGCCTTGACGTAGATCGTGGTGACCTTGTTCTTGGAGTCGCTGAGCGTCTGCGCCTGCTTGAGCGGCATGTAGAGGTTGGCCGCCGCGTCACCGCTGTCCGGCGTCGCGATACCGATGATCTCGTACTTGACGCTCTTGACGGTGACGGTGCCGCCGAGCTTGAGCTTCTTCTCCTTGGCGTACGACTTGTCCGCGACGACGACCTTGGCGTTCGTCTCGGAGGTCTTGAACGTACGGCCGCTGGTGATCTTCGACGAGGTCAGCGGGCCCAGCGCGGGCTCGGTGACGTCGGTGCCGTAGACCGAGTAGTTGTTGACGTCGAAGTCGGCTCCGCCGCCCTTGACGGTGCCCTGCGGCGAGGGCTGGGCGCCGCCGCGACGGGCGCCGCCACCACCGCTGTCGGGGTCCTGCTGGAACTGTCCGCGGGTGAACTGGCCGTTGACGCGGATGACTTGGAGGCTCAGCCCGCCGACGGCGTCCGCGACGCCCTGCTGGGACTCGACCTTGGCGACGGTCGAGGAGGCCAGGGTCTGGAAGCCCTGGACCATGACGCGGTCGCTGCTCTGCTCCTTGTCGGAGCCGCTCTCCCGCGCGTCGAAGTTGAAGCGCGGGCGCTCACTGGTACCGGTGGCCGGCGCGGCGGCCTTGGTGACGGTCATGTCGGTGCCCAGCCCGTACAGCGACTGGAGGACCTTGCCCTGGGCCTTCTCCATGCCCGAGGACACGGAACTGACCACGATGACCAGGGCTATGCCCAGGGCGAGCCCGGAGGCGACGACGAGGGCCGCCTTTCTGCGGCGGCGCAGTTCGCGCCTCAGGTAGGTGAAGAACATGGCCGCAAGCTAGGCACGGCGCGTGACGAAGCGATAAGGCCGACATAAGAGAACGATGAGAAGGCTGTGGCCGGGCCCGGAAATCTTTGAGAAACGCCGATGCGGCGGCGGCCCGTGGGGGCCGCCGCCGCATCGGCGTCGGGTTTCGCGCTTCGGCGTCAGACGGCCGAACCGGCCTTCCAGGCAGCCCAGTCCAGGTTCCAGCCGTTGAGGCCGTTGTCCGGGGCGATGGTCTTGTCGCCGGTGTTCTTGACGACCACGACGTCACCGATCAGCGTGTTGGTGTAGAACCACGACGCGGGCGTGTTCGGGTCCTTGGCACCCTTGGTGTCGGAGAGGCCGACACAGCCGTGGCTGGTGTTGACGGAGCCGAAGATGGACTTCGCGCCCCAGTAGTTGCCGTGGATGAAGGTGCCGGAGTTCGACAGACGCATCGCGTGCGGCACGTCCTTGATGTCGTACTCGCCCTTGCCGTCGTCGTTCTTGAAGCCGACCGTCGAGCCGTCCATCCGGGTCTCCGTGAACTTCTCGGAGATCACCATCTGGCCCTGGTAGGTCTTGTTCTCGGGCGAACCGGCGGAGATCGGGATGGTCTTGATCGTCTTGCCGTCCCGCGTGACCTTCATCGTCTTGGTCTGGGCGTCGACGATGGAGACCTGGTTGCGGCCGACCTTGAACGTGACCGTCTTCTGCTGCACACCGAAGACACCGTTCGCGCCCTCGACGCCGTCGAGGTCCAGCTTGAGGGTGACGGTGGAGCCGCCGGTCCAGTAGTCCTCGGGACGGAAGTCCAGGCGGTTCGCGTTGAACCAGTGCCCGACGACCTCCTGGCCGCTGCTGGAGGAGACGGAGATCCCCTTCTGCACCGCGGCCTTATTGGTGATCGCCTTGTCGAAGTTGATCGAGACCGGCATGCCGACGCCGACGGTGGAACCGTCCTCCGGCGTGAAGTTGCCGATGAAGCTGTTCGACGGGGAGACCGTCGTGAACGACGCGTTCTCGTGGGCGGTGCGGCCCTCGGAGTCGGCGGCGGTCGCGGCGATCTTGTACGTGGTGGCGCGCTCCAGCCGGTTCAGCGGCTTCCAGCTCTTCTTGTCAGCGGATATCTGACCGGCGACGGCGGTGCCGTTCGCGGTCTTCATCGTGACGGACTTGAGCGAGCCCTTGCTGACCGTGACCTCGGTGCCGTTGTTGATCGAGGCGTTGTCGGAGCCGTCCTTGGGCGTGATCTTGATCTGCGCCTCGGAGGACTTCTTGGCCGCCGCCTCGTCGACCTTGGACTGCGAGGTGCCCTCGCCGCCGTCCGAGGCACCGGACTTGTCGTCCCCTCCGCCGCACGCGGTGAGCACCAGCACCCCGCCGAGCAGTGCGGACGCGGCCATCAGGCGCTTGCGCCGCTTACTGTCCGTCATCACACGCTTCTCCATCGTTGCCGAATCCCGAAAAGAATCACGAGAGCCCCGTGAACATCATCAACGCCAGGACCGGTTCCCCCCGTTCCACTTCTCACGAAAGTGTGGCCCACACCACGTCCGAGCAGGTGGGACGGGAGCGACACGAGGCGGCCTGCGCGTCTGGTGAGACGAGAAAACCCCGGCGGCGGTTGCCGACCGGGGCCACTGTCTCCCCAAGCCGCGTCAGCCGCGCGCGCCTTCCTCGTCGTCCTCCTCGGCATCATCCTCGTCGATGCCCCAATCCGGCGAATCAGGGTCGTAGTCGACGGGCTCCGTACTCCAGGACGCCTGGGCGAGTTGAACGCCCGGAACCTCGCTGACCAGGTCCAACGGGTCGACGAGATACGCGAGGGCCTCGGACGTGTCTTCCGTCACCGCGCCCTCCGCCTGCGCCCGCTCGTCGGCCGGCACGGCCTCGTCGTCGCCGATCCGGAGCAGCGCGGCCTTGGTGACGGCGTCCGCGTCGTCGATCTCCAAAACGAGTTCGACACGAAGCAACACAAATCGTGATGTCTCAGAGGTAGTCATGGGAGGGAGCGTACGGCCCTTGGGATGCGCGACTTTCCCACGACCCGCGCCTTTCATTAGCATCGCCCCACACGGCCAATTCACCAGCGCCACAAGGGGATCGATATTTCGTGTCCGCCGCACGTCGATCGTTGCTGACCGCCACCGCAGCCGGGACCCTCCTGGGGGCCCTGTGGTTCGTCCCGTCCGCCAACGCGACCCAGGACGTACCCGCTTCGAGCGGTTCGGCGTCCTCGCCCGGGCCGGTCGGCACGACCTCCGCGCCCGCCGGTACGACCGCGACACCGCTCTCCGCCGGCTCGGACCCCGCGCCGGACCATGAGGCCGCCGGTGGCGGGACCCGGCTCGCCGACACCGGCGGCATAGACACGACGCCGTATCTCGTCGGCGGCACGCTCTCCCTCGCCCTCGGCGCCGGATTCGTGACGTACTCCGTGCGCCGTGAGCGCACGATGGCCTACTGAGCGCACCGCCCGCACTCCGGACGGACCACCCACAGCACAGGGAAGTCATGCGAGAGCTGAGCGAGCTGACCGACGTCGAGGAACCTGCCTGGCCGCTGCTGTCCCAGGCGCTGGCCGCCAGCGGGGTGTCCATGGAAGTCCTCCCGGTGGACCCCGACCTGGGCCGCGCCAGCCTGCTCCAACTGCAGGTCACCGCCCGGTCCTGGCTGGGCGGGATGGTGCTCAACTGCGGTGGGGTGGTGCTGGACAGCGGGTGGCTGCGGATCTACGGCAGCCCGGCAGAGGACCTGTCCGCGGGGTTGCCGGGCGGTTCGACGGACCTGCCCTCGCTGGCCGAGGTCAACGACTTCCCCGAGCGGTTCGATCCGGCCTGGCGCCCCCGCGACGGCGGGCTCGTCGTCGGCCACGACGTACTGGGCGGGGCGTTCGTCCTCAACGGCGCCGACCCCGCGTCCGACGGACGCCCCGGACACCCCGGCGAGGTCGTGTACTTCGCGCCGGACTCCCTGAAGTGGGAGACGCTCGAGGTGGGGCACGGGGCGTGGCTCCAGTGGCTCCTGAGCGAGGGCACGGACCAGTTCTACGACACGCTGCGGTGGCCCGGCTGGCGGGCGGAGTCCGGCGCCCTGACGGGCACGCAGGGCCTGTCGGTCGTGCCGTTCCTGTGGTCCGCCGAAGCACGGCGCGACCTCATGTCGACGAGCCGCCGCGCGGTCCCGCTGAACGAACTCCTCGCCCTGCACCGGGACTTCGGCCTGAAGCTGGACAAGGTGGACCCGGGTTTCCTCGGCGACGTCTGACCTCCCCGCCCCTCCCCCACCCGCACCGCACCCGCTGCCACCGCGTCCGGGCGGGGCGAACCGCAGGTTCCGGACAGCGGCCGGCGGGCGGGTGCCCGGCGCGCCGGGGCCGGACATGCCGCGGCCCCGCGACCCGGAGAGGGTGCGGGGCCGCGGCGAGGCCGATCGGTCAGCCGGTTCAGGCGGCCCTGCGGCCGCCACCGCTCTGGCCGCCGTTCTGGCCGCCACGCTGCGGAGCGCGCCCACGGCCGCCCGCGCGGCCGGCACCGGCGCCACCGCCCTCGGCACGACGGCCACCACCGGCGCCACCGCCCTCGGCACGACGACCCGTACCCGCGCCACCGCCTTCGACACGACGGCCACCACCGGCGCCACCGCCCTCGGCACGACGGCCCGCACCGGCGCCACCGGCGCCCGTGCGGCGGCCGGTGGCCGCGCCACCCGCCGCGCCGCCCGTGGCCGGACGTCCGGCGCCCTGCCGGCGCCCCTGGCCGTCCGATCCGGCGCCCGTGCGCGTGGCCGTACCGGCGACCGCGGGCCGCCTGGCCCCGCCACCGGTGGCACGTCGCGCCTTGGGCTGCCGCTTCGGCTGCTCGGCCTGCTGCGGGACCTCGATGACGACCGGGACCCCGGAGGGCTCGCGGGCGCCGGTGAGGCGGGTGAGTTCCTCGTCGCTGGACTTGACCCGGGCGGTGCGCGGCGTGATGCCGGCGTCCTCCATCAGGCGGGTCATCTCACGCTTCTGCTCGGGGAGCACCAGCGTGACGACGCTGCCGGACTCTCCGGCGCGGGCGGTGCGGCCGCCGCGGTGGAGGTAGTCCTTGTGGTCGACCGGCGGGTCCACGTTGACGACGAGGTCGAGGTCGTCGATGTGGATGCCGCGGGCCGCCACGTTGGTGGCGACGAGCGCGGTGACCTGTCCGTTCTTGAACTGGTCGAGGGTGCGGTTGCGCTGCGGCTGGCTGCGCCCGCCGTGCAGGGCGGAGGCCCGGACACCGCTGGCGAGCAGTCGCTTGGTGAAGCGGTCGGCGCCGCGCTTGGTGTCGACGAAAAGGATCACCCGGCCGTCGCGGGCGGCGATCCGCGTGGCGACGGCCTTCTTGTCGGTCTCGTCGGCGACGTGCAGCACGTGGTGCTCCATGGTGGTCACCGCGCCCGCGGACGGGTCGACGGAGTGCACCACGGGGTCGGTGAGGAACATCCGGACGAGCCGGTCGATGTTCTTGTCGAGCGTGGCCGAGAAGAGCAGCCGCTGACCGCCCGGCTCGACCTGGTTGAGCAGGGCCACGACCTGCGGCATGAAGCCCATGTCGGCCATCTGGTCGGCCTCGTCGAGGACCGTGATCGAGACGTCGCCGAGGGCGCAGTCGCCTCGCTCGATGAGGTCCTTGAGCCGCCCGGGGGTGGCCACGAGCACCTCGACACCACGGCGCAGCGTGCCGGACTGCCGGCCGATCGACATGCCGCCGACGGCCGTGGTCACCCGGAGGTTGACGGCCGTGGCGTACGGCGTCAGCGCGTCGTCGACCTGCTGGGCGAGTTCGCGGGTGGGGACGAGGACCAGCGCGAGCGGCTTCTTCGGCTCGGCGCGGCGCCCCGCCGTACGGGCGAGGAGGGCGAGTCCGAAGGCGAGCGTCTTGCCGGAGCCGGTCCGTCCCCGGCCGAGCACGTCGCGCCCGGCGAGGGAGTTGGGCAGGGTCGCGCCCTGGATCGGGAACGGCTCGGTGACGCCCTGGGCCGCGAGGGTCTTCGTCAGGGCGGCGGGCATGTCCAGCGCGTCGAACGAGTCGACGGAGGGCAGCGCCGGTGTGATGGTCTCGGGCAGGGAGAACTCCTGCGGCGGCGCGACCTTGCGGGCGCCACCACGGCCGGCGCCCCGGCCGGTGTTACGGCCGGCGGCGCTCTTCGCGGAGCCGCCGGTCTGAGCGGCGCGCGCGTTTGCCGGCCGCTTACGGACGGGACGTTCGGATCGAGTCATGCTGGATCTGGATTTCCTTCCTGGGCCCACGGACTGCACACACAGCGCTCACCGACTGCATGAGCTGTCACAGCGCTGAGCCGGGACCAGCACCCGAAGGTGCGGGACCCGGCTCTGGAAAAGCGCGCTTCGAACTAGGCGGGGAGAATGTTCTCCGCCTGCAGGCCCTTCTGGCCCTGCGTGACCTCGAAGGAGACCTTCTGGCCCTCGAGGAGCTCACGGAAGCCGGAGCTCGCGATGTTCGAGTAGTGGGCGAAGACGTCGGGGCCGCCGCCGTCCTGCTCGATGAAGCCGAAGCCCTTTTCCGAGTTGAACCACTTCACGGTGCCAGTAGCCATGTTGTTCTCCTGAACAGGTAGTGGGCCCCCATCCGGAGATGCACCGGGTAATGCCGGAGATGCCGGTAAAACAAAACGCGCCTGCGGAGGATTCCGATCAGGCGCACAAAGTAAATGGGTACCAAAAACGTATCAATGAGACAGTAGCACACGCTCGTGCGAGGGGGCGAGGCCGAACCCTGTGGCCCGTGACACGCCCGGGACGACGCGACGGCCCCGGAAGGGGTTCCGGGGCCGTCGCGCACCGGACCCGGCGCCGCGCCTTCCGCGCCGCCGGGTTCCCGGGTGCCATGTCCTTAGGCGAGGGGGCCGGTCACCGGCTCCACCGCCGCCACCACACCGCCCGCGCGCACGAACGCGTCCGCCGCCGCCAGGTCGGGGGCGAGGAAGCGGTCCGGGCCGGGACCCTGGACGCCGGCCGCGCGGACGGCGTCGATGACCGCCCGCGACGCCGGGGCCGGGGCCAGGCCCTCGCGCAGTTCGATCGCACGGGTGGCGGCGTACAGCTCGATCGCCACGATGCGGGTCAGGTTGTCCACGGAGGTGCGCAGCTTGCGCGCGGCCGACCAGCCCATGGAGACGTGGTCCTCCTGCATGGCGGAGGAGGGGATGGAGTCCGCCGACGCCGGTACGGCGAGCCGCTTCATCTCGCTGACCAGCGCGGCCTGCGTGTACTGGGCGATCATCAGGCCGGAGTCGACGCCGGCGTCGTCCGCGAGGAACGGCGGGAGGCCGTGCGAACGGTTCTTGTCGAGCAGCCGGTCGGTGCGGCGCTCGGCGATCGAGCCGAGGTCGGCCGCGGCGATGGCGAGGAAGTCCAGGACGTAGGCGACCGGGGCGCCGTGGAAGTTGCCGTTGGACTCGACGCGGCCGTCGGGCAGCACGACCGGGTTGTCGACCGCGGAGGCCAACTCCCGCTCGGCGACGGTGCGGGCGTGCGCGAGGGTGTCCCGGCCGGCGCCCGCGACCTGCGGGGCGCAGCGCACGGAGTAGGCGTCCTGGACGCGCGGGGCGTCGTCCTGGTGGTGACCGGTGAGCTCCGAACCCTTCAGTACCGCCAGCATGTTGGCGGCGCTGGCACCCTGGCCGGGGTGCGGGCGGATGGCGTGCAGCTCGGGGGCGAGGACCTTGTCCGTGCCGAGGAGCGCTTCGAGGGAGAGCGCGGCGGCGACGTCGGCCGACTTGTAGAGCATGTCCAGGTCGGCGAGGGCCATGACCAGCATGCCGAGCATGCCGTCGGTGCCGTTGAGGAGGGCGAGGCCCTCCTTCTCACGCAGCTCGACGGGGGCGATGCCGGCCTCGGCGAGCAGCTCGCCCGCGGTCCGCACGACACCGTCGGGGCCCTCGGCGTCGCCCTCGCCCATCAGCGCCAGGGCGCAGTGGGACAGCGGGGCCAGGTCACCGGAGCAGCCGAGCGAGCCGTACTCGTGGACGACCGGGGTGATACCGGCGTTCAGCAGGTCCGCCATGGTCTGGGCGACCTCGGGACGCACACCCGTGTGCCCGGAGCAGACGGTCTTGAGCCGCAGGAACATCAGCGCGCGGACGACCTCGCGCTCCACCCGGGGGCCCATCCCGGCGGCGTGCGAGCGGACGATGTTGCGCTGCAACTGGGCGCGCAGCTCCGGGCTGATGTGCCGGCTCGCCAGGGCGCCGAAGCCGGTGGAGACGCCGTAGACGGGCTCCGGCTTGGCCGCCAGCGCGTCGACGATCTCGCGGGCCGCGGCGAGGGCCGCCACCGCCTCGTCGGAGAGCTCGATCCGGGCGCCGTCACGCGCCACGGCGAGAACGTCGGACGCGGTCACTCCGGACGTCCCCACCACCACAGTGTGCATATCCATATTCAGGAGCGTACGCAGTGAATTCAATGATGTCACTAGTGGGCCGCCGGTTGACCCCTTACCTCGGCGTACGTCACAGGAGGCGCCGGCGCCTCCGCCCGGGCCGGCCGCGCCACCTTCACGGGCCGGGCTGCCCGTGCCGCCCCCGGAACCTGCGGCGCTCGCCCGCCGCGGGCGACGGCGCGTCCGCCAGGCGGACGACGGGGTCGTCGGGGCCCTCCCGCCCGGCGACCACGGGTTTCGCCGCCCGGACGGCCTTCGCCCGGTACTGGGCCGCGTCGGCCAGCCGGAACAGCCGGCGCGCCGACCGTACGGGCCCGATCGGGTCCCCGGTCGAGGCGACCCCGCACGCCACACCCTCGCCCAGCTCCAACTCGGCCGCGCGGCGGCAGAGTTCGTCGGCGATGCGGACCACGTCGTCGGCCGGCGGTCCCACCGACAGCAGACAGAACTCGTCCCCGCCCAGCCGCGCGGCGAGGGTGCCGGGGAGCATGGCCCCGCACAGCGAGAGCACCGAACCGAACCGTTCGAGGAGCCGGTCGCCCACCGCGTGCCCCCGGGTGTCGTTGACCCGCTTGAGGCCGTTGAGGTCGCAGACGACGAGACTGACCACGGCCCCGTCGCTCTTGTACGTCTCGACCGCCTCGTCGAGACGTATGTCCACGGCGCGACGGTTCGCGAGCCCGGTCAGGGCGTCGGTGTAGGCGAGGCGCCGGGCCTCCTCGAGCCGCTCGGTCTGGGCGATCCCGGCGGCGACGACGGAGGCGAGGACGGTCGCGAAGTCGGCGTCCGCCCGGCCGAAGACGGGGGCGCCGGCCGGGCGGGCCACGTACAGCTCCCCCCACGCCCGCCCGTGCAGCACGATCGGCGCGACCACGCAGCAGCCGCGCCCGCGACGGCGCAGCGCGGCGACGCGCTGGTGGCAGTACCCGGCGGGACCGGCCGCCGGGCCCTCGGCGGTCTCGACCCAGGCGTCGGGCTCGCCGCCGCCCGCCCACCGCTCGTGCAGGAACTCGGTGATCTCCGGGAACTGGTGCACCGGATAGGCCTCGGCCTCGGGGAACTCGTCCTCGTCCGGGGCGCGGTCGCCCACGTTGGCGAGCACCCGGAGCCGGCCGAGTTCGCGCTCCCACACGGAGAGGGCGGCGAAACTCCCGGTCAGCGCGTGACACGCGCCGAGCGCCGCCGCCCGCCACGACTCCCGAGGGGTGTGCGCCGCCGCCATCCCCTGAGCCAGTGCCACCACGGCCCTCAGCCGACTGTCCTCACCCATCACCCCAGGCTAGGGATAATTAGTCATATTTGAGACATTTGTAGGGCGAACAGGGGTCCAGGACGCCGGGCCGGGCCGCGCCGGAGCACCGCGAGGGCTACTCCCCCGGCCACTCGGGCCTGCGCTTCTCGTTGAAGGCGGCGACACCCTCGGCCCGGTCCCCGGAGAACGCGACGGAGCGCCAGGCCGCGTCCTCGACCTCCAGGCCCGCGCGCAGGTCGAGCCCCTGCCCCAGACGCAGGGCGCGCTTGGCGGCACGCAGCCCGACCGGGGAGTTCGCGGCGACACGCGCGGCCAGGGCAAGCGCCTCGGCCCGGTCCTGTCCGGCCTCCACCAGCTCGTCCACGAGCCCCAACTCCCGCGCCTCGACCGCCTCCAGGCGCCGGGCGGAGAAGATGAGCTCGGCCGCGCGCGCGGCGCCGACCCGGCGCGGCAGCAGCTGCGTGCCGCCGCCTCCGGGGATCACACCGACCGACACCTCCGGGAGTCCGACGACCGCGGTACGGTCGGCCACGATCACGTCGCAGGACAGCGCCAGCTCGAACCCGCCGCCCAGCGCGAACCCGTGCACGGCGGCGACGGTCGGCATCGGCAGCTCCAGGACACCGGTGTACGCGGCCCGCGCGACCGGCCGCTGCCGCACCAGATCGGCGTCGCTGAAGGAGTTCCGCTCCTTCAGGTCGGCGCCGACACAGAAGGCGCGCTCATGGGTGGACGTCAGGACGACCACGCGCGCGTCCCGGTCGGCGGCGAGGGCGTCACAGGCACCGGCGATCGAACGCGCCATGTCCGTGGACACGGCGTTCATGGCCTTGGGCCGGTCGAGGACGAGCTCGGCGACGTACCCGTGCCGCCGTACGACGACGAACTCCCCGAACCGCCGCTCGCCCGGCTCCACCCCTTGCTGCGCCATGACACCCTCCTGGTTAACGCGGGTTAACTTTCGACGCCCCGATCATCGCAGCCGGGACCGTCCGGCGGAACCCGCCCCCTCGCCCCGTACTTCCTCGTTCGAGTGACATACCGCCCAAGCGCGGTTCATCGCCCTCAGACCGCGCATAACCTGCGCACCGCCACAGCGCATTCGGGACGCCGGCACACCGGGGAGGGACGACCATGACGAACCGCGAAACACCGCAGGCCACCAGCGCCCGGCCGGCCCCACGACTCACGCACCCGCCCGCCCGGACGCGGCCGACGGCGCCGAGGCAGCCCGGGGCCGCGACGACCCCGCCCGACGCCTCCCCCGACGGCCCGCCCCCGGCGGCCCCGGCGACGGTCAGCACCCGGTGGGTGCGCGTCACCCCGCTCAGCGAGGCGATGTCCACTCCCACGCCGTTCGGCGCCACCGACTTCGGCGCGCGGGAAGCGGTCACCGTGCGGACCGCGACCGTCAAAACGGGCGCGGCCGCGGAGGCCGCCCCGAAGGACGGCCCGGCGGCAGGGTCCACGGCGGCCGGCGCCGGAAGGACGAGCGGCCTCGGCCCGGAACCCACGCCGCCCGGACTCCCGGCGCCCCGGCACGAGGACCCCGCACCCCGGGCACCCCGATCGGCCCCTCCCGCGGTGACGCCCGCCGCCGGGCCGACCCGAGCCGCGACGCCCGCCGGTACCGGCGCAGCCGGGCCCTCGTCGACCCGCGCCGCGAAGAGCGCGACCGAGAGCGCGGGGACCGCGACCACCGGCACCGCGAGGACCGACTCCGTGACGGCCGGCTCCGTGACGGCCGGCTCCGCGAACGCCGGGACCGCGAACGCCGGGACCGGGCACGGCAGGGCCGCGAAGGTGTGGGTCACCGCGCCCGGCGTTCCCAGACCGAGGACCGCGACAGACCCCCGTACACGGGCCACCGGCGCTCCGACAGGCACCCGGGAGCCGAGGGCCGGGGCCGAGACCGCGCCGTTCTCCCGGACACGGAGGTTCGTCACCGCGTCAGCCACCCGAGAGCCGCTGGCCGAGACCGGGGTCGGAGCCGGAACTGGAGCCGGAACGGTGCCAGGCTCCCGCGGGCAAGAGGCCGACCCGGTGGCAGGCGTCCAAGGCCTGCGGGCCGGGGCCGAGACCGGAACCGGGGCCGTGTCAGGCTCCCGGACACGACGGGCCGGCGACGCGGCGGGTGCCCGAGAGCCGCTGGCCGAGACCCGCACAGGGGCTCCTGTCGCGCCGGGCTCTCCGGTGGAGAAGCCCGCGAGGGCGGCAGCGGCGGGCGGCGGAGCACGCGGCGCGGAGGCCCCGGCGGGCGTTCGCGCGGCGGGGAACGGGACCGATGTCGCCGCTCAGGAGCGAGGGATCGTTCCGGCGACGCGGCCGGCGGCGGGCCCGGGCGGACCGGCGGACGCGTCCGACGACGAACCCGCTCCCGTCCGCCTCCGTGCCCCCCGGGGACGGCACCGCAGGCCCCGGCCGCGCCGGGTGCTCTTCGCCGTCGGGGGATTCGCGCTCGCCGCGGGAGTGCTGAGCCTCGCCAGGATGACCCCGGAGTCGGTGACCGGGGGCGGCGGAAAGGCGGAGGCGGAGCCCCGGGCCGCGTCGGCCACGGACAGGGGGGCGGATTCGTCGGGCGACACCGTCGAAGCCGCCGACTCCGTGCCCCGGCCCACCCGTCCCGGGGCGCCCACCGCGAGCGCCGCGATGGGCGGGGCGGTCCCGGCACCCACCTCGGACGGAAGCCTTCCCCCGACGTCGCACCCGTCGGCGTCGGCCGCGATCCCGGCGGCCCACGGCCGCGCCCCCGCCGCCCCCGCGCCGGACACCACCGGCATTCCGACGGCCGCCGTGCCGACGTCCCCGCCGCCCGCTGCGACACCCACGCCGGCACCCACCACGGCGGCCCCGCGCCAGACTCCGCGCCAGACCCCGCCCCCGAGCACCCACGCGCCGGCCCCGTCGCACCAGCCGCCGAACGTGTGCGTACCGATCGTCGGAATCTGTGTGAACGGGCTGCTGTCGCCCGGTCGGCAGGGATGACCCACGCCGGGACGCGTCAGGCACCGGGCCGGGCGGCGGGGCGCGAAGAGGTCTCCCGCGTCACCCGGGTCTCCCGGCCGACCGGACCGGTTACGCGTCGCCGTTCCGTCGGGCCAGCAGCCACGGTTCGATGACGCCGAGCCCACGGACGGGCCGCTGCCACATCGGCTGGAGCGCGAAGCGGTACGAGGGAGGCTCCTCGCCCTCCTTCTCCGCGGCGGCCGCGGCCTCGGCGGCCTCCGCCTCGGAGGCGGGTGCGTCACCGGTGCGCGTCAGCTCCTCCGCGAAGGCACCGTCCACGAGCACCGCGTCGCGCGGCGCTATCGACGTGAGCCGGCTCGCCAGGTTCACGGTCGTGCCGAACACGTCGCCCATCCGTGTGGTGACCGTGCCGAAGGCGATGCCGACGCGCAGCTCCGGCATCGTCTCGTCGTTCGCCATCGTCTCGATGAGCCGGAGCGCGATCTCGGCGGCGACACCGGCGTCGTCCGCGGAGTAGAGCACCTCGTCGCCCAGGGTCTTGATGAGCCGGCCCCCGTGGGCCGCCACCAGGTCCGCCGCGGTGGTCTCGAAGGCCTCGACGAGCTCGCCGAGCTCCTCCTCCTCCATGCGGCGCGTCAGCCGGGTGAAGCCGACCAGGTCGGCGAAGCCGACGGCGAGGCGGCGGTCGAACATCTCCTCGTCGTCCGCCGCCTGCACGACCCGGCCGGTCGCGGCGGCGAGCTGGCGGCGCCAGACGTAGACGAGGAACTCCTCCAGCTCCGGCAGGAGCAGTTCCATCAGGGGGTACGTCACCTCGGTGCGCGTCATCCCCGGTTCCGGCGGCTCGGTCAGCCCCTCCAGGAAGGAATCGATCTGCCACTCGGCCAGACGGGCGGTGGTCTGCCCGGTGGACCGGGCGACCTGGACGGCCATGGGCTCGCTCAGCAGGCCCGCCTCGACGAGACCGGCGAGGCGGCGCAGGGCGAGCACGTCCGCCTCGGTCAGCGCCCTGGCCTGGCCGATGTCCGCGAAGCCCATGGCCCGCCAGAAGCGGGAGGCCAGCTCCATGGAGACGCCCGCGCTGCGGGCCGCCTGGAACGGGGTGTACCGCCGCTCGGCGCCGAGGATGAGCCCTTCGAGGCGCAGCGCGAGCGGGTCCCCCTCGGCGTCCGGATCGGCCTGGGGGTCCACCCGGCCGTTCGCCTCGTGCCGCGCGTCGGGCCGGACGTCCGGTCCGACGCCGGTCCGGTGGTCCCTGCGGATGTCGCTCCCCACGTCGGAGTGGTCGTCGCCGCGGATGCCGGTTCCGGCGTCCTGGCGGTCTTCCTGACGGTGATCCGGACGGCCTTGCGGACCGGGGCCGGTCCCCGCGTCGACCGGCCGGCTGTCGCCGGCCCCCTGCGGTTGCGCGTCCGTGACCGGCCCGGCGGTACGGCCCGGCTCGGCGTCAGGGGCGGGGTGGGCACCCGGGCCGGAGCCGGTGTCGTCGACGGTCACGCCTGCTGCCCTTCCGATCTGCCATGGTCAGGTATCGACCGCGCTCAACTCTACGGCAGGTGTGCGCTGGCTCACTCCCGATGCCGGGACCCGTGCCAGGGCCGCGGTCCGGGCCCTGGCCGGGCCTCGCCCGGGACACCGCCGAAGCCGGGTGGACGAGGTCCTGCCGCCCACCGTCGCACCGGTCGCACGGGCCACGGACCCCGACGCGACGCGTCACACCGCGTCCCACCACCTTGGGCCCCGTCACCTCACACCGCGCGCGGACCGGCCCCGGCCGCACGCCCCCGCCCCGCGATCCACCCGCCGCGCCCCGTCACGGCTTCCCGGGACCCGGCGGCTCACACGGCCCGGAGGTGGATCACGTCCCCGGCACCTACCGGCTCCCGCCCGCCGTCCTTCGTGGCGATGACGAGCCGCCCGTCCCCGTCGACGGCCACGGCCTCCCCGACGATCGTCCGGCCGCCGGGCAGTTCGGCCCGCACCTCGCGTCCGAGGGTCGCGCACCCGGCCGCGTACGTCTCCTGGAGACCGGACACCGCGGGATCGCCGCCCGCCGCGCGCCAGCGCTCGTACCACTGCTCCAGGGACCGCAGCACGGCCCGCAGCACGGTGGCACGGTCCGTGGTCGTCGCGCCCGCCAGGACCAGCGATCCCGCGCCGGGCACGGGCAGCTCGTCCTCACGCAGCGAGACGTTGACGCCGATGCCGACCACGACCGCGTCGGTTCCCGCCCGCTCGGCGAGGATGCCGCCCGCCTTGCGCTCCTCACCACCCACGGTGACCAGCAGGTCGTTGGGCCACTTGAGTGCCGTGTCGACCCCGGCGGCGCTGGAGAGCGCCGTCGCGACGGCGACGCCGGTGAGCAGCGGCAGCCAGCCCCAGCGCTCGACGGGAACGCCGGCGGGTTTCAGCACCACGGAGAAGAAGAGGCCGGAGCGGGGAGGTGCCGTCCAGCGGCGGTCGAGACGGCCGCGCCCGGCGTTCTGCTCCTCGGCGACGAGGACCGCGCCCTCGTCCGCGTCCCCCTTGGTCACGAGACCGACCAGGTCCGAGTTGGTCGACCCCGTGCGCTCCACCACTTCCACGTCCCGCCACAGGCCGCCGTCACGCACCAGCGCCCTGCGCAGGACGGGCCCGTTCAGGGGCGGACGGTCCAGGTCGGACCACCGATTGTCGTTCGTGTCTGATGCATCTCGCGGCGTCATGCAACCCACCCTAGGTGTGGTAAACGCCGCACTGCCGATCGGTAGACACGCCACTACTCTACGGATCAGTAGCCAACCCCCTTTTCTGAGCAACTCACCCTCACGTCCCCCAGAGCAGGCAGGGAGCCGCATCCCGATGTCCGAGCCGGAAGAGCTGCAACACCCCGACATCCACACCACCGCGGGCAAGCTCGCGGACTTGCAGCGCCGCATCCAAGAGGCGACGCACGCCGGCTCGGAGCGCGCCGTCGAAAAGCAGCACGCCAAGGGCAAACTGACGGCGCGTGAGCGCATCGAGCTGCTGATGGACGAAGGCTCCTTCGTCGAGTTCGACGAGTTCGCGCGGCACCGGTCGACCGACTTCGGGCTGGAGCAGAACCGCCCGTACGGCGACGGCGTGGTCACCGGTTACGGAACGGTCGACGGCCGCCCGATCGCCGTGTTCTCCCAGGACTTCACCGTGTTCGGCGGTGCCCTCGGCGAGGTCTTCGGGCAGAAGATCATGAAGGCGATGGACTTCGCGCTGAAGACCGGCTGCCCGGTCATCGGCATCAACGACTCGGGCGGCGCGCGCATCCAGGAGGGCGTCGGCGCGCTCGGCATGTACGGCGAGATCTTCCGCCGGAACACGCACGCGTCGGGTGTCATCCCCCAGATCAGCCTGGTCGTCGGTCCGTGCGCGGGCGGTGCGGTGTACTCGCCGGCCATCACCGACTTCACGGTCATGGTCGACCAGACCTCGCACATGTTCATCACGGGTCCGGACGTCATCAAGACGGTGACGGGCGAGGATGTCGGCTTCGAGGAGCTGGGCGGCGCGCGCACGCACAACGCCGTGTCGGGCGTGGCCCATCACATGGCGGGCGACGAGAAGGACGCCATCGAGTACGTCAAGCAGTTGCTGTCGTACCTGCCGTCCAACAACCTCAGCGAGCCGCCGGTGTTCCCGGAGGAGGCCGACCTCGCCCTCACGGACGAGGACCGCGAGCTGGACACGATCGTGCCGGACAGCGCGAACCAGCCGTACGACATGCACACGGTCATCGAACACGTCCTGGACGACGCGGAGTTCTTCGAGACGCAGGCGCTGTTCGCGCCGAACATCCTCACCGGCTTCGGCCGGGTGGAGGGCCACCCGGTGGGCATCGTCGCCAACCAGCCGATGCAGTTCGCCGGTTGCCTGGACATCGACGCGAGCGAGAAGGCGGCGCGCTTCGTGCGGACGTGCGACGCGTTCAACGTGCCCGTCCTCACCTTCGTGGACGTGCCCGGCTTCCTCCCGGGCGTCGGCCAGGAGCACACGGGCATCATCCGCCGCGGCGCCAAGCTGATCTACGCGTACGCCGAGGCGACCGTCCCGCTCATCACGGTCATCACGCGCAAGGCCTTCGGCGGCGCGTACGACGTCATGGGTTCCAAGCACCTGGGCGCCGACCTCAACCTCGCCTGGCCCACCGCGCAGATCGCCGTGATGGGCGCGCAGGGCGCGGTGAACATCCTGCACCGCCGCACCATCGCGGCCGCCGAGGACCAGGACGCCACCCGGGCCCGGCTGATCCAGGAGTACGAGGACGCGCTGCTGAACCCGTACACGGCGGCCGAGCGCGGCTACATCGACGGCGTGATCATGCCGTCGGAGACCCGCTCCCACGTCGTCCGCGGCCTGCGCCAGCTGCGGACGAAGCGGGCCTCCCTCCCGCCGAAGAAGCACGGCAACATCCCGCTCTAGTCCCCGCCGACCAGGATCCTGGGAGCAGACATGACGATCAAGGTCGTACGGGGCAATCCGACCCCGGAGGAGCTGGCCGCCGCACTGGCGGTGGTCCGCGCACGCGCCGCGACGACGGCATCCGACCCGTCCGGCGCGTCCGGGCCGCGCGACTCCTGGTCCGACCCCGCCCGCGTCGCCGCCCACCGCCTCCCGCGGCCGGGCCCGACGGCGTGGGGGCGCAGCTACTGGCCCGGCTAGCGGAGCCGGGGTTCGGCCCCCACCACCGGCGCCGAACCCACTGACCAGAGGCAGGACACGAAGGCCGGTTTCCCCGAATTCGGGGAAACCGGCCTTCGTCGCGACCGCGCGCATTCACCGACCCCGGACACCCGTTTTCACAGAACGCCCCCAAGTTGAGTACGCGTACTCAGGTGCCCGGCCCTCCCTCCGCCGCACGATCGGAAGCATGCTCTGGTCCGACCCCGAGAACGAACCCCCCAAGGAACTCCGCGACATGCAGGACATGCTGCGGCGCCTGGGCGTTCTCCTGGCGCTGGCCATGGTGGTCGCGATGATCCTGCTGGGCGTCCGCTGACCGGGCCGGCCCGGTCCGGCGGCCCACCGGGGGAACGGCGGCCGAGGCGAGGTCCGATCGGCGCCGATACCCTGATCGCATGACCGATCAGCCGCGCCGCCGTCTCGTGCTCGCCTCGCAGTCCCCCGCCCGGCTCAACCTGCTGAGGCAGGCCGGACTCGCCCCCGAAGTGATCGTGAGCGGGGTCGACGAGGACGCCGTCACCGCGCCCACCCCCGCCGAACTCGCCCTCGCGCTGGCCGAGGCGAAGGCCTCCGTCGTCGCGGCGCGGCCCGAGGTCCAGGGCGCGCTGGTGATCGGCTGCGACTCGGTGCTGGACCTGGACGGCGAGGCTCTCGGAAAGCCCGCGGACGCCGAGGAGGCGACCGCGCGCTGGAAGGCGATGCGCGGCCGGGCCGGCACGCTCCAGACGGGGCACTGCGTCTGGGACACCGCGCAGAAGCGGTGGGAGTCGGCCACCGCCTCCACCGTGGTCCGCTTCGGGAAGCCGACCGACGCGGAGATCGCCGCGTACGTCGCCTCGGGCGAACCCCTCCACGTGGCGGGCGCGTTCACCCTCGACGGCCGCTCGGCCCCCTTCATCGAGGGCATCGACGGCGACCACGGGAACGTCATCGGCATCTCGTTGCCGACGGTCCGCAGGCTGATGGCCGAACTGGGCGTGTCCATCACCGAGTTGTGGACGCCCCGGGAGAAGTGAGCTGCGCCGGGGGCGATCTGGGGCGTCACCCGGACTCCCGGGTGACGCCGCCCGCCTCGGGGCCCGGACGTGAACACCGGAACGCGTGATGCCGGGCGGCCGTGAGAACCGGCCGACCGGCATCACCTTCAGGACGCCTAGATCGCGGACACCGGACTCGCGGGCGCCGAGCTCGCGGGCGCCGAAGTGACGGCGGCCTCGCCCGTATCGGCGTTCTTCGCGTCGGCGCCCTTCTGCAGGTCGACGCTCTTCCCCTCGCCGGAGGACTGCGGCGCCTCGGCGTCCCTCGCCCCGTCGGCCGCCGTGTCGACGCCCTCCCCCTCGCCGTCACCGCTGCCCGTGTCCTGCGGCGCGGCGTCGACGGGGCCGGCCTCCCGGCGGTCGTACGCCAGGAGTGTGAAAACGATCAGGCCGAGCACCACCATCATGAAGACGAAGGCGCCCCAGCCGACCAGGCCCACCGTGAAGGCGCCGAGCAGGGCGTGCACCACGGCGGCGCTGATCAGCAGGACACGCCCGAGGAGACCGGGAGCGCGCGCACGGAGCGCGACCAGCAGGGCGGCCACCGCGCACGCGGCGAAGTAGAGGCCGAAGACCAGCCCGCCGACCTTGGACGACATCGACATCAGGTCGGAGTCGAGCCCCGCCAGGGACATGTCCTGGCGGTCGACGATCACCCCCATGAACCAGTTGAGGAGTCCGATCCCCAGCGCTTCCGCGAAGAGCACGATCGCCGCCACCCATGCCACCGGTCTGCGCACCACCGGCCCCACCCACTTCCGCGTGCTGTTACCCCAAGTACGTCCGAGTCATCCCGAACGCTACTAACGGGTAAACCCCGGGACAAGGGTTCTGCCGAGGGCAAAGAATCATTGGGCCATTCGTAGGGACTCGACAAAGAATCGTTGTGGGCCGCAGCACGGAGTCACAGAGACCTTGGCCACATCGGAGGGCTAGGGTTCAAGGAGGGATTCCCTGGCGCCTTGGCGCAACAAGGGATTTCGAGGATCGAGTGAGCCTCGCATCACGCTCCGTGTGGGCAAGCTCACCACTGGGGACGGGTCGAAACGTCGTGTTGGCTGTCCCTAAACTCGGCGTGTTCCAAGGAGGGAGCCATCGTGCGCAAGGTGCTCATCGCCAACCGTGGCGAAATCGCTGTCCGCGTGGCCCGGGCGTGCCGGGATGCCGGGATCGCGAGCGTTGCCGTTTAT
>NZ_JBIAQZ010000006.1:408195-527149 GCF_042889485.1 Streptomyces sp. NPDC002580 | reverse complement strand
GTCTTGCGTTTCCGACTCTACCAGACCGTTTCCGTATCCGATTTCCTCGGCGCTTTCCAGGTTCCCGCTTCCGCGTTTCCCTTTCCGGCGAGTCCAAACTCTATCAGCGCTTTTCCATCTCACTGACCACCGTCCCGCGGATATGCGAAACGAGACCCCGAGATAGGATCTGACAAGTTGGGTGCCGCCGGGCAACGACGCTTGGTCACGCCGCTCAGCCTCAAGCAGGAGTACGACTGTACACGGGTGTCGGGAGCAGGCGCAAATCGTTTGCCCCCTGCCCCTACGGCCGCCAACCGGTACCTCTCACACGGAACCGGCACTTTGTATGACATACCCTGCTCAACAGTGTGCCGTCCGAGACAGGCAGTGACGGCCCATATGGATCTCCACCCCTGGGAGGCTTCCCATGACCACCGTGACGTCCCCTCTTGCAGGACGCGCCATCGGACTCGCCGCCGTACCGGACCCCGTGTTCTCCGGAGCGATGGTCGGCCCCGGTACCGCGATCGACCCCGTGCGTGAGCCCTCGGAGGCTGTCGCCCCCGTGGACGGAGTGATCGTCTCCCTCCACCCGCACGCGTTCGTCGTCGTCGACCACGAGGGTCACGGCGTGCTCACGCACCTCGGCATCGACACCGTGCAGCTCAACGGCGAGGGCTTCGAGCTGCTCGTCAACAAGGGGGACACCGTGACGCGCGGCCAGAGTGTCGTGCGTTGGAACCCCGCCGCCGTCGAGGCGGCCGGCAAGTCCCCCGTATGCCCCATCGTGGCCCTCGAAGCCACGGCCGACTCCCTCTCCGGCGTCCGCGAGGACGGCGACGTGAAGGCCGGCGACGAACTCTTCGGCTGGCAGTGACATCAACGCTGTCGTAGACGGCGGGTTCGACAACCATCACGGCGGCGGACCAGCCGCACTATTCGGAGACGGGTGAGATGGAGACAACGCTGCGAGGCGTCGGCGTGAGCCACGGTGTGGCGATCGGCGAGGTTCGGCACATGGGAACGGCGGTTCTCGAACCGCCGGCCAAGCAGATCCCAGCGGAGGACGCGGCGCGCGAACAGGGGCGTGCCCGCAAGGCCGTGGAGGCTGTGGCGGCCGACCTGATTGCGCGCGGCAATCTGGCGGGGGGCGAAGCCCAGGCCGTGCTCGAGGCCCAGGCCCTGATGGCCCAGGACCCCGAGCTGATGGCCGACGTGGAGCGACGGATCGCCGTCGGGAGTTCGGCCGAGCGGGCGGTGTACGACGCGTTCGCCTCATACCGGGCGCTGCTCGCCGGTGCCGGTGAATACCTCGCCGGACGCGTGGCGGACCTCGACGACGTCCGGAATCGCATCGTCGCGCGGCTGCTCGGGGTGCCCATGCCCGGCGTGCCGGACAGCGACGAACCGTACGTCCTGATCGCACGTGACCTCGCGCCGGCGGACACCGCGCTGCTGGACCCGACCCTGGTCCTCGGCTTCGTCACCGAGGAGGGCGGGCCGACGAGCCACAGCGCGATCCTGGCGCGCGCGCTCGGTGTTCCGGCGATCGTGGCGCTGCCCGGCGCCGGCGAACTCGCCGAAGGCACCGTGATCGCCGTCGACGGCAGCACGGGCCAGGTCTTCGTGGAGCCGAGCGCCGAGAAGAAGGCGGAGCTGGAATCCGCGGCGGCTAAGCGCCGAGCGGCTCTGTCCGCGTCAACGGGTCCCGGTGCCACCTCCGACGGGCACAAGGTGCCGTTGCTGGCCAACGTCGGCGGTCCGGCGGATGTGCCGGCGGCCCTGGAGGCCGGGGCCGAGGGCGTCGGCCTCTTCCGTACCGAGTTCCTCTTCCTCGACGACAGCAAGAACGCGCCGTCCGAGGAGAAGCAGGTCGAGGCGTACCGCCAGGTGCTCGAGGCCTTCCCCGAGGGCCGCGTCGTCGTGCGGGTGCTCGACGCGGGCGCGGACAAGCCGCTGGACTTCCTGACTCCGGCCGACGAGCCGAACCCCGCGCTCGGTGTGCGGGGTCTGCGTTCGCTGCTCGATCACCCCGATGTGCTGCGTACCCAGCTCAGCGCGCTCGCGAAGGCTTCGGACGGGCTTCCGGTCTATCTCGAGGTGATGGCTCCGATGGTCGCGGACCGTACGGACGCCAAGGCGTTCGCGGACGCGTGCCGTGCGGCCGGGCTGCGGGCGAAGTTCGGTGCGATGGTGGAGATCCCGTCGGCCGCGCTGCGCGCTCGGTCGATCCTGCAGGAGGTCGAGTTCCTGTCCTTGGGAACCAACGACCTCGCGCAGTACACGTTCGCCGCGGACCGGCAGGTGGGCGCGGTGTCCCGCCTTCAGGATCCGTGGCAGCCGGCACTGCTCGACCTCGTCGCGCTGTCCGCCGAGGCGGCCAAGGCCGAGGGCAAGAGCTGTGGTGTCTGCGGTGAGGCCGCCTCGGACCCCCTCCTCGCGTGTGTGCTGACCGGACTGGGCGTCACTTCCCTTTCGATGGGTGCCGCGTCGATTCCCTACGTGCGGGCCACGTTGGCCAAGTACACGCTGGCCCAGTGCGAGCGCGCCGCTTCGGCCGCGCGTGCCACGGACACGGCGGAAGAGGCACGCGTCGCGGCGCAGGCGGTGCTGTCCGGCGAGTAGCCGGAGAGCACCTCGGCCAGCAACGGTCGGTGTTACGGAGTGGCGCCCCAGCTATCAACGGGGCGCCGCTCTCGCGTTTCAGTGCGTGTGGCCGATGCCCTGTCCCCTGTCTCCGAGGTCGGGGGGTACGCAGTAGTCGACGCCCGATTCCGGGGAGACGAGGTCGCCGGATTCGACATCGGTGCAGTAGGCGTCGAAGACCTCCGCGGCGGTGAGGGGCTCCAGGTCGTCTCCGCGCAGTCGCCATCCGTAGACGCGGTCGGTGGTCTCGGGCGCTGTGGTGCGCATGACGACTCCCCCGGCGCTCCGGGTGGCGATGCCGAGGGCCAGCACCGTGGTGAATTCGAGGGCGTCGGATTCGTCGAGGCGCCTGGCCCCCTCCGCCTGTTCCTCCGCTCGGAGTACGGCGACGAGTGTCTCGGGCACCGTGGAGACACTGCACACGAGTTGGAGATCTCCGGTGCCCGCGGTGTCGATGACCCGGGTGAGCAGGTGGGCCGCGTGGACGAAGGCCGCGCGTCCGATGTCCTCTCCACAGGTCGCGCAGGCTCCGATGCGTGCCAGGAGCGTGGTCGCGTACTCCCAGGTGGCCCGGCGGACCGCCTCGTCGACGAGGTCGGGGACCAGTTGGTCGAGGGGTTGTCCGTCGTAGGGGACGGTGGGCCCGGTCGCCGCCAGTTCCGCGGTGAAGCGGGTGCGGCTGGCCGGAGTGTCGGGTTCCAGGCCGGTCTCGGAGCAGTATTGGGCGTACTCCTCGGGGTCGAAGAGTGCCACGGTGGTGTGCCTGCCCTGGGCGGCGAGTGTCCTGAGCAGGGCTTCGACCTGCTGGAGATAGGTCGTGTGGTCGTCGAAGGCGAAGGTGCGGTAGCGCCGCATCGCCCGGAAGTCCTGTTCGTCGGTCAGCAGGCCGATGGTGCCGGCGATTTCGCGGCGCAGGACGCGTCGCATGGAGTCGTGCCGGGTGTGCGCCATTTTTCCCCCTGTGCGCAGTCAATCAATGCTCACTCACCGTAACCGTCGGCACTGACAATGTGGGGCCGGAGAGTCGGTCGCGCACGATGCGATGCTGAAACGCACAGGTCACAGACACGATCGCGCCGAAGGCGGTCCAACCGAGGGGGCCGACGGCGATGGCCGCGGTGACGGCGAGTGGTCCGAGGCTGCGCTGTACGGCGGCGGCCAGTCCGTGGACGCCGAGGTAGGCGCCCTGCGCCGTGCCGGGGGCGAGCGCCGCGGAGAGTTCCCAGGACACGGTGGCGTGCAGCATCTCGGCCACGGTGAAGGCTGTGGCCGCCGCCGTCAGGAACAGGGTCGCGGTCACGGCTCCGCCTGTCGCGGAGAGCGCCATGGCGACTCCACCGAGGGCGAAGGCGGCGGAGAGCGGGATGAGCAGCGCCCGGGCTTCGGCCGTCGTGGCGCCGAACCGGGCCAGGGGGACCTGGAGGGTCACGACCATCACGTTGTTGAGGACCATCAGCAGAGGTGCGAGGCCGTGGGGCGCGTGGTCGGAATGGGCGATCCACAGCGGCAGCCCGATCTTGAACACCGCGTCGTCGAGGAAGAGGACGGTTTCCGTGGCGACGTAGGCGAGGTAGGTGCGGTCGCGCCAGGGGCTGACCGCTCGGACGGGGAGGGCGGAGTCCTTCGAGGTGGTGATCGTGCGGGAGGCCGAGGGCGGTTCACCGCAGCGGGCGGTCGCGAGCGCGACCGCCGCGAACGAGAGGGCGTCGCCCGCGAGCAGCCAGGGGTACACGGCGGTGCTGCCGATGGTGAGAGCGGCCGCCGAGACGAGGCCGCCCAGGGCCCAGCCGGCGTTGGCGACCGTTCGGTTGACCGCTTGGTAGCGGACGCGGTCGGGTCCCGCGACGCGGGTGGCGTAGAGCTTGGTGAGGACGTTCGCGGCGCGGTCGCCGAAGCTGCCCGCGGCCGAGAACGTCAGGAGGAGGGCGTAGTTGTCCGTGGTCAGCAGCGCGCAGGAGGCGAGGGCGCGCAGCAGTTGGAGCGCGATCAGGACGTGGGTGAGCGGCAGACAGTCGGCGATGCGGCCGCCGAGGGGCGCGCCCGCGATGCCCACGGCTCCGGCCGCGGCCACGAGGGTGCCGATCTGTGCGACCGAGAGCCCGGTGACGTAGGTGAAGTACAGGACGGAGACGGATGCCCAGAGGCCGCTGCCTATGCGGTCGACGAGGGCGATCCAGAGCATTCTGCGGCCGTCGCGGCCTCCTGGAATACGTGTCGACCATGCGGCCGCGCGGCGCATCGGACCCACTGTTCCCCCTTGACCCCGATTATGTATTGATACATAATGAGTAACGTGGCAACACAATATGCGATCACAGGGACGACGGCCAAGGAAATTACGGCGTCCGTCGAACGGGGTGTGGCCGAAGGCGCTCTGGAGCCGGGCACGGCACTGCCTCCGGTACGTGGCCTCGCCGAGCGGCTCGGCGTGAGCCCGGGGACCGTCGCCACGGCGTACAAGGAACTACGGGGGCGCGCGATCGTGGTGACGCGCGGGCGTGGCGGGACCGTGGTCTCCGCGGCGCCCGCGGTGGCCTCACGGCGCCCGCCGCGCGTGCCCGCCGGGTTGCGCGACCTGGCGGGCGGGCATCCCGACCCCGAACTGCTTCCCCATCTGGTGCCGCCGTCGCTGCTCTCGCCCGGCGCCCGCTCGCATCGCGGTACACCGCGTCTGGCACGGCTGGAGAAGGTGGCGCGCGATTGGCTGGCGCCCGACGGCGTGCCTACGGAGCACCTGACGTTCGCCCACGGCGCGCTGGATCTGATCGGCCGACTACTGTCGGTGGAGCTTCGCCCCGGAGACGCGGTCGCGATGGAGGACCCCGGCTATCACCATCTGCTGGACCTGGTCACGGCACTGGGCCTGCGCACCGTCCCGGTAGCGGTGGACGACCGGGGCATCCGCCCGGAGGCCCTGCGCGTGGCCCTGCGTGCGGGCGTACGCGCGGTGGTGTGCAGTCCGCGGGCCCAGAACCCCTACGGCGGCAGCTTCTCGGAGGCGCGGAGGGACGCGCTCGTGGAGGAATTCCGGAAGGAGCCCGACGTGCTGGTCGTGGAGAACGATCACGCGTCGTCCGTGGCTGACGCGCCGTTGCACACCCTGACCACGGGGGGTCTGGCCCGTTGGGTTCATGTGCGGACGGTGAGCAAGTTCCTGGGCACCGATCTGCGATGGGCGGCCGCGGCGTGCGATCCGACGACGCTGGCCCGGCACGACGGTCGGCTGCTGCTGACGTCGGGCTGGGTCAGTCACCTGCTGCAGGAGACGGTGCACGGGCTGATGACGGACGCGGACACGCGCGCGTTGCTGGCGCGCGCCCAGGAGACATACGCGCTGCGCAGGAACACGCTCGTCCGTGAGCTGGCCGGACACGGCATGGAGGCCCACGGGGTGAGCGGGATGAACGTCTGGGTACCGGTGCGGGACGAGTCGGCCGTGGTGAACGGGCTGCGTTCGCATGGATGGTGGGTCGCGGCCGGCGCGCGCTTCCGTACCTCGGCCGCCCCGGGGGTACGCATCTCGGCCGCGGAGCTCACTCCCCCGGACGCCGTACGCCTGGCCTCGGACTTCGCCGCCGTGCTCGGCGAGTCCGAGGCGACCTACGGAGGCTGATCAGCCGCGCTCGCGGGCCAGGTGCTCGTAGAAGCGCAGGAGTTCGATGTCGTCCACGGATCCGATGTTGACGGCCTTCTCCAGGGGAGCGCCTTGGAGGAGGCGTTTGACGGGTACCTCGAGGCGCTTGCCGGTGAGGGTGTGGGGCACGCCCTGGACCTCGATGACCTCGTCGGGGACGTGGCGAGGGGACAGCTGTTCACGGATGGTCCGTTTGATGCGGTTCAGGAGATCCTCGTCCAGGACGGCTCCGGGGGCGAGGTGGACGAACAGGGGCATCCAGTAGCCGCCGTCGGGCTGTTCGACGCCGATGACGAGCGACTCCTTGATCTCGGGGAGCCGCTCGACGGCTTCGTAGATGTCGGCCGAGCCCATGCGCACGCCCTGCCGGTTGAGCGTCGAGTCGGAGCGGCCGTGGATGACGACCGAGCCTCGTGAGGTGACGGTGATCCAGTCGCCGTGTCGCCACACTCCGGGGTAGGTGTCGAAGTAGCTGTCGTGGTAGCGGCTGCCGTCGGGGTCGTTCCAGAAGCGGACGGGCATCGACGGCATCGGGTTGGTGACGACCAGCTCGCCGACCTCGTCGGTGAGGGGCTTCCCGCCGGCGTCCCAGGACTGGAGGTCGGTGCCGAGGCCGGCGGCCTGGAGTTCTCCGATGTATACCGGGAGCGTCGGTACCGCTCCCGCGAAACAGGAGCACACGTCGGTGCCGCCGCTGACGGAGGCGATCCACAGGTCGTCGCGGACCTCGTCGTGCAGCCAGCGGAATCCGTCCGGCGGCAGGGGCGAGCCGGTGGTGGCGACGCACCGCACGCGCGAGAGGTCGAAGTCCCGTGAGGGGTGGACACCCGCCTTGCGGCAGGCCATCACGTACGCGGCGGACGTCCCGAAGAGGGTGGCTCCCGTACGTTCGGCGATGCCCCACTGGGCGCCGGTGTCCGGATACCCGGGGCTGCCGTCGTACAGGACGATCGTGGTGCCCGTGAGCAGGCCGGAGACGAGGAAGTTCCACATCATCCAGCCGGTCGAGGTGTACCAGAAGAAGCGGTCCTCGGGTCCCAGGTCGCAGTGCAGGCCGAGCTGCTTGAGGTGCTCGACGAGGATGCCGCCCTGGGACTGGACGATGGCCTTGGGAAGGCCGGTCGTGCCGGAGGAGTAGAGCACCCACAGAGGGTGGTCGAAGGGGACCTGTTCGAAGACCGGCTCCACGTCGGAGGAGGTGAGGGCCGGCCACTCCAGGGCGCCTTCGGGCGTCTCGGTGCCCAGCAGCGGGATGTGCACGACGGCGCGCAGGGTGGGCAGTTCACGGCGCAGTTCGGCGACCTCGTCGCGCCGGTCGTGCTCCTTGCCGCCGTAGCGGTAGCCGTCGACGGCGAACAGGACCACGGGCTCGACCTGCTGGAAGCGGTCGAGGACGCTGCGGGCCCCGAAGTCGGGGGCGCAGGAGGTCCAGACGCCGCCCACGGCGGCTGTCGCGAGCAGGGCGATCACGGCCTGGGGGATGTTCGGGAGGTAGCCGCTGACGCGGTCGCCTGGGCGTACGCCGAGGACGCGCAGTTCGGCGGCGAGGGAGCCGACCTGGCGGCGCAGGTCGGACCACGTCACGGGGACGGACTCGTGGGTCTCGTCGACATACAGCAGGGCCGGTTCGTCCGCCCGGGTCCCCGCTGCGCGCAGGGCGTGCTCCGCGTAGTTGAGGGACCCTCCGGGGAACCACGAGGCGCCCGGCATCGAGCGGTCGCCCAGCACGCGCGCGTAGGGCGTCGAGAACCGCACGTCGAACCACTCGGTGACGGCTTTCCAGAAGGTCTCCAGCTCGTCGACCGACCAGCGGTGCAGCGCCGGATAGCCACCGTCGGACGGTGCTCCGTGCCGTTCGGCCGCCCAGGCCTGGAACTTCGTGATCTGCGCCTGGGCGATCACCTCGTCGGTGGGCTGCCAGAGCGGTGAGGGGTTCGGAGTGGACATGGAGCGGCTCCCGGGCTGTGCGCGTCGTGTGCGTCGGTCGCGCACGAGCGGGGGTGTGCGCGTCACGCGGCTGACACGGACGATGCCATGTGATCGACTTCTGCACCAGGGCACGCCACACATAGTCGGCGACATGAAGATGTGGCGTCGCTACAGGTGAACGGCAGTTGAACGACGCACTCATCGGGCGCGGGTAGTGGCAGGGTGAGCAGCATGAACGGTCGTGACCTGGTGCGTTCGGTGAAAGCGATCGGCTCGGGGGGTGGCACTCAAGGGTTGCTGACGGTGCGTGCCGCGTGGCGCAGGAGGCGCGCCGACGCCAGCGCCTTGCCCCAGCGCGGGGCCGAACGGGCACGGGTTCCCGGACCGGTGCTCGGTGTGGAACCGAGCCCGGGCGGCGGAGTCGTCCGGTTCACCCGGTCGGAACTGCGGATCACGGTCGCGGTGAGCGGAGCGGTGTTCTGGGGCTGGGACGCGGTCGCCCCGGAGCCCTCGTACGCCCTCGCGGGCCGGTGCCCGGAGCCGGACCCGCGGGCCGTCCTAGAACCGGACAAGGACGGCGGCTGGCGGGTCGTGGCGGAACGGGCGACGGTCGTGGTCTCGCGGCACGGCGCGGTCCAGGTGCTCACACCCGGCGGAGTGACCCTGCGCCGTGATCTGCCGCCCCGCTGGTGGGAGCCCGTCGCCGGTGGCGCGGCCCGCTGGATGCAGCGTTCCGAAGTCGCGGCCGACGCACGTTTCTTCGGTCTGGGCGGGCGGGCGTCGGGGGTGCGACTGCGCGACGGGACGTACCGACTGTGGAACGCGGACCCCGGACAGCCCTTCGGGCCCGGCGACGATCCGCTGTATCTCACGATGCCTGTGCAGATGGTGGTCGCCGACGCGGGCACACACCTGGTGTTCCACGACACGACGTGGGACGGCACCGTGAGGTTGCGCGAGGGCGAGGAGGGCGCGGGCTCCGCGCACGACCGCTCCGGATCGTGCGAGCTGCGCATGGACGGCGGCCCGCTGCGCTGCTGGGTGATGGTGGGGACTCCCGCGCGCGTGCTGCACGCCTGGGCCTCGCTGACCGGTGCGGCCGCCCTGCCGCCCGCCTGGGCACTGGGGCACCAGCACGCGCGGTGGGGCTTCGGAAGCGAACAGGAGGTGCGGCGGATCGTGGCGGGCTATCAGGAACACGCCCTGCCCCTCGACGCCGTGCACCTGGACATCGACCACTACGACGCCCATCAGGTGTTCACGGTCGATCAGGAGAACTTCCCCGAGCTTCCCGTGCTCGCCGAGGAGTTGCGCCGGGACGGGATCCGGCTCGTGTCGATCGTCGATCCCGCGGTCAAGGCCGAGCCGGGCAACGCCGTGTACGACAGCGGCCTCGCGGAAGACGCCTTCGTGCGGGACACCTCGGGGCAGCTCGTACGGGGAGTCGTGTGGCCCGGGGAGTCCGTCTACCCGGACTTCACGCACGCACGGGCGCGCGCGTGGTGGGGCGGCCTCTACAGGGAGCGGCTCGCGCAGGGATTCGCGGGGTTCTGGCACGACATGAACGAGCCGACGTCGTTCACCGCCTTCGGGGAGTCGACGCTGCCGCGCTCGGCCCGGCACTCCCTGGAGGGCCGGGGCGGCGATCATCGCGAGGCGCACAACGTGTACGCGCTGGGCATGGCCCGGGCCGCCTACGAGGGGTTGCGCGCGCTCGCGCCCCAGGAGCGGCCGTTCCTCTTCTCCCGCTCCGGATGGGCCGGACTGCAGCGCTACGGGGGGACCTGGTCCGGGGACGTGGCCACGGGCTGGCCGGGGTTGCGGGCGTCGTTGTCCCTGGTGTTGGGGTTGGGGCTGTGCGGGGTGCCCTACTCGGGACCCGACGTGGGCGGCTTCGACGGCAGCCCGTCGCCCGAGCTCTATCTGCGCTGGTTCCAGCTCGGGGCGTACCTCCCGTTGTTCCGCACCCACGCGAGCCTGCGGGCCGGACGCAGGGAGCCCTGGGAGTTCGGTGACGAGGTTCTGGAACACGCGCGCGCGGCGCTCGTGGAACGGCGGCGGCTGCTCCCGTACTTCATGACGTTGGCGCACCTGGCACGCCGCACGGGCGCCCCGTACGCCCGGCCGCTGTGGTGGGGTGCGCCGGAGGACCGGGCGCTGCGCGACTGCGAGGACGCCTTCCTTCTCGGCGAGAGCCTCCTCGTGGCGCCCGTACTGGACCACGGGAGGGACCGGAGGACGGTGCAACTGCCGGGCGGGCGCTGGTACGACACGGTCACCGAGAAGGCGTACGAGGGGCCGGCACAGGTTCTGGTCGACGCCCCGTTGTCGCGGATCCCGGTGCTCGCGCGGGCCGGTGCGGTCATACCCGTAAAAGGTGCCGACGGTGGTCCGGAGCTGGAGGTGTGGGCTCCCGCGCGTGGACGCGGTGGCGGCGGGCTCGTCGTGCCGGACGCGGGTGACGGGTGGGAGGAACCGGAGACCGAGCGTTACGTGACCCGCTGGGACGGCGACGAGGTCGTGGTGCGACATGTCGGCGGCGAGGGACGCTTCGAGGAGCCGTCGCGTCCTGTTCGGGTGCGGGGCCTCGGGGTCGGCTGACCGTCAGACGAACCGGCCCTCGAACCAGGCCCGGGCCGCCAGGGTGTGCAGCGGGAAGGCGAGTTCGGCCGGCCGGCGCAGCAGATGCCAGCCTTCCGTCTCGTCCGTGGCCACGGACGGCGGCAGTTCGGAGGCGGGACGTTCGGGGAGGAGCCCGAAGAGCAGCAGATGGCCCGCGGGAGAGCTCGCCGCGTCGACGAGCCGCACGTCCCTGCTCGCCACGTCGATGCCGGTCTCCTCCCTGAGTTCGCGCACGACGGCGTGCCGCCAGTCCTCCCGGTGGTCGATGAATCCGCCCGGCAGGGCCACGCCTCCGCGCGCCGGGGAGATGGTCCGGGTGATGACGACCAGGGAGGCGCCCCGGTCGTCGTAGACGGGCTGCAGGGCCACCGCGACCGGCAGCGGATTGCGGTAGGCCACCGTGCCACAGGCGGCGCAGGTGCGGGGCCAGCCGGAGACGCCCTCTCCGTAGGGGGCGCCACAACTCGAACAGTGCGAGTCGGCGGCGAAGTCGGCGGGCGGGTGCGGGGTTGCGGACACGCCGCGGACTGTAGCCGATCACCGGGCGGACGTCTCCCGGGTTGCGCGGACGGGCCGGCCGGGACCACCCCCGTGGGTCCCGGCCGGCCCCGCGGACACTCCGACGCCGGAGCGGTGTCGGTGGTTCACCCGGTGCCCTGCCCAATTCCCGTTGCCCGTGGCACACTTCTGACGTTCCGTCAGATCCGGCGCTCGCGCATGGAGGGATCTTGTCGCGCTCACGCACACCTGTCGTCGCGGGGTGGTTCACCGGGGAAGGCGACGACTTCCGTCTGCTCGGCACTCGTTGCTCGGCCTGCGCCTCGGTCTTCTTCCCCCGCGAGGACGCCTTCTGCCGCAATCCGGGGTGCGCGGGCGGCGAGCTGGCCGAGACGACGCTGTCGCCCCGTGGCCGCGTCTGGTCGTACACGGACAGCCGGTACCGGCCTCCGTCACCGTATGTAAGCGATCCGGAACTCTCGTGGAAGCCCTACGCGTTGATCGCTGTGGAGCTGAAATCCGAGCGCCTCGTGGTTCTCGGCCAGGCGGTTCCCGGGGTCACCGTCGCCGATCTGGCGGTGGGCATGGAGGTGGAGGTCGTCCCCGGTGTGCTGCACGAGGACGCGGAGACGGTCTGGACGACATGGCACTGGCGGCCGACACGAGTGACGGCATGAGGGGCGCGCGACGGACGGGGGTGACGGGATGACCGGTGATGTGGCGGTGCTCGGCGTGGGGATGCACCCCTGGGGCAAGTGGGGGCGGGGTTTCGTCGAGTACGGGGTCGTGGCCGCGCGCGCGGCGCTGGCCGACGCGGGGATCGACTGGCGGGACGTCGGCTCGATCGTGGGCGCGGACACCGTGCGCGGAGGCTATCCGGGGTACGTGGCGGGGGCGACGTTCGCAAAGGCGCTGGGGTGGCAGGGGGCGCGGGTGGCGAGCGTCTACGCGGCATGCGCGTCCGGCGCCCAGGCCCTCGCCACGGCACGCGCGCAGATCCTCGCGGGTCTCTCGGACGTCGTCCTCGTGGTGGGCGCGGACGCGGCGCCCAAGGGCTTCTTCCGCCCTGCCGGCGGGGACCGGCCGGACGATCCGGACTGGCTCCGCTTCCGTGCGCTCGGGGCGACGAATCCGACGTACTTCGGGCTGTACGCGCGACGCCGGATGGCCCTCCACGGCGACACTCCGGAGGATTTCGCCCAGGTCAAGGTGAAGAACGCGGCCATGGGCGCGCTCAACCCGAACGCCCGCTACCGCAAGCGGGTCACGGTCGAGGAGGTCGCCGGGTCGGCCGTGGTCGCCGATCCGCTGCGGCTGCTCGACATCTGCGCGACCTCCGACGGAGGCGCGGCCGTGGTGCTGGCCGGCATGGAGTTCGCACGTCGGCACGGGGTGCCGGAGCCGGTGCGGATCCGCGCGGTGTCGACCGTGACGCCGCGCTATCCCAACACCGTCCTGGATCTGCCGGACATCGCCACCGACTCCGCGGTGGCGGTGGAGCCCACGGCCGGAACCTTCCGGGAGTCGATCGCCCGGGCGGCGTACGAGGAGGCGGCTGTCGGGCCCGAGGACCTCTCGTTCGCCGAGGTGTACGACCTGTCGACCGCCCTCGAGCTGCAGTGGTACGAGGACCTCGGGCTCTGCGGCGAGGGCGAGGCGGCGAAGCTGTTGCGGGAGGGTGGCACGGCCCTCGGCGGCCGCATACCGGTGAACGTCAGCGGCGGGCTCGCTTCCTTCGGGGAGGCCGTTCCCGCGCAGGCCATCGCCCAGGTGTGCGAGCTGACGTGGCAGTTGCGGGGGCGCGCGGGTGACCGCCAGGTCGCAGGGGCCCGGGTGGGGATCACCGCGAACCAGGGACTGTTCGGACATGGCTCTTCGGTGGTGGCGGTGCGGTAGTCCCGTGGCGTGGTGGGGGCCACGGTGCTCCGCGCCGGGGACGGGTCCGGCGGAGCCGGATGCCAGGCCCGGGATCCAGCGGGCGGAGCCACAGTCCGCCCCTGCCGGGACCAGCCCCGCGCGCCCCCGCCACCGCGTCGCCCTTCCCCCAGCGGATCCGCGCTCGCGCCCCTCGGGGCCGGCGCCGTACGCGGCGCGCCCGGACGCTTGTCCGCATCTGTTGCGACGACCTCAAAAACCTGCGTGAACACCGTATGAATCGCGCACCGGAGTCCGTCGGCGGCGGCACCATGCAGGTGTGCCCTCCTGGACGGATACTGTCCGATTCGCCTTCCAGCCGGTCGTCAATCTGACGACCGGAGGGGTGGCGGCGCTGGAGATACTCGCCCGTCCGGAGTCCGGCGACATCCTGGCGCAGGCCCGGCGCGATCCCGGACTCGACGGCCGGCTCGCCGCGTTGGCGATCCGGTCCGCCGCCCGCAAGGAGACGCTGCTGCCCCTGCACGTCAACGTGTTCGCCGGGACCCTGGCCGACCTGGGGAGGCTCACGGCACTGCGGAACGAGGTGCGAGAGGCCGGTCGGCTGCCCTGGGAGGTCACCGTCGACATCGGCCCGCCGTACACCCATGTACCGCAGCACGCCCTGCTGGAGGCGGTGTCCGTGCTGCGCGGCGAGGGGTTCCGGATCTGCGCGGACGGGATCGGCGACGGCGACGTCCCGCTGCGGCTGCTGACAGACCTCGCACCCGAGTTGATGAAGCTCGACGTTTCCCTGCTGTCGCGGCCCGCCGCGGTACGCGCCATGCGGACCCTGTGCGAGCAGTTGGGCGCGCTGCTGTCCGTCGAAGGGGTCGAGACGGAACTGCAGTGCGCCGCCGCGGTGTCGGCGGGCGCGCAACTCGCCCAGGGGGAACTGTTCGCGCCGCCCGCCCGGCTGCCTTCGGCGGACGTATACGTTCCGGCGCTGCCGACCGGCGGGGGTACCGCGCCCCGATCCGGGCCGTCCGTACGACAGTTCGTACGCCCGGCCGCCTTGCTGCCGACCACCGCGTCGGCCGGTCAGGTCAGGGCGCTGCTCACCGGATCCCCCGACGTCTCCGGGGTGCTGCTCGTGAACCCCTCAGGAGTTCCGGTCCGGTCGGTGCACCGGTCGCGGTTCCTCCTGTCGATGTCCGGGCGCTACGGGCACGCCCTGTACGCCGACAGACCGGCCGCCAGACTCGGCGATCCACCGCGGACGGTCGGCGTCGACGCCACGGCCTGGGAAGTGCTCGACGTCGTCGCGGACGGGGACCGGGACCGTACGTCCGACGACGTCGCGGTCGTCGACCGGTCCGGGCGGTGCGTGGGCGTCGTACGCCTCGCGGATCTTGTGCGGGCGCTGTCGGAGAACCGGGTCGAGGAGGCGGCGGGACTCAACCCGCTGACCCGGCTGCCCGGTTCGGACGCGATCACCGAGGAGGTGGACCGGCGGATCGCGGTCGGCCGGATGTTCGCGTTGAGCTGGCTGGACGTCGACCACTTCAAACAGGTCAACGACGGAGCGGGGTTCGCGGCCGGCGACGAGCTGATCAGGGCGGTGGGGCGGGCGTTGCAGCTCACGGCGTCCGAGGCGACCCGCGTCGGACACATCGGCGGGGACGACTTCCTGGTGCTCGCGGATCCGGACACCCTCGATCCGTTGGCCTCCTCGGTGCTCGACACTCCCTGGACGGCGGGTGGCCACGACATCACGCTGTCCCTGGCGACGGTGCTGTGCGCGCCCGGGAGTGTGAACGACCACCGGCAGGCGTCCGCCTGTCTGGCGCCCCTCAAACAGGCCGCGAAGTCGCTGAGCGGAGCGAGCTGGGTGCTGGGGCGCGCCGGGCTGCCGGGTCATGAGATCCGCCGCGGCACGAGGACCGCGCCGCGGGAGCCTCACGGGCACACGCTGATCGGCTGACCGGAGATCGGCCGGGCCGTCGGCAGCGTTCCGCGCCCCGCCCCCGTTCCGGGCCCTTGCAAGCGTTGCGGTCCGCGACCTTGACGCCCTCTGGGCGCCGGTGAACACTTCCGGGTGTCAGTCGGCATCGCCGCATTCGGGCGTCTTCAGGCACCACACCGCTCGGGTCTCCGACCTGTACCCAGGGCCGTCCCCCACAGGCGATTCCGCTGCGACGGCACGCTCGTCACGGACGCCGAGCGGGGCGCGGGACCTCCCTGCCTTCGGCTGAAGTAGCCATGGGAAACGCACTCTGCAACGGTGGCCCGGAGCGGATCGCCCCGGGCGAGGGCCTAGGAGCCGCCATGAGCAACGGAGACATCTTTGTCGGCGAGTTGATCGGCACCGCGATCCTGATCCTTTTCGGCGCGGGTGTGTGCGCCGCTGTCACCCTCGACAAGTCCAAGGCCCAGGGGGCGGGCTGGGTCGTCATCGCCTTCGGGTGGGGCTTCGGCGTCCTCGCCGGCGCGTACACCTCGGCGCCTCTGTCGGGTGGGCAGATCAACCCGGCCGTCACGATCGGATTCGCGATCGAGGGCTCCACGAAGTGGGAGGACGTGCCCTTCTACATCCTCGGGCAGTTCGCCGGAGCGGTCATCGGAGCGGTGCTGTGCTGGCTGCTCTACCTCGGCCAGTTCAACCTGAACGCCGAGGACGACAAGGCCATCGAGACGCTGGGGATCTTCTCGACGCGCCCCGAGATCGACAACCCGGTGCAGAACCTGATCACGGAGATCATCGCCACCGCCGCCCTGATGCTGCCCATCCTCGGGCTGGTCGGCGGCGACAAGCACGTGGCGGGGATCGGCGACGCGGGCCTGCCGGTCCTGCTCATCTCCTTCCTGGTCGTGGGCATCGGCCTCTCGCTGGGCGGCCCCACGGGGTACGCCATCAACCCCGCCCGCGACCTCGGGCCGCGGCTCACCCACGCGCTGCTGCCCATTCCCAACAAGGGCACCTCGGAGTGGCGGTACTCCTGGATCCCGGTCGTCGGCCCGATCGCGGGCGCCGCCATCGGCGCCGCCATCTACAACGTGGCCTTCTGACCCGGCACCGCTCCCCCGAAACCGCGGCCTCCCGGCGAGGACACACGCTCCCGCCGGGGCCCCGGCCTCCTGACGATGAACACGTAAGGGGACGTCATGACGGACAACGCCGAGAAATACGTCGCCGCAATCGACCAGGGCACCACGTCCAGCCGGTGCATCATCTTCAACCGGGACGGCGCGATGGTCGCCGTCGACCAGCGCGAACACCGCCAGATCTTCCCCAAGCCGGGCTGGGTGGAGCACGACGCCACCGAGATCTGGTCCAAGGTTCAGGCCGTGGTCGCGGGAGCGATCGCCAAGGCCGGGCTGCGCGCCGACCAGCTGAGCGCGCTCGGGATCACCAACCAGCGCGAGACGACCGTTCTGTGGGACCGTGCCACCGGCAAGCCGGTCCACAACGCGATCGTCTGGCAGGACACCCGTACGTCGGCACTCTGCAACGAACTGGGGGGTGCGGACGGCCAGGACCGCTTCCGCGAGCAGACCGGGCTGCCTCTGGCGAGCTACTTCTCCGGGCCCAAGGCCGCCTGGCTGCTCGACAACGTCCCCGGCCTGCGCAGCCGCGCCGAACGCGGTGAGATCGCCTTCGGCACCATCGACTCGTGGCTGATCTGGAACCTGACCGGCGGCACGGACGGCGGCCGGCACGTCACCGATGTGACGAACGCCGGGCGCACCATGCTGATGAACCTGGAGACCCTCCAGTGGGACCCGTCCATCCTCTCCGCGATGAACATCCCCGAGGCGGTGCTCCCGGAGATCAGGTCCTCCGCCGAGGTGTACGGCACGGCCGTGGGCCAACTCGGCGGTGTCCCGGTCGCGTCGGCGCTCGGGGACCAGCAGGCGGCGGTCTTCGGGCAGGCCTGCTACGACGTCGGCACGGCCAAGAACACCTACGGAACGGGCAGTTTCCTGCTGCTCAACACCGGTAACCGGCCCGTTCCCTCGAAGAACGGGCTCCTGACGACCATGGGCTACAAGATCGGCACCGAGGCGCCGGTCTACTGCCTCGAAGGGTCGATCGCGATCACCGGCGCCCTGGTGCAGTGGTTCCGCGACCAGCTCGGCATCATCCGTTCCGCCGACGAGATCGAGACGCTGGCGGCGAGCGTCGAGGACAACGGGGGCGCCTACGTCGTGCCCGCCTTCTCGGGCCTGTTCGCTCCCTACTGGCGTTCGGACGCACGAGGAGTGATCACCGGTCTCACGCGGTACGTCACGAAGGCGCACCTCGCGCGGGCGGTCCTGGAGGCCACGAGCTGGCAGACACGTGAGGTCGTGGACGCCATGCACCAGGACTCCGGGGTGCAGATCACCACCCTGAAGGTGGACGGTGGCATGACCAAGAACAATCTGCTGATGCAGCACCAGGCGGACGTCCTCGGCGTGCCGGTGATCCGTCCCCGGGTCTCCGAGACGACCTGCCTGGGCGCCGCGTACGCGGCCGGACTCGCGACCGGGGTGTGGAACGACCTGGACGAGCTGAAGTCCCACTGGCAGAAGGACGTCGAATGGACACCGTCCATGGACGCCTCCGTGCGCGACCGTGAGTACCACAACTGGCGCAAGGCGGTCGAGAAGAGCTTCGGCTGGCACGACGACGCCGTCGGCTGACCCCGGGCCCGCGCCGCCGGTACGTCGGCGCGGGACGGCGTTCCACGCGCGCGTGCGCCCGCGGGACAGCACGCGCGCGTGGACGATCGCGGCCCGTACCCCAGTCGGTGGGGGTACGGGCCGCATCCGGGCTTCGTGACGACCGCGGCGTACCCGTGTGTCGGGTCCGGCCACGTCAGGTCAGGTGGCGACGGCCTCCCGACGGGCGGCGGCATGGGCCATCGCGTGTTGCACGACCCGGATGAGGACCTCCTTGACGGACTCCCGGTCCCGCGCGTCGCAGAGGACGACAGGCACCCCCGGGTCGAGGTCGAGGGCCTGCCGCACGTCCTCCGCGGGATAACGCGCGGCTTCCTGGAAGCAGTTGACTCCGACCACGAAGGGTATGGAGCGCCGCTCGAAGTAGTCGACCGCGGCGAAGCAGTCCTCCAGGCGGCGGGTGTCGGCCAGCACGACAGCGCCCAGGGCACCGGTGGCGAGCTCGTCCCAGAGGAACCAGAAACGGTCCTGTCCGGGGGTTCCGAACAGGTAGAGCACCAGGTCCTCGCGGAGGGTGATCCGGCCGAAGTCCATGGCGACGGTCGTGGTTTTCTTGGCCTCCACGCCGCTGGTGTCGTCGATGGGCCGGCCCGCCTCCGTGAGGAGTTCCTCGGTGCGCAGCGGCTTGATCTCGCTGACCGCGCCGACAAGGGTCGTCTTGCCCACCCCGAAGCCGCCGGCCACAAGGATCTTGAGCGTGACGGGCTCGACCGGCGGCTTGCCTCGCTCAGAACGCCCGAAGATCATCGTTCTCTTCTCCTGCTTGATGGGGGTCGTGGGACGGTGGGCCGTAGCCCCCGCCACCAGGGGTTTCGATGACGAGTACGTCGCCGGGGCGGACGTCCGCCGCGTCGCTGCCGCCGAGTTCCGTGACGGTTCCGTCGGCGTGCTCGACCCGGTTGGCGCCGAGGGCCCCGGGCTCGCCGCCGGCCATGCCGTACGGCGGTACCCGGCGATGCTGGGAGAGCGTGGAGACGGTCATGGGCTCGAGGAACCGGATGCGGCGCACGGCACCGTCGCCGCCTCGCCATTGTCCGGGACCACCGCTGCCGCGCCTGATCGCGAACTCGTCGAGGCGGACGGGCAGTCGCCACTCCAGGACCTCGGGGTCGGTGAGGCGCGAGTTGGTCATGTGGGTCTGCACCACACAGGCGCCGGGGAAGCCGTCGCCAGCTCCCGATCCGGAGGCGACGGTCTCGTAGTACTGGTGGCGCTCATTGCCGAAGGTGACGTTGTTCATGGTGCCGGAGCCCTCGGCCTGCACGCCCAGGGCCGCGTAGAGGGCCCCGGTGATCGCCTGGGACGTCTCCACGTTGCCGGCGACGACGGCGGCCGGGGGTTCGGGAGCGAGCATCGAGCGCGGTGGCACCACGATGCGCAGGGGGCGCAGACAGCCGTCGTTGAGCGGGATGTCGTCGTCCACGAGGGTGCGGAAGACGTACAGGACCGCTGCGTTGACCACGGCGAACGGCGCGTTGAAGTTGGTGGTGAGCTGGTCGGAGGTGCCGGTGAAGTCGACCGTGGCCTCGCGCGCCGCACGGTCCACGGAGACTCGGACGCGGATGACCGCCCCGGAGTCGGTCTCGTAGGCGCACTCACCGTCCTCGAGCGTGTCGATGACGCGGCGTACCGCTTCCTCGGCGTTGTCCTGGACGTGCTTCATGTACGCCTGGACGACGTCGAGCCCGAAGTCCTCGATCATGCGGCCGACTTCGTCGACGCCCTTCCGGTTGGCGGCGATCTGGGCGCGCAGGTCGGCGAGGTTCGTCTTCGGGTTGCGCGAGGGGTGGGGTGGTCCGGTGAGCAGGGCTCGCGTCTCCGCCTCGCGGAAGCGGCCGTCCTCGGCGAGCAGCCAGTTGTCGAAGAGGACGCCCTCCTCGTCGATGGTCCGGCTGTTCGCGGGCATGGAGCCCGGGGCGATGCCGCCGATCTCGGCGTGGTGGCCGCGCGAGGCGACGTAGAACAGGATCCGGTCACCCTCCGTGTCGAAGACCGGGGTGATCACGGTGACATCGGGGAGATGGGTGCCGCCGTGGTACGGGTCGTTGACGGCGTACGTGTCACCCGGCCGCATGCCGTCCCCGCGCCGCCGGACGACCTCCTGCACGCTCGTCCCCATGGAGCCCAAGTGGACCGGGATGTGCGGGGCGTTGGCCACCAGGGCCCCGTCGGGGTCGAAGAGCGCGCAGGAGAAGTCCAGGCGCTCCTTGATATTGACGGACTGGGCGGTCGATTCCAGGCGGGCGCCCATCTGTTCCGCGATGGACATGAAGAGGTTGTTGAAGACCTCGAGGAGAACGGGGTCCGCGGCTGTGCCGAGATCGGAACTCTCCGTGACTGCGGCCCGTTCCATGAGCAGATGCCCGTCGTCGGTGGTCGCGGCCCGCCAACCGTCGTCGACGACGGTCGTCGCGCCGGATTCGGCGACGATCGCCGGTCCGGTGACGGTCTCGCCGGGCGGGAGTTCCTCGCGGCGGCGCAGGGGCACGTCGTGCCAGCTGCCGCCGGTCCTGAGACGCACCGTCTCCGGACCGGCCGGGTGGGACGCGGGTGCCTCGTACGGGGCGAGTGCGGACAGATCGGGGGTTTCGGTGAGACCGGTGGCTTCCACGGAGAGGGCTTCGACGACGAGCGGGCGGTCGAGGGTGAAGGAGTAGGTGGCGCGATGACGTTCTTCGAAGGCGTGGGTCATGGTGTCGGGTTCGCCGAGCTCGACGGTCAGTGCCGTGTCCGTGCCGTCATAGCGGAGCTGGGCCCGGCGGGTGATCCGGATGCGGTGCTCGGGGACGTCCTCGGCCAGGAGTTCGGCCCGGGCGGCGGCCTCCAGGGCCTCGGCCGTCTTCAGGATGCCCGGCATCGAGGACGGTTCCAGGGGCGCCTCGACGGACTGTTCGCGCATGGCTGTCGTGTCGGCGAGTCCGATGCCGAGGGCGGACAGGACGCCTGCCATGGGTGGGACGAGGACGGTGCGGATGCCGAGGGAATCGGCGACCATGCACGCGTGCTGGCCTCCGGCGCCGCCGAAGGTGGTCAGCGTGTAGCGGGTGACGTCATGGCCCTTCTGGACGGAGATCCGCTTGACCGCGTTGGCGATGTTGGCCACGGCGACCTGGAGGTAGCCCTCGGCGACCTGCTCCGGGGTGCGGTCGTCGCCGGTCCTCTCACGGATCTCGCGCGCGAGGGCGGCGAACCGGTCGCGGACCAGGGCACCGTCGAGGGGTTGGTCCCCGTCGGGGCCGAAGACCTTCGGGAAGTGGTCGGGCTGGATGCGCCCGAGGGCGACGTTGGCGTCGGTGACCGTCAACGGGCCGCCTCGCCGGTAGGAGGCGGGGCCGGGGTCGGCCCCGGCCGAGTCGGGGCCCACCCGGTAGCGGGAGCCGTCGAAGTGGAGCACCGAACCGCCGCCCGCGGCGACGGTGTGGATGTCCAGCATGGGGGCGCGCAGCCGTACGCCGGCGATCCGGGTGGTGAAGACCCGCTCGTACTCTCCGGCGAAGTGCGAGACGTCCGTGGACGTGCCGCCCATGTCGAAGCCGATGACCCGGTGGAAGCCGGCGAGTCGCGACATGCGGGCCATGCCGACGATGCCGCCGGCCGGTCCGGACAGGACTGCGTCCTTGCCGCGGAACTGGCCGGCCTCGGCGAGGCCTCCGTTCGACTGCATGAACATCAGCCGTACGCCCTGGAGTTCATCGGCGACGTGCCGGACGTAGCGGCGCAGCACGGGCGACAGGTAGGCGTCGACGACGGCGGTGTCCCCGCGGGGGACCAGCTTCATCAGCGGGCTGACCTCGCTGGAGAGGGAGATCTGCGGGAAGCCGACGCGGGCCGCCAGTTCACCCACCGCCTGTTCGTGGGCGGGGTGGAGGTGGCTGTGCATGCAGACCACGGCGACCGCTCGGATCCCGTCGTCGTAGGCCTCTTGAAGGGGCGCGGCCAGTGCGTCCAGGTCGGGGGCGCGCAGGACGGTGCCGTCGGCGGCGATCCGTTCGTCGACCTCGACGACCCGTTCATGGAGCAGATCGGGGAGTTCGATCGCGCGGGCGAAGATGGCGGGGCGGTTCTGGTAGGCGATGCGCAGGGCGTCTCGGAAGCCCCGGGTGGTGACCAGGAGCGTGCGCTCGCCCGCGCGTTCCAGGAGGGCGTTGGTCGCGACGGTGGTGCCCATGCGGACCACGTCGACCGGGGCGCCCGCGGCCTCCCCGTCGCGGGCGAGGAGTTCACGGACGCCCGCGACGGCCGCGTCGGCGTAGCGGGCCGGATCGTCGGACAGGAGTTTGTGCGTGAGCAGGCGGCCGTCGGGTCGCCGCGCGACGATGTCCGTGAACGTACCGCCCCGATCGACCCAGAACTGCCAGCCTGTCACGTCTGTTCCCCGTTTCCGCCCAGCTCAGAGCACCCGGAGGCCGCTGATCACGTCGCGCAGAATACTCTCGTCCGGCAGTTCGGCAGGGGGTACGGGACGTGTCACATGGACCATTTCGTCGTCCACGAGGTCCCCGATGAGGACGCGTACCACTCCGACGGGCAGATCGAGTTCGGCTGCGAGTTCGGCGACCGACTGGGGAGCGTCACGGCAGAGTTCGACGATGTCCACATGTTCCGGGGACAGCGTGTGGTCCGCCTCGGGGTCGTCGGCGTGCTGTTCGGTGACCACCACCGCGATCAGATCCAGGCGGTGCTGGGCCGCGCTGGTGGTGCGGCCGCGTGTCATCGCGTACGGACGGACCACGGGTCCGGCCTCGTCGTCGAACCAGTGGCGTTTTCCCTGACCGTCTCCGCTCATGTCATCCCACTATCCGCCCGTCGGCACATCGGCGCGTGGACTGGCGGCCAGATGTACGCCGACCCGCTTGACGAGAAGCGTCATCTCGTAAGCGACCTGGCCCACGTCCGAGTCCGCGTCCGACAGGACCGCGAGGCAGCTGCCGTCGCCGGCCGCCGTGACGAACAGGAAGGCCTCGTCGAGTTCGACGACGGTCTGCCGGACACTGCCGGCCTCGAAGTGGCGACCGACACCCTTCGCGAGGCTGTGGAAGCCGGAGGCGACGGCGGCCAGGTGCTCGCTGTCCTCCCGGGTGAGGTCCTTCGAGGCCCCGGTGGGAAGTCCGTCGCCGGAGAGCACGATCGCCTTGTGGATGCTGGCGACGCGATCCACCAGTTCGTCGAGCAGCCAGTTGAGCTCGCCGGTCACGTTGCTGGTCGCTGTGGGCCGTGCGGCCTTCGGTGCGGTCATCGACCGTCCCCCTCTGTCGTTCGTCGTGCTGAGCCGTCCTGGGTCTGGTCGCCCACGGCGTTCTCGTCGCGGCCGCGTTGCCAGCCTCGCTGGAGCGAGGCCATCCGGCTGCGTACTTCGTCGGCGTCCCGCTCGGCGGGGTCCGCCCCTGTGCGGTCGCGGGTCTTGTCGCGCTCGGCGCGCCGGTCCGGTCCGTCCTTCAACTGCGGGGCCAGACTGGCCTGCCGGACGCGCCGGGGCAGTGGTGCCGTGCCCGATTCTGCCTGCTCCTCCGTGCCGTCGCGGCGCGGGGTGGTGTCGTCCGGACCCGCCGCCGCGGCGGTGCCGCGTGTGCGCCGGGGCAGAGCCGGGGCGTCGTCGGACTCGCCGCGCGGTTCGGGAGCCTCACGAAGGCCGGGTCTGTCCGGGGCGCCGGAAGGCCCGCGCGGACCGGGGACGGCGGGACGCTCACCGCCGTGCCGGGCCGACACCGTGGATCGTTCGCCGCGCCGCATGGGCAGCGGTTTCATGCCTTCGGCTTCCGCCGCACGACGTTCCTGGCGGTCCGCTCGTCGTATCGGTTCCGGGTCCGCCGGGATTCCCTGGCTCCGCACCGGTTCCAGGTTCTGGGCCTGTTCGAAGTCCTGCGCCGCGTCGTGGTCCGCCTCGTCGCGCAGCGACCTGGCCCGGGTGACGGGACGGCCGTGGGAGCTGACGAGTTTCGGTGTCCGGCGCCGCGGCAGCGGGACGGGCGCCGTGCCCGGATCGGCGTCGTGATCCGCGGAGCGGGCGGGCTCGTCGTCGTCCCCGCCGCCGACCTGTTGGTGCCGGCCCGCGGGGACCCCGGAGATGGAGCGACGAGGGCGGAACAGCCCGCCGCGTTCGCTGTCGTCGTCGCCGAGAGCGCCGGGGAACCCGGTCAGCGTGTCCAGGTCGACAGGCGTTTCCAGCTCGACGGGGCCGTCCAGGATCGAGGCGGGCAGCCCCGGCAGCCGCGCCGGCGACTGGGTCAGCGCCGCCTTGCGGCTCTCCTCGGTCCCGGACGCCTTGGTGGGCAGGGTCCGATCGAGGCGGAATCCGATGCCGTTGGTGTCCGGTACGTCGTTCGACAGCAGGGCGTCCGGCATGAAGACGACCGCGGTGGTACCGCCGTAGGGGGACGGCTGGAGCGAGACGCGGACGTTCTGCCGCTGCGCGAGCCGGCTGACCACGAAGAGGCCGAGCCGGTCCGTGTCGGAGAGTTCGAACTCGGGCGTCTCGGCGAGCCGCAGGTTGGCGTCCAGCAGCGCTTCGGCGGCCATGCCGAGTCCCCGGTCGTGGATCTCCAGGGTGAAGCCGTTGCCGACCCGCTCGCCGACGACGTGAACGGCCGTGTGCGGGGGCGAGAACACCGTGGCGTTCTCGAGGAGTTCGGCCACGAGATGGGTGAGGTCGGCGACGGCGGGCCCGGTGAGGGCGACGCGCGGCAGCCGGCGTACCTCGATGCGCTCGTAGTCCTCGACCTCGGCGACGGCGGCACGCACGATGTCCATGAGCTGGACCGGTTTGCGCCACTGCCGGGACGGCGCGGCTCCGGACAGGATGACCAGACCCTCGGCATGGCGTCGCATACGGGTGGTCAGGTGGTCCAGACGGAACAGGTCGGCCAGTTCGTCGGTGTCGTCGGTCCTGCGCTCCATGGTGTCCAGGAGGGTGAGCTGCTTGTGGAGCAGGACCTGGCTGCGGCGGGCGAGGTTGACGAAGACCTCGGAGACGCCCTCGCGCAGTTCGGACTGTTTGACGGCCGCCTCGACGGCGGCGCGCTGGAGGGTGTTGAGCGCCTGCCCGACCTCGCCTATCTCGTTCCTGTCGTACTCCAGGCGCGGCACCTCGGTCTCCACGTCGACCTGTTCACCGGCGGACAGACGGCGCATCACACTGGGCAACCGCACACCGGACGCCTCGTGGGCCTCCAGGCGCAGCCTCCGCAGGTCGCGAATGAGGCTCCGGCCGATGCGTACGGACATGACGAGCGAGATCAGCAGGGCGATCAGGCCGACGACACCCGCGACGACCGCCTTGAGGATGACGGCCATGGCCACGGGCCTGACGCGGTCCTGGTAGTGGTCGCCCGCCCGGTCCTCGAGCGTCCCGAGTTCGTCGAGCACCCGGTCGGCCGCGCCGTCCCAGCTCCTCGCGGTGACGCCGCGCGGTTCACCGGCCGTGGAACCGGCGACCGTCTGCTCCGCCATCCGCAGCGGCCCCGTGCCCGCGTTCCTCCAGTAGCGCTGGAAGCGTTCCCGTTCGGCGGCGGGAAGCAGCGGCAGGCTGACGTCGTACAGAAGGGTCCGCTGGGCCACGAGGTCGGAGATGTCGCGGAGTTCTTCGCGGGTGATGTGCCCGGCGACCAGGGCGGAGCCGAGCAGGGCGTCCTCGCGGGAGAGCAGTTCGCGGGCGCGGGACACATTGACGAGGGCGCGGCCCTGCTTGTCCAGTTCCACGTCGTCGACCACGTGCAGGTTGGCCAGCAGGACGTAACAGGGGTCGACGAGTTGGTTGTAGAGGTCGAGGGCGTGGGCCCGGTCGACGGTGCCGTCCTCGACGCCGCCGCGCAGCGGTTCGATGCCGTCGACCGCGTCGAGAAGGGAGGTGAGGCGCTCCGAGGTGCCCCCGCCCAACTCCTCGCGGACGTCCTTGTCCCTGGAGTTCCTGCGGAGCTGGGCGACGGTCCGGTCCGTGGCGCTCCGGCTGCGCCTGAGCGCGGCGATCCCGTCGGACGCTCGGGGATCCGCCAGGTAGACGAGCGTCTGGCGGCGTTCCTGCTGGAGGACCCTGACGGTGTCCTCGGTCGGATAGGCGATCTTCTCCACGATGTCGGACACGCTGAAGAGTTCGCCGGCCTCGCGTCCTGTGAGCACGGTCGCGAAAGCCCAGATCGCGGTCAAGGACACCAGGGGCACGAGGAGCAGCGCCACAATCTTCCGGCGGATGGACTTCCCGCGAAAGCGCATGGCCTCCCCCTGCTCGACCCCCTCCGGCCCGGGGGTACACATGTACGTCAACAAACGGCGTGAGCCTACTACTGACCCACAGGTAACTCGAAGGCCCGTCGTGTCGCCGTCCCGGCTCGACAGGGAACCAGGCATGGGGAGTTGTCCGTTCATTGGGGGAGATTGCCGCCCCGATTCAGGCACTTGCGGCCGGACCGCAGCGCATCGGGGAACTTCGCCACTTGGCCGAAATTCTTCCCTGGCCGGGAATCTTCGGGGCAGGTCGTTCGTCTTTCTGTACGGGAATTGGGGGCGGAATCGGCCGTAGGCGCCGTATGCCGCGCCCGGGCGGCGTAAAAGAACGCAAGCCGGGCAGCCACTGGGGGGCGGGAGTCGCGAGACACCCGTGCGAGAGGGCTGCTGGGCGGTGGGGAGTGACAAGTTGATGGGCACGGCGGAGCGGAGCGAGGCATCCGCGACAAGGGCGACGACTCGCGAGGCGGCACAACCGGCCACGCGGGCGCAGGATCACGACATTCCGGAGGATGGCCACGATCGGCCCGACAGCCGACGGACAGCGGTCACGGCAGCGGTGACGGCCGCGGCAGCGGTGACGGCGGAGGTCCGGGGCATCGTCGCGGACGGGCACAGCAGAGCGCCCGAGGTGGCCGCTGCCGTCTCCGGGCACGAGAGCCGCGAAGAGCGGGCGTACTACCGGCCGCTGTGGATCGAGGAGCCCGCGCGCAGGCGCCGGCTGCCCGATCCGGTGCGAACGTCGGCCGTGCGCGCGGTCCTCATCATCGCGGTGACGCTGACCCAGGCCGTCGTTGCCTTCCTGTGCACGATGGCGGGGTCATGGCTGGCCTTCCCGATGGTCCTGAGCAGCGTGGCCAGTACGGTCGTGGCCACTTGGGGGGTTCTGGACGTCTGGGTGACCCGACAGGTGTGGAACCAGCGGAACGGCGTGGTGTCGGTGCCGAGCAGCACCGCGCGGGCACTCCGTCGTGAGCGCCGCAGGGCCAGGCGGCAGGAGCGCGTCGCGGCGCGCGCCCAGGAGCGGATACGCAGGCGGGGCGGGGCCGGGCAGTTGTCGCACTCGTAGCGACGCGACAGCTTCTCGGTCTCGGCCCCGGGCGGCCGGAACGGCACGGCACGACGGTGTGTCAGGTGGTTCGCCTTCGGCGAGGGTTCCCTCGCCGAAGGCGGCCTCGACCGGATCCCGCCGCCGCCTCGCGAACTGGATCCGCGCGCCCTCCCGGTGTCATCAGAAGCAGGGTAGGAACCGCAGGGTCGCCATCGTGTACCGGGCGAGCAAGTCACCGACCGGGATGCGTGGTTGCCCGGCGGCGGAGGGCCGGTGCTCCGGCACACGCTGCGGGTGCCGTCTGCGCGGCCGGCGTCACCGACGGCCACCACCCGCGGATGACGGTCGCGCCGCCTTCGTCGGGCGGCCTCCATCGCACAGTCCCGGGTCGTTCAGGACGAATGCCGGAGCGGGGCCATGGCGTTCAGGCGGCTGTGCCCTCCTCCACGGTGAGGTGCACCCTTCCCGGTCCGGCCAGTCCGTCCGCGATCGCAGATGCTGGATCGCCTGGAAATCTCCGGGTTACGGACGCTTCGGTAACATGATGTTTCACATGGCGCACGAGGGAGTGCTATGCGCAACAGAGTCCGCGCGATGATCCCGTCACGTCAAAGGCTTCCCGTAGATGCGGCCCGAACAGGCCGTCAGGTGATGAGAGTCGAGCCATGACCCCCGTACAGGAGCAGCCTGAACACACCGCGGAAACGGTCGACAAGCAGGGCGGCCGGGGTGCGGGCAGCGCAGTCCAGTCGGTGGACCGCGCCGTGAGCGTGCTGGAGATCCTCGCCAGGCTCGGCGAGGCGGGTGTCACCGAGATCGCCGAGGAACTCGGCGTGCACAAGTCCACCGCGTTCCGTCTGCTCGGCGTCCTGGAGAACCGCGGTCTGGTCACGCAGGCCAAGGAACGCGGCAAGTACTACCTGGGAGCCGCGCTGCTGCGCCTCGCGGGGGCGGCGGCCGTACGCCTCGACATCTCGCAGGAGGGCGTCCCCGTCTGCCGTGAACTCGCCGACGAGCTGGGTGAGACCGTCAACATCGCGGTGCTGGACGACGACGCGGCGGTCAACATCATGCAGGCCCGCGGCACGGCGTCGGTCACGGCACAGAACTGGCTGGGCAGACGTACTCCACTGCACGCCACGTCCAGCGGAAAGGTGCTGCTCGCGCATCTGGCGCCCACCTTGCGGGAGGGACTGCTCGCCCGCCCCCTGCCGCGCTTCACGGAGCACACGATCACCGGGCCGTCCACGCTGCGCGGCGAGCTGGAGGCCGTGATCGAGCAGGGGTACGGCGTCACCCTCGACGAGCTGGAGCTGGGGCTCGCCGCCGTGGCCGCCCCGGTGCGGGCGCACGACGGCAGGGTGATCGCCGCGATCAGCGTGTCGGGACCCGTGTACCGGCTGAACGGCGACCGCATACCGGAGCTGGCCAAGCGGACGGTCGCGGCGGGGGCCGAGCTGTCGCGCCGAATGGGTTACGGCCTCTGAGGGGACGGCGGCGACACAGCCGCGGTGCACGGAGCCGGCGCCCCGGACCGGTGACCGCTCGGAAGCGGTAGCCCCAGACGCGCGTGTCGCGGCGAACCGTCGGCCACGGGCGGTGGCAGCGCCCGCGACCCGCGACTCGGGTGGGATACGAGCCACCTCAGGCGTACGGCCGTATGCCGCGGACGGTCCACGGGCAGTCGGCCGCAGACCCTCCGCCCCGCACTGTCTGCGGGCAGTTGGCCGCAGACCCCTGCCGCGGACCGTCCACAGGCCAGTTGACCCAGGCCCCGTCATAGGTCGGCCTCCGCGGTCGTGCCCGCGCGGCGGAACCTCCGCGAGCGCGGCCGGTGCCTCCTTGCAGGCACGCTCTTCACGGCGCCAGGCCTGGCCTCCCCCGGTTCCCGCGCCGTCGTGTGTCCGCCGCGTTTCGGGCCTCGGGTGCCATTTGCCAAGGGTTAACTCCCGGCCCTTGACGGCCACCTGACGGCGTTCTCAATATGTTCCTCATCACGCAACCCATCGTGCGAAGCGCAACAGCAGAGGAGTCTGCCGTGCCCCACGAGGTCCGTGCAGCCAGAGCGGGCGCCCGCCCGAAGGACACCGTGAAGGTCTTCGCCGTCGACTTCGACGACCGGAGCGAGGCGCCCCGGCACGGTTCGGTGGTGATCCCGTGAGCATCCCGGGGACTTCCAGGTCGAACACCTCACCGCCCCCGGTGTGTTCGGCGTGTTCGGCGCGGCCGGACCTTCGCACGCGAACCGGCCGGCCCTCGGGACCGGTCCCGTCCGCGACCCGCACCTCCCGCTCCCCGGCGGCGCCGTCGCCCCCACCGGACGCGGCGCGCACACGGCGTCGCCGCCCGGCGGCCCGGCAACCTGAGCCCGTCCACTCCCCCACCCGGCAAGGAGGGGCATGTCCGGCACACTCGCACCCCGTCCCGGTCCCCGTGTCGTCGTCATCGGTGCCGGCATCGTCGGCTGTTCACTCGCCGACGAGCTGACCGCCCGCGGCTGGACCGATGTCACCGTCCTCGAACAGGGTCCGCTGCCCGTCCCGGGAGGATCCACCTCGCACGCTCCGGGCCTGGTGTTCCAGACCAACCCCTCGAAGACACTGACCGCGTTCGCCCGTTACACCGTCGAGAAGTTCTCCTCCCTCCAGGTCGATGGGGTCTCCTGCTTCGACCGGGTGGGCGGACTGGAACTGGCGACCACCCCCGAGCGCCTCGCCGACCTGCACCGCAGGGCCGGATACGCGACCGCCTGGGGGATCCGCGGCGAGGTCGTCGGACCCGACCGGTGCAAGGAACTCTGGCCGCTCCTCGACGGGTCGGCCGTGCACGGCGGCTTCCACACCCCGGACGACGGCCTGGCCCGTGCCCTGCTCGCGGCCCGGGCCCAGGCGGAGCGCGCGACCGCGCGAGGCGCCCGTTTCCTCGACCGTCACACAGTCACCGGCATCGAGAAGGCGGACGGCAGGGTCACCGGGGTCATCACCGACCGGGGCTCGTTCCCCGCCGATCACGTGGTGTCCGCCGCCGGGTTCTGGGGCCCTGTCATCGGGCGCATGGCCGGAGTCGACGTACCGCTGCAACCGCTCGCGCACCAATACGCCAGAACGCGACCCCTGTCGGAACTCGCCGGAGCGACGTCCGAGGCGTCGAGGCCCATCCTGCGTTTCCAGGACCGCGACCTCTACTTCCGCGAGCACCACGACCGCCTCGGCATCGGCAGCTACGCCCACCGGCCGCTGCCGGTCGACCCGTTCGAGGTCCTCCCCTACGAAGCGGCGCGCGCGAACGGCGGGGAGATGCCGTCGTCGTACCCGTTCACCGAGGAGGACTGGGCTCCGAGTTGGGACGACTGCCGCCGACTGCTGCCCGCCCTGCGCGACACGGAGATCGAGGAAGGCTTCAACGGCGTCTTCTCGTTCACCCCGGACGGTATGCCGGTGCTCGGCGAGTCCCGGCGGCTCCGCGGCTTCTGGCTGGCCGAGGCCGTCTGGGTCACCCACTCCGCGGGCGTGGCGAAAGCCGTCGCCGAATGGATGATCGAGGGGCGCGCCTCCCTCGACCTGCACGAATGCGACCTCACGCGCTTCGAGGACGCGCAGCGGTCACCGTCGTACGTCCGTGAACGCGGCTCACAGCAGTTCGTCGAGGTGTACGACGTCCTGCACCCCCTCCAGCCGATGGAACAGCCGCGTCCCCTGCGCGTCAGCCCCTTCCACGCCCGACAGCAGGGGCTCGGCGCGCGCTTCCTGGAAGGCGGCGGCTGGGAGCGGCCGCACTGGTACGAGGCGAACGCCCCGCTCGTCGACGCGCTCGGGCCCCTCCCCGAACGCGACGCCTGGTCCGCCCGCTACTGGTCCCCCGTCGCCGCGGCCGAGGCGAGAGCGACCCGCGAGAAGGTCGCGCTCTACGACATGACCCCGCTGCGCCGTCTGGAGGTCACCGGTCCCGGTGGCCTCGCCTTCCTTCAGCGCATGACCACCAACAACGTCCGCAAGCGGCCCGGCACGGTCACCTACACCCTTCTCCTCGACGAGAGCGGCGGCATCCGCTCCGACCTCACCGTCGCGCGGCTCGCCCCCGACCGGTTCCAGATCGGCGCCAACTCCCCCGCCGACCTGGACCGGCTCCTGCGGCACGCGCCGCCGGACGTGCAGGTCAGGGACGTCACCTCCGGTACCTGCTGCATCGGTGTGTGGGGTCCGCTGGCCCGGGACCTCGTCCAGCCGCTGACACACGACGACTTCTCGCACGAGGGTTTCGGCTACTTCCGCGCGAAGGAGACCTACGTGGGGCATGTCCCCGTCACCGCCATGCGGTTGAGCTACGTCGGGGAACTCGGCTGGGAGCTGTATACGACCGCCGATCTGGGGCTCCGGCTCTGGGACACCCTCTGGGCGGCGGGCCTGGAGCACGGGGTGATCGCCGCCGGGCGCTCGGCCTTCAACTCCCTGCGCCTGGAGAAGGGGTACCGGGCCTGGGGCGTCGACATGACCGACGAGCACAACCCGTACGAGGCGGGGGTCGGTTTCGCCGTCCGCATGGGCAAGGACGGCTTCGTGGGACAGGAGGCCCTTCGGGGCCTCACGAGACGGGAACCCTCCCGCAGGCTCACCCCCCTCCTTCTCGACGACCCTTCCGCCGTCGTCCTCGGCAAGGAGCCCGTCCATGTCGCCGGCGCGCCCGCCGGGTACGTCACCAGCGCCGCGTACGGCTACACGCTCGGCCGGTGTGTCGCGTACGCCTGGCTGCCGCCCCTCCCCACCGGAACCGGCGTGCGCGTCGACTACTTCGGCGAGAGACTCCGCGCCACCGTCGCCGAGGAACCGCTCTTCGATCCGAAGATGAACCGAATCCGCCGCTGAATCCGATGAAGAGGCAAGAGCCGGACAAAAAGGCAGGAGGAGGCGCTGTGTCCACCGCGTACGACGTGATCGTGATCGGCCTCGGCGGCATGGGCAGCGCCGCCGCGCACCATCTCTCCGCCCGCGGCTCCCGTGTGCTCGGGCTGGAGAAGTTCGGCCCGGTGCACGACCGGGGCTCCAGCCACGGCGGTTCGCGCATCACCCGGCAGTCCTACTTCGAGGACCCGGCGTACGTTCCCCTGCTGCTGCGCGCCTACGAGCTGTACGACGAGCTGGAGCGGGCGACGGGTCGCGACATCGCCACCCTGTGCGGTGGCGTGATGGTGGGCCTCCCGGACTCCCGGACCGTCTCCGGTTCGCTGCTCTCGGCGCGGCGGTGGGACCTGCCGCACGAGATGCTGGACGCGGCCGAGATCCGGCGCCGTTTCCCCACCCTGAACCCGCACGACGACGAGGTCGCGCTGTTCGAGGCGCGGGCGGGACTGGTCCGCCCGGAGAACACCGTCGCCGCGCACCTCCAGCTCGCCACCCGGCAGGGCGCCGACCTGCGGTTCGACGAGCCGATGACCCACTGGGAGCCGTACCGGGACGGCGTGCGGGTGCACACGGCCGGGCACACGTACACCGCCGGTCAGCTGGTGATCTGCCCGGGAGCCTGGGCACCGCGGCTGCTCACCGATCTGGGGGTGCCGTTCCGGATCGAACGCCAGGTCATGTACTGGTTCCAGCCGACGGGCGGGGTAGGGCCGTTCGTGCCCGAGCGGCATCCGATCTACATCTGGGAGGACGCGGCCGGCGTCCAGGTCTACGGCTTCCCGTCCATCGACGGGCCCGCGCTGGGCGCGAAGGTCGCCTTCTTTCGCAAGGGCGTCGAGTGCACCCCGGAGGACATCGACCGGACCGTGCACGCGGACGAGGTCCGGGCCATGGCCGACCACATGTCCCGCTGCGTCCCCGACCTGCCGGGCGCCTTCCTCAAGGCGACCACCTGCATGTACTCGAACACCCCCGACGAGCACTTCGTCATCGCCCGCCATCCGGCGCACCCGGAGTCCGTCACCGTGGCCTGCGGGTTCTCCGGACACGGCTTCAAATTCGTACCGGTCGTCGGTGAGATCCTCGCCGATCTCGCCCTGGACGGCTCCACCGAGCACCCCATCGGCCTGTTCGACCCTCACCGCCTCGCCACCGCACCCGCCCGAGGAGTACGCACGTGACGACGACGCCCGTTCCCTCCCCGCGCTCCCCCAGCCTGATCGCCACGCTCCCCGGGCGCTACTACACCGACCCAGAGATCTTCCGGCTGGAGCAGGAGCGGCTCTTCGAGTCGATGTGGTTCTGCGCGGTGCGCTCCGCGGACCTCGCGGGGCCCGGAGCCTTCCGTACCGTCCAGGTCGGCCGGGAGAGCGTCCTGATCACCCGGTCCCGGACGGGTGGACTGCGGGCCTTCCTCAACGTCTGCCGCCACCGCGGCGCCCGGCTGTGCACCGAGGAGTCGGGCGCGGTCCGACGCAACCTCCAATGCCCGTACCACGCCTGGACGTACGACCTCGACGGCAGACTGGTCGCGGCACCGAACCTGGCGAGGATGCCGGACGTCGACCGTGTCGAGTACGGCCTGGTCACGGTCGCCCTGCGCGAATGGCTCGGCTACGCCTGGGTGTGCCTGGCCGACGAACCGCCCTCCTTCGAGGAGACGGTGACGGGCGCGGCCGTGGAGCGCCTCGGCAGCACGGCGGCCATCGAGCACTACGGCGCCGAGACCCTCGCCCTGGGCCGGCGCGTCACCTACGACGTGCGGGCGAACTGGAAGCTTCTCGTCGAGAACTTCATGGAGTGCTACCACTGCGCGACGATCCACCCCGAACTGACCTATGTGTTACCGGAGTTCACGAAGGGGTACGCCGCGCAGTACTACGTGGGGCACGGTGCCGCGTTCGGCAAGGGCGTCCGGGGCTTCACGATCGACGGCGGCGAGGGCTTCGCCCGACTGCCCGAGGTCACGGAGGAGCAGGACCGCCGCTACTACGCGATCACGGTGAAACCCACGGTCTTCGTCAATCTGGTCCCGGACCATGTCATCCTGCACCGCATGTTCCCGCTCGCCGAGGACCGCACGGTCGTCGAGTGCGACTGGCTCTACGCCCCGGAGGTCGTCGAGTCGGGCGCGGACGTGTCCAGGTCCGTGGAGCTCTTCCACCGGGTGAACCGGCAGGACTTTGAAGCCTGTGAGAGGACACAGCCCGCGATGGCGTCACGGGCCTACCGCAACGGTGGTGTTCTGGTTCCGACCGAGCATCACATCGAGGTCTTCCACACGTGGTTGATCGAGCGACTGGGAGGCCCCCGTGCCTGACCTGTACATCGACGGTTCGTGGCGGGGTGCGCTCGACGGACGTACCCGGGAGATCCGCTGCCCCGCAGACGGCTCGCTGGTCGGAGTGGTCGACGAGGCGGGCGGCAAGGACACGGTGGAGGCGATCGGCGCCGCGCGCCGCGCGTTCGACGAGGGTCCCTGGCCCGCGATCCCGTCGGCGGACCGCGGTGACCTGCTGTCGCGGGTCGCCGACCTCCTCGTCCGCGACAAGGACGTCCTCGCCCGCGCGGAGTCGCTCGACACGGGCAAGCGGCTCGTCGAGAGCGAGTACGACATCGACGACATCGCGAACTGCTTCCGCTACTTCGGCCGACTCGCCGCCACCGAGACCGGGCGGGTCGTCGAGACGGGCACGGCGAGCGTCGACAGCCGTGTCGTGTACGAACCGGTCGGGGTCTGCGCGCTGATCACCCCGTGGAACTATCCGCTGCTGCAGACGGCGTGGAAGGTGGCGCCGGCGCTCGCCGCGGGCAACACGTTCGTCCTCAAACCAAGCGAGCTGACCCCGCACACGGCGATCCATCTGATGCGGCTCCTGTCGGAGGCGGGCGTGCCCTCGGGCGTCGCCAATCTGGTGCTGGGCGCGGGACCCGAGGCGGGCGCCCCGCTCGCCGACCATCCGGACGTGGACCTGGTCTCTTTCACCGGGGGCCTGCGGACCGGGCGTCTGCTGATGGCCGCGGCGGCCGGGACGGTGAAGAAGGTCGCCCTCGAACTCGGCGGCAAGAACCCCAACATCGTCTTCGCCGACGCCGACTTCGAGACGGCCGTCGACATGGCGCTGACCGCGGTGTTCCTGCATTCCGGGCAGGTCTGCTCGGCGGGGGCGCGGCTGCTGGTCGAGGACGGGCTGCACGACCGGTTCGTCGACGAACTCGTCCACCGGGCGTCGGAGATCAGACTGGGCGGACCGTTCGACGAGCGGGCTCAGACCGGTCCGCTGATCTCCGCGGCGCATCGCGCCAAGGTCGAGGCGTACGTCGCCCAGGGCCTGGCGGAGGGCGCGGTGCTGCGGTGTGGCGGCGCGCGGCCGACGGGACCCGGCTTCGACGAGGGCTTCTACTATCCGCCCACCGTCCTCGACGAGTGCGGCGCCGACATGTCCGTGGTCCGGGACGAGTCGTTCGGGCCCGTGCTCACCGTGGAGCGCTTCAGCGGCGAGGCGGAGGCCGTGCGTCTGGCCAACGACACGATCTACGGACTGGCGGGCGCCGTCTTCAGCACCGACGAGGCCAAGGCCCAGCGCGTCGCGGCCCGCCTGCGGATCGGCACCGTGTGGATCAACGACTACCACCCCTATGTCCCGCAGGCCGAGTGGGGAGGCTTCAAGCAGTCCGGCTCCGGTCGCGAACTCGGGCCGTCGGGGCTGGCCGAGTACCGCGAGGCCAAACACATCTGGCGCAACACCGACCCGTCACCGCAAGGCTGGTTCGCCTGATCCGAATCGTCCGGGGCGGCTCACCGGGCCGCCCCGGCGCACCGGTGCGCGGACCTGGCGCCCGCGTACCGCTCCCCTCGCACCATCCAGCACCCGCGCTCGACACCCGACACTCAGCACCCGCACGAGCCGCTCACTCACCCCGCCCCCCAGGCCCACCTGGAGTCCGCTCATGAAGTCGACCGAGCAACCGTCCGGCCCACACCACCACGACGATGCCGAACTCGCCGAGTTCGGCTACAGACCCGAGCTCAAGCGCACCCTCGGCAACTTCCACACCTTCGCCGCGGGCATCAGCTACATCTCCATCCTCACCGGCACCTTCCAGCTCTTCTACTTCGGCTACGCCAGCGGCGGCGCCGCCTACTGGTGGTCCTGGCCGATGGTCTTCGCCGGGCAGTTCATGGTCGCGCTCTGTTTCGCGGAGCTGGCCGCGCGCTATCCCGTGGCGGGTTCCGTCTACAACTGGTCGAAGAAGATAGGCAATCCGCATCTCGGCTGGCTGGCCGGCTGGATGATGCTGACCGCCTCCATCGTGACCATCTCGGCGGTGGCACTCGCCTACCAGCTGACGCTCCCGCAGATCTCCTCCGTCTTCCAGTTCGTCGGGGACGGCACCGGAAAGTACGACGTCGCGACGAACGCGGTCGTCCTGGCCACGGTGCTCATCCTCTTCACGACCCTGGTCAACGCGTTCGGCGTGAAGCTGATGGCCACCATCAACAGCGCGGGTGTCTTCATCGAGCTGATCGCCACCGTCGTCCTCATCGTGCTGTTCGCCGTGCACATCACCCGGGGACCGCAGGTGGTCACGGAGACGGCGGGCACGGGGACCGGACACTCGACCGGCTATCTCGGCGCGTTCCTGGTGGCCTCGCTGGCGTCGGCGTACGTGATGTACGGCTTCGACACCGCGGCCTCGCTCGGCGAGGAGTCACTGGACCCCTCCCGCAACGCCCCGCGGGCCATCATCCGCGCGATCGTCGCCTCGTTCGTCCTGGGCGGTCTGGTGCTGCTGCTCGCGCTGATGAGCGTCTCCAGCCTGAAGGGGGACAAGCTGTCCACGGAGGGCCTGCAGTACATCGTGCTCGACGTGCTCGGCCCGACGGCGGGCAAGGCGATGCTGTGGTGCGTGCTGATCGCGGTCACGGTGTGCGCGCTCGCGGTGCACACGGCGGCGATCCGGCTGGCCTTCGCGATGTCCCGGGACAACAACCTGCCCGGGTCCTCGCTGATGGCCAAGGTCAGCCCGCGTTTCAAGACCCCGGTGCTGCCGGCGGTGATCATCGGAGTCCTGGCCGTCGCGATCCTCGTCGTGAACATCCGCCAGCCGCAGATCTTCACCGTGGTCACCAGCATCGGCATCGTCATGATCTACCTGGCCTACCTCGGCGTGACGGTACCGATGCTGGTGGCCCGGCTGCGCGGCACATGGCGGCCCGCGGGCGACGGCAGGTTCTCGCTCGGCCGCTGGGGCCTTCTCGTCAACATCGTCGCCGTGGTCTGGGGCGCGGCCATGACGGTCAACCTCATCTGGCCGCGCGCCGAGGTCTACAACGCCGCCGCGCCGTTCCACTGGTACCTGCGCTGGGGCGCGGTGCTCTTCGTCGCCGTCATCGCGGGCGGCGGCTTCGCCTATTACTGGTTCGTCCAGCGCCACCGCACCCGTGTGCTCGACGAGCACCGGCTGCTGCCCGCCGCCACGGCCCCGATCACCGCTCCGGCGGCCGACTGAAGGGAGTCGACGGACCATGAGCGACGATGAGTTCGACTATGTCGTGGTGGGCGGCGGTACCGCGGGCAATGTGGTCGCGGCCCGCCTCTCCGAGGACCCGTCCGTCACCGTGTGCGTCCTGGAGGCCGGACCCAGCGACGTCGGCGACGAGGACATCCTCCGGCTGGACCGCTGGATGGGCCTGCTGGAGTCCGGCTACGACTGGGACTACCCGGTCGAGCCGCAGGCCACCGGCAACAGCTTCATGCGGCACGCCCGCGCCAAAGTGCTCGGCGGCTGCTCCTCCCACAACTCCTGCATCGCCTTCTGGGCTCCCGCGGAGGACCTGGACGACTGGGCCGCGGCCGGCTGCACGGGCTGGAGTTCGGCCGAGCTCTTCCCGCTCTACCGCCGGCTGGAGTCGAACGACGCTCCGGGCGGCCATCACGGCCGCACCGGCCCGGTGAAGGTGCGCACACTGAAGGGCGAGGATCCGTGCGGGGCCGCCCTGCTGGAGGCGTGCGCGCAGGCGGGTATCCCGACGACGGCGTTCAACACCGGCAGGACGGTGGTCCGGGGCGCCAACTGGTTCCAGATCAACTCCGACGAGAACAACATCCGTCAGTCCTCGTCGGTCGCCTACCTCCACCCGGTCATGGGCAAGCGGCCCAACCTGGCGGTACGGACGGGGGTGAGGGCGAAGAAGCTGGTCCTGGAGGGACGCCGGTGTGTCGGCGCCGAGTACCTCGACCCGGATCTGGTGCACACCAGGACGGTCCGCGCGCGGCGCGAGGTGATCGTGTCCTGCGGCTCCATCGACACGCCGAAGCTGCTGATGCTGTCGGGCATCGGTCCCGCCGGACGGCTGCGCGAGGTCGGGGTCGACGTGGTCGTGGACGCGCCGGGCGTCGGCGAGAACCTTCAGGACCACCCCGAGGGCGTCATCATGTGGGAGGCCGAGCGCCCCATGCCCACCACGTCCAGCCAGTGGTGGGAGGCGGGCATCTTCTACGACACCGAACCGGGCCTGGACCGGCCGGACCTGATGTTCCACTACGGCTCGGTGCCGTTCGACATGAACACCGCGCGGCACGGATTCCCCACGTCGGAGAACGCGTTCTGCCTCACCCCGAACGTCACGCGCGCGAAGTCCCGCGGCACCGTGCGGCTGCGCACCCGCGACTACCGGGACAAGCCGATGGTCGACCCGCGCTATTTCACGCACGAGCACGACGTGCGGGTGATGACGTACGGGCTGAGGCTGGCCCGGCGGATCGTCGCGCAGCCCGCTCTGAGCGGCTGGGCGGGTGCGGAGCTGGCCCCCGGGCCGGACATCCGCACCGACGACGAACTCCTGGAGTACATCCACAAGACCCACAACACCGTCTACCACCCGTCCTGCACCGTGCGGATGGGTGCGGACGACGACGCCCTGGCGCCGCTCGACGCGCGGCTGCGGGTCAAGGGAATCGGAGGTCTGCGGGTCGCGGACGGCTCGGCGATGCCGGATCTGATCTCCGTGAACCCGTGCATCACCACCATGGTGATCGGCGAGAAGTGCTCCGACCTGCTGAAGGAGGACGCGTAGCCGAATGCCCTCGGAAGCCCGGACCACCACGCGGCTGGTCGAGCGGCCGGTCACACGGCTGACCGAGCGCCTGACCAGGTGGGGGAACCGCCCGCCGTGCGCGGCCCGCGGTTCCCCCTGCCGCACCGCTACGGGGCGATCGGCGCCGGCCGCTTGTACATCCGCGTCGCCGTGATCTCGGTGTGCACGGTCTCCCCGGCGGACGACTCGCGCGGAAGTCCGGGACGCAGGTGCTCCTCGACGCTGATGTACTTCAGCCCCGCGCGAAGGTCGGCGTCGTTGCGCAACCGGATGACGAGGGGGAACTCGGCGAGCGCGGTCGTGTCGAACAGACCGGTGGTGTAGAGGAGTTGGACGCCGAGTGCGTCCGAGACGGCCCGCTGGAGCTCCAGGAGATACGTCGCGTTGGCGCGCCCGATCGGGTTGTCGAGGAACAGGGTGCCGGCGTGCCGGTGCTTGTCCCGTCCGCGGTCGTTGCTGCGCAGCGCGGCCATCGTGCAGTACAACGCGATGGCCGCGGTGAGCAGCTGACCGCCGGAGAACACGTCGCCCATCTGCCCGACGGGGACCCGTTCGGCCCGCAGCACGGCGTCCGGCTTGAGGATCTCGACGGCGATGCCCTTGGGCTGGAGCGCCGCGCCGACCCCGCGCAGCAGCAGCGACATGCCGTCGCGGCGCATGTCCGAGTTCTTCTTGACCGCCGCGCGGGTGGCTTCGTCCACCACCTCGCCCAGCCGCTCGGTGAGGGTGGCCTGGTCGGGTTCCTCGAACCGGATGCGCAGGAACTCCTGCCCGGACCACTCTCCCAGTCCCTCGGGCAGCCTGGACAGGCGCTGCGCGGACCGCAGGGTGGCGAGGGAGGACTCGACGAGTCCGCGCAGCCGGTCCACGATCGAGTCCCGGTTGCGCTCCAGCTGTGCCAGTTCGTCGGTCAGCACCCGCAGCCGGGGCGCGAACGCGTCCGCCCACCTCTGTGCGTGCTCGGGCAGCGAGGAGGCGGGCAGCTCGCGGATCTGCTGCCGGGCGGGGGTCCGTACCTGCTCGTAGCGCGTGGAGTTGGCGTGCCGTACGAGGATGTCGCTCGCCTCGCGGACGGCGGCCTCGGCCGCGGAGAGGTCGGCGGCGCAGCCGCGCAGCGAACGGCGGCTCTCGGCGGCGGAGTTCCGCGCCTCCTCGAGCGTGCCGGGATAGGGCTCCTGCTCCTCCTGCTCCTCCTCGACGTGTTCACGGATCAGGTCCCTGAGCAGGGCGGACGTCTCGTCGAAGCCGCCGGCCGCGTCCTCGGCGGACCGGTGGGCGTCGAGGAACTCGGCGTGTGAGTCCCGGGCCTGGTTCAACGCCTCGGTGCGCGAGGCGAGTTCGGTCGTGGCGGTGCGCAGCAGTACCTGCGCGTGCTCGGCGTCGGCCGGGACCCTGTCCCGTGCCAGCTCGGTGTGCGCCTCGCCGTCCTCGGGGGCGTGCCGCTCGGCTTCGCCGCGCAGCCGCCCGAGCTGTTCGCTCGCGGTCGACATCCTGGTCTCCAGGAGCTGCACCAGTTCCTCGGCGCGCGCCGCGGCGGCCTGCCGGGAGGGGCCGTCGGAGCCGTCGGGCGACTCCAGGAGCTGCGCGGCGCGGGTGCGCACCTTGTTGCTGAGCCGGTCCAGCTCCGCGAGTGCCCCGCTCTCGTCGCTCTCGGCCCGTGCCTGCTCGGCTCGCAGGTCGGCGCCGACGCCCACCTTCTCGTAGAGCTGCGACGCGGCCCGGTACGCCTCGCGCAGGGCGGGCAGCGAGGCCTTCGCCGCCGTCTCGTCCTGCGACACGTCGTCGGGGGCGCCGGCGATCTCGGCGCGCTCGGCGCGCAGGGCGCGGGCCGTGCGGCGGGCATCGTCGGCGGCGCGCTGGGCGCCGCGGCGGTCCTCGTCGGCGGCGCGGGCGCGTTCCAGGCACACCTGGGCCCGGGCCTCCGACTCGGCCGCCTCGTCGGCGAGTTCGCGCACCTTGACCTGCCAGCCGGCGCGCTCGCGCAGCCGGTAGGCGAGCCCGGCGAGGGCGTCGGCGGCGCGCCGGGCCTTCTGCGCGGCCTCCTGCCGCTCGTCGCGTACATGGGCGGCGTCGGCGGCGGTCTCGTCGGCCTCGGACCGGACGGTACGGACCTCGGTCAGCTCCGCCTCCGCCTCCTGCGCGAAGCCGCGCGCGTCCCGGGCAGTCGTGGCCAGCTCGGCGAGCCGCCCGGCCGGGCAGCCGGTCCGCCAGGACGCGAGCCGTGCGGCCAGCTCGCGGTCCTTGCCGAGGCGGGCGGCAAGGGTGCGGATCTCCTCGTCCCGCAGTCCGGTGCGGGCCCGCAGCGTCTGGCGTTCCTCGTCGGCCGCGTGCTCGTCGTGCATGGCCGGGTTCGGCGGTACGAGGAAGACGTCGCCGTCTCCGGTGCCGGAGGCCGGGGTCGGTGCGAGCAGGGCGGCGGCCGTACCGACGGCCACCGCCGAGCGCGGCAGCAGCGCCGCCTCGCTGAGCGCCTCGCGCGCCCGCACGTGGGTGTCCGGGTCGGTGATGATCACGCCGTCGACCAGCTCGGGCCGGGCGGCCAGCACCCGCGCGTGGTCGACGGGGTCGACGGCCTGCGCGAGGTAACGCCACCCGGGCAGCGCGGGGATGCCGTGCTCACCCAGGTATTCGACGGTGGCGAGGACGTCCGGGCCGGGCGGCAGCAGTCCGCCGTCGCCGAGCGCCCCGAGGATGCGCGCGTCGTCGGCCGCGGCGGTCCGCAGTTCGAACAGCTGGCGCTCGGCGGAGGCGACCCCCTCGTCGAGGAGTGCGTGGAGTTCGTCCGCGTACCGGTCGAGCTCCTCGGGAGTGAGCGGGGAGCCGTCGGGCTCCTCTTCGGGGCGGGGCTGCGGAACGTCGCGGCGGGCGTCGGCGTCCGGCAGGCTGAGCAGGTCCGCGAGCCGCTGCTCCTGCGCCAGCGCCTCCGCCGTACGCCGTTCGGCTTCGTACGACCGCTCCGCGGCCGTGGCCGCGTCCGCCGCGCGGGCGGCTGTCAGCTCGGCACGGGACTCGGCGGACGCCGCCTCCCGTGCCTGGTCCGCGGCACGCCGCGAGGCCTCGCGGGCGGTGTCCCAGGCGGCGACGGCCGTCTTCTCCGCGTCGCTGGCCGCAAGGGCGGCGCGCGCCGGGTCGGCGTCGGGGGCGCTGTCGTCGAGCCAGCCTGCCCGGACCGCCTCGGCGGTCTCCTGCTCGACCTCGGTCAGGCGCTGCCGCAGGTGACCGACCTCGCTGCGGGCGCGCTGCGCGGCGGTGGCGGCGGCCGTCGCGTCGGCGTGCGCCGTCTCGCCGACCTCCTGGAGGGCCGCTGACCGCTCCTCCTCCTCGTTGGCGAGCGACTCCGCTCCTTCGGCGGCCCGGTGCAGGGCACGGACGAGGTCGGCGGCGGCCCTGGCCCGGGCGGCGAGCGCGGGAGCGGCGTCCCGTTCGGCCTCGCGGATCGCGTCGGCGACCCGGGTCGAGCGGTCGGCGGCGGCCCGGTGCCGCAGCACGAGTTCGGCCGCCTGCCAGGCGGCGTGCAGGGTGCGCGCGTCGGCGAGTTCGCGTTTCTGCGCCGCCGCCGACTTCTCCGCGCCCGCGAGGGCCAGCGAGGCGTGCCGGTAGGCGAGTTCGGCGGCGATCAGCGCGCCGCGTTCGCGGGCGCCCTCGGCATGGGTGACGGCGTACGCGGCGGCGGTGACGCGCTGGGCGAGTTCACCGGCGCGCACCCGCTCCCGTACGGCTCGCGCGGACAGCCGGCGGGCCAGTGTCCGGGTGCGCCGCTCGGCACCCGTGTGGATGTCCCGGGCGCGGGCCCGGCCCTCGGCGGCGTCGACGATCCGGCCGAGCAGGTCCGCCGAACCGGCGGTGAACTCGCGCTCGGCGATGAGTTCGGCGCGGCGGCCCAGTTTGTTGCCGAATCCGCTGACCAGGTCGGCCAGCCCGTCGGTGTCGCGGGTGTCGGTGACGGCGCGCAGCAGGAGGTCCGTGAAGTCGGAGTCCTTCTTGACCGCGAAGAGGCCGGCCGCCTCGCCCTCGTCGGCGTTCATCTCCCGCTGGTAGCGGAAGAGTTCGGGGTCGAGTCCCAGGTCGCCGAGGTGTTCGTTCCAGCGGTCGTGGATCTCCTCCCAGTGCACTTCGAGGTGGGGGTAGGTCTTGCCGGCCTCGGTGAGCGCGTCGCGGAAGCCCTTCATGGTGCGCCGCCGTCCCTGCGCGCCGGAGACGCCCTCGACGGGCGGCCGTACGGTGGTGGCCTCCGCGACGGGGAGGTTGTCCAGGCTGAGTCCCGGGCCGGGCCGGAACGAGTACCAGGCTTCCGCGAACTTCCGCGGGTCGTTGGAGACCTGCCGCCCGCGCCACTCGCTCGCCTTGCCGACCACCACGCACTCACCGGTCAGTGTGTGCTGCCACTCCAGCGCGACGTGCCCGCAGTCGTCGGCGAGCAGGAACTTGCGCAGCACGCCTGAGCTGGCGCCGCCCAGGGTGTTGCGGTGGCCCGGAAGCATCACGGAGAAGATCAGCTTGAGCAGGACCGACTTGCCGCCGCCGTTCTCCAGGAAGAGCACACCCGCGGGCGCGGGCCGGCGCGGCGGGCCGACCGGCTCCTCCTGGAAGAACTCCGCCTGGGTCGGCGCGGGGTGCGGAACGGGCTCGCCGACACCGCGCAGGTCCAGAACGGTGTCGGCGTAGCGCGCACCGGCGGGCCCGATGGAGTAGAGGCGGACCCGGGACAGCTCGTACATGGCGGCGGACTCTCGTAGTCGTGAGGGGAGGTGCGGTCGTGGGGGGGCGAGGCCGGCGGTCCGGCGGCGTCAGGAGTGGAAGGGAAGTCCGGCTCCGGCCGCCAGCTCCAGGTCCTCGCCGTCCTCGGCGGGCAGCAGCGTCGCCGTGCCGTCGGTGACCGGGACGACGCCCAGTTCCAGCAGTTCGGCCATGGCCGCGCTGCCCGCCATGTCGCGGACCTGGAGCTGATAGCGGGCGGTCGTGCGGTACGTGCCGCCGGCGTCGTCGCCGGTGCGCTGGAGGAACCCGGATTCGGTGAGGAAGGCGACGGCCTTGGCGATGATGCCGGTCGTCGAGCCGGCCAGTCTTCGCGCGTCCTTGGTGGCGCCGGTGGAGCTGCGCCGTGCCCAGATCCGCCAGGCCGCCTCCAGGCCGGGTGCGTCGGTCGCCGGGTCGGTGTTCTCGCCGGTCTCCTCGGCGCGCTCCTCCAGGCGTCGGCAGGCCTGCCGTACGAAGGCGTCGACGCCGTTGACCGAGACGCGCCCGATGTACCCGTCGTCCGCGAGGTCCTCGGGGCGGGGGAAGGCCAGGGCGGACACGGCGAGATGGGCGAGTCCGTGCAGGAAGCGGTCCCCGGAGTCCGCCGAGGCCCGACGCGCGTAGTCGCCCATGCGGACGGCGAAGACCGAGTCCTCGGCGGCGGTGACCGCCATCCCCGCGCGCGGGGACACCTCCAGGACGATCAGCCCGAGACCCGCGGCGACGGCGTCGGCGAGCCGGGCGAACGGCGGGTCCTCGCGATAGCGGCGCAGGAGCTCGGCGTACTCCTGGTCGCGTGCGGGCTGCAGCTTGGGCTGCAGCCCGAAGGCCACCAGCCGCGCCGCGTCGGCGGCGTCGGCAGGGGTGACGGGGGCGTTCACCGGTGCGGCGGCGGCCTCCGGTTCACTCCACTCGACGTGCTCGGTCACGACTGCGGCTCCTTGTTCGGAAGGACGGGGGTACGGACACGGGTGGGGGCCGATGCCCCGTGCGGGGCTCTCCGACCGGTGGGGCGGGGCTTCGTCGCACAGGCCCGGCAGTCGGCACCGGGCCGGGACGTCACGCCCGGCGGCGGGGGCGGGCGGAGCGGGGTCGGACGGCCTGGCCTCGCGGTCGGCGTCCCGCGGTCCCCGAAGTCCCCGAGGCTCCGTGGCGGACCGTTCATGCCCGGCCCGCCTTCATCCCGGCCGCGTCGAGGAGGGCCATGCCGACGATCAGGTCGGCCCCGCCGAATTCCGGATCGTCCAGCTCGGTCCCGTCGTCCACGGAGAACAGCAGGCGCTCCTCGCCCTGCCGGTAGGCGGTGCCGACCGGCGGACTCGCCGCGTGGACCGCGAGGAGAGCGACCAGATAGGGCAGCTCCGGATCCCGGCGGCGCGCCTCCGCGAGCAGCCCGGACAGGCGGCGCGGCGCGTCGGGGGCCAGGTTCAGCAGTTCCATGGCGGAGGCGAGCTGTTCGTCGCTGAACCGGCTGTCGTCCGGTGTGGCGATCAGGTCGGGCTCGGGCATCTCTGCCCCGAGGTGCTCCCGCTCCAGCGGGGGTGTCAGCAGAATGTCGACGAGGTCGGCGACCCGTACGGCGACGGGGGTGCGCAGGCCCGTCCCGCGTGCGAAGAAGGCGTCGGTGACACGCAGCGCCCGCTCCAGCGGGAGGGGCAGCACGGGGGCGACCAGGTGTCCGTAGAGATCGATCCCCGAGGTCGTCATGGGCGTTCCGAAGGCCTGCCGGTCCTGCTCGGCGCGGAACAGCGGGCCGGCCTCCAGGAGGCGGGACTGGAGCTGGGTGTGCCTGCGGATGCAGTCCTTGACGATGTCGACGAGCTCGGCCGCGCGCCGCTTCTGCTCGGGGTCCTCGGACTCGTCCCGGGCCTTGCGGATGTTGGTGAGGATCGCGTTCTCGTGGCGGTAGCGGTCGGCGACGTGGTCCAGGGCCTCGGCGATCATGTCGGGCACGGCCTGGAGCCAGTCCACGGCCCGCACGTTGCGCCGGGTCGCGTCGAGGGCCTTGCGCAGCGTCTCCGCGTACTGCACGGTCCGGTAGCGGGCCTGCTCGGCGGCGAGCTGGGCGTCGGCCAGCCTGCCGCGGCTGATCAGGACCTCCAGCTTCACCTCGGCGGCGATCTGCGCGCTGGTGACGTCGGTGTCCAGCGCGCCGACGAGGACGTTGACGGCTTCGTCGGTCGCCCGGAGGTAGACGGTCCCTCCGTAGCCCGGCACTTCCTCGATCAGCTTGAAGTCGTAGTCGCGGCGCACGTACGTGCCGTCGGGGGCGAAGGTGCCGTAGACGGCCCGGAAGCCCCGGTCGACGCTGCCGACGTTGATCAGGTTCTCGAGGACCCAGCGGCCCACGCGCTCGTGCTCGACGACGGGGCGGCGCGGGGCCTGGGCGGCGATCCGCGGGATGAGCCTGGCCACTATCTGGTCGTGATCGGCGCCCGTGTCGAAGTCCATGTTCAGTGTGACGAGATCGATGGCGGCGAGGGCGACCTCGGCCATGCCGTACACCGTGTACTCACCCGCGAGGTTGGCCTTGCGCACGTCCAGGTCGTGCAGCGGCGCGGTGCAGGCGAGGGCGCGCAGCCGCCGCGCCAGGCCCTCGTCGGCGGCCGGACCCGGGGCCGGGCGCGCAGCCGCGCTGAGCTGGGGCGGAGCGCTGTCCGTCGATACACGCGATGTCACGGTGCCCAGACTAGGTCCTCGGTCTGACAACGGTCGAAACGGCGCAGAAGCGACCGGCCGTCCCGGCGCCGCCACGACCCCGCCCGGCAGGCGCCCCGCGCACCCGCCTCACCGCCGGCGCGCGGGTCCCGTTCCGGCGGGACCGCGTGCCCCGGGCCGGTCCCCTGCCCGCCGCCGTCGGGCGTGAGCCGGCGCGGCCGGGCGCGGCACGCATCCCGGGCGGAGGTGCAGGCGTCTCCGGCGCCCCACGCCCGCCTCCGCCACGTCCCACCCCGGGCGACCGCGCATCGCTCACCCCGGGAGCACGCCCGCGCCGCCCGCCGCACGCGCTCCCGGTCAGCCGGCGCCCGGTCCCGCGTCCGCCACGCGGCGCGCGTACACCTCGACGAGTCCCTTCAGGGAGTCGCCGAGATAACCCGCGAGAAGGCGCTCCGCGCCGTCCCGGTCGCCCGCGCGGAGGGTCCGGAGGATCTCGTCGTTGCGCGCGAGGTAGGGCTCGTGGAGCCGCTGGGGGTCGTCCACCACGTGGAAGGCCAGGCGCAGCTCCGCGAAGACGCTGCGCATCACCTCGTCGGTGCGGGCGCTGCCGGCGAGCGCGACCAGTTCGCGGTGGAAGTGGATGTTGGCGGTGGACACTCCTTTCCAGTCACTCTCGCGGGCCGCGCGCTGCCCTGCCGAGACGGCTCCGCCGAGTCCCTCCACGGCGTACGGCGGCTCACCGAGCCCGCGGACGACGGCGCACTCGACGAGGGCGCGGGTGCGGTAGATGTCCTCGACGTCCTCGACGGTGAGCACCCGCACGAAGACCCCTCGGTTGAGTTCGTGCACCAGCAGTCGTTCGTGCGTGAGCAGCCTGAACGCCTCCCGCAGCGTGTTCCGTGAGACGCCGAGAGCGCCGCCGATGCTGTCCTCGGACAGCCGGGTCCCCGGTGGGAAGAAGCCCTCGGCGATCCGGCTCCGCAGGATGTCCGAGACCCGCTCGGCGGTGCTGGTGCGCCCCAACAGGGCTCGGTCGTAGGCCAGTTCCGTCAGCTCTGCCATGCCCGGAATTCAACCGCAGGCGCCAGAACGGAACAACATGAGTATTGAGGGATCGTTCAACGATCCTCTACCTTGTCGGTCAGGCGCCCACCGCACCACCGCCCGCGCACACCGTTGTGCACCGGTGCACAACGGCCGCACACGCCATGCGCACCGCCCTTCGCACCGCCGGGCGCCCACCGCTCCAGCACGGCACGGCACGGCTCAGTCCTCAAGCACTCTCCGTCCCTCACTGCGAGGTGCCCATGAGCACGACCCCTCCGTCCCAGGTCCGGACAACCGGCACTCCACCCGTCGAAGGTGGATCCCCCTCCCAGGAAGGCGCGTTCGGCTGGCTGCGCGCGCTCGGCCCGCGCGGCCGCCGCGCCTTCGGCGGCGCGTTCGGCGGCTACGGCCTCGACTCGTACGACTACTTCACCCTGCCGCTGAGCATGGTCGCCCTGGCGGCGTACTTCGGTCTGGACAGCGGCCAGACCGGCCTGTTCACCACGGTGACGCTGGTGGTCTCCGCGATCGGCGGCGCGGTCGCCGGTGTGGTCGCGGACCGCGTCGGACGCGTGAAGGCACTGATGATCACCGTGATCACCTACGCGGTCTTCACCGTGGCCTGCGGTTTCGCGCCCGACTACGAGACGCTGCTGGTGTTCCGCGCCCTCCAGGGGCTCGGTTTCGGCGGCGAGTGGGCGGTCGGCGCGATCCTGGTCGCCGAGTACGCGAGCCCTCGGCACCGGGGGCGCACGCTCGGCGCGGTCCAGAGCGCCTGGGCGGTGGGCTGGGGTCTGGCGGTGGTCGTCTACACCCTGGTCTTCCAGTACCTCGACGACGACATCGCCTGGCGCGTGATGTTCTGGACCGGCGCGCTGCCCGCGCTGCTCGTGGTGTGGGTCCGCCGCCGGGTGCAGGACGCCCCCGAGGCGGCCGCGGTCCGAGAGAGGAGCGCGGACAAGGGGTCCTTCGCCGCGATCTTCAAGCCGGGTACGCCCGAGGCGCCGGGCCTGCTGCGCACCACGTTCTTCGCGGTCCTGCTCTCCACCGGTGTCCAGGGCGGCTACTACACGCTGGCCACCTGGGTGCCGACGTATCTGAAGACCGAACGCGGACTGACCGTCGTCGGCACCGGGGGCTATCTGACGCTCCTGATCTCCGGAGCCTTCCTCGGTTACCTCACCGGCGGTCTGCTCACCGACAGACTGGGCCGCAAGCGCAACATCCTGCTCTTCGCGGTCCTCTCCGCGGTGTGCATCCTGGCGTACGCGAACATCCCCGTCGGCGCCGACACCCTTCTCCTGGTGCTCGGTTTCCCGCTCGGCTTCTGCATGTCGGCGATCTTCAGCGGCTTCGGTTCGTTCCTCAGCGAGCTGTACCCGGCGGCGGTGCGGGGCACCGGTCAGGGCTTCACGTACAACACCGGACGCGCGGTCGGCGCGGCCTTCCCCACCACGGTGGGCTTCCTGGCCGACAGCTGGGGGGTGGGCGGCGCGCTGGTGTTCGGCGCGATCGGATACGCGCTGGCCGCGGTCGCCCTGCTCGGGCTTCCCGAGACGCGTGGCCGGGAGCTGTCGTGAAGGACACCACCCCGGTGCGGCCGGCGGTCCTCACCGAGGAGCGCCCCCCGGGCCTCCTGGAGACCGATGGCGCCCTCCACGCGCGCGCGTGGACCCCCGTCCAGGCGCGTGGGCGGTTCCGTTCCGGACTGTCGGTCCCCACCGCCGGGATCGCCGCGGGCCACACCCAGGCCAACCTCGTCTCGGTGCCCGCCGACTGGGCGTACGAGATGCTGCTGTTCTGCCAGCGCAACCCGAAGCCGTGTCCCGTCCTCGACGTCACCGACGCCGGTTCCTGGACGACTCCGCTCGCCGCGGGCGCGGACCTGCGCACCGACCTGCCGCGCTACCGCGTGTGGGAGCACGGCGCGCTGGTGGCCGAGCCCACGGACGTCGTCGCGTACTGGCGGTCCGACCTGGTGTCCTTCCTGATCGGCTGCAGCTTCACGTTCGAGTGGGCGCTGAGCTCGGCCGGCGTCCCGATGCGCCACATCGAGCAGGGCCGCAACGTCTCCATGTACGTGACGGCACGTCAGTGCCGCCCGGCGGGCCGGCTGCGCGGCCCGATGGTGGTGTCGATGCGTCCCGTGCCGCCCGAACACCTGGCCGCGGCGATCCGGGAGAGCAGTCTGCTGCCGGCCGTGCACGGCAGCCCGGTGCACTGCGGCGAGCCGTCGGTCCTGGGCATCGAGGACCTCTCGCGCCCGGACTTCGGCGATCCGGTGACGGCGGACCGGGACGACATCCCGGTGTTCTGGGCGTGCGGAGTGACGCCCCAGGCGGCCGTGATGGCGTCCCGCCCGCCGTTCGCGATCACCCACGCGCCGGGGCGGATGTTCCTCACGGACACCCGCGACGAGCAGTACCGAGTGGCCTGAGAGGGCCGGAACAGGAGGGACGGCGGCTCATGACCCGCATCGATCTCAACGCCGATCTCGGCGAGGGCTTCGGCCGCTGGCGGCTGACCGACGACGAGCAGCTGCTGTCCGTCGTCACCAGCGCCAACGTGGCCTGCGGCTTCCACGCCGGGGACGCGGCCACCATGCGGCGGGTGTGCGAGCTCGCGGCCGAGCGGGGCGTTCGGATCGGCGCCCAGGTCTCCTACCGTGACCTGGCGGGGTTCGGGCGGCGCGCGATGGACGTGCCGCCCGACGAGCTGGCGGCCGAAGTGGCCTACCAGATCGGCGCCCTGGAGGTCTTCGCCCGTGCGGCGGGCTCACGCGTGGCCTACGTGAAACCGCACGGCGCGCTCTACAACCGGGTCGTGCGCGACGAGGAGCAGGCGGCGGCGGTCGTCGACGGCGTCGTGCTCGCCGGCGCGGGCGTCGCCCTGCCCGTCCTCGGTCTGCCGTCCTCGCGCTTCCTGAAGGTGGCCGAGCGGGCCGGACTGCCCGTCGTCACCGAGGCGTTCGCGGACCGCGCGTACACCGACGAGGGCACTCTGGTGCCGCGTACCCGGGACGGCGCGGTGATCACGGACGTCGACGCGGTCGTGGAACGCTCGCTGGGCCTGGCCCGCCTCGGGGTGGTCACGTCCCACTCCGGGGGACGCGTCCCGGTCCGCGCGCGGTCGCTGTGCCTGCACGGGGACACCGCGGGCGCGGTCGACCTGGCCCGCCGCGTGCGGGCCGGGCTCGAGTCGTCGGGCGTGCGCGTGGAGGCGTTCGCATGACGGTTCGGCCGGTCGGCGACGGCACCGGCGCGGTGCCCGTCGGCGACAGTGTGAAGGTCCTGCCCGTGGGCGAGGGGGCGCTGCTCGTCGAGGTCTCCTCGGGGGAGGCCGCCCAGGCCCTGCACGCCGAGTTGCTGCGGCGCCGCGCGGAGGGGTCGCTGTCCGTACGGGAGATCGTCCCTGCGGCCCGCACGGTGCTCCTGGACGGACTGGACGACCCGGCGGGTCTGGCGGAGCGGCTGCCCGCCTGGAGGATTGCCCCACTGCCCGCGCGGGCGGAGGACGCCGTGGAGATCCCCGTGCGGTACGACGGGCCCGATCTGGCCGACGTGGCGGCCCTGTGGGGGGTGCCGGTGGACGAGGTGCCGCGGATCCACGCGGCGGCCGGATTCCGGGTCGCCTTCTGCGGGTTCGCGCCCGGCTTCGGCTACCTCACGGGGCTGCCGGCACGGTACGGCGTGCCGCGCCGGGCGACCCCGCGGACGGCGGTGCCCGCGGGCTCCGTGGCGCTCGCGGGCCCGTACACGGGGGTGTATCCGCGCAGTTCGCCCGGCGGCTGGCAGCTGATCGGCACGACGGACGCGGTGCTGTGGGACCACGCGCGCGAGCCGGCCGCGCTGCTGGCCCCCGGCGCGCGCGTCCGCTTCGTACCGGTGGAGTGCTCATGAGCGACCGGGCCCTCGTGGTGGTACGGGCGGGGATCCTGACCACGGTCCAGGACCAGGGGCGCCCCGGCCACGCGCACCTCGGCGTACCGCGCTCCGGAGCGCTCGACGGCCCCGCGGCGGCGCTGGCCGACCGGCTCGTCGCCAACCCCGTCGGGGCGGCCGTGCTGGAGACGACGGTCGACGGCTGCGCGCTGCGCCCCCGTTCGGCGGTCACCGTCGCGGTGACCGGGGCACCGTGCGCGGTCACGGTGGACGGTCGCCCGCGCGCGTGGGGGGCTCCCGTCCTGGTGCCCGCGGGGGCGCTCCTGGACGTCGGTCCCGCGCGCGCCGGGCTGCGGAGCTATGTGGCCGTGTCCGGGGGCGTGGCGGTCGAACCGGTACTCGGCAGCCGCTCCACGGACCTCCTCTCGGGGCTGGGCCCGCCGCCCCTCACGGACGGCGCGGTGCTTCCCCTGGGGAGTCCCGGCGCTCCTCACGCGCGCGTGGACGTCGCCGCGCTCGGGGCGCCGCCCGCCGAACTGGTCCTGCGGGTGACCCTCGGTCCGCGCGAGGACTGGTTCACGGCGTCGGCCCTGCGGGCGCTCACGACCCGCGTCTACCGGGTGTCGTCGGCGAGCAACCGCATCGGCCTGCGCACGGAAGGACCCCCGCTGGAGAGGGCCGTCTTCGGCGAACTCCCCAGCGAGGGCATGGTGCTGGGTGCCGTCCAGGTGCCTCCCGACGGCGGTCCGGTCGTCTTCCTCGCCGACCATCCGACCACCGGGGGATACCCGGTGGTCGCGGTCGTCCGGGCCACCGACCTCCCCGCGGCCGCGCAGGCGGTCCCGGGGATCCCGGTGCGCTTCGTGGCCGTACGCCGCCGCTGAGCCCGCCCGGGGTCCGTACGGGGTCCGTAAGGGCCGCCACGGGCCCGGCACGGCCCCCGCGTCGGCGCCCGTCCGTCAGGCCACGTCGGGCTGTTCGGCCGCGGACAGGGCGGACAGGGCGGCCGCGACGGCGTGCGAGGCGCTCAGGTCGAGGCGGGCGCTGGTGCCCCCGGCCCGGTGGCGCACCTCGGAGGCGGCGAGGGTGAGCAGTTGGGGCAGCAGGTCCGTGCAGCGCCGGGCCACCCACGCGGTTCCCGCGGTCGCCAGCCACAACAGGCTCGCCGAACGGGTCGGCGCGGGGAACTCGGGCTCGGCCGCGGGTGTGCTCCCCCCGGCGATTCCCGCCTCGGCGAGCACGGTGTGGAAACGCAGGGCGAGCCGGCGGTGCCCGAGCTCTCCCGGGTGCAAGCGGTCCGCGCTCCACACGGCGCGTTCCCTCAGCCACTCCTCCTCCGCGGCGTGCAGATGCACCGCCCCGTGCCGCTCGGAGAGCGCGTGCACGACCGCGTTGACCGCGCGCTGCCGGCGGGCCAGCGGGCGGGCCAGCGCTCCCGGCAGCCGGAGCATCGAGCCGGGGTCCGGGAGACAGGCCGTCATGACCACCGTGCCCCGCGCGCGGAACGCCGCGTACACCTGGTCGAGCCGTTCGGCCACCGAGTGGATGTCGAACGTGCACCGCAGGGTGTCGTTGACCCCGATCAGGACGGAGACGAGGTCGGGCTCCAGGGCGAGCGCCGCCGGGGTCTGCCGTTCGAGCACGTCCCGCGTCTGCGCCCCGCTGACCGCGAGGTTGGTGAACCGCACGGGGGTGTCCGCGGGGGCCAGTCCCGGGGCGAGCAGCTCGGCCCATCCCCGCCACCGGTCCCCCACGGGGTCGCCCACGCCTTCCGTGAGCGAGTCCCCGAGGGCGACGAACCGTACCCGTCTCATGCCACGCCCTCCTGGAGGCGCGAGGGGGCCGGGACCGCCGCGTCGTGGGCGGCGAGGAAGCCCGCCACGGCGGCGTCCCAGCCGAAGCACTCGGCACGCGCGCGTGCCGCACTCCTGCGCTCGCGCTCGGCGCGGCCGAGCAGCGCCAGCACCGCGTCCGCGAAGGAGTCCCCGCTGTCGGCGGCGGTGGCTCCGGCGGCGCCGACGATCTCCGGCAGGGCGGACAGCGAGCTGGCGACGACCGGGGTGCCGCAGGCCATCGCCTCCAGGGCGGCGAGCCCGAAGGTCTCCGCGGGCCCGGGGGCCAGGCACACGTCGGCCGAGGCCTGGAGCGAACCGAGCAGGGCGCGGTCGGCCATGTGCCCGAGGAACGTGACGGGCAGCCGCCGGTCCCGGGCGCGCTGTTCAAGACGGGCCCGCAGCGGCCCGTCCCCGGCGACGACGAGCACGGCGCTCCGGCCGCGCCGCAGCAGCGCCTCCAGAGCGTCGAGCGCCGTACCGGGGCGCTTCTCGACCGAGAGCCGGGAGCACATCACGAGCAGGGTCTGGTCCGCGCGCGCGTGGCGGTCCCGGAGCGCCGGGTCCCGCAGCGCGGGGTACCGGTTCACCAGATCGACGCCCAGGGGGGCCCGTACGACGTTGCGGGCGCCGATGCGCACGAACTCGCGCTCGGCGAACTCCGTGGTGCACACCACCCGCGAGTAGGTGTGCGCGGTACGGGCGTTGAGGGCGTCGGCGGTCCGCCGGGCCATGGCCTCGGACAGTCCCCAGGTGCGCAGCACCCCGTCGGCGGTCTCGTGGGAGACCATCACCGCGGGCACGCGGGCCCGCCGCGCCCAGACCCCGGTCCAGCGCAGGGTGGTGCGGTCGGACACCTCGAGACGATCGGGGGCGAGCGACTCCAGGAGCCGGGCCACCCGCCGTCGGTCCGTGAGGACTCGATAGCCGCCGGTGCCGGGCAGCAGGGGGCCGGGCAGCGTGATCACCCGCCCCTGCTCGGTGTCGCGGTCGCTCTCGCGGTCGCCGGGGACGACGAGCACCGGTTCGTGACCGGCCGCCAGATATCCGGTGCCCAGCTCCCGCAGCGCGGTGCGCAGGCCCCCGGAGGCGGGGGTGACGAAGTTGGCGAGCCGTACGATGCGCAGACTCATGCCGCCACCAGCTTCCGGGCGGAGAGCACGTCCTCGTAGTGGCCGATGAGCTGGTCGCCCACCGCGGCCCAGGTACGCCCCTCGACCATGGCGTGGCCAGCGGCGCCGTAGGCCGCCCGCAGGGCGGGATCGGCGGCCAGGGTGCGCACCGCGTCCCGTACGGCGGCGCTGTCGCGCGGCGGGACGAGCAGTCCGGTGCGTCCGTGGGCCACCAGGTCGAGCGGTCCGCCGACGGCGGGCGCGACGACGGGCACGCCGCTGGCCATGGCCTCCTGCACGGTCTGGCAGAAGGTCTCGAAGGGGCCGGTGTGCGCGAAGACGTCCAGGGACGCGAAGACCCGCGCCAGTTCGTCACCGGTGCGCCGGCCGAGGAAGACGGCTCCGGGGAGCGCGCCCTTGAGGGTGGCCTCGCTCGGACCGTCGCCGACGACCACCACGCGGACACCGTCCAGCGCGCACACCTCGGAGAGCAGTTCGACGTGCTTCTCCGGGGCCAGCCGGCCCACGTAGCCGACGATCAGCTCGCCGTTCGGCGCCAGTTCGCGGCGGAGCGCCTCGTCCCGGCGGTCGGGGCAAAAGCGGAGGGTGTCGACGCCGCGCGGCCACAGCCGTACCCGGGGCACGCCGTGTGCCTCCAGGTCCCGCAGGGCCGCGCTGGACGGGGCGAGCGTCCGGTCGGCCGCGGCGTGCACGGAGCGGATGCGCCGCCAGGCGGTGGCCTCACCCGCGCTGATGTACGTGCGGGCGTATCCGGCGAGGTCGGTCTGGTAGACGGCCACGGCGGGGACGCCGAGCCGGGAGGCGGCCGCCATGCCGCGGACGCCGAGGACGAAGGGGCCGGCCAGGTGGACGATGTCGGCGCGGTGCTCGGTGATGGCCGCGGCGACGCGACGGCTGGGGAGGGCGACGCGGACCTGGGGGTAGCCCGGGAGCGGCAGGGAGGGGACCCGGACGACCGGGCACGGGGCGAGGACGCCGGGCCCGCTCCCCGTGAGGTCACCTCCCTGTTCCGGGGAGGCCGAGAACTTGGAGGAGGTGGCCGGGGCGACGACGAGGGGAGCGTGACCGCGGTCGACGAGGTGCCGGGCGGTCTGGAGCGCGCAGTGGGCCACGCCGTTCACATCGGGGGGAAAGGATTCGGTCACGATGACGACACGCATACGGGTGTTCTCGCCGCACTGGACGTGGCCGCGTCAACGTGGATCTTTGCGAACGATGAACGTCCCGTGAGCGTTGCACACCGCACCCGTCCAGGTCAGCCCCCGTCCACGCGCTCCTGACTCCCGAGTCGCCGGACGTTCATACGGCCGGCATGTCGGGCCCGATCCGGCTCCGTACCGCTGTCTGGACCTCGGCCTCCTCGGCCGGATCCGCCGCCAGCCGGCGGAGCTGGTCCACCACGCGCGCGTCACCGGTCTCGGCGTGCCGTGCGGCGATCTCACGGGTGGTCTCCTCGCAGTCCCACAGGCACTCGACGGCGAAGCCGACGGGGAAGGAGGGATCGGTGGCGGCCAGGGCGCGGGCGGCGCGCTGGCGCAGATGCGACGACGCGGTCTCCCGGTAGATGTGCCGCAGCACGGGCGCGGCACAGGCGATGCCGAGCCGTCCGGTGCCGTCCACGAGGGTCCACAGGGTCGGCGCGTCGGGCCCCTCGCCCCGCACGGCCTCGCGCAGGGCGGCCAGCACGAGGTCCCGGTCCGGTGCCCCGCCCCGGCAGGCGAGCACGCGGCCGGCGGCGGCGCCGAGGACGTCGGGCCGGTGTGCCCAACCGCGCGCCCGGTCGACGGCGGCGACGCTCCGCATCCGTTCGAAGGCGTCGACGGCGGCCTCGGCGACGGCCGTCGAGCCGGTCGCGACCGCTGACTCGATCAGGTCGAGGGCGTCCGGATCGTTGCCGTCGGCGAGATAGCGCAGGGCCGTGCAACGGGCGCCCTCGTCGCCGTGGCGGGCCGCCTCGACGATCTCGGGACGGTCCTCCGGCCCGGCGACCGCGGTCAGGCAGCGGGCGGCCGGGACGTGCAGCGCGGCTCCGCGGTCGATGCCCTGCTGGGCCCATTCGAAGACGGCGCGGACGCTCCACCCCGGGCGCGGTCCCGACGGCCTCATCTGGCGCTGCCACCGGTCGAAGGACCCGGCCTCCTGCGCGGCACGCACGCGTGTCGCCACGGAGGCGCGCGGATCGTCCGCCCACAACCGCCAGGGCCGTGGCTCGAAGGAGTCGCGTACGGCGACGACGAGGGCGGCCTCGCCCTCCGCGTCGGCCGGGAACCGGGCGAGCACGGGGGCGGCGAGGGCGCGCAGGCCCGCGTCGTCGTCGCGCAGGGCCAGCTCGTCGAGGGCCCAGGCCCAGTTGGTCCCGGAGGCGGCGTACCGGCGCAGGAGCGCGAGCGCGTCCCGCCTTCCGTAGGAGGCGAGGTGTCCGAGGACCGCGAGGGCGAGCCCCGTGCGTGACTCGCAGTCGTCGAGGACGTCCTCGGCGTCGAAGAGGTGCCGCTCGATCTCGTCGAGCTCACCGCTCAGGTCGAGGTAGAGACGGGCGTAGTACAGGGAGCGGTTCTCCACCTGCCAGTCGTGGCGGGGGTCGCTCAGCACACAGTGGTTCAGTGCCGCGAGCGCTTCGGCCCGCGGTGCGGTGAGCGCGTGCAGCGTGCCGTCGCCGCGGCCCCTCTGGAGCAGGCCGAGCAGTGTTCCGCTGGGCGCTATGACCGGATCGAACATGGGAAACAGCCTCACATCAAGCGTCGACGCAACCGGGATCCTGCATTACCTGGCCGCGTGACAACACGTCGGGGCGCCCGCCGTCTCTTGCTCGCTGTAGACCATCTTCCTCTGCCTCTCGTCGGTGGCCCATGCGGGCCGAGTCACGGCCCGCGCGGTGCGGCAACTTCTGCCCAGCCATCGCGTCCGTGAATCACGTCGTCATGATGACTCGGCACTTCTTCCTGCCGCGACCGTATTTCCGGCGGCCCCGCTCCGCCTCCCTTTTTTCCCGCGTTTCGCCTGCTCAGAGCGCTCGGGTCAGAGTGTCCCGAACAGTTCGAGCAGGTCCGTCTTGGCGAACATGCGGGCCGTGTCGAGTGCCGAGGGGGTACCTGCGGCGGGATCGGCGCCGGCGGCCAGGAGGACCCGGATGACGGCTTCCTCGCCCTTGAACACGGCTCCGGCGAGCGGGGTCTGGCCCCGGTCGTTGACGCGGTCGGCCTCGGCCCCTCGCTCCAGCAGAGCGCGGACCGCCTCCGCGTGGCCGTGATACGCGGCGAGCATCACGAGCGAGTCGCCGCGATCGTTGGTGAGGTCGGCCGGGACCCCCGCGTCGACGTACGCCACGAGCGTCTCCGTCTCGCCTCGGCGCGCCAGATCGAAGATCTTGGTCGCCAGCTCCACGACCTCGGGGTCGAGGGCTTCGCTCATCGGCCGGACCGCCTCTCACTGCAACCGTTCGGGTGAATCGACAGGGTACTGGCTCAGGCGGCGCATGACAGGCATCGCCCGCGGCAAAGACCACAAAGGGTACATCGGGAGCAACGGACCAGCTCAGGCGGCCCAAAAGCGCTCAATCGCGCGGGTGAAATCCGTAGAAATTCACCTACTTGCACCTTTTATCGTATGGATACATGCTGTGATCCTGGAACCACTCATGGTGACTGTCCCCACGAACCAGGAGAGCTCAAATGATTCTGTCCATGTCAGGCGTCGTCCTTCTCGGCATCATCGTCTTCCTCTTCTTCAAGAAGGACGGGCTGAAGGCGTCGCACGCCCTGGTGGCCGCACTCTTCGGCTTCTACCTCGCCAGCACGGCCATCGCGCCGAGCATCAAGGCCGGCGGGGAGAGCCTGGCGGGCCTCCTCGGCGGGATCAAGTTCTGACGACGTCCCCTCACCCCGTACGCACCTTCAGGAGACAGCAGTGGCACGGCGCCCTCTCCCCCGCATCCTCAGCAACGGCACCGCACAGATCGCCAAGAGCCGGGAGCTGGCCCGGACGGCAGCCGACAGCGCCACCGATGTCCTCCATCCACTGATCACGGTCACCCGTGGACTGCGCCGGCTGGCAGCCGCCGGACGGCGCAAGTGGGCCGCCACTCCCAAGGACCGGCGCGGGCCGCTGCTGTTCCTGGTGGCCTCGGTGATCCTGGTCGTGGCTCTGGTGCCGTACGGACCGCTGCTCGCCGTCATCAGCCTGATGGCGGCGGCGGCCTGGACCGGTCGGGACCGCACCCCACCGCCCCCGACCGGTCCCGACGAGGCACAGACCGGCCGCCTCCAGTCCCTCTACGAGGCCCTCGTCCCGTACTTCTCCACGGCGGACGACCCCGCCCCCCTCTACTCCCACGGAGGCGACTGGGAGAAGGCCTTCGAGGGGTTCGACTTCGACGACGACGGACGGGTCTCCCGGCTGCTCGTCCACTACCCGGCGTACTTCACCGACGGCGAGGCCGACTCCCGCGCGCGGGTCGAGCAGCTCCTGCGCGCCAAGTCGGGCCGCGGCCGTGAGTACCACTTCGACTGGGAGCAGGAGTCCAACGAGCTGACCGTCACGGTGCTCGCGCCCCTGCCCACCGACATCGCCGCCCAGCGCTTCGTCACCGCGCCCGGCGAGACGGTCCTCGGCTTCACCGACCCGGCGGACGTCCAGCGCACGCTCCCCCTCACCCACGGAGAGGAACGGCGCGACGTCCCCCCGGTCGTCTGGCGCACGGGCGCCCGCTCCACCGAACCGCACCTGCTGATCACGGGCGAACCGGGCACCGGCGCGACCACCCTCCTGCGCTCCGTGGCCCTGCAGGCCCTCCAGTACGGCGATGTCGTCATCGTCGACGGCGGAGGCACCGGCGAGTACGCCTGCCTGACGGGGCGGGACGGGGTGCTGGCGGTCGAGTGCGCGGCGGCCGGGGCGCTCGCCAGCCTGGAGTGGGCGGCCCACGAGACGGAGCGGCGGCTCATCGCCGCGAACCGCGCCCGCCAGGCGGGGCATCCCGCACCCGACGACATCAAGAACCCGCTGTGGATCCTGCTGGACCGGCCCAGCGCGCTGGGTCACCTGGCCGCCGTCGACGGACGGGAGGACCCGCAGGCACTGCTCCGGATTCCGCTGCGGCACGGCCGCGCGGCGGGCGTCACGGTCGTGGTCGCCGAGCCCTTCGAGAACCTCGACCTCCTCGGCGAGGAGGTCCGACAGCACACCCGCGCGCGCGTGGTGCTCGGGCCGGCCTCGGCGGACCGGCTGGAATCGATCCTGGGAGCGCCCCCGCACACGACCCCGACCCAGGACGTGCCGCCCGGCCGCGGCTACGCCCGCCTGGGCGCGGGACCCGTCCTGCGCCTCCAGGTCCCCGCGACGCCGGACCCCTACGACGACGCGACGAGCGAGGCGCACCGGCGGGCGGTCCTCGACCTCCTCCCGGAGCGGACCACGCCGGGGGACGCCCAGGGAACTCTCTCCGAGATGGCCGAAGTCGCGGTGCCGGAGGGGCAGGTCACCTCCCCGTAGCACCTCGGAGATGCACGGAACGGACGCCGGACGGGCCGGGACCCCACCAGGGCTCCCGGCCCGTCCGGCGTCCGGGCGGCTACGCCACGAACGTGCGCGGCCCCTCGTCCCCTCCGCTCGCGCCGGTCTCCACCAGCCGGGCGGCCGCGGCCAACCGCGCCGCCGCCTCCTCCGCCACCGCGCCCCCGACGGTGAACGGCAGGCGCACATACCCCTCGAAAGCGCCGTCCACTCCGAACCGGGGACCCGAGGGCACCCGCACGCCGACGCGCTCGCCGACCTCGGCCAGCCTCGACCCGGACAGACCGCCCGTGCGCACCCACAGGGTGAGGCCGCCGTGCGGCACCGAGAACTCCCACCGGGGCAGTTCCCTGCGGACGGCCGCGACCAGCGCGTCACGGTTCTCCCGGGCCTGCTCGCGCCGGATGTCGACCGCCTGCTCCCATCCCCCGGTGCTGAGCAGCCAGTTCACCGCGAGCTGTTCCAGAACGGGCGTGCCGAGGTCGGCGTACGCGCGCGCGGCGACCAGGCTGCGGATGACGTCGGGAGCGGCCCTCACCCAGCCGATCCGCATGCCGGCCCAGAAGGCCTTGCTCGCCGAGCCCACGGTGATCACCGTCGAGCCCGCCGGGTCGAAGCCGCACACGGGGCGCGGCATCTCCAGGCCCTCGTCCAGATGCAGTTCGCTCATCGTCTCGTCGACGACGAGGACGGTGCCCGCCGAGCGGGCCGCGTCCACGAGCCCGCGCCGTTGGTCCTCGCTCGCCAGCGCCCCGGTGGGGTTGTGGAAGTCGGCGACGACGTACGCGAGCCGGGGCGCCGCGTCGCGCAGGACCTGACGCCAGCGGTCCATGTCCCAGCCGGTCAGCCCCTCGGCCATCGCGACGGGCACCAGCCGGGCACCGGCCTCGCGCATCAGCTGGAGGATATTGGCGTACGAGGGCGACTCGACGGCGATGCGCTCGCCGCGGCCCGCGAAGAGATGGCAGATCGCGTCGATCGCGCCCATCGCTCCGGTGGTCACCATGATCTGTTCGGGCATCGTCGGGATGCCGCGCGCCGTGTACCGCTCCGCGAGCATGGCGCGCAGCGCGGGCAGTCCGGCGGGGTAGTCGCCGTGCGTGTGGGCGTACGGCGGCAGCTCCTCCAGGGCGCCCTGCACGCTGCGGGTCAGCCACGGCTCGGGGGCGGGCAGCGCCGCGCAGCCGAGGTCGATCATCGAACCGAGGGTCTCGGGAGGCAGCGGTTCCAGACCGCGCGCGGGCAGTGGATTCCCCGCGGGTACCGCGGTCCAGCTGCCGGCTCCGCGGCGGGACTCCAGGAAGCCCTCCGCCCGCAGCGCCTCGTAGGCCGCGGCGACGGTCGTACGGCTGACGGACAGGGCCAGCGCCAGCTCCCGCTCCGCGGGCAGCCGCGCGGCGACCGGAACCCTTCCCTCGAGCACGAGCAGCCGGACGCCGTCCGCGAGCGCCCGGTAGGCGGGCGGCCGCCGGGTGCCCGGACCCGCGGGGCGCTCCTGCTGGGAGCTGAGGAGCCGGGCGAGCTGCGCGGCCCCCACCGCCGAAGTCCACTGCGCCATGATTCCAGTCCACCTTCCCCGAATTGGCCATGGATGAAGCCAGTTCTCCGGCCACAGAGTGTCATGCGTCAGGCCACTACCACCACTGGGGGGACATCCCTTGTCCACACGCTCCGAGTCCGCACCCTCCGAGGCTCCCGGGCCCGGGCGGCTCCCCCGCCGTCTCGTCCAGCTCTACGCCGGTCTGGCCCTGTACGGCGCGAGCTCGGCGCTCCTCGTGGAGTCGGGTCTCGGCCTGGAGCCGTGGAACGTGCTGCACCAGGGCCTGGCCGAACTGACCGGTCTGACCATCGGCGCGGTGTCGATCGTCGTGGGCGCCGCGGTACTGCTCCTGTGGATCCCGCTGCGCCAGCGTCCCGGCCTCGGCACCGTCTCCAACGTCTTCGTGGTCGGCCTCGCCATGGACGGCACCCTCGCGCTGCTGCCGGACGCGCACGCGCTGGCCGTACGGATCCCGCTGCTGGTGGCGGGCGTCGTGCTGAACGGCGCGGCGACGGGCCTCTACATCTCCGCGAGCTTCGGTCCGGGGCCGCGCGACGGCCTGATGACGGGACTGCACCGGCGCACCGGCCGCTCGGTCCGCCTGGTGCGCACGGTCCTCGAACTGACCGTCGTCACGACCGGATTCGCGCTCGGCGGCACGGTCGGCGTGGGCACCGTGCTGTACGCCGTCGCCATCGGACCCCTCGCCCAGCTCTTCCTGCGCGTGTTCGCCGCCCGTCCGGAACCGGTCGGCAGCGCCGTCGTCGCCCCCGGTCAACCGGAGGGCGCCATACTGCCCGGGTGAGCACGCGCACCCTTCACCCGTATCTCGACCATCCCGGCCCGATCCCGTTCGCGCACCGCGGCGGGTCGGCGGACGGCCTGGAGAACACTCTGGCCCAGTTCCGGCGGGCGGTGGACGCCGGTTACCGCTACATCGAGACCGATGTGCACGCCACCGCGGACGGCACGCTCGTCGCCTTCCACGACACCACCCTCGACCGGGTCACCGACGGCGCCGGCCGGATCGCGGACCTCCCCTGGGACGACGTGCGCCAAGCGCGCGTCGCGGGCCGGGAGCCGGTCCCCCTCTTCGAAGAACTGCTCGAGGTCTTCCCCGACGTGCGCTGGAACGTCGACGTCAAGGCCGAACCCGCCCTCCTGCCCCTGCTCGACCTGATCGGCCGCACCGACGCCTGGGACCGCGTCTGCCTCGGTTCGTTCTCCGAGGCCCGCGTGGTCCGCGCCCAGCACCTGGCCGGGCCGCGCCTCGCGACGTCGTTCGGCACCCGCGGGGTGCTCAACCTGCGGCTGCGCTCGTGGGGGGTACCGGCCGCGGTGCGCCGTTCCGCGGTCGCGGCCCAGGTGCCCGAGACGCAGTCGGGGGTGCCGGTGGTCGACCGTCGCTTCGTGCAGGCCGCCCACGCGCGCGGGCTCCACGTGCACGTGTGGACCGTGAACGAACCGGAACGCATGCACCGGCTCCTGGACCTGGGGGTCGATGGCATCATGACCGATCACATCGACACGCTGCGCAAGGTTCTGGAGGACCGGGGCACCTGGTTCTGAGCCTCCTCTGCGCAGGTCGTCCACGGAGAAGCGAGGGGCACGGGTGAGCACGCAGACCGTGCGGGCGGGGGCGGCCGAGGAGGCCGCCGAGCGCCGGCGAGAACAACGCGGCTGGTACTTCTACGACTGGGCCTGCTCGGTCTATTCGACGAGCGTGCTGACCGTGTTCCTCGGCCCCTATCTGACGGCGGTGGCCAAGCACGCGGCGGACGCGGACGGGTTCGTCCATCCCCTGGGAGTCCCGGTCCGCGCGGGCTCCTTCTTCGCGTACGCGGTCTCCGCCTCCGTCATCCTGTCGATCTTCGTGATGCCCATGGCGGGGGCGGCCGCGGACCGTACGGGCCGCAAGAAGCCGCTGCTCGCCGCGGCGGCCTACCTGGGCGCCGGAGCCACCGCGGGCATGTTCTTCCTGGACGGCGACCGCTACCTGCTGGGCGGACTGCTGCTGATCGTCGCGAACGCCTCGCTGGCCGTCTCGATGGTCCTGTACAACTCCTACCTTCCGCAGATCGCCCCGCCCGAGGAGCGCGACGCCGTCTCCTCCCGGGGCTGGGCCTTCGGGTACGCGGCGGGCTCGGTGGTTTTGATCGCCAACCTGATCCTGTTCACGGCGCACGACAGCTTCGGCGTCTCCGAGTCGACGGCCGTCCGGATCTGTCTGGCCTCGGCGGGCATCTGGTGGGGGGCCTTCACCCTCGTCCCGCTGAAGCGGCTGCGGGACCGTCACACGCCCTCAGCCGGACGGGCGCCCGCGCACGGCTGGCGGCAGCTGGCCGCCACGGTGCGCGACATGCGCGGCAAACCCCTCACCCTCTCCTTCCTGCTCGCCTACCTCATCTACAACGACGGCATCCAGACGGTCATCTCGCAGGCCTCGGTCTTCGGCTCCGAGGAACTGGGCCTCAGCCAGTCGACCCTGATCGTGGCCGTGCTCCTGGTCCAGGTGCTCGCGGTCGGCGGCGCCCTGGGCATGGGCCGGCTGGCCCGCACGTACGGCGCGAAGCGCACGATCCTCGGCTCGCTCGTCGCCTGGACCCTCACGCTCGGCGCCGGGTACTTCCTGCCCGCCGGCGCGCCCGTGGGGTTCTTCGTCCTCGCCTCGGGCATCGGACTCGTCCTGGGCGGCAGCCAGGCCCTGTCGCGCTCGCTGTTCTCGCACCTGGTACCGCCCGGCAAGGAGGCGGAGTACTTCTCGGCCTACGAGATGAGCGACCGCGGCATGAGCTGGCTCGGCCCGCTGCTCTTCGGGCTGACCTACCAGCTGACGGGAAGTTACCGGGACGCGATCATCTCGCTCGTGGTCTTCTTCGTCATCGGGTTCGTCCTGCTCGCGCGGGTCCCGGTACGGCAGGCGGTGCGCGACGCGGGCAATCCCGTACCCGACAGGATTTAGCGTCCGGCGCCAAAGAGCGGTAGTGTACGCGTTTGGCCTGCCTGGCGTACCGTTACTGCGCGTCAATGATACTGAAGCGTTGGGTGACATCTGATGCCAGATGTGACAAACCGGGCGACGGTGGGTACAACAAGGGGCGGCTACGACGGCGACGCATGGCCCGGAACGGGAATCTTTACCGCCGACCGGACGTTGACCGGATGACGACGACAGCGACACCTGTCCTGTGGGCGACAAGCCCGGGAGGCACGATTCATGAGTGAGCGAGCTCTTCGCGGCACACGCCTCGTAGTGACCAGCTATGAGACGGACCGCGGCATCGACCTGGCCCCGCGCCAGGCCGTGGAGTACGCATGCGAGAAGGGACATCGCTTTGAGATGCCCTTCTCGGTGGAGGCCGAAATTCCGGCGGAGTGGGAGTGCAAGGTCTGCGGGGCCCAGGCACTCCTCGTGAACGGTGACGGCCCTGAGGAGAAGAAGGCTAAGCCCGCGCGTACGCACTGGGACATGCTGATGGAACGGCGCACTCGCGAGGAGCTCGAAGAGGTCCTCGAGGAGCGCCTGGCCGTTCTGCGCTCCGGCGCGATGAACATCGCGGTGCATCCGCGGGACAGCCGCAAGTCCGCGTAACAGTCCGCTCAGCCCCTCCATGGGGTGAGCGGCAGACACCGCACGCCGAGACCGCGAACACCGTACGCCGAGTACGGGGTCCGCGGTCTCGTGCGTTCCGGTGAGTTCCGATGCGCCGCGTCTCGTGCGACACCGGAACGGGCCCGCGACCGGGGATCCGGCGCGGGCCCGCACGCGGCGCGAGCACCTCCGAGCCGAACGACGCGGGAGGACAGCGGGGCAGGACGGGCAGAGGCGGGCGGCGCTCAGCCGTTCAGCCGTCCAGCCGTTCAGCCGTTCAGCCGTTCAGCGGCGGATAGTGACCGTCGGGCCGGCGCGGGCCGTCGTTCCTGATGACCTCGCCCTGGACGACCTTGCCGTCGGGGCGGTGCATACGGGCCTGCTGGAAGGCGTCGCCGACGGTGCCGGGAGCGGCCGCGCGCATCTTGCGCTCGAAGGTCCGCTGCCCGTAACGGCTGAGGCCCTTCTGGACGGGCGGAATCAGCAGGAGCAGGCCGAGCGCGTCGGAGATCAGGCCCGGGATCATCAGGAGAGCGCCGCCGAGCATCATCAGACCGTTGCCCCGGCCGCCCTCGCCGGTGGGCGTGGCACCGCCCTGCGCCTGTTGCAGCGTCTGGGTGAGGTTCCCGAAGGCGCGGCGGCCGGCCCGCTTGACGACCACGGCGCCCAGCACGAACCCGGCGACCAGCAGCAGGAACACCGTGAAGCCGCTCGTGGCGTGCGCGACCATCGTCAGCAGCCAGATCTCCAGCACCAGCCAGACCGCGACACCGAGCGGCAGGAAGGTACGCAGCCGCGATCGCCGCGGGCGGTCGGAGCGGGTGGGGGTCGGAGCGCCTGTCGTCATGCTCCCAGTGTGCCTGGGCGTGCCTCAGTTCGGGATAAGCGGATGCTCAATCCCCGTCGTGCGACCGGCCCGCCCCGGCGTCGGAACGCCTGTGGGGCCGGTCTTCCGGCGTCAGGAGCGTCTACGGCCCGTGATCCGTCCGACCCGCTCCCCCACACCCCAGGTGGTGACGCGCCACAGCGCCTCCACGAGGATGTCGCGGCTCATCTTGGAGTCGCCCAGTTCGCGTTCGACGAAGGTGATCGGGACCTCGACGACGTGGTAGCCGGCGCGCACCGCGCGGCGGGCCAGGTCGACCTGGAAGCAGTAGCCCTGGGAGGCGACCTCGCTGAGGCCGAGGCCTTCGAGGGTCTCCCTGCGGAAGGCGCGGTAGCCGCCGGTGACGTCCCGGATCGGCACGTCGAGCAGGACACGGGAGTAGAGACTGCCGCCGCGCGAGATGAACTCCCGGGACTTGGGCCAGTTCACCACCCGGCCGCCGGGCACCCAGCGCGAACCGAGCACGAGGTCGGCGCCCTTGAGCGCCGTCAGCAGGCGGGGGAGTTCCTCCGGCTGGTGCGAGCCGTCGGCGTCCATCTCGATGAGCACGCCGTAGCCGTGCTCCAGGCCCCAGCGGAACCCCGCGAGGTAGGCGGCCCCGAGGCCTTCCTTGCCCTTGCGGTGCAGCACCTGCACCTGCTCGTCGTCGGCAGCCAGCTCGTCGGCGAGCTTGCCCGTTCCGTCGGGGCTGTTGTCGTCCGCCACCAGCACGTGCGCCTCGGGCACGGCGGACCGCACCCGGCCGACGATCTTCTTGATGTTCTCCGCCTCGTTGTAGGTCGGAATGATCACCAAGGCCGTGCCGAGCGGGCCGAACCGCCTCCCCTGGGCTTCCGCCGCGAGGGTCCCGTCGCCGTCGTTCACTGCTGCCCCTTCGTATCCGTACGCAGGGGTCCACCATAGTGCGCCCAACCTGCGCTGCCGCGTCGCGGCGTCCCCCATGGGGTGTCGATCGCGCGAGAGTCGGGCGCAAGCCGCCCGCGGGGCGGGAAACGCGTCCTGCGGATCGGGGCCCGGCGCCCTTCGGGCCGACCAGGGACCCGCTGGCTGCGGGTCGACCGAAAGCCGTTGTCTACTGAACGTCCGGGCCCCACCCGGGTCACACCTGCCGACTCGTCAAAACGTTCCCTCGCCTCGTGGCGCGGGCGCTGGGCCTGGCTGCCAGTGGCGATGCGCCGGTACGGCACACCACCCCTGACCCAGCGGCGCTGCGAGGCCGCGCGGAAGTTCCCCGGTCGGCCGTCCGGTGGTGGACCCGGCCGAACCTACCGGCCCCCTGCCGTCGGCTGTCAACACTGGCTTGATCTGCGTCTTTTCCCTCAACGCCCTGGTCAGCGCCGAGGATACGCAGGTCGCGCGACGCGGTGACGGGCCATGATCGCGACCGGAGAACCCCGGGACATCACTCGTTAGGCCGTACGAATACCGTCCGTCCGCCGACCACGGTGCGCAGGCAGACGGGCAGGTCGTTCCCCGGGGTCAGGTCGGGCAGTCCGGGCGTGCCGGAACGGGGGTCGGTGGACCAGCGGGCGACCCGGTCGTCCGGGGCCTGCACGACGAGGTCGCCGGTGCGCCACACGGCGTAGTCCGCGGGCGCGCCCGGCACCAGGACTCCCGCGTCGTCCCGTCCGACGGCCCGCCAGCCGCCCCGCGTGTGGGCCGTGAAGGCGGCGCGCACGGACACCCGGTGCTCGGGCGTCCGGTGGAAGGCGGCGGCCCGCACGGTGCCCCAGGGGTCGAGCGGGGTGACCGGGCTGTCGGAGCCGAAGGCCAACGGCACCCCGGCGCGCAGCAGGGCCGCGAAGGGGTTGAGCGTGCGGGCCCGTTCGACGCCCAGGCGCTGGGCGTACATGCCGTCCTCGCCGCCCCACAGCGCGTCGAAGGCCGGCTGCACGGAGGCGGTGAGGGCGAGTTCGGCGAAGCCCGCCACGGTTTCCGGGGTGAGCATCTCGGCGTGCTCGACGCGGTGCCGGGCGGCCCGCACGCGGTCCAGGCCCACCTTCTCGGCGGCGGCGCGGACGCCGTCGACCACGGAGGTCACGGCGGCGTCCCCGATGGCGTGGAAGCCCGCCTGGAGGCCCGCCTCGGTGCAGGCGACCACGTGCGCGGCCACGGCGTCGACGTCGAGGTGGGCGACACCTGTGTGGCCGGCGTCCAGGTAGGGCTGGTGCAGGCAGGCCGTGTGCGAGCCGAAGGAGCCGTCGACGAAGAGGTCGCCGGCCGCGCCCTGGGCGCCGAGCGCCCGCGCCCTGTCCACATCACGCTCGGCCCAGTAGCCGACCACCCGGGGCCCGGGCTCCTCGGCGGCGAGCCTCAGCAGCCCGGTGAAATCCTCCTCGGAGGAGATCTCGGGTCCGGCGCACTCGTGCACGGAGCCGATGCCGAGCGAGACGGCGTGGGCGAGCGCGGCACGCTGGGCCTCGGCGCGCTGCCCCGCGCCGACCGCGCCGAGGGCGGCGGCGCGCACCACGTGGTGGGCGTCGCGGGTCAGCGGGCCGTCGGGCGCGTACCCGGCACGCGCCGTGACGCCGGGCACGAGGTCCAGAAGCGCGGTGGTGGCCACCGCGGAGTGCACGTCGATGCGGGAGAGGTAGAGCGGGCGTCCGCCGGTCGCCTCGTCGAGTTCGGCGCGGGTCGGGGGCCGTCCGCCGGGCCAGCGGGCCGCGTCCCAGCCATGGCCGAGCAGGACCCGGTCGGACGTACGGGCGGCCGCGAAGTCGCGTACGAGGGCGAGCGCCGCGTCCAGTGTCGGCGCGCCGGACAGGTCCAGGCCGGTGAGCGCGAACCCGGTGGCGGTGGTGTGCACGTGGGCGTCGGTGAATGCCGGGGTGACCAGGGCTCCTTCCAGGTCCACGACCTCGTCGGCCCCTTCGGCGAAGGCGTCGGCGGCTCCTTCCGAGCCGACCCAGGCGACTTGGCCCCGTTCCACCACCATGGCGGTGGCGAAGGGGTCGGCGGGGCTGTGGACTTCTCCACCGCGCAGCAGCACGGTGTCCGACGGGGCGGTGCTCTCACTCATGACAGACAGTCTCGCGCGTTTCGGCGGAGGGTCGTCGCCGGGGTGGGGTCGGCGCGGTCGCGCGGCCCTTCCCCGGGCGGGTCCCCACCCCGGCGGGCACGCGGGATCGTGCGGACGGTCCCCGTGGTCGATGGCCGACACGAGCCGGTCGGCTGACACGCCACGCGGGATCCGGCCGAAGGCCGGGCGCCGGTCCGCAGGGGGTCCGGTCCAGGGCCGAACGCCGGTCCGCGAAGGCCGGGCGCCGGTCCGCGTCGGGATCCGGTCGATGGACCGGCGCCGGTCCGCGTGGGCATCCGGGAAGACTCGGCGATCCCCCACCGAGCGGGGGTGTCCGCCGGTCCGCTTCGGAAGTCTCGAGTGACCGGCCCGGGAGCGGAACACGCGTAACCGCCACGGGGACCCGTGCGACAGCACCGGTGCGAGCGCCCGACATGACGGCCCGGTGCCGGTCCCGCGGGCGTCCACGGCCGGTCCGCGGACCCGTCGCTTCTCGGCGGGTCGGACCGGGCGCGTGGATGCCGGTCCGCCCCTGGCCGGAGGGGTCAGATACGGGGCGGGCGCGCCTCGTACGGGGTCGACAGGACGACCGTCGTCCGGGTCGACACACCCGCGAGCGCCCGCAACCGCCCGAGGAGTCCCTCGAGTTCGTGCGGAGTGGAGACGCGCACCTTGAGGATGTAGTTCTCGTCGCCCGCGACGCTGTGGCAGGCCTCGATCTCCGGCACGCCGACGAGGCGTTCGGCGATGTCGTCGGGGGCGCTGGGGTCGAACGGTTTCACCGAGATGAAGGCGGTCAGGGGCAACCCGATGGCCTCCGGGTCGACGACCGCGGCATAGCCCCGGATGACGCCGCGCTGCTCCAGCCGACGCACCCGCTGGTGCACGGCGGACGTGGACAGGCCCGTGGCCTTGCCCAGGTCGGTGTAACTCATCCGCCCGTCTGCGACGAGCAGCTGCACGATCTGTCGGTCCAGCTCCTCCATGACGCAAGAACCTACAGGCCCGTTGATCCCCCGGGATACCTCAGCGGAGCAGGTCATACCCGCTTTGTGATGTGGCCTAGAGTCAGTCGCACGCCACCCGGTGGAGAAATTCCGCCGGGCCAGGCACCTGCGGTCGTCATGTGACGAACGACACATGGATGCAACCGGGTCCGTGATGTTCACGTGGTTACCGCAGAGACGGGACGGGAAGTGCTTGCTGTGGTCGAGGTCGCAGCGCCTTGTCGGCCCACCCGAGGGGGAGAATCCCATGCAGAGTCTTAAGCGCCCTGGTCGTACCGCGCCCGCGCGGCAGCAGTTCGCTGTCGAGCCCGAGCCGGAGGGTGTCGAACCCAACGCCCTGGACGGCGACGAGTTCGACGCGTACGACACCTTCGAGATGTACCGGGTGATCTGCCCGGACTGCGCGCAGCCCATCGCCCTGCTCGCGGACGAGGAGACCCTCCCCGAGCACGCGCTGTGCGCGTCCCCGTGGAACCCGTTCGGGCTCACGGTCTGCTCGGGCACGGGCCGCTCGGCGGCGCAGGCCCGGCCCGCCGACGAGTCTGCGGAACCCCAGGAGCAGCACACGGCGCTCCTGTTGACGCTCCCTCAGGGACTCGACTGGCGGAAGCAGCCGTTCTCCCACGTGGGTGGCCCGGGCTCGCGCCCGATGCGGGTCCCCGAGATGCGGCGCCAGGCCGCCTGACCGGTCGGCGCGCCCAGCGGTCGGCGCTCGTCCCGTCCCAGTAGCTGCCCTGCACCACGGCCCGCAGGCCGCCGTGGTGCAGGATCAGCGTGTCCGGGTCCGGGGGGACTCCCAACTCGCCGAAGTGCGCCTGCCGGCAGGCGATGCGCAGCATGACGATCGCGTGCCGCAGCGCGGCGTACAGCGTGGAGAAGTCCATGCCGCGCGGTGTGTGGCCGGCGAGGCGGGCATAGCGGGCCTCGACGCGGTCGCGGCGCAGGAAGCCCGGCAGCCCGGGCTGTCCGAAGCCCACGGCCAGGTCCTGGAAGAAGCGGTGCAGGTAGCCGGTCCAGCCGAGGCCGACCTCGCGCGGGGCCGGCGCAGCCATCTCCCGGGTCGAGCACCGCGACGGGGTCGAAGCCCTCGCAGATGACGTCACCTGTGCGCGCGTCGCCCCAGTTGAGCACCGCCTCGCCCTCGCCGCGCGGCCACAGCGCCTCCAGTCGGCCGAAGGCGCTCTCGACGAGCGGCGAGGGCCGCCGTCCGTCGACCACCCACGCGCAGCAGGCGCGTTGGGCGGCCACGTGGCGGCGCAGCGGGCTGCCGTCTCCGGGCAGCGCCAGGAAGTCGGCTTCATCCAGGGGGACTTGGTCGTGCGGTCGGGCCATGAATCCGATCGAGGCCGCTTCCGGGTGCTCGCGTTCGAGATCGCTCGCCGCGTGCGGCCAATTCCCTTCGTACGTACAGGGCATGACGTCCGGAGGAACGCGGCCACCCACGCGCTCCATGACGAGGAACGACGCCCCGAGCGGTCCAGGGTCCTCCTCCAGCCGCGGCACCCGCGGCACCGGCAGATCACCGCGCTCGCCGGCCAGCCGCATGGTCCGGTACTGCCGCGCCATGTCGTACACGGGGAACACGCTGTACGCGGCGGGGTCCGCGGCGAGCCTCAACACGCATTCCCTCAGGAGCGGTTCGGGGTGTTCGATGTCGAAGAGCACGGTCTCGCTGGACATGCCGTTGGGCTGCGGGACGGTCAGGTCCACCGCCTCGGCGCCCGGCAGACGGGTGCCCAGCCAGGCGGTGGGCCGGCGCGTGAGCTCCCCGGGATCACGGGTGGTCGTGCGGGGACGGGGTGCCGGTGCCGTCTCGCCGCTCCTCCCAGGGCGCGACCGAGTCGAATCCGGTGAAGCCGCTCGGATCGTGCCGTCCGCGGTCCAGGTGAGGTCGCACGACAGGGAGTCGTCGTCCGAGCGCAGCCGGCGCAGCGGCTCCTCGACGGTGATCCGCAGGGGCCCGACGGCCAGGTTCATCCGGTCGCCGCCGAGACGCAGCGCGGCGTACGCGGCGATCACGCCGACGTTCGGATAGACACCGAGGCCGAGGATCAGCAGCGCCCGGTCCGGTGGTCCAGGACGTGGAAGATGCAACGGTCGTACGCGTTCCGGTCACCGGTCGCGACATGCCTCATGGACAGCGGGACCCGGGGCACTGGGTACTCGTCGAGGGGTACGGGGCGGTCGTCGGTCATGTCAGGCCTCCCAGCGGGCACGGCAGTCGACGTCGCCCAAAGGAGCGGGCCCCCGGCGGCCGGGTTGACGGTACGTCAGGTGAGCAATGGGGGCCAGAGAGTACGCTCCGGGGGCGGAACCCCCAGGAGGGCCCCTGTGAACGCACGCCCGATTCCGTGAGCCGGTGACCTGTCCGCCGGTCCGCGCGTTGCCCCGGCATGAGCCCCACACCTTCCGCGACCGGGCGTCGGCGCCGGATCTACGTCCCGGCCCCGGCAGAATCGGTTCGCCGGGCGTCTCCCCCGCCACCACCGACCCAGGATCCGCCCATCTACCGCGCCCTGATGCGCACCTGGGCCGATCGGGGCCGCACCCTGCCGGGCCGCCACGACCCCGAGTGGGCGCGACTGGCGGCACCGTCGGTGATGTACGGATACGGGCAGTTCGGCCCGAGCCCGGACCCCCGGGGGGAGCCGCGCTTCGTACCGAGCCCGGACCCCCGGGGGGAGCCGCGCTTCGTGCCGAGCCGGGACCCGCGCGGCGAGGTGCGGTACACCGCGTCCCGCGACCCGCGGAACGAGTTCGGCGTGACCCCGGACCCGCGGGGAGAGCTCGACGCGAAGCCGGATCCCCGAGGCGGCGCACGCTGACCACGCGGCGTCTCCGGCGGGCAGCCCGGACGATCCTCGGGGGCGCCGCCCCGTGGGGACTACGCCCCTCGGAGATGCCGGGCGTCCGATCTCCCCGAGCACGGCCGGTGGCTCCCGTCCGGATCCAGGAGCCCGTGGATCGGCGGTTGCCGCGCCGCGGACCGTCCACGGAAGGCGAGGGGGCTCCCTCGCCTTCCGTGGACGGTCCGTTCGGCGGCCGTGCCCGCGCACCCGAACGCGTCGCGGCCGGACCGGGGCCGAGCCGAGCAGGTCGACCACCGACGGCCGACACGTACGGAACCGGCGCCCTCCGCGCACCTCGGCCCTCCGCCCGACGCCCGACGCCTTCGCGATCGTCGGCCACCCGACCCCACGTCAGCCGTCGTGCGGCCGTCGACCACCCGGCCCCACCTCACCGGCCCCGCGGCCGTCGACCACCCGGGCCCGGCGTCAGCCGTCGTGTGGATGCCGGTCGTCGTCCCGTCGGGCGTCGGGCGGGGCCACGTAGGACGGGTCCAGTTCCTCCACGGCACGCATCGTGCCGCCCAGCATCCTCACCAGCAGCTCGCGCATCGTGTCGCGCGGCAGCGTCTGGTGGCCTATCCAGTCGAGGGTGGCTCCCTCCACACCGTGCAGCCAGCCGAGCAGCGCGATCCGCGGCAGCGGGCCGATCCTGCCCCGGCCGTACGCCCCTTCGGCGATCGTCTCGACGATGACCTCGCGCACACCCTCCCGTATCGCCTGCACCTCGGCGTCGAAGCCCACACCACCGGTGATGATCGTGCGATAGGCGGCCTGGTTGTGCTCGGCGTAGCGAAGATAGCCGTCGATGGTGCGGTGGACCCGCTCCACCGGGGGCAGCTCCACTCCGTCGGCGGCCCGCGAGACCAGGTCCGCGACCGAGTCCTCGACGATGGCGAGGTAGTAGCCGCGCTTGGACTTGAAGTAGTAGTAGATCAGCCCCTTGGCGACATGCGCCTGACGTGCGATGTCGTCCATCGACAACGCGTCGTAGGACGTGTCGGCGAACAACTTCCGTCCGATGGCGATGAGTTCGGCGCGTCGCACCTGCGAGCGGTCGGTGCCCCGCACCCGGGGGCGGTCCACTCCACGCTGTTGACTATTATTCAATTCCGGCCCTGGTCTCCAACTGCCGACGAAACATGCGCAGTATGGCAGAACCATGCCGACCGCCCGTTCGGGCGCCGCAGACGACCGGAGGGCCCGAAGCGTGGCGGGACGCGGCAGCGGCCGTCTCCGTCGTCGGCCCGAGGCGGACGGGAACAGGGCGGATTTCCGGCCCGGACCTCGGGAATTCCCGTCGGCCTCGCACGGCCCGTCGCGGCGGCCCCTGGAGGCGGGAGGCCTCAGAGCAGGCCGAGGCGCGTCACGAGCATCGCCACGACGATCACGAGAATCCAGCCCATGACGTGTTCGAGGACCTTCGGGCCGTCGTCTTCGGGACCGCCGGTACGGGAGCGGAGGCGAGCGGCGGTGGCGGAACTCGTGGTCATGGCATCTCGCTGACGTCGTGGTGCGATGGGTCCCCCGCCCCCGCCGGCTCCCCTCCGACCCGACCACCTTGCCACCCGAGCCGGGTCCACGGGTAGAGACCTGGGTCACGCCCGCACCTCGACCACCCATGAATCCCGCTGGATTCCCTGCGGGACACGAGGCGCGTGCCGCTCGTCACACACTTCCGCCCCGTCGCCCGAGGAGTCCCCGACGAGCCTGCCGCGGGTTCCGACGCCCTCCCGCGGGGCCCGTCCCGTCCTGTCGGCCCCCGGCCCCGGCGCTCCCCCCGCTCCAGGGCCGCCGGGTGATCCCCGGCGACCCGTGATCCCCGGATCACGGCATCCGGGGATCACGGGTCACCGGACGCCCACCGCCGCGAGCGCCGTGCGCTGCCGCGCCGAGAGATGCGCCGGGAAGTACAGGTAGCAGACGCCGCCGGTTCCGGAGACGACCTTCCCGGAGGCGTTGTAGCGCTTGGTCCGCAGCCAGACGGTCTCGAACTCGGAGCGCTTGTAGACCCTGCGCACCGCCTCGTCGCCGGGCGACGCGGGGTCGTTGGCGATCACGTCGCCGTCCGCGGTGAACCCTATGACCGTCATGAGGTGGCCCGAGGTTCCGTACCCCGCGCCCGTCAGCTCGGACTTGAGGAACGACTGGGACGTCATGGCCGGGATGCCGGCGGCGATCAGCGTCTCCAGATCGCTCAGCGAGCCGAGCCGCGTGACCACGCCCTGGAGGTCCTTGTACGTGGCCGCGTAGGCGGCGTTGAAGGGCCAGTTGCCGCAGCCCGCGTACTGGTAGTCGTAGGTGGAGCGGGCCGCGTGGCACACCTGCGGGTCGGTGTACGCCGGGTCGACCCAGGCGAGTTGCGCGGCCGTGGGCCTCCGGCCCCAGTACTCGATGATCATCTGCGAGGAGGTGGGGCTGCACCAGGCCTCGCCACCGCTGTCGTACTCGGGGTACTGCCCGGCGTGGATCTCCTGCGAGTAGCGCGGGACCTTCAGCTCCCGTGCGAGACCCGGGGTCGAGGCCGGAACGGTGAAGCGGTCCGGGACGGCGGAACCCATCGCGCCGAGCCGCCACACGGTGGGCGTGACCCGGGAGCCCGGCGTCCGGTAGAGGGTCAGGCGCAGCCGGTACGCGACCAGGCGCAGGCCGGTGGACGCGTCGTCGACGGAGAAGGTGTCCGTCCACACGCTGCTGCGGCCGTCGCTCTGGCCGTCCACCGAGGTGCGCCGGATGTCCTGGTCGCCCGCCGCCCAGCGGCCCATCACGTACCAGGGGGTGTCCGTGCCGTCGGAGTACGTGCCGGTCAGCTCCACCTGGAGCCAGCTGCCGGCCGGGGTGTGCGCGTTCCAGGAGGCGATGGCCTCGGTGGCGGGGACGGCGAGGCGGTGGACGGGCGTCGTCCAGGTCGCGTACTCCCAGGTGGCGGTTCTGCCGGTGTGCGGGTCGGTGTACTCCGTGGTGCCGGCCGGGGTCGCGATCACCAGGCCGGGGCGCGCGCCCGCCACGGCCCGCGTACCGTGCGCGGTCCCACCGCGCCAGTCGCCGTACGAGATCCAGGCGCGGTTGTCGACGAGACCGCCGGAGGCCTTGCCCCGGGCGGCCGGGGCGGCGGCGGCCGACGGGCCCGCGGCCCCCACCGCCGCCGCGGCGGCGACCGCGGCGGTCAGGACGGTTCTGCGGGACGGCTGTTCGGCTCTGCTCATGGGTGGAGAACCCCCAGGTGTCCGGAACGGGCGGGCCCAATGCTCGGTGGTGCGCCAACTATGGACGCCCGGGACGGACTTCTGCCAGCACTTCGGCCCGTGCCGCGCCCACCAATATTGGTCGGGACCACTGGCATGACCTGCGGGGCCTCGGCCCCGGCGGGTGCCGGGGCCGAGGCCGGCGGTCGGTCAGACGAGGTCCATGGCGGCGACCTCGTCGGGGCGGCCGTAGCTGACAGGGCCCTGGAAACGGCGGCGCGCCGTGGCGAACCACCACACGGTGGCCACGATCAGCACGACGGCCAGCGCGATCGAGGCGTAGTTAAAGGTGTCCCCGGTGATCGGCGACACCTGCGGCAGCATGAAGAGCACGCTGCTCGCGAGGATCCAGGTCACGGCCACCCAGCCGATGACCTTGCTCCAGCGGCCCAGGTGCCAGGGGCCGGGCTGGAACTCGTCACCGAGCCGCAGCCGCAGGAAGATCGGGACGGCGTAGGCCAGGAAGAGCCCGACGACGTTGACGCTGACGATGGCGGTGAAGGCGGTGTGCGACCACCAGCCGGGCAGCACGAGCGCCAGCGAGCAGCCGACGGCCAGCCAGACGGCCTTGACGGGCGTACGGGTGCGCGGCGAGACGGAGTGCCACCAGCGGGAGCCGGGCATCGCGCCGTCCCGCGAGAAGGCGAAGATCTGGCGGGTGTTGCTGGTCAGGTTGGCCAGACCGCAGAAGAGCATGGACCCGATCACGATGAGCAGGATCAACTTCGCCATGCCCATGCCAAGTCCGTCGATGAGGATCTGCACGGGCGGCGCCGAGGAGCCGGCCACCCGGTCGTAATCCTGGACGCTGTACACAAGGGCGAGCATGAGGACGAGCCCGGCGATCGCGGAATAGCCGATCGCACGGGTGATCCCCTTCGGCGCGTTCACCGTGGCCCGCACCGTTTCCTCCGACATGTGGAAGCTGCCGTCGAAGCCGGTGAAGGTCCAGCTGGTGACCAGCAGACCGAGCATCCCTCCGTAAAGCCCGTTCGTGAAACCGGTGTTGTTCGCGAAATGGGTGACGAACGAGGCCGACTGGTGGTCGTCGGGCATCACGACGAGCGCGCCCACGATCACCACGAGCCCGATCAGCAGCCACCACACGGAGATCCGGTTGAGCAGGGCGACGAGCTGCACGGTGTAGGTATTGGCCAAACCCTGGAGCACGATGATCAGAGCCGTGATCATGACCGTCTGCTGGGCCGTCGGCTCGTACGAGTGCCACTGCAGGGCGACGAACGCCTGGATGAAGGTCGCGGCCGCGTAGCCGGTGGCGGCCGTGCCACCCACCTGACCCACGAAATTCAGCCACCCCGTGTACCAGGACCACGCACCCTTGTGCCGCTTCGCGAGCTTCCCCGCGGAGAAATAGAGGGCCCCACTGGTCGGATAGGCGGAGGCGACCTCCGCCATCGCCGCGCCGATGAAGAGCACCATCACGGAGACGCCGATCCAGCCGAACACGAGAACGCGTGGACCGCCGGCGTTCATTCCGAAGCCGAAGGACGAGAAAATACCCGAGATAATGTTGATGATGGTGAAAGAGATCGCGAAATTGTCGAAAGCCTGGAATCGGCGGGTGAGCTTTCGCGGATATCCCATCGCGTGGAGCGTCGCGTCGTCGTCGAGCGCGACGGAATCCCCTCCGGCACGGACCTGGGGGCGTGGGGCCGATATTCGTTCTGACACGACTGACCTTTCTCTCGGGTGGGGTGCGGGACGTCGGGACGGGCCGCGGCCGGTCAGGCGGGCCCCGGCGCGGGCAGTCCGCAGCCCCGGCGGGCGCGGGAGAGCTGCTCCTCCGGGTCGCCGAACACGCTCCACGGCATGCGGCAGGCGTACGGCCCCATGGCCATCAGGACCGCGCGCGCCTCGAACTCGCGCTGCGCCATGAACAGCGCGTGCGCCAGGTAGGCGAGGTCGACCACCGGCGTGAAGCGGTAGCCGGACACCTCGGGCAGCCAGTTCTGGTAGATCGCGAGCGCCGTGGAACGCCACTGCGGCTGTTCCCAGGTCCGGTCGACCAGCAGCTGGGACGGGTTGTAGCTCTCCACCAAGGCCACCAGCGGCAGCAGCCGCAGCGGCGACGAGGCGGGCGCGCGCTGGCTCAGGAAGGCGGCGACGTCCCAGGCGGCGTTCACGGAACCGCCGTACCGCGTGAAGAAGAAGGCCAGGAACCGGTGGTGGCCCTCGCGGTTCCACGGGTCGAGGCGCAGGATGTGCGAGAACAGGCGCCAGGGGCCGGGCGGCTGGGTCAGCAGCCCCTGCGGGGCGGGCTCGCGCAGATCGTGCAGCCTGGCCATGGAGAGGCGGGCGACCCAGGGCGTGGGATCCGCCCGGTCCATCGTCACGGCCCGGTCGCAGGCGGTCAGCGCTATCCGTTCCAGGGCCTCGGCCCGGTCGTCCCTGGCGTCCGCCGCGCGTAACGCCCGCAGCACGGCCACGCGGGCCCACACCAGCGCGGCCTCGGGGCTCTGTTCCTCCGCCAGCCAGCGTTCGGCGAGGTCGGAGTCGGCGGCCTCGGAGGCGATGACCAGTGAGCGGTGAGCCCGCAATCCGAAGTCGGTGCCGGCCTCCACCAGGGCTTCGTGCGCACTCAGACGGCGGCCCGCCCGGACATCCACACACACGCCCGCGAGTCTCCGGTCGTCGGCCGCCGGATGCCACACATACTGCCCCTCGAATAAGCCCGCGGCCATCTTCCCCTGTCCATCCCCGCACGGCGCTCCGCCGCTGCGCAACAGGAACCCTACTCAGCATCGCGGAGTACCGGAACGGCATATCTGAAATACATCGTTCCGCGAGGCCGGAAATCCCTGGAAGCCGTCGACGGTGATCCTGAGCATTGTTCAATGAATGGTTCAACGCGGCACTATCCCGAACCCTTGGATCCGCTGTGAACAGTTCCTCGATAGAATGCCCGCAGGACTATGCCCACCTCGCACCCCACCCCGGGAAACCCCATTCACGACCTCGCCTCACGGCTGCGCCGACTGCCGCCCTCCTGCGGCCCCGTCCGACTGATCGGCGTGGACGGTCACGCGGGCTCCGGAAAGACCACGTTCGCCGGGGAGTTGGCGACGGCGCTGGGCGGCGCGCCCGTGCTGCACCTCGACGACATCGCCACGCACGAGGAACTCTTCGCCTGGACCGGGCGCCTGCTGGAGCGGGTGATCGAGCCCTTCCGGCGCGGGGAGCCGGCGCGCTACGCCCCGTACGACTGGACCGCCGGGGAGTTCGGACCGGTCCGTGAACTGCCGGCCGCGCCCGTGGTGCTCCTGGAGGGCGTCGGCGCGGGCCGCCGGGCGCTGCGCCCGTGGCTCGCGCGACTCCTGTGGATGGAGTTGCCGTCCGAGGAGGCCTGGGCGCGGGGTCGACGACGGGACGGGGAGGCGCAGAGCGCCTTCTGGGCCGGATGGGTCGGGGCGGAACTCCGGCACTTCGCCGAGGACCCCACGCGACCGTTCGCGGACCATGTGGTGCGGCAGCGTCCGAAGGGATATGAGGTGCTGCCGGGGCCTGCTGAGACGCCTGGACCGGACCAAGTCATCACTCACCGTGATGGACCATCCGCAGTGTGCTGAACTTGTGAAGAGCGACGTCGGGGAAGTTTCCGCAGTGCCTCAACTCTGCTTGACCAGGGGGCCGTACAGGACTTACGTTCTGAAGCAGCGGCCCTCGGAGGTCGCCCCGCAGTCGCGAAGCCCCCGGTTGTTCCCCCGTGATCGGGGGCTTCGTTCTGCCCGCAAACCTCACTTTCCGGACGCCCCGTGACACGGTTCGCTCACCGTGGGTCACCGTCCGATGTGCGCCCCGTCTGCTCCCACCTCGTGGAACGGGGTGTGCGGCACCCTTCGGCCAGCCATCGACCGCAGGTACGATGCCTCTCGGTGCGACCTTCGGACGGCTGCTCAGCGCACCAGGGCAACTCCCGTCCGCGGCACAGTCGTTCGACCAGAGCTGCCGACGGGCACCGGCCCGGCGGCGAGGGGGGTGTCCCGTCCACGAGACATTCCCCGACCATCGGGGGCACGGTTTGTGGGGGACGTGATGGACTTCGGCACGCAGGGCTCCGAGGCCCCGGCCGACCTCGCCTGGCTGCGGGGTGTGGACGCCTACACGATGGGCGCATACCCGCAGGCGGAGGAGGAGTTCCGCACCGCGGTCCGGATGGACCCCGGTATGGCGGACGGCTGGCTCGGGCTGCACGCGCTACGCGTGGACACGACGACCGCGCTGTTGCGCATGTTCCGGCACCGGGACCGCTTCGGCGAACAGCGCACCCGCCACCGGCGCACCCTCAACTCCTGGTACTGGCTGGGCTGGTGGGTGCAGCCGGTGCTGGAGAGCCCGCGCGACCTGCTGCTCGCGCACGCCTCCCACTGGCTCGACGGACGTCATGTCCCCGAACTGGACCGGGCGTTGGCCGGTCTTCCGCCGGTGGACGCGGATCACCAGGTGAGGTTCCTGCACGCCTGCCGCGCGTATCTGGTCAAGGACTGGGAGCAGTTGGTCCGGCACACCGATCCGCTGATCAGTGATCCCATGCTCGGCATAGAGGCCGGTCTGTTCGGCGGCATGGCCCGGGTCCGGCTGGAGATGTACGGGCAGGCGGAGCCACTGCTGTCGTCCGCGCTGATGCGCTGCCGCAGCGAGCAGCCGCAGCGCAAGGAGCTGCGGTACTGGCTGGCCCGCGCCCACGAGGGCACCGGACGGTCGGCGGCGGCGCAGCCCCTGTACCGGGCGGTGCACCGGGTCGACCCCTCCTTCATGGACACCTCGGCGCGGCTCGCGGGCATCTCCGAGGGGGACGGGTACGACGACGCGGCGGCCGACCTGGCGGCGATCACGCTCGCCGGGTTCGGGCAGGACGTGCTGGAGGGCCCGGACGGCGTGGATCCGCTGTTCGGCTCCGACGGGCGGGACCTCAGGCTCTCCGACCCCGACCCCTCGCCGCCCGGTGGGCTGCCGCCCCAGAGCGACGGGTTCCGGGAGAAGGCCGTGGTTCCGGCGCAGCCGCTGCCCGCGGGGCCGACCGATCCGGCGTTACTCGAGGAAGCGCTCACCGAACTGGAGCGCATGGTGGGCCTCGATCCCGTGAAACGCCAGGTCAAGGCGCTGTCCGCGCAGTTGAACATGGCGAGGCTGCGCACCGGTCAGGGCCTTCCGGTGCAGCCGCCCAAACGGCACTTCGTCTTCTCCGGCCCGTCCGGTACCGGAAAGACCACGGTGGCCCGCATCCTCGGCCGGGTCTTCTACGCGCTCGGGCTGCTGGGCGGCGACCATCTGGTGGAGGCCCAACGGGCCGACCTGGTCGGCGAGTACCTGGGCCAGACCGCCGTCAAGGCCAACGAGCTGATCGACTCGGCGATCGGCGGGGTCCTGTTCGTGGACGAGGCGTACGCGCTGTCCAACTCCGGCTACGGCAAGGGCGACGCGTACGGCGACGAGGCCCTCCAGGTCCTGCTGAAGCGGGCCGAGGACAACCGGGACCACCTGGTCGTCATCCTCGCCGGCTATCCCGAGGGCATGGACCGTCTCCTCGCCGCCAACCCCGGCCTGTCCTCCCGTTTCACCACCCGCGTGGACTTCCCCTCCTACCGCCCCCTCGAGCTGACCTCCATCGGTGAGGTGCTGGCCGCCGAGAACGGCGACATCTGGGACGAGGAGGCCCTGGACGAGCTGCGCTCGATCGCCGGTCACGTCGTCGACCAGGGCTGGATCGACGAACTCGGCAACGGCCGCTTCCTGCGCACGCTGTACGAGAAGAGCTGCGCCTATCGCGACCTGCGGCTGTCCGGCTACCCCGGCACCCCCTCGCGCGACGACCTGTCGACGTTGCGGCTGCCCGACCTCATGCAGGCCTACGGGGAGGTCCTGTCGGGGCGGGGCCCGCAGAATCCGTCGCCGATGTGAGAAGGCCCCGGGTTCCCCGGCGGGCGCGGGACCGGAAGCCCGGTCCCGCGGCCGCCCGGAAGCCCGGGGCCCCCACGCGCGTTCAGCTCGCCAGCGCCTCCTCGGACACCGCGTTCGGGCGCTGCTCCGTGACACGCGCCGGCGTGATGTCCCGGTGCGCCGGGTCGCGCACCTCACCGACCAGCAGTTCGAGTACGTCCTCCAGCGTCACCAGGCCGAGCACCCTGCCAGAGGCGTCGGCGACCTGGGCCAGGTGGGTGGCGGCGCGGCGCATCACGGTGAGGGCGTCGTCCAGGGGGAGTTCGGACCTCAGGGTGGTCATGGGCCGCCACAGCTGCTGCGGGACCGCGCGTTCGGACTCCTCCAGGTCGAGGACGTCCTTCACGTGCAGATAGCGGCCCATGAAGGCGCCGTTCTCCGCGACCACCGGGAACCGGGAGTACCCGGTGCGCGCGGTGAGCGCGACGACCTGCCCCGGGGTGACCGAGGGTCCCACGGTGACCAGCGAGCCCCCGTCGAGCAGGACGTCGGTGACCGGGCGGGACCCGAGCTCCAGGGCGTCCTCCAGTCGCTCCTGCTCCTCCGGGTCGAGCAGACCCGCCTGGCCCGAGTCCTCGACCAGCCGGTTGAGCTGCTCGCTGGTGAAGACCGCCTCGACCTCGTCCCTGGGTTCGACCCGGAACAGCTTGAGGATCAGCCGGGCGCAGGCGCCGAGGGCGACGGTGACCGGCCGGCACAGCCGTGCGAAGGCGACGAGCCCGGGGCTGAGCCACAGGGCCGTCTTCTCCGGCGCGGCCATCGCCAGGTTCTTCGGGACCATCTCGCCGATGACGAGGTGGAAGAAGACGACGAGGACGAGCGCGATCACGTAGCCGAGGGGATGGATCACCCCGTCCGGCAGGTGGACCGCCTCGAAGACCGGCTCCAGCAGATGGGCGACCGTGGGTTCGGCGACCGCGCCGAGCGTCAGCGAACACATGGTGATGCCGAACTGGGCCGCCGCCATCATCTGCGGAAGCCGCTCCAGGCCGTACAGGACCTGCCGGGAGCGCGCGGTGCCGAGCGGTTCGATCTGGCTGCGCCGCACGGACACGAGCGCGAACTCGGCGCCGACGAAGAAGCCGTTGGCGAGGACCAGCAGGCCCGCGAACAGGAGTTGGAGCACGCTCATCGGACGGCCTCCGGGGCGAGCGCGGTGCGTACCAGCCGGACGCGTTCGGCGCGGTAGTGCCCGACCTGGCGCACCGACAGGCGCCAGCCGGGCAGCTCGGCCTTGTCGCCGGGGGCCGGAATCCTGCCGAGCAGGTCGGCGACGAGGCCCGCGACGGTCTCGTACGGTCCCTCGGGCACGTCGAGGCCTATGCGCTGCAGGATGTCCACCCGGCAGCTGCCGTCGGCGTCCCAGGCGGGCCTGCCGTCCTCGGGCGGGGCGGCCGCGAGCTCGGGCGGTTCGCCCTGGACGTCGTCGTGCTCGTCACGGACCTCTCCGACGAGCTCCTCGACGATGTCCTCCAGGGTGACCACGCCGGCCGTGCCGCCGTACTCGTCGACGACGACGGCGATCGGCTGCTCGCTGCGCAGGCGTTCGAGGAGGGGCTGTACCGGCAGCGTCTCCGGGACGAGCAGCGGGGCCTGGGCGATCCGGCCGACAGGGGTGCGCAGCCGGTCCTGCGAGGGGATCGCGAGGGCGTCCTTGAGGTGCACCATGCCGACGATCTCGTCGATCCGCTCCCGGTAGACCGGGAAGCGGGACAAGCCCGTGGCACGGGTGAGGTTGACCACGTCCTCGGCGGTCGCCGACGACTGGAGGGCGCTGACCCTCACCCGCGGCGTCATGACGTGCTGAGCGGTGAGGTCGGCCAGCGACATGGCGCGGACGAACAGGTCCGCGGTGTCCTGCTCCAGCGCGCCCGCCCGGGCCGAATGGCGGGCCAGGGAGACGAGTTCGCCCGGGGTGCGGGCGGAGGCGAGCTCCTCGGCGGGTTCCACGCCCAGGGCGCGGACGAGCCGGTTGGCGACCGTGTTGAGCGCGGAGATCACCGGCCGGAAGAGGCGGGAGAAGACGTGCTGCGGGCCGGCGACGAAACGGGCGACCTGGAGCGGCTTGGACACCGCCCAGTTCTTGGGCACGAGTTCACCGACGACCATCTGCACGGCGGAGGCCAGCAGCATGCCGACCACCACGGCGATGCCCGGCACCGCTCCCTCGGGCAGCCCGATCGCGGTGAACGGGCCGTGCAGCAATTGGGCGAGCGCCGGTTCGGCGAGCATGCCGACGACGAGCGAGGTGATGGTGATGCCGAGCTGGGTGCCGGAGAGCTGGAAGGACAGTTCCTTCAGCGACTCGACGACCGTGCCGGCGCGTACGTCACCGTCGGCCGCGGCCTTCTCGGCGTCCGGGCGTTCGACCGTGACGAGGCCGAACTCCGCGGCGACGAAGAATCCGTTGGCGAGAATCAGCAGGAACGCCGCGCCAAGGAGCAACAGGGGGATGGTCATGCCGCCGCCTCGATATGTCGGGAGGGGGCGGCGCAGGTACTACAGGACGATCCGTCCATCGCTGGAGGGAACACTCCTCGGGTAGCAGGGAGCCTCTGAGGGCCGGGGCACATCGGAGGCGGAGGCGCGATGAGAACGCCTCCGCCACCAGATTAATCAAGACATGGGCCCTCAGGGCAGGGTGGAAGGCCGAGAGTCAGCCCTGATGTTCGTCGCGGGGCCCGCCGGGCTCGCGAATGGCGCGCGTCTCGGCGAGCGCGCGCAGGGTTCGGGCGTCCTCGACGGCACGCCGCTTGGCGATGCCCGGCTGGATGCCGAGGGCCGGAAGGCTGGTGCCGTCGCTGAGGTCGAGGAACACCCACGGGTCGCCGGGGCGCAGGTTGACCTTCAGGATCTCCGCCCAGTCCAGGCGCCGCCGGCTGGCGATGTTGACGACCGTGACCCCGGTCTCGTCGGCGACCACCTTGGGCCGCGAGAGCAGCAGGAGCACTCCGAGGAACAGCGCCGCCGTGGCGACGAAGGTGACCCGCTCCCCCGGGCCGAGTTGCTCCAGGAGCATCGCGACCGTGGTGATGACCACGAAGATCGCGACGCCCGCGGTGAGCAGCACGTACCGGGTCCGGGCAGGGCGGAAGGTTATCGGAAGGTCGGGAAGGTCTGACATGTTCGAAGGTCCCGTCAGAGCCGGCAGGCGTGGATGGCCGTGGTCAGGATGGCCCGCGCGCCGAGCGCGTACAGGTCGTCCATGATCCGCTGGGCCTCCTTGGAGGGGACCATGGCGCGGACGGCGACCCAGCCTTCGTTGTGCAGCGGCGAGATGGTCGGCGACTCCAGGCCGGGGGTGAGGGCGACGGCCCTCTCCAGGTGCTCGGCCCGGCAGTCGTAGTCCATCATCACGTACGTGCGGGCGACCAGGACGCCCTGGAGCCGGCGCAGGAACTGCTGCACCTTGGGCTCGGTGTCCTCGGTGCGGTCGGCTCCGACACGGCGGACGACGACGGCCTCGGACTTCATGATGGGCTCGCCGAACACCTCCAGGCCGGCGTTGCGCAACGAGGTGCCGGTCTCGACGACGTCCGCGATGACCTCGGCGACACCGAGTTCGATGGCCGTCTCGACGGCGCCGTCGAGGTGCACGACGGAGGCGTCGATGCCCCGGTCGGCGAGGTGCTTGGCGACGATGCCCTCGTAGGAGGTGGCGACCGTCATGCCGTTCAGGTCCGCGATGCCGTTCGCGGTGCCCGGCTTGGTGGCGAAGCGGAACGTGGAGCGCGCGAAGCCGAGCGGGAGGATCTCCTCGGCGCTGGCGCCGGAGTCGACCAGCAGGTCGCGGCCGGTGATGCCGATGTCGAGGCGGCCCGAGGAGACGTAGATCGCGATGTCGCGGGGGCGGAGGTAGAAGAACTCGACCTCGTTGACCGGGTCGACGATCCGGAGCTCCTTGGACTCCCGGCGCTGCTGGTAGCCGGCCTCATGCAGCATGGCCGACGCAGGTCCTGAGAGGGAACCCTTGTTCGGGACAGCGATGCGCAGCATGAGGTCGGCTTCCTTTGCTCGAGGTTGTTCAGGAGTGGGTGGGGCAGGTGGACGGGCTCGGTGGGGGCGACGCGGAGATCGGCCCCTAGAGATGCGCGTACACGTCGTCGAGGGAGATTCCGCGCGCGACCATCATCACCTGGACGTGGTAGAGCAGCTGCGAGATCTCCTCGGCGGCGGCGTCCTTGCCTTCGTACTCGGCGGCCATCCAGACCTCGGCGGCCTCTTCGACGACCTTCTTGCCGATGGCGTGAACGCCCTTGCCGACCAGCTCGGCGGTGCGCGAGGTGGCGGGATCGCCTGTGGCGGCCTTCTGCTGGAGCTCGGTGAAGAGCTCCTCGAACGTCTTATTGGACATGGTGGTCCTCACCCTACGCGCTCGATGCCGTACCTCAGTGCCAGGGTTCGGATACTGAACGCAGGGTGGCCGCCGTCGCCACCGCGGCCGTCACCGCCTCGTGCCCCTTGTCCTCCTTGGAGCCCTCGAGGCCCGCGCGCTCCAGGGCCTGCTCCTCGGTGTCACAGGTGAGCACACCGAAGCCGATGGGAACGCCGGTGTCGATGGAGACCTGCGTGAGGCCCTGGGTGACGCCTTGGCACACGTACTCGAAGTGGGGCGTTCCGCCCCGGATGACGACGCCGAGCGCGACGATCGCGTCGTAGCCGCGGCCCGCCAGGACCTTGGCGACGACCGGCAGTTCGAAGCTGCCGGGCACCCGGAGCAGGGTCGGCTCGTCGATTCCCAGCTCGCGCAGGGCGCGCAGCGCGCCTTCGACGAGACCGTCCATCACCTTGTCGTGCCACTGCGCCGCGATGACCGCGACCCGCAGGTCGCCGCAGTTGCGTACGGACAGTTCAGGTGCACCCTTGCCGCTCACGTCTCTCCTCTGTCCCACTGTGCTGTGTTGACTGTGTGCTGTTTCGCGTGTGCTGTGTTGCCGGTGGTGCCGTGTTGCCGATGGCGCTGTACGTCGCCGTCGACGCGGTTCCGGTCGTGCGGTGTCACTGGCTCCCGCAGGCCGACACGGTGGCCGTGTCCAGCCAGGGCAGGTCGTGCCCCATCCGGTCCCGCTTGGTGCGCAGGTAGTTCAGGTTGTGCTCGCCCGCCTGCACGGGCATCGGCTCCCGGCCGGTGACCCGCAGGCCGTGCCGGACGAGCGCCTCGGTCTTGTCGGGGTTGTTGGTCATCAGGCGCAGGCTCCGGACGCCGAGGTCCTGGAGGATCCGCGCGCCGGCCCCGTAGTCCCGGGCGTCGGCGGGCAGGCCGAGTTCCAGGTTGGCGTCGAGGGTGTCGCGGCCGCGCTCCTGGAGCTCGTACGCGCGGAGCTTGGAGAGCAGGCCGATGCCGCGCCCCTCGTGGCCGCGCAGGTAGACCACGACGCCGCGGCCCTCGCTCCGGATGCGCTCCATGGACGTCTGGAGCTGGGGGCCGCAGTCGCAGCGCTGCGAGTGGAACACGTCGCCGGTGAGGCACTCGGAGTGCACCCGGACGACGATGTCCTCGCCGTCGCCGATCTCGCCGTGGACGAGGGCGACGTGCTCGACCCCGTCGGCGGTGGAGCGGTAGCCGTACGCGGTGAACTCACCGAAGGCGGTGGGCAGACGGACCTCGGCCTCGCGGCGGACGGTGGGCGCGGCGGGTGCCGCCCCGGCCCCGGCCGACGTGGGCTCGGCGGAGCGGCGGTAGGCGATCAGGTCCTCGATGGAGATGATCGTCAGGCCGTGCTTGCGGGCGAAGGGGATCAGCTCGGGCAGCCGGAGCATCCGGCCGTCCTCGCCCGCGATCTCGACGATCGCTCCGGCCGGACGCAGACCGGCCAGCCGGGCCAGGTCGACCGCGGCCTCGGTGTGGCCGTTGCGGACCAGGACGCCGCCGGGCTGCGCGCGGAGCGGGAAGATGTGGCCGGGGCGTACGAAGTCGTCGGCCCCGGAGACACCGTCCGCGAGGAGCCTCAGGGTGGCGGCTCGGTCGGCGGCCGAGATGCCGGTGGTCACGCCGTGCGCGGCGGAGGCGTCCACCGACACCGTGAACGCCGTCTTCATCGACTCGGTGTTGTCGTCGACCATCTGCGGCAGGCGCAGCCGGTCGAGTTCGTCACCCTCCATGGGGGCGCAGATCAGTCCGCGGCACTCGCTCATCATGAAGGCGACGATCTCGGGGGTCGCCTTCTCCGCGGCGACGACGAGGTCGCCCTCGTTCTCCCGGTCCTCGTCGTCGACGACCACGACGGGGCGGCCCGCCGCGATGTCGGCGATGGCCTGCTCGACGGGGTCGAGCGCGAAGTCCGAGGTGTCTTGGTCGTGCCCGGTGCTGTACCAAACCGGCGCCGTTGTCATGCCGGGGCTCCTTCCAGAACGGGCTGCCCGGCCTCGCGGGAGCGCAGCCACCAGTCGCGCATGCCCAACAGGACGAGTGCGCCGTAGACGACGTAGACGAAACCGGAGAACGCGTAGCCGTTGGCGAAGCTGAGCGGGACGCCCACGACGTCGACCAGCAGCCAGGCGAACCAGAACTCGACCATGCCGCGGGCCTGCGCGTACATGGCGACGATCGTGCCGACGAAGATGTACGCGTCCGGCCACGGGTCCCACGACAGCGTCGGGTACGCGTGGAACAGGGCGCTGACGGCGAGGGTGCCGACGGCCGCGGCGCCCACCATGCAGCCGCGCTCCCGCCAGCTGGCGAAGCGCACGGTGACGGAGCCGTCCCGGCCCTCGCCCTTGCCGCGGTTCCACTGCCACCAGCCCCACAGCGCGACACCGACGACCACGGCCTGCTTGCCGGCGCTGCCGGTGAGGTGTCCGTAGAAGGCCGCGAACAGGATGGCGCCGGACAGGAACTGCGCGGGCCAGCTCCAGATGGAGCGCCGCCAGCCGAGCGCGAGGGCGATCAGACCGAACGTGTTGCCGATCATGTCCGACCACAGGATGTGCTGCCCGAAGAGCGTGAACGCCTCGGAGTTCAGCGAGTTCACCGCGCGCCCCCCAGCGTGTCCGGCAGCGCGACCGGCTGCTCGCCGCGAGCGCCGAGCAGTCGCTCGACGTACTTGGCGATGACGTCCACCTCGAGGTTGACCGGGTCGCCGGGCTGCTTGTGGCCCAGCGTGGTCAGGTCGAGGGTGGTGGGGATGAGGCTGACGGTGAAGAAGTCGGGGCCGGCGTCGACCACGGTCAGGCTGATGCCGTCGACGGTGATGGAGCCCTTCTCGACCACGTAGCGCGAGAGGTCGGCGGGGAGCGAGATCTTGACGATCTCCCAGTTCTCGGACGGCTTGCGCTCGATGACCGCGCCGGTGCCGTCGACGTGCCCCTGCACGATGTGGCCGCCGAGGCGGTCGCCCACGGCCATCGGGCGTTCCAGGTTGACCCGGGAGCCGACGGTGAGGGCGCCGAGGCTGGAGCGGTTCAGGGTCTCCGCCATCACGTCGGCGGTGAACTCGTCGCCCTCGTGCTCGACCACGGTGAGACAGACTCCGTTGACGGCGATGGAGTCGCCGTGCTGCGCGCCCTGCGTGACGACGGGGCCACGCAGGCGGAAACGCGAGGCGTCGTCGAGCGACTCGACGGCGGTGACCTCACCCAGCTCTTCGACGATTCCGGTGAACACTTCCCGGGTCCTCCTGCCTCATAGGGCACGGACTCCGGGGCCTGTCGATGACGACAGAATGAGCGGACCGCGGCACACCGGGAACGATGCCGAAAAGGAGGCCCGCCCCACAGGACGAACGCCAACCGACGGCAGCGCGCACGTATGCCCGCCCGCCGCGCACTGCCTCCCATCCGGACTTTAACCGTCGGTCCAGGAATTTCACCTGGTCAACCGGCCGCTGGAGGCGACCGGGTCGCGGACTGTAACCGCCGGTTCGGAATTGCACCGACCCCGGAGTGCGCTGCTTCTGGTACAGGGCCAGTCTGCCACGCCCGAACGACACCCATGCGGCCGCACCGCTGTGGGGTGGCTCACAGAGAACCGGCATGGACTTCCCCGAATCGGTCCGGACACCCAACTCCCGCCGTGCGGAAAGACCTTGAGCCGGCGCCAGGGGTTCCGAATATTGGTCCATACCTATTGACGCTATGGTCTAGTCCTCGTAGTCTCCTCGATCAAGACTGCGTGATCAGCCATCACCCCGGTCCCCCCACGATCGACCCGGCGGCGGTGACGAAGGCCCTTGCCCCGCCGCCGGGTCTCCAGCCGGCACCGGCCCGGCCACCGGGACCCGAGCGGTCGGCCGGCTCCCGGTCTCCGCGAGGCCGGAGACGTGACGGCGACCCCCACCGACACGTTCCAGGTGTTCCGCCCCCACCGGTCCGGGCTCACCGCGCCGACCCGTCGCGTGCCGTCTCGAGGCACCTCGGACCCGGGATCCGCACGCGCCCCGGACCCCGGCCCTAACGCGACGGCGGCGGCGCGAACAGCTCGTCCTGCGCGCCGTCGCGCGCGGTCAGCAGGGCGCCGCGCAGCACCGCGCCCCCGCCCAGCGCGCTCGCGCGGACCTCGGTCGGGAGCGGCGACATGCGGGCGAGCCGCGACGCGACCCGCGCGGCCAGCGCGGGGCCGCCCGCCCGGCCGACCTCTCCGCCGAGGACCACACAGCCGGGATCCAGGACGGCGGTGACGGAGGCCGCCCCGATGGCGAGGCGGTCGGCGAGGGCGTCGAGGAATCCGGCGGCCTCCGGGGAGTCCGGGGCCCCCACCGCCCGCCTCACCAGCGCCGCGGCATGCGGTTCGTGGCCGTCGGGCTCCGCCGAGACGCCGCAGCGCGCCGCCAGCGTCGCGACCGCGGCCGACCCGACCAGCGAGTGGAAGCCCCCGTCGCAGTCGGTCGCCGAGGGAAGCGTCGTGGTGCCGGGCACGGGCAGGAAGCCGATCTCCCCGGTGCCTCCGGAGGCACCGCGGCGCAGGGCCCCGTCGAGGACGACGGCGGCCCCGATGCCGTGGCCGAGCCACAGCAGGACGAACGTGTCGCGGTCGCGGGCGATGCCGTCGCGCTGTTCCGCGAGGGCCGCGAGGTTGGTCTCGTTCTCGACGAGGACACGGGCCTCGGGCAGACGTTCCTGGAGGGCGGCCACCAGACTCCGGTGCCATTCGGGCAGGCCCGAGGAGTCCCGGAGTTCGCCGGTGGCCGGATCGATCAGGCCGGGCGCGCCGATGCCGACGGTGTGCAGCCTGCCCCACCCCCGGACGAGGTCGGGCGGCGGCACCGCGCCCAGGGCCCCGGCCTCCTTGGCCACCCGCTCGACCAGCGCGACCGCGCGCTCCACCGCGGCCCCGGTCCCGGTGTCACCGCCGATCGGCACGGACGCCTCCGCGAGGACGTCGCCGACCAGGTCGGAGACGACCACGGAGACCCCCTCCGTACGGACGTCCAGCGCGGCCAGATGGGCCCGGTCCGCGACGATCCCGTAGACCCGGGCGTTCGGACCGCGCCGCTGCTCCCCCGACTCCCCGACGACCCGGACGAGGCCGGAGAGCGTGAGGCGTTCGACCAGGTCGGCGACCGTCGGCCGGGACAGTCCGGTGAGTTGCTTCAGCCGCCCCGCCGTCAAGGGGCCTTCCTGCTGGAGGAGTCGCAGGGCGAGCCGGTCGTTGATGGCCCGGGCGGTGCTCGGGGATGCGGGCATGCCGGGAATCCTCCCAGATCCGCGGGTCCGGCCGGCGAGCGGGCGGCCCGGTATTTCTCTATCTATCAGGCAGGGTTCCTGATAGTTTACGCCCGCAGAATGGGCAGCTGTCACCCGGGGAGGGGCCGGAGCATGAGTGGAGTGGTCTGCGACCAGCGCGAAGTGAGGCGGGCCCGGTACGCCGTGGCCGCCGTGTTCGCCGTGCACGGAGCCGTCACGGGCTCGTTCGCGACCCGTGTGCCATGGATCCAGGACCACGCGTCGGTGAGCGCGGGACAGCTGGGTTTCGCCCTGGCCTTCACCGCGCTGGGCGCCTCCTGCTCGATGCCGCTGGCCGGCCGGATCACCCACCGTCTCGGCAGCCGTACGGCGCTGCGCGGGCTCATCGCCCTGTGGACGCTGGCCCTGCTCCTGCCCTCCCTCGCGCCGAACCTGCCCACCCTGTGTCTGGCGATGTTCGTCTACGGCGCCACGGCGGGGATGGCGGACGTCGCCATGAACGCGCTGGGTGTCGAGGTCGAGAACCGGCTCGACAAGTCGATCATGTCCGGGCTGCACGGCATGTGGAGCGCGGGCGCCCTGGTCGGATCGGCGGCCGGCACGCTGGCCGCGCACCTCGGCACGGACGCGCGGCTGCACCACGCTCTGGCCGCGGCGGCGCTCACGCTCCTCGGAGTGGCCGCCTGCCGCTGGGTGCTCGACCTGCAGCCCACCGAGGACGAGGAGCCCCCGCCGCGATTCGCGCTGCCGCCCCGGTCCGCGCTCCTGATCGGCGCGGCCGGCTTCTGCGCGGTCTTCGCGGAGGGCGCGAGCCTGGACTGGTCGGCGGTCTACCTGCGCGATCAGCTGGGCAGTTCGGCCGGTCTGGCCGCGGCCTCGACCACCGGCTTCATGCTGACCATGGCGCTGGCCCGGCTGATCGGCGACACGGTGGTGAACCGCTTCGGCGCCGTACGCACCGTGCGGGCGGGCGGCGTGCTGGCCGCGCTCGGCGGACTGCTGATCGTCCTCGCGGGGCATCCGGCGGTCGCCATGGGCGGTTTCGCGCTGCTCGGACTCGGCATAGCGGTCGTCGTGCCGCTCTGCTTCGCGGCGGCCGGGCGCAGCGGACCGAACCCCAGCCAAGCCATCGCGGGCGTCGCCACCATCACGTACACCTCGGGGCTGATCGCGCCGAGCCTGATCGGCTCGGTGGCGCAGGCGACGAGCCTGATGGTCTCGTTCGGCCTGGTCACCGCGCTGGCGTTCGGACTCACCGTGCTCGCGGGGGTGCTGCGCGCCGGGGACCGCGACCGCCCGAAGGTCAGTCCCGCGACCGCAGCAGTTCCTGACCCGAGGCCCTGAACCCCTCGCTCCACGGTGTCGGGCGCAGCGTCCCGGCGTCGAGCCGGACGAGGACACGGGTCCCCTGCGCGTAGGTCACCGCGCCGTCGGAGGAGCAGAAGCGGAAGCCGTACGTCAGGCCGGTGTTCCCCAGCCGTTCCAGCCAGATGTGGACGGCGTACTCACCGGGACGGCTGACCGGGGCCTCATAGGTGATCCGCAGTTCCTTGACCGCGTTGCAGAAGTCGCCCGCGGCCTCCCAGTCGCCGTCGAAGGTCAGGCCGCGTTCGCTCCACAGCGCGGCCCAGGCGCGCTCGACCATGACCGGGTAGCGGGCGTTGTGGAGCAGTCCGAGCGCGTCGAGGTCGTCGAAGTGGACCGTGACGGGCAGGAGCCGTCCATGAGGGAGGGCGGGGGCGACGGGGGCTTCGGCGGTCACGGGCGGGACTCCTGGGACGTACGGCGCGCGGATGGGGCAAGCGTGGCTGAAAACGACACCCCCATCCTAAGCAAACGCTCAGGAGCACCGTCCGGGCGGGATCGGCTCCGGTCCGGCCGGGCGCCCCGACCCGGCACCGCCGGTCCGGCGACCCGTCCGACCGGGATCCGCGCCGACATGTCGACCGACGGTCACGAGTCACCCAAAGGGGCGCGAATATGAAGAACATTCACGAAAAGGGGCAGACGATCATAAACCTGCCGGTCGGCCCTGACAATGGTCCGGACCGATCCACGGACAGGGAAGGCGAATCCTCACATGGACCTCGGCGTGGGCTGGAAACTGCACGGCGACGGACGGACCCCCGCCCCGGGAGCGGTCGTCCGCCCCGATGAACGCCTCTCCTGGCCCCGGACCCTCGGGCTCGGCGCCCAGCACGTGGTCGCCATGTTCGGGGCGTCTTTCGTCGCACCCGTCCTGATGGGACTCGACCCGAATCTCGCGATCATGATGTCCGGTGTCGCGACGGTCGTCTTCCTGCTCGCCACCCGCGGCCGGGTGCCCAGCTACCTCGGCTGTTCGCTCTCCTTCGTGGGCGTCGCCGCCGTGATCCGCGCGCAGGGCGGGACCAGCGCGACGGTGACCGGCGCGTGCTTCGTGGTCGGGGTCGCGCTGTTCCTGGTGGGACTGGCCGTGCAGTGGTTCGGCGCGCGGATCATCCATGCCGCGATGCCGCCGATCGTGACCGGCGCGGTCGTCATGCTGATCGGCTTCAACCTGGCGCCGGTAACCGCGTCCACCTACTGGCCGCAGGACCAGTGGACGGCCCTGCTGACGATGCTGGTCACCGGAGCCGCCGTGGTGTGCCTGCGCGGCTTCTGGTCACGCATCGCGATCTTCCTCGGGCTCGTCTTCGGCTACGCGCTCTCCTGGGTCCTCGACCGGATCTTCGGCCGGATCCACTCGACGGACGGGAGCGGCAAGGTGACCGACCACTGGCGCCTGGACCTCTCGGGCGTCGGACAGGCCGACTGGATCGGGCTGCCCTCCTTCCACGGACCGTCGTTCCAGTGGTCGGCGGTCCTCGTCGCGCTGCCCGTCGTGATCGCGCTGGTCGCCGAGAACGCCGGGCACGTCAAGGCCGTCGGCGAGATGACCGGCGACCCGCTGGACGACAAGCTGGGCACCGCCATCTCCGCCGACGGCGCCGCCTCCATGCTGTCCACGGCGGTCGGCGGCCCGCCCAACACCACGTACTCCGAGAACATCGGCGTGATGGCCGCGACCCGGGTCTACTCGACGGCCGCCTACTGGGCCGCGGCCGGCTTCGCCCTGCTCTTCGGCCTGTGCCCGAAGTTCGGCGAGGTGGTCGCGGCGATCCCGGGCGGGGTCCTCGGCGGCATCACCGTCATCCTCTACGGGATGATCGGGCTGCTCGGCGCCCAGATCTGGCTCAACGCCCGGGTGGACCTGCGCAACCCGCTGAACCTGGTGCCGGCCGCCGCGGGCATCATCATCGGCATCGGCGGAGTGACCCTGGAGTTCACCGACACCTTCTCGCTGAACGGCATCGCGCTCGGCACCGTCGTCGTGATCACCGGCTACCACGCGCTGCGGGCGATGGCGCCGGCGCACCTCAAGCCGCAGGGGTCCCTTCTCGACTCGGGGACGTCCGCGTACGACGGACCCGGGGATCAGCGCGCCAGCTCATAGGCGTACTCCGCCGAGAAGGTCCCGGGTTCGCCCTTGCAGCCGTCGGACTCGCCCGGCAGCTTCACCCACAGATAGGCGTCGATCCCGGCCTGCCCGGTGCTCAGGGTCGGCGCCCGCCCGATCCGGCGACCCGCCGGATCGCACCACTCGCCGTCGGCGGCGGCGCCGTTGCCGTTGCGGCTGGTGTCGATGACGGCACCGAGACCCGCGGGACCGCCGAGCGCGGACAACACCCGCCGGGCGTACGCGATCTCGTCGTCCGTCCGGTTGAAGTTGGAGACGTTGGTGAAGATCCCGTCGGAGGAGGCGGGCGCGGCCGCCCCCGCCCGGCGCAGCAGGGCGGCCTGTTCGGCGGCCGGGTTCCAGTCGGAGTTGCCCGCGTCGTAGTAGACCCGGGCCCTGGGGTCGGCCGCCTTCATCGCCCGGCCCGCCCGGGCCAGCGAGGCGAAGAGGTCGGCCCGCCCGCCCTCGCCGAGACAGTCGGACTGGGCGATCGCGTCGGGCTCCAGGACGACGACGACCTCGCCGGAGCCGAGCCCCGCCGCGAAGCGGTCGATCCAGCCGTCGTACGCGGCGAAGTCGGGCGCCCCGCCGTCCGAGGCACCGCCGCAGTCGCGCTGCGGGATCGCGTACGGCACGACGACGGGCACCCGGCCCGCCGCGGAGGCCGCCGAGGTCACGGCCCTGACCCGCGCGGTGATGGTGGACGGCGTGAAGTCCGCGAACCACACCGCGGCCGGACGGTCGGCGATCCGGGACTCGATGACCGCCCGCCGGGCGTCGCCGGCGTGGGTGTCGACCCAGTCGCGGACCTGGGAGTCCGGGTGACGGTAGAGACGGCCGGGCGCGGCCGCCGTCCGCCGGCTCCGCGAGGGCTCGCGAGCCGGACTCGGGGAGGCCCGCCCGGACGGGGACGGTCCGGCCGAGGCGCGCGACGAGGTCGACGCACCCGGCAGCGGGCCGGGAGCGGCCCGGCGGGTCGTCCGCGGATCCGCGTCGGCCGAGGGGTGCCCGCCGTCGGACGCGGACACCAGCCCCGCCACGGTCCCGACCGCCACGACGACCGAGGCCGCGACGACCATGGCACCGCGCGCCGCGAACCTCCCGCGCGCGGTCCCGCGCTCGACCCGCCGCTGGGCACGTTGGCCTGACACCTGCTGCTCCCCCGCTCTCACCCCGCCCGTGTTCCCCCGTTCTGGGGAAGCCTCCGGCCCGGCGGCACTTCGGCCAGCCTAGGACTGGGACGCTGCCCCCATGGCGCAGTCCGTACATTTCAGCACACCCGTGGACACGGTCGTCTCCCGCATGCGCGCCCTGGACACGGCGCTCCCCGAACGGGACGGCCTCGCGGTCTTCAACCGCGTCTACCTCACCGTCACCGAGGAGTTCGACCGGCAGCTGGACGCCGGTCTCTTCCCGGACCGCCGGGCCGCGATCTCCCTGGACGTACGGTTCGCCGAGCGTTACCTGACGGTGGCCGAGGACGGTCGCGCGCCCGCCTGTTGGCGTCCGCTGCTTCAGTTCCGCCGCCATCCGGGAGTACGTCCGCTGCAGTTCGCCCTCTCGGGCATCAACGCGCACATCGGGCACGATCTGGCGCTCGCCCTGGTGGACACCTGCCGTACGCTCGGCTGCGAACCGGCGGACCTGGAGGACGAGTTCGACCGCGTGGGTGATCTCCTCGTCTCGCTGGAGGAGCGCGTCCGCGAGGAGCTGATGCCGGGCCCCGACCTGTTCCAGATCGCCGATCCGCTCACCCACCTGCTCGGCTCCTGGAGTCTCGAGCGGGCCCGCGAGGCCACCTGGGCGGCGGCGCGCGCCCTGTGGGCGCTGCGCGGACTGCCGGACCTGGCCGAGGAGTTCGCCGACCGCCTCGACTCCGCGGTGGGCCTGGCCGGCCGGATGCTCCTCACTCCCCTGCCGATCTGATCCGGCCACGTGACGCGGTCCCCGCCGGAACTCCGGGCGGACCGCTGTACGTTGGCCGACCGGCGGACCCTGATGTGAAGGAGCACGCAGGCATGGCGACACGACTCGGCCTCACCCTCCCCCAGATGAAGCAGTACGACCTCGGACGGGACGTACCCGACGTGGCACGCGCCGCCGAGGCGATCGGGTACGACAGCCTGTGGGTCTTCGAGCGGGCCCTGTTCCCGGACCCTCCGACGCAGGGGCTCTACGGCATCGAGGGACTGCCCTGGCCCGAGGTGTACCGCGGCGTCGCCGACCCCTTGGTCACCCTGACCCTCGCGGCCGCCGTCACCGAGCGCGTCCTGCTCGGCACCAGTGTCCTGGTCGCCCCGTTGCATGTGCCGTTCCAGCTCGCCAAGGCCCTCGCCTCGCTCGACGCGGCCAGCGGCGGGCGGGTCGTCGCGGGTCTGGGCACCGGCTGGTCGCTCGACGAGTACGCGGCGGCCTCCCCGCGCCCCTTCGCGGAGCGCGGCCAGGCCCTGGACGAGGTGATCGGGGTGTGCCGCGCGGTGTGGGGCCCCGACCCGGTCGTCTACGACGGGACGCTCACCCGGATCGCGTCGTCCGTGGTCGGCCCCAAGCCCGCCCGGCCGATCCCGATCCTGCTCGCCGCCAGTACGGGCAAGGCACGGCGGCGGCTCGTCGATCACGCCGACGGGTGGATGCCCGTCGGCATGGGTGTCGGGCAACTGACCGCGCAGTGGGCCCAGTTGCAGGAGCTCGCCGCCGAGCGGGGCCGCACCGAGCCGCTGCGCACCGTGCTGCGGACCAACCCGCAGTACACGGCGAAGGCGTACGACGGCGAGGACCGCCGGCCCTTCCAGGGAAGCGTCGAGCAGATCGTGGAGGACCTGGTCGCCCACGCCGAGGTAGGCCTCGACGAGATCTTCCTCGACCTCCAGGGCTCGGTGCGCGACGCCCGGGAACTGAAGGACGTCGCCGCCGAGGTGTACGAGGCGGCGCGGGCGGCCGGGGTCTGATCCGCCCGGCTCGCGCCCGGGCTCAGTCCTCGGGCAGTTCGACCGGCGCGATCTCGTCGAAGACGTCGCCGGGCCCGGGGTTGGTCGGGTCGGTCGTCCCGCCCAGCTGGTGCATGACGCCCCAGACCGCGTTCAGCGCGGTCTGGACGGCGCCCTCGGCCCAGCCGGCCGTCCAGGAGATGTCGTCGCCGGCGAGGAAGATGCCCCGCTTGTCCTCGGGCAGAGACTCCTGCATGAAGTGCGTGAACAGGCGCCGCTGGTAGCGGTAGTGACCCGGCAGGTTGGCCTTGAACGCGCCCATGAAGTAGGGCTCGTTCTCCCAGGAGACGGTCACCGGGTTGCCGATGATGTGCTTCCGGATGTCGACCTTCGGGTAGATCTCGCCGAGGGACTTCAGCATGACCTCCATCCGCTCGCTCGCGGACAGCGGCAGCCACTTCAGGCTGTCGTCGCACCACGTGTACGAGAGGCAGATGACGGCCGGCTTGTCCGGGCCGTCGTCCAGGAGGTAGGTCCCGCGCGTCATGCGGTCGGTGAGCGTCATCGACATGACGTCACGGCCCGTCTCCTCGTCCTTGTCCAGCCAGAACGGCCGGTCGACGGGCACGAAGAGCTTGCTCGACTCCATGTAGTGGGTGCGCTCCATCGCCGTCCAGTGGTCGATGGGGAAGAGCGCGTCGTCGCAGGCGACCTTCGACAGCAGCAGCCAGGACTGCGCCGTGAAGATCGCCGCCTTGAAGGTGCGGATGTCGCCGTTCGCGTCCGTCACCGTGATGCCGTTGCCCGCGGTGCGGTTCAGCCGGGTCACGGCCGGACGCGGGGCGCCGTCGTGGAGGGACGACAGCGAGGTTCCGTACGCCCAGTGCACGATCTTCTGCGGCTCGCGCTCCCACAGCCGCAGCGGGAGCTGCTGGGAGCCGCCGACGATGCCGCGGTGGTGGTCGTCGGCCTCGGTGTAGACGACGCGCAGGATCTCCAGGATGGAGTTCGGGAAGTCGGTGTCCCAGCCGCCGGTGCCGAAGCCGACCTGGCCGAAGATCTCGCGGTGCCGGAAGGACTTGAAGGACTCCGACTCGCAGAGGAAGCCGTAGAAGGTCTGGTTGTCGAGCTTCTCGACGAGCCTGGACCAGATCTCCCGGATGCGCGGCACGTCGCGCTCCCGCATGGCCTGGTTCATGTCGGAGAAGTCGGCGCCGTCCTCGAGGCAGGCGTTCCAGGCGTTCATCACGTCGCGGTAGACCTGCGGGAGGTCGTCGACGGAGGTCGCGTAGTGCGACTCGCCCTTGAGGTCGACGACCGTCGAGGGCGTCGACGCGGCGAGGGGGTTGGGGAACGGCCGGGTCTCGAGGTCCACCAGGTCGATGTAGTGCTGGAGGGCGGTGGAGGACGGCGGGAAGCGCATCGCGCCCATCTCGGCCGTGAGCGAGGGGTCGCAGCCCTCGAAGCCCACCGTGCGCAGCCGGCCGCCGATCTCGTCGGCCTCGTACACGACGGGCTTGAGGCCCATCTTCATCAGCTCGTACGCGGCCACGATGCCGGACAGTCCGCCGCCGATGACCGCGACCTCGGTGCCGTGCTCGGTCGCGGGTATCTGCCCGAGGCCGGCGGGGTGGGCGAGGAAGTCGTCGTAGGCGTAGGGGAAGTCCGGGCCGAACATGGTGATCGGCGGCTGCTGCACGTCGGCGTGCTGGACGGCGTTGGGCACGGTGGACGTCATGGGGTACGGACTCCTTGCGCGAAAGCTGATGAGGGGGAGGCTTGTCGGACCGGCCGGGGTCGGGCCGGGCGGGATGTCAGACGAGGGACCCGTAGAGACCGGGACGGCGGTCCTTCAGATACGGGTTCGCCTCGCGCGAGGCCGCCAGGAACACGGGGTCGGCGTCCGCCAGGACCAGTTCCTCGCCGCGGCCCGCCCGGGCACGGGCGACGCCGTCGGGCCCGGCCAGCGTGGACAGTCCCACGAACTCGAACTCCCCTTCCGGGCCGGTGCGGTTGACGTAGGCGACGTACATCTGGTTCTCGAAGGCGCGCACCGGGACGACGGACTCGGCGACGAACTGGAACGGGTGCATCTGCGCGGTCGGCACGAGCAGCAGGTCGGTGCCGGCGAGGGCGTGCCCGCGGACGTTCTCCGGGAACTCGACGTCGTAGCAGATCATGAGGCCGACGCGGAGGCCGTTCAGTTCGGCCTGGACGACGGGCCGGTCGCCGGGCGTGAAGTGGTCGTGCTCGAAGCAGCCGAAGAGGTGGGTCTTGCGGTAGTTCGCGAGCCGGGTTCCCTCGGCGGAGATCAGTTGCACGGAGTTGAAGACGCGCGCGCCGCCGTCGGCCGGGGCGTCCGCGTCCTGCTCCCGTGCGGCCTCGCGCTCGGGGTAGCCGTAGGCGACGGCCACGCCGTGCCGGGTGGCGATCTCGGCGATCGCGTCGGCGGAGTCGCCGTCGGCGGGCTCGGCGAGACGCGCGATGTCGTCACCGATCGCGTATCCGGTCAGGAACATCTCGGAGGTCACGATCAGCCCGGCGCCCGCTGCGGCGGCGCGGCCCGCGGCCTCGTCGAGGACCTTGAGGTTCTCGACGATCGAGCCGGGGCGGCCGGAGCTCTGGAGCAGGGCTGTGCGCATGCGTGTTCTCCACCGGTGCGGAAGCGGGTTTGGGGGGCCAGATAGACGGTACGGGCGGCCGGCTCGGGGGGACAAGACGGACCCGTTGCGCGCCACCGGACGAATCGTTGCGTGCGCCTCGCCTTCGACGGCGATTCGTTGCGCGCCCGCCGGACCACCCCGATCACGGCCCCGAACCCCGGGAGACGCAGGTCACAGCCGGGTTCCGCCGCTCCGGACGACGAGGCCGGGCGACACGTGACGCCCCGGCGCGAGACCACTCCCGGATCGCGGGCGCTCCGTGACGGACCCGGGACGGACGGTGCGAGAGCACGCGCGGGCCCCGGGCGCACCGGGGCGGGCGAGGCGGGGGTGAGGCACCGGGTCCTGCCGGACGGGCCGGACGGGCCGTGGAGGCCGGACGGGCCCGGGCGCGGTCCCCGGAGCCGTCTCCGCCCCCGGGACGGACTCCGGAGGTGCGGACGGGCGGGGCGGGGAGGTGCGGAGAGGTGCGGGACGCTCCGGGGGCGTCCTCCACCTCCCCGCGCTCACAGCTCGCGCAGCCGATCCACGATCTCGCGGAGCAGTTCCGGGTCGGCGGCCGGGCCGCCGGGCGGCCAGCGGTGCGGCTCGTCGATGCGCACCAGACCGGCCTCGGCCAGGTCGCCGAGCAGGACGCGTACGACGGTCAGCGGCAGGTCGATGTCCGCGGCGAGTTCGACGACGGGCCGGGACCCGTGGCCCGCCAGGTCGAGCAGAGCGGCCGCCACGTGATCGACACCGGGCAGCCCTGTGCCCGTCTCCAGGGCCGTGACCTGCGACATCAGATCGATGACATGCCGGTCGGAGGGACGGGTCCGGCCTCCCGTGACGGTGTAGGGCCGCACCATCGGCCCGGTCTCGTCCTCGTACCAGTGCTCGTCGGTCACGGGCGGATCAGGGACCCGCGGAGTCGGCCGTCGAACGTACGGCGGCGGCCATGTGGCGGCCGACGCGGCGGACGAGCAGCTCCATCTCGTGGGCGAGCTGTCCGACGTCCGTCTGCACCTCGCTGAGCACGGCCAGCCTGCTTCCGTCACCCGCCGGGGTGACGAAGAGGTAGGCGTCGTCGAGCATCACCATGGTCTGGCGCACACCGCCCGCCTCGAAGCGTTCCCCCACCGAACGGGCCAGGCTGTGGAAACCGGCGCAGACGGCGGCCAGGTGCTCGATGTCGCGTGTGCCCATGCCCTCCGAACAGCTCAGCGGGAGCCCGTCGGCGGTCAGGAGCACGGCCTGCCGGACATGGTCGGTCCGGGCCACGAGGTCGTCGAGGAGCCACCCGAGGTCGGTGCCGGGCCGATCGCCGGCGCCGCCCGGCCCGGACGCGCCACCCCCCGCCTCCGCGGTCCGGGCCTCGAGGGTCTGGCCGGTGTGCTCTGGGAGCTGGTCAGAACGCATCGTCGGCGCCCGTCCCTTCCTCGGTGTCGTTTCGCCGCACGGAGCCGGACCGCCCTGCGTCCGGCTCGGTGGGAAGGCCCTTGCGGCCACGGTCGAGGCCGCGCTGGAAGGCGCCGAAGACCGCGCGCATCTCCTCCGGGGTGACCTCGCGCTCCGGCGGAGTGTCGGCCGGCGGGCCCTCGGTGCGCAGCCCGGGCGCGAGGGCGCGCTGCCGGACCCGGGTGGGCAGCACGGGCTGAGCCGGGGCGGGAGCCGGGGCCGGGGCGGGAGCCGGGGCGTTTCGCGTCGCCAGGTCGGTCTCCGGCGCGCGCCGCCCCGTCCGCCGCTCCGGGAGGACCGCGGTGGCCGTCCGTGGGGGCAGGCCCATCGGGTCGGGATCGGCCTCCATCACGGGACGGGAGGGTTCCACGGGGGCGAGGACCGCTTCCGGCAGCAGCACCACCGCGGTCGTTCCGCCGTACGGCGAGCGGCACAGCGTGACGGTGACGCCGTGCCGTGCGGCGAGCCGGCCCACCACGTACAGCCCGAGCCGGTCGTGCCGGGTCGGGTCGAAGTCGTCCGGTGTGGTGAGGGTGCGCTGGGCGTCCTCGATCTGTTCGGGCTCGAGGCCGAGGCCCCGGTCGTCGATCTCCAGGACGAACCCGCTCCCGGCCCGCCCGGTACGCAGGGTGACCTGGGTGTGGGGCGGCGAGAACACGGTGGCGTTCTCGACGAGTTCGGCGATCAGGTGCACGATGTCGGCGACCGCGTCCGCGGCCACGCCCACCTCCGGCATCGGAGGGACCACGACACGCGCGTACTGCTCGATCTCGCCCACGGCGGAGGAGACGACCTCGGCGACGGGCACGGGCCTTCGCCAACGGCGGCCCGGGGCCGAGCCGGACAGGATGATCAGGCTCTCGGCGTGGCGCCGCATGCGGGTGGTCAGGTGGTCGATCCGGAACAGGTCGTCCAGGACGTCCGGGTCGTCGGTGCGCCGCTCCAGCGTGTCGACGAGCTTGAGTTGGCGATGGACGAGCGCCTGGTTGCGGCGGGCGATGTTCAGGAGCACCGCGAACAGCCCGCGGCGCAGGGTGGCCTGTTTGACCGCGGCCTCGACGGCGGCGAGCCGGGCGGTGTTGAAGGACCGGCCGACCTGGCCGATCTCGTCGTCCACCGCCTCCACGTCCGCCAGCGGAGGCGCCTCGGCGGCGGCATCGATCTCCTCGCCGACGCTCAACCGTTCCATGACGTGCGGCAGCTGACGGTTGGTCAGCAGGTCGGCGGCGTCCCGGAGCGCCTCCAGACGGCGCGAGATGCGCCGCGCGCCGCGCACCGCGAACCACAGGGAGAGCCCCACGGCGGCCAGTCCCAGCACGCCGACGATCGCGGCGTCGGTCAGCTCCTGGTAGGCGAACGTCCGTCCGCGCTCGGCGGAGTTGACCGCCGCCCGGCTGCACAGCCGCATGTACTGCTTGACGGAGCGGTCGGTGGTGGTGCGCCAGGAACGCGCCGCCACGGCCGCGTCCGCGTGCTCCGCGCCGGCCCGCAGCAGGGCGTCCTCACCCTGGGTCAGTTCCCGGTGGAGATCGCCCCGTTGGAACTCCTCGAAGAGGGCGCGCGAGTCGGCGGGCAGGTCGGGCACGTAGGTCCGCTCGAAGACCCTGCGGTCCTCGATCGTCGCGGTGAGGGTGTCGTACTGGCGGTCGGTGAGCGTTCCGGCGGCGCGCGCCCCGGCGACCAGCGCGTCCTCGCGGGACACGAAGTCCCGCACCCGCACCAGTTCGACGACGACCTGCGCCTCACGCGCCAACTGCCCCGCCTGGAGCGCCGTGAGCGCGGACGGGACGTCGAAGCCCGGCTCCAGCAGGGCGCTGTATTCGGCCACGGCCCGGTCCCAGGAGACCTCGCGGGACAGCACCCGGCCCCGCAGCGCCTCCAGCCCGTCCACGGAGTCGAGCGCGGAGTCGAGCACCTGCCGCTGGCGTCCGGAGAGCAGGTCGCGGTCCCCGTTCCGGATCGCCGCGCGCATGGCGGTCACGGCGCGATCGGTGCGGCGCTCCTGCGCCAGCAGGCCGAGGGCCGCCGTCTCTCCGCGGCCCGTGCCCAGGTAGGCGGCCGCGAACCGCCGCTCGATCTGGATCTGGCCGATCGCCGTGTCGACCGGCGTACCGAAGGTGTTGTAGACACCCTCCAACCGGACGAGCGCGCGCAGTTCACCGGTGACGGACACCATGGCGAAGCTCCACAGCGACATGAGAGCGATCACCGGCGCGAGTGCGAGGGCCACGATCCGCGTGCGGACCGTGGTCGGACGGCCGAAGGGCCAGCGCATGGTCTCCCCAGGACGACGGGACGAATCGGGCGGCTGGGTGACGTTCGGTTACCCATCGGTATACTCGCTGGTAGCGGTGCGGCTCAAAATAGTGCATGCCGGGCCCGGACCGCAATGGTCCGGCTGAACCACCGTTCAATGCGACCCTGCAACACCCGGGCCTCCGCCGTCAGTCCGCGCGGGGTACGCCGAAAACGGTGACGACCGCCGCGTGGTCGAAGGGCCGGTCGTCGTCCGCGACGTCGGGCCGGGCGCGCCGGGCGCCGCCGCTGACGAGGGCGCGAGCCGAGGACGGACAGGCCCCGGTGCAGGACGAAGTCGGTCCGGTCCTGCGGATCCGGGCGCCCGCCGCCGTCCTCGTGCTCGGCGTGGAGGGGCGACCAGGTGTGTCCGGGGTCCCGCACCGGATCCGGGTGGCCCTTCCAGCACAGGGCTCTTGCGGCACCGGGCCCTCTTCCGGCGCCGGGTACGGGAGCGCCCCCAGGGCGCGGCGAACGGCGCGACAAGCCAGGGCGAGCCGCAGCCGCTCGGAGGCGAATCCCCCACCCCCGTGGGCGCACCAGCGCTTACGGGGGCGCCGGCTGAGCAGGCGACCCCGAGGAAAACCTCCGCAGCAACGGCGAAAGCACCAGCACCGACTTCGTCCGCTCCACGAACGGCTCTCCGGCGATCCGCTCGAGGACCCGCTCGAAGTGCCGCATGTCCGAGGCGAAGACCTGCACCACCGCGTCCGCCTCCCCGGTGACGGTGGAGGCGGCCACGACCTCCTGGTAGCGCTCAAGCCCGCGCTGGATGGTCTCCGGTGAGGTGTTCCGCCGGCAGTAGATCTCGACGAAGCCCTCGGTCTCCCAGCCGAGCGCCGCCGGGTCCACCCGTACGGTGAACCCGGTGATGGCCCCGGTGGCCCGCAGCCGGTCGACCCGCCTCTTCACCGCGGGCGCGGACAGGCCGACCAGTTGCCCGATGTCGGCGTAGGAGCGACGGGCGTCCTCGGCGAGGGCGTGCACGATGCGTTCGTCGAGATCGTTCAGCACTGCGGGTGGTTCACTTTTCTGCGAGGTGTCTTCGGTTGCTCGGCGACGGGTTCCGCGGTCGTGGTCGGGGACCTGCGATAGCCGTGACTGAAGTAGAACACGAGCCCGACGGCCATCCGGACGTCGAGGACCGCCCGGATGACGGCGAGGGGAGCGACCGTCGTCCCCTCGCGCGGGAGGGGAAGCCGGTCGCGCGGCGGCGGTCGCGCGACCGGAACCCGGAAAGTACGGGCGCGCGGCCGGGCGCGTCCGGCTCGGCACCCGGCGCCCCGGCACCCGGGCCGCCGTCATGCGTACGGCCCCCGCTCCCAAGGGGGAACAGGGGCCGTACGGGCGACCGGGTCCGGCCGGGGACCAGGGGACGGGTCAGCTCCAGCTGGCGTGCAGGGGCTGGCCCTCGGCGTAGCCGGCCGCGCTCTGGATGCCGACGATCGCGTTCCGGGCGAACTCCTCCAGGGAGTTGGCACCCGCGTAGGTGCAGGAGGAACGGACGCCCGCGATGATCGAGTCGACCAGGTCCTCGACGCCCGGACGGGACGGGTCGAGGAACATGCGCGAGGTGGAGATGCCCTCCTCGAACAGCGCCTTGCGGGCCCGGTCGTACGCGGACTCCTCGCTGGTGCGGTTCTTGACGGCGCGCGCGGACGCCATGCCGAACGACTCCTTGTACAGGCGCCCGTTGGCGTCCTGCTGAAGGTCGCCCGGGGACTCGTACGTGCCGGCGAACCAGGAGCCGATCATGACGTTGGACGCACCGGCGGCCAGTGCCATCGCGACGTCACGGGGGTGGCGGACACCGCCGTCGGCCCACACGTGCTTGCCGTACTTCTTCGCCTCGGCCGCGCACTCCAGGACGGCGGAGAACTGCGGCCGGCCGACGCCGGTCATCATCCGGGTGGTGCACATGGCACCGGGGCCGACCCCGACCTTGATGATGTCGGCGCCCGCGTCGATGAGGTCCTTGACCCCCTCGGCGGCGACGATGTTGCCCGCGACGATCGGCACCCGGGGGTCGAGCGCGCGCACGGTCCGTACGGCGGCGATCATCGACTCCTGGTGCCCGTGGGCCGTGTCGATGACGAGCGTGTCGACGCCCGCGTCCAGCAGCTGCTTGGCCTTGCCCGCCACGTCACCGTTGATGCCGACGGCGGCGGCGATGCGCAGCCTGCCGTTCGCGTCGGTGGCCGGTGTGTACAGCGTGGCGCGCAGGGCGCCCTTGCGGGTGAGGATGCCGGCCAGCTTGCCGTCCGCGTCCACGGCGGGGGCGTAGCGGCGGTTGGCGGCGTCGAGGGTGTTGAACGCCTCGCGGGGCTCGATGCCCGCGTCGAGGAGCAGCAGGTCCTTCGACATGACCTCGGACAGCTGGGTGAAGCGGTCCACGCCGGTGAGGTCGGCGTCGGTGACCACCCCGACCGGGCGGTCGTCCTCGTCCACGACGACGCCCGCGTTGTGCGCGCGCTTGGGCAGCAGCGCCAGCGCGTCGGCGACGGTCTGGTGGGGGGCGAGGACGATCGGGGTGTCGAGCACCAGGTGGCGTCCCTTGACCCAGGAGACGACCTCGGTGATGACCTCGATCGGGATGTCCTGCGGGATGACGACGAGTCCACCGCGGCGGGCCACCGTCTCGGCCATCCGGCGGCCCGCGATCGCCGTCATGTTGGCGACGACGAGCGGGATGGTGGTGCCCGTGCCGTCCGGAGAGCTGAGGTCCACACCCTGACGCGAGCCGACCGCGGAGCGGCTGGGCACCATGAAGACGTCGTCGTACGTCAGGTCGTACGGGGGCTGGATGTCGTTGAGGAAACGCACGTGCTGCACATCCCAGTCGTTCAGAGGTGGCCCCCGGACAGGTCAGCCAGGGGGAAGAGCACGTACTTCATTCTCCCACGACCGCCGGAATGCGATGCCCTCACAGATCATCCAGGCTGGTCAGGGGGCAGTTGGTCGGATCCTCCAAGGACGAGGACGACCGACAGCGTGGCGTCGAACTGCGTGTAGTGACCGGAGGCCGACTCCAGCACCTCCTGGGCGGTCTCCCACTCCTCGGGCCGCGCCCGCGCGTAGGGACGCCACCCGGTGACCACCAGGAGTCTGCCCGGACTGGCCGGTCCCCAGTCGGGGTCGCCCAGGACGTCGGCGAGCGCGTCCCAGTTCCCCCCGAACCACTCCGGCAGGTCGAGGCCGCGGACGCAGCGCGCCATGAAACCGGCCTTGTCGAGCACTCCGGTGAGGTCGAGCTCGGTGACCTGCCACCCGGCTGAGCGGCACACCTCCGCGAGAGGACCGCGGGTCATCTCAGCACCGCCTTGAACGAGTCGTAGTGGTCGTCGGTGTAGTAGATCTCGCCGCCCTGCCCGGTGACAATGCGCCGGGCCCCCCGGTCGCCCTCGCCGGGGGTCCGCACGGTGTACTCGTGGTAGTAGCCCCGTCCGTGCCTCGGCAGTTCCCGCTCGAAGTTGCCGAAGACGCCGCCGTCCGCGGCGTACGGGAAGGGGCCGCCCCGGTCGATGAGGGCGAGGGTCTCGCGCGCCTGCGCGGGGAGCGCCGCCGCGTCGACGGCGGGCAGGCCGTCGGCCCAGGACGGGACCGCCGCGGCAGGGCTCGCCGTCGTGGCCGCGGAGCGGCCCGGGACGGCGGTCCCGGTCGACGAGCAGCCTGTCAGCAGGACCACCGGACAGAGCAGCAGCGCGGCGGACAGACGGCCCGCCGCCGCGCGAGGGGAGGACGCGCGAGGGGGCGGGCGGGGGCGCCAGAAAAACGGGCCGCCCCCCGCCCCCCCCCCCCCCCCCCCCCGGGGGGCGCGCCCCGGGGGGGGGGGGCGTGCCCCCATTCACGTCTCGGCGCCCCCCCCCCCCCCCTCGCGGCGCGCGGTGGAGAACCCGTCAGGGGCCGTCCGGGTCCGCCCGGTTCAGGGCCGGACGCGGAGGCGGGCCCGCCGTCATCAGACTGTCCGCGGCCGAGGTGTCCGTCACCAGGCTGGTGACGAGGCCGGACCGCAGCACCGCGTCGATGGCGGCCGCCTTGCGCTGCCCGCCCGCGATCGCGACGACCTCGGGGATACGGCGCAGCCGGTCGGTCTCGACCGTGATGCAGCGCTCGCCCAGGTCACGTCCGACCCGCCGGCCCTCGGCGTCGAAGAGGTGCGCGGACATCTCGGCGGCGACACCGAGGGACGCGTAGTGGGAGCGTTCCTCGTCGCTGAGCATGTCGTGCACCGTGGAGATGCCGGGCTCCCAGGAGCCGATGGAGACGCAGGCGACCGTGACCTTGTCGAAGTACTCGAAGGCGCGGGCGATCCCCGTCTGGTTGCGCAGCGCCGCGGCGGTGGCCGCGTCCGGCAGCAGCATCGGCGCGTAGATGGGATGGGCGTCGCCGCCCGACACCTGCGCCGCTCGCCGTACGGCCTCGACGGAGCCGCGTTCGGCGGTCCCGGCGTCGTACACGCCCGTCAACTGCACCACGGTGCACGGCGGGAGCCGGTCGAGCGCCGCCGCCATGTGGATCGTGGAGCGGCCCCAGGCGAGGCCGAGCACATCTCCCTCGTTGACGAGCTCGCCGAGCAGGTCGGCGGCCACCTCGCCGAGGTTCTCCGGGTCGGGCGACTCCTCGGCGTCGGCCGGGGACTCGACGACCACGGCGTGGCGCAGGCCGTAGCGGGCGCGCAGCGCGTCCGAGCGCTCCGCGTCCAGCTCGGCGGGGACGCGGATCTCGATCCTCACGAGATCCCGTTCGAGAGCGGTCTCCAGGACCCGGGCCACCTTGAAGCGGCTCACGCCGAACTCCTCGGCGATCTGGATCTTGGACTTGCCCTCGAGGTAGAAGCGGCGGGCCATGGCCGCCGCCTGGACCAGCTCAGCGGGTCCCATCCGCATGGCTGACCGGCCAGCCGACATACCCGACACGGCGATCTCCTCACTGCTGTTCACACTCTGGATTCGCCGCTCATCCTCGCAGATCCGGCGCACTCGGTTCGCCCTGATGGGCGGCGTTCACGTTCCCTTGGTTCAGTGGTCGCACGCCCACGATGCCAGGGCCGTCGCCTGCTCGGCCTGGGTGCGCAGTGCACGTACCGCCTGGGCCGGGTCCGCGGCCCCGTACACCGCCGAACCGGCGACGAACACGTCCGCGCCCGCCTCCGCGCACCGCTCGATGGTCGACGCCGAGACCCCGCCGTCGACCTGGAGCCACAGTTCCAGTCCGTGCTTGCTGATCAACTCGCGCGTACGGCGGATCTTGGGGAGCATGATGTCGAGAAAAGCCTGGCCCCCGAATCCGGGTTCGACCGTCATGATCAGCAGCATGTCGAGCTCGGGCAGCAGGTCCTCGTACGGCTCGATGGGGGTCGCCGGCTTCAGCGCCATGGAGGCGCGGGCTCCCATGGCCCGGATCTCCCTGGCCAGCCGGACGGGCGCGGCGGCGGCCTCCGCGTGGAAGGTGACCGAACCGGCACCGGCTTCCACGAACCGGGGAGCCCACCGATCGACGTCCTCGATCATCAGATGGCAGTCCAGCGGAGTCGCCGTCGCACGGGCCAACGACTCCACCACCGGCACCCCGAGGGTGAGGTTCGGTACGAAATGGTTGTCCATGACGTCGACATGGAGCCAGTCAGCCCCCTCCACCGCCTGTGCCTCCTCGGCAAGGCGGGCGAAGTCGGCGGACAGGATGCTGGGGTTGATCTGCGCGGCCATGCCCCAAGCCTGCCATGTCCCGGGCCGGTTGCTCGCCCCGGTCCGGACCTGGGTCGTTCCGCGGATGTCCCGGGGGGTCCCGGCACGCTCTCCCGGCCGCCCCGGCGACTCCCCGCGCGAACCCGGCGGTGGGTGTGAAACGGCTGGACGCCTGGAAGCGGGCGACCATCGGTTTCGTGTGCGGACGGCGCTCCAAGTGGCTGGTTCTGGCGCTGTGGCTGCTGGTGCTCGTCTTCGTGGCACCCCTCGGAATGAAGCTCGCCGACGCCCAGGACAACGACGCCCAGTCCTGGTTGCCGGGCTCGGCCGAGTCCACCCAGGTCCTCGACATCTCGAACGGGTTCCGGCCCGAGCAGATCCCCGCCGTCGTCGTCTACACGCGCGCGGGCGGCCTGACGGAGCAGGACCGCCGGCAGATCGCGGAGGACGCGCAGCAGGCGAAGACCCTGCGGGAACACGGCATCCGCGGCGCGGAGTCCCGTGGACCCGTCTTCGACCGGCCCGACGATCCGCGGGCGGCGCAGCTCTACATCCCCATCACGATGGACGCGTCCGGCTGGCAGCGGATCGCCCCGGCCGTCGACTCCATCCGTGACGAGGTGGGCAAGGGCGACGACGGACTCTCGGTGCACGTCACCGGGCCCGGCGGCACGGCCGCCGACTCCTCCAAGGCGTTCGAGGGCATCGACTCGACACTGCTGTTCGCGGCGATGGCCGTCGTCATCGTGATGCTGCTGATCACCTTCCGCAGCCCGATCCTGCTGTTCGTCCCGCTGCTCGGCGTGGTCGTCGCCCTGTTCACGGCGCAGGCGCTGATCTATCTGCTGGCGAGACACGCCGGTCTGACGGTCAACGGCCAGAGCGCGGGCATCCTCACGGTGCTCGTGTTCGGGGCGGGCACCGACTACGCGCTGCTGCTCGTCGCCCGCTACCGGGAGGAGCTGCGCCGCCACGAGGACCGTCACGAGGCGATGACCCGCGCCATGAACCGGGCGGGTCCGGCGATCCTCGCCTCGGGCGCGACGGTCGTGCTCAGCATGCTGGTGCTCCTGGTCGCCGAGATGAACTCGACACGGGGCCTCGGCCCGGTCGCGGCGATCGGCGTGGCCGTCGGCCTGATCGCCATGCTCACCCTCTTCCCGGCCCTGCTGCTGGTCTTCGGGCGCTGGATCTTCTGGCCCGCCGTCCCGCACCTCGGCTCGTCCGATCCGACCCGCGGCGGTGTCTGGGCGCGGATGGGACACCGGATCGCCCGCCGCCCCCGGACGACCTGGGTGGCCACCGCGCTGGCCCTGGCGGTGCTGTCGCTGGGACTGATCCAACTGCGGGCCGCGGGCATCGCCAACGCCGACTCGTTCACCGGGAGACCGGACTCGGTCGTCGGCCAGGAGGTGTCGGCGCGCTACTTCCCCGCGGGCGCCGGCGATCCGCTGGTGATCGTGTCCGACGCCGCGCAGGCCGACGCGGTCGGCCGTGCCGTCGCGGCGGATCCGGGCGTGGTCGCGACGAGCATCGGTGTGCCGCCGGGCAGCGCGCCCGAGCACGGCGGCCGGGCCCTGCTGGAGGCGACGCTGCGCGCCCCGTCCGACAGCGAGGCGGCCAAGGCCACGGTCGACCGGGTGCGCGACGCGGTGCACGCCGTCCCCGGCGCCGACGCGAAGGTGGGCGGGGGCTCGGCGGCCCTGCTGGACATGGAGGAGGCCCAGACGCATGACAACTATCTGGTCATCCCGCTCGTCCTGCTGGTGGTACTGCTGGTCCTGAGCGTCCTGCTGCGCGCCCTGATCGCCCCGCTCCTGCTGATCGGGACCGTGGTGCTGTCGCTGGCCACCGCCCTCGGCGTGAGCGCGCTGGCCTTCCGTCACGTGTTCGACTACGCGGGCGAGGACGTCGCCTTCCCGCTGTTCGTCTTCGTGTTCCTGGTGGCACTCGGCATCGACTACAACATCTTCCTGACCACCCGCATCCGTGAGGAGGCGAGCCACCAGGGCACCCGTGCCGGTGTGGTGTCGGGCCTCGCCACCACCGGGGCGGTGATCACCTCGGCGGGTCTCGTCCTCGCGGGCACCTTCGCGGCGCTGGGCACCCTCCCGATCGTGGGTTTCGCGGAGATCGGCTTCGCGGTCGCCCTCGGCGTCCTCCTGGACACCTTCGTGGTGCGCTCGGTGCTGGTCACCGCGCTCTTCCTCGACGTGGGCCCGAAGGTGTGGTGGCCGCACCGGCTCGCCCGCGACGACGGCGGCGTCCGGCCCGCCGACGCGGGGCACCCGCGCGAACCAGGCACCCCCGAGGGCTCCGGGACACCGGGCACGCCCGAGCCGTCCGCCGCGACCGGGACGTCCGTCCCGTCCGCGAATCCCGGCACTGCGGGAACCTCGGGCGCCTCGGCGAATCCCGGGAGCTCCGGCGGCACCGGGACATCCGGCGACACCGGTCGTCCCCCGGACGCGCGGCCCGGAGAACCGACGGATCCGCCCTCACCGCCCGCGTGAACGGCACGCCGCCGGACCGGCGGCGGACCCACCTCCCGTGACGCACGGGCGGTGGGACGGCCGGTCGCCGGACGTCAGCCGGTCCTGCGGACGAGGGCCAGGTACATCGCGTCCGTCCCGTGCAGATGCGGCCACAGCTGTACGTCGGGGCCGTCCCCGAGAGCCGGTACGCCGGGCAGCAGCGGACGGGCGTCGAACAGCTCGGCCGTACCGCCCTCGTAGTGCTTGAGGACGTCGTCGACGACCGCGCGGGTCTCGGCGAGGTGCGGCGAACAGGTCGCGTACCCGACGACGCCGCCGACCCGTACCGAGTCGAGGGCCGTGCGCAGCAGCCCGCGCTGGAGCGACGCGAAGCCGTCGAGGTCCTCGGGGCGGCGCCGCCAGCGGGCCTCGGGACGGCGGCGCAGCGCGCCCAGGCCCGTGCAGGGCACGTCCATGAGCACGCGGTCGAAGGTACCGGGCCGCCACGGCGGGCGGGTGCCGTCGGCGGCGATGACCTGGTAGGGGCCGGGGTTCCCGGCGAGTGCCTTGGCCACCAGCCCCGCGCGGTGCGGCTGCTTCTCGGAGGCGAGCAGCGTCGCCCCCCGCTGTGCGGCGAGACCCGCCAGCATCGCCGCCTTGCCGCCGGGTCCGGCGCAGCCGTCCAGCCAGGCCCGGTCCGGCCCGTCGAGCGGCGCGTTCGCGAGGGCGAGCGCGACCAGCTGGCTGCCCTCGTCCTGGACACCCGCGCGGCCCTCGCGCACGGCGTCGATGGCGCCCGGCTCGCCGCCCTCGGTGAGCCGGACGGCGTAGGGCGACCAGCGCCCGGGAAGCGCCGAGTCCTCGTCCAGCGCGCCGAGGAGCTCCTCGGCGGTGGAACGTCCCGGCCGGGCGACGAGGGTGACCTCGGGCCGCTCGTTGTCGGCCTCCAGGAGGTCCTCGATACCGGCCCGGCCGCCGCCCAGCGAGTCCCACAGCGCGGAGACGATCCAGCGCGGATGCGAGTGCACGACGGCGAGATGGTCCTCGGGGTCGTCCTCGTAGGGGGGCGCGACCTGTTCCACCCAGGCGTCGAGGTCCTGCCGCGCGACCTTGCGCAGCACGGCGTTCACGAACTTGGCGCGCCCGTCGCCGAGCACCACCCTGGCCAGCTCGACGGAGGCGGAGACGGCGGCGTGCGTCGGGATCCGCGTGCCGAGCAGCTGGTGGACCCCGAGACTGAGCACGTCGAGGACCGGCGGGTCGACCTCCCGCAGCGGCCGGTCCACACAGGCCGAGATGACGGCGTCGTACGTCCCCTGCCTGCGCAGCGTGCCGTACACCAGCTCGGTGGCGAGGGCGGCGTCCCGGCTGTCGAAGTCGCCCTTCTCGCGCGCCTTGCGCAGCAGCGGCGGCATGACGAGGTTGGCGTAGGCGTCGCGCTCGTCCACGGCCCGCAGCGCCTCGAAGGCGAGCATGCGGACCGGGTCCTTCTGGGGGCGGCGGTAGGGCTTGCCGGGCTTCTTCGGCCCACGGGACTGCTCAGTCACGAAAAAGGTGCTCCGGATCCAGGAAAAATGGTGCGCTCATCAGCGTACGCCGCAGGGCCGGCGTCAGCTCCCGAGCCGCTCCCCGGACGCGATCCGCACCCCACGGGCCCAGTCCGCCGCGCGCATCGGCTTCTTGCCCTGGGCCTGCACCCAGAGCAGCTCCAACGCGTAGGAACCCGTACCCACGTACACGTTGTTCTTGGCGACCGACAGCTCGCCCGGGGCGAGGTCCGTACGGTCGGGCACCATCGCGACCTGGATGAGCTTGAGCCGCTCGTCGCGAAAGACGGTCCAGGAGCCCGGGGCGGGCGTGCAGCCGCGCACCACGCGGTCGACGCGCAGCGCCGGGGCGGCCCAGTCGACGTGGGCGCTCTCGACGGTGATCTTCGGGGCCGTGCTGATGCCGTCGGCGGGCTGGGGCACGGCCTTGAGCGTGCCGTCCTCGATGCCGTCCATCGTCGCGGCGAGCAGTCCTGACCCGGCGAAGGCGAGCCTGGTCAGCAGGTCCCCGCTGGTGTCGGTGGGCCGGATCTCCTCGGTGACCGTGCCGTACACCGGCCCCGAGTCGAGGCCCTCCTCGATCAGGAAGGTGGAGGCGCCGGTGATCTCGTCACCGGCCATGATCGAGTGCTGCACGGGGGCTGCGCCGCGCCAGGCGGGCAGCAGGGAGAAGTGCAGGTTGACCCAGCCCCGCTCCGGGACGTCGAGGGCGACCCGGGGCAGCAGCGCCCCGTACGCGACGACGGGACAGCAGTCCGGGCCGATCTCCCGCAGCCGGGCCAGGAACTCCTCGTCCCGGGGCTTCACGGGCTTGAGCACCTCGATCCCGGCCTGTTCCGCCCGCTCGGCGACCGGACTCGCGACGAGCCGTCGCCCCCGCCCGGCCGGCGCGTCCGGCCGGGTCACGACGGCGGCCACCTCGTGCCGCCCGGAGGCGATCAGGGCGTCCAGGGCGGGAACGGCGACCTCGGGGGTGCCTGCGAAGACGAGCTTCATGGGTGGCGGTTGGCCTCTCGGGCGGGAGCACTTCCATCCCCGCGCGCGCCGGTGAGGGCGAAGCGCGGGGCAGCGCACCAGTCTATGCCGCGCCGGGCCCGAGGGCCCGGGGGTTCTCCAGGGGTGACGGGCGTTCTCCGGCGGGACTCCGGGAGGCCCGCGCCTCGGCTCGCACGGGCGGTGCGGCCCCTTCCGGGAGGGGTGCGGCCGGCACCACCGGCTCGCGGGGCGCGTCCGTCACACATCGGGGGGCGTACATCTTGGGACGCGCCCCGTGCATATGCCCTCGCGCCCCCGCAGCGTGACCACTCACCCGTCCACGCGTTGGTCAAGAAAGAGTTGACCACAGCGGGCTGCAATTTCGCGGCCCGATCCTTTTCAACGCCGGTTCGAGAGGCTTGTTCATGGCCGACCACGCAACCCACGACGCCCAGGCCCGGGCCAGCCTGCACTTGCTGGTGCGCGACATCGAGCGGGTCCGCCGGCAGGTGGACGCACTGCGCACGCTCACCGCCCAGCTCGGCAATGTCTACCGCCCACGCCGCTCCGGCCCCTCCACGGGCTTCGTCGTCTACGGACGTGCCCCCGCCCCGACCGTCCGTCTCGCCCAGGAGCTGCGGGACAGCGTCGAGACCCTGGTCACGGCCGCCGTGGACTTCGACCGCTCACTCGGTTTCTCGTGGGACGCGGTGGGCTCGGCCCTCGGGGTCACCAAGCAGGCGGTGCACCGTCGTTACGGAGCGCGCCGCGCCACCGCCCAGGCCGCCGCCGAGGCGGAGCGCGCCACGGAGACGGCGAGCGCCCGCACGGTCGCCGTCGACACCCCGCTCCCCACCGTGCCGACCGTTCCCGCCGCCCGATCCATGCCGACCCAGCCCACGGCCGGCAGCCCCACCCTCCGCGAAGAGGTCAGGCCCACGGCCTGCCCGGGCCCACGCAACGGCTGACCGATCCGAGGTCACCGCGCGACGACCACTGCCTCCCGGCGCCGAAGCCCCCGGGAGGCAGTCCTATGTCCGCCCCCGGACCCCACCGGACCAGCCGGACTCACCGACCCCACCCACCTCACCCGATGTCGGGCGGATCGACGCGGATCCGTACGGGCTCGCCCCCGCCCCGCGCCATGCGTGCCGCCTGGGCGCTCTTCAGCGCGGCCGCCAGCGCGGCACCGCTGCCCGGCGGCACTCGGACGAGCACCCGTTCCGCCGGCTCCGCCGCGGGGGGTGCCCCGGGCCGCCTGGACCGCCCGGCCTCCGCGACCGGCAGCGGCACGGGCCCCAGCACCTCGGCATCGCCCGGCAGTTCGGCGGCCGCGAGGAACCCGGCGAGCGCCTCCGCCGACCCGGACACGGACACCATCCGGGAGACCGGGGGAAATCCGAGTTCGGCCCGCTCGGCGAGTTCGCGCACCGCGTGTCCCACGGGGTCCCACCGCACGAGTGCCTGCACCGGCCGCAGGGTCGGTTCGGCCACCACCACGACCGTGCCGCCCTGCGCCTGCGGCCGGACCAGCGCGGCGGCCCCGGTCCACCGGCGCAACGCGTCCTCGCCGGCCCGCAGATCCGGCCGCCCGACCATCGCCCAGCCGTCGAGCAGCAGGGCGGCCGCGTACCCGCCCTCGGCGACGGGTTCGGCACCCGGGGTGCTCACCACCAGCGCGGGTGCCGCGGGAACCGTGTCCAGCACCTGCTCCCGTCCGGAGGTGCGCACCGGCACGGCCGGGAACGCCCGTCCCAGTTCCTCGGCGGTCCGCCGGGCGCCGACGACCTGGGCCCGCAGCCGGAACCCGCCGCACTCCTGGCAGTGCCAGGCCGGCTCGTCCCGCCCGCACCACGCGCAGCGCAGCGCCCGCGCGTCCTGGGCCTCCAACGGCCCCGCGCAGTGGCGGCACCGCGCGGGCTCCCGGCACCGCGCGCACGCCATCCGGGGCACGTATCCCCGGCGGGGCACCTGCACCAGCACCGGCCCCTGCCGCAGCCCCTCCCTGACGACCTGCCAGGCGAGTGTGGGCAGCCGGGCGGCCCGGGCTGCCTCGTCGCGCGCGAGATCACCGTCCCCGACGGTGCGCACCAGCGGCGCCGCGGCGCGCACCTGCTCCCGGTCGGCGGCCAGCGGCAGCGCCCAGCCGCTCTCGACCAGTTGGGCCGCCTCCACCGTGCAGGTCCAACTCCCCAGCAGGAAACCGCACCTGTCTCGGGACGCGCGCAGCTCCAGCACTTCCCGGACATGCGGGAAGGGCGCGTTGTCATCGCTGTGTCCCGCGTCGCCGTCGTCCCAGACGACCACGAGTCCGAGATTCCGTACGGGCGCGAACATGGCGGCCCGCGTTCCGACGACGGCCCGTACGGCGCCCCGGCGGACGGCGAGCCACTCCCGGTAGCGCCGCTCCTGTCCGGCGTCGGCGGTCAGCACGACGTGCTGCCCCTCCCCCAGCAGCGCCGTCAGGGCGCTGTCCACGCGGGCGGCGGGCCGCCCGGCCGGTACGACGACGAGCGCGCCGCGCCCCGACGCGAGCGTCGCCCGCACGGCCCGGGCGATCTCCTCGGCCCACTGGGGGCCGGGCAGCGCGGTCCACACCGCGCGCGGGGCCCCGCCGGAGGCGAGCGAGGCGAGGAAGTCCGCTCCCCTTCCGTACCGTCGCCAGGTCCCGGGCTCGGGCGCCGTGGGCGGCGGCGGGGGCACCGGCGACTCCCGTGCCTCGGCGCGGGCGTGCCGGGGCGGAACGGCCAGTTGCAGTACGTCGGCGAGCGATCCCGCGTACCGGTCGGCGACGGCGCGGGCGAGACCGAGCAGCTCGGGCCCGAGGACGGGCTCGGGGGAGACGACCTGGGCGAGGGCGGCCAGCGGCCCGGAGTAGTCGGACTCGGCGACCCGCTCGATCAGGTAGCCGTCGATCAGACCCCCGCCCTCGCGCCGCCCACCGCGGACGTTGCGTCCCCCGGCGCCGAACCGTACCCGGACCCGCACGCCCGGTTGCGCCGCCTCGTCCAGGTCCTCGGGCACGGCGTAGTCGAAGTAGCGGTCGAGGTGCAGCACCCCTTTGTCGACGAGCACCCGGGCGACGGGCAGGTCCTTCGCCAGCGCGGCTCCTCGCCAGGTCCGCGGCTTCGCCTTCGGTTCCTTGGCCTGGCGCACGGCTTCCCGGATCAACGCGAGCTGCTCGGGCGGCGCGCCGTCCCCGCCGCCCGTACGGTCCCCACCGTCCGTACCGTCGGTACCGCCCTCGGTTCGCCCGTTCGCGCTGCTCACAGCAGTATTCCTACCAGACCGCACCGACAGCGCCGGGCGCCCGAGATCGGGCCGGCCGCGGATCGCGAACGCCCTGGGGGCGCTTCTGCCATGGGCCGCTCGGCCATACCGGTCCAGGACCGGCAGCAGGATTCGAACCTGCGAGGGGATCACCCGGAAGTATCCGTGGCCGTCGCACCGGGCGCCGCGGCGCCGATTCTCCCGAGATCAAGGCGGCAGCGGTACGTGATTCCAGATTCACCGCACGCCATGGGCGTACTCCACCGAAGCAACCGCGGCCATCGCACCGGGAGATCACCAGGCTACGGAACCCGGCCCGGCCGCTCCACCGCTTTCCCGCGGCCGCTCTCCGTACGGCCCCGCCGCGCAGCCGATCACGACGCGGCCGATCACGACAGAGCCGTGGGGGCCCGCCCCCCCGGGGGGGGGGGGGCGCCCCGCGCGCCGGCGCCCGGGGGGCCAACACGCCCGCGGCCGCGCGCCGCCCCGCGCCCCCCGCCGGGCGCGCCCCCCCGGAGACGGGGCGCGCGCGG
>NZ_JBIAQZ010000006.1:392787-408185 GCF_042889485.1 Streptomyces sp. NPDC002580 | reverse complement strand
GCCGCCCTTCGGGCCCCGCCGCGCTCCCTACCACCCGGCGGCCTAAAACACCAGCGCGTTTCGCCCCGCCACCCGGGGGGGGGCGGGCCCCCACGGCTCGACGAAGCCGTCGGGAACTACAGGCCGGCGGCCGCGCGCAGCGCGTCCACCCGGTCCGTGCGCTCCCACGTGAAGTCGGGCAGCTCGCGGCCGAAGTGGCCGTAGGCGGCGGTCTGGGCGTAGATCGGGCGGAGCAGGTCGAGGTCGCGGATGATGGCCGCCGGGCGGAGGTCGAAGACCTCGGTGATGGCGGTCTCGATCTTCTCCGCGTCGACCTTGGCGGTACCGAAGGTCTCGACGAACAGACCGACCGGCTCGGCCTTGCCGATGGCGTAGGCGACCTGGACCTCGCAGCGCGAGGCGAGGCCCGCGGCGACGACGTTCTTGGCGACCCAGCGCATGGCGTACGCGGCGGAGCGGTCGACCTTGGACGGGTCCTTGCCGGAGAAGGCGCCGCCGCCGTGGCGGGCCATGCCGCCGTAGGTGTCGATGATGATCTTGCGGCCGGTGAGGCCGGCGTCGCCCATCGGGCCGCCGATCTCGAAGCGGCCGGTCGGGTTCACCAGCAGGCGGTAGCCCTCGGTCTCCAGCTTGATGCCGTCGTCGAGGAGCGCCCTCAGCTCCGGCTCCACCACGAACTCGCGGATGTCGGGAGCGAGCAGGGACTCCAGGTCGATGTCGGACGCGTGCTGCGAGGAGACGACGACGGTGTCCAGACGGACCGCCTTGTCGCCGTCGTACTCGATGGTGACCTGGGTCTTGCCGTCGGGGCGCAGGTACGGGATGGTCCCGTTCTTGCGGACCTCGGACAGCCGCCGCGAGAGCTTGTGCGCGAGGTGGATCGGGAGCGGCATCAGGTTCGGGGTCTCGTCGGTCGCGTACCCGAACATCAGACCCTGGTCGCCGGCGCCCTGTCGGTCCAGCTCGTCCTCGTCACCCTCGACCCGCGACTCGTACGCGGTGTCGACTCCCTGCGCGATGTCCGGGGACTGGGAGCCGATCGACACCGACACGCCGCAGGACGCTCCGTCGAAGCCCTTCTTCGACGAGTCGTAGCCGATCTCCAGGATCTTGTCGCGGACCAGCTGGGCGATCGGCGCGTACGCCTTGGTCGTGACCTCTCCGGCCACGTGCACCAGGCCGGTCGTGATGAGCGTCTCCACGGCGACCCGGGACGTCGGGTCCTCGCGCAGGAGCGCGTCGAGAATGGTGTCACTGATCTGGTCAGCGATCTTGTCGGGGTGACCCTCGGTGACTGACTCCGAGGTGAACAAGCGACGGGACACAACGCTCCCTGTGGTTGCAGCGGCTGCTGGCTGATCATTGGCGGACGTGACGGGGGCTGCGCCCGCCGTCGTCCGAGAACAGTTTATCTGTCGCACCCAGCCGCGGGACCCCTGTCTCGCCTCTCGAAACCCCTGTGACCTGCGGCACGGGCATTCTGCGCCATGTCTGTAGCTCTTTTCCAGGGCCGCCACGCCCGTTTTCGCGAACTTTGTGGTGACGGGTGTGCCGGACGGGCCTTCACACCAGTCGGCGTGTCACGAGGTCCCACACGGTCTCGGCCAGTGCTTCCTTGGGTCCGTGGGGCACCGGGGTCTCGCTGCCGTCGGCCCCGAGCACCACCGCCTCGTTCTCCTCCGAGCCGAAGGTCTTGCGCTCCCCCACCTCGTTCACCACCAGGAGGTCACAGCCCTTGCGCCGCAGTTTGGTCCGTCCGTTGGCGAGGACGTCGTCGGTCTCGGCGGCGAACCCCACCACCACCTGGCCGGGGCGCGGACGGTCCGCGGAGATCTCCGCGAGGATGTCGGGATTGCGGACCAGGACGATCGGCGCCGGCTCCTGGCCGTCCTTCTTCTTGATCTTCCCCGCCGCGTACGCCTGGGGGCGGAAATCCGCCACCGCGGCCGCCATCACCACCGCGTCGGCGTCCGGGGCCGCCTTCAGCACGGCCTCCCGCATCTGGACGGCGGTACCGACCTGGACGACGTCGACCCCGGCCGGGTCCGCGAGGCCCGTGTTCGCGGCGATCAGGGTGACCCGGGCGCCGCGCGCGGCGGCGGTGCGGGCGAGCGCGTAGCCCTGCTTGCCGGAGGAGCGGTTGCCGAGGAAACGGACCGGGTCGAGGGGCTCACGGGTACCGCCCGCGCTGACGACGACATGGCGGCCGGCGAGGTCGGGCTCACCGGCCCCGCGGGCCAGGACACGGCGGCAGACCTCGAAGATCTCTCCGGGGTCGGGCAGCCGCCCCTTGCCGGTGTCCACGCCGGTCAGACGTCCCACGGCGGGCTCGACGACGACGGCGCCACGCCGCCGCAGGGTGGCCACGTTCTCCTGCGTCGCCGGGTGCTCCCACATCTCGGTGTGCATCGCGGGCGCGAAGACGACCAGGCAGCGGGCGGTGAGCAGGGTGTTGGTGAGGAGGTCGTCGGCCAGGCCGTGGGCGGCCTTGGCGAGCAGGTCGGCCGTCGCGGGGGCCACCACCACGAGGTCGGCGTGCTGCCCGATGCGGACGTGCGGGACCTCGTGGACGTCCGTCCAGACCTCGGTGGAGACGGGGTGGCCCGAGAGGGCCGACCAGGTGGCGGCGCCGACGAAGTGCAGCGCGGACGCGGTGGGCACGACGCGCACGTCGTGGCCCGACTCGGTCAGTCGTCGCAGCAGCTCACAGGCCTTGTACGCGGCGATGCCACCGCTGACCCCCAGAACGACCCTCGGCTTGTCCACCGTCTCTCCCCGCGCTCGGAAACGTACGACTCCATGACACACCACAGGCCCGGCGGTCGCGCCGCCGGGCCTGGGATGAGTGTGTGAGAACGACTACTGAGCGGGGCCCTCGACGGCCTCGGAGGTCAGCAGACCCGCGTTGATCTCGCGCAGCGCGATCGACAGCGGCTTCTCGTGGACGTGGGTGTCCACGAGCGGACCGACGTACTCGAGGAGGCCCTCGCCGAGCTGCGAGTAGTACGCGTTGATCTGGCGGGCGCGCTTGGCCGCGTAGATCACCAGGCTGTACTTGGAGTCGGCGGCCTCGAGAAGCTCGTCGATCGGAGGGTTGATGATGCCCTCGGGAGCGGTGATGGAAGAGGACACGCTCTGCCTTCCGAAAGGTGGAAATTGACCTGAAAGATCAAACAACTTCCACCAAGGCTAGCAGCTCGCGCGCCACGTCCTCGACGGAGGTATTGACAAGGGTGACGTCGAACTCCGATTCGGCCGCCAGTTCGATCTTGGCCGCGCCCAGGCGACGCTCGATCACCTCGGGAGATTCGGTGCCCCGGCCGGTGAGCCGTCGCACCAGTTCGTCCCAGGAGGGCGGGGCCAGGAACACGAGCAGCGCCTCCGCCATGGACTCGCGGACCTGCCGGGCGCCCTGGAGGTCGATCTCCAGGAGGAGCGGCGCACCCGACTCCAGGTGCTCCAGGACGGCGGCCCGCGGAGTGCCGTAGCGGTTGCCGGCGAATTCGGCCCACTCCAGGAGCTCGCCGTTGGCGATCAGCTTGTCCATCTCGTCGTCGGAGACGAAGAAGTAGTGGACGCCGTGCTTCTCGCCGGGGCGCGGCTTGCGGGTCGTCGCCGACACCGAGAGCCAGACCTCGGGGTGAACCTTGCGCATATGAGCGACGACCGTGCTCTTGCCGACCCCTGAGGGGCCGGAGAGCACGGTCAGCCGCGGACGTACGTCCGGGGGTACGGGGGTCGTCCCCCGGGGTGTTACAGCCATACGGCGATTATTCCAGCAATCCCGGTGTGCCCAGGACTCAGGCGCCGGAACCGCCGAACTCACGCTCCAAAGAGGCGATCTGATTCGAGCCGAGACCGCGCACGCGGCGGCTTTCGGAGATCCCGAGTCGCTCCATGATCTGCTTGGCGCGGACCTTGCCCACGCCCGGCAGGGACTCCAGGAGCGCGGAGACCTTCATCTTGCCGACGACGTCGTTCTCCTGGCCCTGCTTGATGACCTCGTGGAGAGAAGCACCGGAGTGCTTGAGTCGATTCTTGACCTCGGCCCGCTCCCGGCGAGCCGCGGCGGCCTTTTCGAGCGCGGCTGCGCGCTGTTCAGGGGTAAGGGGCGGAAGAGCCACGCCTACGTCACCTCGGATGTCGAACTGTCGGATACGGACCGGTGCGGAACCTGGTCGCCCCGCACCTGGGGGCCACGGGCGACACGCTTGCCCGATCTCCCCCTGCCCTTGAGGCCAGGGGAGGTGCCCCACTCGACGGAGACTAGCGGGCAAGTGCGCCGGAGTCAGCGAGAACAGAGGAAAAGTCCTGGTCAGCCTCCCTGGCGCCCGACATTTCCGACATACCTCCCCGGATTTGAGAATGTATTCAGACTCGGGACGCCCGCGAGCCACTCATCAGGGGGACCTCGAACGGCTGTCGGAGCCTCAAGCGGCCGCTACAGCCTCCCTGATCTCCTGCGCGAAGCCCTCCGCCGACTCGCGCAGCGCCACGATGTCGGGACCGTGACGCAGAACACCCCGGCTCACGTTCGGGACGACGTTGCGCACGGCCGCCCCGAAGACGCCCGCGAGATCCGCCGCCGCCGCCCCCTGGGCCCCGATGCCGGGCGCGAGGAGCGGGCCGTTGATGTCCAGGTCGTAGGAGGAGAGATCGCCCAGGGTGGCGCCGACGACCGCCCCGAAGGAGCCGAGGGGCGTCTCGCCCGCGTTCTCGGCCGCCAGGTGTCCGAGCATCGTCGCGCCGACACTGCGTCCGTCGGCCCGGACGGCGTGCTGGACCTCGCCGCCCTCCGGGTTGGAGGTGAGCGCGAGGACGAAGAGTCCCGCCCCGCTCTCGCGGGCGAGCTCCACCGCGGGCTTCAGCGAGCCGTAGCCCAGGTAGGGCGACACCGTCAGGGCGTCCGAGAAGAGCGGCGCGTCCTTGCGCAGGAAGGTCTCGGCGTACGCGGCCATCGTCGAGCCGATGTCACCGCGCTTGGCGTCCATGACGACCAGCGCCCCGGCCTCCCGCGCCTCCGCGACCGACTTCTCCAGGACGGCGATCCCGCGCGAGCCGAACCGCTCGAAGAAGGCGCTCTGCGGCTTGAGGACGGCGACCCGCTCGGCGAGCGTCTCGACGACCGTGCGGCTGAATCGCTCCAGGCCCGCGATGTCGTCACCGAGTCCCCAGTCGGCGAGCAGGGAGGCGTGCGGGTCGATGCCCACGCACAGGGGGCCGCGCTCGTCCATGGCGCGGCGCAGGCGGGCGCCGAAGGGTTCCAGGCTCATGCGGACTTCCTCACGTCGGCGCCGACCGCGTCGGCGAGGGTGGCGTACGGGCTCGTCCGCAGACGGGCGGCGAGCCCCTTGTGGACGGCGCGGCCCCAGAAGGGACCCTCGTAGATGAAGGCGCTGTAGCCCTGGACCAGCGTGGCGCCGGCCAGGATGCGCTGCCAGGCGTCCTCGGCGTTCTCGACGCCTCCGACGCCCACCAGGGTGATCCGGTCGCCCACACGCGCGTAGAGGCGGCGCAGCACCTCCAGGGAGCGCGCCTTGAGCGGCGCGCCCGAGAGCCCGCCGGTCTCCTTCACCAGGGAGGGGTCGGACGTCAGCCCGAGTCCCTCGCGGGCGATGGTCGTGTTCGTGGCGATGATCCCGTCCAGGCCGAGCTCGACGGCAAGGTCGGCGACGGCGTCGACGTCCTCGTCGGCGAGGTCCGGCGCGATCTTGACGAGGAGCGGGACGCGCCGGTCGGTGACGGCACGGTCGGCGGCCTCGCGCACGGCGCTGAGCAGCGGCCGCAGCGCCTCGGTGGCCTGGAGGTTCCGCAGCCCCGGGGTGTTCGGGGAGGACACGTTCACCACGAGGTAGTCGGCGTGCCGGGCGAGCCGCTCGGCCGACTTCACGTAGTCGCCGACGGCCTCCTCCTCGGGGACGGTCTTGGTCTTGCCGATGTTGACGCCCACGACGGCCCGGAAGACGGGCGTACGGGCCGCCAGCCGCTCGGAGACGGCCGCGGAGCCCTCGTTGTTGAATCCCATGCGGTTGATCAGCGCGCGGTCCGGCACGAGGCGGAACAGCCGCTGCTTGGGGTTGCCCGGCTGCGCCTCCCCGGTGACCGTGCCGATCTCGATGTGGTCGAAGCCGAGCATCGACATCCCGTCGATCGCCACGGCGTTCTTGTCGAAGCCGGCCGCGAGCCCGAAGGGGCCGTGCATGCGCAGCCCGAACGCCTCGGTGCGCAGCTCCTCGTGACGGGGCGCGAGCGCGGCGGCGACGAAGGTGCGCAGGACGGGGACGCGGGCGACGAGCCGGATCCAGCGGAAGGCCAGGTGGTGCGCCTGCTCCGGGTCCATCCGCTTGAAGACGAGGTCGAAGAAGAGCTTGTACATGATCATGTCCTCGAAAGTGCCCGGTGAGGGGCGCCTCTTGAAGGGGCAGGGGCTTCGTGAAGAGGGAGGCCTCATGAAGAGGGGGACACCGTTTCCGGTGTCCCCCTCAGGGCCGCTAGTCGCGCGCCGCGGTCAGATGCTCGGCGTGTTCCTGGAGCGACCGCACGCCCACGTCGCCGCGGTTGAGCGCGTCGATGCCCTGGACGGCGGCGGCGAGCGCCTGGACCGTCGTGAGGCACGGGACCGACCGGGCCACGGCCGCCGTGCGGATCTCGTAGCCGTCGAGACGGCCACCGGTGCCGTACGGCGTGTTGACGATGAGGTCGACCCCGCCGTCGTGGATGAGCTGGACGATCGTCTTCTCGCCGTTCGGGCCCTCGCCCTCGCTCTGCTTGCGCACGATCGTGGCGTTGATGCCGTTGCGCTTGAGCACCTCGGCCGTGCCGGAGGTGGCGAAGAGCTCGAAGCCGTGGGCGACGAGTTCCCGCGCCGGGAAGATCATCGAGCGCTTGTCGCGGTTGGCGACCGAGATGAAGGCGCGGCCCTTGGTCGGCAGCGGACCGTACGCGCCCGCCTGCGACTTGGCGTACGCCGTCCCGAACACCGAGTCGATGCCCATGACCTCACCGGTGGAGCGCATCTCCGGGCCGAGCACGGTGTCGACGCCGCGTCCGTGGATGTCGCGGAAGCGTGACCACGGCATGACGGCCTCCTTGACGGAGATCGGCGCGTCGAGCGGCAGGGTGCCGCCGTCGCCGTTCGCCGGGAGCAGGCCCTCGGCGCGCAGCTCGGCGACGGTCGCGCCGAGCGAGATGCGGGCGGCGGCCTTCGCGAGCGGCACCGCGGTCGCCTTCGAGGTGAAGGGGACGGTGCGCGAGGCGCGCGGGTTGGCCTCGAGGACGTAGAGGATGTCGCCGGCCATGGCGAACTGGATGTTGATCAGTCCGCGGACCCCGACGCCCTTGGCGATGGCCTCCGTGGAGGCCCGCAGGCGCTTGATGTCGAACCCGCCGAGCGTGATCGGGGGCAGGGCGCACGCCGAGTCGCCGGAGTGGATGCCGGCCTCCTCGATGTGCTCCATGACGCCGCCGAGGTAGAGCTCCTCGCCGTCGTACAGCGCGTCGACGTCGATCTCGATGGCGTCGTCGAGGAAGCGGTCGACCAGGACCGGCCGGGTGGGGCTGATCTCGGTGGACTCCGCGATGTAGGACGACAGCCGGGTCTCGTCGTAGACGATCTCCATGCCGCGCCCGCCGAGGACGTACGAGGGCCGGACGAGGACGGGGTAGCCGATCTCGTCGGCGATGGCCTTGGCCGCGGCGAAGGTGGTGGCGGTGCCGTGCTTGGGGGCCGGCAGGCCGGCCTCCGCGAGGACCTGTCCGAACGCGCCGCGGTCCTCGGCGGCGTGGATCGCCTCGGGCGGGGTGCCCACGATCGGCACGCCGTTGTCCTTCAGCGCCTGCGCGAGGCCGAGCGGGGTCTGGCCGCCGAGCTGCACGATGACGCCCGCGATCGGGCCGGCGAGCGACTCCGCGTGCACGATCTCCAGCACGTCTTCGAGCGTGAGCGGCTCGAAGTACAGGCGGTCGGAGGTGTCGTAGTCCGTGGAGACGGTCTCGGGGTTGCAGTTGACCATCACGGTCTCGTAGCCCGCGTCGCTGAGCGCGAAGGAGGCGTGGACGCAGGAGTAGTCGAACTCGATGCCCTGGCCGATGCGGTTCGGACCGGAGCCCAGGATGATCACCGCGGGCTTCTCGCGGGGCGCGACCTCGCTCTCCTCGTCGTAGGAGGAGTAGAAGTACGGCGTGTTCGCGGCGAACTCGGCGGCGCAGGTGTCGACCGTCTTGTAGACCGGGCGTACGCCCAGCGCGTGCCGCACCTCGCGGACGACGTCCTCGCGCAGGCCGCGGATCTCGGCGATCTGCGTGTCGGAGAAGCCGTGCCGCTTGGCCTCGGCGAGCAGCTCGGGGTAGAGCTTGTCGGCGGCGGCCAGCTCGTCCGCGATCTCCTTGATCAGGAAGAGCTGGTCGACGAACCACGGGTCGATCTTCGTGGACTCGAAGACCTCCTCCTGCGTGGCGCCCGCGCGGATGGCCTGCATGACGGTGTTGATGCGGCCGTCGGTGGGACGGACGGCCTCGCGCAGCAGTTCGGCCTTGTCACCCGGCTCACCCACGAAGGTGAACTGGCTGCCCTTCTTCTCCAGCGAACGGAGCGCCTTCTGGAGCGCCTCGGTGAAGTTGCGGCCGATCGCCATGGCCTCGCCGACCGACTTCATGGTCGTCGTCAGCGTGGAGTCGGCGGACGGGAACTTCTCGAAGGCGAAGCGCGGGGCCTTCACGACGACGTAGTCGAGGGTCGGCTCGAAGGAGGCCGGGGTCTTCTCGGTGATGTCGTTCGGGATCTCGTCGAGCGTGTAGCCGACGGCGAGCTTGGCCGCGATCTTGGCGATGGGGAAGCCGGTCGCCTTGGAGGCGAGCGCCGAGGACCGGGAGACGCGCGGGTTCATCTCGATGACGATGATGCGGCCGTCGTCGGGGTTGATCGCGAACTGGATGTTGCAGCCGCCGGTGTCGACGCCGACCTCGCGGATGATCGCGATGCCGATGTCGCGCAGCCGCTGGTACTCGCGGTCGGTCAGCGTCATCGCCGGCGCGACGGTGATGGAGTCGCCGGTGTGGACACCCATGGGGTCGAAGTTCTCGATGGAGCACACGACGACGACGTTGTCGTTCTTGTCGCGCATCAGCTCCAGCTCGTACTCCTTCCAGCCGAGGATCGACTCCTCCAGGAGCACCTCGGTGGTCGGGGAGAGCGTGAGGCCCTGGCCGGCGATGCGGCGCAGCTCCTCCTCGTCGTGCGCGAAGCCGGAGCCCGCGCCGCCCATGGTGAAGGAGGGGCGGACGACGACGGGGTAGCCGCCGAGCGTGTCGACGCCCTTGATCACGTCGTCCATGGTGTGGCAGATGACGGACCGGGCGGACTCGCCGTGCCCGATCTTCTCGCGGACGGCCTCGACGACGCCCTTGAAGAGCTCGCGGTCCTCGCCCTTGTTGATCGCCTCGACGTTGGCACCGATCAGTTCGACGCCGTACTTCTCCAGCACACCCTGCTCGTGCATGGAGATCGCGGTGTTGAGGGCCGTCTGGCCGCCGAGGGTCGGCAGCAGGACGTCGGGGCGCTCCTTGGCGATGATCTTCTCGACGAACTCGGGGGTGATCGGCTCGACGTAGGTGGCGTCGGCGATCTCCGGGTCGGTCATGATCGTCGCCGGGTTGGAGTTGACCAGGATGACCCGCAGGCCCTCGGCGCGCAGGACGCGGCACGCCTGGGTGCCGGAGTAGTCGAACTCGGCGGCCTGACCGATGACGATCGGGCCGGAGCCGATGACCAGGACGGACTGGATATCGGTGCGCTTAGGCACGCTGGCCCTCCATCGGAGCTGTGTTCATCAAAGACGTGAAGCGGTCGAACAGGTAGGCCGCGTCGTGCGGGCCCGCCGCCGCCTCGGGGTGGTACTGGACGCTGAAGGCCGGCTGGTCGAGCAGCTGGAGGCCCTCCACCACGTTGTCGTTGAGACAGACGTGGGAGACCTCGGCGCGGCCGTAGGGGGTCTCGGAGACCTTGTCGAGCGGGGCGTCGACGGCGAAGCCGTGGTTGTGCGCGGTGACCTCGACCTTGCCGGTCGTCCGGTCCTGCACGGGCTGGTTGATGCCGCGGTGGCCGTACTTCAGCTTGTACGTGCCGAAGCCGAGGGCCCGGCCGAGGATCTGGTTGCCGAAGCAGATGCCGAAGAGCGGGGTCTTGCGGGCGAGCACTTCGCGCATGACCGCCACGGGACCGTCGGCGGTGGCCGGGTCGCCGGGGCCGTTGGAGAAGAAGACGCCGTCCGGGTTCACGGCGTAGATGTCCTCGGCGGTGGCCGTGGCGGGCAGCACGTGCACCTCGATGCCGCGTTCGGCCATCCGGTGCGGGGTCATGCCCTTGATGCCCAGGTCGACCGCGGCGACGGTGAACTTCTTCTCGCCGATCGCGGGAACGACGTACGGCTCCTTGGTGGCGACCTCGGCGGCGAGGTTCGCGCCCTTCATCTCGGGAGCCTGGCGCACCTCGGCGAGCATGGTGCCCGCGTCGGGCAGCGCGTTGCCGGAGAAGATGCCGACGCGCATGGCGCCGCGCTCGCGCAGGTGGCGGGTGAGGGCGCGGGTGTCGACACCGCTGATGCCGACGACGCCCTGGGTGCGCAGCTCCTCGTCCAGCGAGCGCCGGGAGCGCCAGTTGGAGGGCACGCGCGCGGGGTCGCGGACGACGTATCCGGCGACCCAGATCCGCTTCGACTCGGGGTCCTCGTCGTTGACGCCGGTGTTGCCGACGTGCGGGGCGGTCATCACGACGACCTGGCGGTGGTACGACGGGTCGGTGAGGGTCTCCTGGTAGCCGGTCATGCCGGTGGAGAACACCGCTTCGCCGAAGGTCTCCCCCACGGCCCCGTAGGCACGGCCGTGGAAGACCCGGCCGTCCTCGAGGACGAGTACGGCGGGAAGCGCCTTCTGCCTCTGCGAGGCGTTCCCCTGGGTGGAGGTCGTCATCGTGCGCCTTCCGTTTCCGTCTTGTCGGTCTTGCCGGTCATGTCGTTCAGGGCGTCGACCCATTCGCCGTGCTCGGCCGCGCGATCCGAGCGGAATCCGGAGTCGAGGAGCCGGTCGCCGTGCGACCAGGTGACGACGAGGAGTCCGCCCTCGGTGAGGACCTTGCCCGCGATGCCCTTGTCGAGCCGGGCCCCGCGCAGCCGCGAGGCCGGGACGAAGAAGTCGTTCGCGCCGGGGCGTACGACGGCCAGTCCCGCGTCCGTCAGGGTGAGCTCGGCCAGGCTGCGGTTGCCCAGGCCGTGCGCCACGATGCGGTCGAGCCACTGCCCGGCGGTGGTGGAGCCGTGGTAGCGGCCGCTCATGCCCAGTCTCACCGGGCCGGGGTCTTCCGGCACGGCGGGCAGCTCGGGCAGGTCGCCCTGGAGGGTGCCGCGCCACTTCCAGCCCTCGCGCATCAGCCAGTAGACGAGCGCGACGAAGAGGGCGAGGCCGACGAGCCAGCCGATCCGGGCGGCCCAGTCGGTCACTTCCGCCGACTTCTTCTCGGCGGCCATGAGGAGGAGAGGTGTCACGCGAGCTTCCCGTCGACGAGGGTGGCCTTGCCCCGCAGCCAGGTGTGGCTGATCCGGCCCGGCAGCTCGCGGCCCTCGTAGGGGGTGTTGCGGCTGCGCGAGGCGAAGCCGGCGGGGTCCACGGTCCCACGGTATGCGGTGTCGACCAGCGTGAGGTTGGCGGGCTCGCCTGCCGAGACGGGACGTCCGTGGCCGGCCGCACCGCCGATCGCGGCGGGCTTGACGGACATGCGGTCCGCGACGCCGGCCCAGTCGAGCAGTCCGGTCTCGACCATCGTCTGCTGGACGACGGACAGCGCGGTCTCCAGGCCGACCATGCCCATCGCCGCGGCGGCCCACTCGCAGTCCTTGTCCTCGTGCGGGTGCGGCGCGTGGTCGGTGGCGACGATGTCGATCGTGCCGTCGGCGAGCGCCTCGCGCAGCGCCATGACGTCCCGCTCGGTGCGCAGCGGCGGGTTCACCTTGTAGACCGGGTTGTACGACCGCACCAGCTCGTCCGTGAGGAGCAGGTGGTGCGGGGTGACCTCGGCGGTGACGTCGATGCCGCGGGACTTGGCCCAGCGGACGATCTCGACGGACCCGGCGGTCGACAGGTGGCAGATGTGGACGCGGGAGCCGACGTGCTCGGCGAGCAGGACGTCGCGGGCGATGATCGACTCCTCGGCGACCGCGGGCCAGCCGCCGAGTCCGAGCTCTGCGGAGACGACGCCCTCGTTCATCTGGGCGCCCTCGGTGAGGCGGGGCTCCTGGGCGTGCTGCGCGACGACGCCGCCGAAGGCCTTCACGTACTCGAGCGCGCGGCGCATCATCACCGCGTCGTCGACGCACTTGCCGTCGTCGGAGAAGACCGTGACGCCGGCCGCGGACTCGTGCATCGCGCCCAGTTCGGCGAGCTTCTTGCCCTCCAGGCCGACGGTGACGGCGCCGATCGGCTGCACGTCGCAGTAGCCGTGCTCCCGGCCGAGCCGGTAGACCTGCTCGACCACGCCGGCGGTGTCGGCGACGGGGAAGGTGTTGGCCATGGCGAACACGGCGGTGAAGCCGCCGCTCGCCGCGGCACGCGTGCCGGTCAGCACGGTCTCGGAGTCCTCGCGGCCCGGCTCGCGCAGGTGGGTGTGCAGGTCGACGAGGCCCGGCAGCAGCACCTTGCCGTCGGCCTCCACGACCTCCGCGCCCTCGGCGGACAGGCCGGTGCCGACGGCCTCGACGACCTCGCCGTCGATCAGGACGTCCTGCGGCTCGCCGCCGAGCACCCTGGCACCACGGATCAGGATCTTGCTCATGATTCTTACTTCTCCTCGGTACGGGTGTGGGTGACGGCGGGCTCGTTGCCGCCCAGGAGCAGGTACAGGACGGCCATCCGGATGGAGACACCGTTGGCGACCTGCTCGACGACGGTGCAGCGGTCGGAGTCGGCCACCTCGGCGGTGATCTCCATGCCGCGGACCATCGGGCCGGGGTGCATCACGATGGCGTGCTCGGGCATCTTCGCCATCCGGTCGCCGTCGAGCCCGTAGCGACGCGAGTACTCGCGCTCGGTCGGGAAGAACGCCGCGTTCATCCGCTCGCGCTGCACGCGCAGCATCATCACCGCGTCGGACTTGGAGAGGGTGCTGTCGAGGTCGTAGGAGATCTCGCAGGGCCAGCTCTCCACGCCGACCGGCACCAGCGTGGGCGGCGCCACGAGGGTGACCTCGGCGCCGAGGGTGTGCAGCAGGTCGACGTTGGAGCGGGCGACGCGGCTGTGCAGGACGTCGCCGACGATCGTGATGCGCCGGCCGGCCAGGTCCTGGCCGATCCCGGCGTCCCGGCCGACGAGCCGGCGGCGCATGGTGAAGGCGTCGAGCAGGGCCTGCGTGGGGTGCTGGTGGGTGCCGTCGCCCGCGTTGATGACGGCTGCGTCGATCCAGTCCGAGGTGGCGAGCCGGTACGGGGCTCCGGAGGCGCCGTGCCGGATGACGACGGCGTCCACCCCCATGGCCTCCAGGGTCTGGGCGGTGTCCTTCAGGGACTCGCCCTTGGAGACGCTCGACCCCTTGGCGGTGAAGTTGATGACGTCCGCGGAGAGGCGCTTCTCGGCGGCCTCGAAGGAGATCCGGGTGCGGGTCGAGTCCTCGAAGAAGAGGTTGACGATCGTGCGGCCGCGCAGGGTCGGCAGTTTCTTGATCGGCCGGTCGGCGACCCGGGCCATCTCCTCGGCGGTGTCGAGGATCAGGACGGCGTCGTCGCGGGTGAGGTCGGCGGCCGAGATGAGATGACGCTGCATCTGTCAGGCTCCGTAAGGAAATTCAGGGAGGATTCGGGCATGCGGGCGCGCGGGAGCGCACTCGGCGGCGGGGGCCGGAGTGCTACTGCGGCTCGCCCGGGGAGGTCCGCTTGGCACCGAGCAGCACGGTGTCGCGACCGTCCTCCTCGGCGAGCTGGACCTTGACCGTCTCCCGCAACGACGTGGGGAGGTTCTTGCCGACGTAGTCGGCGCGGATGGGCAGTTCGCGGTGGCCCCGGTCGACGAGGACGGCGAGTTGCACGGCGCGCGGGCGTCCGATGTCGTTCAGCGCGTCGAGCGCGGCGCGGATGGTGCGGCCGGAGAAGAGCACGTCGTCGACGAGGACGACCAGGCGGCCGTCGATGCCGTCACCGGGGATCTCCGTGCGGGCCAGCGCGCGGGGCGGGTGCATGCGCAGGTCGTCCCGGTACATCGTGATGTCCAGGGAGCCGACCGGGATCTTGCGGCCGGTGATCTCCGCGAGCTTGTCGGCCAGCCTGCGGGCCAGGAAGACGCCCCTGGTCGGAATGCCGAGGAGCACCACGTCGTCGGCGCCCTTGGCGCGCTCGACGATCTCGTGGGCGATGCGGGTCAGCACCCGTGCGATGTCGGGCGCCTCGAGAACGGGCCGCGCATCGGCTTCGTACTGCTGCTTGTCGTGCTCGGTGTCCATAAGAAACGGACCTCCTTCTCCGCCTCACGGGACGGATCATTAAAGGACGTCGGAATTGCGCCATCAACGGTACCAGCCCCGCAACGCACCTGATCACATCCCTTTGAGCCACCTCCCGTGACGCCCGTGCGGCGGCCGGTCCGAAATCGTTCGGCTTGACGGGGGAGAGTAACGCTGCGTAACCTCACAGTGAGTCACCAGAGTGACCAGCCGCGCGGCGGAGCCGCACGTTGATACAGCGTCCGGGGAGCTATATGTCCAGCGAATACGCCAAACAGCTCGGGGCCAAGCTCCGCGCGATCCGCACCCAGCAGGGCCTTTCCCTCCACGGCGTCGAGGAGAAGTCCCAGGGCCGCTGGAAGGCGGTCGTGGTCGGTTCGTACGAGCGCGGCGACCGCGCCGTCACGGTGCAGCGCCTCGCCGAACTGGCGGACTTCTACGGAGTCCCGGTCCAGGAGCTGCTGCCCGGAACCACTCCCGGCGGGGCCGCCGAGCCGCCGCCGAAGCTGGTTCTCGACCTCGAGCGGCTGGCCCACGTGCCGGCCGAGAAGGCGGGCCCCCTGCAGCGCTACGCGGCGACGATCCAGTCGCAGCGCGGCGACTACAACGGCAAGGTGCTGTCGATCCGCCAGGACGACCTGCGCACCCTCGCCGTGATCTACGACCAGTCCCCCTCGGTCCTGACCGAACAGCTGATCAGCTGGGGCGTCCTGGACGCGGACGCGCGTCGCGCGGTCGCCCACGACGAGGGCTGATCCCCTAGGGCCAGCTCAGCAGAAACGTGGCGCCCGGGGGGGGGGGGCGCCCCCCGGGGGCGCCCCCCCCCCCCCCCGCGGGGGCCCCCCCCCCCCCCCCCCCCCCCCCCCCCCCCCCCCCCCCCCCCCCCCCAACAGCGGGGCCCCCCCCCGGGGCGACGGCCCCC
>NZ_JBIAQZ010000006.1:153989-392777 GCF_042889485.1 Streptomyces sp. NPDC002580 | reverse complement strand
GGGCGCCGGGCGGGCGCCCCGGGGCCGGGGGGCCCCCCCCGCGGGGGCCGCCCCCCCCCGCCCCCCACAACCACACCCCCCCCGGGGGGGCCCCCCCCCCCCCCGCCCCCCCCCCCCCCGGGCGGCCGTCTGCGGGCCTCGAAGGCCGCGGAGGCACAGGAACGCCGGAGGGCCCGCAGCACGATCGCTGCGGGCCCTCCGGCGTTCCGTACGTCCCTCGGCCGGCCGGCGGCTAGGCCTCGTCGCGGCGGAGCGACGGCTTCAGGTCCTTGAGCCGGCCCAGCAGGCCGTTCACGAACGAGGGCGACTCGTCCGTGGAGAACTCCTTCGCCAACTGCACCGCCTCGTCGAGCACCACGGCGTCCGGGGTCTCGTCGACCCAGATCAGCTCGTAGGCACCGAGGCGCAGGATGTTCCGGTCGACGACCGGCATCCTGTCCAGCGTCCAGTCGACCGCGTACTGCGCGATGAGCTCGTCGATGCGCCGCACCTTGGTGGCGTAGCCCTCGACCAGCTGCATCGTGAACTCGCTGACCGGCGGCTGCCGGGTGTCGGACCGGGAGTGCCGGATCCAGTCCGCGAGGACCGTCAGGACGTCCACGCCGCGCTGGTCGCCCTCGAAGAGGATCTGGAAGGCGCGCTTGCGGGCCGTGTTGCGGGCAGCCACGGTTAGCTGTTCACCCGGCCGAGGTAGTCACTGCTGCGGGTGTCGACCTTGATCTTCTCACCGGTGGTGATGAAGAGGGGGACCTGGATCTGGTGACCGGTCTCCAGGGTGGCGGGCTTGGTGCCACCGGTGGAGCGGTCGCCCTGGACGCCCGGCTCGGTCTCCTGGATGACCAGCTCGACGGCGGCCGGCAGCTCGACGAAGAGCACCTCGCCCTCGTGCTGGGCGACGGTGGCCGTGAAGCCCTCGATCAGGAAGTTGGCGGCGTCGCCGACGGACTTGCGGTCGACCATCAGCTGGTCGTACGTGTCCATGTCCATGAAGACGAAGTACTCGCCGTCCATGTACGAGAACTGCATGTCGCGCTTGTCGATCGTGGCCGTCTCGACCTTGACGCCGGCGTTGAACGTCTTGTCGACGACCTTGCCGGAGAGCACGTTCTTCAGCTTGGTGCGCACGAAGGCCGGGCCCTTGCCGGGCTTGACGTGCTGGAACTCGACGACGGACCAGAGCTGGCCTCCGTCGAGCTTGAGCACCAGGCCGTTCTTGAGGTCGTTCGTGGAAGCCACGGTTGCGGAATCTCCTGGACTGACGTGGACGACCCCGGCGCACGCGCACAGCTGCGAGAGCTAGAGCGCGAGCAGCTCCTTGGTCGTGATGGTGAGTAGCTCGGGTCCGCCGTCCGCCTCAGGGCGCACGACGAGCGTGTCATCGATCCTGACACCGCCCCGGCCCGGAAGGTGGACTCCCGGTTCGACGGTGACCGGCACGCAAGCGTCCAGTTTACCCATGGCTGCGGGGGCAAGCTGCGGGTCCTCGTCGATTTCGAGCCCGACCCCGTGCCCCGTCAGCGGCGGAAGGCCTTCCGTATGGCCCGCGGAGTCCAGTACCTGACGTGCCGCACGGTCCACGTCGCGGTACGCGGCGCCCGGTGCCAGGGCCTCCCGTCCGGCACGCTGGGCGGCGAAGACCAGGTCGTACAGCTCGATCTGCCAGTCTGCGGGCGAGGTGCCGATCACGAAGGTACGACCGATCTCACACCGGTAACCGTGGTAGGTCGCGCCGAGACAGACGGAGAGGAAGTCGCCCTCCTCGACGCGCCGGTCGGTGGGCCGGTGGCCGCGCCGTCCCGAGTTCGGGCCGGTCCCGACCGAGGTGGCGAAGGCCGGACCCTCGGCGCCGTGGTCGACGAGCCGGCGCTCCAGTTCCAGGGCGAGATGGCGCTCCGTGCGGCCGACGAGGATGGACTCCAGGAGTTCGCCGAGCGCCTGGTCGGCGATCTCGGCACCGGTCCGCAGACAGGAGATCTCCTCCTCGTCCTTGATCACGCGCAGCTGTTCCACCGCCCCGCCGAGGTCGGCCAGGCGCAGCCGCGGCGCCACCGAGCCGAGGGCGCGGTGCCGTGTCACGGTCAGGTGGTGTTCCTCGACCGCGAGGGACTCGGCGCCCCGGCCGGCTGCCAGGCCGGCGGCCGCGACGGCCGGATCGCCCCCGGCCCGCGGGAGCACCCGCACGGTCAGCGCCTCGTCCGGGCGTCCTTCCACGGCCTCGCCGGTCGGCGGGCCGGCGCACAGCAGTATGTCCTCGCCACCGCCGAGCAGGAGCACGGCGCCGTGCGGCGCCGCACCGGCGAGATACCTCACGTTGGCGGGGCGGGTCACGAGCGCGGTCGCGCTGCCGCCCGCCTCGCTGCGCTCCAGGAGCCGCTCTCTGCGGGTCGCGTACACCTCTGACATGAACCGAGCGTACGAGCGCGGGACGGATGCCGCCGGTTCAGAGGGCCGGACGGGTAGGCCCGCGCCCGGACGGGTGGACGCGGGGCCCGCTCACCACTGCGGCGGGCTGGCGATCGACCTCGCGAGGACGTCGTCCAGGACCTGGGCCGTGGCCGCCACGTCGAGCTGCGAGTTGTCGATGATCGGGAGTCCCGAGCCGTACCAGCCGGCCATCCTGCCGTGGATGCGCGCGACCTCCTCGTCGCTGAGCCTGCGGTTCCCCGAGCGCTCCGCGTTGCGCTCCAGGACCACCTCCAGGCCCGGCAGGAGCACGACCGGCAGCAGTCCGGGCCCGACGTGCCGCTTCCAGCCGCCGAGGCCGACGACCGGGCGGTCGGGGAAGACGGCGTCGTCGAGGACGCAGGAGATGCCGTTGGCCAGGAAGTTGCGGGCCGCGAAGCCGCAGGTGCGGCGGGCGAGACGGTACTGCGCCTCGGAATGGTCGTTCCACCCCGACTGGGGGTCGGCGAAGCCCGAGCGCACCCATTCGCGGACGTCGTCCAGGCTGATGTGGGCCGTGGGCACCCGGCGGTGGTCCGCCCAGTACTTGGCGACGCTCGTCTTCCCGGCTCCCGCGGGGCCGATGAGCAGCACCGCGAGCGTGGTGGCCGCCGGATCGGAGCCCGTGGCGGGCTGTGGACTCGGCATGGCCACCGGGGCACCCGGGGGCAGCTGCACGTGCCCGGTGGTGTCCTGCGCGGGCGGCACGTGACGGTGCTGCGGCGGCTGCGCGGAAGCGGGGTGCGGGGGCTGCTGCGGAGGTGTCTGATGGGGCGGCAGGTGGTGCTGCGGCGCCTGGGAGGGCGGGGCTCCGGGCGGCACCGGTGCCCCGGCGAAACCCGGGGCGGGGGCGGGACCCCGCTGCCCCGGATACTGTCCGGCCGGCGGCCACCCGGCGGCCGGTCCGTGCCCCGGCTGGTGGGGCGGCGGCAGCGGAGCCCCCACTGCGTGCTGCATCCGGTGCCACTCCGTCTCGTACAGGCGATGAGCGCTGGCGGACGGGACGCCGGTCCCGTCGCTACCGAACGGTACCTTCCCCGGCCGCCGTTGTGTGAACGGCCGGGGAACGTGCGAAGTGCCCGGCAGGGAGGGGCGAACGGGTCGAGCCGGGACCCTTCGGACCAAATCCCCGAAGGAGGGTGCCGCCCGTTACTCCCCGACCTCGCCGTACGCCGCGAGCAGGACGGCCGGATCCGGGCCCTCCAGGACGGTGGGCTTGGCCAGACCGTCGAGGACGATGAAGCGCAGCAGGTCGCCGCGGGACTTCTTGTCGACCTTCATGTTCTCGACGAGCTTGGGCCACTGGTCGTAGCGGTAGCTCAGCGGGAGACCGACCGACTCCAGGATCGTGCGGTGCCGGTCGGCGGTCGCGTCGTCCAGCCGGCCCGCGAGACGGCCGAGTTCGGCGGCGAAGTGCATGCCGACGGAGACGGCCGCGCCGTGCCGCCACTTGTAGCGCTCGTTCTTCTCGATGGCGTGCGCGAGCGTGTGGCCGTAGTTGAGGATCTCGCGCAGCCCCGACTCCTTCAGGTCGCCGGAGACGACCTCGGCCTTGACCCTGATGGACCGCTCGATCAGTTCGGCGGTGTGCGGACCCTCGGGCGTCCGGGCCGCCTCGGGGTCGGACTCGATGAGTTCCAGGATCACCGGGTCGGCGATGAAGCCGGTCTTGATGACCTCCGCGAGCCCGGAGACGAAGTCGTTGACCGGCAGCGAGTCGAGCGCGGCCAGGTCGCAGAGCACGCCCGCGGGCGGGTGGAAGGCGCCCACGAGGTTCTTGCCCTCGGCGGTGTTGATGCCGGTCTTGCCGCCGACCGCCGCGTCGACCATGCCGAGCACGGTGGTGGGGACGGCGATCCAGCGCACCCCGCGCAGCCAGGTCGCCGCCACGAAACCGGCCAGGTCGGTGGTGGACCCGCCGCCGACACCGACGACGACGTCGGTGCGGGTGAAACCGGACTGGCCCAGCGCCTTCCAGCAGTAGGCCGCCACCTCGACGGTCTTGGCCTCCTCGGCGTTCGGCACCTGGATGGCCACGGTCTCGAAGCCCTGCTCCGCCAGGTCGGCGCGCAGCGCCTCCCCGGTCTCGGCGAGCGCCTCGGGGTGGATCACGGCGACGCGCTTGGCCTTGGCGCCGATCAACCCACCGAGTTCGCCCAGCAGTTGACGGCCGATCAGAACCTCGTACGGGTCGGTTCCCGCGGTGCCGCCGACCTGGACGCGGGTCACTGCCTCGCTCATGCTTCCTTCAACTCCAGTGCGTCGAGGACCGCTTGCGTGACCTCTTCGGGGGTACGGCCGTCGGTCGCCACGACCGCGCGGGCGACTTCGGTGTACAGGGAGCGGCGTGCCTCCATCAGCTCGCGCCACTGCCGGCGCGGGTTGACGGCGAGCAGCGGCCTGGCCGCGTTCAGGCCGGTGCGCTGCACCGCCTCCTCCACGTCCATGGAGAGATAGACGACCTGGTGACCGGCGAGCAGCGCCCGGGTGTCCGGGTCGAGGATCGAACCGCCGCCCAGCGCCAGCACACCGTCGTGCCCGGCGAGCGCCTCGGACACCGCCTGTTTCTCGATGGCGCGGAAGGCGGACTCGCCCTCGTCGACGAAGATGTCGGCGATGGTGCGGCCCTGCGCGGCCACGATGTCGTCGTCCGTGTCACGGTAGGCGCAGCCGAGCCGCTCGGCGACGAGCGCGCCCACCGTGGACTTGCCGACCCCCATGGGGCCGACCAGGACCAGCCGGGGGGCGGTCACCGGATGGCCAGGTTCTCGAGGTAGCTCCGCACGTTGCGGCGGGTCTCGGGGACGCTGTCGCCGCCGAACTTCTCGGCCACGGCGTCCGCCAGGACCAGGGCGACCATGGCCTCGGCGACGATGCCGGCGGCCGGGACCGCGCAGACGTCGGAGCGCTGGTGGTGCGCCTTGGCGGCCTCGCCGGTGGCGACGTCGATGGTGGCCAGCGCGCGCGGCACGGTGGCGATCGGCTTCATCGCGGCGCGGACGCGCAGCAACTCACCGGTGGTCAGTCCGCCCTCGGTGCCGCCGGAGCGGCCGGTGGTGCGGCGGATGCCGTCCTCGGTGTGGACGATCTCGTCGTGGGCCTGGGAGCCGGGCACCCGGGCCAGGTCGAAGCCGTCGCCGACCTCGACGCCCTTGATGGCCTGGATGCCCATGAGGGCCGCCGCGAGCCGGGCGTCGAGACGACGGTCCCAGTGCACGTGCGAGCCGAGGCCCACCGGTACGCCGTACGCGAGCACCTCGACGACTCCGCCGAGCGTGTCGCCGTCCTTGTGGGCCTGGTCGATCTCCGCGACCATCGCCTTCGAGGCGTCCGCGTCGAGGCAGCGCACCGGGTCGGCGTCCAGCCGCTCGACGTCGGAGGGGGTCGGGAGGACGCCGTACGGGGCCTTGGCGGCGGCCAGCTCGACGACGTGGGAGACGATCTCGATCCCGGCCGTCTCCTTCAGGTACGAGCGGGCGACCGCGCCGAGCGCGACACGGGCCGCGGTCTCGCGGGCGGAGGCGCGCTCCAGGATCGGGCGGGCCTCGTCGAAGCCGTACTTCTGCATGCCGGCGAGGTCGGCGTGACCGGGCCGGGGGCGGGTCAGCGGGGCGTTGCGGGCGAGGTCGGCGAGGATCTCCGGGGCGACCGGGTCGGCCGCCATGACCTGCTCCCACTTGGGCCACTCGGTGTTGCCGACCATGACGGCGATCGGGGAGCCGAGGGTCAGGCCGTGCCGGACGCCGCCGAGGAAGGTGACCTCGTCGCGCTCGAACTTCATCCGGGCACCGCGTCCATAACCCAGGCGCCGCCGGGCGAGGTGGTCCGCCACCATCTCCGTGGTGATCGGGACGCCGGCGGGAAGACCCTCCAGCGTCGCGACGAGTGCGGGACCGTGGGACTCCCCCGCGGTCAGCCAGCGCAACCTGCTCAACGGTGCTCCTCATGCTCGCGCCCTGGTACTGCTGCTGCGTACACGCGTCCTCGCGTACGGCGACGGCGCGACCGGGTGCGCGGCCCTGGCCCGCCATGTCCGATCCTCCCACGTTCGGGAGCGGGAACCGGCCGCAGGTCCATCAGGCGGGACGGCGGGACACCGCCGGCGGGCTCAGCGCGCGGCGTCCTGCCCCTGGCCCTGACCCGGAGCGTAGGCGCCGAGGAAGTCGGCACCGCTGGGCCCGGCCGGTGCGGGGGCCGGCGGGAGCCGGTCCCGCTGCGGGGCGTACGCGCCCAGATGGTCCGCGCCGCGCCCCTGCCCGTACCGCGCCGCGGCGTGCACGGGCGCCCCCGCCCGCACGGCACGCCGGTACCGGATCTTGCGCACGAGCTTCACGATCCAGGAGCCGACGAGGCAGAGCACGACCAGCGCGAGCACCGTGAGCTGCACCCAGGCGGGCATCAGCCGTACGACGAACTCGAAGATCTCGGTCCTCGCGGACGCCAGCGGCACTCCGACGAACCCTTTAGTCATGTACCTGACTCCCCCTGCGACGCGCTCCGCCCCCTGCGGAACTCAGCGGATCCTAGCGGGAGGCGAGCGCGTGCTCGCCGGCCTTTCTCATGGCGCCCACGGGGGCCGGACTCCGTCCGGTCATCAGCTCGACCTGGAGCACCGCCTGGTGCACCAGCAGGTCGAGTCCGCCGACCACCGCTCCGCCGTACGCCGACCAGCGCGCCGCCAGTTCGGTCGGCCAGGGGTCGTACAGCACGTCGAAGAGGGTCGCGGGGCGCTCCGGGACGGCGCCGGCCAGCGCGTCCGTGGCCCCCGCCGGAGTCGTGGCGATCACCAGCGGGGCCCGCAGCGCCTGTTCCGCGTCCGCCCAGTCCGCGGTGCGCACCTCGACGTCGAGCCGCTCGCCCCAGTGCCGCATCTCGGCGGCCCGTTCCTCGCTGCGGACGTACGCGACGACCTCGCCGGTGCAGATCCGCGCGAGGGCGGCCAGCGCCGAGGAGGCGGTGGCGCCGGCGCCGAGGATCGCGGCCGAGTCGACCTGCTCGATCCCCCGCTCGCGCAGCGCCGCGACCATCCCCGGGATGTCGGTGTTGTCCCCGACGCGTCGCCCGTCCTTCGCGAACACGACGGTGTTGACCGTCTCGACCGAGGCCGCCGTCTCACTGAGCTCGTCGACAAGGGGAATCACGGCCCGCTTGAGCGGCATGGTCAGCGACAGTCCCGCCCACTCGGTCCCGAGGCCCTCGAAGAACCCCGGCAGTGCCTCCTCGTCCACCTCGAAACGGTCGTAGGACCAGTCGTCCAGGCCCAGCTCCCGGTACGCGGCACGGTGCAGCACCGGGGAGAGGGAGTGCGCGATCGGCGAACCGAGCACGGCAGCCCGGCGAGCGTCAGTTGCCCGAGCTGGCATTGAACTTGTCCTTGAGTCTCTCGAACTCGGCCAGCGTCTTGGCGAATTCCGTGTTGCTCTGACCGTCGGTCGCCACGAAATACATCCAGCCGTCCTTCGTGGGGTTGAACACCGCCCTGAAGGCGTCGGCGCCCGGATTTCCGATCGGGCCGGGCGGCAGACCCCTGTGGTAATACGTGTTGTACGGGTCCGGATTGCTGTTGATCTCGGACTCGCTGATGTCGATCTTGCTCTGGCCCTTCAGGTAATTGAAGGACGAGTCGAACTGGAGTTTCTGGTTGGTCTCGGTGTTGGTGGGCTTCAGCCGGTTGTAGACGACCTCGGCCATCTTGCGGTAGTCGTCGGGCGTCTTGCCCTCGGCCTGGACCAGGCTCGCCACGGTGATCACCTGCAGCGGGTCCTCGAGTTTGAACTTCTTCGCCTTGGCCTCGAGCTCCATCGCGGCGTACTTCTTCTTGGCCAGCGTGACCATGCTCTTCAGCACGGCCTCCGGCTTCATGCCCTTGGCCGCTGGATACGTCGCCGGGTAGAGGAATCCTTCCAGCGGATCCTTTATGTCGTCGTTGGTGTTCGCCCAACTGGGGAGTCCCAGGCTCTTGTACTGCTTCTTCGCGACCTTGGCGGTGGTGCCGGCCGGGAGCTGGAGCTGCTTGTCGATCTGCTGGTACGCCTCGGCATTGCGCAGGCCTTCGCGCACGGTGACGTTGTTCTGACTCTTGGGATCGAGCATCAACGCGACGGCGCTCTCCGCGGACATCTCCTTGCGCAGGAGGTAGGCGCCCGCCTGGATCTTCTTGCCGTCGGGGTTCTCGGCCTGAGCGGAGACGAACGCGTCGACGCTCTTGACGATATCGAGTTCTTTGAGCTTCTGGCCGATCCTGTAACCGGTCTCACCCTTGGTGATGATGACGGAGACCTGACCCGTGCCCTCGCCCGCGAAGTCGGGAGCCGCGCCGAAACGATTTTGGTAGTAGTGATATCCGAGATATCCGACTCCGGCGAGACCGCCTCCGAAGACCATGACGACCACCAGGCAGGCGCAGCCGCTGCGGCGCTTCCTGTCCTTGCCGCCGCCCTTGCCCTTGCCTTTGCCCTTGCGGTCACCGCGGCCCCGGCGGCCCTTCGGCTCGTCGTCGTCCTCGGGATCGTCGTCGTCGCCACCGGCGAAGAAGGCGTGCTCGCCCTGGTCCGGTCCCGGGTCCCAGTCCTGCTTCGACTCCGGCTCGGGCTCGGGCTCGGGCTCGAGTTCGGGTTCCGCGCGGCGCCGGGCGGGCGGCTCGGGCGGCGGATAGGCGTCCGGGGTGCCGTAGTAGTCGGGCTGCTGACCGGTGTACTGGCCCGCGTAGGGGTCGTTCGGGTCCACGGCGTACGGGACCTGGGGCTGTGCCCCGGTGTTCCAGCCGCCGTCGGGGTACTGCTGCCCGCCCTGGCCGCCGTACCCCTGCCCCTGGTCCGTGTACTGCGGGTTCCCCTGGCCGGGGTACTGCTGCTGGCCCTGGTACTGACCCTGACCCTGGTACTGGCCGGGGTACTGCTGCTGGTCCTGGTACGGCTGCCGGCCCTGGTCCTGGTACTGCCCCGGCTGGCCCTGGTACTGCTGCCGGTTGCCCCAGTCGCCCTGCTGCTGCGGATAGTGCTGCGGCTGGCCGCCGTCGTAGCCGGACTGGCCGTCAGCGGCCTGTCCGGCCCATCCGCCGTCCCCGTACAACGGGTCCTCCGGATGCCACGGTTCGGAGCCTGGGCCCCGGCCATACTCAGTCATCGATCCCCTACGAGCCGCGAGCCGGCAGCCGCCGGCTCGTGTGGCTCGGCTCCGTCCGCCTCTGTGCTGTGCGAGTGCTGTTCGAACACCATCGCATCGGGCGGAACGTTACCGTACCGCGATCACATGACCACTTCGACGCCCTCGCCGGGCGACCGACCTGACACCCGTTCGGATTCCAGGGCCTGCTGCAGAATGATGACCGCGGCGGCCTGGTCGATCACGGACCGGCCCTTTTTCGATTTCACGCCGGAGGCCCGCAGCCCCTGACCGGCCGTCACCGTGGTCATCCTCTCATCCACGAGCCGCACCGGCACGGGCGCGATCCCCTTCGCGAGCTCCTGCGCGAAGGCACGGACCTTGACCGCGGCGGGACCCTCGCCCCCCTTGAGAGAGCGAGGGAGTCCGACGACGACCTCGATCGGCTCGTACTCCTCGACGAGTTGCCCGAGCCGGCGGTGGGCGGCCGGGACGTCACGTCCCGGGACCGTCTCCACCGGTGTCGCCAGGATCCCGTCGGGGTCGCACGAGGCGACCCCGATCCGGGCGTCTCCGACGTCGATCGCGAGCCGACGTCCTCTGCGCATGTCCGCGGCCCTTACTTGGCCGTCTCGGCGACGAGGCGCTGCACCGCGTCGATGGCGTCGCCGACAGCGGCGGGGTTCTGGCCACCGCCCTGGGCGACGTCCGGCTTGCCGCCACCGCCGCCACCGAGGGTCTTGGCGGCGGCCCGGACCAGCTCGCCGGCCTTGAGACCGCGCTCACGGGCGGCCTCGTTGGTGGCGATGACCGTCAGCGGCTTGCCGCCCGACAGGGTGAACAGGGCCACGACGGCGGCCCGTCCGCCCTGGATGCGGCCGCGCACGTCGAGGACCAGTTTGCGCAGGTCGTCGGCGCCCGTGCCGTCCGGGACCTGGCCGGTGACCAGGGCGACGCCGCCGACGTCCTTGGCGGACTCGACGAGACCGGCGGCGGCCTGGAGGACCTTCTCCGCGCGGAACCTCTCGATCTCCTTCTCGGCGTCCTTCAGCTTGCCGAGCATGGCGGAGATCTTCTCCGGAAGCTCCTCCGGGCGGCCCTTGACCAGTTCCTGGAGCTGGGCGACGACCGTGTGCTCACGGGCCAGGAAGTTGTACGCGTCGACGCCGACCAGGGCCTCGATGCGCCGCACGCCGGAGCCGATGGACGACTCGCCGAGCAGCTTGACCAGGCCGAGCTGGGAGGTGTTGTGCACGTGGGTGCCGCCGCACAGCTCCTTGGAGAAGTCGCCGATGGTCACGACGCGGACGCGCTCGCCGTACTTCTCGCCGAACTCGGCGATGGCGCCCTGCTTCTTCGCCTCGTCCAGGCTCAGGATCTCGGCGTGCACGTCCAGGTCGCGGGCGAGCACCTCGTTGATCTGCTGCTCGACGTCGGTCATCACGGCCGTCGGGACGGCGGACGGGGAGCCGAAGTCGAAGCGGAAGCGACCGGGCTGGTTCTCGGAACCGGCCTGGGCGGCCGTCGGGCCGAGGGCGTCGCGCAGCGCCTGGTGCGTCAGGTGGGTGGCCGAGTGGGCGCGGGCGATGGCCGTACGACGGCGTGCGTCGATGGTGGCCTGGGCCTTGGCGCCTACGGTGACCTCGCCGACCTGGACGACGCCCTTGTGGACGTACACGCCCGGGACGGGCTTCTGGCAGTCGCGGATCTCGATGACGGCACCGGTGTCGACCCGGATGCGGCCGGTGTCACCGATCTGGCCGCCGCCCTCGGCGTAGAACGGGGTGCGGTCGAGGACGATCTCGACCTCGTCGCCCTCGGTGGCGGCCGGGGAGGAGACTCCGTCGACGAGGATGCCGACGACCGTCGACTCGACCTCGGTGCGGTCGTAGCCGATGAAGTCGGTCTCGCCGGCGGCGTCGGCGATCTGGCGGTAGGCGCCGAGGTCGGCGTGGCCGGACTTCTTGGCACGGGCGTCGGCCTTGGCCTTGTCCCGCTGCTCCTTCATGAGCCGGCGGAAGCCGTCCTCGTCCACCGAGAGGCCCTGTTCGGCGGCCATCTCGAGGGTGAGGTCGATCGGGAAGCCCCAGGTGTCGTGGAGCAGGAACGCCTTGTCGCCGGCGAGGACCGTGCCGCCGGTCTCCTTGGTGTCGGTGATGGCCGTGTCGAGGATGTTCGTGCCGGCCTTCAGCGTCTTGAGGAAGGCGGCCTCCTCGGCGAGGGCCACGGTCTCGATCCGCTGCCGGTCGCTGACCAGGTCCGGGTACTGCTGGCCCATCATCTCGATGACGACGTCGACGAGGTCCTTGACGACCGGACCGGTGGCACCGAGCAGCCTCATGTTGCGGATGGCGCGGCGCATGATGCGGCGCAGCACATAGCCACGGCCCTCGTTGCCGGGGCTCACGCCGTCGCCGATGAGCATCACGGAGGTGCGCATGTGGTCGGTGACCACGCGCAGCGACACGTCGGACTCCGGGGTGGCGCCGTACGCGACCCCGGTCAGTTCGGTGGCCTTCTTGATGACGGCCATCGAGGTGTCGATCTCGTACAGGTTCTGCACGTCCTGCAGGATCATCGCGAGGCGTTCCAGGCCGAGGCCCGTGTCGATGTTCTTGCTGGGCAGGTCGCCGAGGATCTCGAAGTCCTCCTTCGAGGTGCCCTCGCCGCGCTCGTACTGCATGAAGACCAGGTTCCAGATCTCCACGTACCGCTCGTCGTTGACGGCCGGGCCGCCCTCGACGCCGAACTCGGGACCGCGGTCGTAGTTGATCTCGGAACACGGACCGCAGGGGCCGGGAACGCCCATGGACCAGTAGTTGTCCTTCTTGCCGAGGCGCTGGATGCGCTCGGCCGGGACGCCGATCTTGTCGCGCCAGATGGTCTCGGCCTCGTCGTCGTCGAGGTAGACCGTGATCCACAGGCGCTCCGGGTCGAGCCCGTAACCACCCTTGTCCTGGGGCGTGGTGAGCAGCTCCCAGGCGTAGGTGATGGCACCTTCCTTGAAGTAGTCGCCGAAGGAGAAGTTGCCGCACATCTGGAAGAACGTGCCGTGCCGCGTGGTCTTGCCGACCTCTTCGATGTCGGGCGTGCGCACGCACTTCTGCACGCTGGTGGCGCGCGACCACGGCGGCTTGACCTCGCCGAGGAAGTACGGCTTGAAGGGCACCATGCCGGCGGGGACCAGGAGCAGAGTCGGGTCGTCCGCGATGAGCGACGCCGAAGGGACGACGGTGTGACCGCGCTCCTCGTAGAAGCTCAGCCAGCGGCGGCGGATTTCAGCCGACTCCATCAGTGGTCCTCATTCCGGTTGTACGTGTACGTCGTGTTCTCGATGTACTTGATCTGCTTGTCGCTGCCCGGCCGCTCGTGGTCGCCGATCGCGGCGATCCTGCGTTGCGGGGGCAGTTCGGTGTCCGGGCCGTGGTTCAGGCCCAGCACCTCGCCGAGTTCGGCCTCCCGCTGGGCCATCCCGTCGCGGACGTCGAGCGCGAACTCCTTGAGCCGGTGACCCGCGTCGATCGCCTTGTTGGCGGCCTGCGCCGCGAGGCTCTCGGGGGTCAGCCGCCTGAGCTTGCGGTTGACCTTGGTGGTGGCCCATACACCCGCGGCTGCGCCTGCGGTGAACCAGAACGTACGGCGGAACATCGCTGCGTCAGTCCTTCTTCCGCTTTCCCCGCCGCGCGGACGGGACGGTGCGACCCACGATCACGCTACGCCGGGGCGCCTTGTCGGGCACATTCTCACGACGGCCTCCGATGGCCCGGCGCACGCCGTAGCCGAACGCCGCGACCTTGACCAGCGGGCCGCCGAACGTGGAGGCGACGGTCGTCGACAGCGCGGACGCGTTCGACGTGACCTCCTGGACGTCCGAGGCGATGGCGTCGACGCGCTCGATCTGCGTCTGCGCGGAGCGGACCGCCACGGAGGCCTCGGCCAGGAGCGGGACGGCCTGGTCGGTCACGTCCGCCACGAGCTTGGTGGTCGCCCTGAGCGTCTGGGCCAGCCTCGCCAGCGCGACGGCGAGGAAGGACACCAGGATCGCCCAGAAGACCGCCACCAGAATCCCGGCCACCTCGCCACCGGTCACTGTCGCACCCGCTCCCTGACTGCCTGAACATCGAAAAGTCGTCCCCCGACCCTATCGCGCCAGGGCGGCCGCTCCGTACCGCATTAATCGGCTCCGGAGCGTGGAGTCGCCCGAAGCGATTGTACGGAGCGCCAGCGGGTCAGTACGCTCCGTATCTCATGCAGCGTTCTCACCGCGCTCGGCGCTCCCGTCCCGCGGAACCCGGCAATCTGCCCCTGGAACTCGACGCGTTCGTGGGGCGCTCCACCGAACTCGCCCGGCTGACCGGGGCACTGAAGGCGGTCCGCCTGGTCACCGTGACCGGCGTGGGAGGTGTCGGCAAGTCGCGGTTCGCGGCGCACGCGGCGGCCCGGACGGACGTACGCGACGGGGTGTGGCGTGTCGACCTGTCCGCGGTGCACGACCCGGAACTCGTCGAGTACGCGGTGCTAGAGGCCCTCGGGCTCACGGACCACACCGCGAAGTCGCCGCGGCAGGTACTGCTCGCCCATCTCGCCCGGCGCCGGCTCCTGCTCGTCCTGGACGGCTTCGAGCACCTGGTGGAGGTGAGCGCCTCCCTGGTGGGCGAGTTGCTGCGGCGGTCGCCCGGGCTGCGGGTGCTGGCCGCCGGCCGCCGGCCGCTGGGCATCGGGGGCGAGCGGGTGTTCCCGCTGGCCCCGCTGGGCGCGGCGGAGGCGACGGAGCTGTTCGCGGACCGGGCGGCGGCCCGGGTGCCCGGGTTCGCGCTGGACGAGGGCAACCGGTCCGACGTACAGGAGCTGTGCCGGCGGCTGGACGGGATCCCGCTGGCCGTGGAACTGGCGGCGGGCCGCCTCGGCACCCTCTCCCCCGCGCAGCTGCTCGCCCGGCTGGAGGACCGGTTCCGGCTGCTGACCGGCGGTCTGCGTGACGCGCCGCCCCGGCACCAGACGCTGCGGACGGCGATCGGCTGGAGCCACGAGCTGTGCACTCCGAAGGAACGGCTCCTGTGGTCACGGCTGTCGGTGTTCGCCGGGCGGTTCGACCTGGAAGCCGCCGAGTACGTGTGCAGCGGGGACGGCCTGCCCGCCGACGACGTCCTCGACGTCCTCGGGGAACTCCTCGCGCAGTCGGTGCTCTCGCGCGAGGAGACGGCGGCGGGTGTCCGCTACCGGATGCTGGACACGGTCCGGGCCTACGGCGCCGACTGGCTGGCGGCGACGGGCGACGCGCAGCGGCTGCGCCGCCGGCACCGCGACTGGTACATGGGCCTGGCCACCTGGTGCGAGCTGGACTGGTTCTCGCCGCGGCAGGGCGAGGTGGCGGCCCGGGTCGAGACGGAGCTGCCGAATCTGCGGTGCGCCCTGGAGTTTTCGCTGACCGAGCCGGACGACGCGCATCTGGGCCAGTACCTGGCGGGCGCCCTGTGGTTCTACTGGGTCGGCTGCGGCCGGCTCTCGGAGGGCCGGCACTGGCTGGAGCGCAGCGTCGAACTCGACGGCGACCGTGACCAGTCGCGGCTCAAGGCCCTGTGGGTGCTGGGCTACGTGGCGGTCCTCCAGGGCGACTCGGTGCCCGCGCTGTCCGCGCTCCAGGAGTGCCGCGAGGAGGCGGAACGTTCCGAGAACGCCGTCGCGGTCGCGTACGCCGAGCATCGCACCGGCTGTCTGGCCCTGGTCACGGACGACATGGCCCGCGCCGAGACCCTGCTGCGCTCGGCGCTGGACCGCTATCACGAGATCGGCGAACTCAACAGCAATGTCCTGATGGGTCAGGTCGAACTGGCGATGGCGCTCGCCTTCCAGGGCGACCTGCCGGGCGCGGTGAGGCTGTGCGAGGACGTCCGCCGGGTCTGCGAGGACCACGGGGAGCGCTGGGCGCTGGCATACGCGCTGTACGTGCTGGCGTACGAGGCCCAGGTCGAGGGTGACCAGGCGCGCGCCCGGGACCTCCTGGAGCAGGGCCTCACCATCGCGCACACCTTCCACGATCTGCTCGGCGCCGTCCTCGCGGTCGAGCTGCTCGCCCTGGTCACCGCGGTGGAGGGAGATCCCGCGGAGGCCGCGCTGCTCCAAGGGGCGGCGTCGCGGATGTGGCCGTCGGTGGGCCTGCCGCTGTTCGGTTCGGCGTACTACAACGCGCCGCACGAGCGCTGCGCCGCCCTGGCCCGGCAACGGCTGGGCGACGAGCGGTACGCGCAGTGCCTGCGGGCGGGGGAGCTGCTCGGGCAGGACGCGGCGGTCGCCCGCGCGCTCGGCGGGGCCGGGGCTCCGCCGCTGGAGGCGGTGCCGTCGCCGCGCAGGCTGCCCCCGGACATGCGAAAGCCCGCCGTCTCGCCCACCGCGAAGGGCGGGGAGACGACGGGCTGACACTGACGCGCAGGTGGTGCCACGTCCGCCGAAGGAAGATCAGCGGGCGTAGTACTCGACGACGAGCTGCTCGTCGCAGATCACCGGGATCTCCTTGCGGTTCGGCTCACGGTCCAGGCGGAACGCCAGGGCCGGGAGGTTCACCTGGAGGTAGCGCGGGGTCTCACCGTCGGGGGCGAACCCACCGGCACGGGCGACCTCGAACAGCGTCTTGCTGCGGCTGCGCTCGCGGACCATCACGACGTCGTCGGGACGGACACGGAACGAAGGCTTGTCGACCTTGGCGCCGTTGACCTCGATGTGGCCGTGGACGACCATCTGACGGGCCTGGTAGATCGTGCGGGCGATGCCCGAACGAAGGACCAGGGCGTCGAGACGACGCTCGAGCTCGATGACCAGGGCCTCACCGGTCTTGCCCTGCGTCTTGGCGGCACGCTCGTAGGCGCGGACGAGCTGGCGCTCGGACACGTCGTACTGCGCGCGCAGACGCTGCTTCTCGAGCAGACGGACCTTGTAGTCCGAGTTCTGCTTGCGGCCACGGCCGTGCTCGCCCGGCGGGTAGGGGCGGGCCTCGAAGTACTTGACGGCCTTCGGGGTCAGCGCGATGCCGAGGGCACGCGACTTCTTGACCTTGGGGCGGGACTGGTTCGGCATGAACCAAACACCTCATGTCTCTGATGCGAATACGGCTTCACCAGGGTTAGGGGAGGTCGCAATCCGCAGCCCGGGAAACCCTCCTCGCCGACGTGGCGAACCACGGGGACGGGGCGGGCAGCCGCTCCTGGGTCTGGGCACATACGTGCAGCACGCGAGTGACCCACCGACCGGTCCCGGAATTCCGGGTGGTGGTGGGTTGCCCGCGACACCTTCGACGGTGCGCGACGCTCCTGGAATCCCCCCGTGACGGCAGGGGCTCCGGCTGGATGTCCCGTTCTGGTGGTGCCGACCGGAGCCGGACACGGGACGCAGCGCTTCGAGTCATCCTACAGGGTGCTCAGGAACGCCCTCGACCGAGGTGCTTCCTGGTCCACTCCACCGCGTCGGCGTAGCGCGCCTCGGCGCCGTGCCGGGTCGGCGCGTAGTACTCCCGGCCCTGGAGCTCCTCGGGCGCGTACTGCTGGGCGGCGATGCCTTCGGGCAGGTCGTGCGGATACACGTACCCCTGGGCGTGCCCGAGCTTGGCGGCGCCCTTGTAATGCCCGTCGCGCAGATGGGTCGGCACCGGACCGGCGTGCCCCTTGCGGACGTCCTCCATGGCGGCGCCGATCGCCATGGTCGCGGCGTTGGACTTCGGGGCCAGGGCCAGGGCGATGGTCGCGTGGCTGAGGGTCAGCGCGGCCTCGGGAAAACCGATCATGGCGACCGCCTGGGCGGCGGCGACGGCTATGGGCAGCGCGTTCGGGTCGGCGAGGCCGATGTCCTCGCTGGCGGAGATCATCAGGCGGCGGGCGATGAAGCGGGGGTCCTCGCCCGCCTCGATCATCCGGGCCAGGTAGTGCAGGGCGGCGTCCACGTCGGAGCCGCGGATGGACTTGATGAGCGCGCTCGCCACGTCGTAGTGCTGGTCGCCGTCGCGGTCGTACTTCACGGCGGCGCGGTCGACCGTCTCCTCCAGTGTCTGGAGGGTGATCTCCGGCTCGCCCTTGTCGAGGGCCGCGCCGGCCGCGGCCTCCAGGGCCGTCAGGGCGCGGCGGGCGTCGCCGCCGGCGATCCGCAGCAGGTGCCCCTCGGCGTCCTCGGGCAGCGCGACGGCGTCCGCGAGACCGCGCGCGGAGGCGAGCGCCCGGCGCAGCAGGCCGCGCAGGTCGTCGTCGGTGAGCGGTTCCAGGGTGAGGAGCAGGGAGCGGGAGAGGAGGGGGGAGATCACCGAGAAGTACGGGTTCTCGGTGGTCGCGGCGATCAGCGTCACCCAGCGGTTCTCCACGGCCGGGAGCAGGGAGTCCTGCTGGGCCTTGCTGAAGCGGTGGATCTCGTCCAGGAAGAGGACGGTCTCCTTGCCGAAGCCGCCGGTGGCACGGCGGGCGCCGTCGATGACCGCGCGCACCTCCTTGACGCCCGCGGTGATCGCGGAGAGCTCCACGAAACGCTTCTGGGTGGCTTTGGAGACGACGTACGCGAGGGTCGTCTTGCCGGTGCCCGGCGGGCCCCAGAGGATCACCGAGGAGGGTCCTGCCGGGCCGCCCGCACCCTCGGCGACGAGTCTGCGCAGGGGCGAGCCCGGCTTCAGGAGGTGCTGCTGGCCCACGACCTCGTCGAGGGTGCGCGGACGCATCCGAACGGCCAGGGGACTTCCGGACGGGTCTTTTTCCTGGCGTTCTTCTGCCGCGGCGGTGAACAGGTCGGGCTCCACGTCAGGAACCCTATGTCACCGCACCGACAATCCCCGCGGGAGTGTCAGCGGGTCCAGAAGTCCCACCAGCGGGTCAGGATCAGCATCCCGATGATGCCGATGTGCATCGTCGGCAGGACCCAGGTGAACTCGCCGAGGAAGGCCTTCGTCCAGCGCGGGGCGGGCAGGAAGCCGTTGCGGACGTTGAACGAGGTCACGTACCAGAACATGATGATCGTGGCGACCCAGGCCAGGCTGCACCACAGGCACAGCGAGTTGATCCGGTACAGCGACTGGAACTGGAGCCAGGTGCAGAACGCGACGCCGAAGAGCGTGCCCGCGTTGAAGGTCAGCCAGTACCAGCGCGGGAAGGTGGCCCGCGCGAGCAGGCTCACACCGACGCAGATCACGATGCCGTAGGCGACGAGGCCCAGCATCGGGTTCGGGAAGCCGAAGACCGCGGCCTGGTCGCTCTTCATGATGTTGCCGCAGGAGACGACCGGGTTCAGGCTGCAGCCGGGGACGAAGCCCGGGTCCTCCAGCAGCTTGAACTTGTCGATCGTGATGACCCACGCGGCAAGGAGACCGGCCGCGCCCGTGATCACCAGCAGCAGGGCGAGGGCGCGGCTGCCGCCGGCCGTCCGCACGGCCGCGGAGCGTTCCTGGTCGGTCGGGACGTCCTTGACTGTGGTCTCGCTCATCACGCCGTTTCCGTTGCTTCGAAGGGGCCTGCGGGCAGGCTCATTGTGCCGCACCCGCCCGCTTGTCCACCGTTCGGTGGACATAAGAAGGTACGCAAGGCCGTCCCGGAGCGTTCGGTTCGGGGGGAAGCTCGTCGGCATGACAACACACGCGGACGGACTCGCGGTGGACGTACGGGGGCTGCGCAAGCAGTACGGGGACGTGACCGCCGTGGACGGCATCGATCTCGGCATCCGGAAGGGCGAGGTGTTCGGCCTGCTCGGACCCAACGGCGCGGGCAAGAGCACCACCGTGGAGATCCTCCAGGGCAACCGCCGGCGGGACGCGGGCGAGGTCTCGGTGCTCGGCTCGGACCCGGCGACGGCCACGCGCGCGTGGCGCTCACGGGTCGGAATCGTCTGGCAGGACGAATCCGCGCCCGCCGAGTTGACGGTGGACGAGACAGTGCGGCATTTCGCCCGCTATTACCCGAATCCCCGTGATCCCGGGGAAGTCATCGGCCTGGTCGGCCTGGAGGAGAAGGCGGGCAGCAGGATCAAGTCCCTGTCGGGCGGTCAGCGACGGCGGCTCGACGTGGCCCTCGGTGTCATCGGCGGCCCCGAACTGCTGCTCCTGGACGAACCGACCACGGGATTCGACCCGGCGGCGCGACGGCAGTTCTGGGAGCTGATCCGCAGGCTGGCCGACGAGGGCACGACCATCCTCCTGACCACGCACTACCTGGAGGAGGCGGAGGCCCTCGCGAACCGGCTGGCCGTCATCTCGCGGGGCCGGGTCGTCGCCGAGGGCGAACCGGCCGCGCTGCGCGAGCGCTTCGGTACCGAGGCCACCGTCGAATGGACCGAGTCCGACGGCAGCCCGCGCAGCGAGCGCACGCAGACGCCCACCCGGACCGTCGGCGAGCTGATCCACCGCTTCGACGGGGAGATCCCCGGGCTCAGGGTGAGCCGCCCGACCCTGGAAGACGTCTATCTGCGACTGACCGGCCTGGAGGACGCGCGATGACCACGACCGAGGTGCGCCCGCGCACGGGGACCACGAGCGAGGGGCTGCCCGGCGTCTGGGGGCTGGGGCTGCGGCGCGGGGCTCTGGAGATCAGGCAGTTCTTCCGGCAGCGCGACCAGGTGGTGTTCACCTTCGCCTTCCCGGTGGTGTTCCTGTTCCTGTTCGCGTCGATCTTCAGCGACGACGTGGAGGGCGCGGGCATCACCGCCTCCCAGCTGTACGTCCCGGCGATGATGGCCGCGGGCATCATGTCGACCAGCTTCCAGTCCCTCGGCATCTCGATCGCGATCGAACGGGACGAGAAGGTGCTGCGCCGGCTGCGCGGCACACCGATGCCGCCGGCCGCGTACTTCTTCGGGAAGATATGGCTGGTCCTGGTGACCGGCGCCCTGGAGACGGCGATCCTGCTCGGCGTCGGCACCACGCTGTACGACGTCGACCTGCCCTCGGACCCCGGCAAGTGGGCGGATTTCGGCTGGATCTTCATCCTGGGCCTGACGGCCTGCGCCCTGCTCGGCATCGCGATCAGTTCGGTCCCGAAGTCGGGCAAGAGCGCCTCGTCGGTGGTCGTCCTGCCCTTCCTGGTCCTCCAGTTCATCTCCGGCGTCTACATCAGCGTCGACACCATCCCGGACTGGATGCTGAACATCGGCGCCCTGTTCCCCCTCAAATGGATGTGCCAGGGGCTGCGCGGGGTGTTCCTGCCCGACTCGGCCAGGGTCCTGGAGCAGGCGGGCGACTGGGAGTTCGGACGGGTCGCCCTGGTGCTCGGAGCCTGGTGCGTCGGAGGATTGCTGCTGTGTCTGCTGACCTTCCGCTGGAAGAGCCGGCGCGACGGATGAGAACTCCGGCCGCGTGCCCCGGACCGGTGCCGGAGGGGACTCGTCCCGCACCGGCGCCGGACGGGGCTCCCGTGCGTCCCGCGCCGGGCGGGGCACGGCCGGGTCCGGTGCCGGACGAAGCGCGAACAGGGCCCGTTCCGGAGGGAGCCCGAACCGATCCGGCGCCTGGCGGGGCCCGCGCCTCGAACACCTGGGAACTCTCCTTCCGGCTCTGGGACTCGTACTTCGCGATCGTGTGGGTGGCCACCCTGGTGTTCGTGCTCGGCACGGCCCACCCGGGGTGGCACGTCCGTCTCGCGGCCGGCGGGCTGCTCCTGCTGCTGATCCCCTGGTACCTGCTGGTCGGACGCCCCGTCCTCACGTCCGGCGAGCCCGATGGGCGACGGGCCCTCGGCTACATCGCGGGCGCGGTCCTGCTGTTCCTGCCTCCCGGGGTGCTGGTCGGCGAGACCCGCCTGATGACCTTCGCGCTCATCCCCCAGTGCTTCATGGCGCTGCGGCTGCGCCGTGCCCTGACGGCCACGACCGTCGTCAACATCGCGCCGGTGGGGGGCTGGGCCCTGCTGTGGCGCCCCGAGGGCCAGGACCTCTTCTTCAACTCGGTCTTCGCCGTGGTCACGCTCGTGTTCTCGACGGCCATGGGCAGCTGGATCATCCGCGTCATGGAGCAGAGTCGGGAACGGGCCGCGCTGATCACCGAGTTGGACGCCAGCCGGCACGAGGTCGCCCGGCTCTCGGCCGCGCACGGGGCGCTGGCCGAGCGCGAACGGTTCTCCCGGGAGATCCACGACACGCTCGCCCAGGGCTTCACCAGCCTGCTGATGCTGGTCCAGGCCGTCGAGGCCGAACTCGACCACGATCCCTCGCGGGCCCGCCGCCATCTGGCCCTGATGGAGGCGACCGCCCGGCAGAACCTCGCCGAGGCGCGGGCCCTGGTCACCGGGGGCGCGCCCGCCGACCTGGACGGCGCCACGCTGCCCGACGCGCTGCGCCGGCTGGCCGCCCGCCATGACGCGGAGGTCGACATCCGGGGCCGGGTACGCCCACTGCCCGCGGCCTCCGAGGTGGTGATCCTCCGTTCCTGCCAGGAGGCACTGGCCAACACCCGCAAGCACGCCGGGAGTTCACCCGACGTCGCGGTCACCCTGGCCTACACCGCAGACTCGCTGACCCTGGCCGTACGCGACGACGGCCGCGGGTTCGACCCCGCCCTGCCGACCGCCGGATACGGGCTCACCGGGCTCCGCGCGCGGGCCGCCGAGGCGGGCGGTACCGCTGTGATCCGCAGTGCGCCGGGCGACGGCACGACCGTCACCGTGTGTCTGCCCGTTCCCGGGAGTGACGTGTGATCAGGATCATCCTCGCCGACGACCATCCCGTCGTCCGCGAAGGGCTGCGGGCGATGCTCAGCGCCGAGCCCGATCTCGAGGTGGTCGCCGACGCGTCCAGCGGTCCACGGGCGGAGGCGCTGGCCGCCGAACTCCGGCCCGACATCGTGCTCATGGACCTGCGGATGCCCGAGGGAGGGGGCGTCGACGCGATCGCGCGGATGACGCGGGCCGGGCTGCCCTGCCGGATCATCGTGCTGACGACCTACGAGACGGACCGGGACATCCTGCGGGCGGTGGAGGCCGGGGCGGCGGGGTATCTGCTGAAGGACCTGCCGCGCGCCGAACTGGCGGACGCCGTACGGGCCGCGGCGCGGGGCGAGACGGTTCTGGCCCCGTCCGTCGCCGCCCGGCTGGTCGACCAGCTCCGCACCAGGCCGGAACGGCCCCGCCTGTCCGAGCGGGAGACCGCGGTGCTGCGCCTGGTGGCCGAGGGCTGTACGAACGCGGAGATCGGACGCCGGCTGTTCATCGGCGAGTCCACCGTGAAGACCCATCTGCTGCGGGCCTTCGGGAAGCTGGGGGTCGACGACCGGACGGCCGCCGTGACGAGCGCCATGCGCTTCGGCTTCCTCGAATAGGGCCCCGCCCCACGGCCTGCCGGTTGCCTGGCGCCGGTGGGCTTCCCGGCGCCGGTGGGCTTCCTGGCGCCGGTGGGCTTCCTGGCGCCGGTGGGACTCAGATCCCTCAGTCCCACCGGCATTCACGGACCGGGGTCCGGGCGAGGTGCCCGCTCAGCCCAGGCGGGACCGCAGCTCGGCCACGATCTCGCCGACGGCGACCGCCGTCTGCTCCCCGGACTCCATGTCCTTGAGCTGCACGACGCCCTCGGCGAGGTCGCGCTCACCGGCGACGACGGTGAAGCGGGCCCCGCTGCGGTTCGCGTTCTTCATCGCGCCCTTGAGCCCCTTCGCGCCGTACGAGAAGTCGGCGGCGACACCGGCCCTGCGCAGTTCGGTGACCACGCCGAACAGCGTCCGGCGGGCCTCCTCCCCGAGCGGCACCGCGAACACGCTGGTGGCCGAGGGGATTTCGAGCTCCACACCCTCCGCCTCCAGCGCCAGCACCGTACGGTCGACACCCAGCGCCCAGCCGACGGACGGCAGCGCGGGGCCGCCGATCATCTCGGACAGCCCGTCGTAGCGGCCACCGCCGCCCACCGCGGACTGCGAGCCGAGACCGTCGTGCACGAACTCGAACGTGGTGCGCGTGTAGTAGTCCAGGCCGCGCACCAGCTTCGGGTCGTCCTCGAAGGAGACGCCCGCGGCCGTGATCAGGTCGCGCACCTCCTCGTGGTACGCCTTGCAGGCGTCGCAGAGGTAGTCGCGCAGCGACGGCGCCCCGCCCAGCTGCTTCTGGACGTCCTCGCGCTTGTCGTCGAGGACGCGCAGCGGGTTGATCTCCGCGCGGCGCAGCGTCTCCTCGTCGAGGTCCAGGCCCCGCAGGAAGTTCTGGAGCGCTTCCCGGTACACCGGGCGGCACTCCTTGTCGCCCAGGCTGTTCAGCAGGATGCGGAAGTTCCGCAGGCCCAGCGAGCGGTACGCCTGGTCGGCCAGGATGATCAGCTCGGCGTCGAGCGCCGGGTCCTCGGCTCCGATCGCCTCGGCGCCCACCTGGGAGAAGTGGCGGTAACGGCCCTTCTGGGGGCGCTCGTAGCGGTAGTACGAGCCCGAGTACCAGAGCTTGACGGGGAGGTTGCCCAGCTTGTGCAGGTTGGCCTCCAGAGCCGCGCGCAGCACGGAGGCGGTGCCCTCGGGGCGCAGGGCGAGCCTGTCGCCGCCCTTGGTCTCGAAGGCGTACATCTCCTTGGTCACGATGTCGGTGGACTCACCGACACCGCGCGCGAACAGCTCGACGTTCTCGAAGCCGGGCGTCTCGATGTAGCCGTAGCCGGAGTTGCGCAGCGGAGCGGCGATCGCCTCGCGGACCGCGAGGTACTTGGCGCTGTCCGGCGGAATCAGGTCGTACGTGCCCTTGGGGGCCTTGAAGGTGCTCACGGAAGTCTCGTCACATTCCTCGTCGAGGAGCGGAGGTCGGGTCCGCCCCGCGTTCTTGGCGGCTCGCCGCCACCTGCCGCAGATACGGGTTGGTGGCGCGCTCCTGGCCGATGGTCGTCTGGGCGCCGTGGCCGGACAGCACCACGGTCGAGTCGTCGAGCGGCAGGCACACACGGCCCAGCGAGTCGAGCATCTCGTCCATGTCGCCGCCCGGCAGGTCGGTGCGTCCGATGGAGCCGGCGAAGAGCAGATCCCCGGAGAAGAACACGGACGGGATGTCCGCGCTCTCGGGCATCTGAAAGGTCACCGACCCCTTCGTATGGCCCGGCGCGTGCGCGACGGACAGGTCGAGACCCGCCAGCTTCAATTCCGTGCCGTCGGTCAGCGTCCGTACGTCGTCGGGCTCCCCCACGGTCAGTTCGCCCATCAGCGGCATGCCGATGGACCGGCCGAGCGCCCGCTCGGGGTCGCTCATCATGTACCGGTCCTCGGGGTGGATCCAGGCGGGCACGTCGTGCGCTCCGCACACCGGGACCACCGAGGCGACATGGTCGATGTGGCCATGGGTGAGGATGACCGCGACGGGCTTGAGCCGATGCTTCTTGAGTGCTTCCTCGACTCCCTGGGCGGCCTGATGGCCCGGGTCGATGATCACGCACTCCTCACCCGCGGCGGGGGCGACCAGGTAACAGTTGGTCCCCCAGGCCCCGGCGGGGAACCCGGCAATGAGCACGATCGTCCTTCGTGGTGGCGTACGCGCTGGCGTCGTACGGGCGGGTGGCTGTGGATCAGAGCCTACCGGCGCTGCCGATTCCTCAGCGAACCCATATACGGTACGGGGCACACGCAGGCGGTCGGCTCAGGCGACGCACGCGTCCCACTCGACGTACGAGACGCACGAGGAGAAACCCGGTGGTCAGCCAGGAACAGCGGCGGCGTCAGCTCGCCCGGGAGAAGTTCTTGCGACAGCAGCAGCGCCGCACATCCGCTCGACGGAGGACCCATACACGCAACGCGGTGATCGCGGCGGTCGTCGGCGTGGTCGTCGCGGGCGGCGCGACGGCGTACGCGACCGGGGTCTTCAAGAGCGACGACAAGAAGACCAACGCGGGCGCGGAGGCGACGCCCAGCGCGACGCCGACGAGCAAGGCGCCCGATCCGTGCGAGAAGCCCGCAGAGGGCAAGGTGAAGCCGCTCACGTGGAAGAAGGAGCCGGCGGTCACCATCGACAAGGCCGCCGCCTACACCATGAAGATGGCGACGACCTGCGGCGACATCGACATCGCCCTCAAGGCGTCCGCCGCCCCGCACACGGTGAACTCGTTCGCGTTCCTCGCCGGCAAGGGCTACTTCGACCACACCAAGTGCCACCGGCTCACCCCCGAGGGCATCTACGTGCTGCAGTGCGGTGACCCTCAGGGCACCGGCGCGGGTGGTCCCGGCTACACGATTCCGGACGAGAACCTGAAGGACAAGGTCCTGAAGGGCAACACCTACCCGGCGGGCACGGTCGCGATGGCCAACCAGTACAACCCGCAGACGCAGAAGGGCCGCGACACCGGCGGCAGCCAGTTCTTCCTCGTCTACAAGGACAGTCAGCTCCCGCCCGACTACACGCCGTTCGGCACGTTGTCCGACGCGGGCATGAAGGTCCTGACGAAGATCGCCGCCGCCGGTGCGCAGGCCGCCGACCCGACGACCGGCAACACCGCGCCGAACGCGACCGTTGTGGTCAACAAGGCGACGGTCACGAAATCCTGACCCCTCAACTGCGGAACTTCGGTCGCGCGGGATGCGGACAGCCGCCCCGGCGGTCGCCTATGTTGGCCGTGACGAAACTGTGGACGATGCCAGGGGGCGCTGACGCCCCTCACAGGCATCATGTGGAGGAGGCGCTGTGAGCAGCGACCCGTGGGGCCGCGTCGATGAGACGGGGACCGTGTACGTGCGTACGGCCGACGGCGAGCAGGTCGTCGGTTCCTGGCAGGCCGGTACGCCTGATGAGGCGCTGGCCTACTTCGAGCGCAAGTACGAAGGCCTGGTTGTCGAGATCGGCCTCCTCGAGAAGCGGGTGAAGACCACCGACCTGTCGGCGAAGGACGCCCAGACCGCCATCGATCACATCCGCGAGCAGGTGGACGCCCACCACGCGGTCGGCGATCTGGCCGCCCTGAAGGTGCGGCTGGACAAGCTCGTGGAGACGGTCGACGCGCGCCGTGAGGAGCGCAAGGTCCAGCGGGCCAAGCAGTCCGACGAGGCGCGGCACGCCAAGGAGGCGCTGGTCGTCGAGGCCGAGGAGCTGGCGCAGAGCGACCAGTGGCGGGCCGCCGGGGAGCGGCTGCGCGCCCTGGTGGACACGTGGAAGGGGCTGCCGCGACTCGACCGCAAGTCGGACGACGAGCTGTGGCACCGCTTCTCGCACGCCCGCTCGGCGTTCTCCAAGCGGCGCAAGGCGCACTTCGCCTCGCTGGACGCGCAGCGCGAGGACGCCCGCAAGGTCAAGGAGAAGCTGGTAGCCGAGGCCGAGTCGCTGTCCGGCTCGACGGACTGGGGTCCGACGGCGGCCCGCTATCGCGAGCTGATGGCGGACTGGAAGGCCGCGGGCCGCGCCCAGCGCGAGCACGAGGACGACCTGTGGAACCGCTTCCGCGGCGCCCAGGACGTGTTCTTCGCGGCGCGCGGTTCGGTCTTCGCCGAGCGTGACGCGGAGCAGTCGGAGAACCTGAAGCTCAAGGAGGAGCTGGCCGAGGAGGCCGAGAAGCTCGTCCCGGTGCAGGATCTGAAGACGGCCCGCGCGGCGTTCCGTGCCCTCAACGAGCGTTGGGAGGCCATCGGGCACGTGCCGCGTGACGCCCGTCCCAAGGTCGAGGGCCGGATGCACGCGGTGGAGCGGGCTCTCCAGGAGTCCGAGGAGACCGAGTGGCGCCGGACGAACCCGGAGGCACGCGCGCGTGCCGAGGGTCTGACCGGTCAGCTGCAGGCCGCCGTGGACAAGCTCCAGGGCCAGATCGAGGCGGCGCGCTCCGCGGGCAACACCTCGAAGGCCGACAAGCTCCAGCGGGAGCTGGACGGCCGTCAGGCGCTGCTGGACCAGGCCCTGAAGGGTCTTCAGGAGTTCGGCGGCTGATCCCGGCGATACACCCGGCAGCACGAGGAGGGCCCCCGTACGGTTCGTACGGGGGCCCTCCTCGTGCTGCGGGACGCGTGCTGCCGGGCGGGCCCGGCCGGTTCGTGCGGCGCGGTGCCCGGCCGACGCGGCCGGGCACCGTCGGCCGTCAGGCCTCGGAGGGTCTGCGGGCCGACGTCACGCGGTACACGTCGTACACGCCCTCCACGCCCCGTACGGCCTTCAGGACGTGCCCCAGGTGCTTCGGGTCGCCCATCTCGAAGGTGAAGCGGGAGGTGGCGACCCGGTCCCGTGAGGTCTGGACGGCCGCGGACAGGATGTTGACGTGCTGGTCGGACAGGACGCGCGTGACGTCCGACAGGAGACGGGACCGGTCCAGCGCCTCGACCTGTATGGCGACCAGGAAGACCGAGGACTGGGTGGGGGCCCACTCGACCTCGAGGATGCGTTCGGGCTCGCGCGACAGCGAGTCCACGTTGACGCAGTCGCTGCGGTGCACCGACACGCCGCTGCCGCGGGTGACGAACCCGATGATCGGGTCGCCCGGCACCGGCGTGCAGCAGCGCGCGAGCTTGACCCACACGTCGTCGACGCCCTTGACGACCACACCGGGGTCGTTGCTGCTGCGCCGCTTGCGGCCGCGGCCCCGCGCGTTGGGTACCGAGTCGTCGATCTCCTCGGTGGCAGCCTCCTCGCCGCCGAGCGCCTGGACGAGCTTCTGGACGACGCTCTGGGCGGTGACATGGCCCTCGCCGATCGCCGCGTACAGGGACGAGATGTCGGGGTAGCGCATCTCGTGCGCGAGGGTGACCAGGGAGTCGCCGGTGAGGATGCGCTGGATCGGCAGGTTCTGCTTGCGCATCGCGCGGGCGATGGCGTCCTTGCCGTGCTCGATCGCCTCGTCACGGCGTTCCTTCGAGAACCAGGCGCGGATCTTGTTGCGGGCGCGAGGCGACTTGACGAAGCCGAGCCAGTCGCGGGAAGGGCCCGCGCCGGCCGCCTTGGAGGTGAAGACCTCCACCAGGTCACCGTTGTCGAGAGTGGATTCCAGCGGCACGAGGCGGCCGTTGACCCGTGCTCCTATCGTCCGGTGGCCGACCTCCGTGTGGACCGCGTACGCGAAGTCCACCGAGGTCGCGCCGGCCGGCAGCGCTATGACGTCGCCCTTGGGCGTGAAGACGAAGACCTCGTTGCGCGACAGGTCGAAGCGCAGGGACTCCAGGAACTCGCTGGGGTCCTCGGTCTCCTTCTGCCAGTCGAGCAACTGGCGCAGCCAGGCCATGTCGTTGACGGTGTCCTGGCCCGCGCTGCCCTTGGCCGCCCGGGGCACGTCGGTGCGGATCTTGGAGGAGCCGGCGACGGTCTCCTGCTTGTACTTCCAGTGCGCGGCGATGCCGTACTCGGCGCGGCGGTGCATGTCGAACGTCCGGATCTGGAGTTCGACGGGCTTGCCGTTGGGACCGATGACCGTCGTGTGCAACGACTGGTACATGTTGAACTTCGGCATCGCGATGTAGTCCTTGAACCGGCCGGGGACCGGGTTCCATCGCGCGTGGACGGTGCCGAGCGCCGCGTAGCAGTCGCGGACGGTGTCCACGAGGACGCGGATGCCCACCAGGTCGTAGATCTCCGCGAAGTCACGGCCGCGGACGATCATCTTCTGGTAGACGCTGTAGTAGTGCTTCGGCCGTCCGGTGACGGTCGCCTTGATGCGGGCGGCGCGCAGGTCGGACTGAACCTCGTCGGTCACTATGGCGAGGTACTCGTCGCGCTTGGGGGCACGTTCGGCGACCAGCCGGACGATCTCGTCGTACATCTTGGGGTAGAGGATCGCGAAGGCGAGGTCCTCCAGCTCCCACTTGATGGTGTTCATGCCCAGGCGGTGGGCGAGCGGCGCGTAGATCTCCAGGGTCTCGCGCGCCTTCTTCTCCTGCTTCTCGCGCTTGAGGTAGCGCATGGTGCGCATGTTGTGCAGACGGTCGGCGAGCTTGATGACCAGGACGCGGGGGTCCTTGGCCATGGCGACGACCATCTTGCGCACGGTCTCGGCCTGGGCGGCCTCGCCGAACTTGACCTTGTCCAGCTTGGTGACGCCGTCGACGAGCAGGCCCACCTGCTCGCCGAAGTCGCGGCGCAGGGTGTCCAAGCCGTACTCGGTGTCCTCGACCGTGTCGTGCAGGAGACCGGCCATGAGCGTCGCCGGGTCCATGCCCAGCTCGGCGAGGATGGTGGTGACGGCGAGCGGGTGCGTGATGTACGGGTCGCCGCTCTTGCGCTTCTGGCCGCGGTGCCAGCGCTCGGCGACCTGGTACGCCTTCTCGATCTGCCGCAGCGTCGCCGTCTCGATCTTCGGGTCGTTGCTGCGCACTATCCGCAGCAGCGGCTCCAGGACCGGGTTGTACGGGTTCGAGCGCTGGACGCCGAGGCGCGCGAGGCGGGCACGGACGCGGTTGGAGGAGCCACCGGAGCGCGCGGGCTGACCCGGCGCGGGACGGACCGCCGGGGTGGCCGCGGGGCGCTCGGGAGAGGCCGGCTTGGGGCGTGGCTGCTCGGCAGCCGCGTCGTCGGGCGCCGACTGGGCGTGCTCGACCGGCCCGCTCGCGGTCTTCCCGGCGGGCGTCTCCGCGGGGCCCGAGGCGGGCTCGGGCTTGGTGGGGGCGGTTCCCCCCAGGCGTTCAGCACTGGGGGCGAGTGGCTGGGCCTCGTCTGGCAAGAGGACTCCTCGTGCGCGATCCGGGTCCCCCGGTCAGGCTCCGGAAACCCCATGGTAGCGATCCCGGGCGCCGGACTCGCGGTCGGCCGTCCGCGACGGCCTCCCACGGCGACAACGCCAGAGGCGGGCACCGGATTCCTCCGGGCCCGCCTCCACGGTGTCCTACGGGTGCCTCAGGCCTTTCCGGGGCGCCTCCCGGGATATGTCCTCCCGGAAGGGGCGCACAGGGCCTCAGATCGTGAGGAGCGCCTCCAGGGGAGCTCCGTCCAGGGCCGGCTCCAGGCGGCCGCGGCCGCCCAGGAAGCCGAGCTCCATCAGCACGGCGACGCCCGCGACCTGGGCGCCCGCTCTGCGGATGAGCTGGAGCGAGGCCTCGGCGGTGCCGCCCGTGGCGAGGACGTCGTCGACGACCAGCACCCGGTCTCCCGCGCTCAGGTCCTCGGCGTGCACCTCGATCTCGGCGGAGCCGTACTCCAGGTCGTACGCCTGCGACAGGGTCGCTCCGGGGAGCTTGCCCGCCTTGCGGACGGGGATGAAGCCGAGCCCCGCGTGCACCGCGACCGGGGCTCCGAGGATGAAGCCACGGGCCTCCAGACCGACGATCTTGGTGGCTCCGGTCCGCACCGCGATGTCCGCGAGCGCGCCGGTCAGCGCGCCGAAGGCGGCCGGGTCGGCCAGGAGCGGGGTGATGTCCTTGAACATCACCCCCGGCTCCGGGTAGTCGGCCACGTCACGGATACGGCTGGACAGGAGCTCCTCGATACCGGTCATCGGCGCTTGCCCGAGGGCCGGCCGCGACCGCGGGTGCGGGACGCGGGCTGGTTGCGGGGGCCGACGACCGCGGGGGCGACGTCCTCCGGGTCCTCGTCGTCGTAGTACGCGCCCTCGGCGACCTGCGGCTCCAGGGACTCGCCCTTGGCGGCCGACTGGGCCCGCTTGGCGAGGACCCGCTTGCGCAGGGCCTTCATCTGCGGCTCGCTCTCCTTGAGGTCGGCGACGAGCGGCGTGGCGATGAAGATCGAGGAGTACGCGCCGGCCGCGAGACCGACGAACAGCGACAGCGAGATGTCGTTGAGCATGCCCGCGCCGAGCACACCGCCACCGATGAACAGCAGGCCCGCGACGGGCAGCAGCGCGACCACCGTGGTGTTGATGGAACGCACCAGGGTGCCGTTGATGGACCGGTCGGCGACGTCGCTGTAGGTCCAGCGGGTCTGCTTGGTGATGTCCTTGGTCTGCTCCTTGAGGCTGTCGAAGACGACGACCGTGTCGTAGAGCGAGTAACCGAGGATCGTGAGCAGACCGATCACGGTGCCCGGGGTGACCTCGAAGCCGACCAGGGCGTAGATGCCGACCGTGATGGTGATGTCGTGGATCAACGCGACCAGGGCCGCGATGGCCATGCGCCACTCGAAGGCGATGGCCAGGTAGATCACCACGAGGACCATGAAGATCGCCAGACCCTGCCAGGCCTTGTTGGCGACCTGGTCACCCCAGCTGGGGCCGACGAGGTCGGCGTTGATCTTCTCCGAGTCGACCTTCAGGTCCGCGGCGAGCTTTTCCTTGATCTCGTCCGACTTGGCGGTGTCGATGCTGGCGATCTGAACGCGCAGTCCGCCGTTGCCCAGCTTCTGGACGACCGCGTCGTGGCCCGAGGCCTCTTCCGCGAACGTCTCCGCCTGGCTCACCGAGACACTGGTCTTCTCGGTGGTGAAGACGGCGCCGCCCTGGAACTCGATGCCCATGTTCAGGCCCCGCACCGTCAGGCCGAGGATGGCCGTGATGGTGATCAGGATCGAGATGCCGTACCAGATCTTGCGCTTGCCGACGAAGTCGTAGCCGATCTCACCGCGGTGGAGCCGGGCGCCGAGGGTGCCGAGTTTCGACATCTCACGCCTCCTTCGTGTCGACGGGGGCGGACGCGCGACGGGTGCGGCGCAGCGGCGGCTTGGCGCCCAGTCGCTTCGGGTCGAGACCGGACCACTTGTGGCCGTTCGCGAAGAAGTCCTTGCGGGCGAGGATCGTCATCAGCGGCTTCGTGAAGAAGAACACGACGACGACGTCGAGCACCGTGGTCAGACCGAGGGTGAACGCGAAGCCCTGGACCTTGCCGACGGTGACGATGAAGAGCACCGCGGCGGCGAGGAAGGACACGAAGTCGGAGACCAGGATGGTGCGCCGGGCGCGCGGCCAGGCACGCTCGACGGAGGGGCGCAGGGTGCGGCCCTCCCGGATCTCGTCCCGGATGCGTTCGAAGAACACGATGAACGAGTCCGCCGTGATACCGATCGCGACGATCGCTCCACAGACGGCCGGCAGGTTCAGCGCGAAGCCGATGGCCGGGCCGAGCAGCGCCATGAGCACGTACGTGAGGGCGGCGGAGACCAGCAGGGAGGCGATGGCGACGAGCGACAGGCCCCGGTAGTAGACCACCAGGTAGATGATGACCAGGCCGAGGCCGATGGCGCCCGCGATCAGACCGGCCTGCAGCTGCTCGCCACCGAGCGCGGCGGTCACCGTGGTGACGCTGGACTCCTTGAAGCTGAGCGGCAGAGCGCCGTACTTCAGCATGTTGGAGAGGTCCTGCGCCTCGGTCTGGGTGAAGTTGCCGGAGATCTCCGCGTTGCCGCCGGTCAGCGCCTGGCTGACGAACGGGTCGGAGACGACCTCGTTGTCGAGGACGATCGCGAACTGGTTCTGCGGCGACTGGTTCTTGGCGAGCTTGCCGGTGATGGCGGCGAACTTCTCGGAGCCACTGCCGGTGAACTGCATCGTGACCTTCCAGCCCGATGCGCCCTGCGTGTCGAACTCCGCGGCGGCCTTCTTGATGTCCGTACCGGACACCTCGGCCGCGCCGAGCACGTACTTCTGCCACTGGCCCGAGGAGTTCTTGCCACAGGCCAGCGTCGGGTCGGTCGGCTTGACGCCCAGTCCGGCCTTGGCGCGGGCGGCCGGGTCGGAGCAGTCGAGGGCGGCGTAGTCGGCCTGCAGCTTGGCGGTCGCGGGGTCCACGCTGGCGCTCGCGGAGGGCGAGGCGCTGGAGGAGGCCGAGGAGCTCGCGGAGCTGCTCGCCGACGGCGAGGAGCCGGCCTTCAGGGCGTCGGTGACGGCACGGCCCTGGGAGGTGGCGGTGGCCGACGGCGTCGCGGTGGCCGAGGAGGACGAGGTCGCCTTGTCGGTCGCCTTGTCCGTGGCCTTGTCCGTGGCCTTGTCGGAGGCGCCCGGCGACGGGCTGGCCGACGCGTCGGCCCCGGAGACCTCGGTGGTCAGCACGGGACGGAAGTAGAGCTTGGCGGTGGTGCCGACCTGCTCGCGGGCCTGCTTGGAGTTCGTGCCCTTGGGGATGTTGACAATGATGTTGTCGGCACCCTGGGTCTGAACCTCGGCCTCGGAGACACCGAGACCGTTGACACGGCGGTTCATGATGTCGACCGCGGTGTCCATGTTGGTCTTGTTGATCGCGTTGGGCTGGCCCGGCTCGTTCTTCGCCGTGAGCGTGATGCTCGTGCCGCCGGCGAGATCGATGCCGAGACGCGGAGTGGTGTTGCCGGAGGCGAACATCCCTCCGGTGAGCGCCGCGATGGCGATCAGGATCAGGGCCAGCGAGCGCCCCGGCCTGCTCTGGGCGCTCGCGTTCCGGCCCTTCTTCGGTGCTGCCACCTTCTCGTACTCCCTCTCGGGCCGCCCCGCGCCGGGTGAGCGCGCAAACGGCCATGCCATGGTGTCGGGACTCCGTGCGAGAACAGCACGTCCCGGGAGGTGTCGGCGCGGATCGCGCCGCGCTCCCGGGTCGTGACTACTTCGCGTCGGCCTCGCCGTCGGTCTTCTTCGGCTCCGTGACGTCGACGGCCTGGTCGGCCTTCACCTCGTCGGCCTCGTCGGCGGGCTTGACCGCCACGTCCTTCTTGCCGAGGTCGAGGGGCTTGTCGTCGGAGGCGTCGGAAGAGGCGTCGGCGGCGGGCTCGTCGGTCTCGGTGAGGGAGGAGGCGTCGTCCGGCACGACGGAGCCGTCGGCCTTCAGGTCGTGCTCGATGCCGTGGACGATGCGGTTGTACTCGTCGTCCGTGAGGACGGCACCGATCGCATTCTTCGCGAAGAGCAGGTCCACACCCGGAGCGGCGTCAAGGAGAACCGTGTCCTCGTTGACCTCCTTGACTGTGGCGTACATACCACCGATCGTGCGCACGCCGGAGCCGGGCTGCAGCTCGTTGCGCATGGAAGCCGCCTGCTGCTGCTTCTTCTTGGCCGACCGGGTCATCAGGAACATGGCCCCGATGAGCACGATGAACGGGAGGAGGGTCACGAGACTCACGGGTCGGAACTTCCTTCTTCGACCGCAAAGGTGAGCGGCCTGCTGGATGGGGGTATGTATGCCGTCGACAGGGGCGGCATCGGCGGAGTCTAAGCGAGTCCGCGCTCAGGGAACAACGCTCAGCATGGCACCGGGGTTCCTGCCCCGGTACCTCCGCGCGCCGTCACGCCCCGAACAGGTCCTGTTGTCCGTTTCCGCCTGCTGAGCGGCTCGGCGGCGTGAGGCCGAGATGTGCCCATGCCGCGGGTGTAGCCACCCGGCCACGGGGAGTGCGGGCGAGGAGCCCCTCTCTGACGAGGAAGGGCTCGGCGACCTCCTCCACCGTCTCACGCTCCTCCCCCACAGCGACAGCGAGTGTGGACAATCCGACAGGGCCGCCGCCGAAAAGCTTGATCAGCGCCTCCAGGACCCCGCGGTCGAGGCGGTCCAGACCCCGCGCGTCGACCTCGTAGACCTTCAGCGCCGCGCCTGCGATCTCCCGGCTGACGATGCCGTCGGCCCTGACCTGCGCGTAGTCGCGCACCCGGCGCAGCAGACGGTTGGCGATGCGGGGCGTGCCGCGGGAGCGGCCGGCGATCTCGGCGGCGCCCGCGGTGTCGATCTCGACGTCCAGGAGGCCGGCGGAGCGGTGGACGACCCGCTCCAGCTCGGCCGGCTCGTAGAACTCCATGTGCGCGGTGAAGCCGAAGCGGTCGCGCAGCGGCGGCGGCAGCAGTCCCGCGCGCGTGGTGGCACCGACCAGGGTGAACGGGGGCAGCTCCAGCGGGATGGCGGTGGCGCCGGGGCCCTTGCCGACGATGACGTCGACGCGGAAGTCCTCCATCGCCATGTAGAGCATCTCCTCGGCGGGCCGGGACATGCGGTGGATCTCGTCGAGGAACAGGACCTCGCCCTCCTGGAGGGAGGAGAGGATCGCGGCGAGGTCTCCGGCGTGCTGGATGGCGGGCCCGCTGGTGATCCGGATGGGGGCGCCCATCTCCGCCGCGATGATCATGGAGAGGGTGGTCTTGCCGAGGCCGGGGGCACCGGAGAGGAGCACGTGGTCGGCGGTGGCGCCTCGCGCGCGGGCCGCCCGCAGGACCAGGTCGAGCTGCTCGCGGACCTTCTCCTGGCCGATGAACTCGCCCAGGTCCTTGGGGCGCAGGGCGGCCTCGACGGCCTGCTCCTCGCGCTCGGCGACAGATCCCACCAGCCGCTCGGCGGAGTCGTCGGTCGTGTCGTCCCAGTTCATCGGTGGTGCCTCGCGGTCTCGTCGTGGTGGGGCGGCCGGTGGGCCGGCGGCCGGGCGTCGCCCCGGGGCGCGGGCTCGGCCCGGGTGCCGGGGCCGTCGGTCAGCGTGCTCGGTTCAGGGTCTGCAGGGCGGCCCGCAGCAGCAGGCCGATCTGCGGGGTTCCCTCGGCGGCCTCGGCCTGCGGGGCGACGGCGGACACGGCCTCGTCGGCCTCGCGGGTCGCGTACCCGAGGCCGATGAGCGCGGCGTGCAGCTGTTCGCGCCAGCCCGCGGCGACCGGCGCCCCGACGGCCGGGCCGCCGGGGCCGACGGGCTCGCCGAGCCGGCCCTTGAGATCGAGCAGGAGCTTCTGGGCGCCCTTCTTGCCGATGCCGGGGACGGCGATGAGCGCCTTCTCGTCGCCGCCGGCCACGGCGCGGCGCAGCGCGTCGGGGGTGTGCACGGCGAGCATCGCCTGGGCGAGGCGCGGACCGACTCCGCTCGCGGTCTGGAGCAGCTCGAAGACCTGGCGCTCGTCGTCGTCGGCGAAGCCGTACAGGGTGAGGGAGTCCTCGCGGACGACGAGGGAGGTGGCGAGTTTGGCGTGCTGGCCCGTGCGGAGTCCGGAGAGCGTGCCCGGCGAGCACTGGACGGCGATGCCGATGCCACCGACCTCGACCACGGCGGAGTCGGGGGCGAGGGCGGCGACCGGGCCGCTGACGAAGGCGATCATGCGGTACGGCCTTTCGAGGCTTGACGCGGGGCGTTCGAGGCGTGCGCCGCCACGGCCCGCTGGAGTCTGTTCTGCGCGAGGTCCTGGTGGGGGCGCTTCTCCGCGACCGCCTGCTGGAGTCTGTTCTGGGCGGGGGCGCGCCAGATGTGGCAGATGGCGAGCGCGAGGGCGTCGGCGGCGTCGGCGGGTTTGGGGGGCGCGTCGAGTCGCAACAGCCGGGTGACCATCGCGCCGACCTGGGCCTTGTCCGCGCGTCCGCTGCCGGTGACGGCGGCCTTGACCTCGCTCGGGGTGTGCAGGGCGACGGGGATGCCGCGCCGGGCCGCGCAGAGCATGGCGACGGCACTGGCCTGGGCGGTGCCCATCACCGTACGGACGTTGTGCTGGCTGAACACCCGCTCCACGGCGACGTGTTCGGGCTCGTACTCGTCGAGCCACTGCTCGATGCCCTGCTCGATGGCGACCAGGCGCAGGCCCAGCTCGGCGTCCGCGGGGGTGCGGACGACTCCTACGCCGCGCATGGTCAGGGGCCGGCCGGCGACTCCCTCGACCACTCCGACACCGCACCGGGTCAACCCGGGGTCAACACCCAGCACCCGCACCCGGGCCCTCCTTCGACTTCCCGCCATCACCAGGGGGTTCCCCGGTTCGTGCAGGCTATCGGGTGCCACTGACAGGACTACGGGCCGACGGGTGTGTCCCATCGGCCCGTGGCACTGCGTGAGGCGCCAGGCGTCAGGCGTCGACCTTCTCCATGACCTCGTCGCTGACGTCGAAGTTGGCGAAGACGTTCTGCACGTCGTCACTGTCCTCCAGGGCGTCGATCAGCTTGAAGATCTTCCGGGCGCCCTCCTCGTCGAGCTCGACCTGCATGGTCGGGACGAAGTTGGCGTCGGCGGAGTCGTAGTCGATCCCGGCCTCCTGGAGCGCGGTGCGCACCGCGACCAGGTCGGTGGCCTCGGAGAGCACCTCGAAGCTCTCGCCGAGGTCGTTGACCTCCTCCGCGCCCGCGTCGAGCACGGCACCGAGGACGTCGTCCTCGGACAGCTCGCCCTTGGGGACGATGACGACGCCCTTGCGGTTGAAGAGGTACGACACGGAACCGGGATCGGCCATGTTCCCGCCGTTGCGGGTCATGGCGACGCGCACGTCGGAGGCCGCGCGGTTGCGGTTGTCGGTGAGGCACTCGATGAGCACGGCGACACCGTTCGGGCCGTAACCCTCGTACATGATCGTCTCGTAGTCGGCGCCACCGGCTTCGAGGCCGGCGCCGCGCTTGACCGCCGAGTCGATGTTCTTGTTCGGGACCGAGCTCTTCTTGGCCTTCTGGATGGCGTCGAACAGCGTCGGATTGCCGGCCACGTCGGCGCCGCCCGTGCGGGCCGCGACCTCGATGTTCTTGATCATCTTCGCGAAGAGCTTGCCGCGCTTGGCGTCGATCACGGCCTTCTTGTGCTTCGTCGTAGCCCATTTAGAGTGGCCGGACATCTGCCTGTCTCCTTCGCGTAACCCAACCTGTACGGACTCCCCCAGGCTTCGGAGCCTGGGAAGACCCCACAGATCCTACAAGGATGCCGGTGTCCGGTTCGCGCGCACCATCTCGACGAACAAACCGTGCACGCGATGGTCGCCGGTCAGTTCCGGGTGGAACGACGTGGCGAGCGCGTTGCCCTGGCGCACGGCGACGATGTGGCCGCCGTGCTCGGCGAGCACCTCGGCCTCGGCTCCCACGGACTCGACCCAGGGGGCGCGGATGAAGACGCCCTCCACGGGATCGCCCTCGACGCCCCGGACGTCGACCGCCGCCTCGAAGGACTCGTTCTGCCGTCCGAAGGCGTTGCGGCGCACGATCATGTCGATGCCGCCGATCGTCTCCTGGCCCGAGCGCGGGTCGAGGATCTTGTCGGCGAGCATGATCATTCCGGCGCAGGTGCCGTAGACGGGCATGCCGTCACGGACGCGCGCACGAAGGGGCTCCATCACTCCGAAGAGGACGGCCAGCTTGGAGATCGTGGTGGACTCGCCGCCCGGGATCACCAGACCGTCGATCTCGGCGAGCTCCTCGGGACGCCGCACCGGCCTGGCCACGGCGTCCGCCGCGGCCAGGGCGATGAGGTGTTCCCGTACGTCGCCCTGGAGTGCCAGGACGCCAATGACAGGAGTGGTCATGTGACTACCAGCCGCGGTTGGCGTAGCGCTCGGTCTCGGGGAGGGTGTCGCAGTTGATGCCGACCATGGCCTCGCCGAGGTTGCGCGACGCGTCCGCGATGATCTTCGGGTCGTCGAAGAACGTGGTGGCCTTCACGATGGCGGCGGCGCGCTTGGCCGGGTCGCCCGACTTGAAGATGCCGGAGCCGACGAAGACGCCCTCGGCGCCGAGCTGACGCATGAGCGCCGCGTCGGCGGGGGTGGCGACACCACCGGCGGAGAACAGGACGACCGGGAGCTTGCCGAGCTCGGCGACCTCCTTGACGATCTCGTACGGGGCGCGCAGCTCCTTGGCGGCGGCGTAGAGCTCGTTGTTGTCGTAGCCGCGCAGGCGGGCGATCTCGTTCTTGATCTGGCGCAGGTGACGGACGGCCTCGACGACGTTGCCGGTGCCGGCCTCGCCCTTGGAGCGGATCATGGCCGCGCCCTCGGCGATGCGGCGCAGGGCCTCGCCCAGGTTGGTGGCGCCACAGACGAAGGGGGTGGTGAACGCCCACTTGTCGGAGTGGTTGACCTCGTCGGCCGGGGTGAGGACCTCGGACTCGTCGATGTAGTCGACACCGAGGGACTGCAGGACCTGGGCCTCGACGAAGTGGCCGATGCGGGACTTGGCCATCACCGGGATGGAGACCGCTTCGATGATCTCCTCGATCATGTTCGGGTCCGACATCCGGGCCACGCCGCCGTCCTTGCGGATGTCGGCGGGCACCCGCTCCAGGGCCATGACGGCCACGGCGCCGGCGTCCTCGGCGATCTTCGCCTGCTCGGCGTTGACCACGTCCATGATCACGCCGCCCTTGAGCTGCTCGGCCATGCCGCGCTTGACGCGGGCTGTGCCGATCGCGGTGTTCTCGGCGGGCTGGGCGGAGTTGGAGAGCGTGCTGGACACGGGTTGACCTCACTCGGTGAAAGTGGACTGGTGCTTACCGAGGAAACGCGAGGCGACCAGGCCACTGCAAGGGCCAATGGGGAGGCGGTGGCTCATTTTCCTCCCCGCCTCCCCCGCGCGTCAGGTCGTCGGGCGGTCGGCCAGGGCCGTCGGGGGCTCGTCGTCCATCTCGAAGGCCATCGGGAACGGGGCGTGGCCCGCGAGGCGGAACCAGCGGACCTTGCGGTGGCGGCGCAGGGCGCGGGCCGCGCGTACGGCGTCGTTGTGGAAGCGCCGCGCCATGGGCACCCTGCGCACGGCCTGGGCCAGTTCGCCCGCCGCCGCCTCGCCGCCGGGCACCTCGCGGACCGCCTCGACCTGCTGCGTCTCCCCGAACACGGCCCGCAGGGCCTGGCTCAGTTCGCTCTCGGCCACCTCCCGCTGTTCCTCCTCGGCCTGCCGGGCCGCGTGCGCCGCCTCGTAGAGCACGATCGAGGCGGCCGGGTCGAGCACACCGGAGGTGGCCAACTCCTGGGCCACGGAGGCCCGGCGCAGCAGCTGCGCGTCGAGGCCGGCGCGGGTGGCGTCGATGCGGGCGTGCAGGCGGTCGAGCCGCCCGGCGGTCCAGCTCAGGTAGAGGCCGATCGCGACGAGGCCGACGAGGATCCAGATGAGGGTTGCGGTCACGGGCGGCAAGGCTACCGGTGCGGGGGTTCGGCTCCCTCGGGCCCCGGGTGCCCCGGCGGCCCCGGGAGGGTCCCTCTCCGGTCTCCCCGCCGCAGCGCACCGCGGATGCGAATCCGCCCTTCCCGCCCACGAGGCCCCGCCGGGCCGGGGCGAGCCGAGCACGGGCCGTTGCCCGGCCGGTATCGGCGGCTCGCGGCGCCCGCGCGGGAGCCGGAGCCGGAGCGGGAGCGGCAGCGTTGATGGACCCGGCGCGGGAGCGGTCCGCCTCGGGACGACCGGCCCCACGCCTCCGCGCCCACGGCGAAGCCCCGGAGAACCGGGCGGCCCCGCACGAGGGGGGTCCGCGTCGGGCCTGACCTGCCGTCACCCCGTGAGCCGATGGCCGATCCCCGAAGAGCCCGGCGGCCACACGCACCACGAGCCGCAGGGGAATCCGGGCGGTCCCGCACGCAGGCCGTTCCGCTTCGGGACGGTCCGGCCGTCATCCACCGGACACGGTGAAGCCGAGGAGACCGGTGGGTTCACGCGGCGCGGGACCGGGGTGGGTCGGCCCGGATGCGGGACCCGTGAGGTCCGGTCGGGCCGCTCGCTGTTCGCGTACCCGCGACGAAGCCCGGGTGACCGCGCACCCGCCACAGAGCCGGGGGGCTCCGCCCGGGCCAGGCGTTCGCGAGGTGACCCGGGCCCTCGTGTCCGCCCCGGTGTCTCAGTCCCGGGCCAGGCCGAAGCGGGCCCGCAGGCCGGTGCGCTCGTCGGTGGCGACCGCGGCCGCGCCGTCCGTCACCGTCTCGTACACCGCCAGGATGTCCGCGCCGACCGTCGACCAGTCGAAGCGCCGCACATGGGCGCTGCCCCGCTCACGCAGTTCGGCCCGGCGCTCCGGGTCGCCGAGCAGGCGCACCGCGGCGGTGGCCAGGGCACCCGCGTCCTCGTTGGTGAACAGCTCACCCGCCGCGCCCTGGTCGAGGACCTGGGCGAACGCGTCGAGATCGGCGGCGAGGACGGGCGCTCCGGCGGACATCGCCTCGACCAGGATGATCCCGAAGCTCTCGCCGCCCGTGTTGGGGGCCACGTAGAGGTCGACGCTGCGCAGGAAGCGGGCCTTGTCCTCGTCGCTGATCATGCCGAGGAACTCGACGCTCGAGCGCATCTCGGCCGGCAGCGACTGGACGGCCTCCTTCTCGTCGCCGCGTCCGGCGACCAGCAGTCGCGTCTGCGGACGCTCGGCGAGGATCTTCGGCAGGGCCTTCATGAGCACCGGCAGGCCCTTGCGGGGTTCGTCGATGCGGCCGATGAAACCGATGGTGTCGCCCTGCCACTCGGGCTTGGGCTTGGCACGCGCGAAGAAGTCGACGTCGACGCCGTTCGGGATGACGACGGCGTCGCCGCCCAGGTGCTCGACGAGCGTGCGCCGGGCGTACTCGCTCACGGCGATCCGGGCGCTGATCTTCTCCAGGGCTGCCTGGAGGATCGAGTACGCGGCCACCATCGCCCGCGAGCGCGGGTTCGAGGTGTGGAAGGTCGCGACGATCGGGCCCTGCGCCGCCCAGCAGGTCAGCAGGCCGAGCGACGGCGAGGACGGCTCGTGGATGTGGACCACGTCGAAGGTGCCGTCGTGCAGCCAGCGCCGTACCCGGGCCGCCGAGAGGAAGCCGAAGTTCAGCCGCGCCACGGAGCCGTTGTACGGCACCGGGACCGCGCGGCCCGCCGAGACGACGTACGGCGGCAGCGGCGTGTCGTCGTCCGCGGGGGCGAGGACGGAGACCTCGTGCCCCAGGCCGATCAGGTGCTCGGCCAGGTCGCGGATGTGGAACTGGACGCCGCCCGGGACGTCCCAGGAGTACGGGCAGACGATGCCGATCCTCACGGGGTCCCCTTCTCGGGATGCTCGGTGTTCGTCTGCTCGGGACGGCGCGCGGTCGACTCCTGGGGAGCCTTCCCGGGTTCGAGATCCTTGAGCCACAGCCGCTGCAACATGTGCCAGTCCTCCGGGTGGTCGGCGATGCCCGAGGCGAAGGCGTCGGCCAGCGCCTGTGTCATGACAGACGTCTTCTCGGTGCGGGTGCCCGACTCGGGGACCTCGACGGGCGGATGGATCCGGCCGCGCATCACGGGCGAGTCGTCGTACCAGAGGGTCACGGGCAGGAGTATGGCGCCGGTCTGCTGGGCGAGCAGGGCCGGACCGGCGGGCATCCGGGTCGCCTCTCCGAAGAACTCCACCTCGACGCCCGACGCCGACAGGTCCCGTTCGGCGACCAGGCAGACCAGGCCCCCGTCGCGCAGGCGCCGGGCCAGCGTGCCGAACGCGGTGCCGCCGCTGTGCGGCAGCACCTCCATGCCGAGGCCCTCGCGGTAGGCGACGAAACGGTCGTACAGCGATTCGGGCTTGAGGCGCTCGGCGACGGTCGTGAACGGCGTCTTCAGCCCGGTGGTGACCCAGGCGCCCGCGAGATCCCAGTTCGCCATGTGCGGAAGCGCCAGGACGACACCGCGGCCGGAGGCGAGGCTGTCGGTGAGGTGATGCACGTCCTTCGCCTCGAACCCGTTCCTCACCCGCTCCTCGCTCCACGCGGGAAGCCGGAACGACTCCATCCAGTAGCGCAGGTACGAGCGCATGCCGGCCCTGGAGAGCTCGGCGAGCCGCTCGGGTGTCGCGTCCGGCACCACGCGCGCGTAGTTGCTCTCCAGCCGCTGCACGCCCTTGCCCCGCTTCTTCCAGGCGATGTCGGCGAGCGTGCGGCCGAGGCGTACGGCGACCGGCTCGGGGAGCCTCTTGACCGTGCTCCAGCCGAGCGCGTAGGCACCGTCGACCAGCCGGTCCCCGAGGCTCGTCACGAGGCGGCCCCGCTGCTCTGGGAACCGGTCGCGGCGTCCGCCTCGGCGGACTCCCGGCGGACGGTGACGACGCGCTGGATCAGCGTGACGAGGCTGCCGACGGCGACGATCCACAGCGCGACGGGCAGCAGCACCTGGACGCCGGGCACGCCGAACGCGTGCAGTCCCGAGAGACCGGCCGCCACCAGTGAGATCACCAGTCGCTCGGCACGCTCGACGAGTCCGTTGACGGCGACCGGCAGGCCGATCGACTCACCGCGCGCCTTGGTGTAGGAGACCACCTGGCCGCTGGCGAGGCAGAAGATCGAGACGGCGCACAGGGCGTTGTCGTCGCCGTTGCCCGCGTACCAGAGGGCGAGTCCGCCGAAGATCGCGCCGTCCGCGACCCGGTCGAGCGTGGAGTCCAGGAACGCGCCCCAGCGACTGGTGCGGCCGAGCTGGCGCGCCATGTTCCCGTCGACCAGGTCGGAGAAGACGAAGAGCGTGATGACGATCGTGCCCCAGAAGAACTCTCCCCGGGGGTAGAAGACCAGCGCGCCCGCCATGACTCCGGCCGTGCCCAGGAGGGTGACGGTGTCGGGGCTCACCCCCCTGCGGATGAGAAACGCGGCGAACGGTGTGAGGACACGCGTGAAGAATGCACGCGCGTACTTGTTCAGCATGGCCTTCCCGAGGGTCGGTGTCGCCGGGCGGCCCCTGCTGGCCGTCGGCCGCCCCATCGTAGCCACGCGTGCGCTTGTGCGATGTCCGGGCACCCGAGCCCCGTGTCACGACGGGACGCCGTCGGTGTCACGGCGCGATCGCGTCCCCTGTATGGACGCACCGTGACGCGAGTGCCAAGCTCGAAGGCACCGCGGGCGCCACCGGAGCCGCCATCGCACGCGGCCTCCGCACGTCCGCGCCCACAGAGACCTCACCGTGCACGGGAGGCAAGGCCATGGGCGACAAGGCGAACACACACCCCGGAGCCGCCGGCAGGGCTACGGCGGCCGACCACCCCGCGTCCGTACGGAATGTGGTGCTGGTCGGCCACAGCGGATCGGGCAAGACGACGTTGGTGGAGGCTCTCGCGCTGACGGCGGGAGCGGTGAACCGGGCGGGCCGCGTGGAGGACGGCGGCACCGTCTCGGACTACGACGAGATCGAACACCGGCAGCAGCGGTCGGTGCAGCTCTCCCTGGTACCCGTCGACTGGGACGGGTACAAGATCAATATCTTGGACACCCCCGGATACGCCGATTTCGTCGGGGAGTTGAGGGCCGGTCTGCGAGCGGCGGACGCGGCCCTCTTCGTCGTCTCGGCGTCGGACGGGGTGGACGGCTCGACCCGGATGGTGTGGGAGGAGTGCGCGGCCGTGGGCATGCCCCGGGCCATCGTGGTCACCCACCTCGAATCGGCCCGGGCGGACTTCGAGGAGATGACCCGGATCTGCGCGGAGGCGTTCGGCGGGGACGACCCCGACGCCGTGCTCCCGCTGTACCTGCCGCTGCACGGCCCCGAGGCACCGGACGGGCACGCGCCCGTGACCGGCCTGATCGGGCTGCTGACCCGGCGGCTGTTCGACTACTCCTCGGGGGAACGCGAGGAGTCGGAACCGGGACCCGGGCAGCGGCCGCTCATCGAGGCGGCCCGCAACCGGCTGATCGAGGGGATCATCGCCGAGAGCGAGGACGAGACGCTCATGGACCGCTACCTCGGCGGCGAGGAGATCGATCTCACGACCCTCGTGAAGGACCTGGAGCAGGCCGTGGCCCGCGGGAGCTTCTTCCCGGTGCTGGCCGCGGCCCCGGCCGCCGAGGGCGCCCGGCAGGGACTCGGCACGGTCGAGCTCCTCGAACTCGTCACCGGCGGCTTCCCGACACCGCTGGAACGCCCGGCGCCCACGGTGACCACGCCGGACGGCGCCGCCCGCGAGGTGAAGGCCTGCGATCCGGACGGACCGCTGGTCGCGGAGGTGGTGAAGACCGCGTCCGACCCGTACGTGGGCCGGGTGTCCCTCGTCCGGGTCTTCTCCGGAACCCTGCGCCCGGACGAGACCGTGCACGTCTCGGGGCACGGTCTGACCGACCGCGGGCACGAGGACCACGACGTCGACGAGCGGATCGGCGCCCTGTCCGCGCCCTTCGGCAAGCAGCAGCGCGCCCTGACGCACTGCATCGCGGGCGACCTCGCCTGCGTGGCGAAACTGAACCGCGCCGAGACGGGGGACACGCTGTCGGCCAAGGGCAACCCGCTGCTCATGGAGCCGTGGCGGATGCCCGACCCGCTGCTCCCCCTCGCCATCGAGGCGCACAGCAAGGCGGACGAGGACAAGCTCTCCCAGGGACTCGGCCGGCTGGTCGCCGAGGACCCCACGATGCGCCTGGAACAGAATCCGCACACGCACCAGGTCGTCCTGTGGTGCCTCGGCGAGGCCCACGCGGACGTCGCCCTGGAACGGCTGCGCAACCGGTACGGCGTGCAGGTCGACGTGGTCCCGCACAAGGTCTCCCTGCGGGAGACGTTCGCCGCCCCTTCCACCGGGCGCGGACGGCATGTCAAACAGTCCGGCGGGCACGGCCAGTTCGCGATCTGCGCGATCGAGGTCGAACCGCTGCCCGGCGGCTCGGGCATCGAGTTCGTGGACAAGGTCGTCGGCGGCGCCGTGCCGCGGCAGTTCATCCCGTCCGTCGAGAAGGGCGTGCGCGCCCAGGCGGCCAAGGGCGTGGCCGCGGGCTATCCGCTCATCGACGTACGGGTCACGCTGACCGACGGCAAGGCGCACTCGGTGGACTCCTCCGACGCCGCGTTCCAGACGGCGGGCGCGCTCGCGCTGCGCGAAGCGGCGCGCGAGGCCAGGATCCATCTCCTGGAACCGGTGGCCGAGGTGAGCGTCCTGGTCGGCGACGACTACGTGGGCGCGGTGATGAGCGACCTGTCGGGGCGCCGCGGCCGGGTCGTCGGCACCGAGCAGGCGGGCGGCGGGCGCACCCTCGTACGGGCCGAGGTGCCGGAGATCGAGATCGGGAGGTACGCCGTGGACCTGCGGTCCGTCTCGCACGGCACCGCGCGGTTCGACCGGCACTACGCGCGGCACGAGCCCATGCCGCAGCAGGTCGCCGAACGCCTGCGCGAACAGGAGTCGGGTATCTGAGGGTTGGGGGTTTCGTCCGTCGGCGGGCGGCTTCCGCCGTCCGCCGACGAATGTCGGCCACGACCGTTACGCTGAGAACCTGATCAAGACGATGACCTGATCAACAGGTGTGCGGGGCAGGGAAGTCGGGAAAGCCGCAGGAGCGGGTGCGGCGGCGATGGGGGCGGAAGTGGCGTTCGACGGTTTCGATTTCACTCCCGGGGCGCAGGTGCCGCTCACGGGGGCCGCGGGGCAGACGGCGGCGACCTACGCCCTGGCCTCGGCGGCGTACCGCGACAGTCCGGTGGAGGAGATCCTCAAGGCCGACAACGAGTGGCACCAGTCGACGGTCAAGGCCGGGAAGGTCAAGCTGTTCGCGCCGAATCTGGGCGAGGCCTTCGCGGGCGCGGTCACGGCCCGCATGCTGGGCGCCGACCGCAAACCGCTCATCCAGTCCTTCGGCACCGAACCGCAGGTCGTGGTGGAGCACTGCCTGGCGGCGACCAACATCCGCCGGGACAGGGACAACTGGCTGTCGGCCGTCATGGTGCTCTGCGGGCTGCTGTTCCTGCCCGGACTCCTGGTGTGGCTGCTGGTCTTCCAGATCCGTACGCAGATCGCCAAGCGCGAGGACAAGCGGGCCTCCGCGCTCGGCACCACGCTCCTGGTCGCCGTCGGCGCGCTGGCCGTCCTGTTCCTCCTCCGTATGCCGTTCACCGGCTTCTGGGCCTGGTACGCGCGCGCCTCCGTGGTCCTCCCCGTCGTCGGCTGGCTGTGGGCGAGGCAGATCTGCGAGCGCACGGCCAAGGATCTGCGGGCGCGCTGGGACAGCATGCTGTCCGGCGGCGGCGTCGGCGCCAAGGTGCCCGGGGCGGTGCCCGGCAGCCCCGGCGAGACGGCGGCCGAGCGGCTGCGTCAGGCCCTCGCCCGGCTCACCGCGGAGCAGGGGTCCAACTCGGTCTTCTACGCGGGCCCCAAGGGCGTGCTCGGCATGGGCACCCGCTGGGGCAGCTGGCAGCTCGCCGAGGACCTGGAGTCGAAGGACGCGGGCAAGGAGATCCACCCGTTCCGCAGCTGGGACGTCATCCGCAGCATTCACGACCAGCTGCGGATGCTGGAGCGCGGTCCGCTCAACACCGGTGGTTTTCCCGCGCCTTCGATCAAGCACTGGGTCGTCACGCCGATCGGCGAGAACGCGAAGGCGGTGTCCCGGCCAGGCGGCACCGACGTGGACGCGTACACGGTCCGGACGCACGCGATCCAGGACATCTGCAACAAGCAGCAGTTCGGCAGCGGCGACCGGCACTATCTCGGAGTCCAGTGGACGCTCTGGGACGGCCAGTTGATCATCACGATGATGATCACGGTGACCGTGCTGCACCAGACGTTGCGCATCGAGGTGACCGGGCACGCGCTGGGGCCGGTGAACTCGCTGTTCACCACCAAGCCGGAGGCGCCGACCAAGGAGGTCGCGAAGGCCGTCAAGTTCTGGGAGACCCGCAAGGTGAGCCTGCCGCTGGTCACCACGGACGAGGTCGTACGGCTGACCGCGCGGGCGCCCCTGACCTGGTACCCGCCGCTCCTGAACTGGCTCGGCGGGAGTCTGACGCTGCCCGAGCCCTTCGGACTGCGGCACGCCTGGGCCGATCAGCCCTGGCGGCACCGTTTCATGGCGGACGACGCGCTGCGCGCCGCGACGCCGGTGCTGCGCGTGGTCCACGCGGCGGCGATCAAGGTCCTCGAGGAGAACGGCGTGGACACGGAGAAGTTCGGCAACCGCTCGGCCTTCCTCAGCACGGCGGTGCAGGACCCCATGCCGCGCAAGGCCGACCTGTACGACGCGTAGGCCCGCGGGAGGAGGGGCGCCCCGCGCCGGGCGGAGTCGCCCGGAGCCCGCCTCCGCCTCCGCGGCACGACCCCCGGGCGACTCCGCCCGGGGCCGCCCCTTCCGCCCGGATCCTGACCGGATCTAAGCGGTGGGCCAGGCTTCCGCCAGCATCTCGCGGGTGTCCGCGAGGAGTTGCGGCAGGACCTTCGTATGACCGACGACCGGCATGAAGTTGGTGTCGCCGCCCCAGCGGGGAACGATGTGCTGGTGCAGATGGGCGGCGATGCCCGCGCCGGCGACGGTGCCCTGGTTCATGCCGATGTTGAATCCGTGGGCGCCCGAGGCGGTGCGCAGGGCGGTCATGGCCTGCTTGGTCAGCTCACCGAGTTCGGCCGTCTCCGGCCCGGTGAGGTCCGTGTAGTCGGCGACGTGGCGGTAGGGCACGACCATGAGGTGCCCGCCGTTGTACGGGTACAGGTTGAGCACCGCGTAGACCTGCTCCCCGCGCCTGACGATCAGACCGTCCTCGTCGGACTTGGCCGGGATCGAGCAGAAGGGACAACCGTCGTCGGCCCCCGGGCCGGTGGGCTTGTTCTCGCCCTGGATGTAGGCCATCCGATGGGGCGTCCAAAGGCGCTGGAACGCGTCCTGCGTTCCCACTCCGATCTGCTGCTCCGGCTCACTCGTCATGTGTTGCAGCATATTGCTTCGCCCGTTCGCGGCGTGTCGGCGGGTGCCGCCGAAAGGCGCCTGCGGCGAAGCTGAGGCCATGGACGACGACAGCCCGACGGCCCGCTGGGAGCGGCGCACCGAGGTACCACTGGGAGCCGCGTCGCTGCTCTTCCTCGCCGCGTACGCGATCCATGTGCTGGCGCACGGCCTGCCCCAGGGAGGGCGGGATGTCTGCCTCACGGTGATCGCGGTCACCTGGGCGGCGTTCCTCTTCGACTACCTGGTGCTCTGGCGGCTCAGCGGACAGGGCGTCGGGTTCGTCCACCGCCACCTGCTGGACACCGTGGTGCTCGTCCTGCCGCTCCTGCGGCCGCTGCGGGTCGTCAAGCTCTACGACGCCGTCCTGCGGCGCCGCGGGGAGCCCCGGCTCCCGCTGTACGCGCGGGTGATGTTCTACGCGGGCATCGCGGTCCTGCTGCTCGGCTTCTCTGGTGCCCTGGCCGTCTACCAGGCCGAGTACAGGGCGCCGCACGCGACGATCGTCACCTTCGGGGACTCGGTGTGGTGGGCCGCGTCCACCCTCGCGACGGTCGGCTACGGGGACGTGACACCGGTGACGCCCAAGGGACGCACGATCGCGGTCGCCATGATGATGTGCGGCCTGGCGCTGCTGGGCGCGGTGACGGGGTCGTTCTCCTCGTGGCTGCTGCAGGTGTTCTCCCGCGAGGGCGACGAGAAGCCCCCGGGAAGCTGAGCTTCCCGGGGGCTTCTCGTCGCATGAGCGCTGCCGGATCAGATCTGCGTACGCTCCTCGACGACCTTAGCGATCTTGGCGATGGCCTCGTCGAGCGGGATGCCGTTCTCCTGGGAGCCGTCGCGATAGCGGAAGGAGACGGCGCCGGCCGCCATGTCCTCGTCCCCCGCGATGACCATGAAGGGCACCTTCTGCTTCTGCGCGTTGCGGATCTTCTTCTGCATGCGGTCCGACGACGCGTCGACCTCGACGCGCAGGCCCTTCCGCTTCGCCTCGGCGGCGAACTTCTGGAGGTACTCCACGTGCGCGTCGCCGATCGGGATGCCGATCGCCTGGACGGGCGCCAGCCACGCCGGGAACGCGCCCGCGTAGTGCTCCAGGAGTACGGCGAAGAACCGCTCGATGGAGCCGAAGAGCGCGCGGTGGATCATGACCGGGCGCTGCTTGGTGCCGTCGGGACCGGTGTACTCCAGGTCGAAGCGCTCGGGCAGGTTGAAGTCGAGCTGCACGGTCGACATCTGCCAGGTGCGGCCGATGGCGTCCTTCGTCTGCACGGAGATCTTCGGGCCGTAGAAGGCGGCGCCGCCCGGGTCCGGGACGAGCGGGAGGCCCTGCTTCTCGGCGACCTGGCGGAGCGTCTCGGTGGCCTCCTCCCAGATCTCGTCCGAGCCGACGAACTTCTCCGGGTCCTTGGTGGACAGCTCCAGGTAGAAGTCGGTGAGGCCGTAGTCGCGGAGCAGGCCGAGGACGAAGGTGAGCGTCTTGTCGAGCTCGTCCGCCATCTGCTCCTTGGTGCAGTAGATGTGCGCGTCGTCCTGGGTGAAGCCACGGGCACGGGTCAGGCCGTGCACGACGCCCGACTTCTCGTACCGGTACACGGTGCCGAACTCGAAGAGGCGCAGGGGCAGTTCACGGTACGAACGGCCGCGCGCGTCGAAGATCAGGTTGTGCATCGGGCAGTTCATGGGCTTGAGGTAGTAGTCCACGCCCTCGTCGAGCTGCATGGGCGGGTACATGCCGTCGGCGTACCAGTCCAGGTGGCCCGAGGTCTCGAAGAGCTTCCCCTTGGTGGCGTGGGGGGTGTAGACGAACTCGTAGCCCTCTTCCTCGTGCCGGCGGCGCGAGTAGTCCTCCATGACCCGGCGGATGATGCCGCCCTTGGGGTGGAAGACGGCGAGGCCGGAGCCGATCTGGTCCGGGATGGAGAACAGGTCCAGCTCGCTGCCCAGCTTGCGGTGGTCGCGCTTCTCGGCCTCGACGAGGAAGTCGAGGTGCGCCTTCAGCTCCTCCTTGGAGGGCCAGGCGGTGCCGTAGATGCGCTGGAGCATGGGGTTCTTCTCGCTGCCGCGCCAGTACGCGGCGGCGTTGCGCATCAGCTTGAACGCCGGGATGTTGCGGGTGGTGGGCAGGTGGGGACCGCGGCAGAGGTCCTTCCAGCACAGCTCGCCGGTCTTGGCGTCGAGGTTGTCGTAGATGGTCAGCTCGCCGCCGCCCACCTCGACGTTCGCGCCGTCGTCCGTGGACGCGGAGCCCTTGATGCCGATGAGCTCCAGCTTGTACGGCTCGTCGGCCAGTTCCTCGCGGGCGGCCTCGTCGGTGACGACGCGGCGGGAGAAGCGCTGCCCGCGCTTCTGGATCTCCTGCATCTTCTTCTCGACGGCCTTGAGGTCCTCGGGCGTGAAGGGCTTCTCGACGTCGAAGTCGTAGTAGAAGCCGTCCTTGACCGGCGGGCCGATGCCCAGCTTGGCGTCGGGGAAGAGCTCCTGCACAGCCTGGGCCATGACGTGCGCGGCGGAGTGGCGCAGGATGTTCAGGCCGTCCTCGGAGGAGATCTCGACGGGCTCGACCTCCTCGCCGTCCTTCACCTCGTACGCGAGGTCCTTCAGCTCGCCGGCCACGCGGGCGGCCACGACGGTGCGCTCGCCGGTGAAGAGGTCGGCGGCAGTAGTGCCCGTCGTCACCACGCGCTCTTCCCGCTCGGAATCGCGTTGGATGATCACACGGACGTCTGACACCGGACTCTCCTGACTGAAGGCGACTCCACACCACATACGGCATGGCATGGCAATGCCCGAATCCTACCGAGCCCGGGGTCCCCTCCGCGAAACGGTTAGAGGACGGGGTTCCCTCAGTCCTCGCTGCAGGCCTCCTCGAAGAAGTCCAGATTCTCCTGGAGCGACTTCATCAGCCGGTCCCGCTCGGCCTCGTCCACCTGTACGGGTACGACGCCGGAGGCGTCCGTGAGCCGCCGGAAGCCGCCGCGGCTCTCCAGCCGCCCGTGCACCCGCACCGGCAGTCCGACCAGGTGGGCCTGGCCCGCGATCCGGTACGCCTCCTCGTCGAGGGTCATCCGGACGTGCGGGACCTCGGCGCCCGCGAGGACCCGCAGCCTCACCGTTCCGGGCCCGCGCGGGCCCGACCTGCGCATCCGGACCACGGCGCCGGTGACGCGCACGGGCACGGACGGCTCCTCCCGCAGATAGCGGGCGCCGGCGTCGCGCAGCACGGGCAGGTCGCCGGGCGAGAACTCGACGGGCTCGGCGGGGTTCGCGCCGCCCTCTGGGGCGCCCTCGGCGGGCGACCACTCGACGGTGATCCGGGCGCCCTCGGTGCCGCGGACGAGGGCCACCAGGGATTCCATCAGTTCATGGCTGACCCCGGCCTCGACGGCCGCGTCGAAGGCGTCCATCCCGCCGGTGGCCCGCTGGTAGTCGATCGCCTCGCGGGCGGCGCACAGGGCCTCGTGCAGGCGGACGGCGAGCGGGCGGCCGGTGGCGACGGGCACGAAGGCGGTGAGGCGGCGGCCGCCGGGTTCGGCGCCGACCAGGACGTTCTCCAGGGAGGCCGCCGCGGACCTGCGGTGGCGGGCGCCGTAGTAGCCGGCCCGCGCGCGGGTGGCGAGGGCGGCCGCGAGCAGCATCTGGCGGGCGGCCCCGCGCAACTGCTCCTCCACGGTCCAGGGCGCGGCTCCCACCGGCCCGGTCGGCACGTCCCGCCACCAGCGGATCTCGTCGCTGGGCACGGCGAGGGCGACGAGCACGTCGCGGGCGGACGGGGATCCGCTGCGGGCGAGGGCGACGAGGGCCTCGCCGAGGAGGTCGTCGCTGTCGGGGAAGGCCCGGTTCTCCGGCACCAGCAGGCTGGTGCCGCCGCCCCCGGGCCCGGGTGGGGTCCACCGGCCGTACCGGCCCGCCGCTCCCCCGCGGCGCTGCCAGCCGTGTCGCCGCAGGAGTGCGCCGAGGACGGCCGGGTCGACCTGGTCGGGGTTCGGCGGATCGTTCCAGACGGCTTCGGCGGGGTGCGGCCTGACCGGCCGGAGGACCTCGTCGATGGGGCGGTGTGTCATGGTCTGCCTCCCGTCCCGACCCTCGTCATGATCTCGCAGAGGGCCCGGTCGTCGAAGATCCGGGCCGTCGGGACGCGGACGGTGGTCCGTCGGCGGCCCGTGATGGCGTGCCCGGCGAGGTTGATCCAGTAGCAGCAGTGCCGCAGGTCGAGCCGGTCGTGACCGGCACGCAGCCAGTCGTCCTGGGATCGGGGCACGAGCATCACGACCAGGATCTTGTGCACCGAGACCGGGGTGCGCGCGAGCTTCGCCAGGTGCTCGTTGTCGAGCGTGAAGGAGAAGGCGGGCCCCTGGGGGCGGGGCGGTATCTGGTAGGTGCACTTGAGCTGCACCTTGATGGTGACCTCGTCGTCGACCGTGTGCCCGGGGGCGCTGTGGCTGACGTGCCAGTCGATGCCGTTGTCGGGAAACGGCTGGGACAGCGAACAGCCCGCGGCCGCCGCGACGGCGTGCAGATAGCCCACCTGCAAGGTCTCCATGCAGGCGGTGGTGGCGAGCGATCCGCGATGGGGTGCCGTCCGCTGGGGCAGCAGCCCGCCCCGTTCGGGCTGCGCGAGTGCCATGAGTCCAACAGCCTTCCAGGCTTGGTGTATCCCCGCGACGGGTCGCTGAACTGCAAAGACCCGTACCTCTGTTGTCTCCTGGCGGCGTACGGCGCAAACAGCCCGGGTATCACCAAACGGGCAGAAGACGGTGCGTCGGCTGCCGTGGGTGAACGAGGAGTTGTGTGCGTATGACGTGCTGGTACGAGGGCCCTCTGGCCGCGTTCGACACGGAGACCACGGGCGTGGACGTCGAGACCGACAGGATCGTGTCGGCCGCCGTCGTCGTCCAGGACGCCGCCGGTACCCGTCCGAGGGTGACCCGATGGCTGGTGAACCCGGGAGTGCCGGTGCCCGCGGGGGCGACGGCGATCCACGGGCTCACGGACGAACATCTGCAGCGCAACGGCCGCTGGCCGTCGCCCGTGATGGAGGAGATAGCCCGGGAGCTGGGCGCCCAGGCCGCGGCGGGACGGCCGCTCGTGGTGATGAACGCCCCGTTCGATCTGACGTTGCTGGACCGGGAGTTGCGCAGACATCGCGCTTCGTCCCTCGACCACTGGTTCGAGTCGGCGCCACCGCGCGTGCTCGATCCCCGTGTCCTCGACAAGCATCTGGACCGCTATCGCAAGGGCCGTCGCACCCTGACGGACCTGTGCGCGCACTACGAGGTGGCGCTGGAGGGCGCGCACGACGCGGCGGCCGACGCGCTGGCCTCGCTGGAGGTGGTCCGTGCGGTGGGGCGGCGTTTCTCGGCCCGGCTGGAGCGGCTGTCGCCCGCGGAGCTGCACACGCTCCAGGCGGTGTGGCACGCGGCACAGGCGCGCGGGCTGCAGGCCTGGTTCGCGCGCAGCGGGACGCCGGAGGCGGTGGATCCGGCGTGGCCCCTGCGCCCGGATCTTCCGGCGGCGGCCTGACCGGGCACGATGCCCGCGGGGCAACGAAAAAACCGGTCCGTCTGTGACGGACCGGTCTTCTCCGGGTGGGCGATACTGGGTTCGAACCAGTGACCTCTTCGGTGTGAACGAAGCGCTCTCCCACTGAGCTAATCGCCCGGGAACGCACCGAACAATACAGGTCCCGGCGGGTGGGGTTCAAACCGCTTCGAGACGCGCCCTCAGGCCGCGCTCTCCGGCGCGCATCATCAGGGCGTGGTTGGCGCGGAAGAAGGGGCGTCCCGGCACGGCGAGCCGTCGCAGCAGCCGCGTCCGTACGCGCACCTCCTGGTCGTAGCGCGCCCGGGTGCCCGGGCCCGCGGCGTCGAAGGTCCAGCGGGCCCAGCCGTCGAGGTCGCCCGACATCTCGATCTCCAGGACGCCGGCCACCGGGTCCCGGCGGGCCGGGCGGGCGGTGACGGTGATGTCGTACGGCAGGACCGAGCGGATCCGGATGACGCCGCCCTGGTCGCCGAGGGGGGTCACCTCGCGCACCTGGGGCCACCAGCGCGGGTAGTTCGCGGCGTCTTCCAGTACCGGGTACACGTCCGCGGGCGGCGCGGGCAGCTCCCACACGCTGTGAAACCGGTAGTGGGTCCAGTCCATGGAACGAGTCTGCCCACCGGTGGCCGGATGTACCGGCCCCGTCCGTGCGCCGATCTGAGTACGGCGTGAGTACGCGCGCTCATGACCGATGACGTGACCGGGACCACACTCCGGTGTATGACCCAGATCCCGTCCCCGGCCGAGGAGTTGCGGCTCCTCGACGCCGAGCTGTGGCAGCTCGACGCGCGCCGCGCCGTGTTGCTCACCCGTCGCGCCTGGCTGGTGCACGCCCTCCGGCCGCCGCTGCGGGTCCCCGCCGCGGGCCCCACCGCTTCCGCCCGTCGGTCCGAGAGCACGGCGCCCGGAGTGCAGAACACCCTCCTGCTCCTCGGCGGCGTCCTGCTCACCGTCGCCGCCGTGGCGTTCACGCTCGTCGGCTGGGGACACCTGGGGATCGCCGGACGGTCCTCGGTGCTCGGCGCGGTGACGCTGGCCGCGCTCGGCGCGCCCGTGGTCCTGCTGCGGCGCGGGCTGCGCTCGACCGCCGAGGCGCTGGCGGGGCTCGGCCTGGCGCTGACGGTCCTGGACGCGTACGCGCTGTACGCCGTCGCCTTCCCCGGCGCCGACGGTCTCGGTTACGCGGCGATCGCCTCGGCGGCGCTGTCCGCCGTGTGGGCGGCCTACGGGCTCGCGGTGGGCGCCGCCCTGTCCGGGGCTGCAGGCCCTCGGACGGCCGAGGCGGGCACCTCGCCGGCGACCGCTCCGACCGCCGGACCCGCTTCCGCCGAGGGCGGTTCCGGACCCATGGAAGCGGGCACCGGACCACAGGTCACCGCCCCCGCGCGTCCGGCGCTGCGGCTGCCCCTTCCGGCCGCCGTCGTCGCCGCGCAGTTCCCGCTGTTCCTGTGGGCGGTGGCCGCCGCCGCGGGCGCGCACGCCGTCACGGCGGCCCTGCTGGTCACGGCCGCCTTCGACGCGGTGCTCGCGCTGCGCGTGCCCACGAGGTCCGTCCGCGCCGTCGCCGCCGTCGGCGCGTACGGCCTCGGTACCTGGGGCACCTTCGGCGCCGCCTGGCTGTCCTGGACGGCCACCGGTCCGAGCGCCGCCGCCCGTGCGGCGGCGCTCCTCCTCCTGGCCGCGTCGATCGCGCTGACGGCGGCGTGGGGTGCCCCGAGGCCGGGCGTGGCGACGGGTATCGCGGCGGCCGGGGGGCTGATCACGGTCCTCGCGTTCGGCGGCGTGCTGCGCACGTCGCTGCCCGGCGAGTGGACGGTTCCCGCTCATCTGGCGTGCGGCATCGCCCTGTCGGCCGTCGTACGGACCGGACTCCCCGCTCCCCTGCGCCGGGGGATCACCCTGGCCTCCGGCTGTGCGCAGGCCCTGGCCGTGGCCTGGGCGCTGCCCGTGGTCGTGATCAGTCTGCTGGGGCCGGTCGGCCGCGCGGGCTCGGTCTGGTCCGGTGTCCCGGCGAGCGCGCGGGACGCGGTCGCGGGCGGGCTCCCCTGGCCCTCGGACCTGGTCACGGCGCCGCTCGTCCTCGCGCTCGTCGCCGCCGTCCTGGTGGCGGGCGTCCGCGCCGCCGAGTGGCGTCCGCACGCGCTGACCGGTGCGCTGACGCTGACGTGGGCTACGGTGCTGGTCCTTCCGCCGACCCTCGAACTCCCTTACGCGGCCGGGCTGTCCGCGTACGGTCTCACCACGGTGGCCCTGCTCGGGTACGCCCGTTGGGCGCCCTCCCCGCTGACGGCCGTGGTGCTCGCTCTCGTCACCTCCGTCAGCCTCGCGTTCCTGTCGCTGGCCTCCGAGGCCGCGACCCTGACCGTGCTCGGCGCGCTGGCCGTCCTGTTCGCGGCCGCCGCCCTCCGGACCGGCCCGGGCCCGGTCACGGCGCCCGCGTCCCTCGGGTACGCCACCGCGCTCGCCTGCGCCACGGGTGCCTCCCTGGGGCTGGAGCCCCGGCACACGGCGCTGCTCGTGCTGGTCGTCCCCGTGGTCGCCGCGTTCGTGGCGGCGCGCGTCGACCCGGTGGCGACGCGGGTGTCGATCGAGGTCACCGGTGCCGTCGCGGCGCTGCTCGCGATCGCGCTCACGGTCACCGATCCGGCCCTGCTCGCCACGGTCCTGGCGCTGTGCGGGGTGATCGCCGCGGGCACGGCCGTACGGGAGGACCGGCGCGGCGTCGGGTACGCGGCCGCCGCCCTGTTCGTCCTGGCGGCCTGGGTGCGGCTGGCGGCCTGGGGCGTCGGCTCCCCGGAGGCGTACACCCTGCCGGTGACCGTCCCGGCGCTGTTCGTGGGCGCCTTCCGGCGCCGGCGGGACGCGGCGGTGTCGTCGTGGACGGCGTACGCGCCGGGCCTGTCCGTGACGCTCGTGCCGAGTCCCCTCGCGGCGTGGGGCGACGCGCAGTGGCCGCGCCCGCTGCTGCTGGGCGCGGCGGCGCTGGCCGTCACCCTGCTGGGTGCCCGGCACCGGCTGCGGGCCCCGCTGCTGCTGGGCGGCACCGTGCTCGTGCTGGACGTCCTGCACGAACTCGCCCCGTACATCGTCCAGGTGGTGGGCGCGCTCCCCCGGTGGACGCCTCCCGCACTCGCCGGTCTGTTGCTGCTCGCGGTCGGTGCCACCTACGAGCGGCGGATCCGCGACGCGCGGCGGGTGCGGGAGGTGCTGGGCAGGATGCGCTGACCCGTCGGGGCGCGCCCGGTCACGAGGGCATCCGGTCGCCGAGCAGTGCCAGGTTCTCGATGGCGGCGAGGCCGTAGAGCGCCGTGTCGTTCGTGTAGACCCAGTTGGCCTCGCTGCCCGGCACCAGGGTGACCGGGCCGCTCAGCTTCTCCGTCTTCCAGGGCGAGGACTCGGTGTAACCGTCGGAGTTGTAGAACTTCGCCCAGGCGCGGGTGGCGAGCTGGGCGTCGCCCGTCTGGACGGCGGCGTACGCGTCGAGGCGTGAGTGGCCCTGGAAGAGCAGCAGGGTGCCGAAGTTGGTGCCGTAGCGGGCGGCCTGCTCGGCCTTGGTGGCGTTGAAGTAGCGGCAGTAGTCGAGGTAGGCCTCCTTGAAGGCGGGCATGTCGACGAGGTCGATGAGCTCGGCGCACAGTTCGTTCAGGCCGAAGACCGCGGAGAGGTGCGAGACGCCGACCACGGGGTCCGCGGCGACGGCGAAGCGGCCGGTGTCCAGGTCGTACAGGCCGCTGCCCTGTACGAATCCGTTGGGCTGCGCGGCGATGGTCTCCATCGTGGAGAGCACCCGCGCCCTGGCCTTCTCCCACTTGGGTCCCCTGCGTTCCCACTCGGTCAGCCACGCCGAGACGAGCCCGCTCCAGTCCGTGCCGAAGCCGATCGACAGCGCGTGCCGGTCCGGTGTGTACGGCTCGGTGCGGATCTTGCGGAGCGGGTCGAGGGCGAGGAAGGTCTCGTCGGAGTCGACGTTGGCGTGCATGAGGTCGCCGACGCGCTCGTCGGCGGTGAGGAAGTAGTAGTAGCGCCGGTAGGTGGTGTTGGCGATGCGCTGCTGCTTGGCGCTGTCGGCGTAGTGCTGGACGCCGTGGCGGGTGCCGAGCCCCGCCCACCGGCCCAGGTGGTAGACGTCGACCTCGCCGGTGTGCCGGGTCATCGCCTCGGCGAACCGGAAGACGTCGGCGCGCCCGCTGCGCAGGTACGCGAACCACAGCCAGAGGTCCGGCGACAGTTCGGAGTTGTCCCAGGCGTAGCCGCCGACGTCGTAGCGCCACTGGTGCCTGGCCGGGTCGTACGAGTGCATGATGTCGCCGTAGTCCCAGAAGCCGTACCAACGGCGCATCTCCACCTGGTCCTTGTAGTAGGTGAAGAGGAAGTCGAGGTGGTCCTCGATCTTGGCCTTGGCGGGCGTGGACCTGTCGGGCTCGGCGTAGAGGCCCGGCCCGAACACCTTCGCCCCGATCAGCTGCTTCGGCGGGGCCGCGAGCTGCGGCAACACACGTACAGCGTCGATCTGTTCGGCGAGCTTCTCGGGACTGGGCGTCGACTCGTTGGCCCAGAAGAGGAGTTCCGAGGTGCGGGCGATGCCGTACGGGGTACCGAAGCCGGGTTCGTGGTCCTCGTAGGTGATGTTGAGGCCTTCGAGCTGTTCGGCGTACGTGTCCTGGCCCATGCCGTCGTGGTAGAAGCGCAGGTCCATGGGCCGCGCCTCGGGCGACCAGAGCCAGAGGGTGACCTCGGCTTCGTCGGTGTGGGCGTCGCGGATGTCGAGCTGGGCGGGGAACTTCTCCCAGAAGTCCCGCAGCCCGAAGGAGAATCCGCCGCTCGGCCCGCCGACGTAGCCGAAGCCCGACGCGCGCCGGCCACCGCCCGCGCCGATCCAGCCGTACCCCTTCTTGGTGCGCTTGCGCAGCGTGAAGCCGTCGGCGGAGAGCTGGGAAAGGGTGTAGTCGCCCCACTCGGGGATGTACTGGAGCCGGGTGGTGACCCGCTGGTCCCAGGTGGCGGGGTCGGGCAGCCTCTCCCCCGCGAACTGGGCGGCCTGGACGGCCGCTCCGGGGTCGCGGCGCAGCCCGGTCACGCCCTTGACCGCCTCGCGCAGCAGACCGGTGCCGTCGCCGCCGATCCGGATGTGCCGGTCGTAGGCGGCGTCCCGCATCGGGACGGTGAAGCGGACGCCCAGCCCGCGCACGAAGTCGCCGCTGCTCCTGCCCGGCTCCTGCTTTCCGTCGAAGGTGATCGTGTGCACCATGCGGAAGGAGTCGGCGCCCGCGTAGAAGTACAGGCGGACCGAGAAGGGCAGCCAGCTCCGGCCGCCCTTGCGGTGCTTGCCGTCGACGCGGACGACCGCCCGCACGGGACCGTCCTGTTCGACCTCCACCGCGGAGATCGCGCTCTCGAACCGCTCGGACCTCTCCGCGCCCTGGTCCTCGTCCTCGATCTCCGGCTGCCGGATGAGGACGAGGCGGCCGTTCCTGGCTATCTCGGTCGTGCCGCGTGTCACGGACTTGACGATCGTGGAGCCGCTCCGGCCGATCCTCGCGGTGATGACCCCGGTCGACACGTCGATGCTGCCGCCGCTTCTGTCGACGGTCACCTTCCGTTCCGGCGCGGCGGGTTCCCCCGCCGTCAGCGTGAGCCTGCCGGTGTCCGAACTCACCGCGTGGGCGGTCCACTTCAGGGATCCGTCCGGCCATTGGGCGATCGGCCAGGACTGGACGGGGACGGCCGTGCCGTCGGCGTCGGTGAGCGCGAACGTCTGGTCCCGCCGGTACGCGCCCTTCGGCCAGGGGACGCCGACGGTGGATCCGGGGGCGGCGCCGAGGCCGCCGTCCTCCAGCCAGTCCAGGGTCACCGGGCCCGGGTCCGCGGCCCCGGCCCCGGGGGCGGCCTGCGCGTTCGTGGCGCCGAGGGCCCAGCTGAACCGCGCCGCCGCTCCGGCGACGGCGGCCGCCTTGAGAAGGGACCTGCGGGGGATGCGAGACATGGCCTTTCCTTTCCTATCGATGGTCAGGGGCATGACAGATCGGGGGCCGGACGCTCGGTGCTCCGGCCCGCGGGAGACGGACTCAGCGGCGCCGCCGGCGTTCCTCGACGGCGACGGCCGCCGCCGCGACGGCCCCGAGGACGGGTACCGCCAACGGCGCGGCGAGCAGGGCGGAGCAGACCACGACGACCAGCCCGGCGACGAGCAGGAAGGACCCGGCGGGATCGAGGACGCTGCGGCGCCCGGCGTCCGCGAGCAGCTCGCGCCACCTGGCTCCCGGCTCCCAGACCGCGGCCGCCCGCAGCACGGAGACGGCTCCCCCGATCAGCGCGAAGATCCCGACGGCCCCGACGAGCGGGCCACCGGGGATTCCGGCGCGTACGGCCTGGACGTCCACCCGGACCACCGCCGCCCCGGCCCACGCGGCGGCCCCGACGAGCCGGCCACCGCGCAGGGACGCCCGGAAGTCGGCCACGAACTCCCGCCATCCACCGCCCTCATGGGCCGTACGCCGCCGCAGGTGCCGCGCGCCGGCCGCGAACGCGGCGGGGAAGGTGACCAGGGGCAGCGAGGCCAGCGCGATCCACACGCCGGTGAGCAGACACTCGGCGAAGAGGGCGAACCTCTCGGCGAGGACGGACTCCCGTGGTGTGCGGCGGGCCCCGGCCCGGGATCCCGGCTGGGTGGCGGCCATCTCAGCCCTTCAATCCCGACGTGGCCATACCGTCGATCAGATACCGCTGGAAGGCGAGGAAGAAGAGGAGCACCGGCAGCAACGCCACCAGCGACATCGCGATCATGCCGCCGTAGTTGGCGACCCCCTCCTGGTCGCGGAACATCATCATGCCGAGCGAGACCGTGTACTTGCCGGGCTCGTTGAGGTAGATCAGCGGCCCCATGAAGTCGTTCCAGGCGTTGATGAAGGTGAAGATCGCGCTGGTGATGAGGGCCGGGCGGCACAGCGGGAGCACGATCGACCAGTAGATCCGCAGGTGCCCGCAGCCGTCGAGCCGCGCCGCCTCGTCCAGCTCGCGGGGCAGGTTCCGCATGAACTGCACCATGAGGAAGACGAAGAACGCCTCGGTGGCCAGGTACTTGCCGATCAGCAGCGGCACATAGGTGTTGACCAGCTCCAGCTTCTGGAACATCACGTACTGCGGGATGAGCAGCACGTGATACGGCAGCAGCAGCGTGCCGATCATCAGCGAGAAGAGCAGGTTCCGGCCGGCGAACCGGATCTTGGCGAAGGCGTACGCGGTCAGCGAGCAGGAGATCAGGATGCCGACGACGGAACCGAGCGCGTAGAAGAGGGAGTTCTGGAAGAAGGTGGCGATCGAGATGTCGGCGATGCCGTCGGCCAGCCCCTCGAAGTTGGCGAGGATCGGGCTCGTCGGGAACAGGTCCAGACTGCCGATGATCTCGCGGCTCGGCTTGAACGAGGCGCCGAGGACCCAGAGCACGGGGTAGAGGACCACCGCGAGGACCAGCAGGGCCCCGATGTGCCAGGCGAGCGAGCCGGTGCGCTCGCGTCCCGAGGTACGGGAGCGTCCGGGCTCGGCCGCCGGGACGTTCGCGGCGCCGGAGCCGATCGTCTTGCCGGTGATGCCGCTCATCGGGCGTCCTCCTCGTAGTGCACCCAGCGCTTCTGCGACCAGAAGAGGACGGCCGTCACCAGGGCGACGGCGAGCAGCAGCATCCAGGCCATGGCGGACGCGAAGCCCATCTGGGACTCCCTGAAGCCCTTCTGGTAGAGGTAGCAGGTGTAGACGAGCGTGGCGTCGGCCGGACCGCAGGTGGTGTTGGAGACCACGTACGCCGAGCCGAAGATCTGGAACGAGTGGATGGTCTCCAGGAGCACGTTGAAGAACAGCACCGGGGAAATCATCGGCAGGGTGATGCTCCAGAACCTCCGCAGCGGTCCCGCGCCGTCCACCTCGGCCGCCTCGTACAACTCCCTCGGCACCTGTTTGAGCCCGGCGAGGAAGATCACCATGGGGGCGCCGAACTGCCAGACGGTGAGCGCGACCAGGCTGTAGAGCACCCGTCCCGGGTCGCCGACCCAGCCTCCGGCGGGGAAGCCGAGGAACGACTGCGCGCGGTCCACGACGGCGTCGTCGGAGAACAGCGCGCGCCAGACGAAGCCGACCGAGACGCTCGCGCCGATCAGCGACGGGGCGTAGAACGCGGCCCGGTAGAAGGCCTGGCCGCGGCGGCTCTGCGCGAGGAGCAGCGCCACCCCGAGCGCCAGCAGCAGCTTGAGCGGGGTGCCGATGACCACGTACTTGGCCGTCACCTCGACCGACTTCTGCCACCGGGGATCGTCGAACATCGTCGTGAAGTTGTGCAGGCCGATCCACTTCGGTGAGGCGAAGAGGTTGTAGTCGGTGAACGCGAAGTACAGGGAGGCGGCCATCGGGCCCGCGGTCAGCAGCAGGAAGCCCGCGATCCAGGGGGACATGAAGAGGTAGCCGGCGAGATTCTCCCGGCGTCCCCGCCGCCTCTCGGCGGCGGGGGCCGCGGGCCGGGCCGCCGGCACCTCGGGCGGAGAGTCCTTGACGAGCGTCACGGCGGTTCCCATCAGACGGCGAGGGCGGTCTTCGCCTCGGAGAAGAACTGCTTCACCGCGTCGGGGACCTTGGTGGTGCCCTGCGACATGTCACCGCCGATGCGCAGGAAGGCCGATTCGACGGTGTCGGCACCGGCCGGGTGCGGGGTGATCGTGCCGAGGACTCCCGCCGCGGCGACGTCCTGCTCGTACTGCGCGATGGCCTTGCTGGGAGCGTCGGCCGGCTTGAAGGCCTCGAACTGCTCGGTGGTGGCCAGGATGCCCCGGTCGTAGCCCATGATCTTGCCGACCTCGGGGTCGTGCACCATGAAGTCGATGAACTGGGCGACCTCCTTGGGGTGCTTGGTGCGCGCGGAGGCGCTGAGCATCAGGGAGGCGAGGTACTGGCCGGTCTGCTTTCCGTCGGTCGTCGGGATCGGCGCCAGACCGTAGCTGCTGTCGCCCTCGGCCGTGTAACGGACCGTGAAGTTGTCCCAGGTGAACTCCGAGGCGGCGTGGCCGGCCGAGAGCGAGGACTTGGGCTTGTCCTGCTCGACCCGCTTGGGATCGGTGATGATGCCGGCCTTGACGCGGTTGTAGCCGTCCGTCCACCACTCCGTCAGATCGGCCTCGTCGAAACCGAGTCCGTCCTCCGTGAAGAACGCCTTGCCGTTCTGCCGGAGATAGAGGTCGTACAGGTACATGATGGCGAAGTAGCCCGTGTCGCCCGGCGTCTTCTGGCCGTCGTGAACCTTCTTGAGCGCGGCGAAGTACTCGTCCCAGGTCCATCCCGGCTCAGGCTTGACACCGGCCTTCTCGAACACCTTCTCGTCGACGACAAGTGACATGGTGTTGGATCCGACGGGAATACCGAGCTGCTTTCCGTCGACCTGACCGACCTTCTCCACACCGGCGCGGAAGTTTTCCAGGCTGAGATTTCCGGCGTCTATCTGGGACTTGAGGTCGAGCAGGATCCCGCGCTTGTCGTACTTCCGCAGAAATCCTACGGCGTTCTGGAATACGTCCGGCGGATTTCCGCCCGCCGCCTGGGTCTGGAACTTCTCCCAGAAGGCCACATAATCCTGGAAATCCGTCTTCACCTTGATCTTCGGATACTTCTTCTCGAAGAGCGCGATGGACCGATTGATCCGCTTCGCCCGCTCGTCCGCGCCCCACCAGGCGTAACGGATCGTCACGGTCCCGTCTCCGGCGCCTCCGCCGTCCCCGCCGCAACCGGTCGCCGCGGCCAGCCCCAGCGTGGCCAGCGAAGCTCCGGCGGCCTTGAGGACCGTCCGCCTCTCGACACTCCCGTTGTTCCCCACCGTAGGGCCTCCCCGCACGTCGTCCTCGCCTGCATGAATCGTTTCAAGTAAGCGCTTGCTGCCACAAGGTACGGAGGGCCATCGGGCGCGTCAATGATTCGGACAGGATTTGATGTGCGGCGCCGCGGCCCCGTGGAGCCGGACTCCGCGGCGGGGCCGGCACCCGCGGACCGGAGTCCGCAGGTCGGGCGTACGGGGTCGGCCCGTCGGACATTCCGTCGCCGACGCGGCGAGACCCGCGCACGGCCGAAAAGGTACTGGTGCCGGGGGTTCTGACGGGGTGTCGAGCGCGGTGACGGAAACGGAGCGTGACGACGAACGGAGCCGCACCCGATGGCGGCGCCCGGCCCGGCCCGGTCAGGTCAGGTCAGGTCAGGTCAGGTCAGGTCAGGTCAGGTCAGTGTTCGGGGTGGGGCCAGGGCTTGAGTCCGGATCACGGGCGGGGCGGGTCGGGCTGGCGTCGGGGCGGGCCGGGCTGTGGCGGGTCGGGTCGGGTCGGGTCGGGTCGGGTCGGTTCACATCCGCGCCCCGACCGGTACGGGTCAAGCCGGTTGCCCGGGTCGGCTCGGGTCGGCTCAGCTCAACTCCGCAGCCCACCCCGCCTTCCGAAGCCGGTGTCCGGCCGCCTCGGCCCGAGTCCCCATCCCGGCCGGGCCCGCTCGAGCCGATATCCGGGGCGACCTCCCTACCCCGGCCCGGCCGTATCGACGTCCGGGGCGATGCGGCTCAAGTCCGAACCCCGCCCTGCCCGCCCGACCCGACGTCCAGGCCGATACAGCTCAAGTCCGAACCCCGACCATGTCGGCTCAGGCCAGGGCCCGAGGGCACTCGGCTCAAGTCCCGGTCCCCGGCCGGACCTGCGCGAACCTCCGCCCCGGCCTGCTCAACCCAAGTCCACGGTCCATCCCCGGCCCACCCGAACCGATGTCCAAGCCGGTTCGCCGCGAGTCCGGAACCCGACCGGGCCGCTCAGGCCAGCACCCGAGGACGCCCATCTCAAGCCTTGGCCCCCCGCCGGACCAGCTCAAGCCTGCGCCCAGGCCGGTCAGCCCAAGTCCCAGCCGGACGGGACCAGTCCGAGCCGAGGTCCGAGTGGGCTCGGGCCCGGCTCAAGCCCGTGTCCGGGTCGGCTCAGCCCAAGCCCGCTCTCCCAGCACCCGCCTTGCCCGACTGACCGCCTCCCGCTCTCCTGCCCTCCTGCCCTCCTGCCCTCCTGCCCTCCTGCCCTCCTGCCCTCCTGCCCAAGTCAACGCCCGACTTCTCTCAACCCCAAGTCCACCGCCCTGCCGGACCCACTCAATTCGATGCCCAGGTCGGCTCGGCCGGGCACCGCAGCCCGGGCCGGTCGGTCGGTCGAGCCGGGCCGGGCCGGGCCGGTCGGATGGGATGCGGTGCCGACTCGGCGTCGATCGATGCCGGCCCGGGCGCGAACCCCCTGCTCGCCCGGCTTGTGTGCCCAGCCCTCGCCGGCGCCCCCGGCCCGGTCCAGCACCACGGTCTCCGCCCGCGCGGGGAGTCTGCGCCGAGCTCGAACCGCGGTCGGCCCCAGCACGTCGGCCCGGCTCGATGCGCTCCCGCCTAGGCGGCGCGACCCTGCCGATTCATCCCCGGCGACACGGTCACGGGCGCACCGCCGGGCCGGTCCAGGAAACGTGGATCAGCGGGTCGAAGTGATGTTCCGGGGGCATCGACGACATCGGCACGCCCGCCGGAACCCGCTCAGGGGGCAAGAGCTCGGACGGCGGACCGAGGTGCCGCCGGGCGCGACGACGGGGCGATCCGCGAACCGTCCGACGCGGGGCGGCCACGGAGAGCGGCGTACGCCTCCGGGCGGGTCGGGCGCCGGGGTCGGGCCCCTGATGCGACGACATGGCGGCGGCCCCTCGCGCCCAGGACCAGGAGAACGCTCCAGAGCACCCACACCGGAGGAGGCAAGGACACCGCCCTCGCCCTCCTCCTGAACGGGGAGACGCGCAGGGACGGAGCCGTCGCGCGGCCGGGAGTGACCCGCAGGAGCCCCTGATGACACCCCTCGGTCGAGTCCGTACTCGCAGGAGTCCCCTGGTGACGCCCCCTCGGACCAGCCCGCCCGAGCCCGACGCAGGGCCCTCGGCCGGGCCGGACTCGGATCATCGGCGGCCCCGCCCGTTCGGCGCGGCCGTCCGACCCTCACCACGACGAAAACGGCCCCGGTCCACGTGTCGTGGGCCGGAGCCGTCTTTCGTCTGTGTGGGCGATACTGGGTTCGAACCAGTGACCTCTTCGGTGTGAACGAAGCGCTCTCCCGCTGAGCTAATCGCCCGGGCGCAGAGAGAACATTACCCCATGTCAGGGGGTGGCTTCGACCAGCGGAAACGGCCCGGAGGAGGCGCGAGGGGACCTCGTCACTCCTTGATGTTCCAGGGCATCTCGAAGCCGAACTTCCAGAGGTAGACACCGACGAGGACGGCCACGATCACGAGGCCCACCGTGGTGAGGATGATGTTGCGACGCCGGACCCTGGGGTCGAGCGCCCGCTGCGTGGCCTCCGTGACCTTGCGTTTCGTCCAGCGGAGCACCAGCTGGGCCCAGACGAACTCGGTCGCCCAGATCGCCATGCCGCCGAAGATCACCAGCCAGCCGGGGCCCGGCAGCGGAAGCATGACCACGCCCGCGCCGACGACCGCGAGCCCGACGACGAAAACGCCCACCTGCCAGCTCACGTGCAGCGCGCGGCGCGCCTTGATGAATTGCGGCGCCCGCGAACCGAGCGCTCGTTCATTCTCCGCCTCGTCGTCCACCATGGCGACCTCGCCCGGCTCGTCACTCCCCGTATTCATACGACCAAACCCTACCCGAGAGAAACCGGTCACCGGAATGGCCCTATCCGACGAACGTGCCCTCGGCCGGATGAGTTACATAAAGACACGCAAAACACTCAGAGGGGTTTACAACGCCACCGTAGGTGGCATGTCGATTTCGCCGACGTGCGAATCCCCGAGCGCACACTGAGCGAAAGGCCCTGGCGCTTATGAACACCACGGTCAGCTGCGAGCTGCACCTGCGCCTCGTTGTGTCGAGCGAGTCCTCACTGCCTGTACCCGCAGGACTGCGGTATGACACGGCCGATCCCTACGCCGTGCACGCCACCTTCCACACCGGAGCCGAGGAAACCGTCGAGTGGGTGTTCGCCCGCGACCTCCTCGCCGAGGGCCTGCACCGGCCCACCGGTACCGGCGACGTCCGAGTCTGGCCGTCCCGAAGCCACGGCCAGGGCGTCGTATGCATCGCCCTGAGCTCTCCGGAGGGCGAAGCCCTGCTCGAAGCCCCTGCGAGGGCCCTGGAATCATTCCTCAAGCGAACGGACGCAGCCGTGCCGCCCGGCACGGAACACCGGCACTTCGATCTCGACACGGAGCTCTCACACATCCTGGCCGAGAGCTGACGCGTCACCAGAGCCGCCCGGCGCCGTCCACTCGGGGAGACGGCTCGGGCCTGGACAACGCATGAATGAGGACACCGGCGCCGGCGCCGCGGACTTCCGCGGCGTCGGCGCCGGTGTCCGTGCACCGCCGTCACTCCAGCCCCACGCTCGCGGCCCCCTCCGCAGCCACCCCCACGACCGGGAGCCGCGACCGGGGCACGACGGCCGGGAGTCGCGAGCGGACATCACGGGGCGGACACCCCCGGCCGGGCAGCCGGCGCCGGGCACCGCACCGACCGGTCTCCCACGGTCACCGCCCGTCACGTCCGTCGGACGCCTCCCTCACCTCGGCCCTGCCTCCCACCTCGGGTGGCTCCTCTCGGCCCCGCGCTGCGGGCCGCCCCGGAAACTCGGCGACCGGCCCCCGCAGGACCTCCGGAGCGTCCGCTGCGCGCCCTCACGGACCCTCGCCCGTCTCCGCCGCGCCGTGAAGCCACTAACATCGGCCAGCATCGGGCGGGCACCCTCGCCCGACCCCCAGGCCAGGGAGCGAAACGTGCTGATCACCCACGACGCCCGGTGTGCGCTCGACGCCGTGGTGGATCTGGTGAACACCGCGCCGGAGGACGAGACGGCGGACGGGCTCGCCGATGTCCCGGCCCTCGCCGATTTCGTACGGAAGCACGAGATCAGCGATGTCGGTGTGCTGTCAGAGCGCGATCTCGCGGCGGTGCGCGACGTTCGCGGCCGGTTCGCCGGGATCTTCGCCGCCGAGGATCCGCGGGTCGCCGCCGCCCTCATCAACGAACTGGTCGCCGCCGCCGGCACCACGCCTCGGCTGACGGACCACGACGGCTACGACTGGCATGTCCACTACTTCGCTCCGGGCGCCTCGGTCGCCGACCACCTCGCGGCCGACTGCGGGATGGCCCTGGCCTTCTTCGTGGTCGCCGGGGAGCAGGAGCGGCTGCGCCGCTGCGAGGCCCCGGACTGCCGTCGGGCCTTCGTCGACCTCTCACGGAACCGCTCCCGCCGCTACTGCGACAGTCGCACCTGCGGGAACCGGCTCCACGTGGCCGCCTACCGGGCACGCCGGAAGGAAGCCGCGGGCTGACCGACCGGCGGGCCGACGGAAGCGCCGACAGGTGCGCCGAAGGCGTGACCGGCCGGAGGATCGGTCCCGTCGGGGAGGGGAGATGCCTGGTGGCGCTCAGGTGGAGCCGGGCTGACGGAGCCCTCGGCGGGTGACGCCAGGGGCTCCGTGTACAGCTCAGAGCAGCAGCAGGTCGTGCAGCGAAGCCATGAGCAGCAGGCAGCCGATCACCGCAAGGAAGATCATCAGCGGCGGCTGGGAAAGCGCGAAGAGGCAACCACGCCGCTCCTCGGGCGGGGCGGCGGTGTCGCTCGTTGTTGTGTCCAGCATCTCGCGGGCGATGATGACGCAGAGAGCACCTGGTCGGCGATCAACACGCCCGGAATATACGGGAGTTCGCTGGATCATGTGACGGGCGCGCTCGAACGTGAACGGTTCCGCGCGTTCGCCGTACGACGCACGTGCGATCTTGCACCGTCTCAGCCGGTCATATGCCGTGCTTCTTCAGGATCGCCTCGATGTCGCTGAAGTCGTCCCCGGAACTTTCGGCGCGCGGTGTCGCGGCGGGCCGCCGGGCGGCCGCTCCGGCGCCCTGGCCCAGCGACGGAGCCGAGGCCGCGGGAGCCACCGCGTCGCCCCGGCCGGCGGCCCTGGCCGCCTCCCTGCGCTCCTTCCGCGTCCCGCCACCACGGCGCTCGACCGCGCGCGTGGCCATGAACAGCAGCCAGGAGCCGCCGAGGAGGATGAAGCCGGCCCACGCGGTCGGGCTGAACGCGGTGTCGGCCAGCCAGCCGACGACACCCGTCATCACCAGGCCGATCGGCACCAGGGAGTAGGCGGCGATCCGGGCGGCCCTGAGGAAACGCTTGCGGTAGGCCGTCACCGCGGCGATGCCCAGGCCGGCGACGGAGACGGCGGCACAGACGGTCTCTGCGATCATTCCGGTCCTCCAGGCAGGGCTCGGTGGTCGGGAAGGTTTCGTCCCTTCCATCCTGCACCGCCCCGTGCCCGGTATGCCACGGTCCGGGCAGACCTCAGGGAGATCTCCGGGTCGCCGTCCTCCCCAGGTCCCGGTTGAACGGCCTCTCCCGGGACTGCGAGACTTGATCCCATGAACGACTCCTCCGACTCCTCCACCGCGTCCCCGGCCCCTGTCCTCCTGGACGTCTGGTGCGACCTCCAGTGCCCCGACTGCCGTGACGCCCTCGCCGACCTGCGCGCGCTGCGCGCCCGCTACGGCGACCGTCTGGAGCTGCGGCTGCGACACTTCCCCCTGGAGAAGAACAAGCACGCCTTCGCCGCGGCGCAGGCCGCCGAGGAGGCCGCCGAACAGGGCAGCGCCTGGCCGTACATCGAGGCCGTGCTCGCCCGCGTGGAGGAGCTGGGCCGCGGGGGCGAGGCCCGGCTGGTCGAGGTGGCGCGGGAACTCTCCCTGGACGCCGAGGAGTTCGACACGGCCCTGATCGACGGCCGGCACATCCTGATCGTCGACGCCGACCAGGCCGAGGGCAAGGCGATCGGCGTCACCGGCACCCCGACGTACGTCATCGACGGTGAACGTCTGGACGGCGGCAAGAGCCAGGAGGGACTGCGCGAGCGGATCGAGCGGATCACCGACCGGCTCCTCGCCGAACAGGCGTGACCTCCCGCGACACCGACACCGGCAGCGATGTCGGTGTCGAGCTTCAACCGGCACGCGTCCAAGGGCTCTTGACGGACCGGAGTCGGACGAGCCGTGTCCGCCTACACCAGCGCCTTGTACAGGTAGTGGCTCGTCGTCCTGTAGCCGAGTGACTCGTAGAGCCGCTCGGCCGGGGTGTTCCCCGCGAAGACGTTGAGGGCGATGTGGTTCAGCCCCGCGGACCTCGCCTGCGTCTCGGCCAGCAGCATGAGCGTACGGCCGTGTCCGCGCCCGCGGTGTTCGGTGTGGACCCCGACGTCGTACACGAAGGCACGTCCGTCCCGCTGCCCCAGCCAGAGTTCACCCACGGGAACGCCCTCGTGCTCCAGGACGCTCAGCCACACGTTCGCGGTGGCTGGGCCGTGCGGCAGCGCACCGCCGAAGTCACGGTCCGCCTTGGCGCGCGCGTCGGCCTCGGGAACACCGCGCCGGATCCAGTCCTCGGCGTACTCCCGTCTGCCCGTCCGGTCCCAGGCCTCGTACTCGTGCCGGGTCATGGTCCGGCCCTCGCTGCCGGGGGGCAGTACGGGCGGCGGACCGTCGAGCGCCTTCTCCATCCCGCGGTTGCGCCGGACGTAGCCGAGCCTGCCGGTGAATTCCAGCGCCCCTTCGGCATCGCCGGGGACGGCCACCTCGATCTGCCGGCAGCCCCAGCCGCGCGCCACCTCCTCCGCCGCCAGCGCGGCCACGGTACCCCTGCCACGACCCCGGTCCGGCTCGTCGATGCGCAGCGCGTGGATCGTGGCGACGGACGTTGCGGAGGCGGGATCCGCCGTGAGGTGGACGACGCCGACGGGACGGCTGTTCACACACACACGGTAGTGGCGCGAACGCGTCCCGTCGGCTGCCTGCTGAAGCGGCTCGGTCGGCCGCAGAGTCGTGGTCATCAGGGATTTCTACCCCCCAGAGGGCCGCGCGAGCAGCCGAATTACCTCGCGGCCGGTGACCGGGGCGTCCCGGTCAGGGATCGAGGTCGTCCGCCGCCCGCTCCTCGAAGACGCGCATGGCCTTGGCGGTCACCGGGCCCGGCACGCCCGGCAGTTCACGGGTGTCGACCCGGTGCACGGCCTGCACGTCGCGCAGCGTGGAGGTCAGAAAGATCTCGTCGGCGCGTTCGAGGACGTCCAGCGGCAGGTCGGTCTCCTTGGCGCCCGTCCATTCGACGGCCAGGGCGCGGGTGATCCCGGCGAGACAGCCGGAGGCGACCGGCGGGGTGTGGATCTCTCCGTCGAGGACGACGAACACGTTGGACCCGGTGCCCTCGCACAGTTGCCCCACCGTGTTGGCGAACAGCGCCTCGGACGCGCCGTGTTCACGGGCACGGGCCAGGGCGACCACGTTCTCCGCGTACGAGGTGGTCTTGAGGCCGGTCAGGGCTCCGCGTTCGTTGCGGGTCCAGGGGACGGTGACGACGGCCGTGGAGTCGGGGCGGCGGTCGGAGGCGCCGAGCGCGACGACGAGGGTCGTCCCGTGCTCGCCGCGGTCGGAGCCGAGCGGGCCGTGGCCGCCGGTGTAGGTGATCCGGAGCCGGCCGAGCGGCATCGGGTTGGCCTCGAGGACGGCGGCGCAGGCGCGGCGCACCTCGTCGGCGTCGGGCTCGGGCAGGCCGAGACCGCGCGCCGAGCGGGCCAGCCGGTCGAGGTGCCGGGTCAGCGCGAAGGGGCGGCCGTCGACCGCCTTCAGGGTCTCGAAGATGCCGTCACCCACGGTCAGCCCGTGGTCGAAGACGGAGACGCGGGCGGCCTCGATGTCCTGGAGCCCGCCGTCGAGCCAAAGCTTCACTGGTTCCCACCTCGCATGGATCCTCCGGCGCCGGACGGACCGTCCGGTGTGACGTTTCTCCCCGGCCCCGGGCGCGAACCGGGGAGTCCCCGGGTGCGGCTCAGGACGGGAGGGGCCCGTCACCCGCCTCGTACGTTCCCGACGCTACCGCGAGCAGCCGGGACGCCTTCAGTTCGGTCTCCCGCCACTCGCCCTCGGGGTCGGATCCCCAGGTGATGCCCGCTCCCGTGCCGAAGCGCAGGACTCCGGCGGCGCGGTCGATCCAGAAGGTGCGGATGCCGACGGCCAGCTCGCCGGTGCCCCGGTCGGCGTCGACCCAGCCGATCCCTCCGCAGTACGGGCCGCGCGGCGCGGTCTCCAGGGCGTCGATGATCCGCAGGGCGCTGGACTTCGGGGCGCCGGTCACGGAGCCGGGCGGGAAGGCCGCGGCGAGGAGGGCCGGCCAGCCGACGTCCTCGCGCAGCTCGCCGCCGACGGTGGAGACGAGGTGCACGAGGCCGGGGTGCTTCTCGACGACGCACAGGTCGGGCACGGTCACGGTGCCGGTGGAGCAGACCTGGCCGATGTCGTTGCGGACGAGGTCCACGATCATCACGTTCTCGGCGTAGTCCTTGTCCAGGAGGTCCGCCTCGGTACGTCCGGTGCCCTTGATCGGGCCCGACTCGACGGAGCGGCCCGCGCGGCGGACGAAGAGCTCCGGGGAGGCGGTGGCTATCTCGACGCCGTGGTCGGGCAGCCGAATCGTTCCCGCGTACGGTGCCGGGTTGCCGCGGGCCAGCAGGGCGGTCAGCGCGTCGACGTCCGCGTCGGGCGGGACGGGCGCGGAGAGGACGCGGCAGAGGTTCGCCTGGTAGACCTCGCCCGCCGCGATGTGCTCGCGGATGCGACGGACACCGTCGGTGTACGCGGCGCGGTCGAGGGACGAGGTCCAGTCCCCGGCCGCCGGGCCGTGCCACCGGCCGGGCACCGGCGCGGGCACCGGCTCGTTGCGTACGTCCCGGAAGCGGGCGCAGGTCAGACGCCCCTCGAAGTCGGCCGAGACGGCCCAGAAGCCGCTCGAGTCCAGGGCCGCGGGATCGCTGGTGACATCGAGGAGACCGGTCGCGAGGCGGCCGCCGAAACGGGCGAGAGGAGGAAGGTCGAGCACGCGGTCGAGTCTAGGTCGGGCCCGCCGCGGGTGCCCTGGCCTCGTCCTCGGGGGGACAGACCGCAGCACGCTGCGCAAACGCGTTTTTGTGCTGGCCCCGGAATCCGCTAGAGTTCAACTCGTCGCCGGGACGCGCAAGCGCCACGGAAACGACAAGCGGACGTAGCTCAGTTGGTAGAGCGCAACCTTGCCAAGGTTGAGGTCGCCAGTTCGAACCTGGTCGTCCGCTCGCAGGAAGTGGGGGATCTTCCCGAACCCCTACACTCCTGGTGGAGTGGCCGAGAGGCGAGGCAACGGCCTGCAAAGCCGTCTACACGGGTTCAAATCCCGTCTCCACCTCCAAGGACGATTAGCTCAGCGGGAGAGCGCTTCCCTGACACGGAAGAGGTCACTGGTTCAATCCCAGTATCGTCCACTGGTCCGCAAGGATCCCCGCGCGATTAGCTCAGCGGGAGAGCGCTTCCCTGACACGGAAGAGGTCACTGGTTCAATCCCAGTATCGCGCACGCAGTACCATCAGCAAGCGTGGCTCCGGCCCCGTGACCCGCGCGATTAGCTCAGCGGGAGAGCGCTTCCCTGACACGGAAGAGGTCACTGGTTCAATCCCAGTATCGCGCACCAGCAGAGCCCCCGGCCGTCTCGTACGGTCGGGGGCTTCGTCGTGCTCCGGCCGATGCGGCCGTTCCCGGAACACGACGCGGAACACGCCGAAGGGGCCCCTCCGCTCGGAGGGGCCCCTTCGGTCGTTCAGGAACGTTCAGGACGAGAAGAGCATGTGCCCGAAGCTCTTGTGCCGGTGGTGGCTGCCGTGGCCGCCGTAGTGACCGCCGCCGCCGTGCTGCGGGGCGCCCCAGGCGGGGGCCGGAGCGGACGGGTACGCCTGCGGGGCGCCCTGGGGCGGCGGCGCGGGCTGGGACCACTGCGACTCCACGCGGGTCAGCGACTCCAGCTCGCCGTAGTCGAGAAAAATCCCGCGGCAGCCGCTGCACTGCTCGATCTGGACGCCATTGCGGTTGTACGTGTGCATCGGCGCATGGCATTTCGGACACTGCATGCTCGGCTCAACTCCTCGCCGGTCGGTACTGCTTCCGCCTGGACAGACTCTGCCCGGCCTCGGTCGGTTGCACCCTACGTCGCGAAACCTCGCGTCAACTCGGGCGGGGTGGAACTCATTCGGTCGCAGGCGTCGACCACGGCCCGCTGCACCTCGTCCAACGGGCGGTCCGCCGCGGCGGACTTGACCACGGCCAGGGCCGCGGTCTGCACGGTGAGGGCCCGGGCCACGACGTCCAGGGCGGGCCAGGGATCACCGGCGGCCGGAACGGCCGGGCCGCCCGCGGCCCGGTAGGCGGTGAGGAAGCGGAGCCACTCGTCGGACGGGAGCAGCCCGCAGGCGTACCAGGCGGCCGGACGGGCCAGGTCCCACGCCGCTTCGCCGACCCCGAGGTCGTCGACGTCGATGAGGAACCAGGGACCGTCCGGCGCGGGACGGCGTACGAGCTGGCCGAGGTGGAGGTCGCCGTGGCACAGGGTCGTGACGTCCGGCATCGGGGCCTCCGCCCGCGCCCAGCCCGGCAGGGCGGCCCAGGCGCGCAGCACCGGGGCGGCGGCCGGATGCGGGCCGGCCGCGCGCAGCCGGGCGATCGCCCGGAGGGCCTTGTCGGGCCCCCGCATGGGCGGCAGGCCGTCCGGGGCGGGGGCCAGGTGCAGACGCGCCAGCAGGGTCCCGGCCGCCTCCCAGGGGGCCGCCTCGGGGGTCTCGGGGTCGACGGGGCCGCCGTACGGCCAGAGGGTCACCCGGCGGCCGAGGAGGTCGACGGGGATGCGGTCCAGAGGCGGCAGGAGGACGCCGGGGAGGCTCGCCGCCACGGAGAGGCGCCGGGCGAGCGCGGCGGGATCGGTGTCCTGGGCGTGGGCCTTGGCGACGACGTCGCCGTGCCGGACGACGGTGCCGTCGTCGCGGTCCGCGAGGACCGCGTCCTCCGCGCCGCAGGGGCAGGGGGTCGCGGCCGCCCGGTGCGCGGGGTGCGCCGCGTGGCGCGCCGCCTCGGTGAGTGCGGGCAGCAGGGTGTCTGCGGTCACGGGTCCCCCTGGAGTCGTACGACGTCTGCCGCCGAGGTTACGCAGGTGGTGACGGGCGTCGGCACCGCGCGCCCCCACCACCCCCGGGTGCCGCCCGGCTCGGGCGCTCCCCGTCTCGGCCCAGTACCGCGGGGTGCGGGCGCTGTCACCGGCACCGCAGGGCCCTGGTGCCTGCCGTCCCCGGCGTCCGGGCAGAAAAATGCCCGCGCAGCTCCCCAGCTGCGCGGGCATTTTCGTGCCGTCCGCCGCACCCCCGTCCCCACGGGGTTTCATGGCCGGATGTCCCCGCCCGGACCGCTCTTCCGGGCCTGGGACGCCGCTCAGCGCCCCAGCATCACGCCCACGGACGACGCCTGTGTGACCACCGCTTCCCAGCCGCCGAAGACGACCACGAGCAGGGCCGCCAGGGGAAGGACCATCGCTGTCGCCACCAAGGGGTGGCGCCGGCCCTGGCGGTTGCCGAACGCCGCGCTGTACGCCTTGCGTCCCTGCGTGCGGAGCACTGTCCGCGATGCCGTGTGGGCCATGGTCCCTCTCCTGACCGAGCTTCTGTCGTATCTGGCAGCGGCGGGTGTCTGACCTCGGGGGACGAGTGCGCCACCCGCCGCTTGAGGTCAAATCTAGGCGCGCGGCGGGGGCGGGTCGTCATGCCCTCGTACCGATTGCCGGGCCTCCCGGAGGATGAGCGGTCACCCGCGGAGTACTCCCCTGGGTGGAGACGAGGACCTGGGTCTCAGGGTCTTCCCTGAGGGCGCGTCCGATGTGCCCCTACTGTTCCGAACTGTCCTCCCGGGGGACCGGCTGCTCGACGAGCGCGAGCACCCGAGTCGCCATGAAGCGGGCGGTCCGTACCACTGATCCGTTTCGCGTGACTTCGCTCACTTCCACCACACCTCGGCGCACCGCCGTCTCCACCCGGCGCCCCGCCCTGCTCGCCACCACCTCGTACGTGCGCGTCGTGTCCCCTGCGTCCACGACTATCTCCACGCGGTCACCCTTCACGGGATCAATCCCCCTTCTGCGATGGATGGTTGGGATCACGGACGGTCCAAAGAGGCCTTTTTCGCAAGCTCCCTGACCACCTCTCAAGTTTCCCACCCGGCACTGACAATCGATCGGAACGAGAGGGCGCGGCCTCTGCGCGCACCCGGCCGCGGAAACGTAAGCTGTGGCTCGTCAAACGGACCGGGCAGCGGGGATGGACATGGCGATGATGCGCCTGAGGCGCGAGGACCCGCGTGTCGTCGGCTCGTTCAGGCTTCACCGACGGCTCGGCGCGGGTGGGATGGGCGTTGTCTACCTGGGATCCGACCGGCGCGGCCAGCGGGTCGCGCTGAAGGTGATCCGGCCGGATCTGGCGGAGGACCAGGAGTTCCGTTCGCGGTTCGCGCGTGAGGTCTCGGCGGCGCGGCGGATCAGGGGCGGCTGCACCGCCCGGCTCGTCGCGGCCGACCTGGAGGCGGACCGTCCGTGGTTCGCCACGCAGTACGTGCCCGGCCCCTCCCTGCACGACAAGGTCGCCGAGGAGGGACCGCTGTCGGCCGCCGACGTGGCGGCCGTCGGCGCCGCCCTCTCCGAGGGACTGGTCGCGGTCCACGAGGCCGGGGTGGTCCACCGCGACCTCAAGCCGTCCAACATCCTGCTGTCCCCGAAGGGGCCGCGGATCATCGACTTCGGCATCGCGTGGGCGACCGGGGCGAGCACGCTCACGCACGTCGGCACGGCCGTCGGCTCCCCGGGCTTCCTGGCGCCGGAGCAGGTGCGCGGCGCCGCCGTCACCCCGGCCACGGACGTGTTCGCGCTCGGGGCCACGCTCGCGTACGCCGCCACCCAGGACTCGCCCTTCGGACAGGGCAGTTCCGAGGTGATGCTCTACCGCGTGGTGCACGAGGAACCTCATCTGCACGGGGTTCCGGACGCCCTCGCGCCGCTCGTCCGGGCCTGCCTGGCGAAGGACCCCGAGGAGCGGCCCAGCACGCTCCAACTGTCCTTGCGCCTCAAGGAGATCGCGGCCCGCGAGGCCCAGGGCACCGCGGACGTGCGGCCGCCCGCGCCGCGCACGGATCCGGACCGGGCGCCGGTCCGGCAGACCGAGCAGTACACCGAGCAGCGCACCCAGCGCCGCCCGGGGGCCACTCCCCCGCCGCGCACCGGCGGGACGAACGGCGGCTCCCGGTCGGGATCGCGTCCGGCGCCCGCGCGCAACACCGGCCGGTCCGGCGGCAGGCCCGCGCCCCGCAGCGGTGCCGGGCGGCCCGGGCCGCGGACCACGGGGACGGGCCGGCGGCCCGCCAATCCGCGGCTGCTGCGCCAGCGGCTGTTCGTGTTCGTGGTGGTGACGCTGCTGGTCGCGCTCGGGATCGCGGCGGCCCAGGGGTGTCAGGGGCCCGCCCGTGGGCTCGACGACGGGGGCCGGCCGGGGGACGACGTACGCCAGGGGCGGTCGTGGTCCGTGCCGCCGACCACCGGCGGCTCGACGGCCGGACAGCACCGGGGCCCGCTCCAGCCGCTTCAGCGGCTGCACCCGGAGGACTAGGGACGGGTCGGCGGGTCGCCGCCGGGGGTCGGCTCATCCCCGCCGAGGCAGCGAGCGGGCGAGGGTGGACTCGTCCCCTCCGTGCCCTGCGGTGATCGCCCTCGTCGGCCACGACGGAGGCGCCTGACGGCGGCGGTCGGTGCCGGAGAGGGGGCGTGGTGCGGGTGGCCCGGTCCCTCTCCCCCGCTCCCGCCCGCAGGGCCGTCAGTGCTCCGGACGGCCCGTCGCCACCGCGTAGAAGGCGACCGCGGCCGCCGCTCCGACGTTCAGGGAGTCGACGCCGTGGGCCATCGGGATGCGGACCCATTCGTCGGCGGCCATCAGGGCCCGGGTGGACAGGCCGTCGCCCTCCGCGCCGAGCATCAGCGCGACCCGGTCCATGCGGTGCGGGGCCGCCTCGTCGAGGGAGCTGGCCTTCTCGTCCGGGGTGAGGGCGAGCAGGGTGAACCCCGCCTCGCGCACCGACTCCAGGCTCTTGGGCCAGGCGTCGAGACGGGCGTAGGGGACCGAGAAGACCGCGCCCATCGAGACCTTCACGGAGCGGCGGTAGAGGGGGTCCGCGCAGTCCGGGGAGAGCAGCACCGCGTCCATGCCGAGGGCGGCCGCGGAGCGGAAGATGGCGCCGATGTTGGTGTGGTCGTTGACCGACTCCATGACGACGACCCGGTGCGCCGAGCGGAGCAGTTCCTCCGCCGTCGGGAGCGGCTTGCGCTGCATGGAGGCGAGCGCTCCCCGGTGCACGTGATAGCCGGTGACCCGCTCGGCGAGCTCCGGGCTGACCGCGTACACGGGGGCCGGGAGCTCGTCGATGACGTCGCGCATGACATCGACCCATTTGGCGGAGAGCAGCATCGAACGCATCTCGTACCCTGCGTCCCTGGCCCGTCTGATGACCTTCTCGCCCTCGGCGATGAACAGGCCCTCGGCGGGTTCGCGCCTGCGGCGCAGTTCCACGTCGGTCAGGCCCGTGTAGTCGCGCAGACGCGGGTCGTCGGGATCCTCGACGGTGATGAGATCGGCCACAGGGTGATACTGCCTTGTCCTGGGTGTGGTGCCAACGGCTGGGAACGGGTTGGGTTACCCGGGGTTACTCGGGAAGGCCGGAGCCCGCGTTCACGACCTCGCCGATGACGATGACCGCGGGCGGCCTGACGTCCTCGGTCCGAACGGTCTCGGCGACGGTGGCCAGGGTGGCGTCGACCCGGCGCTGTGCCGCGGTCGTGCCCTCCTGGACGAGGGCGACGGGGGTGTCGGCCGGCTTGCCGTGCGCGACGAGCGTGTCGGCGATCCTGCCGATCTTGTCGACGCCCATCAGGACGACGAGGGTGCCGCGAAGCCTGGCGAGGGCCGACCAGTCGACGAGGGAACGCTCGTCGTCGGGGGCGACATGACCGCTGACCACCGTGAACTCATGTGCGACGCCCCGGTGGGTGACCGGGATGCCCGCGGCGCCCGGCACCGAGATCGAGCTGGAGATGCCGGGGACGACCGTGCAGGCGATGCCCGCCTCGGCGAGCGCCTGGGCCTCCTCCATGCCGCGGCCGAAGACGAACGGGTCGCCGCCCTTCAGCCGGACGACGGCCTTGCCCTGCCTCGCGTGCTCGATGAGCGCGTTGTTGATGGCCTCCTGGGCCATGAACCGGCCGTACGGGATCTTCGCCGCGTCGATCACCTCGACGTGCGGGGGGAGTTCGGCGAGCAGGTCACGGGGGCCGAGACGGTCGGCGATGACCACGTCCGCCTCGGCGAGGAGCCGGCGGCCGCGGACCGTGATCAGGTCGGGGTCGCCGGGACCACCGCCGACCAGGGCCACTCCCGCGGTGCGGGCGCGGTGGTGCGGCGCGACGAGGGTGCCGTCGCGCAGCCCCTCCACGACGGCGTCGCGGATCGCGGCGGTATGACGGGGGTCGCGGCCCTTGGCGTTCGTGGTGAGGACGGCGACGGTCACGCCCTCGCTGTGACCGGTGGCCGGGGTCCACGCGGTCGCGGCGTCGGCGTCGTCCGAGCGGACGCACCAGACGCGGTGGCGCTCCGCCTCCGCCGAGGCGGCGGTGGAGGCCTCCGGGTCGCTGGTGGCGATGAGGGCGTACCAGGCGTCGGCCAGGTCGCCCTCCTCGTAGGGGCGCCTCGTCCAGGTGATCTCGCCCGCGTCCGCCATCGCCTCGACGGACGGTGTCGCGTGCGGTGACACGAGGTGGACGTCCGCGCCCGCCGCGATGAGCGCGGGGAGTCGGCGCTGGGCCACGTGGCCACCGCCGAGGACGACCACGCGGCGGCCGGCGAGTCGGAGGCCTACGGGATAGGCGGGGTGTTCGGCCATGGCGGGGCGGCTCCCTCGTGCAAGCAGGCGGTGCGGAGGGGCGCGCTGCGACTCTGAAGCGGCCCTGACGTGGGGTTTTCGGTAGGGATTCCAGACTACGGCGGGGTGGGTGGGCGGCGTCGAACGCCTGCCCGCCCACCGACGCCGACGGCCTACTTCTCGGTCACCCCGGCCGAGTCGAACGTCGCGACCTCGTGCATCGCCCGGGCTGCGCTCTGGACGATGGGCAGGGCCAGGAGGGCGCCGGTGCCCTCTCCGAGGCGCAGGTCGAGGTCGATCAGCGGGCGCAGGCCCAGCTTGTTCAGGGCGGCCACGTGACCGGGCTCGGCACTGCGGTGCCCCGCGATGCAGGCGGCCAGCACCTCGGGGGCGATGGCGCGGGCCACCAGCGCCGCGGCCCCGGCGCTGACGCCGTCCAGGATCACCGGCGTACGCAGGGACGCGCCGCCGAGGAGGAGGCCGACCATGGCGGCGTGTTCGAGGCCGCCGATCGCGGCGAGGACGCCGATCGGGTCGGCCGGGTCCGGCTGGTGGAAGTCGATGGCGCGGCGCACGACCTCGGTCTTGCGGGCCAGGGTCTCGTCGTTGATGCCGGTGCCGCGACCCGTCACCTCGGCGGGGTCGGCACCGGTGAACACCGAGATCAGGGCCGCCGAGGCGGTCGTGTTGGCGATGCCCATCTCACCGGTCAGCAGGGCCTTGTTGCCCGCGGCCACCAGGTCGCGGGCCGTCTCGATGCCCACTTCCAGCGCCGCGACGACCTCTTCGCGGGTCATGGCGGGGCCCGTCGTCATGTCGGCGGTGCCCGCGCGGACCTTGCGGGGCAGCAGACCCGGCGTGGCCGGCAGGTCGGAGGCGACACCCACGTCGATGACACAGACCTCGGCGCCCACCTGGTTGGCGAACGCGTTGCAGACCGCGCCGCCGCCCAGGAAGTTGGCCACCATCTGCCCGGTGACCTCCTGCGGCCACGGCGTCACGCCCTGGGCGTGCACACCGTGGTCGCCCGCGAAGATCGCGACGGCGGCGGGCTCCGGGATCGGCGGCGGGCACATCCGGGACAGGCCCGACAGCTGCGCGGAGATGATCTCCAGCATGCCGAGGGCGCCCGCGGGCTTGGTCATCCTCTTCTGGCGCTCCCACGCCTCGCCCAGCGCCTTGGCGTCCAGGGGGCGGATGTTGGAGACCGTCTCGGCGAGCAGGTCGTGCGGCTCCTCGCCGGGCAGCGCGCGGCGGCCGTACGTCTCCTCGTGCACGACCCACGACAGGGGGCGGCGCTTGGACCAGCCGGCCTGCATCAGCTCGGGCTCGTCGGGGAACTCGTCGACGTATCCGACGCAGAGGTAGGCGACGACGTCGAGGTGCTCGGGCAGGCCCAGCTCGCGGACCATCTCCCGCTCGTCGAAGAAGCTGACCCAGCCGACCCCGAGACCCTCGGCACGGGCCGCGAGCCACAGGTTCTCGACCGCGAGGGCGGAGGAGTAGGGGGCCATCTGGGGCTGGGTGTGCCGGCCCAGGGTATGGCGGCCGCCGCGGGTCGGGTCGGCCGTCACGACAATGTTGACCGGGGTGTCGAGGATGGCCTCGATCTTCAGTTCCTTGAACTGCTTGGCGCGGCCCTTGGGAAGCGACTTGGCGTAGGCCTCGCGCTGGCGCTGGGCGAGTTCGTGCATGTTGCGCCGGGTGTCGGCGGAGCGGATGACGACGAAGTCCCAGGGCTGGGAGTGGCCGACGGAGGGCGCGTCGTGCGCGGCCTCCAGGACGCGCAGCAGCACGTCGTGCGGGATCGGGTCGCTGCGGAAGCCGTTGCGGATGTCACGGCGCTCACGGATGACGCGCAGCACGGCCTCGCGCTCGGCGTCGCCGTAGCCGGGTGCCGCGGGTCCGGTGGACTCTCGTACGTCTTCCACCACGGCCGTGCTCTCTTCCTGGTCGGCGACCTGGGTACGCAGGTCCTCCGCTTGCTGTGCGACTACGGGTTCCGGCTCCGCGGTGAGCGGTTCCACCGGGGTGGCCGGCTCGGGAGCGGGCTCCGCCTCCCGGGGAGCGGGTACGGGCGCCTGCGCGACCGGCTCCGCCTCGACCTCGGGCGTCTCGGCCATGGACGTCTCCGCGACGGATCCGGCGCTCTCCTCGACCGGGGCGGGGGGCACGACGGCCTCGCCGGGGGCGGGTGCCACGGCGGCCTCGGCCCGCGCGGGTTCCTGGAGCGGCTGCTCCTCCTCGCCGGGGAGGGGCGGCACGGGCATGCCGTGCGGCGGGGTCGGGGCCGTCGGCACCGCGACCGCCTCCGCCTCGGACACGAGGGGCGCGGCGGGGTGTCCGACGGCGCCCGTCGCGTCCGGCGCGCTCGGCTGGTGCCGCCTGCCGCGGGACCGGCCCGCCGGAGGAGAGACCGTCGAGCGCGCGGCGACGCCCACCGGCACGCCGTGCGGGGCCTCGGCGGGGCCGGGCTCGGGGAAGGTGACGCCGTTGTGGGCGAAGGCGCCGTCCTGCGGGAGCGCGGTGGCGTCCTCGGGGAGCGCGGCACCGTTCACGGCGAACACGGCCGGGTCCACGAGCCGCTGGACCTGGGGCTCCTCGGGGTCGGCGGCCGGCGCGCCGTGCGCGGCCTGTGCCGAGCGGGCGGAGAGTGCCGTCAGGGCGGACCCCGCCCCGTCGAAGGTGTGCGGGGCGACGGCCGTGACGGGGTGCTCGGCCTCCGCCTGGGACGCCTCGTCCGCGAAGCGGACGGCCGGTTCCGGGACGTGGACACCGGACACGGCGGAACCCTCGGCCTGGACCGCGGACTCGGCCGGGCCGGATCCGAGCGGGTCCGCGTCCGCGGTCCCCGGCGGGACGGTGTGCGGGCCGTGCGGGGCCGTGAGATCACCGGCCGGTGCGAGGGGCTCCGCGGGCACGACGTGCTCGGCGTCCGCGGGGACCTGGACCGGTGCCGCCTCGGGCATGAACGCCTCGGCGTCGCCACCGGCGTGCTCGGCCGCCTGCTCGGCGATCTGCTCGACGGCCTCGTAGGTGTCGGGAGCGCCGAGGGTGTGCGCGGCGTCCGGGAACTGCGGGGCGTCGGGAAGCTGCTGGAGCGGGGGGACGTCCGTCACCGGCCCGGCCTCGGAGGCCGGTCCTTCGGTGTGGTCCTGGAGGTCGAGCGACACCTCGTGGACCTGGGGCACCGGCGCCTGGCCGGCGTCCTGCGGCACGGACTGGTCGAGGACGAAGGGCACCGCCACGAACTCCGGCGCCGGGTCGGCCTCGGCGGCCCGCGGCACCCCGGGAACGGGTGCGGCGTCCACGCCGACCGTGTTCCCGGGCAGCGGCCCGGTCTCGGGGCCGAACGATTCCGGGGCCGACGGCTCGGCGGCCGTCTGCGGAGCCCACGCGACCGTGCCCTGGGGCGGGGTCGCGCCGAGCGGGGCCACGTCCAGGTACTCGGGACCGGCCGTCGCGGGGCCGGCGTGCCGCGCGGGCGTGGCCGGGGCGGTACGGGAGCCGCGGCGTGAGCCCGCGGGTCCCCGGTCGGCCAGGGAACGCACCGGACTGGAGGAACCGTCGGGCGTGGGCGGGCCGAGGTGCAGCGGGCGGCGCGGCGCCACGGGCTGCGGCACGGGCGCCGGGTTCGGCGCGCGGACGGCGCCGAGGTCGACCGCGCCGGTGTCCCGCCCGGACGTCTCGTGCGGGCCGGGTTCGTCGGTGAAGGGCATCGGGGTCGGCGGCGGCACCTCGTTGCCCCAGGCGCCCTGGGCGCCGGGAGCTCCCGGCATCAGAAGCAGGTCGTCTTCCTCGACGGGGCTCTCGGAGGGATCGAGGAAGGTGTACGCGCCCGGCGTGGTGACGCCCGGCTGCTCCACCATGCCTGCGCTCTCCGGCAATCCCTCGCCCGGGACCTGGCCGGTGTCGGTCATGCGTACCCCTCGCCCATCGGTTAGTGCTTCCAAGTCCAGCTCGCCCGGAACGGCGCACCGACCGCCCCACAGTGAAGAACGAGCGTGCGTGCCCAGCGGCACGAACGACCTGCCAACAAAGACGACAAAGCCATTAACTGGCATTGTCCCGGTCGTTCCGCCCTCGCGACAGGTTGATCCGCGAGCGTCCGCTGTGGACTGCGCCACGTTGCGCGTCCTCCGGGTTCCGCCGTACCACACACGCCTCAAAACGGGCGGGTTTTCCGGACATTGGCCTACGAAAGGCCGACCCCCGGGGCGCGGTACAACGATCGGCCAGCCTACCGCGCGCAGTACGACCGCAGGATCACGGGGCGCGATCCGGCAAACGGCCGCTGAGCAGGAACGCGACGCTCCGCTCCTTCTCCGTCCAGGCCCTCGTGTCGAGTTCGACGGACTGGATGAGGGCGCACTCGACGTCGTAGCCGTGCTCGGTCAGGTCGCGGCCGATGAGTTCGGCGGCGTCGCGGGTGGCGGCATGCGTGACGATGCGCTGCGGCCGGCGGTCGGCGACGGCCGAGACGACCGCCGCTCCCCCGCCGCCGACGCGGACGACGTCCGGTTCGGGCAGGTCTTCCAGGGCGTGCGGGGCGGTGCCGTGCACGATCTGCATCTGGACACCGAAGCGGCGGGCGGAGTGTTCGGTGCGGGCGCACGAGCCCGGGCTGCGGTCCACCGCGATGACGGCGGCGCCGGTGCGGGCGGCCTCGGTGGCGAACGCGCCGCTGCCGGAGCCGATGTCCCAGACGAGGTCGCCGACGCGGGGTCCCAGGCGGGCGAGTTGGGCGGCCCGCAGCAGATCCGTCTCGCCCTCGCCGAGGGCGCCGCCGTACGCCCCGGCGGGCAGGGCCCAGCCGCGGGGCCCGGCACCGGGCTCCCGGCCGGCGATCCAGCCGCCCCCTTCGGCCGCGGCCACGAAGCCGCCGATGACGATCACGACGTTCGGGTCGCGCCAGGTGTGGTCGGCCGCCTTGTCGGAGGTGAGGATCGTGACCTGTTCCCGGGTGGTGCCGAGTTCCTCGCAGATGACGAAGGTCCGGTGCACCCCTTCGAGGAGCAGCCCGAGTTCGGCGGGCCCGGCTCCGGGCGAGGTGAGGACCGCGACCTTGGTGTGGGCCCGGCATACATTCACCGCGCGTCGCAGGGTGCGGCTATGTGCGACAACCACTTGTGCGTCGTCCCAGGGCATTCCCGCGCGGGCGAAGGCCGCCGCCACCGGGGAGACGGCGGGTACGACTTCGACCTCCAGGCCGAACTCGGGCGAGCGCAGGGTCCGTACGACGCCGAAGAATCCGGGGTCCCCGTCGGCGAGGACGACGGCGGTACCGCGATGGCCCGCGATGCGGCGGGCGGCGAGGCCGACGCTGCCGAGACGGACCCGTTCGGCGCTCTCGGGCACTTCGGGCAGCGCCAGATGGTGGGCCGCCCCGGCCACCAGTGTGGCGGCATCGAGGGCGGCGCGCCCCGCGACGGTCAGCGGCGAGCCGTCCCAGCCGATCACCGTGACCCGGTCGGCCATCGTCGTCAGTCTCCAGAGGGTCTTCGCGGGTCGTCAGGTGCAGCCCGGACGGGCTCCGTGAGGGTACCTGGTGCGGGCCGTGGGCCGCCGTGCCGGGCGGCGTGGCGCGGGAGCGACTCCGTCGGGCCCGACCGCCACCCCGGCGCACGCTCCCGGGTCGGCACCGTGGGGACGGGCCACGGCGCGGGCACTCCGGCACGGCCCGTGTCTCGTCGCGCGGCCTTCCCGTACGCCGGTGAGGGTCCCGCGCGCGACGGCGCGGGTCGGTCCGACCCGGTCAGTTCCAGTCGGAGAACGACGTGAAGCCGCCGGTGTCGGCGAGGTGCTCGCCGATGCCGTCGAGGTCCTCCGGCAGCAGGCTCCACACGATGAAGTCGGTGCGCAGGTCGACCCAGGCGCCGTCCTCGGTACGGGTCCGCGCGATGCAGGCGTTGCGCAGCACGCCCTCGCTGATGCAGCCGATCCGCTGGGCGACCTGCTGCGAGGCGGTGTTACCGGCGGCCGTGCGCAGCTCGATGCGCTCGAACTTCTGCTCGCGGAAGAGCCATCGGGCGGTGGCGAGCGCGGCCTCGGACGCGTAGCCCTCGCCGCGCGCCCAGGGGGCGATGATGTAGGAGAGCTCGGTGGAGCGGACGCGCCAGTTCGTCCTGCCGAGTTGGATGATGCCGACCAGGCGCTGGGTGAGGAACTCGGTGACGGCGAGGTCGAGTCCACGCCCCGCCCTGCGTTCCGTGGGCGCGTAGTCGGTGATCCAGTCGCGGGCACCGTCCTCGGTGAACGGCTGAGGTATCGACGTCCAGGCCGCCACCATCTCGTCGTTCATCATCTCGGTCAGCGCGGGCACGTCGTCCTCGTCGAGCGCACGCAGGACCAACCGCTCCGTGCTGATGGAGATGTCGGGGAAGGTGCTCGTCATGCGACGCTCCGTAACCGTCGGGGACTTCGGACCTGATGTACCGTCGGGTCCGTTGAACTGCCCAGCATGCAGCATGAAACCACCGAACGGCACAACGGGGTCCACTCCGGGTAATGGAGTGGACCCCGTGCGGTGACGAGCGGGTCGTGGGCCCTGACCGGCCCTCGGGACCGGGCTCTTCGCGGCCCGGAACCGGCCTACTTGAACGACGGGATGACGGAGCCGGCGTACTTGTCCTCGATGAACTTCTTGACCTCGGGCGAGGTGAGGAGCTTCGCCAGCTTCTTCACGCGCGGGTCGCCCTCGTTGCCCTTCTTGACGGCGAGGAAGTTGCCGTACGGGTTGCTCGTCGCGGACTCCAGGACCAGGGCGTCCGCGGCGGGCTTGAGGCCGGAGGATATGGCGTAGTTGCCGTTGATCACCGCGGCGTCCACGTCGTCCAGGGAGCGCGGGGTCTGAGCCGCCTCGACCTCCTTGAACTTGAGGTTCTTCGGGTTCTTGGAGATGTCCTGCGGGGTCGCCTCGCTGCCGACGCCGTCCTTGAGGGTGATGAGCCCCTTGGACGCGAGCAGCTTCAGGGCACGCGCCTCGTTCACGGCGTCGTTCGGGACGGCGACGGTCGCACCGCTCTTCAGGGCGTCGGCGCTCTTGATCTTGTGCGAGTAGAGACCGAGCGGCTCCAGGTGCACCGTGACGACGGGCACGATGTGGGTGCCGCGCTTCTCGTTGAAGTCGTCGAGGTACGGCTGGTTCTGGAAGTAGTTGGCGTCGACCGAGCCGTCCTCGGTCGCCGTGTTGGGCACGATGTAGTCCTGGAACTCCTTGACCTCCAGGTCGAGTCCCGCCTTCTTCGCCAGGTTCGTCTTGATGAAGTTGAGGATCTCCGCGTGCGGAACCGGGCTGGCGGCTACGACCAGGGGTCCGCTGTAGTCGGAGGACGACGAGGCGGATTCCTTGTCCGAGCCGCAGGCGGAGAGCCCGAGGGTGAGGGCTCCGGCGGCGAGGACAGCGGTGGTGATCTTGGCGGCGTTACGCACGAAAAGTGCCTTTCCTGAGAGGTGGGGCGGACCCGTCACGGGGAACGGGGAAATCTGTGGGTGGACCGGGGACCGCGCGGGTCCCCGGGTCGATCAGGCGGCCTTGCCGACGTCCGCGGCCGCGGACCGCCCTGCCTTCAGCAGGCGCAGCCTCGGGGCGGGGCCGGAGTGGCCGCTGCGGCGGTCGAGGGTGCGGGCCGCGTAGTCGCCCGCGAACTGGATGGCCGAGATGACCACGGCGAGCAGGGCGACGATGATCCACATCAGCTCGGTCTCGAAGCGCTGGTAGCCGTAGCGGATGGCGAGGTCTCCCAGGCCGCCGGCGCCCACGGTGCCGGCCATCGCGGAGTAGCCGATGAGGGCCACGACCGTGGTGGTGCCCGAGGAGATCAGCGACGGCAGCGACTCGGGGACGAGGACCTTGCGGACGACGGTCCAGGTGTTGCCGCCCATCGCCTGTACGGCCTCGACGAGCCCGCCGTCCACTTCACGGACGGCCGTCTCGACCAGGCGCGCGAAGAACGGGATCGCGCCGATGGCGAGCGGCACGATGGCGGCCTCACGGCCGATCGTCGTACCGGTGATCCATCGCGTGAAGGTCATCAGCGCGACCATCAGGATGATGAACGGCATCGAGCGGGCGATGTTCACGACCTGCCCGATGACCTTGTTGGCGAGGACGTTCTGCAGCAGGCCGCCGCGGTCCGTCAGCACCAGCAGGACACCGAGCGGCAGGCCGCCGACGATCGCTATGAGGGTGGACCAGCCGACCATGTAGAGCGTGTTCCAACACTCCTCGGACAGCAGCGGCTGCATCTCGGACCAGGTCACTTGGCATCTTCCTTCACCAGTACGGGCTCCTGGCCCTGGATGTCGATCTGCAGGCCCTGCTCGCGGAGGAAGCCGATCGGTACGACGTTCTCCTCGTAACGGCCGGGCAGTTCGATGCGCATCCGGCCGACCTGCCTGCCCCCGACGGTGTCCATCGCGGCGCCCAGGATCGAGATGTCGATGTTGTAGGTGCGCGAGAGCTGCGAGATGACGGGCTGCGTCGCCGCCTCGCCGTGGAAGGTGACGTCGACGACGGTGCGGTCGTCACCGGAGGCGTCGCCGCTGACCGGGAAGAGCGCGGCGGCCAGCTCGGAGCCCGGGGTCGCGAGCAGTTCGCTGACGGTGCCGGACTCGACGACGCGGCCGTTCTCCATCAGCGCGGCCGAGTCGCAGATCGTCTTGACGACGTCCATCTCGTGGGTGATGAGCAGGACGGTCAGACCCAGTTGCCGGTTCAGGTCGCGCAGGAGCTGGAGGATGGAGCGGGTGGTCTCCGGGTCGAGCGCGCTCGTCGCCTCGTCGGAGAGCAGCACCTTCGGGTCGCCGGCGAGCGCCCGGGCGATGCCGACGCGCTGCTTCTGGCCGCCGGACAGCTGGGCCGGGTAGACCTTGGCCTTGTCGGAGAGGCCGACGAGGTCCAGCAGCTGGCGCGCCTTGTGACCGCGCTCCCGGCCGGAGACCCCGAGGATCTCGAGCGGCAGCTCGACGTTCTCCTGCACGGTCCGCGAGGACAGCAGGTTGAAGTGCTGGAAGACCATGCCGATCCGGCTGCGCGCCTGCCGCAGTTCCCGGCCCGCGCGCGGGCCGCGCCCGGCGAGGGCGGTGAGGTCCTGGCCGGCGACGGTGACCGTGCCGGAGGTGGGTCGCTCCAGGAGGTTGACGCAGCGGATGAGCGAGGACTTGCCGGCGCCGGACTGGCCGATGACGCCGTACACCTCGCCTTCGCGGACGTGCAGATCGACGCCGTCGAGGGCGGTCACTTCACGGCCGCGCGAGCGGTAGACCTTGGTGAGGCCCGTTGTCGTGATCACTGGGGTTTCCGTCACTGTCGAGTGCGGGGCGTGGGTGTGCGCCGGGCACGGGTGCATTCGGTCGGGAACGCGGCACGGTTCTCGCGATGGCGATGGAACCGGAAGGAGAACGTGTGCGCGGGGCAGCCCGGTCACGTACGCGGTACGGACACTGGGCGCGGCGATACCGCTTCGGGGCGCGGAATCAGGCGGTGGTGCGAGGGCCCTCTAGCGGGCGCACATTCGACACAGACAACGAGCACCGGGCGTCATGGTCGCCTCGGTCGCAAGGATGCGGTTGCTCGTCGTGGTCATGGAAGGAAGTAAACCAGACCGGGGGCCGGGCCCCGCCATCCCTGTCCGAATAGCGGACAGCGGTGGACGCGTCCGGCCACGGACGGGGATCCCTCTTCCCGCCGAGGGCCAGCGGGACAAGGGGGGAGGGGCGCTCGTCCGCGGGGTCCGTCCGCTTCGCCTGCCGGACGGTTGTGGCAAACGCCACGGTGGTGGAATCGGTGACGCGGTCAGCCCGGAGCGCCTGGCGCGCATCGTGACGCGTCGGCCCGCGACGCCCTCGCCGCACACCCCGGGGGCGAGGACGTCGGGCCTTTTGGGCCGTAATAGGGTCGCGGCATGTTTGATGCCCTGACGGTCGCCACGGCCGTCGCCGCGCTCGCGCTCGCCGCCTGGTGCGGTTGGGCCGCCTACCGCGATCAGCCCACCAAGGACTGGCACTTCATCGGCATGGCCGTGGTGTCGCTGCTCACCCTGGTCCAGCTGGTGATCGGCGTGGTCCAGCTGGCGCGCGGCGAGAAGCCGGAACAGGGCACGACGATCTTCGTGGCGTATCTGCTCGGCGCCCTCGCGTGCGTCCCCGCGGCGGGATTCATGTCGCTGGCGGAGCGCACCCGGTGGGGTTCGATCACGGTGGCGGCGGGCGGCGTCGTCCTCGCCGTGCTCCAAGTACGGCTCTACGACATCTGGGGAGGCTGAGATGACGGCCACGGAGGAGAACACGAGCGCGCCTCGGGACGAGCGCGGCGCGGAGCCGTCGGCGCTCCCGGCGGAGCGGAAGCGGGCCCGGCTCATCAGCGGGCCCGGCATGCTGCTGCTGTGGCTGTACGGCGTGATGGTGGTCGGCGCCGTCTCACGGTCGGCCGTGCAGATCTCCACGGAGTTCGACAGGGCGCCGCTCGCCTACTCGCTCTCCGCCATCGCCGGTCTCGTCTACGGGTTCATCACGTACTCGCTCGTGCGCGGCGGCGAGACGGCGCGCAGGGCGGCGCTGGTGTGCTGCGCCGCCGAGCTCGCGGGCGTGCTGGTCGTCGGGACCTGGACGCTGGTCGAGCCGTCCGCCTTCCCCGACGCCACGGTGTGGTCGGACTACGGCATGGGCTATCTCTTCATCCCGGTCCTGCTGCCGCTGTCGGCGATGCGCTGGCTGCGCAAGGCGCGTACGGCCGCCGCCCCGGACGGGCCGTAGCGCCCGAGGCCGGCCGGACCGCGGGGCTCAGGCGCTGGCGGCGTACGCCCCGGTGTCCGCGCCCTTGGCCAGGGTCACCAGGGTCATGCGCTCGCCGACCCGCTCCTGGGAGACGGGCTCGTAGCCGTGCTTGCGGTACAGGCGCAGATTGCGCTCGCTGCGGTGGCCGGTGAAGAGCTGGAAGGACTTGGCCGTTCCGTCGGCGCCGAGCCGGGCCTCGATCGCGGCCAGCAGGCGCCCGCCGAGGCCGTGCCGCTGCATGCGCGGATGCACGATGAGTTTGTTGATGCGGGCCGTGCCGTCGGCGTCGACGGCGCCACGCACCGAGGCCACCACCTCGTCCCCGAGACGGGCCACCAGTACGGTGCCGTCGGCCAGTTCCGCCCGCAGCGAGTCGAGCGGTTGGGTGAGCGGCTCGATGCCGTAGTCGCCGTACAGCTCGGCCTCGCTCTGGTAGCAGAGGTACTGCAGCTTCAGGATCTGTTCCGCATCCTGCTCGGTCGCCGCCGAGATGGTCACGCTCATGCCCATGTGTGCATGCCTCCCGCTCACTTGTTCCACCTACGTCCTTCACTCCTATCCCCGTCGTCAGCGGGCCGCAACCTCCGCGGCCAGCAAACGGCGCAGACATCCCAGGCATCTGGAACGTTCCGGACCAAGACTCCCCTGTGAGATACCCAACTCGCCTGCGATCTCCCGGTAGGTGAGGTCCCGCGGAGAGAGCAGCGCGGCCATCAGACTCGGGCAGCGACCGGGCAGCCGGCGCACGGCGTCGTGCAGCTCCCGGTGGCGCTCGGCGGTCATCGCCCGCTGTTCGGGACCGGAACCGCCGTCCTCCGCGGGCTCCACGGCGTACGGCTGCTCGGCGCGCGCCGCCCGGCGGCTGCGGCGGGCCTCCGAGCGCACGGCCCGGCGCAGCCAGCGCTGCGGGTCGGCGGGCGGGCCCGTCGTCTCCAGGCGCTCCAGGAGCCGCAGCCAGACGGCCTGCTCCAGGTCGCCGCGCTCGGCGCCGGACGCGTGCGCCTCGGCCGACGCCTCGGCGGCGAGCAGCGGCCGCAGGGCGGAAACCATCTCGTGGGTCATGTGCGGCACGACGCGGCCGCCCCGGCGGGAGGTTGCCGGGGCGGCCGGATGTCACTCCATCCGGGGTGACCTGGTCATCCGTTGACGCCCGGGGACGTCGGCCCGTCCCCGGAATCGTCCGGGGACGGCCCGGGGTGCCGGACTCAGCCCTTGAGGAAGTCCGCGCGCGCCAGCACCGCGGTGTCCGCGTTGTCGGAGAAGACACCGTCGATGCCCGTCGCGAAGTAGACCTTGAAGGCGCCGAAGGCGTCTCCGTAGGCGTCGACGGCGGTGCCCTTGCGGAAGTTCGCGGGAAGGAAGGGGTTCTCGTTGCGCATGGTGTACGGGTGCAGGATCAGGCCCGCGTGGTGCGCGTCGGCGACGAGCGTGGTCGGCGTGGTGAGGTTGCCGGCCGCGTCCTTCGGGATGACCAGGTCGAGCGTGGGGCCGATGCCCTGCGCGTAGGAGGCGATCCATTCCAGGCCCGCGGGCGTGACCAGGTCGGCGACCGTACGGGGGTCGCCCGCCTGGACGAAGTCCCAGGGGCGGGTGTTCGCGCCGGACAGCAGGACGACGAGCGGGTTGCCCACGAGCTTGTTCAGCCGCTCGACGCTGCTCGGCTCGAAGGACTGGAGGATGACCGGCGAGTCCTTCCTGTCCTTGCCGTACTTGCGCAGCAGCTTGGCGACCCGCTCCTCCAGGCCGAGGCCGAGGCTCCGGAAGTAGGTGGGGTGCTTGGTCTCGGGGTAGATCCAGACCTGCTTGCCGCGCTTGCGGGTCTGCTCGTCCTGCCAGCGGAGCACCTCCTCGAAGGTGGGGATCTCCCAGCGGCCGTTGTAGAGCGTGTTGTGCGGACGGTTGGCGGGGATGCGCTCGACGGCGCGCAGGGTCTTCAGCTCGGCGAGCGTGAAGTCCTCGGTGAACCAGCCCGTGGTGGCCACCCCGTCGAGCGTCTTGGTGGTCTTGCGGTCGGCGAACCCGGGGTGCGCCGAGACGTCCGTGGTCCCGCCGATCTCCGGCTCGTGACGGCATACGAGGTGACCGTCCCTGGTGGGCACCAGGTCGCCCGCCTCGACGACGTCGGCGCCGAGGTCGAGGGCCAGCTGGTACGAGCCGAAGGTGTGCTCCGGCCGGTAGCCGCTGGCACCGCGGTGTCCGATGACGGTCGGTCTGGGCAGGTTCCGGTATCCGCCGCCCCCGTGGCGTTCGTCGGCCCGCGCCACGCCCGGCGACCCGAGGACCGCTCCGCCCGCCCCGAGCACCGCGGCCCCGAGCAGCGTCCGCCGCGCCGTGCCCCGCTCCTGACCGTTCGACTCCTGCGCTCCCATGAGCGCTCCCCTCGCCGTAGGTGCCCTGCTCTGTCGAAGCGGGACGATCGTAGAGGTCCGCGTGTGACGGGAGGGAGGCCTGCGGCGGAACACGTGGGTGACCCTGGATGTCGCACGGGAAGCGGAACCTGACAGTCCGTCGGCTTGGGTCCGGTGGCCGGGGGTAGGCGTGAGCCGACGGCGAACGAGCGGAGAACCGTGGCGGGGTCACCCGTTCGCCGGTGCGGCGCGCGATGTCCGTCACATCGTTTCGCCCCGATGTCGGCCGCTCACGGGCGCGCCACCGCAGGTAAACGCGGGTCAACAGTGCGTATCCAGTCGATGAACCCGATGTGCAATCATCCCGGATCCGCGAGTATCGTCCTCACCTGCACATACTCCATACCGATCCCTTGACACCGGAGGGCCCGTTGTCCCGCTTCGCGCTCATCAAGGCAGTGCTCGGACCGATCATGCGCCTGATGTTCCGCCCACGGGTGGAAGGCGTGGAGCACATCCCGGGCGACGGCCCGGTGATCCTGGCCGGCAACCACCTCACCTTCATCGACTCGATGATCCTTCCGCTGGTCTGCGACCGGCAGGTGCTCTTCATCGGCAAGGACACGTACGTCACGGGCAAGGGCCTCAAGGGCCGCCTGATGGCGTGGTTCTTCACCGGTGTCGGCATGATCCCGGTGGACCGGGACGGCGCCAACGGCGGCGTGGCCGCGCTGATGACCGGCCGCCGCGTCCTGGAGGAGGGCAAGGTCTTCGGGATCTACCCCGAGGGCACCCGCTCCCCCGACGGCCGTCTGTACCGCGGCCGCACCGGCATCGCCCGGCTCACCATGATGACCGGCGCCCCGGTCGTCCCGTTCGCGATGATCGGCACCGACAAGCTCCAGCCCGGCGGCGCCGGGATCCCGCGGCCCGGTAAGGTCACGGTCCGCTTCGGCCCCGCCATGGAGTTCTCGCGGTACGAGGGCATGGACCGCGACCGCTACGTGCTGCGCGCCGTGACCGACTCCGTGATGACCGAGGTCATGCGGCTGTCCGGCCAGGAGTACGTCGACATGTACGCCACCAAGGCCAAGGCCGCCTGACTCCTCCGCCCGCGACGGGCGCCCGGCTCCTCGCCCGGCCCCGACGGCGTCTTGTGGGAACGGGCCCCGACCGGCACGACCGGTCGGGGCCCGTTCCTGTCCGGTCAGGACTCCAGTCGCCGACCGCGCAGCAGGAACCACGCCGCCACCGCGGTGGCGAGCAGGACCGCGGCGCCGACGCCGGAGGCGATCGCCAGACCGTCGACGAAGGAGTCCCTGGCCACGTCCAGCATCGCCTCGGCGGTGGGCCCGGGCAGGCTTCCGGCGGCCTCCACCGCTCCGCCGAGCGAGTCGTGCGCCGCGGCCGGTGTACCGGCGGGGCCGGTGAAGCCCGCGTACACGCCGGTCACGATCGAGCCGAGCAGGGCGATCCCGAGGGCCGCGCCGAGTTCGTACGCCGTCTCGGAGACCGCCGACGCGGCGCCCGCCTCGTTCTTGGGCACGGAGGACAGGATGACGTCGGCGGTGACGGTGAACGAGAAGCCCGCGCCGATGCCGACGACCAGCAGCGCGGCACCGAGCAGCGGATAGCCGGTGGACCGGTCGAGGAGCGTGAGCGTGCCGAGCGCGAGGCCCACCGCGGCCAGTCCGGCGGAGACGACCGCACGCACGGAGAACCGCCGCGCGAACCGTCCCGCGACCAGGCCCGCCGCCACCGCGCCCGCCGCGGCGGGGATTTCGGCGAGCCCCGCCTCCAACGGCCCTCGCCCCTGTACGAGTTGCAGGTACTGGGAGAGGAAGAAGACGAGTCCGGACAGGCCGAGCACGGTGAACAGGTCGGCGAGCACCGCGCCGGAGAACCCCCGGTTGCGGAACAGGCGCACGTCCAGCAGCGGTGTGGGAAGCGTCAGTTGGCGACGTACGAACCAGAAGAGGGCGCCGGTGCCGAGCAGCCCCGCGGCGAGCGCCTCGCCGCTCGCCCCGTGCGCGGCGACCTCCTTCACCGCGTACACCAGGGCGATCACACCGACGAGCGAGAGCGTGACGCTGATCAGGTCCCAGGGGCCGTGGGCCGGGTTCCTCGACTCGGGCAGCAGCTTGATGCCGACGAGCACGAGGACGACCATCACCGGGAGGTTGATGAGGAAGACCGAGCCCCACCAGAAGTGTTCGAGCAGGAAGCCGCCGACGACGGGACCGACCGCCGTCCCCGCGGAGGCCGTCGCGCCCCAGACGCCGATGGCGAGGCTGCGCTCGCGCGGGTCGTGGAAGATGTTGCGGATCAGGGCGAGGGTGGCGGGCATGAGGGTCGCGCCCGCGACGCCGAGCAGCGCCCGGGCCAGGATCATCATCTCGGGTGTCGTGGCATAGGCGTTGAGCACGGATATGAGGCCGAACGCCGTGGCGCCGACGAGCAGCAGCTTCTTGCGGCCGACGCGGTCCCCGAGGCTGCCCATGGAGACGAGCAGACCGGCGATGACGAAGGAGTAGACGTCACCGATCCACAGGAGCTGGGTGCCGGAGGGCTGCAGGTCCTCGCTGATGTACGGGGTCGCGAGGCCGAGGACGGTCGCGTCGACGGCCACCAGCAGCACGGCGAGGACGAGGACGCAGAGCGCGAGCCACCGGCCGGGGCTCTTCTCCACCTCCGCCGCGCGTACCGGCTGCAGGGTGCTGGTCATGGTTCCTCTCTCCGTAGCGCGCCGCCGAGCAGCAGCTCGACGATCAGGTGGTGGAAGTCGTTGGCGGCGACCCGGCCCTCGGTCACGGCCCAGGCCGCCGAGGCCATCAGCCCGTAGAGCGCCTCGGTGAGCCAGGCGGGGGTGAGGTCGATGCGGAACTCGCCGCTCTCCTGGCCGCGCCGGAACAGGGCCGCCATCCGGGCGTCGAGCCGGGCCCAGCCCTCGTGCTGCCCGTCGCCCTCGAACAGCTGGTTCTCCGTATAGAGGAAGGCGAGCAGTCCGGCGACCTTCTCCAGCTCCCGCACCAGGCGGCGCACGGCTTCCTGGGCGGTGCCGTCCTCGAGGCGGGCCGCGTCCAGCGCGGCCTCGCACTCCTCGATACCGAGTGCCTCCAGCGCCCTCACGAGCGCGTCACGGCCGGCGAACTGGCGGTGCAGCGTGGCCCGGCTGATCCCGGCGGCCCTGGCGACCTCGTCCATGGTCGCGGTGGATTTCCGGGTGAGCAGGGCGGCTGCGCTGCGCAGCACGTGGTCACGATCGACAGCCATGAGACAAGAATACTCCAAATGAGACATGGATGTCTCACCAGGGTGCGCGTTTCCCGCTCGGTGGCGGTCGGCGGGGAGTGCGGTGCTCAGCGTGACGGTGCTGTCCGGGTGGACCGCGGACGCCTCGCCCGACGGGCGGTGCTCAGTGCCAGGGCAGCTGCCCGCGTCGCTCCCAGTACGCCCCCGGCTCCTCCGTGAGCGCGGCGAGCCGGGACAGCTGGTCGTCGTCGAGGTCGACGACCGCGGCGTGCAGGTTCGAGGCGAGCTGGCCCACGGTGGCCGCTCCCGAGAGGACCACGCCGGCCCAGGGCTGCCGCAGGATCAGCGCGAGGGCCACCGCGTCACAGCCGAGGGAGGTCTCCTCGGCGACGGCCCGCAGCGTCCGGGGCGCGTTCGGTCCCGCGAGCCGGCCGTTGGCCATGCCCTCCTTGACGATCACGGTGAGTCCGGCCTCGCGCGCCTCGGCGAGCGCCGGGGCGGCCGAGGTCTCCAGGACGTTGTACGTGGACTGGACGGTACGGAAGAGGGGTGCGCCGTCCACCGTCACGGCGAGCGCCGCACGGATCGCCTCCGCCTGGGCGGGCCCACTGGTGGAGAAGCCGATCGACAGGCCCCCGGCCGCCGCTTCGGCGAGTGCCGCGTGCAGTTCCTTGTCCGTGAGGGCCGGGCTGTCCGGGGTCACGGAGTGGATCTGGTAGAGGTCGAGCCGGTCGCCGAGCAGCCCGGCGGTCTCCGCGCGCTGCCGCTCGTACGCGCCGAGGGAGTGGTCCTTCACCTCGTGCGCCTCGGCGTCGGTGCGCCAGTCGGCCGTGTAGGTGTAGCCCCATTTGCTGCCGACGACGAGGTCGTCGATGTCGGGGCGGCCGCTCAGCCAGTCGGCAAGGAACTCCTCGGAGCGGCCGTAGGAGCGGGCCACGTCGACGTAGCGCACCCCTTGGGCGTAGGCGGCGTCGAGGAGTTCATGGGTGCGCTCGCGCAGGGCGTCGACACCGCGGTCGGCCGGGAGGTCGTCCTCGCGGCCGAGGTTGATGTAGCCGGGGCGGCCGACGGCGGCGAGTCCCAGTCCGAGGTGGGCGGTGGGAGTCGTGGCTGAGGCGAGGCGTGCGAAGGGCATCGCGGCTCCGATCGGTCGGCTCCTTTACGGCTGCCGACCAACGTAACCCGCGACACCGTCCGTCGTACGGCACCACCTCCGCACGGCGCAGCTTCGGGCGTCGGACCGCCGCCCGAGAAGGGGCGGCCCCGTGCCGGTCACTCCCGCACGGGACCGCTCCCCTCCCGCTCCGGACTACTTCCGCTTCGCCCGCGCCCACGTCTGCTGGGCGGCGACGTCCGTCTTGATCTCGGCGAGCTGGACGGCGACGGCGCTGGGCGCCGTACCGCCGCGGCCGTCGCGGGAGGCGAGGGCTCCGGCGACGTTCAGGACGGACCGGACCTCGGGCGTCAGGTGCGCCGAGATCTTCGCGAACTGCTCGTCGGTCAGCTCGTCCAGCTCCTTGCCGTCCGCCTCGGCGACCTTCACGCACTCGCCGGCGACCTCGTGCGCGACGCGGAACGGCACGCCCTGCCTGACCAGCCACTCGGCGATGTCGGTGGCGAGCGAGAAACCGGCCGGGGCCAGCTCCTCCATGCGCTCGCGGTGGACGGTCAGCGTGGCCATCATGCCGGTGAAGGCGGGGAGCAGGACCTCGAGCTGGTCGCAGGAGTCGAAGACCGGCTCCTTGTCCTCCTGGAGATCGCGGTTGTACGCGAGGGGCAGCGCCTTCAGCGTGGCCATCAGTCCGGTCAGGTTGCCGATCAGACGGCCCGACTTGCCGCGCGCGAGCTCGGCGATGTCGGGGTTCTTCTTCTGCGGCATGATCGACGAGCCGGTGGAGAACGCGTCGTGGAGGGTGACGAAGGAGAACTCCTTCGTGTTCCAGATGATGACCTCCTCGGCGATCCGGGAGAGGTTCACACCGATCATCGCGGTGATGAAGGCGAACTCCGCCGCGAAGTCGCGCGAGGCGGTGCCGTCGATGGAGTTGGCCGCGCTGCCGTGCTCGAAGCCGAGGTCCTTCGCCACCGCCTCCGGGTCCAGGCCGAGGGAGGAACCGGCCAGGGCGCCGGAACCGTACGGCGAGACGGCCGTCCGCTCGTCCCACTGGCGCAGCCGCTCCGCGTCCCGGGACAGGGACTGGACGTGGGCCAGGACGTGGTGCGCGAACAGCACCGGCTGCGCGTGCTGGAGGTGGGTGCGGCCGGGCATCGCCACGTCCGGGTGGGCCTCGGCCAGACCGATCAGCGCCTCCTGGAGGTCGGCGATCAGACCGCCGACGATCCGGGCGTGGTCCCGCAGGTACATCCGGAAGAGCGTGGCCACCTGGTCGTTGCGGGAGCGGCCGGCGCGCAGCTTGCCGCCGAGGTCCGCGCCGAGGCGCTCGAGGAGGCCGCGTTCCAGGGCGGTGTGGACGTCCTCGTCGGCGACCGTGCCCACGAACGAGCCGTCGGCGACGTCCGACTCCAGCCGGTCGAGGCCCCCGATCATGCGCGTGAGCTCGTCCTCGGTGAGCAGGCCCGCCTTGTGCAGCACACGAGCGTGGGCACGCGAGCCCGCGATGTCGTACGGCGCGAGGCGCCAGTCGAAGTGGACGGACGCGGACAGCTTGGCCAGGGCCTCGGCGGGACCGTCGGCGAACCGTCCGCCCCAGAGCCGGACGTCACCGCTGTTGCTGCTCACTTGCGTTACTCCTCGAAAGGTGTGGATGTGCCACCGCCTCCCCACGCGTGCGTGAGGAGGCGGCTGCAAGGCCAGTGCTCGAAAGGCTCCGGGGCGGCGGACACGACACGGCCCGCGCCAAGTGCCGTACCGCTTACGCCAGATCCCGCTTGGCGGCGATCTTCGACGACAGGCTGTAGATGTCGATGAAGCCCTTGGCCGCGGCCTGGTCGAAGGTGTCGCCCGTGTCGTACGTGGCCAGGTCGAAGTCGTAGAGCGAGGTGTCGGAGCGCCGGCCCGTGACGACCGCGCGGCCGCCGTGCAGGGTCATCCGGATGTCGCCGTTGACGTGCTGGTTGGCCTCGTCGATGAAACCGTCCAGGGCGCGCTTGAGCGGGGAGAACCACTGGCCGTCGTAGACCAGTTCGCCCCAGCGCTGCTCGACCTGCCGCTTGTAGCGGGCGAGTTCACGCTCGACGGTGACGTTCTCCAGCTCCTGGTGGGCGGTGATCAGCGCGATCGCGCCCGGAGCCTCGTACACCTCACGGGACTTGATGCCCACGAGCCGGTCCTCGACCATGTCGATCCGGCCGATGCCCTGGGCTCCGGCACGCTCGTTGAGCTGCTGGATGGCCTGGAGGACGCTGACGGGCCTGCCGTCGATGGCGACCGGGACACCCTGCTTGAAGGTGATGATCACCTCGTCGGCCTCACGGTGCTCGGCCGGGTTCGAGGTGTACTCGTAGATGTCCTCGATCGGGGCGTTCCAGATGTCCTCCAGGAAGCCCGTCTCGACCGCGCGCCCGAAGACGTTCTGGTCGATGGAGTACGGGGACTTCTTGGTGGTGGCGATCGGGAGCTGCTTCTCCTCGCAGAAGGCGATCGCCTTGTCCCGGGTCATCGCGTAGTCGCGGACCGGGGCGATGCACTTGAGGCCCGGGGCGAGGGCGACGATGCCGGCCTCGAACCGCACCTGGTCGTTGCCCTTGCCGGTGCAGCCGTGGGCGACCGTGGTCGCGCCGTGCTTCTGGGCGGCGGCGACGAGGTGCTTGACGATCGTCGGCCGGGAGAGGGCGGAGACCAGCGGGTAGCGGTCCATGTAGAGGGCGTTGGCCTTGATGGCCGGGAGGCAGTACTCGTCGGCGAACTCGTCCCGGGCGTCCGCGACCTCGGCCTCGACGGCGCCGCAGTCGAGCGCTCGCTTGCGGATGACGTCCAGGTCCTCGCCGCCCTGGCCGACGTCGACCGCCACGGCGATGACCTCGGCGCCCGTCTCCTCGGCGATCCAGCCGATGGCGACGGAGGTGTCCAGACCGCCTGAGTAGGCGAGTACGACGCGCTCGGTCACGGGATTCTCCTCACAGTGCATTCGCTGACATGCATGAGTATGCAGTGTTCCGCATGATTCGTCAATCTCGGCCCGCCCCGGCACGCCCGGCCGAGGAATCTTCACCGAGGGTTGAACACTCGTAATCGTTTCCGCGTACCTCCCGCTGAACGCAGGCGCCGCGTTCGCGCACGGCAGCACCACGGACAACGGACCACCCGGACGACCGCCGGGCGGCCCCCACCCTGACCGAAAGAGGCTTCCGCATGTCCAGGGCTCTTCCGAAGTACAACAAGCGGCGCGTCGTGATGATCGGCGGAGCCTCCGCCGTCGCCCTCTCCGCGGCCGTGATCGCCGGCAGCGCCCTGGCGGGCGAGACACCCGGGAACGGCGCCCGGAACGCCACGACGAAGGCCGCCGCCGCGGGCACGGTGAACTGCCCGGCCGTCGCGCCGAGCCTGCCCGCGGTCCCGGCCTCCGCGAAGGCCGAGGTGGACCGCAACCTCACCCTGCTGAACACCCAGATCACCGAGGCGAACAAGCGCCTGGCCGACACCGTCGGACAGGGCGGCCCCAACTTCGTCCAGAACGCGATCCTCGGCCCCCTCAAGGACAAGCGCGTCGCCACCGTCAACCGCATCGCGACGGCCATCGGCCGCACCGCCGCCAAGCCGACCGGCCTGGACTCGCTGGCGCCCTGCACGCTCAACGCGGCCGGAGGCGTGGCCGCCGGCGACGCCGTGCCCAGCGCGCCGGCCACCGCACCGGCCGCCGGCGACACCGGCGCCGGCGACACGGGCGCCGCCACCGCGGCGGGCACCATCACCTGCCCGGACGTGGCGTCGCGACTGCCCGCCGTGCCCGCCACCGCGAAGGCCGAGGTCGACCGCAACCTCACCCTGCTGAACACCCAGATCGCCGAGGCGAACAAGCGCCTGGCCGACACCGTCGGACAGGGCGGCCCCAACTTCGTCCAGAACGCGATCCTCGGCCCGCTGAAGGACAAGCGGGCCTCCACGATCGACCGCATCGCGATCTCCATCGGCCGCACCGCCGCCAAGCCGACCGGCCTGGACTCCCTCGCCGCCTGCACGCTGACCAAGTGACGTGACACCGCCGCCCCGGTCGGCACGTGCCGACCGGGGCGACCGAGGCGGCCGGGGCGGCGACGCCGTTCCGCCGCGTCCAGCGGGCGACCTGCCCGGATCCGGCAATCCCTTAGACAGCCGAAAGACTTTCCCCGATAATCGTTAGACATGGGAAAGACTTATGAACGCATGGACGGCCGCCTCCGCACCTTCATCGAGGCGCAGCCCCTCTTCTTCACCGCGACCGCGCCGCTGTCCGAGCAGGGCACGGTCAATCTGTCCCCCAAAGGGCTCACCGGTTCCTTCGCCGTGCTCGACGAGCGGACCGTGGCCTACCTGGACTTCGCCGGGAGCACCGCCGAGACCATCGCGCATCTGCGCGAGAACGGCCGGATCACCTTGATGTGGTGCGCCTTCCAGGGCCCGCCGAACATCGTCCGGGTGCACGGCCGCGGCGAGCCGGTGTTCCGCGACGATCCACGCTTCGAGGAGCTCCTCGGCCACTTCGCCACGATCGATCCGGCCTCCCACGGCCTGCGCGCGATCATCGTCGTGACCGCCGAGCTGATCCGCGACAGCTGCGGATACGCGGTGCCGTACATGTCGTACGACGAGGACCGCGATCTGCACGGCAGGCGCTTCGCGCGCGAGGACGACGCCTCGCTGAGCGCCTACTTCACCAAGAAGGAACACATCGCGACGAGCCTGGACGGACTCCCCGGGCTGCCGCTCCCCCTGCCCCCCAGCACCGTCTGAGCCCGCGCCGCGCCGGGGAGCAGCCGCATCCGCCTCGGTGCTCGTGTCCACCCTGGGCCCCGGCGGGTCGCCGCTCCGCGTGAGCCTCCCGGGCGCACTGCCGACGCCGGGGGTGGCACCCGCCTGACCACCGCTCAGGCACCGCACGGGAGAGCCGTGTCGGACACACCGACGCGCAATCGACCGCGAGCGCCCGGTGCGTGGACACGGGGCCGGCGTCGACCGTGAGTCTCGACGCACGGGCGCGGGACGGGTGTCGCCCGCACGTCGACGGGAGCGGGGCCACCCGGTTCCCGCCCCGTGGAGCACCCGGGTCCACGCGGGCCTCCGGACCCGCGCGCCGACCTGCGATCCGAACTGTTCATCGAGTCCGCAGTTGGCTCCCGAACTTCTGAACGCACCGGCCTCGCGGACCGTATCTCTGGGCCAGGGGACCCTTCCCCCTCTACCCGTCCCAGGACGAACACGGAGGAACCGTGTCCACGATCGCCGGTGGTCGCGCCGCGCGGCGCCAGACCATGCGCCGAATCCGCCCTCGCCGCTCGCCCGCCGTCCCGTTGCTCATCGCCGTCTGGGCGGGAGCCGCGGGCGTCATCTGGCTGTGGTGGAACAACACCCCGTCCATCGCGGACAACAACGGCAGAATCCTCAACGCCGGCCGCATCACCGGACTGCTCGCCGGATACCTGATGGCGCTCGTGGTGCTGCAGATGGCCCGCGTCCCCGCCCTGGAACGCAGGGTGGGATCGGACCGGGTGGCACGCTGGCACGCGATGACCGGCCGCTACACCATCTGTCTGGTCCTCGCCCACCTCTTCCTGACCATGTGGGGCTACGCCCTCCAGTCCGGCAAGGGACTCGGCGGGATCGTGCAGCAGACCGTCGACTCGGTCAACCAGCTGCCCGACATGGGCAAGGCCGCGATCGGCACGGGTCTGCTCGTACTGATCGGGTTCATCTCCGTCGGCTGGCTCCGCCGGCTGATCCCGTACGACACCTGGTACCACGTCCACCTGCTGACCTACGCGGCGGTGTTCCTGACGTTCTGGCACCAGCTGTCCACCGGCAACGACTTCGCGGTGGAGCCCGTCGCGAAGACCGTCTGGTACGGCCTGTACGGGTCGGTGACGGCCCTGGTCCTCTGGTACCGCATCCTTTCCCCGGTCCGGCTGAACGTGAAGCACCGGATGCGGGTCGAGGCGGTCATCGAGGAGACGCCCGGCATCGTGTCGGTGCTGATCAGCGGGCGCAAGCTGCACCGCATGGGCGCCGAGGCCGGACAGTTCTTCCGCTGGCGCTTCCTGGCCCCCGGGATGCGGTTCAGTTCCCACCCGTACTCGCTCTCCGCGGCCCCGCGCCCCAACATGCTGCGCATCACGGTGAAGGCCATCGGCGACCACAGCTCCGCGCTGCGTGATCTGGAGCCGGGCACCCGGGTCTGGGCCGAGGGCCCGTACGGCGCGCTGACCGCGGGCAAGCGCAGCCGCGGCAAGGTGCTCCTGGTGGCGGGCGGCGTCGGCATCACCCCGATGCGGGCGCTGTTCGAGACCCTCCCCGGCGCGTCCGGTGACCTGACACTGCTCTACCGTGCCAACACCACCCAGGACCTGGCCCTGTGGGACGAACTCGCCGCGATCTCCAAGGAACGCGGGGCGCGCCTGATGTACGCGGTGAACAGCCCCGACGGCGAACGTCCGGACATCTCGGCGGACTCCCTGCGCCGCAAACTGCCGGACATCGACCACCACGACGTCTTCATGTGCGGGCCGCCCGGCTTCGCGCAAGAGGTGTACGACGCACTGCGCGGCGCGGGGGTCCCCGCCCGCCGCATCCATCACGAGTCGTTCGAGATGTGAGCGACGGGAGTCAGGAACGATGAAGAAGAATCACCCCATCCGGCGGTTCATGCTCGCTACGGCCGCCACTGTGTCCGGCATCGTGCTGTTGCTGGCGCTCAAGCCGTCGTCGGATCCGGCCGCCGCGTCCGCCCAGGGCGGAGCCGTGCCCCAGCAGACCGCGGCCGGGCAGGAGTCGCCGCAGGGCGGCAGCGCCCAGAAGCCGGGCACCACCACCGTCACCGGTGACGTGGCGAAGACCGAGTACGGTCCGGTCCAGGTACGGCTGACCATGAGCGGCGGCAAGATCACCAAGGCGGACGCGGTCCAGGCTCCCGCGGGCGGGACCAGTGATCAGAAGACCGCTCTCGCGGTGCCCAAACTCAACGAGGAGGCCGTCACCGCGCAGAGCGCCGACATCGACGCCGTCTCCGGAGCGACCTACACCAGCGGCGGCTACAAGAAGTCCCTGCAGTCGGCCCTGGACAAGGCGAAGGCCGCCGGCGGCTCGGACTCCTCGGGATCGGCCGCCTCGCCGAAGGCCCCGGCGGCGCAGACCCGCGTCATCACCGGGAAGCTCGCCCAGACGCAGTACGGCCCCGTCCAGGTCCGTGTCACCCTCAGCGGAACCAGGATCACCAAGGCCGAGGCCGTCCAGGCCCCGAGCGGCGGACAGAGCACGCAGATCAGCGGCGACGCCGTACCGAAGCTCAACCAGGAGGCCGTGGCGGCGGGCAGCGCCGACATCGACGCCGTCTCCGGAGCCACCTACACCTCCGGCGGGTACAAGAAGTCCCTGCAGTCGGCACTGGACAAGGCCGGTGGCTGAGCCCACCGAGGAGGCACCGCAGGAGCTGCGCCACGCCGAGGAGGTGATGGGCACGGTCTTCTCCTTCGACGTGCGCGGCGGCGAACCGGCCGCCGTACGGACGGCTCTGGAGGAGGCGGTCGCCCAACTCCATCAGGTGGACGCGGTGTTCAGCACCTACCGCGAGGACAGCCAGATCTCCCGGCTGGTACGCGGAGAGCTCACGGTCGAGGAGTGCGACCCGGAGGTCGCCGAGGTGCTGGAGCTGGGCGCGGAGGCGGAACGGGTCAGCGACGGCTGGTTCAGCCTCCGGTACGGGGGCGAACTCGACCCCACCGGGATCGTCAAGGGCTGGGCGGCCGAGCGCGCGGCCCGGCACCTCGCGGCGGCCGGGGCGAGCGGGGTGAGCGTCAACGGCGGCGGCGACGTCCAGCTGTGGGGCGTGCCCGGCCCGCACCGCCCCTGGCGGGTGGGCGTGTCGGACCCGCTCCGACCGGGCTCGCTCGCCGCGGTGGTCTCGGCCGCCGGTGTCGACGAACTGGCCGTCGCGACCTCCGGCACCGCCGAGCGCGGCGCCCACATCGTCGACCCCCGCACCGGCGGACCCGCGGTCACCGACCTGCTGGCCGTGACCGTGGTGGGCCCCCGGCTGACCTGGGTGGACGCCTGGGCGACGGCGGCCTTCGCGATGGGCTCGCGGGAGGGGCTCGCCTGGCTGGAATCGCTCCCGGACGTGGAGGCCCTGCTCATCACGGCGGGCGACGAGGTCAGATGCACGGGAGGACTCGCCCAGCGCCTGGGGTGACCGCCGCACAGCCGGCCACCGCACCTCCCCGCCGTACCCGGAACGGCCCCCTGGTCACCGTGACGTTCTCTGGTCATCGTGCCCGGCGCTCGCCCGTGACCACCGTGACGTTCCTCGGTCCAGTGCCCGGCGCTCGCCCCTGGTCACCGTGACGTTCCCAGGTCACCGTGCCCGGCGCCCGTTCTCACGGCATCCGGACCGGTGTCACCAGGGGCCCGGTGACCGGTGTGCCGCCACGGTCGTGGTTTCCGCCACGTGCGCGGGCGACCGCACGGCCGGCCACGCCGACCCCGCTCCCCGTCCCCGTCCCCGTCCCCGTCGGACGGTACGAGGCGCCCCGCTCCGGGGCACCCCACGTCGTGGAGGGCCCCGGTCGGCTCCCGCCGTACGGGCCTCCGGCGCCGCCCCGGCATCCCTGCCCCTGGGCGGCAGGCCTCACCGGACGCACCGGACTGCGGGCCCGGCCCTCCGTCCCGCCCGTCTCGCGGCGCTCGGCTCGGTGTCAGGCCTCTCAGTGGGCGTTCTGGGCCAGGCGCAGCAGGTGGTCGGCGAGTGCCTGGCCGCCCGTCGGGCTCCGGCTGATCAGCATCAGGGTGTCGTCGCCCGCGATCGTCCCGAGGATGTCGTGCAGTTCCGCCTGGTCGATCGCCGAGGCGAGGAACTGCGCGGCCCCCGGCGGGGTGCGCAGGACCACGAGATTGGCCGAGGCCTCCGCGGAGATCAGCAGCTCCGAGGAGAGCCGCCGCATCCGCTCCTCCTTCGCCGACTCCCCCAGCGGCGCGCGCGGGGTGCGGAACCCGCCCTCGCTCGGCACCGCGTAGATGAGGTCGCCGTCGTTGTTGCGGATCTTCACCGCGTTCAGCTCGTCGAGGTCCCGGGAGAGCGTCGCCTGGGTGACGTTCAGCCCGTCGTCGGCGAGCAGCTTCGCCAACTGGCTCTGCGAGCGCACCGGTTGCCGGTTGAGGATGTCCACGATCCGGCGGTGGCGTGCGGTGCGGGTCTGCGGCACGGCAGGCCCTGCGTGCTCGTGGTCCTGCGCCTGACTCATCGTCGTCGTCCCATTCCCGGAATCATCCGTCCCCGTTGGCTGCGTCGAGGATGCCGGGGAGAGCCTCCAGGAACGCGTCCACCTCGTCGTCGCCCAGGTTCAGCGGCGGCATCAGCCGTACGACATCGGGGGCGGGCGCGTTCACCAGGAAACCGGCGTCCTGAGCCGCCTGCTGCACCTGGGGCGCGAGCGGCTCGGTGAGCACGATACCCAGGAGCAGTCCCGCACCCCGGACGTGGTCGATCAAGGGATGGCCGGAACCGTCGCCGACGCCCTCGATCCCGTCCCGCAGTTTCTCGCCCGCGCGCTTCACGTTCTCCAGGAGTCCCTCGGACTCGATCGTGTCGAGCACGGCGAGTCCGGCGGCACAGACGACCGGGTTGCCGCCGAAGGTCGTGCCGTGGTGGCCGGGCTTCAGCAGGCCCGCGGCCCGGCCGAACGCGACGGTGGCACCGAGCGGCAGCCCGCCGCCGAGGCCCTTGGCGAGCGTCACGATGTCGGGCAGGACGCCCTCGTGGGCCTGGTACTCGAACCAGTGGCCGGTACGGCCGATTCCGGTCTGCACCTCGTCGAGCACGAGCAGCGCTCCGGTGGCGGCGGTGATGGCGCGGGCCGCCTTGAGGTAGCCGGGGGGCGGCACGACCACACCGTTCTCGCCCTGGATCGGCTCGATGATCACCAGAGCCGTGTCCTGGGTGACCGCCTCGGCCAGCGCCTGCGCGTCGCCGAAGGGGACGTGCGTGACGTCACCGGGCAGCGGCAGGAACGGCTCCCGCTTGCCGGGCTGGCCGGTGAGCGCGAGAGCTCCCATGGTCCGGCCGTGGAAGCCGCCGGTGGTGGCGACCATGTGGGTCCGGCCGGTCAGCCGGCCGATCTTGAAGGCGCCCTCGTTGGCCTCGGCCCCCGAGTTGCAGAAGTACACCCGGCCCTCGCGCCCGAAGAGCTGGAGCAGCCGTTCGGCGAGCGCGACGGGGGGTTCGGCGACGAAGAGGTTGGAGACATGGCCGAGGGAGCCGATCTGCCGGCTCACGGCCTCGACGATCGCGGGGTGGCCGTGTCCGAGCGCGTTGACCGCGATGCCGCCGACGAAGTCGAGGTACTCGTTGCCGTCGGCGTCCCACAGCCTGGTGCCGGCGCCGCGGACGAGCGGCAGGCGCGGGGTGCCGTAGTTGTCCATGAGCGCGCCCTGCCACCGCTGGGTGAGCTCTGCGTTCGTCGCGGTGCCGGTCATGCGGCGCCCCCCGCTTCCTCGTCGTCCGGCACGACCATCGTGCCGATGCCTTCGTCGGTGAAGATCTCCAGCAGGATCGAGTGCTGGACCCGGCCGTCGATGACCCGGGCGGTGGTGACGCCGCCCCGTACGGCGTGCAGACAGCCCTCCATCTTCGGCACCATGCCGCTGGCCAGCTCGGGAAGCAGCTTCTCCAGCTGGGAGGCGGTGAGGCGGCTGATCACCTCGTCGCTGTTCGGCCAGTCCTCGTAGAGGCCCTCGACGTCCGTGAGAACCATGAGGGTCTCGGCGCCCAGGGCCGCAGCGAGTGCCGCAGCCGCCGTATCAGCATTGACGTTGTAGACATGTCCGTCGTCCTGGCTCCGGGCGATCGAGGAGACGACCGGGATACGGCCGTCGGCGAGCAGTGCCTCGATCGCGCCCGTGTCGATCGCGGTGATCTCGCCCACCCGCCCGATGTCGACCGACTCGCCGTCGATCGTGGGCCGGTGCTTGGTGGCGGTGATGGTGTGCGCGTCCTCGCCGGTGAGGCCGACGGCGAGCGGCCCGTGCTGATTGAGGAGCCCGACCAGTTCGCGCTGGACCTGTCCGGCGAGCACCATGCGGACGACGTCCATCGCGTCCTCTGTGGTGACGCGCAGGCCCGCCCTGAACTCGCTGACGATGCCGTGCCGGTCGAGGGCGGCGCTGATCTGCGGTCCGCCGCCGTGCACGACGACCGGCTTGAGGCCCGCATGGTGCAGGAACACGATGTCCTGGGCGAAGGCGGCCTTCAGCTCGCTGTCGATCATGGCGTTGCCGCCGAACTTGACCACGACGGTCTTGCCTTGGTGCCGGGTCAGCCAGGGCAGCGCCTCGATGAGGATCTGGGCCTTGGGCAGCGCGGTGTGCTTGCGGGTCACATTGCTCATGACGAGTACGCGCTGTTCTCGTGCACGTAGTCGGCGGTGAGGTCGTTGGTCCAGATCGTGGCCGTGGCGTCGCCCGCGGCGAGGTCGGCGACGATGTGGACCTCGCGGTAGCGCATGTCGACGAGTTCGCGGTCCTCGCCGACGCCGCCGTCCTTGCAGACCCAGACGCCGTTGATCGCCACGTTGAGGCGGTCCGGCTCGAACACGGCCCGGGTGGTGCCGATCGCGGACAACACGCGTCCCCAGTTGGGGTCCTCGCCGTGGATCGCGCACTTGAGGAGGTTGTTGCGGGCGATGGAGCGGCCCACCTCGACGGCGTCGTCCTCGGTCGCGGCGCCCACGACCTCCACCTTGATGTCCTTGCTGGCGCCCTCGGCGTCGCGGATCAGCTGCTGTCCGAGGTCGTCGCAGACGGCCCGGACGGCCTCGGCGAACTCCGAGTACTCCGGGGTGACTTCGCTGGCGCCGGAGGCGAGCAGCAGCACGGTGTCGTTGGTGGACATGCAGCCGTCGGAGTCGACCCGGTCGAAGGTGGTGCGGGTGGCGTCACGCAGCGCCTTGTCCAGGGTCGCGCCGTCCACGTCCGCGTCGGTGGTGAGCACCACGAGCATGGTGGCGAGGCCGGGGGCGAGCATGCCGGCGCCCTTGGCCATGCCTCCGACGGTCCAGCCTCCGGTGGACCCCGCCCCGGTCGATCCCACCGTCACGACGGACGTCTTGTGCACGGTGTCCGTGGTCTTGATGGCGATGGCGGCCTTCTCGCCGCCGTGCGGGCCGAGTTCGGCGACGGCCAGGTCGATGCCGGGAAGCAGTTTGTCCATCGGCAGCAGGACGCCGATGAGGCCGGTCGAGCACACGGCGACACTGCCCGCGCCCGTGTCGCCGAGCGCCCCGGCGACCTTCTCGGCGGTGGCGTGGGTGTCCTGGAAGCCCTTGGGGCCCGTACAGGCGTTGGCGCCGCCCGAGTTGAGGACGACGGCGTTCAACTCGCCGCTCTTGAGGACCTGTTCCGACCAGAGGACCGGGGCGGCCTTCACGCGGTTGGAGGTGAAGACGCCGGCGGCGGCGCGGCGGGGCCCGTTGTTGACCACGAGGGCCAGGTCCGGGTTGCCGTTCTGCTTGATCCCCGCGGCGACCCCGGCCGCGGTGAATCCCTGTGCTGCCGTGACGCTCACGGTGCGACTCCGATCGTGGAAAGCCCCAGCTCCTCGGGGAGGCCGAGGGCGAGGTTCATGCTCTGGACGGCACCGCCAGCGGTGCCCTTGGTCAGGTTGTCGATGGCGCTGATCGCGATGATGCGGTGCGCGGCGGCGTCGTACGCGACCTGGACCTGAACGGCGTTGGAACCCTGGACGGACGCCGTCGCGGGCCACTGGCCCTCGGGCAGCAGGTGGACGAAGGGCTCGTCGGCGAAGGCCTTCTCGTAGGCGGCGCGCACGGACTCGGCGGCGACCCCCGGCTTCGCCTTGGCGCTGCACGTGGCGAGGATGCCGCGGGACATGGGCGCGAGGGTGGGGGTGAAGGAGACGGTGACGGGCTCCCCCGCGGCGCCGCTGAGGTTCTGGATCATCTCGGGGGTGTGCCGGTGGACGCCGCCGACGCCGTACGGGGTCATCGAGCCCATGACCTCACTGCCCAGCAGGTGCGCCTTGGGCGCCTTGCCGGCGCCCGAGGTGCCGGAGGCGGCGACGATCACGGCCTCGTTCTCGGCCAGCCCGGCCGCGTACGCCGGGAAGAGGGCCAGTGAGGCGGCCGTCGGGTAGCAGCCGGGCACCGCGATGCGCTTGGACCCCTCCAGCGCGGCGCGGGCACCCGGCAGTTCGGGGAGGCCGTACGGCCAGGTCCCGGCGTGCGGGGAGGCGTAGAACCGCTCCCAGTCGGCCGGGTCCGCCAGCCGGAAGTCGGCGCCCATGTCGACCACGAGGACCTCGGGGCCGAGCTGTTCGGCGACGGCGGCGGACTGTCCGTGAGGCAGCGCGAGGAACACGACGTCGTGACCGGCCAGCACCTCGGGGGTGGTCTCGGCGAGGACGCGGTCCGCGAGCGGGAGCAGATGCGGCTGGAGCGCGCCGAGCCGCTGTCCCGCGTTGGAGTTGCCGGTCAGGGCGCCGATCTCGATCTCGGGGTGTGCCAGGAGCAGGCGCAGGAGCTCCCCGCCCGCGTACCCACTCGCTCCCGCCACCGCCGCACGCATCGTCATGGAACCCTCCTCTTGGATGGCATGACTATACGTTTCGATGCACGTTTATGCAATCCTGCTCCGGCCCGCCCAGCGCGGCCCACCTCGTCCGGCCGCGCGAGCCGGCGGCCCGGGACGGTGGGCGCGGCGCGGGCCTCCGGGAGGGGCGGGGCGGCCGCTCCGGCCCAGGAGTCGGGCTGCACGGCCTTCCCCTCGACGATCAACCGATCCCCACCCGCACGCCGACTCAATCCCCTCCACGCGGACACCACATGATCGGAGCCGAAGAGAATGCGGCGGCGCATCGAATGAATTCCGATCAAACGTTGATATTCGGCCCGATGGGTACCGCCTGCTTGGAACCATCCCCCGCATGCGTTTCCACCGGGCCCCGCACAGAGCTCTCCTCCTCTGCCTCGCCGCCGCGACGCTCGCCGGCTGCTCCGGCTCCGGGGTCGGCTCCTCCGGCGTCGGCGGCTCCTCCCGTGCGGGCGGCCCGGCCGCCACGTCGGCGGCGGACTCCCGGCGGTCCGTCGTGACGTTCGCGGGCTCGTCGCCGCTGGGTCCCGAGGCGACGCGCCGGACCGCCGACCGGATGCGGGCGCGCGTCAAGGCGCTGGGGCTCAGGGACGCGCGGGTCGAGGAGGGCGACGGCACCGTCACGGTCACCGGTCCCACCGCCGACGAGAAGCGTCTGACGGGGCTGGGCGACTCCGGCAGGATCGGTTTCCGGCCCGTCCTGGCCCTGGAGGCCCTCAGCACCTCACCGACACCGGCATCGCGGCCCTCGCCCAGCGCGGACCCCGCGCGACAGCGCGCCGTCACCGAGGGCCTGCGCCCTCGTACCGCCGGTTCTCCGTCCGCCGGTGCCACGACGGGGACGGACGAGGAGGGCGCGGCCGACGCGGCCCTCCGGCAGCGCTTCTCGGTGCTGGACTGCTCGAAGGGGCAGCGGTCCGCGACGGAGGCGCGGGCGGCGAACCGGCCGCGCGACAGCGTCGTCGCCTGCGGAGCCGGCGGCGACGGCTCCCCTCCGGTCAAGTACGCGCTGGGTCCCACGGCCGTGGACGGGACTCGGGTCGCCTCGGCCGAGGCGGTGCACGACGAGCAGACCGGGAACTGGGCCGTGTCGCTCGACTTCGACTCCCTCGGGGCCCGCCAGTTCTCGGCCGTGACCGCGGACCTGTCCACGAGACAGTCACCGGAGAACCAGTTCGCCATCGTCCTGGACGGCGCCGTGATCTCCGCCCCGTCTGTCGGCCAGGCGCTCACCGGCGGCACCGCCGAGATCTCCGGATCCTTCACCCGGACATCGGCCGAGGAGCTCGCGGCCAACCTCGGCTCGGGGGCCCTCCCGGAGCCGCTGACCGTCACCGGTGTGACCCGGCTCCCCCACGGCTAGTACGTGCCGCCCGACGGGAACCGCCCCCCGTGGGGACGGTCGCCGCCGCGGGGAGCCCGATCGCCCGCCGTCACGCCCCGTCGGCGCGACGGACCGTACTCACCCGAACCCCAGGAGTCCCGACCGTGCACACACCGACCGTGCAGTCACCGGCGGCGTCGTCGTCCGCCCACTGGAGCGCGTACGAGATCTTCGCCGTCCTGTCGGGGATCATCCTGATCGGAGCGGCCTTCGCACCGGGCATGTCCTTCAAGAACCGCGTCTGGGCCGTCCTCGGCGGGATCGCCTTCATCTGCTACGGGTGGTACGTCGCCCACCAGACCACGGGTACGTTCAGCTTCCCCGTGATCATCTTCCTCATCCCGCCGGGCGCGGTGATCTACCTGCTCGTCAAGGCGTACGGCCGCACGAGCGGCCCCGGTACCCCGCCGGGCGGCGACCCCGAGGGCCGCAGGTCCCCGGGGATCGACGGCTGAGGTCCCGACGCGGGCCCGGTCCCCGCACATGCGGAAGCCCGCCGCCGCACACGCGGGGCGGGCCGCCGGACGCGGTCGCCGGTGACCTCCGGGAAGCGGCGGCCGGCAGATGGCCGGTGCCCTTCCCGGAGCGGCTCCCGGGGTCAGGAACGCTTGGCGGCCTGCTCCGCCTGCTTCTCCTTGATGCGTACCTCTTCCTTGCGGACCTCCGCCTGGGTGGCGCGCTCGCGCCGCAGCCACTCGGGGTTCTCGGTCTTCAGCGCCTCGATCTGCTCGGTGGTGAGGGCGTCGCTGACGCCGCCCCGGGCGAGCCCTGCGATGGAGACACCGAGCTTGGCCGCGACGACCGGTCGCGGGTGCGGGCCGTTGCGGCGCAGCTCCTGGAGCCACTCCGGCGGGGCGGTCTGCAGCGCGTTCAGCTCGGCACGGGAGACGACACCCTCCTGGAACTCGGCGGGGGTGGCCTCGAGGTACACACCCAGCTTCTTCGCCGCGGTGGCAGGCTTCATCGTCTGGGCGGTCTGGTGCGAACTCATGGGGTCAAGGGTATCGAGCGCACGGGCTCCCGCCGACCATCACCGGTACGGCACCCCTGGCGCCGCCGGGTAATCTGACGTGGTGACCGGCTCCGAAGCATCCCCCTCGTTCAGGCTCGCCTACGTTCCCGGGGTGACGCCCTCGAAGTGGGTGCGGATCTGGAACGAGCGGCTGCCCGGCGTGCCCCTGACCCTCGTCCAGGTCTCCGCCGCCGAGGTGTACGACGTCCTGCGCAGGGGCGACGCCGACGCGGGGTTCGTGCGGCTGCCCGTCGACCGGACCGACCTCAGCGCGATCCCCCTCTACACCGAGACGACGGTCGCCGTGGTGCCGAAGGACCACATCGTGTCGGCGGTCGAGCAGGTCTCCGCCGAGGACCTGGCCGACGACATCGTGCTGCACCCCCTGGACGACCCGCTCGACTGGGAGCGGCTGCCGGGCAAGCCCGCCCTGGAGCGGCCCGCCAGCACCGAGGACGCCGTCGAACTCGTCGCGGCGGGCATCGGGGTCGTCCTCGTCCCGCAGTCCCTCGCCCGGCTCCACCACCGCAAGGACCTCACCTACCGGACGGTCACGGACGCCCCCGAGTCGCGCGTGGCGCTGGCCTGGCCCGAGGAGAGGACCACCGACCTGGTGGAGGACCTCATCGGCATCGTGCGCGGCCGGACGGTCAACAGCACGCGGGGGCGCTCCTCGGCCGCGGCGCAGCAGAAGTCCGCTCCCGGCACGTCCGGGTCCACGTCCCGGAAGCCGGACTCGGGCGGCGGCGCGCGGCGCAAGCCCGCGCCCGGCAAGTCGGGCGGAAAGGCGACCGGCAAGAACCCCCGGAGCGGCGGTTCCGGCGGCCCGAAGGGCGGCGCCAAGGGCGGCGCGAAGCGCGGCAGGCCCCGCCGCGGCTCCTGACCCGGTTCCCGCCCCGTGACCGGCGGGAGGTACGGGATCCCGGCGGCCCTTGACCTGGAGCGCGCTCCAGGTTCTACGGTTTCCTCATGACCGGCGGACACCCCCTCCCGAGCACCCCGGAACCCGCGCTCACGATCGCCCAGGTCGTGGAGCGCACCGGGCTCTCGCACGACACGCTCAGGTACTACGAGAAGGCGGGCCTGATCGAACGGGTCGGCCGGACCACCGGGAACCAGCGGCGCTACGCGGCGGGGGACCTGGCCTGGCTGGAGTTCCTGATCAGACTGCGCGAGACCGGCATGTCGATCGCGGACATGGAGCGCTTCGCACGGCTGCGCTCCGGGGGCGACCCGACGGTCCCCGACCGCCTCGCGATGCTCCGGGAACACCGTGCCGACCTGGAGGACCGGATCCGCGCGCTGCGCCGCGCCGCGACCGCGCTCGACGCCAAGATCGACCACTACGAAGGGCTGCTGGAGCGGCCCGGATCGGACGGACCGGCATGAGCGACGCCACGAAGAGCACCGGATCCACCACCCGCGAAGAGCGTTTCGAGCACGGCCTGAAGATCCTCGACCGGGTGGACGGCGAGGCCGGTCAGCGGGTGCTGGCCGCGCTCTGCGACATCAGTCCCGAGCTGGGGCACCAGATCGTCGCCTGGGGCTTCGGCGACATCTACGACCGCCCAGGACTCGCCCCGCGCGACCGCCAGTTGGTGACCCTCGGCATGCTCACCGCGCTCGGCGGCTGCGAGACCCAGCTGGAGGTGCACGTCAACGCGGCGCTGAACGTGGGGCTCTCCTCGGAACAGATCGTCGAGGCGCTGCTGCACTCCGCCGTGTACTGCGGCATCCCGAAGGCGATGAACGCGACCCTGGTGGCGAAGAAGGTGTTCGGCGAGCGCGGGCTGCTCCCGGTGGGGTCCCGGCCCGCGGCCGACCCCACCGCCGCGTGATCCCCGTCGAACGGCAGGATGGGGAGGGGCGCGAGCGCGACACCGGACGGGACGGGGGCGGGACGGTATGGGCGAGTTCTGGCCGGTAGGGGATGTACTGGCGTACCTGGGCGGGAGCTGGCGGGTGGAACGCGCCGTGCGGGACCTCGCGCACGACGCCGCGGGGCGCTTCACCGGGACGACGGTCTTCGGTCCGCTCGGAACGGGGGAACTGCAGCACCACGAGTCGGGCACGTTCGTGTGGCAGGGCGTCGCCAGGCCGGCCGAGCGGACCCTGCGGTTCCTGCCGGGACCGGGCCCCGGAACCGCTCTCGTACGGTTCGCCGACGGCCGTCCGTTCCACGACCTGGACCTGCGAAGCGGTCGGTACGTCGCCGACCACCCGTGCTCGGCGGACCTCTACCGGGGAGAGTTCACCGTCCAGGGCGAGCACCGCTGGCGGACCGTCTGGCGCGTGCGGGGGCCCGCGAAGGATCTGGTGCTCACCACCGACTACCTGCGCGTGGACTGAGCGAACGCCCCGTCGAGGCGCAGGTTCCAGCGGCCCGCCCGCCCCATGACGGAGACCGTCGACAGGGGACGTACGTCGATGTTCCAGTAGGTCGACGGCGGCGCCTGCAGCGCGTAGACCAGCGCGGCACGGACCACCGACGGCTCGACCACCGCGACGATGCTGCCGCCGTCGTCCATCGGGCGGGTGTCGAGCCAGGCACCGACCCGGGCGATGAAGGACAACAGGGACTCGCCGCCGTGGGGCGTGGAACGCGGGTCGGCCAGCCAGGCGTCCACGGCCGCGGGCTCCCGGGCCATGGCCTCACCGAGGGTGAAGCCCCGCCAGCGGCCCATGTCGCAGTCGCGCAGGGCGAGCTGGACCAGCGGGGCGTAGCCCAGGACGTCACCGGTGGCCCGGCTGCGGGGCGTCGGCGAGCAGTAGCGCAGTTCCGCCGCGGCCAGCGGAAGCAACCCGTTGGCGGCACGCTGTGCTTCTTCCCAGCCCGCCTGGTCCAGCGGCCAGTCGTCCTCGAACCGCTCCGCGAGCAGCGCGGAGCTGCGTGCGGCGGCGACGAACGTGACCCGAAGTTGCATGCGCAGATCGTGGGTCGCGGGCCTCCGCAGGTCAAGGGGGGTCACTCAGGGTGTCCAAAAAGTTCACTGCATCAACAACTCCTCCTGGCCGGCCGACCGCCCGATCCACCGGGTTCCGCTCCGTCCGCCCGGCCCTGCCGAACGGACGGTGCGGCCGGCGCGGGCATGATCCACGGGGCCCGACGGCGACCGGGGCGATCCGGGCCCGGGGCTCCCGTCCGGCGGAGCGGGGCCGGGTCCGGGCCCCGCCGGTCCCGAGGCGGGATCGGGGCAGGGCCCCGCCCGTCGCCCGGCGCGGTCCCGGGCCGGACCCCGCCCGGGCGGAGACGCCGGAGCCGACACCCGGCCTCGCCCTTCGCGCGGCAAGGATCGAGGCCGAAGGGCCGCCAACTGGCTTTCCGGCCCCGCCCGGTCAGGCCCGCACCTCGTCGAACGCCACCGCCAGACGCCGTACCCCCTCCGTGATCTCCTCCGTCCCGGCCACCGCCGCGAAGCTCAACCGGATCTGGGCGGCCGGGGGTTCCGCACTGAAGTAGGGGCGTCCGGGGGCGACCGCCACCCCCGCGCGGAGGGCCGCGGTGACGAGAGCGGACTCGTCGGTGCCGTCCGGCAGCCGGAGCCAGAGGTGGTAGCCGCCGAACGGGATGTGGGGCAGGGCGAGTTCGGGAAGCCGCAGCCGCAAGGCGGCGGTCATGGTGTCACGCCGGGTCTTCAACTCGGCCGAAACAGCTCGCAGATGACGCGGCCAGGCCGGCGAGCCGACGAGTTCCAGCGCGGCCTCCTGGAGCGGACGCGGCACGAAGAAGGTGTCGACGACCTGGATGGCGCGCAGCCGTTCGAGCACCGGGCCGCGCGCGGCGAGCGCGCTCACCCGGAAGCTCGGCGAGGTCGCCTTGGTCAGGGAACCTACATGGACCACGACCCCGTCCGGGTCCTCGGCGGCCAATGGACGCGGGAGCGGCCCCGCGTCCTCGTGCACCAGACGGCGTACGAAGTCGTCCTCGACGACGAAGGCCCCGGCGTCCCGCGCGATGCGCAGCACCTCGCCCCGCCGCCCGGGCGCGAGCACGGCACCGGTCGGATTCTGGAACAGCGGCTGGCAGACGAAGACCCGGGCGCCGCTCGCCCGGAACGCGTCGGCGAGGAGCTCGGGCTTGACCCCGTCGGGATCCACCGGGACGGGCACGGGGCGAAGACCCGCGGCGCGGGCGATGGCCAGCATGCCCGGGTAGGTGGGTGACTCGACCAGGACGGGGGCACCGGGCGGCGCGAGCGCGCGCAGGGAGGTCGTCAGGGCGGACTGGCCGCCCGCCGTGACCAGCACCTCGGCCGCGCCGATCGCGCCCCCGATCCCCCGCGCGAACCACTCACGCAGTTCGGGCAGGCCCTCCATGGGCGGCCGGGACCACGCGCCGGGGCGGCGGCCCGCCCGGGAGAGGGCCGCGCCCATCGCGCGCTCCGGCTGGAGCGAGGGGTGCAGATAGCCCCCGTTGAACTCGATGACACCGGGCGGCGGCGCGGCCAGCGAGGCGAGGACTCCGGACGCGTCCACGGTGCGCGGGACGAGCTCGGTCGCGGCGTCCGCACTGAGCGCGACCTCCTGCCACGACGTGTCCCCGGTGGACGTCAGGGCCGCCCGGGGGCGCGCCCGGAACGCGCCCGCTCCGGGGCGGGTGACCACGAGCCCCTCGGCGGCCAGCTGAGCCAGCGCCCGCGACACCGTCACCGGACTCACCCGGAACCTCTCGACGAGCTCCCGGCTCGACGGCAGCTTCCCACCGGGAGAGTAGCGGTTCAGTTCCTGTCGCAGATGATTCGCCAGATCTCCCACACTGCTACGCTCTTGCATGAGAGCAGAGAGTAGCGCTATCGACCGGACCGGAATAGCGGTCAGCACCGGAGCCGGTCCCCGGTCCGCCGCGCGCACCGGGACCGGCCGCGCCCCGGCCGACTCGTCCGCCGAGAGCCGCCCGGCTCCGGCCGGCCCGCCACTCCGGACCACCGGACCCGCGGCCGGTGGTCCGCTCCGGGACCCCTCGGTCACCGACCGCCGCGCCGGAACCCTCCAGGCGGCCCTGGGCGTCACCGCCTTCTCCCTCACCTTTCCCGCCACCGCCTGGGGCCTGGAGGGCTTCGGGCCCTGGTCCCTGGTGGCCGTGCGCTGCGTTCTGGCGGCGGTCGTCGCGGGCGGCTGCCTCCTCGCCCTGCGGGTGCCCGTACCGGCCCGGCGGCACCTCGCGGGCCTGGCCGTCGTCGCCGCCGGTGTCGTCCTCGGCTTCCCCCTGCTGACCACGCTCGCCCTGCGCACCTCGACCACCGCGCACGCCGCCGTCGTCGTCGGGCTGCTGCCGCTGACGACGGCGGTCTTCTCCTCCCTGCGCACCGGCGCGCGGCCGTCGCGGATGTTCTGGCTGGCGGCCTGCGCGGGCGCGGCGGCCGTGATCGCGTTCACCGTGCAGCAGAGCGGGGGCGCCCTGACCGGTGCGGACGCCTACCTGTTCGGGGCCCTGCTGATCTGCGCGGCGGGCTACACCGAGGGCGGCAGGCTGGCCCGGTTGATGCCGGGCTGGCAGGTCATCGGCTGGGCCCTGGTCCTGTGCCTGCCGCTCAGCGTGCCGGGCGCGCTGCTGGCGCTCTCGCACGAGCCGGTGCGTCTGACGGCGCACAGCGTGACCGGGCTGCTGTGGGTAGCGGTCGGTTCGCAGTTCCTCGGACTGGTCGTCTGGTACCGGGGGATGGCGTCGATCGGAATCCCGAAGGCCAGCCAGTTGCAGCTGGCCCAGCCGCTGCTCACACTGGTGTGGTCGGTACTGCTCCTGGGCGAGCGGCTGACCCCGGCGGCACCCCTGACGGCGGCCGCCGTGCTCGTCTGCATCGCTCTGACCCAGCGCGCGCGAGGCTGACCCGCGCGCACGGGCCGAGCCGGCCCGCCCGGGCGGCCGTGGACTTCGGGCCACGCACCGTTACTCCCGTAGAGACGAGGAGACCGTTCAGATGCACGCAGCAAAAGGTGACCAACTGGTGCAGCACGGCAGGGTTGTCGGCCAGCACGACAAGGTCGCGGAGATCACCGAGGTCATGGGATCGGCGGGGGCTCCCCCCTACCGTGTGCGGTTCGAGGACGGCCACGAGGCCGTGTGCTCGCCGGGACCCGACTCCGAGATCCGCCACAAGGACATGCCGCGGTAGGACGAGAGGGACGGCGGGCGTTCCCGCCGGGAACGGGGGCTCGGCCGGCCACCGAAGGTGGCCGGCTACCGGTAGTGGTCGGCGACGACCCGCGCCATCGCGCCGGTGCGGTCGGCGCCGACCTCCGTGGCCGAGAAGAAGACATGACCCCGGACCTCGGCCCGGCCGCGGGCGAACGTGAGGTGCCGGGAGAGTTCGGCCGGGTTCTGCCACGCGGCGGGCTGCCCCGCGGCGCCCGCCTTGTACAACGCCTCCCCCACGTACAGCTGCACACCCGTCCCCCGGGCGACCCGCGCCCACCAGGGCAGCAGCTTCGCGTAGTCGGCCGCGTCGAAGCCGATGTTCCAGTACAGCTGGGGGCAGATGTAGTCGATCCAGCGTTCCCTGACCCATTTCCTGGTGTCGGCGTGGAGATCGTCGTACGTCTGCACGCCCGCCCGGGTGTCCGAGCCGTTCGGGTCGGTCTCCGCGTTGCGCCAGACACCGAAGGGGCTGATCCCGAAGCGGGTGCCGGGGCGGACCTTCTTGAGGGCCGCGGCCATGTCCAGCACCAGCCGGTCGACGTTGTGACGGCGCCAGGCCGCCCGGTCCGGGAAGCCCGCGCCGTGTTCGGCGTACGCCGCGTCGTCGTCGAAGACCTCGCCGTCCACCGGGTACGGGTAGAAGTAGTCGTCCCAGTGCACGGCGTCGACCGGGTAGCGGCGGACCGCGTCGAGCATCGCGGTCCGGACGAACGTCCGGACCGGTGGCAGCCCGGGGTTGTAGTAGAGCTTGCCGCCGTACCGCACGATCCAGTCCGGGTGGAGGCGCGCGGGGTGCGAGGCGGCGAGCCTGCCGGGATCCGGCTGCCCCGAGACGCGGTACGGGTTGAACCAGGCGTGCAGTTCCAGGCCGCGCGCATGGGCCTCCCGCACGGCGGTGCCGAGCGGGTCCCAGCCGGGGTCCCGGCCCTGGACGCCGGTCAGGTGCTCGGACCACGGCTCGTACGGGGAGGGCCACAGGGCGTCGGCGGTGGGACGGACCTGGAAGATCACGGTGTTCAGTCGGCGGCGGACGGCCGTGTCGAGATGGGCGAGCAGTTCGGCGCGCTGTCGCCCGGCGCTCAGGCCGGTGCGGGAGGGCCAGTCGCGGTGCGAGGCGGTCGCCAGCCACATGCCCCGCACGGCACGGGCCGCCCTCGGCCGGGGTGCCGCGGCCGGGCTCCGGGCGGCTCCCACGTCCCCCGCGGCACCCAGCCCCGACAGCGTCGCGAGCGCCGCCGTCGTGAACGCCCTGCGTGGCAGTCGCCCCACGCCCGCCCCCTCACTCTGTGGATCCCCGCGATCACGGATCGTCCCGACGTCCAGCATGCACCACCCCAACGATCGATCATCGATACTTGGGAGTAACGTGCACGTTCGGAGCAGGCGCCGAACAACGGAGGACCTGCCAGGGCGTGCGGATCAGCGAAGGGGACGATGTGACCGACATCGAACGCGTCGGAGTGGTGGGCTGCGGCCAGATGGGAGCGGGCATTGCCGAGGTGTGCGCCCGCGCCGGTCTCGACGTCAAGGTCGCCGAGACCACCGGAGAAGCCCTGGAGATCGGCCGGACCCGGCTCTTCTCCTCCCTCGCCAAGGCGGCCGGGCGCGGAAAGATCTCCGAGGACGAGCTCAAGGCCACCCAGGACCGGCTGAGCTTCACCACGGACCTCGGCGAGTTCGCCGACCGCGACCTCGTGATCGAGGCCGTCGTCGAGAACGAGCAGGTGAAGACCGAGATCTTCCAGGTGCTCGACCAGGTGATGACCAGGCCGGACGCGATCCTGGCCTCCAACACCTCCTCGATCCCGCTGGTGAAGCTGGCCGTCGCGACCTCGCGTCCCGACCAGGTCATCGGCATCCACTTCTTCAACCCGGCTCCGGTGCAGCAGCTCGTCGAGCTGATCCCGGCGCTGACCACCTCCGAGGGCACCATCAGCCGCGCCCAGCTGTTCGCCGAGAAGGCGCTCGGCAAGCACGCGATCCGCGCCCAGGACCGCTCGGGCTTCGTGGTCAACGCGCTGCTGATCCCGTACCTCCTGTCCGCGATCCGGATGTTCGAGTCGGGCATGGCGAGCCGCGAGGACATCGACAACGGCATGGAGATGGGCTGCGCCCACCCGATGGGCCCGCTCAAGCTGTCCGACCTGATCGGTCTCGACACGGTGGCCTCGGTCGCGTACTCGATGTACGAGGAGTACAAGGAGCCGCTCTACGCCGCTCCCCCGCTGCTCCAGCGCATGGTCGACGCCGGCCGCCTCGGCCGGAAGTCCGGCTCGGGCTTCTACGCCTACGGCCAGTGACAGGCGGACCCTGACCGAACGCCCCCTCCGTCCCACGGAGTCCGGGCGGGCGCGGGCCCGGCACCTTCCTCGGTGCCGGGCCCGCGCCGTTCGCACGCCGTGTGCGCGCCGGGCCCGCATATGCCGCGCGCACACGCTCCCCACGCGTCCACCAGGCGAGTTGACTTTCCGTGCGCACACAAGGGATGTGCCGACTACGGAAAGGAGCGGACCCGTGACCGCCGACCCCGAGCATCCCGTGGCACCGAAGGAACTCGCGGAGTTACGCCGGTCCCTCGAAGTGGGTCTCACCCGCATCGAGGGAGGGCTGGCACTGCTCACCCAGCGCGACGACCAGACGGCCAAGGACCTCGATGATCTCAGCACCCGGATCGTCGCGCTCGAACACACCCGCTGGCCGCTGCCCACCCTCGCCGCCGTCGCCGGCGTGGGCGCGTTGGCGGTGGCGGTCTGGCAGGCCCTGGGCCACTAGGCCCCCGCCGGATCCAGGACGACGGGGGGATCAGCTCAACACGTCCTGCCCGAGCCTGAGATGGTGCAGGAGGAGCAGCGCGGCGGCCATGTTGGCGGCCGGGACCTCACCGCGGGCGACCATGTCCGGGACGAGCTTCAGGGGGACCCACTCCCTGCGGTCGGACTCGAAGTCGTCCACGGGGTGTCCGATGTAGGCACCCTCGTCGGACCAGTAGATGTGATGCCGGGCGTCGGTGAGCCCGTTGGAGGGCTCGACGCTCATCAGATGCCGTAAGGGTCCCGGCCGCCAGCCGGTCTCCTCCTCCAGTTCACGGGCCGCGGCCACGACGAGGTCCTCGCCGTCCTCGACGACGCCCGCCGCGAGCTCCCACCCCCAGCTGTCGGTGATGAAGCGGTGCCGCCACAGGAGCAGCACCTCGTTGGCCTCGTTCACCACGGTCGCCACGGCGACGGGCCGCAGCCGTATCAGGAAGTGATCGAGATGTCGCCCGTCCGGCAGCTCCACGTCCGCGAGGTTGACGCTGAACCAGCGGTTTTCATACACAGTTTGTTCGTTCTGTTTCGTCCACTGCACGGTTATGCCACCTTCCGCCGAGTAGATGGCAATATCGCAGCCGCAGTCTCCTGACAGCAGGTGCGCAGCGGGCGGGGCTGGGGCAGGGACGGCGCACACGGCGGGCCGGAGCGGCGACCCGGCGGTCCGGTGCGAGAGAGGTGGGACGGCTTTCGAGTGGCCCCTACAGCGGTACGCGCAGTGCGCCGTCGATGAGTTCCGCGGCCTCCGTCGTGCCGGCGCAGCCGCTGCGCGCCAGGTGCTCGCGCACCGCGCGAAGTCTGTCGCGCAGCCGCTGGGACTCCATCCCCCTCGCCTGCTCGGCCATCCGGACGGCGGTGGCCACCGCCTTGTCCGCGTCGCCCTGGCGCAGCTCGATCTGACTGAGCATCGCCAGCCGGTGCACGCGGCCCCGGTCGTGCGCCGGATTGCCGACGGCCGCGACGGCGTGCTCCGAGGCGGCCACCAGGTCGCCGAGGCTGAGCAGCGCCTCCGCCACCTGCACGTTGACCAGTCCCGGCTGGACATAGCCGGTCTCGTCCGGTTCGTAACCACGCCGGATGCGATCGGCGGCCTGCTCGGCACGCCGGATGCAGGAGAGCGCGCTGCTGCCGTCGCCGAGGTGGGCGTACGCCTTGGCCTGCATCGCGTACAGGTCGGAGGCGAGCGCCGGAGTGATGTGGCGCCCCGCGGCGCGCAGCGCGGCCTCGGCGAAGGCGACCGCCTGCCGGTACTCACGCATGAACAGCGACTGGTTGACGAGCAGGGCTATGACGTACGCGCCGAGTCCCCGGTCCCCACTGGCCTTCGCCAGGCGCAGCGCCTGGTGGAAGTAGCGCTGGGCCAGCCCGTGCGCGTCGGAGTCGTAGGCGCAGATGCCCGCGATGGCCACCAACCCACCCGTCGCGCGGTGGAGTTGACGGCCGGTGGCGTCGGTGTAGCTGCCGCGCAGCAGGGGCGCGGTCTCCGAGTTGAGGAAGCCGACGATCCGGGTGCGGGTCGCGATGCCCCCGGCCTTGCGGTACATCTGCTCGTAGTGGGCGCGGGCCGCCCGCAGCATCTCGATGTCGGCCATGCTGACCTGATGGCGGCCGCCGCGGGAGACGTCCACGTCCTCGGGCGGGTTCTCCCACTCCCACACGGGCATCACCGCGGGTGTGCCGGTCACGGCGGGTGCGCCGAGGAGGTGAGGGCGCTGCTGTTCGTCGGAGCGCCACAGGGCGGTGGCGCGTTCGACGAAGCCGGACAGCGAACCGGCGTGCGGGGTGGACGGTTCGCCGGGGACCCCGAGGCCGATGTCGTCCAGGGTGACGGGCCGGTGGAGCCGCGCCGCGAGCACCTCGCAGATGAGGTCGGGCACTTGGCCGCGCGGCCGCTGGCCCTTCAACCACCGTGCCACGGCGGTGTGTTCGTAGCGGAGCGCGAGTCCGCGCGCCCGTCCCGCCTGGTTGACATGGGCGGCGAGTCCCGCGTGCGAGATGCCGGCCTCGTCCAGGATCGCGTCGAGCAGGGTGTTGGGCTGCATACAGGCCCCCGAGTGGCTCGTTGCCGACGGCGCCGATATCGTGCCCGACCGCGCGCCGCACCGCGCCCGACAGAGTAGCGCGTCCCGTTTCGCACGGGGTGTGAAGCGAATGCCCGTATCCGTACCGTACGCGCACTGTCGCGGAGAGTTTCGGACCGGTTGACTGAAATGCCTCGCAAGAGGCCGGTCGGGCCGCCGGCTCCCCCTCGTACAGTGCGGCGGCCCGCTCGCGCCGTCCGCCCGGCCGCCTGTCCGACACTCCGCGGCGGGGCGGACGGCCGGGACCGGCCCCGCCGGGGCGACCGCGGGACTCCGGTCGTCCGGACGGGTCCCGTGGCCGGGCGTGTCCGGGGCGGCGGAACCGCATGCCGCCGCCCCCAGGACACGGACACCGCACCCGCTCCCTCGGCCGGAAGGACGCTGGGCCCTGTCGTCACCTTCCCGACCGCCCCGCGACGCCACGCGCGCACGCTCGCCGCAGGGCCGCCCTCCCTGCGACGACGGGAGGTGACGACAGGACCTAGCGGGGCAGGTGATGGGAGACCCGGCCCTGTTTCAGGGCGACGCGCCGACGGTCGTTGCGCAGCACCAGAAGGGCCACGTCGTCGGCGGGCCGGCCGCGGGTGTGGCGCAGCAGGGCGGCGAAGACGGCGCGCAGGACGGACCGCGGCACGACGGGGCCGTCGCGGACCGCCTCCGTGAGCGTCGCGAGCAGCGGAAAGAACCGTCCCTGGGGATCACGGGCGTCCTCGGCACCGTCAGTGTGCAGGAAGAGCCCCTCACCGGGCAGGAGTTGCCCGCACGGTTCGGCCGCGAGACCGTCCGGGAGCGGGAACGGCCCGAGCGGGGGCAGCGGTTCGGCGTGGACCAGCGGGCGGACCCGGCCCCGGCCGAGCAGATACGGCCAGGGGTGGCCGCAGTTGAGTACGTACACCTCGCCGTCGCGGCGGATCTCCAGCAGCAGGAGGGTCACGAACTCCTCGGCGGCCGGGCCGTCGAAGTCCGTGCAGGCCGAGGGGTGTCCGGCCCGCTCGCGCAGATGCCGGGCCAGCGCCCGCTCGAGTCGCGCGAGCACGCCGCCGAGGTCGGGTTCGTCGTGCGCGGCCTCGCGGAAGCTGCCGAGGACGGCGGCGACGGGACCGATGGCGCCGAGTCCGTGGCCGCGGACGTCTCCCATCACGACCCGCACTCCGTGCTCGGTGGCGATCGCCTCGTACAGATCACCGCCGACGCTCGCGCCCCGGTCGGCGGAGAGCTGGGTCGCGGCGATGTTCAGCCCGTCGATCGACGGGGGCAGCGGGCGCAGCAGGACGTTCTGCGCGGCCCCCGCGACTCTGCGGATCTGCCGGAGCTCACGCAGCATCACCCTTCGGACCTGGGCCGTCAGTCCGACGCCGACCGCGAGGAAGACGGCGCCGGTGGCGACGCGGGCACCGAGTCCGTTCTGCTGCGCGAGCGGACAGGCCATCGTGTACGAGATGGCCAACGCGCCCCAGACGACGGGCAGCCCGAGGCTCAGCGCCCGGCGCGGGGGCAGCCGCTCGGCGGTGCGGCGGGCCCGACGGCCGAGGACGTCGGGGTCGCCGCGTCCACGGCCCCGTCGGTCGAATCCGGTCCGGGGCCCGCCGCCGCGCACCGCCCGGGTGATGCGGGCCCGCAGCCTCCCGCCCCGGCGCCGCAGCCCGTGAACGCCCCCGGCCGGGTCCCCCGAACGCGTCCGGAGCGTCGCCCTGCGGGGTGCCCCACCTCTGATACGGATCATGCCGATTGGCCCCCCAAAAGGCACGGACAGCGCAGACGGCCTCGGAGAGACCGGTCCGATTCTGTCGACCGCCCGCCCCGGCCGGGCCGGATCGCCCGGGCACATCACCCGAACGAGTGAGGTGACTTCAGGCGCCCGCATTTATGCAGGCCGGAGCCGGGAAGCCCGGAAAGGGGAGCGGGGAGCCGTGCGCCCGGCCGCGAACGATCCACGGCACCGAACGGCGCACAGCTCCCCGGTACGACCGGTGGCACCCCGGGTGGAACCCCGGGGAACCCGTCAGGTCCTAGGCTCCGCGCAACACGGCTCCCACGCGCTCGGCGGCCAGCGCCACCGCCGCGTCGCGCGCCGCGGAGGCCTCGTCGACGGTCAGGGTGCGGTCGGCGGCACGGAACCGCAGCGCGTAGGCGAGGGACTTCTTGTCCTCGCCGAGCTGCTCGCTCTCGTACTCGTCGAACAGCCGGATGGACTCCAGGAGTTCACCCGCGCCCTCGCGCAGCGCCGCCTCGACGTCCGTGTGCGGGACGGCCTTGCCGACGACCAGCGCGACATCCTGCGTGGCGACCGGGAAGGTCGAGATCTTCGGGCCCTTGGGGTGGCCCGAGCTCGCCCGCTCCAGCACGTCCAGGTCCAGCTCCATCGCGCAGGTGCGCGCGGGCAGGCCCAGCGTCTTCAGCACCCCTGGGTGCAGCTCACCGGCGTACCCGATGACCTGCTCCGCACCGTCCACGACGACCGCGAGCTCGGCGCAGCGGCCCGGGTGCCACGGCCCGTACTGACCGGAGCGGACGAGGAGTTCGGTCCCCGCCTCGCGGGCCAGGGTGCGCGCGGCCTCGATCGCGTCGGCCCAGTCGGCCGGGCGGCCCTTGTCCCACCAGCCGGCCTGCTCGCGGGCGCCCGCGAGGACGACGGCGGCGTGCCGGGGCTGGACGGGAAGCGCGGCGGTCAGGGAGGCGACCTGCTCGTCGGTGGGACGGCGGTCGACGGGCAGCCGCCCGGCGACGCGCAGTTCCTCCTGCGGCTGGAAGACCAGGCCCGTCTCGAAGAGGGCAAGGTCGTGGCTGCCGCGTCCGTCGTTGCGGCGCAGGCTCTGGAGCAGACCCGGCAGCAGCGTCGTACGGAGCGCGGGCTCCTCGTCGGAGAGCGGGTTGACCAGCTTGACGACCTTGCGCTTCGGGTCGTCGGCGGCCAGACCGAACTGGTCGAAGACATGCTCGCCGATGAACGGGTAGTTCGGCGCCTCCACGTATCCGGCGCCGGCCAGCGCGCGGCCGATCCGGCGGTGCAGGCGCTGCCGGTCGGTGAGACCGAGGCCGGCCGGGGGCTTCGGCAGCGTGGAGGGCAGGTTCTCGTAGCCCTCGAGACGGATGACCTCTTCGGCGAGGTCGTTCGGGTCCGTCAGGTCGGGCCGCCACGACGGGACGGTGACCAGGAGCTCGTCCTGTCCGTAGACGTCGCAGCCGACCTGCTGGAGGCGGCGGACGACGGTCTCGCGGCCGTAGTCGACACCGGCCACCTTGTCCGGGTGGTTCGCCGGGATGGTGATGGTGTGCGGGGCCGACGGCGTGATGACCTCGGTCACCCCGGCGTCGGCGGTGCCGCCCGCGAGGAGCACGAGCAGGTCGACGGTCCGCTGGGCCGCGGCGGACGCGGCCTCGGGGTCGACGCCGCGCTCGAAGCGCTTGGACGCCTCGGAGGCCAGCTTGTGACGGCGGGCCGTGCGCGCGATCGAGATCGCGTCGAAGTGCGCGGCCTCGATGACGACCTCGGTCGTGGTGCCCTCGGTGTCGTCGATCTCGGTGTGGGCGCCGCCCATGACCCCCGCGAGGCCGATGGGCCCGCGGTCGTCGGTGATCACCAGGTCCTCGGCGTGGAGCGTGCGCTTGACGCCGTCGAGGGTGGTGAGCTTCTCGCCCTTCTCGGCCCGGCGCACGCCGATGGTGCCCTGGACCCGGCCGCGGTCGTAGGCGTGCAGGGGCTGGCCGAGCTCCAGCATCACGTAGTTGGTGACGTCGACGGCCAGCGAGATCGGGCGCATCCCGGCCTTCTGAAGCCGGCGCCGCAGCCAGATCGGGGACCGGGCGTCCGGGTCGAGCCCGGTCACGGTGCGCGCGGTGAAGCGGTCGCAGCCCATCGGGTCGGAGATCTGCACCGGGTGGCCGAACGCGTTCGGGGCCGGTACGTCGAGCAGCGCGGGGTCGCTCAGCGGCAGACCGTAGGCGATGGCGGCCTCGCGGGCCACGCCGCGCAGCGACAGGGCGTAGCCGCGGTCGGGCGTGACGGCGATGTCGAGGACCTCGTCGACGAGCTGGAGCAGCTCGATCGCGTCGGTGCCGACCTCGACCTCGGGCGGCAGCACGATGATGCCGCCGGTGCCGTCGTCGCCCATGCCCAGCTCGTCGCCGGAGCAGATCATGCCGTGCGAGGTCTTGCCGTACGTCTTGCGCGCGGCGATCGCGAAGTTGCCGGGCAGCACGGCGCCGGGCAGCACCACGACGACCTTGTCGCCGACGGCGAAGTTGCGGGCGCCGCAGACGATCTCCTGGGGCTCACCGGTGCCGTTGGCCGTACCGACGTTCACGGTGCAGAAGCGGATGGGCTTCTTGAACTCCGTCAGTTCCTCGATGGTGAGCACCTGGCCGACGACCAGGGGGCCCTTGAGGTCGGCGCCGAGCTGCTCGACGCTCTCGACCTCCAGGCCTGCCGAAATGAGCTTGGCCTGGACGTCGCGCCCGGTCTCCGTCGCCGGCAGGTCGACGTACTCCCGCAGCCAAGAAAGCGGGACCCGCATCAGATCTCCATCCCGAACGGCCGGGTGAACCGGACGTCACCCTCGACCATGTCTCGCATGTCTTCTACGTTGTGACGGAACATCAGCATCCGCTCGATGCCGAACCCGAAGGCGAATCCGCTGTACTTCTCCGGGTCCACGCCGCAGGCGACCAGCACGCGCGGGTTGACCATGCCGCAGCCGCCGAGCTCGATCCAGCCCTCGGAGGAGCAGGTCCGGCAGGGACGGTCGGGGTTGCCGACGGACTCGCCCTTGCAGACGTAGCAGAGCATGTCCATCTCGGCGGACGGCTCGGTGAAGGGGAAGTAGTTCGGACGCAGCCGGGTCTTCATGTCCGAGCCGAAGAGCGACTGGACCATGTGGTCCAGGGTGCCCTTGAGGTCGGCCATGGTCAGGCCCTCGTCGATGGCCAGCAGCTCGATCTGGTGGAAGACCGGGGTGTGCGTGGCGTCGAGCTCGTCCGTGCGGTAGACGCGGCCGGGGCACACGACGTAGACGGGCGGCTCGCGGTCGAGCATGGCGCGGGCCTGCACCGGTGAGGTGTGGGTGCGCAGCACGACACCGGACTCGTCGCCGTGGGTGCCCTCGGGCCCCTGGACGAAGAAGGTGTCCTGCATCTGCCGGGCCGGGTGGTCGGGCGTGAAGTTGAGCGCGTCGAAGTTGAACCACTCCGCCTCGACCTCGGGGCCCTCGGCGACCTCGTATCCCATGGACACGAAGACGTCCGCGACCCGCTCCATCATGGTGGTCAGCGGATGCCGGGCGCCCGCGGGTACACGGTCGTACGGCAGGGTGACGTCCACCGCCTCCTCGACCAGTACGCGCGCGTCGCGCTCGGCTTCCAGTTCGGCCTGGCGGCCGGCGAGTGCCTTGTTCACGGCGCCGCGGGCCTGGCCGACGAGCTTGCCCGCCGCCGCCTTGGCCTGCGGGGGCAGTGCGCCGATCTCGCGGTTGGCGAGGGCCAGCGGAGAGGTGCCGCCGGTGTGGGCGACCTTGGCCTCCTGGAGCGCGTCGAGGTCACCGGCGGCCGCGAAGGCGGCGAGCGCCTCGTCCCGCATGCGCTCGATCTCTTCCGGTTTCAAGGCCTCGACCTCTACAGGGTCGTACGACTTATTAGGTGCCGACATCTCTTCCCGTGCTTCCGGTTGGCTGGCTGAGGGTCCCCGTCACCGACCCGGAGACGAATCGTCCGCAGATGAGAGGACGCGAAGGTGCCAAGGTCCGAGTCTATCGGGGGTGGGGGCCTGCCCAGGACTGGGCGTCCTCGCGGTGCTCCCGTGCTGATGCGCCCGTGGCGGCCGCTGCGGCGTCAGAGGAGATACGCCGGGGTGGCCACGGGCAGCGTAAATCGGAACTCGGCTCCCCCGCCGGGGGCTCGGCCGACCGTGATGGAGCCGCCGTGGGCCTCGACGATGCCCTTGACGATGTAGAGCCCGAGGCCGGTGCCACCGCGCTTGCTGCCCCGCCAGAAGCGGGTGAAGACGCGGTTCATGGACTCCTCCGGGATTCCGGTGCCCTCGTCGCTCACGGTGACCGACGTGACGGCACTGGCCGTGCCCTCGTCGTCCGGCCGCTCACGCGGGGGCATCGAGGGTGCCACGTCGATGGTGACGGTTCCCTCGCCGTGGCGCACCGCATTTTCGATGAGGTTGCTGAGCACCTGGTCGACCTTGTCCGGGTCGGCCCAGAGCGCGGGCAGGGGCTGTTCGACGCGCAGCAGGAACCGGTCGGCGGGCTGGCCCGAGGCGACGTACGCCTGGATGTGACGGCTTACGGCGGCGCCCATGTCGACGGGCTGGCGGCGCACTTCGAGGCGCCCGGAGTCGATGCGGGAGATGTCGAGGAGCTCGGCGATGAGCCGGGTGACGCGGTTCGCGTCGGCGTCGACGGTCTCCAGCATCAGTTTCTTCTGGTCGTCGGTGAAGCGTTCCCATTTGGCGAGCAGGGTCGCCGTGAAGCCCTTGACGGAGGTGAGCGGCGAGCGCAGTTCATGGGCGACCGTGGCGATCAGCTCGGCGTGGCTGCGCTCGGTCCGGCGGCGGGCCTCGGTGTCCCGCAGGCAGACGACGACCCGGCGGACCGGGCCGGTGGGCCGGGTGCGGACGTAGCGGGCGGAGACGAGGACCTCACGGCCACCGGGGAGCAGCAGGTTGCGCTCGGGCTGGCCGTTGCGGATGGCGAGGCCGCCGTAGGGATCGGTGAGCTGCCACCAGCGGCGGCCTTCCAGGTCCTCCAGGGGGAGCGCCGATTCGAGCCGGCTGCCGAGGGCCTCGACGGCGGGTACCGCGGTGATGCGGGCGGCGGCGGCGTTGAAGCAGATCACCCGGCCGTGCTCGTCGGCGACGACGATCCCGTCGGGCAGGTCGTCGGGGTCTATCCCCAGCGCGGGACCGGCTCCCGCGGTGTCATCGTGCGGGGACGCGGACGGGCCGCGCACGTCTCGTGCTCGCAGCGCGCTCTGCGCGCCGCCCGTGCCGACACTCATCCCCGTACTCCACCTCTCGTCCGGCGCAGAGGGCCCCCGAGCCCGTCACCCTACTAGCTGTCGGTGACGGAGCGGCACCCTGTGGAGGCGCGCTGTGCACGGGCTGACGCGTAGAGACATACGGCCGCGGCCGTGGCCAGGTTCAGGCTCTCGGCCTTTCCGTGGATGGGAACGCGCACGACCGCGTCGGCCAGCGCGCGGGTCTCCTCCGGGAGCCCCCAGGCCTCGTTGCCGAACACCCAGGCGGTGGGACCGCCCATGGTCCCCTTGTCCAGTTCGTCGTCGAGGTCGTCCTCACCGGCGCCGTCGGCGGCGAGGATGCGGATCCCCGCCGCCTTGAGGCCCGCGACGGCCTGCTCGACGGGCACGCCGACGGCGACGGGCAGATGGAACAGGGAACCGACGGAGGCCCGTACGGACTTGGGGTTGTAGAGGTCGACGGACGCGTCGGTCAGGACGACGGCCTCGGCGCCCGCGGCGTCCGCGCAGCGCAGCACGGTCCCGGCGTTCCCCGGGTCGCGGACGTGGGCGAGGACGGCGACGAGCTTCGGGCGGGCCTCCAGGATGTCCTCGAAGGGCGTGTCCAGGAAGCGGCAGACCCCGACGAGACCCTGCGGGGTGACGGTCGTGGAGATGTCCGCGACGACCTGCTCGTCGGCGAGGTGCACCCGGGCGCCGGCGCTCCGGGCGCCGGCGACGATGTCGGCGTAGCGCTCCGCGGCCTCGACGGTGGCGAACAGTTCCACGAGGGTGGCGGCGCCGTCGGCGCGGTGCGCCGCGGCCTCCCGGACGGCCTGCGGTCCCTCGGCGAGGAACAGCCGCTCCTTGCCCCGGAAGTTCCGCCGGGCCAGCCGCCGGGCGGCCAGGACACGCGGGGAACGGGGCGAGATCAGCTCGGGGCTGGCGGAGGGCATGTTCTGGTTCACCTTCGGTATCGGTGCGGTTCGCACGGCAGCGGGGGCGACTGTGTCCCAGGGGCGCGGGGCCCTGTCGATCTGCTGCTCCGCCGCGTGGGCGCGACCGGCCGCCGACGGCCCGCGCCCGGACGACCATCCGTGGGGGAGCAGCAAAGGACCCGCAGGTCTGCAACCTGCGGGTCCTTATCGTCACATCGGCTCAGAGCCAGCGTGGCGTCACGCGGCCTTCGGCGCGTTGACGTCCGACGGCAGGGCCTTCTGCGCGACCTCGACGAGCGCGGCGAACGCGTTGGCGTCGTTGACGGCCAGCTCCGCGAGGATCTTGCGGTCCACCTCGATGTTGGCGGCGTTCAGACCCTGGATGAGGCGGTTGTACGTCATGCCGTTCTGGCGGGCCGCAGCGTTGATGCGCTGGATCCACAGCCGACGGAAGTCGCCCTTGCGCTTCTTGCGGTCGTTGTAGTTGTAGACCAGGGAGTGGGTGACCTGCTCCTTGGCCTTGCGGTACAGGCGCGAACGCTGACCGCGGTAGCCCTTGGCCGCCTCGAGGATCGCCCGGCGCTTCTTGTGGGCGTTTACTGCCCGCTTGACGCGTGCCACTTTTTAACTCCTTGTTGCGGGGCCACGGTGGTACTCACACGGCCCGAAATCGATTGGGTCCCGGATTTGGACGAACAGCGCCGAGGCGCCGGTACGTCACTTGCCGAGAAGCTTCTTGATCTTCGCGGCGTCGCCCGGGGCCATCTCGGCGGTGCCGGTGAGACGACGCGTCACGCGGGACGACTTGTGCTCGAGCAGGTGGCGCTTGCCGGCGCGCTCACGCATCACCTTGCCGGAGCCGGTGATCTTGAAGCGCTTGCTGGCACCGCTGTGCGACTTGTTCTTCGGCATAGCGCCGTTCTCTCCTCGTCAGTGGCGTTCCGGTGCCCGGTCGCAAGACCGGGCACGGTGGAACGTCATATGTATGGATTGACATCCCGGGGTGTCAGCCCTGGGATCACGCCTCGGCGGACGCCTCGGCCGGAGCCTCGGCGGATACCTCGGTGGTCTCGCCCTCGGCGGCCTCACCGTCGACGATGTCGCCTTCGACGATGTCGCCGTCAGCGGCGTTCTGCGAGCGACCCGGGTTGGCCTTAGCTTCTGCCTTACGGGCTGCCTGGGCCTCACGGGCCTCGGCCATCGCCTCGGTCTTCTTCTTGTGGGGACCGAGAACCATGATCATGTTTCGGCCGTCCTGCTTCGGGTTCGACTCGATGAACCCGAGGTCCTCGACGTCCGAAGCGAGACGCTGCAGCAGTCGGTAGCCGAGCTCCGGCCGGGACTGCTCGCGACCACGGAACATGATCGTGATCTTGACCTTGTCGCCCTGCTTGAGGAACCGGACGACGTGACCCTTCTTCGTGTCATAGTCGTGCGGGTCGATCTTCGGCCGGAGCTTCATCTCCTTGATGACCGTGTGCGCCTGGTTCTTGCGCGCCTCACGGGCCTTCATGGCCGACTCGTACTTGAACTTGCCGTAGTCCATGAGCTTGCAGACGGGCGGGCGAGCAGTCGCCGCCACCTCGACCAGGTCGAGGTCGTACTCCTGAGCAAGCTCAAGGGCCTTGGCAAGCGGAACAATCCCGACCTGCTCGCCGCTGGGACCGACAAGTCGCACTTCGGGAACGCGAATCCGGTCGTTGATGCGGGGCTCGGCGCTGATGGATCCTCCTAGGTAGCACCACACGGCGGTCTGGCGGACAGCCGCGTATGTCTCTGATGACACTGGGACCAACCATCGCGGGGCATGAAAAAATGCCCCTGACGGGACACAGGCGGGGCTCCATGGATTGCCGGAGCACCGCCGCGGTCAACCGCGGGGCGCGCATTCGGACGACTCCACCGTCCGTACGGAACGGTGGGGGCCGTCTGACCGGATGACCCGCCGTCCCGGGGGACAGTCAGGTGGGAGTTCGGAGCCTCCACTTGTGGGCCGAGCACATAGGTGTCCGGCCGGTCGTTACACAAGGTTAGCAGCTCCGCCGGGCAGGCGCTAACCGGAGGCCTCCCCGCCGTCGCACACCCGGCGGCGGGCTCCCGCGGACGGGGCCGCGGACGCCGGGGCCTATCGTGGGAGGCATGAGTGACACCCCTCCCCAGAACCCCGACTACGACACCATGACCCGCGACATCGCCGAGGTCCCCGCGGTCGAGGTCATCGTGACGGTCGCCGTCAACCTGATGAGCGCCGCCGCCGTGAAGCTCGGTCTCACCGAGGAGGGCGACGAGCACAAGGACCTGGACGAGGCGCGCAAGCTGGTCACCGCGCTGGCCGGGCTGCTCGACGCGAGCGCGACCGAGATCAGCTCCTTCCACGCGGCACCGCTGCGTGACGGTCTCAAGTCGCTCCAGCTGGCCTTCCGCGAGGCCTCGCTCGTCCCGGACGAGCCGGGCCAGGGCCCGGGCGAGAAGTACACGGGCCCCGTCTACGGCTGACCCGTGCCCGGGTCCCCGCGGACCCGGACCTACCCGCGTACGTACAGGGGCTCGCCCGGTGGCGTCGCCTCGGCCGGCAGAAGTGCCAGGTCGAGGCCGCGCACCAGGCGGGCCCTCAGTGTTTCGTCGGCGGCGAGCCGTTCGGCCACCGCGCGCGCGGTCGCGGCGGGGTCCGCCGACGGGTCGAGGACGAGGGCGAGCGTGCCGTCGGCCCGGCCGGGGCCGAGATGGGCGCGGACCACCCGCGGCTCGGCGGCCACCGCTGCCCGTACCGCCTCGACCACCGCGGGATCGGCGAGCGGATCGGCCGTCGTCCGCCCCTCGGCCACGGCCAGCAGGGCGGAGCCGGTCAGCTGGTAGGACACGGGTCCGGCCAGGTCCAGCACGATCGTGTCGGCCTTCTCGTGCGCCGCGGCCTCCAGGACCTGCCGCAGGCGTACGGCGACCGGGCGGGCCTCCGGGTCCCAGGCGGCCAGCGCGTCGGTGGAGGTGAAGGCGGGCAGGGCCGTGCGGTTCCCTGCCTTGAGGGTGGGCACCGCCATGTCGCTGGTCTTCTCGCGGCGCAGCCCGTTCGCGTCCTCCTCGACCTCGCCGAGCACGGCCACGATCGGCACGAGCAGCCGGGCGGTCCCGAGTGCCTCCAGGACCGGGGGCACCGCGGTGCGGTCCGCGGACCAGGCGGCGAGCGCCGCGCTCAGCCGGGGGTCGGCGGAGCCGTCGTCGTCACGGAAGCCGGGGTCGGGAATGTTCTTGTTCGCCACGGTCCCCGACCCTATCGGGGGGATGCTGCTGCGCTTGTGCGGCCCCGGAAACGCGGTGGTGACGGATTCACGATTTTCTCAGGCTTCCCTGACGCGCCTCTAACACGCGTCTAACCACGGGCACAGCCGGGCCGTCCAGCATCACGGGATGGACCGTCACAGAGCACGCGGGCGCCGCGCCCGGCCGTCGGGACGCAAGCCGCTCCTCTCCCTCGCGGTCGCCTCCGCGGTCCTCGTCGGGGCGACGGCGGCCGGGGCCGTGTACGTACAGGCACAGGCGCACGACGGCCCGGCCGCCGTATCGTCGTCGGCGCCGGCATCGCCCTCTTCGTCGCCGGCCGGGAGCGAGGAGGCGTCGGTGGAACCCGTGGCCGAGCCCTCCGTCGACCGGGACGCGCTGCTCGCGAAGGCGTTGAGGTCCGTGTCGGTGCCGGACGGCGCGAGGACGTCGGTCGCCGTGCTCGACGTCGACTCCGGTGAGAGCGCGGTCCACGGTGACGCCTCCTTCGACACCGCGAGCATCGTCAAGGTGGACATCCTGGCCGCGCTGCTGCTCCAGGCCCAGAAGGCGGACCGCCGTCTCACCGCGCGGGAGAGGACGTACGCCACCGCGATGATCGAGAACAGCGACAACGCGTCGGCGTCCGCGCTGTGGGCCGTGATCGGCCGGGCGGACGGCCTGGACTCCGCGAACAGACGCTTCGGTCTGACGGACACGGTGGGCGGCGACGGCGAGCTGTGGGGGCTGACCCGGACCACGGCGAGCGACCAGCTCAGGCTGCTCCGCCAGGTGTTCGGTGACGACTCGGAACTGAGCGGGACCTCCCGGTCCTACCTCCAGGGACTCATGGGCAAGATCGCGGCGGACCAGCGGTGGGGGGTGTCGGCCGCGGCCGACGGCTCCGGCTGGGCCCTCAAGAACGGCTGGCTGGCGCGTAGCACGACCGGGCTGTGGGTCGTCAACAGCGTCGGGCGGATCTCGGTCGACGGCCACGACTATCTGGTGGCGGCGCTGTCGAACGGCAACTCCACGCAGGCGAAGGGCATTTCCCTGGTGGAGGCGGTGGCGAAGGCCGCGGTGTCCGCGTTCGGGGACACGGTCGAGGGGTGACGGGTCCCGTACGGGACCGTGGGCGGGTGCGCCGGGTGCGCGTCCGCCGGGCACCGCGCCGTGTACGCGGGGCGCGCCCGGCGCACACAGGTGACGCGGGTGACGCGGTGGCGTACGTCGTGCCGCCGGCCCGCACTCCGTGGATCGGGGGAACTTCGAACGGGGTTCTAGGACCGGCCGAACAGGCGTGGGTCCGGGCTCCTGCGGCCGCGCCAGAGGACCACCGCCGCCGCGAGCAGCGCCAGGCCCACGGCGCCCGCGAGGGGGCCGGCCCACTTGTCCGAACCGCCGCCGTCGTCGGGGGCGTCGGGGCCCGTGCCGAAGTACTTCTGCCCGTACGCCGTCGGCCCGGGGCTTTCCGGCTCGATCTTGCCGCCGGCCTTGATGGCGGCGGCGGGGTCGATGAAGCCGAAGCCGCGGGCGTCGTCCCGGCCCCCGGAGGGGACGTCGCGGGCGGTGTCCTCCAGGAGCTGTTTGATCTGGGCCGGGGACAGGTCCGGATGGGCCGCCCTGATGAGCGCGACCGCGCCGGAGACGAACGCGGACGCCGCGCTGGTGCCCCAGCCCTCGTAGTAGCGGTCGTCCGGGTCGGCGATGACGACGTCGACACCCGGGGCGCTGACGGTGGCGTACCAGCGGCGGGTGGAGAAGGAGGCGCGGGTTCCGTAGCGGTCGACGGCGGTCGCCGCGATCACACCGGGGTACGCGGCGGGGTACGAGATGTGGTCGCCCTTCTCGCCGCCGTTGCCGGCCGAGGCGACGACGACGGCACCCTTCCGCAGCGCGTACTGGACGGCCTCGTCCTCGGCGGGCTCGGGGTGGGCGGACTTGGAGTCGTCGCCGAGGGAGAGGTTGATGACGTCGGCGCCGTGGTCGGTGGCCCAGCGGATGCCCTCGGCGAGCGCGTTGCCCCGCGTGTTGCGGGCCTTGGAGCGGGCCGGGTCCTTGTCCTCGAGGATGACGCGGACGGGCAGGACCTTCGCCTGCGGGGCGATGCCCATGACGCCGTCGGCGCCGCCCGCCCCGTGTCCGTGCCCGGCGATGATGCCCGCCATGGCCGTGCCGTGCCGTGCCCAGGGCCGGTCGCCGCGGCTCGCTCCGAAACCGACCATGTCCTTGCCCGCGAGCACGTTGCCCGCGAGGTCCGGGTGCCGGTCGTCGACGCCGGTGTCGAGGACGGCGACGGTGACGCCCTTGCCCTGGGTCGTGCGCCACGCCTCCCGGGTGTGCATCGCGTCGAGGCCCCACTGCTGGGCGCGGATGCCGTCGGCGTACGCGACGGTCGAGGGCACCAGGGCGAGGGAGCCGGCGAGGAGGACACCGAGGACACCGGACCTGCGGGAGAGCCGGGGCGGGCGGGCAGCCAGGAGCGCCCGGGCACCTTCGACGACGGCGGAGCGGTCCGGCCGGGCCGCTCCGGGCGGTCCCGGCCTCCGGTGTCGTCCGGCCGTGCCGGTCCCCGCGGTCCGGCCGGTCTCCCCCGCCATCTCGCTCTCCCCCGTCTCGTCGGTCCGCCGGGCCGGCGCGCTGTGGTCGGCGGCTGCCCGCCCGGTCGTGCCGGGCCGCCGCACGCGGTCGGCGGGGCCGTCCTCGCGGATCACGACCGCTTCTCCGTGACCGAGTCGACGACCTTGCGGAAACCCCGCTCCACCCGGTCGGCGAGGCCCTGTGCCTCGTGACCGAGGCCCGCCTGGGCCACGGCCGCGGTCGAGCCCGCCTTCGTGGCCTCGGCCGCGGGCCGCGGGGCGGTCACCTTGCGCCCGTCCGCGAACCCGGAGACGGCGTACACGACGACCGGGGCGTCCGTGAGGACCCGCTCGGTCCAGGAGGCGCGCTGGGCCTTGCCGAAGCCCTCGGCGACGGTGCCCTTCGCCGCGTAGGGGCGGGGCATGAGATCCGTGCGCCGGTCCAGGCCCTCCTTGCGGAAGCGGGCCTTCAAGGAGGTCATCGCCGCCGCGTCCGCCTTGGTGAACAGCAGTCCGACGGTGGTGACATGACTCCGGGTCGCGTCCATGTAGGTGGCGCGCAGCAGTCGCAGGCAGCCGACGGGGGCGAGCGCCTGGCGCAGCAGCGGGTCGAAGGCGGCCTCGCAGCCGGTGTCCGGTGCGACGGCGATCCGCGTCCAGCTGCGGTCGGAGCCGCCGGGTCCCGCCCCGTCGCCCCGCACGGTCGGCGGGAAGAGCACGTCCACGGGCACGCCGTGCCAGAGCTCGCCCGCCGCGGTGAAGGCGCCGCGCGAACCGGGTCCGTCCGCTTCGTCCCCGGTCAGCCAACTGCCGGTCACCGCACCGCCGATGAGCCCGAGTCCGAGAACCACGCAGGCGGCGGCGACGAGGGTACGGTGCCGGGCCCGGCCACGGAACGGACGTCCGCGCGGGGTGTCCTCGTGGTGGGTCTCGGGCTCGGCGAACGTCACGAAGGGGCGGTGCGTGCCCGGAGCGCCCTCGGCGAAGGCTCCAGGCGCAGGCGGAGCGGGAGGGGTCGCCGCGAACGGGGCCGAGACGACCGGCGGCGGGGTGACGGGCGGCGGGGTCGCGGCCCGCAGCCGGGACTTCTCGGCGTGCTCGGTCAGCAGCCGCCGGGCCGTCTCGGAGAGCCGCTCCCCGGGAACCGGTGCGGGCTCCTGGGCCCCGGTCCGCGAGGGAGAGCCGGCCGGTCGCGGGGACTCTGCGGAGTGCGGCGGCTCGGCAGGGTGCGGGGGCTCGGCGGGGTGCGGAGGCCGGGACGGACGCGAGGGTTCGAAGGCACGCGGGGTCCCCGGGACGCGCGCGGGCGCGGGCGGGTGCGGCTCGCGGGTGGGTCCCGGTCCGGGGTGCCGTGCCGCGCCGGGCCGCGACGGCCCGGTGGTCTGCGGGGCAGCACCGGGTCCCGCCGGTCCGACGGGACCCGGTGACACGTCCGGGAAGCGCGCGGAGGCCGCGGGGGGCGGCGGCGCCATCGGCCCCGGCCGTCCCTCGGGACGCAGGTGGGGGAAGCGCCGTGACTCCGGCCGGGCCGGGGACGCGGGACCCTGCGGACGTACGTCCGACGCGGGCCGGTCCTGGGCCGCGGCGGCCGCGCGGTCCGTCGGGGCCGCCTGGCGGCCCCGCTGGGGCGCTTCCGGCGCGGGGTCCTGGGACGCGGTCGGTGCCGTGGGGCGCCGAGCACCGGCCGGTGAGGCGCCGGAGGGTGCGGCACCGGCCGAGACCGTCTTCGGCGTGTCCGACGGAGGCGCCGCCGGCGCGGCGGAGGGGCCGTACGCGGGTGCGCCGGACGACGCGGGCAGGGGCCTGCCCGGGGAGACGGAGGCGGGCCGGCCGGGCGACGCGGGTATCGGGCCGCCCGCCGAAGCGGACGTCGGCGCCTCGGACGAGGCCGGTCCCGGCGTACCGGACGACGACCGGGCCGGGGACGAGGCGGGCTTCGGGGGGTCCGTCACGGCGGACACCCCGCCCGATTCCGCCGACGTGTCGAAGAAGTCGTAGGAGGGCGGCGGTGAGGGCACTCGCGAGGCGCGCACGGCTCCCGACGGGGAAGCCGGAGGGTACGTCGGCGCGGCGGCGGGCGACGGCGCCTGGGCGTCCTCGGGCGACCGGGACCCGTCTCCGCCCGCGAAACGGCCTCCCGTCGAAGCGGGCCGCTCAGGTGCCGACGGCGGGCCCGCGGGCTGGGGCGGCACCGACCGGCCCGGTGCGCGGGGCGGGCTCGCGGGGCGCGGCGGGACCAGCGGAGCGCGGTTCGACGCGCCGGGTCCCGACCCTGACGGGGTCCCCTGCCCGGTGGGCGAAGGGGGCTCGGCGGACCAGTCCTCCCCGCCCGACGGCCGGTGTCCGGACGCCGGAGACGGCGCGTTCGCCGGAGGGGGCGGGGTCAGGGGGGTCCGGGAAGGCGGGACCGGGGACGTCCGGTCGGTCGCCGGGGGTTCGGCGGGTGGGACCGTGGGACGCGGGGGAATCGAGGCGCGCCGCGCTTCCGTGCTCATGCACCCCCCGTTTCCTCGTACCGGGCTGTCGGCCGCCGCGGAGCTCGCGAGCCGTTTCGTCTCCGCGGAAGGGACTCGCCACGGGCACGCATACCCGCGACCGTGGACCGCCACCCCCGGGCAGGGCCCGCCGGGCGAGGTCGTCCCTCCCTGCGTCCGCGCCACTCTACGGGTTGACGCGCGTCCGGCGGGAACCAGTCCGGAGCCCCGGGGCATCTGCCCGGAACATCCCCTACCCTGCGGTAATCGATTCTGGCAGTCTTCGCACATGACTGCCCGTGCCGCCGACAGGGCCCGTTACGACCGGGCCACCGCTCACCTCGACGCCCCCGTCGCGATCGTGGATCTGGAGGCATTCGACGCGAACGCGGAGGATTTGCTCCGCCGGGCCGGCGGCAAGCCGATCCGCGTCGCCAGCAAGTCCGTCCGCTGCCGGACCCTGCTGGAACGCGTCCTGCGACGGGACGGCTTCGCGGGGATCATGTCCTTCACCCTCGCCGAATCGCTGTGGCTGGCCCGGTCGGGTTTCGACGACGTGCTGCTCGCCTACCCGTCGGCCGACCGGAAGGGCTACGCCGAGCTGGCCGGCGACCCCAAGCTGGCCGCCGCGGTGACCGTCATGATCGACGACCCGGCGCAGCTCCGGCTGATCGACGAAGCCCGTGAGGGCGGCACCGAGGTCGTGCGCGTCTGCCTGGAGCTGGACACCTCGCTCAAACTGTTCGGCGGCCGGGTGCGGGTGGGCGCGCTGCGCTCGCCGCTGCACTCCCCCGCCCAGGTGGCGGAGATGGCCCGCGCCGTCGTCCGCGCACCGGGGTTCAAGCTGGTGGGGATCATGGCGTACGAGGGCCACATCGCGGGCGTCGGGGACTCCGTCGCGGGACGGCCGCTGCGCTCGCGCGCCGTGCGGCTGATGCAGAGCACCGCCCGCAAGGAGCTCGCGCAGCGCCGCGCGGAGGTCGTCCGGGCGGTACGGGCGGTGGAGCCGGACCTCGAGTTCGTCAACGGCGGCGGTACCGGCAGCGTCCAGCACACGGCCGCCGAGGACTCGGTCACCGAGATCGCGGCCGGGTCCGGGCTCTACGTGCCGAGGCTCTTCGACAACTACACGTCGTTCAGCGGACGTCCGGCCGCGCTGTTCGCCCAGCCCGTCGTGCGCCGGCCGGGTGTGGGCGTGGTGACCGTGCTGGGCGGCGGGTACCCGGCCTCCGGGGCCCCGGGCGCCGACCGGCTGCCCGTCCCGTACCTGCCGGAGGGGCTGGCGTACGACCCCCAGGAGGGTCCCGGCGAGGTGCAGACCCCGCTGCTCGGCTCCCCGGCGGACGATCTGCTGATCGGCGACAAGGTGTGGTTCCGGCACGCCAAGGCCGGTGAGCTGTGCGAGAGGTTCGACACGCTGCACCTCGTCGAGGGCGACGCGGTCACCGCGACCGTCCCGACGTACCGCGGCGAGGGTCACACCTTCCTCTGACCCACCGATCCACTGGCCCCTGATCCCCTGCTGTCCTGATCCGGTGGTGTTCCGCTGATCCGGGGCTCCGCCGGCACGGCGAGCGGCCCGCCGCCCTCGGATCAGGGGCCCGGTCCGCTCCCGCGTCCCGAGGTCCGGGACGGTGGTCGGCGCGGCGGCACCCCGCCCCTTCAGGTCACGTCACGTCGACGGGCCGATGCTGCTGCCCGCACCGCCGCCCCCGTCGCGGTCGCCGACGGACCGGATGCCCTCGGTGATCCGGTCCATGTCGGACAGCGGCGGGCCGTCCGGGCCGGCGTCGAAGGCGAAGCGGACGATGACCAGGGACTCCGAGCCCACGCTGGAGGGGAAGGCCAGCGACTCGACGTAACCCCCGGGCCCCACGCCGGTCTTGACCTTCCAGCGCACGAAGTACCCGGCGCGCCCGGCCACGGCGACGGAGCCGGACTTCACCAGCCGGTGGGATCGGACGCCCCCGAACGGTCGGCTGTCGAGGAGGTCCCGGTCGTACGCGCTGTCGGTGGCGTCCTCGATGTCCCCCTCGGCCAAGGCCTTCGGGGACCGCTCGTCGGTGGCCGTGGCCGTGCGCGACGTGATCCGGCCGTGCCGGCACAGACCGGGGTCGCCCGGGCAGTCGTAGGTGCCCGGAGTGCTCATCAGCAGGTCGTGGTCGGCGGCGTACTTCGGCCGTTCCCAGCCGTCGAGCAGGGGGAAGGTGATGCCGTCGAGTTCGTCCACGACGACGGACGGGTCCCCGGCCGACGGCGAGGGTCCGGACGGGGAGGGCGAGGGGCCTCCGGCGCCCGTGGCGGACCCGGCGGTCGGCGTGGTCGGTGTCCCGGTCTCTTCGCCGCTGTCGTCCCGCAGCAGCACCGCGCCCGTGACGATCGCGGCGACGAGGACGACCGCGGCGGTCACCAGCGCGACGGCCCTGGCCCGACCGGGCCCGGAGCCGCCGGGCGACTCCGGCCGCGTCAGGGGCTGTTGGACGGACTCGGGCTGGCGCCGGTGGTCGGTCCACATGGTCCCGTCCCACCAGCGCTCGACGAGCGGGTACGACGGGTCGCGGTACCAGCCGGGTGGAGGCGTCATGCTCATCCCGGCACTCTAGTGCCGCGTCGGTCAGGCGTTCGCCCGCCGGTGAACGCCCGCCGCGCACGGGTCGCGCCCCCTGCGATACGCCCTCCGGAGGTCCCCGGCGAAGCCGCGCGGCCGGTCCGAGGGCGGGGCGCGTGCCGGGCGACGGGACGGGGCGGGGGGACGGGCGACGACAGGTCAGGGCAGGGCGAAAGCCGGCCGACGGGGTGTCAGGACCGCGGCGGGGATCAGTACACGGTGTCCGCCAGGTCCGGCACGACCGAGCCGTCCCGTCCGCGCACCGGCCCGGGGGCTCCGTCCGGCGCGGTGTAGGCGCTCGTGGAGCACGGATAGCGCCCCGGTCTGCGGGGCAGCGGATCGATGAACATCGGGTTGACGACCCAGCGGCCGTCGGCGTCGTCGTACGCCCGGCACATGATCTCGCCCTTGTTGCGGTTGATGACGAGATGGGCGCCGGTGGCGTCGCCGACGAAGGTGACGTCGGTGTCGGCGTCCCCTGCCGCGATCACGGGACGGTGACCGGCGTCGCGGCGCTGCCAGGCGGCGGCGCCGCGCACGCCGTAGATCTCCTGGTTGATCCAGCAGCGTTTCCCGTCGACGTACGGGATGACCTCCCCGCGGCTCTCGGGGACGCCGCCGCAGCCCTGGTTCCGGGTGGTGATCCGGCCGTGCCGGTCGAGGACGGACCGGATCGCGACGGTGTGCGCCGCGTCGACGCCGACGCCCCGCGACCACACCTCGGTGACGGGTTCGGAACCCGCCGAGACGATGAAGACGTCGAATCCGGCGCGGCGGAGCGTACGGATGAGATCGCGCTGCTGGTCGTAGTAGCGGACGTACGCGGGGACCGTGTGGGTGCCGAGCGTGCGGGTCGAGCCGACGGGGGCCGCGAGCGCTTCGGCGCGGGCGCTACGGGCGTAGGCCGACAGTTCGGCGACCGTGTGCCCGGCGAACAGCTGGGGCACCCAGGCGTACTGGGGGACGGTGCGCCGGTGGTTCCAGCGACCGGTGAACGCGGCGGCGCCGCTCATGGTCCGGCCGGTCTCGCGGATCTCCAGGATCTCGTCGGCGCAGCGGGCGTTCGTGGCGGTCGGCAGGGGTGTGCCCACCGGCACCCGGGTGCCGCAGGCGGCGGTGAGGGCGCCGGCCGCCGTGTCGCCGAGCCACTCGCTGGTGGCCCTCCAGCTCGCCGGGCGCAGGATCCGGTCGTGCCGCAGCGCCCAGGAGATCGTGGCGTCGGTGGCGTCGTTCTTGGTGACCGTGTTGTCCCAGTCGAAGACGGCGACCGGCCGTTCGCCGTCCCCGTCGCCTCGCGCGCAGGTGCCGCGGTCGTCGATGACCTGTTGCAGGCGGGCCCGGTTGTCGCCGTGCCAGACCCCGGACAGGCGGGGGCAGTTCCGGTGCGGGGAGGGGGTCGTCGGCGGCGCGGCCGCCAGAGCGGCGGCCGCGGCCAGGGTCCAGGCCAGCATGTGCCGGTGCGGTCGTTTTCTTCCGTCTCGCATGACAGAGGGACCGTACCGGGAGAGGGCCTACAGGGGCGTGACGTACGCGCCCGAGATGCCTCCGTCCACCAGGAAGTCGGTGGCGTTCACGAAGGAGGAGTCGTCGCTGGCGAGGAACGCGACGGCCGCCGCGATCTCGTCCGCCTCGGCGAACCGTCCCACCGGGATGTGCACCAGCCTGCGCGCGGCCCGCTCCGGGTCCTTGGCGAACAGCTCCTGGAGGAGCGGGGTGTTGACGGGGCCGGGGCACAGGGCGTTGACGCGGATGCCCTCCCTGGCGAACTGGACGCCCAGTTCACGGGACATGGCCAGCACACCGCCCTTGGAGGCCGTGTACGAGATCTGCGAGGTCGCGGCTCCCATCCGGGCCACGAAGGACGCCGTGTTGATGATGGAGCCGCGGCCCTGTCGGCGCATGTAGGGGAGGGCGGCCTTGCAGCACAGGTAGACCGAGGTGAGGTTGACGTCCTGGACGCGCTTCCAGGCCTCCAGGCCCGTGTCCAGGATGGAGTCGTCGTCCGGCGGCGAGATGCCCGCGTTGTTGAAGGCGATGTCGACGGATCCGTAGGTGTCGTACGCGGTCCGGAAGAGCGTCTCGACCTGCTCGGGGTCGGTGACGTCGACCTTGACGAAGGTCCCGCCGACCTCCTCGGCCGCCGCCTTTCCGCTGCGCTCGTCGATGTCGCCGCAGACCACGTGGGCGCCCTCGGCGGCCAGCCGGCGGGCGGTGGCGAGGCCGATGCCGCTGCCGGCGCCGGTGATGACGGCGGTGCGGCCGACCAGCCGGCGGCAGATGTTCGCTTCGGTCGCTTGCGTCGCTTCGGTCACAGTGCGGGGCCCTCCGTGCTGATGAAGACGTTCTTGGTCTCGGTGAAGGCGGTGAGGGCGTCCGGGCCGAGTTCGCGGCCGATCCCCGACTGCTTGAAGCCGCCGAAGGGGGTCCAGTAGCGGACGCTGGAGTGGGAGTTGACGGACAGGTTGCCCGCGCGGACGGCCTGGGAGACGCGCAGGGCGCGGCCGACGTCGCGGGTCCAGACGGAGCCGGACAGGCCGTAGTCGGTGGCGTTGGCGAGCCGGACGGCGTCGGCCTCGTCCTCGAAGGGCAGCACGACGGCGACGGGTCCGAAGACCTCCTCGACGGCCACGCGCGCGCCGGGGTCGACGCCGGTCAGGACGGTGGGCGCGAACCAGAAGCCCGGGCCTTCGGGGGCCTTGCCCCGGATGCCGGGCGCGTCGGCGTCGACGTAGGACCGTACGCGCTCCAGCTGGGCCCGGGAGATCAGCGGGCCCATCTGCGTCCGCTCGTCGGACGGGTCGCCGACGACGACGGACTCGACCGCCGGGGCGAGGAGTTCGAGGAAGCGGTCGTGGACGGAGCGCTGGACGAGGATGCGGGTGCGGGCGCAGCAGTCCTGGCCGGAGTTGTCGAGGAAGGCCATCGGAGCCGCCGCGGCGGCGGCCTCGACATCCGCGTCGGCGAAGACGATGTTGGGGCTCTTGCCGCCGAGTTCGAGGGTGACGCGCTTGAGGAGCGCTGAGCCCTTCGCCAGCACCTGCTTGCCCACGGCCGTCGACCCGGTGAAGACGATCTTCGCCACGCCGGGGTGTTCGACGAGCGCGGCGCCCGCGACGGGTCCGGCCCCCGGCAGTACCTGGAACAGGTGCTCGGGCAGGCCCGCCTCCAGGGCGAGTTCGGCCAGCCGCAGTGCCGTCAGCGGGGTCGTCTCGGCGGGTTTGAGGACGACGGCGTTGCCGGCGGCGAGGGCCGGTGCGGTGCCCCAGGCGGCGATGGGCAGGGGGAAGTTCCAGGGGGCGATGACCGCGACGACGCCGAGCGGTTCGAGGAGGGTGATGTCGAGGCCGCCGGGGACCGGGATCTGACGGCCGGTCAGCCTCTCCACTCCCCCGGCCGCGTAGTCGAGCAGGTCGCGGACGTTGCCCGCCTCCCAGCGGGCGTTGCCGAGGGTGTGACCGGCCTCGCGTACCTCCAGGCGGGCCAGTTCCTCGACGTGGTCGTCGACGACGGCCGCGAAGCGGCGCAGCAGCCGGGCGCGGTCGGCCGGGGCGAGGGCGACCCAGCGGACCTGGGCCCTCGCGGCCCGTACGACGGCGTCCCCGACGTCCTGGGCGGTGGCGGCCGGGACGGTGGCGACGACCTCCTCGGTGGCGGGGTCGAGCACCTGGAGTTCGTGCTCGTACGGGGGCGAGGTGTACGGGTACGACGGGTACGGGTGCGGCAAGGGGGTCCTCACATGCGTTCGAAGGAGCGGCGCAGCTCCCAGTCGGTCACCGCGGCGTCGAAGGCCTCCAGTTCGACGCGCGCCATGTTGCGGTAGTGCGCGACCACCTCGTCGCCGAAGGCGGCCCGCGCGAGGGGGCTGTTCTCCCAGAGTCCGGCGGCCTCGCGCAGGGTGGTCGGGACGTGGTCGTACGCGGCGGCGTAGGCGTTGCCCGCGCACGCCTCGGGAAGCTCCAGCTTCTGTTCCACGCCGTACAGACCCGCCGCGACGAGTCCGGCGACGGCCAGGTACGGATTGACGTCGCCGCCGGGCAGCCGGTTCTCGAAGCGCGTCGAGCGGCCGTGGCCGACGACGCGGAGCGAGCAGGTGCGGTTGTCGTGGCCCCAGGCGACGGCGGTCGGCGCGAAGGAGCCGGGCTGGAAGCGCTTGTACGAGTTGATGTTGGGCGCGTACAGGAGCGAGAAGTCGCGCAGGGCGGCCAGTTGTCCGGCGAGGAAGTGGCGCATGACCTCCGACATGCCGTCCGGGTCCTGGGCGGAGCCGGCCATCACGTTCCTGCCGTCGGCGTCGGCGAGGGAGAGGTGGATGTGGCAGGAGTTGCCCTCGCGCTCGTCGTACTTGGCCATGAAGGTGAGCGAGACGCCTTCCTGGGAGGCGATCTCCTTGGCGCCGGTCTTGTAGATCGCGTGCTGGTCGCAGGTGACGAGGGCCTCGTCGTACTTGAAGGCGATCTCGTGCTGGCCGGGGTTGCACTCGCCCTTGGCGGACTCGACGGTGAGGCCGGCGGCCTGCATCTCGTTGCGGATGCGGCGCAGCAGGGGCTCGACGCGTCCGGTCCCGAGGACCGAGTAGTCGATGTTGTACTGGTTGGCCGGGGTGAGTCCCCGGTAGGCCGCGTCCCAGGCCTGCTCGTAGGTGTCCTTGAAGACGATGAACTCCAGCTCGGTGCCGACCTGGGCGGTGTAGCCGAGCGCCGCGAGGCGTTCGAGCTGGCGGCGCAGGATCTGGCGGGGCGCGGCGACCACCGGGGAGCCGTCGTTCCAGGCGAGGTCGGCGATGAGCAGCGCGGTGCCCTCGTTCCACGGGACCCGCCGCAGGGTGGAGAGGTCGGGACGCATCGCGAAGTCGCCGTAGCCCCGGTCCCAGGAGGACATGGCGTAGCCGTCGACCGTGTTCATGTCGGCGTCGACGGCGAGGAGGTAGTTGCAGCCCTCGGTGCCGTGCTCCAGCACCTCGTCGAGGAAGAAGCCCGCGGCGAACCGCTTGCCCTGCAGGCGCCCCTGCATGTCGGGGAAGGCCAGGACGACCGTGTCGATCTCACCGGTCCCGACGAGGGAGCGCAGCTCCTCGACGAGGAGCGGGGGTGTGCGGTCTGCCACCGGAAGTGCCTCCTTGGGTCAGCCGAGAGCCATAAGGTATTGCCGAGAACCATTGCTTGGGAAGGGGGCGCGACCGGATGACGCGGGCGGAATCCGACCGTGGGACGGGCGACCGGCTGACGCCGGTGCTGCGGCCGGTACGGGCGGGCAACGGCTTCGAGGAGGCACTGGAGCAGATCCTCCAGATCGTCCGCCTCGGGCTGGTGCCGGGCGGCGAACGGCTGCCCGCGGAGCGGGAGTTGGCGGAGCGCCTGGGGATCAGCCGGGTGACGCTGCGCGAGGTCCTGAAGGTGCTCCAGGACCAGGGGCTCGTCGAGTCGCGGCGCGGCCGCTACGGCGGCACCTTCGTGCTGGCCCGCACCGCCACCCCCGGTGAGCACGAACTGCGCCGCCGGGTCGCCGCGGTCGACATCGAGGACGTGCTGCGCTTCCGGGAGGTCCTGGAGGTGGGCGCGGCCGGGCTGTGCGCGACGCACGGGCTCGACGCGGAGCGGTCCGGACGGCTGCGCGAGGCGCTCGCCCGGACGAACGACGCCCCGCTGACCGACTACCGGCGCCTGGACACCCTGTTCCACCTCACCCTCGCGGAGCTGTGCGGCTCCCCGTCCCTCACCGCGCGGTACGCGGCGGTCCGGGCCTCGGTCAACGACCTGCTGGACTGCATCCCGCTCCTCGTCCGCAACCTGGAGCACTCGCAGCGCCAGCACACCGCGCTCGTCGAGGCGGTGCTGGACGGGGACGCGGACGGGGCGCGGGAGATCATGCGCGAGCACTGCGCGGGCACGGCGGCGCTGCTGCGGGGGTTCCTGGCCTGAGCCGGACGTGCCGCGCGGAGCCCCGCGTTCCGCTCCCCCGCCCGCAAAGGTATGAGACCTTTCCATTGAAGTGGTGGAGTCGTCGCCGTCCACGGGCGACGGGGCGACCCGGAATCCGAGGGAGTAGCGCGTGAGCAGGCCGCTGGTCGGTGTGAGTACGTATCTGGAGGCCGGGGCGCGCTGGGGCGTGTGGGAGCTGGAGGCGGCGCTGCTGCCGGCCGGCTATCCGCGGCTCGTGCAGCGGTCGGGCGGACTCGCCGTGATGCTGCCGCCGGACGATCCGGACCTGGCGGGGGAGACCGTCGCCCGGCTCGACGCGGTGGTCGTCGCGGGCGGCCCCGACGTCGACCCCGCCCGGTACGGCGCCGAGCGCTCCCCGCGGACGGGCCCGCCCGCCCCCGAGCGCGACGCCTGGGAACTCGCCCTGATCCGGGCCGCGTTGGACTCAGGCACGCCGCTCCTGGGCGTCTGCCGGGGCCAGCAGCTCCTGAACGTGGCGCTGGGCGGCACGCTGGTCCAGCACCTCGACGGGCACGTGAAGGACATCGGGGTGGTCGGACACCACGAGGTCACGCCCGTACCGGGGACGCGGTACGCCGGTCTCGTACCCGGTCCGTGCCAGGTCCCGACGTACCACCATCAGGCCGTGGACCGCCTCGGCACCGGCCTCGTGGCCTGCGCGCACGCCGCCGACGGCACGGTGGAGGCGATCGAACTCCCCGGCCCCGCCTGGGTCCTGGGCGTCCAGTGGCACCCGGAGATGGGCGACGACCTGCGGGTGATGCGGGGCCTGATCGCGGCGGCGACCTGAGCGACCGGCCCCCGCGCCGCCATCCTCCACCCCGTCACCCCTCGACCCCGTCACCCCCTCCACCCCCTCCACCCCGCACCCCTCGGCGCCTCCACCCCTCGGCGCCTCCGCCCCTCGGCGCCTCCGCATGCCGAACCCGGGGTGCTGTTCTCCTCTTTCCGGGGCCGGAACATTCCAGCCCGTCCGGCGATCGAGGACGAGGCCGTCAGGCCGAAGCGGGGGTCTGGGGGCGCAGCCCCAGGAACGGGACGGGAAGGGGCGGAGGGGGCGAAGAAGCCGGCGGCGGAAGCGGGCCGGACCGCTACGCCCCGCGGGTCAGGGACAGCAGGTCCCGGGCCGGCCCGGTGGGGCGGTGCCCCGTCGGCCAGACGGCCCGCAGGGCGCGCGTGAGCCGGACATCGGCGAGCGGGATACCGACCAGCCGGTGGGCGGACAGTTCCTCGCCGAGGGCGAGTTCGCTGAGGACGGCGGGCCCGGCACCGCTGACGGCGGAGGCCTTGACCGCGGTCGTCGAGGACAGCTCGATCAGCGGGCGGGCGAGTCCGCCGAGCGCCGCGTCGAGGACCTGGCGGGTGCCCGAACCCTCCTCCCGCAGGATGAGCGGCGTGGCCGCCAGCTCCGCCGCGGCGAGCGGCGCGCGGCGGCGCGCCCAAGGATGTCCGGGCGCCGTCACGACGATCAGCCGGTCGTGCGCGATCACCGTCGCGTCGAGGCCGGACGGCACCGAGAGCCCCTCGACGAAACCGAGGTCCGCCTCACCGGTGAGCAGCCGCTCGGCGACACCGGCGGAGTTCCCGGCGAGCAGCGACACCGCCGTGTCGGGGCGCTGCGCGCGCAGGGCGATCAGCCAGCCGGGCAGCAGGTACTCGGCGATGGTCATGCTCGCGGCCACCCGGAGCCGCGAGTCACGCCGGTCGCGCAGGGCCTGCGCACCGGCGTCGAACGCCTCGGCCGCGTCCACCACCCGCCGCGCCCAGTCGGTGACGAGCGCTCCCTCCCGGGTGAGCCGGGAGCCGCGCGGCGAACGGTCGACGAGCGCCACCCCCAGCTGCCGCTCCATGGAACGGATACGGCTGCTGGCCGCAGGCTGGGTGATCCCCAGCTCGCGTGCGGCGCGTCCGAGACTCCCGAGGCGTGCCACCGCCAGCAGCAGTTCCAGCGCGCCGAGATCGGGGACCCGGTGCGCGATCCCGGCGCCGGTCCGACCCTGAGCGCTGCTAGTCATAAATCCAGCTTATGCCCTCATAGGCGAGGACTCCCTGGTGGGGCGCCGCCGGGCCCGCGACCGTGGAGCCATGGTCACCGCAGCCCAGCCCCTCACCGCCCACGAGGCGGGAACCCTCCGCGACACGAAGGCCCCCCGGATGCCGTGGAACCGCGCCATACCCGCGGTCCGGTATCTCGGCCCGAACTGGTACGCCTCCGTGATGGGGACCGCGATCGTCGCCACGGCCGGAGCCGGACTGCCCGGGCACGTGCCGGGCCTGCGCACCGCCTGCACCGTCGTGTGGGCCCTCTCGCTGGCCCTGCTGACGCTGCTGCTCGCCGCCCGCGCCCTGCACTGGGCGTACCACCGGGACCAGGCCCGCGCCCATCTCCTCGACCCGGCCGTGGCACCCTTCTACGGCTGTCTGTCGATGGCGCTGCTCGCGGTGGGCGGCGGCACCCTGCTCGTCGGCCGGGACTGGATCGGGACACCGGCGGCGGTCGTCGTGGACTCCGTCCTGTTCACGGCCGGGACGCTGATCGGACTCGCGGCCGCCGTGACCGTGCCCTACCTCATGGTCGTACGGCATCGCATCGAGCCCGGACAGGCGTCCCCCGTGTGGCTGCTGCCGATCGTCGCCCCCATGGTGTCGGCCGCCCTCGGCCCCCTCCTCGTTCCCCACCTGCCGGCCGGACAGCCGCGGGAGACGCTCCTCCTGGCCTGTGTCGCGATGTTCGGGATCAGCCTGGTGGCCACCATGGTGATGCTGCCGATGATCTTCGCCCGGCTCATCACCGGTGGCCCGCTGCCGCTCGCGCTCACTCCGACGCTCTTCCTCGTGCTCGGCCCGCTGGGCCAGTCGACGACCGCGGTCGGCAAGTTCGCGGACGCGGCACCCGGCGTGACACCCGCCCCGCTCGACGAGGGCTTCGCGCTCCTCTCCGTGCTCTACGGCGTCCCCGTGATCGGCTTCGCGCTGCTGTGGCTCGCGCTGGCCGTGGCGATGGTCGTACGGGCCCGCCGCCAGGGCATGGGTTTCGCCATGACGTGGTGGGCGTTCACCTTCCCGGTGGGCACCTGTGTGACCGGCGCGGAGGGCCTGGCCCGGCACACCGGCCTGGCCGCCTTCGACACCCTCGCCGTCGCCCTGTACGTCCTGCTCGTCGCCGCGTGGTCGGTGGCCGCCGTCCGCACGGCCCACGGCCTGTTCAACGGCAAGCTCCTCGCGGCACCCCGCTGAGGACGGCACCCCGCTGAGGACGACCTCCCGCGCCACCCCTCCAGGCTTCACCGTCCCCGTCGGACAGGTCACGGCCGGTTCCACCCGCCGGCAGTGGCCTCTCCCTGTGGACCCGCAGTACGGACGACCGTCACGCTGACGGCTGAGACACGATCGAGTCCGGATGCGGGGGAGTTCGGATGGAACCACGGACGCATCCCGCGCGCCGGAGCGGGCGGCCTTCCGTGCTCCCTCCACCGGCCCCCTGAACAGCCGACTTCTCCGGGCCGGGCCCGCGCCGCTTCGGGACGTAGATGACACGGCCGCGACGGGAAGCCACGGGCTGGGGGGGCAGGGGCAGGGCTCGGTCAGGAGGTGTAGCTCCGGAGCCCGCCCCCGGGGGACGGGGCGGCGGCGTTCACAGTGTCTCGGCCAGCCGTGCGCGGGCCTGCGCGAGTGACGGTCCGTACCAGGTCAGCAGGCGGCCGTCGACGAGTGCGCAGGGCACCCCGGGGAAGCACTCCGGACCGTCGTCGGGAGTGAAGCGGTAGGGCTCGTCGGGCAGCACCACGAGATCCGGGGCCGCCGCGGTCAGCTCGGGGAGCGGGATGCGCGGGTAGCGGTCCCCGTGGTGGGCGTACACGTTGTCGACGCCCAGCCTGGCGAGGACGTCTCCGGCGAAGGTGTCGCGGCCCAGTACCGTCCAGGGCCGCCGCCAGACGGGCACGACCGCGGTCCTGCGGGGGCGGGGAGCGGGCGGCTCGGCCCACGCGTCCTCCGCCTCGTCCAGCCAGCGCGGACGGCTCCGCGCGCCGCACGCGCGGAGCACCCGGTCCAGTTCCCGGAGGGCCCCCGGCACGTCCCGCACCTCGGTGACCAGGACCTCGGTACCGGCCTGGCGCAGGGCGGTCAGGTCGGGCTCCCGGTTCTCCTCCTCGTTGGCGACGACGAGGTCGGGCGCCAGCCGCAGGACGGCGTCGACGTCGGGGTTCTTGGTGCCCCCGATCCGTACGACGTCGAGGTCTACGGGGTGGCTGCACCAGTCGGTCGCGCCCACCAGGACGGCGGGTACGGTCACGGCCACGGCCTCCGTGAGGGAGGGCACGAGGGACACCACACGCACGCCTGTCCGCCTCTCCCACGTCATTCTCGCCAGAACCCGCTCGGCGTCACCCGTGCCGCCCGGCGTCACCCGCACCGCTCAGCGCCGTCCGAACCGCCCGGCATCACCCGTACCGCCCGGCATCGCTCGCACCACCCCGCACCGCCCGGCGCCGTCAGAACCGTCCGTCGTCGCCCGTGCCGCTCAGCGTCCGCCGAAGTTGTGCCGGTCCTCCACCGCGTCGATGTGGTCGGCGACCTCGACGACCACCACTCTGGTGTCCGGCACGGTGGCGCGCCAGCGGTGCCGGACGCCGCCCGACAGGTAGAGCGTGTCGCCCCGCCCGAGGCGATGGGCCCGCCCCTCGGCCTCGACCTCGACCGCACCGTCGGCGACGAACATCAACTTGTCGTTGCGGTGCTGGAGTTCGCGGGCCTCTTCGTGGTCGCCGGTGAACTCGGTGGCGTGCATCTGGTGATGACCGCGCACCAGGGGGCGGGCCTGGGATTCGGGAGTGAGCTCGGCGCCCACGTCGGCGCGCACGACGTCGACACTGCACGCCGGGTCGGCGGCGGCCAGCAGTTCGGCGGCCGAGGTGCCGAGCGCGTAGGCCACCCGCTCCAGTGAACTCTTGCTGGGCCGCGCCCGCTCGTTCTCCACCTGGCTGAGAAAGGGCACGGACAGGCCGCTGCGTTCGGCCACGACGGCGAGGGTGAGCCGTAGTTCCCGACGCCGTCGCCGTACGGCCGCGCCCACCCGAAGGGGCTGTTCTTTGTGGTCGCCCATGGCTCCGGCTCCCTCCCTCGCGTCGTCGGTCCGCGAACCGCCCGAATATGTGGTCCGCTCCTTCTGATGAGTTGTTTGCACCCTACGCATGTTCGGCAAACCGTTTCATGGACCCGTCACATCGACGTCACATAGAAGGAGTGCGAGGGTTACAGTTCGCGCCACCGCGTGAGCCGGTCCGCCCCCGGGGGCGCGTTCCCCGCCGGCGGGACGAAAGAGCCGATCACCAGGGCCGGATGCCCGTGCGCGGCCGACAGCGGTGTCGTGGCGGGTCGAGCCGGAGCCCGGCGGTCCGCGAGCGAGCGGCCGGTGAGCAGGGGACGGGTGCGCGGCCGACGGGTCCCGGGCGGCGGCGAGCCGGAGCCCGAGGCGCCCGCCCCCTCGCTCCATCCCGGTCAACTCCAGCCACTCCACGCCGAGTTCGAGGTCGTGCGTGGTCGGGGGAGTCGCCCACCGAGCCCCTCGGTCCCGCGGGGCCCGGTTCCGCCGCTGGTCGCACTCGGTGTGCCGGGATCCCGAAGTGGGCGCGAGCGGCGGGAGGTTGACGTTCCGCGAGGGTGGCCCACCCGCTGACGACCGGGGCGCCGGACCGTGGTGCCGTACGGGAGAGGCCGTGTCGCGCGTGGCCTCGGAGCGGCGCGCGGAGGTGGCCGGGCGCCGAGCGTGCGGTCCCGGGCCGACGCCCGCATGGCTCCGGGGCCGGGGTGAGGAGCCCGCCGTGATGGGTTGTCCGGATCTTTCCCGTACGCCAGTACGGAGTCACGTGTCCCTTCGGCCGCGCGTACGGTCCGACCGCCGACGGCGGAAGCATCCGGCAGCAGGGGCGCACGCACGCCCGGGTCTCCGGACCGGGCGGAGGAGTGAGGGAGGAGGAGACCGGGAGGCGGCAGGACGGCAGGGGGTCGGAGGCAGGAGGTGGGAGGCAGGAGGTGGGAGGCAGGAGGTCGGACGGGACCGGACGCGGAACGCGGTCCCCCGGACGCCGCGAGGGGTGGCCCTCGTCCCGCGGGTCAAACAAGCCCGCACGACCAGGACCACCCCTCAGGGTGAACCGCTCACCGCCGCCCACCGTCACGCAGCACGGCTCACCACCGCTCGGCGCGCGGAGCGCGGCCTATCGCGGAGTCATCCGCCGCACCATGTCCGGGTGTTCCTCGAGCCACGCGGCTACGGCGTCCTCCTCGTGCCCCTGTCCGCGCCGTTTGATCTCACCCTCCAGGCCGCCGAGTTCGGACTCGCTCATCCTGAAGTTCCTGATCCATTCGGTGAGCTTCGGGTACTGCCCCGGGAACGCCTTGCTGGAGATCGTCCGGATGGTGTCGCCCTCGCCGAACAGCTTCTTGTCGTCCTTGAGCTTGGTGAGCCCGTACTCGCTGTAGGCCCAGTGCGGTGACCACAGGACGACCGCGACCGGCCGCTTCGCCGCGTACGCGCGCTTCAGCTCGGCCAGCATCGCCGGCGTCGAGCCGTCGACGACCTCGTACTCCTTGTCGAGCCCGTAGCCCGGAAGCACCTTGTTCTTCAGCAGGTTCATCTCACCGGTGCCCGGCTCGATCCCGATGATCTTCCCGTCGAAGGTCTTCGACTTCCCCTTGAGGTCGGCGAGGGACCTGACGTCCTTCACGTACGAGGGGACGGCGATCTCCAGGGAGGTCGGCTCGTACCAGGTGCCCAGGTCCTTCAGGTCGTTCTTGTGGCGCTCCCAGTAGGTGGACTGGGCGTGCGGCAGCCAGGCGTCGAAGTTGAGGTCGAGGTCCCCGGAGGCCAGGCCCGTGTAGACGGGTCCGACGTCCATCTGCTTCAGGTTGAGCGTGTAGCCGCGACGGGCCAGGACGTGCTTCCAGAGGTAGGTGACGGCGACGTCCTCGTCCCAGGGGAACCAGGCGACGTCCAGGGCGCGCTTCGCCTCGGCCGGGGCCGCGGCGGAACCGCTCCTGACCGGGGCCAGCTTGTCGACGACACCGGGGTTCTTCTTCAGCCAGGAGCGCACGGCGTCCTGCTGCCTGCCCTTGCCTGCCTTGTTGATCTCGGCCTCGAGGCCGGTCAGCTGCTTCTCGGTCATCCGGAAGTGCTTCAGCCACTCGCCGACGACCGGGTTGTCCCGCGCGAAACCCTTGCGGGACAGGGTGTGCACGCCGTCGCCCTTGCCCCAGGCGCCCTTCGGGTCCTTGAGCTTCTTCAGCTTGTAGTCGCTGTAGGCCCAGTGCGGCGACCAGAGGGTGGCGACGATCGGCTGCTTCGCGGCGTACGCGCGCTTCAGCTCGGCCAGCATCGCCGGCGTGGAGCTGTCGACGACCTCGTACTCCTTGTCGAGCCCGTAATCCTTGAGGACCTTGCTCTTGAGCAGGCCCATCATCCCGGCGCTGGACTCGATGCCGGTGATCCTGCCGCCGAAGGTGGCGGCCTTGCCCTTGAGGTCCTCCAGGGAGTCGACGCCCTTCATGTAGGCGGGCACCGACAGCTCCAGGGACGTCGGGCCGTACCAGGAGCCCAGGTCGTCGAGCCGCTCGCCGTACTTCTTCCAGTACTGCGCGTGTGTGGTCGGCAGCCAGGAGTCGGTCTCGAAGTCGACGTCGCCCTGGGCCAGCGAGGTGTACAGCGGGCCGGCGTCGAACTGCCTGACCTCGGCCCGGTAGCCGCGCCGCTCCAGGATCTCCTGCCAGAGGAAGGTGGAGGCGACGCCCTCGTCCCAGGGGATGTAGCCGATGGTGACCTTCTCGCCCCGGCCGACGTTCTCGCCGTCGGCCGCGGTGGAGGCCGAGCCCGCGCCGCCGAGGACGCCCATGCCGCCCGCGGTCAGGGCGAGCACGACGACGCCCACCACGGCCACCACGGGACGGGGGCGGTACGACCAGATCCTCAGGCCTTGCGCGGCGCGCGCCTTGGCGGCGGCGCGGCGGCCGAGGGGGGAGACGTGGGTGCCCAGTGCGCCGGTCATGCGGTCGAGGTAGATCGCGAGGATGACGATGGCGACGCCGGCTTCCGAGCCGAGGCCGACGTTCAGCTGGCCGATGGCCTCGTTGACGTCGCCGCCGAGGCCGCCGGTGCCGACCATGCCCGCGATGGCGGCCATGGACAGGCCCAGCATGATCACCTGGTTGACGCCGGCCATGACGGTGGGAAGGGCCAGTGGCAGCTGGACGCGCAGCAGGATGTCGCGCGGGGTGGTGCCGAACGCGTCGGCGGCCTCGACCAGTTCCTTGTCGACCTGGCGTATGCCGAGTTCGGTCATGCGGACGCCTGGGGCCAGCGCGAAGATCAGGGTGGCGACGATTCCGGCGGGGGCACCGGTGCCGAAGAACAGGATCGCCGGGATGAGGTAGATCATCGCGGGCAGCGTCTGCATGAAGTCGAGGACCGGCCGGACGATGCCGCTGACCCGGTCGGAGCGGGCGGCCCAGATGCCCACCGGCACGGAGACGACGAGCGCGATGAGCGTCGCGACGAGGACCAGTGAGAGGGTCACCATCGCGTCCTCCCACAGCCCGAGGGAGTCGATGAAGGCGAATCCCGCGAAGGTGAGGACACCGGCGGAGGTGCCCCGCAGCCAGAAGGCGATGACGGCGAAGATGCCGGCCAGGAGCAGCGGCTCCGGCGCCTGGAGGACCGCGTCGATGCCGTCGTAGGTGCCCGAGAAGACGGTCTTGAGGAAGTCGAAGAGCCAGGCCATGTGGGTCAGAAGCCAGTCGACGGCGTCGTTGACCCAGTCGCCGAAGGGGATCCTAGGCATGCGCCTTCACCCCCTGGTCCCGCGAGCCGGTACAGCGGTCGGGGGTGCCCCGCTCGTCACCGAGGAAGCCGACGAGCCGCTGCCGGGGGACGACACCGACGAGGGCGCCCTTCCCGTCGAGGACCGCGACCGGGTGCGACAGACGGGCGCTGATCGCGCACAGGTCCACGAAGGGGGTCTCGGGAGTGGCGGTCTCACAGGCGCAGTCGGCCTCGTCGCCGCGCAGGCCCGTGTCCATCACGGCGCCCGCGGTCAGCACCCGTGAGCGGTCGACGTCCTGGGTGAAGGAGGCGACGTAGTCGTCGGCGGGACGGACGAGGATGTCCTCGGCCGATCCGGTCTGGACGATGCGGCCGTCCCGCATGACGGCGATCCGGTCGCCCAGGCGCATCGCCTCGTTGAGGTCATGGGTGATGAAGACGATGGTCTTCTCGAGCTTCTTCTGGAGTTCGATCAGCTGGTCCTGCATGTCCCGGCGGATCAGCGGGTCGAGCGCGCTGAACGACTCGTCCATGAGCAGCAGGCCGGCGTCGGTGGCGAGCGCGCGGGCCAGTCCCACGCGCTGCTGCATACCGCCGGACAGTTCGTCGGGCCAGGACTTCTCCCAGCCCGCGAGTCCGGCCAGTTCCAGGGCGGCGGCCGCCCGCTCCCGGCGTTCGGCGGCCGGTACGCCCTGGACCTGGAGGCCGTACGCGGCGTTCTCCAGCACGCTGCGGTGCGGGAACAGCGCGAAGTGCTGGAAGACCATGCTGATCTTGCGGGAACGGACCTCGCGCAGTTCGCGCGCGCTGAGCGCGGTGAGGTCCTGGCCGTCGAAGCGGACGTGCCCCGCGGTGGGTTCCAGCAGCCCGTTGAGCATGCGCAGCAGCGTGGACTTGCCGGATCCGGACAGGCCCATGACGACGAAGATCTGCCCCGGCTCCACCGTGAAGGACGCGTCGATCACGGCGGCGGTGGCGCCGTCCGCGCGCAGCTCCTCACGGTCGGCCCCCTGGCGGAGCCGCTCGACGGCCGCTTCCGATCGTCTTCCGAACACCTTGTACAGATGGTCGGCCTCAAGCCTGGATGACACGGGTGCCTCTCGTTCGTGCAGGGGAACGGGATGAACGAACGTTTCTTCGTTCCCGACGGCGGGTGACGGTTGAACAGACAACCGGGTTCACTCAGAGGCGGCGCCTGCCCCCGCTCACTCACGGCAAACACGGGAGTGGTCCAGGTCACCGTCAGTGGCGTACGGCATGATGCGGGACGTGACACAGCAGACTCGACGACTCATGCTCCTCGACACCGCCTCGCTGTACTTCCGCGCCTACTTCGGCGTTCCGGAATCCGTGAGGGCCCCGGACGGCACGCCGGTCAACGCCGTGCGCGGGCTGCTGGAATTCATCGACCGGCTGGTCAAGGACCACCACCCCGACGACCTGGTGGCCTGCATGGACGCCGACTGGCGCCCGCAGTGGCGGGTCGACCTGATCCCGTCGTACAAGGCGCACCGGGTGGCCGTGGAGACCGAGACCGGCCCCGACGAGGAAGAGGTGCCGGACACGCTCTCCCCTCAAGTACCCGTCATCGAGGCCGTTCTGGACGCGCTGGGCATCGCGCGCGTGGGTGTCGAGGGGTACGAGGCGGACGACGTGATCGGGACCTTCACCGGACGTGCCACCGGCCCGGTCGACATCGTCACCGGCGACCGTGACCTGTACCAACTCGTCGACGACGGGCGCGGGGTGCGCGTCCTGTACCCCCTCAAGGGTGTCGGCACGCTCCAACTCACGGACGAGGCCTGGCTGCGCGAGAAGTACGGCGTGGACGGACCCGGGTACGCGGATCTGGCACTGCTGCGCGGGGATCCGAGCGACGGGCTGCCCGGTGTGCCCGGCATCGGGGAGAAGACGGCCGCCAAACTGCTCGCCGAGTTCGGCGACCTGGCCGGGATCATGGCCGCGGTCGACGACCCGGAGGCCAAGCTGACCCCTTCGCAGCGCAAGCGTCTCGACGAGTCACGGCCGTACATCGCCGTGGCACCGACAGTCGTCAAGGTCGCCGGTGACGTGCCGCTGCCGGCGGTGGACACGGCCCTGCCGAACGAGCCGCGCGACCCGGCCGCCCTGGACGAACTCGCGGCGCGCTGGGGCCTGGGCGGAGCGCTGCGCCGACTGCTCACCACATTGCAGGCATAGCCGAACACTTCCGGCATGACTGGTACCCGTCGACACATAGGTGCCAGAGAGGAAGGAGTGCTAACTTAGGTAAGCCTAACCAGGTAAACAGGAGGCAGTCATGGCAGAGCGCCCGGAACGCAAGCCCCGCAGGCCCCACACCGCGCAGGTCGTGCGGACCGAGCGGCTGACCCCCCACATGCAACGCGTCGTGCTGGGAGGCGACACCCTGACGGAGTTCACCGCGGGGACGAGCACCGACCACTACGTGAAACTGCTGTTCGGCGCCGAGGGCGTCAGCTATCCCGAGCCCTTCGACCTGGAGCGCATCCGCGAGGAGTTCCCCCGCGAGCAGTGGCCGGTGACCCGGACGTACACGGTGCGTGCCTGGGACCCCGAGGCGCGCGAGCTGACACTGGACTTCGTGGTGCACGGGGACGAGGGACTCGCCGGACCGTGGGCGCTGCGGGTCCAGCCGGGCGAGGTCGTCCGGTTCATGGGTCCCGGTGGCGCCTACGCGCCCGACACTGACGCCGACTGGCATCTGCTCGCCGGTGACGAGAGCGCGCTGCCCGCGATCGCCGCCGCCCTGGAGTCGCTGCCCGACGGCGCCGTCGTCCGCGCCTTCGTCGAGGTCTCCGGTCCCGAGGAGGAGCAGAAGATCGACTCCGACGCGGAGGTCGTCTGGCTGCACCGCGGCGACCGGCCCGTCGGCACGGCCCTGGTGGAGGCCGTACGCGCCCTGGAGTTCCCGGAGGGCCGGGTGCACGCGTTCGTACACGGCGAGGCGGCCTTCGTGAAGGAACTCCGGAGACTGCTGCGGGTCGAGCGGGAGATCGCCCGCGAGGACCTGTCCATCTCCGGCTACTGGCGCCTCGGCCACAACGAGGACGGCTGGCAGGCCTCGAAGCGCGCGTGGAACGCCCAGGTGGAGGCGGAGCAGGAGGCGTCGGCCTGAGGCCGGGCCACACCCCGTACACACGCCAGGAGGCGGTCCCCGTCGCGCGGGACCGCCTCCTGGCGTGTGTACGTGTACGCGTGCGTGTCACCCGCCCCGCGGTGCGTGCGGCCTGCCGGCCGGCCCGTACGCCGGTACGGCCTCTGGACCGCACGCCGGTTCGGCCGCTGACCGACCGCACGCCGGCGCCACCGGGGTGGTCCGCGCCCCCGGCGAGCCCGAGCAGCACGATGACGACCGACTGCAGGGCGGTGATCAGGCCGTTGTTGACGACGTTGCCGTTCATCAGCGCGGCCCGGCTGACCGGGGTGGTCAGGAAGCGGTCGATCGTGCCGCGTCGGATCTCCTCCAACGTACCCGTGCCGGCCCACAGGTTGGAGCTGAGGGCGCTCATCACGACGACGCCCGGCACCAGGTGGTCCAGGTACGAGGTGGTGCCGAAGCCACCGAGTTCGACGACGTTCCTGAAGAGGCCTCCGAACAGGAGGAGCCAGATCACCGGTTGGATCAGGGTGATGAGCGCGTACGCGGGCCGGCGCGCCGGCACCATCAGTTGACGCTGCGTCATGTACCAGGTCCGGGAGACGGCGGCGCTCATCGGGCACCTCCGGCGAGGACGAGGAAGCGGGCGCCCTCCGCCTCGGCCTCCGAGTAACGGCGGCCCGCCCAACGGAGATAGACGTCGTCGAGCGAGGGACGGGCGAGGGTCGCGGCGGTGACCTCGACCCCGGCCCGCTCCAACGCCCCGAGCAGCGCGGGGACCGCGGCACCTCCGCCGTCGGCCCGGACGCTGACGCGCCGCCCGAGTAGCCCTTCACCGGGCGGCGCGCCGCGTCGGTGAGGGTGAACCGCTCCAGGAGTCCGTCGACCCGGCGGTCCAGGTCCGCGCCCCTCAGGCCGTAGAGCCTGCCCTGGAGGCGGAGGTTCTCCCGGCCGGTCGCCGCCGGGTCGGCGCCCGGGCTCTGGGCGACCACGCCGATCGCGCGCCGCACCCGGTCCGGGTGGCGCAGGACGTCGTGGCCCGCGACGGTGGCGGGGCGGGTCGGGCGCGGACTCCGTGCGAGGGGCGCCGGGTGCGTGAGCACTTAGGCCCGTCGCCGACACGGCCGCGTCACGCGGGCGAAACAGGGGCTCCCTAATTTCTGTCACCCGACAGGAATTCACTCCCTTCCGCGCCGAAGGCAGGTGCCGCCGTGACCACCACCGCCCCCTCCGACGTACGCCCCGATCCGCCGACGTCCCCGCAGGACAGCTCCCTCACCGAGTTCGGCTACCGCCAGGAACTGCACCGCAGCCTCGGCCGCTACGCCTCGTTCGCCGCCGGGTTCTCCTTCATCTCCGTCCTCACGACGGTCTTCCAGTTCTTCGCGTTCGGGTTCGCCTTCGGCGGCCCGGTCTTCTTCTGGACCTGGCCCGTCGTGCTGATCGGCCAGCTGGCCGTCGCCGCCTGCTTCGCGGAACTGGCCGCGCGCTATCCGATCTCCGGCGCGATCTACCAGTGGTCCTCCCGCCTGTCGAACCGCGCCTTCGGCTGGTTCGCGGGCTGGATCATGGTGATCGGGCAGGTCGTCGTGGTGGCGGCCGCGGCGCTCGCGCTCCAGATGGTGCTGCCCGCGATCTGGTCCGGCTTCCAGCTCGTGGGCGACGACCCGGCGCCGACCAGCCCCGACGGCGCGGCCAACGCGGCCGTCCTCGGTGTCGTCCTGCTCGTCCTGACCACCCTGGTGAACCTCCTCGACAACCGCGTGATGTCCACGGTCAACCGGATCGGCGTCACCGCCGAGATCATCGGCGCCGTCCTGATCGTCGTCCTGCTGTTCACCCACTCCGAGCGCTCCCCCGGCATCACCTTCCACACCGGCTCGGGCGGCTCGGGTCTGCTCGGGGCGCTGATGGTGGGCTCGTTCATGGCCGCGTACGTGATGATCGGCTTCGACAGCGCCGGCGAGATGAGCGAGGAGACCCACCACCCGAGGCGTACCGCGCCCCGTACGATCCTCACCGCGCTCGGCGCCGCCGGCCTGCTCGGCGGGCTGATCGTGCTCGGCGGGCTGCTCGCCGCCCCGAGCCTGACCGACGGCCGCCTCGGCGTCGACGGCCTGAGCTACGTCCTGACCAGCAGCCTCGGCGACGGGCTCGGCCGGGCGCTGCTGGCCGATGTCGTGGTGGCCGTCGCGGTGGCCACCCTGGCGATCCAGACCTCCGCCAGCCGCATGCTCTTCTCGATGGCCCGCGACCACCAGCTCCCCTTCTCCGGCCGGCTCGCGAAGGTCGACCCGCGTACGGGCATGCCGAGCGCCCCCGCCCTGGTCGTCGGTGTCCTCGCGGCCGCCCTGCTGCTCCTGAACTTCGCCTCGCCTGACGCGTTCCTGGCGATCGGCACCACCTGCATCGTGATGCTGTACCTCGCGTACGCGATGGTCACCGGACCGCTGCTGGTGCGCCGGCTGCGCGGACGCTTCCCGGCGGACGGCGCCGACGAGACGGGCGCCCCGCTGTTCTCCCTCGGCCGCTGGGGCGTCCCCGTCAACGTGCTCGCCCTCCTCTACGGCCTCCTCATGACCGTCAACCTGGCCTGGCCGCGCGCCGAGGTGTACGACCCGGCGGGCGGGCACTGGTACTTTCAGTGGTTCACGGTGCTGTTCCTCGCCCTGACGCTGGCCGTGGGCGCGGGGTACCGGGTGTTCAGGTCGCGGGCCACCGTCCCGGAGTCCTCCGAGGTGGTTCCGGCCTCGTACGCTTGAGCAGGTGAGACGCAAGCCCAGGATCCCGCCCTCTCCCCTCCCGCAGCGCCAAGGGGTCGACCCCGTGCGGATCAGACTGCCGCGGGAGGGGGCGTGGGCCACGGTGCGCGAGCACCTGGTGGAGCGGCTCGCGGCCGGGGACGGCGTCATCGACGCGATGATCGACGACGGGCTGATCGTCGGGGAGGACGGCCGGCCGCTCTCGGCGGGAACGGCCTACGCGCCCGGGATGTTCCTGTGGTTCCACCGGGAGCTGCCGCACGAGGAGCGGGTGCCGTTCCCGCTGGAGGTGGTCTACCGGGACGAGCACATCGTCGTCGCCGACAAACCCCACTTCCTCGCCACCACCCCCCGCGGCAGCCATGTGGCCGAGACGGCCCTCGCCCGGCTGCGCCGGGAGCTGGACCTGCCGGCTCTCGGCGCCGCGCACCGCCTCGACCGGCTGACCGCCGGGCTCGTGCTGTTCACCGTGCGGCCCGACGAACGGGGCGCCTATCAGTCGCTGTTCCGCGACCGGCTCATCTCCAAGGAGTACGAGGCGCTCGCCCCGTACGACTCCGGTCTCGGCCTGCCGCGCACGGTCCGCAGCCGCATCCTCAAGGAGCGGGGGGTGATGGCCGCGCGCGAGGTGGAGGGTGAGGTGAACGCGGTCAGCCGGATCGAACTGGTGGAGCATCAAGGCGGGCTGGGCCGCTACCGGCTGATTCCCGGCACCGGTCAGACCCATCAACTCCGTTTGCACATGAGCGCGTTGGGCGTGCCGATCCTCGGCGATCCGCTGTATCCCGTGGTGACCGGGCCGGTGCCGGCCGGTGACTTCCGGCGCCCGCTGCAACTGCTGGCGCGGGCACTGGAGTTCACCGATCCGGTCACCGGACGGTCCCATCGGTTCGTCAGTGGGCGGGCGTTGGAGGCGTGGACCTCGTACGACGCGTGGGCGGCCCGGAGCCCCGGGGATCAGTAGCCGCGCCACCACCTCAGGAGGCGCTGCCAGGCGCCGGGCCGGTGGGCGGGCTCGGGGGCCGGTGCGGCCGGGGGCGGCGGGGCCACCGGCGCGGGCGTGGGCTCGGCCGGTGCCGGACTGTCCGTCATGACGTGCCAGTGGGACCGCTGGGCGGGCAGCGCGCGGACCGAGGGACGTTGCGTGACCTCCTGCTTCGGCTTCGGCTGGAACCGCACGGGCAGGTCGACGAGGTGACGTGAGGACATGGAGCCGCGCCAGCGCAGGTCGCTCTCGTCGCAGTCGATCTCGACGTCCGGCAGTCGCAGCAGCAGGGCGTCGACGCCGACATCGGCGATGGCACGGCCGATGTCCTGGCCCGGGCACTCGTGGGGACCGCCGCCGAAGGCGAGGTGGGAGCGGTTGCCCTGCATGCTGGCGGCCAGGTCGGGACGGATCCTGGGGTCGATGTTGCCCGGCGCGATCCCGAACAGCAGTCCGTCGCCCTTGCGGATGCGCTGGCCGCCGAGTTCCGTCTCCTGCTTCGCGAAGTAGCCGAGGACGGCGCTGAACGGCGGCTCGTTCCACAGGGACTGTTCGACCGCCTCGGGCACGGTCATCTGCCCGCCGTTCAACTGGGCACGGAAGCGCGGATCGGTGAGCACCATGCGCAGCACGTTGGCGATGAGGTTGGCGGTGGCCTCGTAGGCGGCGAGCAGGACGAGTCGCAGGTGCTGGGCGACCTCGTCGTCGGTGAGCCGGGCCGGGTGGTTGATGAGGTGGCTGGTGAAGTCGTCCTCGGGCTCGGCGCGGCGCCGCAGGGTGTGCTGGGTGAGCACGCCCATGACGTACTCGTTGCTGGCGATCGCGGTCTCGGTGCCCTTGAGCAGGTCGCGCGTGGCCTGCACCATGCGGTCGTTGTAGTCCTCGGGCATGCCGATGATCTCGCAGAGCACGGACATCGGCAGGTGCTCGGAGAACTGTCCGACCAGGTCGGCCTCGCCGCGTTCGCAGAACTCGTTGACCAGGCGCTGCGTGGCGCGGTTGATGTAGCGCCGCAGGCTGCGGAAGTCGATGGTGGTCATGGCGCCGGTGACCGCTCCGCGCAGCCGCAGGTGCTCGTCGCCCTCGGCGTGGGAGCAGATGGGCTGCCAGGCGATGTGGGGGGCGAGCGGGTGGTCGGCGCCCGCCGTGCCGTCCTGGACGGCGGTCCACAGCCGGCTGTCGCGCGTGTAGTGCGAGGGCGTGCTGACCATGTGCAGGTTCTCGGCGTGGCCGAGGACGACCCAGATCGGCACGTCGTTGTGGAGTAACACGGGCGCGACGGCGCCGTGTTCGGCGCGGAGCTTCTCGTACAGGGTGCCCAGGTCCTCGGCCTCCGGCCCGTACAGACGGCGCAGTCCGCCCGGGTCGACGGCGTGGGCGGGGCAGCCGGGCGGGGGCCCGAACGGGGGTTCTTCCGTACCGGCCGGGAAAGGGGATTCAGTCGTCACAATGATCGCTCCGAAGCTGAAATGTGTTCTGTGGATGGGGAGTTGACGTACGAGGGGGCGTTCACCGTACGACGTTCAGACGCGCGCCGAAGTCATCGCCAGCGAATGCAGGAACCGCATCAACGTCATCAAGGTGTCGCGGCTGGAGGCCCTGCGGCGGGCGTCGCACTTCACGATCGGGATGTCCTCGGACAGGTCGAGCGCGGCCCTCAGGTCCTCGACCGGGTACCGGGGCGCGTCGGGGAAGTCGTTTATCGCGACGACGAACGGGACGCCGCGTTCCTCCAGGCGGCCGATCACATCGAAGCTGACTTCCAGGCGGCGGGTGTCGATGAGGACGACCGCCCCCAGCGCTCCCTCGAACAGTCCGTTCCACAGGAACCAGAAGCGCTCCTGGCCGGGGGTGCCGAACAGGTAGAGCACCAGTTGGTCCGTGATGGAGATCCGGCCGAAGTCCATGGCGACGGTGGTGGCCGTCTTGGACTCGGACCCGTAGTTGTCGTCGACTCCGATGCCGGCCTGCGTCATGGTCTCCTCGGTCGTCAGCGGCTTGATCTCGCTGACGGAGCCCACCATGGTCGTCTTGCCCACGCCGAAGCCGCCCACGATCACGATCTTCACGGCCGCCTGCGCGGTGTGCGGAAGGTGGTCCTCGGCACGAGGGCCCGTGATGGTGTCAGAGCTTTTGAAGTCCATGCATCACCGCTTCGAGGAGGGAACGGTCGGGGAGCGCCTGCCGGACGATCGGGGCGCGCGCCTGTACCAGTTCGGCCGCCAGCAGCTCGGTGAGCAGGACGGTCACCACGCTGTACGGCAGATGGAGATAGGCCGAGATCTCGGCCACGGACAAGGGGGCCCTGCACAGCCGCAGCAGCGCCGACTGTTCGGGCTGGGCGGCCGGGGGCGGCTCGGCGGCGCGTGCCACGACCAGCGTGACCAGGTCGAGCGCGGCGCGGTCGCCGTCCTCGCCGCCGCCCGTGAGCACGTAGAGCCGCTCTGGGTTCTTCGGCTTGTCCTGCCCCTCCTCCCCCTCGTGGTCCTCCGGGACCACGAGGGGGGAATCCGTCGCGGGGGGTTCCGCTGGCCGCTCCCTGGGTTGGCGCCGACGCCGTTGGGGAGGAGTCATACGGTCTGCCCGTTGCGCCGAGGCGGGCTGGTCAGGTGGGCCCCGATCCGGACGACGAGATCGCGCATGCGGTTGCTCATCAGGCCGGGTTCCGCGGCCTGGTTGGCGAGCACCGCGAGGTAGGCGTTGGCTCCCGCCGACATGAGGTAGAAGTAGCCGCCGTTGATCTCGATGATGACCATGCGCATCCGGCCGTCGCTCTTCGGGATCTCGCTCGCGACGGCTCCGGCCAGGCTCTGCAGGCCCGCGCAGGCCGCGGCCACGCGGTCGGCCGCGTCGGGATCTCCGCCGTAGCGGGCGATGCGCAGTCCGTCGGCGGAGAGCACCACGATCTGCTGGATTCCTGGCACTCCGTCGGCGAGTTCCTTGAGCATCCAGTCGAAGTTGGCTCGCTGCTGGATCACTTGAGGTCCCCCTCGTCATCTGCCTCTTCGCCGGTCTCGGCAGGGGCCGGTCGGTTGTCCGTGCTGAAAGCGGTCGGGTCCGGGTCACCCTTGAGCCCGTTCATGAACGCCTCGACCCACAGCCCGGGTTCGGGCTCCTTCTCCTCCGGGACCGGCTCGGGAGACCACGGCGACGGGATGCCGGTGGCCTCGGCGGCCTCCTGCTCGGCCCGCGCCTCGGCGAACCGCTGGCTGAGCGGGACCTTGACGCGGCTGCGGCGCTGCGGCAGGCCCCCCGGGGTCCACTCCGTGACCACCGGGACGTCGTCCTCGCGGGGGTCGCCGCTCGACCCGGGGATGCGGGGGCCGGTGGTCGGCTTGCGCTTCTTGGGCTTGCGCGCCGGGCCCTCCACCCCGCCGTTGTCGATGCCGGTCACCGAGGGGGCCCCGATGCCGTGCGCGAGACCGGGAGCGAAATCGGTGGTGAGCATGGCGCGCGGGGCGACGAGGACGGCACGGACACCGCCGTACGCGGACTGCCGCAGCGAGATCTGCATGTTGTACATCTCGGCGAGTCGACCGACGACGGCCATGCCGAGCCGGGGCGCCTGCCCCATGACGTTCGGGTCGACGCCCGCCGCGGCCAGCCGGAGCAGCTCCTCGATCTTGCCGCGGGCCTCGTCGCTGAGGCTGACGCCGCCGTCCTCGATCTCGATGGCGACGCCGGTCTGCACCTCGATGGCGGTGACGTGCACCTTGGTGTGCGGCGGCGAGTAGCGGGTGGCGTTGTCCAGGAGCTCGGCCAGCGCGTGGATGAGCGGTTCCACCGAGACACCCGTGACGGCCACGTCGACGATGTTGTGCAGCTCGATGCGCCGGTACTCCAGGATGCGGGACATCGCACCGCGCAGGACGCTGAACAGCGGTACGGGCTCGGGCCATTGGCGTCCGGGGCGGCCGCCGCCGAGCACGGCGATGGAGTCGGCGAGCCGGCCGATCAGCGCGGTGCCGTGGTCGATGCGCAACAGGTCGTCGAAGACCTCGGGGTTGCGCCCGTGGTCCTCCTCCATCTCGCGGAGTTCGTTGTTCTGCTGGTGGACGATGGCCTGCACGCGTCGGGCGATGTTGACGAAGGACCGCTGCGCCGCGTCGCGCATCGACTCCTCGGCGTCGATGATCTTGAGCAGTTTCTTCAGCAGGTCCCGCTGGGACTTGGGGATCTCGGGGAGGTCCGCGTTGTCGCGTCCCAGGGTGCGGAGCACCTCCGAGGGCGAGTCCCCGTCGTGCAGTCGGTCCAGCGCGTACGGCAGGACCTCCTGCGTGAAGCGCACGAGGTCCTGGTCCTGCGCGGCGACGCGCCGCTCCAGGGACGCGGTGCGGTGCGCGAAGTCGGCCCGCAGTTCGCGGGCGACGCGGCCGCGGCGGACCGCCTCGCCGCCGATCGCGATGACCAGCAGCGTGGCGAAGCCACCGCACAGGGCGACCGCGGCGCGGGCCGGCTCGGTCACGGCGGCGACGGCGGCGCCGGTCGCCACGGCCATCAGCACGGCGGGCAGCAACAGCACGCGCGCGTAAGGAAGTTCACGGCCACCGGGAGGCGATTGAACACTCACCATGTATGCCCTCTGAGACAAGTCGGCTGGGGGTGGGGGAGTTTACGGGGTAAACGACATGAATCGACACCAGTCAAACAGTATCTTCGGAACTTTTGGGAACAAGCGCACGAATACATCTCAACTCGGTGCGCTGCGGGCGAGCTTAGTCCGACCGGATCAACGCTGTGTCATATTCAGCAAGCACCTGAAATCGCCCGGGAGACTGGAGTAACCTCAGCCCCATTTACACGCTGCGCCCCCATTCGCACACGGTGCGTAACGGCGTTCGGGCGTGCGAGATCCACGCCCTCCCGGGGTGGAGCGGCGCCGGACCCTCAGACGCCGGCGATGCGCAGCGCCGCGTCCGCCGTGGCCTCGGCGAAGGCCGACACCGGGCGCTGCGGATCGGAGCGGTGCACGAGGATGACCCCCTCGATCAGACCGAAGAGCAGATCCGTCCGCAGATCGAGCTCACTCTTGGCGAGCGCGCCGCCGGCCGCCGTGGCGGCGAGCAACTGACGGTAGGTGTCCTTGAGTTCGGCCCGTACGGCATGGAAACCGGCGAAGCGTTCGGAGCGCACCTCGGGCAGCAGGTAGAGGCCGCCGAGGTTGTGCGGGCCCCCGCAGAGGACCTCCACGTCCGCACGGCACAGCTCCCACAGCCGACCCTCGGCCGGGGCGGCGTCGGCGGCGAGGAGTTCACGGGCGAACGCCAGCGACGGCGTGACCGTGGACTCCAGCAGCTCGGCGAGCAGCTCCTCCTTGCCGGACACGTAGTGGTACATGGACGCCTGGCGCATGCCCGCCCGTTCGGCGACGGCGCGGGTGGTGGTGGCCGCGTATCCCCGCGTCGTGAACAACTCGGCGGCGGCGTCCAGCAGTTCGGCGCGCGGCGTCAGCCCGCTGTCCGGCCGCTGCGCGGCCCGCGGCCTGCCGACCCGTCGCCCGCCACCTGTTCCCATGCGTTCGATCCTCGCACACGCACGGCGCCCCGCCGGGGCCCTGCCGGGGCGCCGCGGGTGGCGCGCGGGGCGCCGTGCGGACCCCTGCCCGGCCCCGGCGGCGCCGCCCCCGTGAGGGACAGGTAACCGCGCGGCAACACACGGGACACGGCCGCGACCCACCCCGCCCCTAATTTCTGTCGGGCGACAGAAATGACCCAGGAGCCGGAGGACCCCGCGATGGCGACAGCGACCACGCACGGAGCACGCGATCACGCCCGCGCCCAGGAGGGAACCCGCGCGGAGGCCATGCCCGTGGTTCCCGCGGGCGACTGGCCGGGTCCGTCCCACGGGCCGGGGCCGCTGGTGTGGGCCGAGACCGTGGCGGGCGGCAACTACACGCACAAGGTGCTGGCCCGGGGCACCGAACTGCGCCTGACCGACCTCGCGGGCGACGCCTGCGCGCACCTCCTGCTGTACGTGGCGGACCGCCCCTGGGAACGGCTGAACGTCGCCGACACCGTCAAGGTCCAGTGGAACGCCTACCTGGGCCCGGGGCGGTTGCTGCTCTCCGACCAGGGGCGGGTGCTCGCCTCGGTGGTGGCCGACACCTCCGGACGGCACGACGCCCTGTGCGGCACCTCCACCCTCGTACGCAACACCGGGCGGTACGGGGACGGAACCCCGCAGTCCGCGTCCCCGGCCGGACGCGAGCTGTTCAAGCTGGCCGCCGCCAAGAACGGGCTCGGGCCGCGCGATCTGCCGCCCTCGCTCTCCTTCTTCCAGGGCGTGGAGATGAACGAGGACGGCTCGCCGGCCTTCACCGGTTCGGCCGGTCCCGGTGCCGCCGTCACCCTGCGCGCCGAGCAGGACCTCACCGTGCTGATCGCGAACGTCCCGCACCCGGCCGATCCGCGCCCGGAGTACACGAGCACCCCGCTGGAGGTGCTGGCCCGGCGCGCACGGGCGACCGAACCGGACGACCCGCTGTGGGACGCCACACCCGAGGGCCGCCGCGCCTTCCTCAACACCGCCGAATTCCTTGCCACGAGGGGGCTCGCATGACGCACGTCACCGTCCCGGCCAGGGCGGCCTGGTCCGCCGTCGTCCGCACCGGCGAGACACTGACCGTCACCGATCTGCACGGCAACCAGGCCGTCGACTTCCTCGTGTACGACGCGAAGGACACGGCCGTCCGCTACAGCGCGCCCGACACGATCCAGGCCCAGGGGAACATCTTCCTGACGACGGGCAGTGTGCTGATGTCGAACGAGCACACCCCGCTGATGACCGTCGTCGACGACCAGGTCGGCCGCCACGACACCGTCGGCGGCGCCTGCTCCAAGGAGTCGAACACCCTGCGCTACGGGCACCACACCTGGTCCCAGCACGCCTGCGTGGACAACTTCCTCGCCGAGGGCGCCCGCCACGGCCTGGGCAAGCGCGATCTCGTGTCCAACATCAACTGGTACATGAACGTGCCCGTCGAGAAGGACGGCACCCTCGGCATCGTCGACGGCATCTCCTCCCCGGGGCTCACGCTGACACTCCGCGCCGAGCGCGAGGTGATCGTGCTCGTCTCCAACTGCCCGCAGATCAACAACCCGTGCAACGGCTTCGAGCCCACGGCGGTCACGATGACGATCGGGGCACCCGCATGACCTTCGACACCCTGCTGATCGCCAACCGCGGCGAGATAGCCGTCCGGATCATCCGCACCGCCCGTGAACTGGGCCTGCGCACGGTGGCCGTGTACTCCGACGCCGACCGTGCCGCGCCCCACGTCCGGCTCGCCGACGAGGCCGTACGCCTCGGCCCGGCACCCGCCAAGGAGTCCTACCTCGACGGCGACCTGGTCCTGAAGGCGGCCAAGGACACCGGGGCCGGGGCCGTCCACCCCGGGTACGGCTTCCTGTCCGAGGACGCGGCGTTCGCGCGGCGCTGCGAGGACGCCGGGATCGTGTTCGTCGGGCCGACGCCCGGGCAGCTGGAGCTGTTCGGCGCCAAGCACACCGCGCGGGCGGCGGCCGAGGCCGCGGGAGTACCGCTGGCGCCGGGCACCGGGCTGCTCGCCGGACTCCCCGAGGCCCTGGACGCGGCCGGCCGCATCGGCTATCCCGTCATGCTCAAGGCCACCGGCGGTGGCGGCGGCATCGGCATGTCGGCATGTCGATCGGCCGAGGAACTGGCCGAGGCCTGGGACCGGGTGCAGCGCGTCGCTGCCGCCTCCTTCTCCTCCGCCGGAGTCTTCCTCGAACGACTGGTGGAACACGCCCGCCATGTGGAGGTGCAGGTCTTCGGCGACGGCCTCGGCCGGGTCGTCACCTTCGGCGACCGCGACTGCTCGCTCCAGCGCCGCAACCAGAAGGTCCTGGAGGAGGCGCCCGCCCCCGGCCTGCCCTCCTCCGTGCGCGACCGACTCGCCTCCGCCGCACGCGAGTTGTGCGCCTCGGTCGGCTACCGCTCGGCCGGAACGGTCGAGTTCGTGTACGACGCAGCCCGAGAGGAGGCGTACTTCCTGGAGGTCAACACCCGCCTCCAGGTGGAGCATCCGGTCACCGAGGAGATCTACGGCGTCGACCTGGTCGCCTGGATGTTGCGCCTGGCCCGGGGCGAGCACGAGGTCGTGCGGGACCCGGGGGCGCCGCGCGGTCACGCCGTCGAGGCCCGCCTGTACGCCGAGGACCCCTCACGCGAACACCGGCCGAGCGCGGGCCTGTTGACCCGGGTCGCGTTCCCCGACGGGGTCCGCGTGGACGGCTGGGTCGAGACGGGCACCGAGGTGACCACCTCGTACGACCCGATGCTCGCGAAGATCATCGCGTACGGCCCGGACCGGGAGCGGGCCCTGGAACGGCTCGACGAAGCGCTGGCCGGGACCCGGGTGGACGGCATCGAGACGAACCTCGGGCTGGTGCGGGCCGCGCTCGCCGAACCGTCCTTCCGCCGGGCCGCGCACTCGACGGCCACCCTGGCCGGCGTCACCGATCCCACCCCGCGCGTCGAGGTCGTGAACGGCGGCACGCTCACCACCGTGCAGGACTGGCCCGGCCGCACCGGCCACTGGCAGGTCGGGGTGCCGCCGTGCGGCCCGATGGACGACCTCTCCTTCCGGCTCGGCAACCGGGCCCTCGGCAACACCGAGGGCGCGCCCGGACTCGAATGCACCCTCCAGGGACCGGCGTTGAGGTTCACCCACGCCACGACCGTGTGCGTCACGGGGGCTCCCGCACCGGTCACCGTGGACGGCACGCCCGTCGCCCGGTGGGAGCCGGTGACCGTGCCGGCCGGATCACTGCTGGAGGTCGGCGCGCCCGCCGCGCACGGGCTGCGCACCTACGTGCTGTTCGCGGGCGGCGGCCTCGACGTCCCCGCGTTCCTCGGCAGCGCCGCCACCTTCACCCTCGGCCGGTTCGGGGGCCACGGGGGCCGGGCCCTGCGGACCGGGGACGTGCTGCACGGCGGCACGGTCACGGCCTCCGGGGCACCCGTACCGCCCGGCGACCGCCCCGGCTTCACCGCCGAGTGGCGGATCGGCGCCCTCGAAGGACCGCACGCGGCACCGGAGTTCTTCACCGAGGACGACATCCACGACTTCTACGCGGCCGACTGGAAGGTCCACTTCAACTCGGCCCGCACCGGCGTACGGCTCATCGGCCCCAAGCCCCGCTGGGCCCGCACGGACGGCGGCGAGGCCGGCCTGCACCCGTCCAACATCCACGACACCCCGTACTCGGTCGGCGCCGTCGACTACACGGGCGACATGCCGGTGCTGCTCGGACCGGACGGCCCCTCCCTCGGCGGCTTCGTCTGCCCGGCGACCGTCGTCAGCACGGAGCGCTGGAAGCTCGGCCAGCTCCGCCCCGGCGACACCGTGCGGTTCGCGCCGCTCGCCGACGACGGTTCGGCGCGGCCGGCGATCGTCGACGGCGGCGTGCTCGCGCGGGACGGCGACGTGACCTACCGGCGCAGCGGCGACGACAACCTGCTGGTCGAGTTCGGGCCCATGCAGCTGGACCTCGCCCTGCGCATGCGGGTCCACGCGCTGATGGAGGCCGTGACGGGCGCCGCCCTCGACGGTGTCACCGACCTGACGCCGGGCATCCGCTCGCTCCAGATCCAGGCGGACCCGCGCCGGCTCCCCCAGCGCGAACTCCTCGAATCCGTACGCCGGACGGTCCGCGCGCTCCCCCCGACCGACCAGCTCGTCGTCCCCTCCCGGACCGTCCATCTCCCGTTGTCCTGGGACGACCCGGCCACCCGCGAGGCCATCGCCCGCTATATGGCCGGGGTCCGCGACGACGCCCCCTGGTGCCCGTGGAACATCGAGTTCATCCGCCGGGTCAACGGCCTGGACTCGGTGGACGACGTGTACCGCACGGTCTTCGACGCGGAGTACCTGGTCCTCGGCCTGGGCGACGTCTACCTGGGCGCCCCGGTCGCCACCCCGCTCGACCCCCGCCACCGGCTGGTCACCACGAAGTACAACCCGGCCCGCACCTGGACCGCCGAGAACTCGGTCGGCATCGGCGGCGCCTACCTCTGCGTCTACGGCATGGAGGGGCCCGGCGGCTACCAGTTCGTCGGCCGTACGACACAGGTGTGGTCGCCCTGGCAGCAGCGCGGCGCGTTCGAGCCGGGCTCGCCCTGGCTGCTGCGCTTCTTCGACCGCATCAAGTGGTACCCGGTGGAGGCGGACGAACTCCTGGAGCTGCGGGCCGACATCATCTCCGGCCGCTTCGTGCCACGCGTCGAGGAGGGCACCTTCTCACTCGCCGCGTACGAGGCCTTCCTCGCCGAGAACGCCGAGTCCATCGAGGAGTTCCGGTCCCGGCAGGGCGGCGCGTTCTCGGACGAGCGGGACGCCTGGGAAGCGGCGGGCGAGTTCACCCGCGCGGACACGACGGCGGCCCCACCGGCTCCGGCGGCCGAGGTGAGTGTCCCGGAGGGCGGCCGGCTGATCGAGGCCGAGTTCGCCGCGTCGGTGTGGCAGGTGCACGTGACACCGGGCGAGCGGGTGACGGCGGGGCAGCCGTTGCTCGCGCTGGAGGCGATGAAGATGGAGTCGCGTGTCCCCGCCCCGATCGACGGAGTGGTCCGGCGGATACTCGCCGGACCGGGCGATCAGGTCGAGGCGGGCACGGCCCTGGTGGTACTGGCCCCCCTGGAACCAGCGGCACCCTGACCCCTCCCCCGCCCGTACGCCTCCCGACCTCCCCACCTCCACCCGGTAGCGGTCCCGCACCGCTCCTCCCCCACCCGTAACCGTCCCGTGCCGCTTTCCCCCACCGGTAGCCGGTCCGCACCGCTTCTCCCCACCGGCAGCCGGGTCGCACCCCCTCCCCCATCCGCATCGGCCTCGCCCAGACGCCCGCACCCGTCCGGGTCCGATCGCCTCCGGCGCCGGCGCCACCCGCCTCGTCCGCACCGTTCCACCCGCCCGCACCCGGCCTTCGTCGTCCGTCCCCGACCCCGCTCCGGCGGCCGCACCACGACCGTCGGCGCTCCGCCGCCCTGCCCGTCGCGCCGCCCGTCGCGCCGGGGCCCCGGTCCGCCGGAACCCGGCGGACCGGGGCGGACCGGCACATCCGGCGGAGGCTGGCGGGGAACCCGTCCCAGCACAAGGAGTTCCGATGTCCGCCCTCACCCGAGTCCGCACGGCGTACGCCCGCATCGAGGCGGTGGACCGCCCGGAGATCTGGATCGACCTGCGCCGCCGGGAGGAGGTCGAGCGGGAGGCCGAGGCCGTGGACGCCCGCGTCGCCGCCGGGGAACGCCTCCCGCTCGCGGGCAGGCTCCTCGCCGTGAAGGGCAACATCGACGTGGCCGGCCTGCCCACCACGGCGGGGTGCCCGGCCTACGCGTACACACCGGGCGCCGACGCCCCCGCGGTCGCCCGGCTCCGCGCGGCCGGAGCCCTCGTCCTCGGCACCACGAACCTCGACCAGTTCGCCACCGGTCTGGTCGGCACCCGCTCCCCGCACGGCGCCGTCCGCGGCGCCCTGGACCCGACCAGGATCAGCGGCGGCTCCAGCTCGGGATCGGCCGTGGCCGTGGCCCTCGGCATCGTCGATCTCGCCCTCGGCACGGACACCGCCGGGTCCGGCCGCGTCCCCGCGGCGTTCAACGGCGTCGTCGGCCTGAAGCCGACCCGCGGTCTGGTGCCGACGACCGGTGTCGTCCCCGCCTGCGCCTCCCTGGACTGCGTCACCGTGTTCGCCCGCACCCTCCCGGAGGCCGAACAGGCCCTCGCCCACCTGACCTCCCCCTCCGGACGCGCCCTGCCTCCACTGGCACAGCGCGCGCCGGGCCCCTGGCGCGTCGCCGTCCCGCCGACGGAACAGCTCGGCGAACTGGACGAGGGCTGGGCACAGGCGTACGAGGCGGTGGTGCGCCGGCTCTCGGCCGCCGGAGCCGAGGTGCGCACCCTCGACCTCACCCCGTTCACCGAGGCCGCCGCGATGCTCTACGAGGGCGCCTTCGTCGCCGAGCGCTACGCGGCGGTGGGGAGTTTCATCGACAAGTTGACCGCCGAGGGAGGTGACGGCCTCGATCCGACCGTCGCGGGGATCATCACGCGGGCCCGGGACGTCCCGGCCCACCAGCTGTACGCCGACCAGGAGCGGCTGGCCGCGCTGCGCACCCGGGCGCTCGCCGAACTGGCCGACGCGGACGCCCTGCTCCTGCCCACCGTGCCCGGCCATCCCACGCTCGCCGAGGTCGCCGCCGATCCGCTGGGCACCAACGCCAGGCTGGGCCGCTTCACCAACTCCACGAACCTCTTCGACCTGGCCGCCGTGGCCGTCCCGGCCGGTGCCACCCCCGCGGGACTCCCCTTCGGCGTGATGCTGATCGGCCCGGCGTTCACCGACGAGCGGCTCGTCCGGATCGCCCGCTCGCTGGAGCCGGGGACGAGCCTCGCCGTGGTCGGGGCGCATCTGTCCGGTCAGCCGCTCAACGCCCAGCTGCTGTCCCTGGGCGCCCGTCTCGACCGTACGACCACGACGGCCGCCGTCTACCGCCTGCACGCCCTGGCCACCACCCCGCCGAAGCCGGGGCTGGTCCATGTCGGGGAGGGCGGCGGCGCCGTCGAGACCGAGGTGTGGAGCCTCCCGGCGGACGGCCTCGGACGACTGCTGGCGGCGCTCCCCCGCCCGATGACGCTGGGCAGCGTCGAACTGGCCGACGGCAGCCATGTGCCGGGATTCCTGTGCGAACCGGGCGCGCTGGCCGACGCTCCCGACATCACGGAGCACGGCGGCTGGCGCGCCTACCTGCGCCACCACGCGGGCCGCTGAAACACCCGGCGACGACCGGGGGCCAGCCGGCGCGCCCCCGGATCAGGGGCGATGAGGCCCAGTGCTCTTCACCCGCCGACGACGCCGGAGATCCCCACCCACCGCACGGGAACAGTGGCACCGGTGGTGCTCCCCAGCTTCCCGACGAGGGACACGGACGCCCGCGATTGCCCGGCCTCCCGCGCGGGAGGACTCGGACGTCGGCGGTGTCCACCGCCCCGGCAGGAAACACGGGCACCGGTGTTCTCGACGCCAGGGCAGGAGACGCGAAAGCCGGTGGTGCCCCGCCTCCCCGACGGGAAGCGGAGCACCACCGGCCGAACCACCGGGCCTGCCGAGCGCGCGGGCTCAGCCCACCGACGAGTAGGCCACCACCCCGCGCAGCAGGGCGTCGACCGCCTTGCGCGCGTTCTTCGCGACCGTCGACTTCTCGCCGCCCGAGACGGGCGCGGCTGCCGCGATCTGACCGAGGACGTCGATGACCTGCTTGCACCAGCGCACGAAGTCGCCGGCGGGCATCTCGGCCTCACGCAGCACCTCGTCGAGGCCCTTGCCGGACGCCCACTCGTGGGCGGCCCAGGCGAAACCGAGGTCCGGCTCCCGCTGGCCGACCCCCTCGGTCTGGCTGATCCCGAAGTCCTCCTCCAGGGCGTCGAGACGGCCCCAGATGCTCACCATCTCGCCGAGCGCGGCCTTGGCCTTGCCGGAGGGCACCTTCGGCGCCATCGCGTCGTCGGCGACCCGGGACTCGTAGACCAACGCCGATACGCAGGCGGCCAGTTCGGCGGGGCTGAGCCCGTCCCAGACACCGGCCCGCAGACATTCGCTGGCCAGCAGGTCGAGTTCGCCGTACAGCCGGGCGAGCCGCTTGCCGTGCTCGGTGACCTCGTTGCCGCGCAGGTAGTCCAGCTCGGTGAGCAGGGCGACGATCCGGTCGAAGGTGCGGGCGATGGTGTTCGTCCGCCCCTCGATGCGGCGCTCCAGCTGCGTGGTGTCCCGCTGCAGACGGTGGTAGCGCTCGGCCCAACGGGCGTGGTCCTCACGGTCGCTGCACCCGTGGCAGGGGTGCGCGCGGATCGCCGTGCGCATCCGCGCGATCTCACGGTCGTCGGCCGCCTCCGCGCGCTTCTTTCGGTGCCGGTCCGGGACGATGTGCCCGGCCTTGGTCCGCAGGGCGGACGCCAGATCCCGCCGGGACTGCGGCGAGCGAGCGTTGAACGACTTGGGGATCCGCATCCGGTCGAGGGCCTCGACCGGCACCGGGAAGTCCATCGACGCCAGCCGCTTCACCTGGCGTTCGGCGGTGAGCACCAGCGGGCGCGGACCGTCGTGCTGCTCGAACCCGCGGTGGCCGTTGGACCGGCCGGCGGGCAGCCCGGGATCGAGCACCAGGGCGAGTCCGGCGTACTTGCCGGTCGGCACGTGGATCACGTCACCCGGCTTCAGCTTCTCCAGGGCGACGGCCGCTTCGGCCCGGCGCTGCGACACCCCCTGGCGGGCCAGCTCGGTCTCCCGGTCCTTGAGTTCACGACGCAGCCCCATGTACGCGTCGAAGTCCCCGAGGTGGCAGGTCATGGACTCCTTGTAGCCCTCGAGGCCTTCCTCGTTGCGCTGCACCTGCCGGGAGATCCCGACGACCGACTTGTCGGCCTGGAACTGCGCGAAGGACGTCTCCAGGAGCTCGCGCGAACGGTGCCGCCCGAACTGCTCGACCAGGTTCACCGCCATGTTGTACGACGGCTTGAAGCTGGAGCGCAGCGGATAGGTGCGGGTGCCCGCGAGTCCCGCCAGGTGCTCGGGACTGAAGCCGCGCTGCCACAGCACGACCGCGTGGCCCTCGATGTCGATGCCGCGGCGGCCGGCCCGGCCGGTCAGCTGGGTGTACTCGCCGGGGGTGATGTCGGCGTGCTGCTCGCCGTTCCACTTGACGAGCTTCTCCAACACCACCGAGCGCGCGGGCATGTTGATGCCCAGCGCCAGGGTCTCCGTCGCGAACACGGCCTTGACGAGGCCGCGGACGAAGAGCTCCTCGACGACCTCCTTGAAGGTGGGCAGCATGCCCGCGTGGTGGGCCGCGATGCCGCGCTCCAGGCCCTCCAGGAACTCGAAGTAGCCGAGGACGTGCAGGTCCTCGTCCGGGATGGAGGCGGTGCGCTCCTCGACGAGTTCACGGACCCGCGCGCGGGCCGCGTCGTCGTTCAGCCTCAGTCCGGCGTGCAGGCACTGCTGCACGGCGGCCTCGCAGGCCGCGCGGCTGAAGATGAACGTGATGGCGGGCAGCAGTCCTTCGGCGTCGAGCCGCTCGATGACCTCGGGACGGCCCGGTGTCCAGATGCGCGACCGCTGCCTGCGCTCACGCTCCCGGTCGGCCTCCCGCATCGCGCGGCCCCGTCTGCGGTCCTGGTACGAGGGCCGGCTGGCCTCCATCCGCGCCATGCGGGTGAGGTCGGGGTTGACGGCCTTCCGCTGGCCCTCGCCCTCCTCGAACAGGTCGTACATCCGCCGTCCGGCCAGCACGTGCTGGAACAGCGGGACGGGTCGGTGCTCGGAGACGATCACCTGGGTGTCGCCGCGCACGGTGTCCAGCCAGTCGCCGAACTCCTCCGCGTTCGACACCGTCGCCGACAGTGACACCAGGGTCACCGACTCGGGGAGGTGGATGATCACTTCCTCCCAGACGGCGCCGCGGAAGCGGTCGGAGAGGTAGTGCACCTCGTCCATCACCACGTAGCCGAGTCCGAGGAGCGTCTGCGAGCCCGCGTACAGCATGTTGCGCAGGACCTCGGTGGTCATGACGACCACCGGCGCCTCGGAGTTGACGCTGTTGTCGCCGGTGAGCAGGCCGACCTTGTCCGCGCCGTAGCGGCGGCACAGGTCGGCGTACTTCTGGTTGGACAGCGCCTTGATCGGCGTGGTGTAGAAGCACTTCTTGCCCTGCTGGAGGGCGAGGTGGACGGCGAACTCGCCGACGATCGTCTTGCCCGAGCCGGTGGGCGCGGCCACCAGGACGCCCTTGCCCGCTTCGAGCGCCTTGCAGGCCTCGATCTGGAAGGGGTCGAGGCCGAAGTCGTACATCTCGCGGAAGGGGGCGAGCGCGGTGGCCTGCTCGGCAGCGCGCCTGCGTGCTGCCGCGTACCGCTCGGCCGGTGAGAGGTCCTCTGTCATCGTGCTTTCGAGACTACCGGGAGCCACTGACATGAGGACGATCATTATCCGGATCGGACCCCGTGAAACCTTGGATCACCGCAGCTCAGGGAAGTGCGACGCGCACCGCGGCCGGTATGCACTCCGCGGTCAGCGGCAGCGGCCCGAGCGGCTCACCGTCCGCGTATCCGGTGACGCCCTCCGCGACGAGCTCGACACGGGACGCCCGGTAGGTGCTCACCACGGGATGGTCGACGTGGGTACCCCGGTACACCTTGGGGAACACCTTGAGCAGCGTCGTACGGCTGCAGTCGCCGACCACCGTGATGTCGAACAGTCCGTCACCGAGGTCGGCGCCGGGGCAGATCCGCATGCCGCCGCCGTACGACGATCCGTTGCCGACGGCCACGAGCGTCGCGTCGATCTCGCGGGTCGCGCCGTCGTCCAGCGTGAGGCGGTACGGGACGGGCCGGAACGCCGCCAGTTCGGCGAGCATGGCGAGGTCGTACCTGAAGCGGCCGACGGGCAGCCGCATCCGGTTGCCGCGGTCGTTGACCCGGGAGTCGAAACCGGAGGCGAGGACGGTGCCGAACCAGCTGCCGTTCACCCGGCCCAGGTCGACGTCCTGCACCCGGTCGCCCTTGAGTGCCTCGGCGATCAGCCGCCCGGCGGCCGCCGGGTCGCGTACGGGCACCCCCAGGGCCCGCGCGAAGTCGTTGCCGGTTCCGACGGCGACCAGGCCGAGCGGGGTGCGGGTGCCGGCGACGGCCTGCAGGGCGAGGTTCGCCATGCCGTCGCCGCCGACCGCGACGAGGGCGCCGGTGCCGGCCTCGACGGCCTCCCGCGCCCGCGTGAGGCCGTCCGCCGCGTCCTCGCCGAGGACGGTCCGCACGGAGAATCCCGCGGCCCGCAACGCGGAAGCGGCCGGCTGCGCCGCGCGGGCGCCCCGGCCGCGGCCCGCGGTGGGGTTGACGAAGAGGGTGATCTCGCTGGTCATCGCCCGACCCTACGAGGTTCCGGGCCTCGTCAGGTCACGTCGTCATAACCGTTGACCCGCTCCGAGTTCGCCTGCTCCGGAAGGGTCCGGCCGGCCGTCACGGACTCGGCCTCGCCGATGTCCTCGGGGGTGAGGTCGAGGTCGGAGGCCTCGTCGTCGGCGGGGCCCTCCGCCGCGCGGCGGGCACGACGCCGGTCGTTCATCAGGGACACGCCCGTGGCGACGAAGTACAGGATCCAGATCGGCCCCGCCAGAGCCAGCATGGAGACGGGGTCGGTGCTGGGCGTGGCGATCGCCGCGAAGAGCGTGATGCCGATGACCATCGCGCGCCACCAGCCCGCCATCCGCTTCCCCGAGAGGACACCGCCGAAGTTCAGCATGACCAGCAGCAGCGGAAGCTCGAAGGAGATCCCGAAGACGAGGATCATCCGCATGATGAGCTGCAACAGGTCGTCGAGCGGAAGCTGGTTGTCGCTGCCGATGATCGAGAACTCCAGCATGACCGACGCCATCTTGGGCAGCGTCCAGTACGCGAAGTAGGCGCCGGCGACGAAGAGGGGGACGCCCGCGGCGACGAAGCCGAGCGCGTACTTCTTCTCGTCACGGTGCAGACCGGGCGCGACGAAAGCCCAGAGCTGGTAGAGCCACACCGGGGCCGCCAGCACGACACCGGCCGACATCGACACCGTCAGTGCCAGCGTGAACGGACTGAGCAGACCGTTCTGCACGATGCGGGCGCACTGCACGGTGTCGGTGCTCTTCGCCAGATCGGAGAAGCTGTACTCGCACCCCACGGCGTCAAGGATGGGGTTCGTGAAGAACTCCATGATGTTCTTGTAGAAGAAGGCCGAGACGATCATCCCGATGACGATCGCCAGCAAGCTCTTCACGAGCCGGTTGCGGAGCTCGCGAAGGTGATCCACGAGGGGCATCCGACCCTCGGGGTCCTTCTCCGTGTCGCGGGCAGACTTGAGCAACCCACATCCTCATCTCATGCGGCGGGCCGGACGTCACCGGCCCTGCGTCAGCGCTGGGTCGTGTCCGTCGGCTCGTTGACCGGGCGGGAGCTGGTCACGTCGCCGGGGGCCGCCTGGATGGTGCGCTGCGCCGGGGGCTGCTCGTCGGTGCTGGGCGGGCCGGCCGGAGCCGGGTTGCTGCCCTCGTCCTTCATCGCCTTCGCCTCGCTCTTGAGGATCCGGGCGGACTTGCCGAGGGAGCGCGCCATGTCCGGAAGCTTCTTCGCGCCGAACAGCAGGATGATGACGACGAGGATGAGAATGATCTCGGGAGCTCCGAGCCTTCCGAACATAAGTCTTTACCTTCTCACCGAGGCTGCATGGTCGTGGGGTGCTGTCCGATCGGTCGGACACCTGTCCGATCGTCGTGTCGCCAGCGATCGTAGCGCTCAGGGGTGAACGCGGAGCAATCCCTGTGCGTACTCCCAGGTCGCGGCTCGCGCCTCGTTATCCGGGCCGCGACCTTGAGCGTACCTGTCCTCGATGAGAAGTTGACAGGCCGAAGCGGCTCATTGCGTATCCATGGAACGACTCATACCGCGTCCATAGAGCGGGCGGCTCCGACGGCGGCCCGCTCCAGGTCCTCGGCGGCTCTGTTGATACGGCGCGCGGAGTCGGCCACCTGACTGCCCAGACGCTCCGCTTCCAGGAAGACACGGACGGCGAGCACTCCGAGAACGGTGATTCCCAGGAAACCCGCGGCGATCGCAAACATCGGCCAGAACATGACGTCGACCCTAGAGGGTGGAGTGCAGCCGCAGGGTGCGGACCCCGCCCCCGGTGAGGAGCTCGACGATGCGCTCCCCCGCGGGCTTGCGGACGGCGGAACCGCATTCGGGGCAGGTGAAGGAGTAGAACGTGGTCCTGCTGCTGGCGCCGATGGCCAGGCGCAGGGCTCCGGGCCTGAGCTCGAAGCCGGCCCGGCAGTCGGGACAGGCGGCCCTGAACAGGACCTCGACGACTCTGCGCATCCCCGCGAAGGCCGTCACGACCGACACCTCGGGCGCCCCCGAGGGCGCTCCCGTCCGTCCCGGCGTTCCCGCCCACCCGGCACCCGGCTTCTCCGGACCACCCGGCCCGCCCCGCACCCCGGACATCGACGACCTGTTCAAAGCCCTTGCTCCCGCCCCTCGTACGGTCCGTCCTCAGCCCCTTCGAGCCCGTCGTAGGCGGCGAGTGCCTCGCGGGCCGCGCTCCGGGCGCTGTCCGCGAGGTCCTGCGGCGAGACGATCCGGCCGTCACCGCCGAGACGCAGGGCCAGCCGCCGCAGCGACGTGGGATCGGGGGTCCGCAGGGAGATGCGCAGCCCGCCGTCCGGCAGCTCGTCCGCGCTGTCGTGCGGGTAGTACTCGGCGACCCAGCGCCCGCCCGGCCCGACCTCGACGACCACCTCGGGATCCTCGGCCGCGGGCTGGACCAGCCCCTCGGAGAGGTCCCGCAGCTCGATCTCGGGCGGTGCGGACGGCTCGTCCAGGATGCGGATCTCGGCGACCCGGTCGAGCCGGAAGGTGCGGCGCGCCTCGGAGCGGCGGCACCACGCCTCGACATAGGTGTGCCCGACGCTGACCAGGCGGATCGGATCGATCTCGCGCTCGCTCAGCTCGTCCCGCGAGGGCGAGTAGTAGCGGATCCACAGCCGGCGCCGCTCGGAGATCGCCCGGTCCACGTCGGCGAAGACACCGCCCTCGGACTCGAACGTCACCGACAGCCGGGAACTGGCGCCCGCCGCCTCCCCCGAGGCGGCCTCCACCTTCGCGGTGGCCCGCAGCAGCGCCTGCCGGTCGCCCTCGCGCAGCCCGGGCAGGGTGGACACCGCGCGGGCGGCCACCAGGAGCGCGGTCGCCTCGTCGGCGGCGATCCGCAGCGGCGCGGCGACGTCGTCGGGGTTGTGCCACCAGATCCGGTCGCCGTCGGTGTCGATGTCGAGCAGATCGCCGCCCCGGAAGCTCGTCCCGCACAGCGGCAGCACGTCGAGGTCGGAGATCAGCTCGTCCTCGGTGATCCCGAAGGCGCGGGCCACATCGCCGATGCGCGCTCCGGGGCGCTCGCGCAGATAGGTCACCAGGGAGAGCATCCGCCGCGTCTGGTCGAGCGCGTTCGTGGGCCTGGCCGGTTTTCCTGCCACGTTCTTGACGTTCCCCTCAGCCCTTGGCCACGGCGCGCAGCCGGTCGACCACTTCGGCCCGCAGTTCGGCGGGCTCAACGACGACCACGTCCGGCCCGAACTCCACGAGCCAGGCGTCCAGGCCGTGCCCGTACGGAATCTCCAACTCGTCCCATCCCTCGCCCAGTTCCCGTACGGAGACGGCCTTGGCCCGCAGTGGGTAGCCCGCGCCGCTGCGCAGCCGGATCAGCGCGGAACGGTCGGCGATCTCCCCCGCCCAGCCGGCCACCGTCTCCCGCACGGTGACGACATCGGGCACCTCGACGGTGTACTTCCCCGTACGCGCGCGGACCTTGCCGGTGATCCGGGAGAGCCGGAAGACGCGCTCGGCGGCGCGGTCGCGGTCCCAGCCCGCGAGGTACCAGTGGCCGCGCCAGCACTCCAGGGCCCAGGGCTCGACGTGCCGGGTCTCAGGGCGCACGGCCGTGGCCTTGCGGTAGTCGAAGACGACCGGGCGGCGGTCGCGGCAGGCCAGCATCAGGGGTTCGAAGGCCGCTTCGTGGACGGGGATGTGCGGCTCCAGGGCACCGTGCGCCTCGTAGGGGTCCACGTCCTCGGGCAGACCCGCGGCCCGCAGCTTCTGGAGCGCCCCGCTCGCGGCACCGGCCAGCCGGGCCTGCTGCCAGACCTTCGCGGCCAGCCCGAGGGCGGCGGCCTCCTCTGCGTCGAGGGTGATGGGCGGCAGACGGTTGCTGTCGCGGCGGGCGAGATAGCCGACCTCGCCGTCGAGGTTCTCCACCGTCTCGATGACCAGGCCCAGCTCGCGCAGGTCGTCCTTGTCCCGTTCGAACATCCGGTTGAAGGAGTCGTCCGACCCTGCTTCCAGATACGCCTCGATGGACTCGCGGAGTTCGCGCTTGCTGAGCGGCCGCCGCGTCCCGAGCAGACACAGTGCGAGGTTCATCAGCCGCTCGGCCTTGGCAATGGCCATCGACGCCCTTCCTATGGTGCTTCCGACCGATGACCGTACCGCTCCGACGTGCCGCGGCAAAAGCCGAGGGCCCATGCCCGGACAGGCATGGGCCCTCGACGATCAGATCTGATCTCTTTAAGGTCAGACTCCGAGCAGGTCGACCACGAAGATCAGGGTCTCACCCGGCTGGATCGCCGGGGTCGGGCTCTGGTTGCCGTAGGCGAGGTGCGCGGGGATGGTCAGCCGGCGACGACCGCCGACCTTCATGCCCTGTACGCCCTGGTCCCAGCCCTTGATGACACGGCCGCCACCGAGCGGGAAACGGAACGGCTCCCCACGGTTCCAGCTCGCGTCGAACTCCTCACCCGTGCTGAACGCCACACCCACGTAGTGCACCGTGACGTTCTGACCCGACTTGGCCTCGGGGCCGTCACCCTCCCATACGTCCTTGATCTCGAGGTCGACCGGCGGCTCGCCCTCGGGGAAATCGATCTCGGGCTTCTCGATGCTCACGTCTTTGCTCCTGCTTGTGTACGTATGGGCAACGCGGACAGTCTTACATCAAAGACGGGTCACATCTTCGCCAGGATGTCGACCGAGAAGACGAGCGTGGAGTCCTTCTTGATGCCGCTGCCGCTCGGCGGGTTGTCGCCGTAGCCCAGCTTCGGCGGGATCACGATGAGGACGCGACTGCCCACCTTCTTGCCGGTCAGCCCCTGCGCCCAGCCCTTGACGACCTGCTGCAGCCCGAACGACGTCAGCTGACCCCGCGAGTACGTGGAGTCGAACTCCTTGCCGGTGTCCCAGAGCACGCCCTCGTACTGCACCAGGATGCTGCTGTCGGCCTTGACCTCCTCGCCGTCACCCTCGATCACGTAGTTCGCCACCAGCTTCGTGGGAGCGTCCGTCTTCGCCGGGATCGTGATCTTGGGGGCCTTGCCGTCCGTGTTCGTGCCGACCTTCGGCAGCGCGGCGTCGTTCTGCGGGACGTCCTTCCCCTTGGCGGAGCTCTTGGAGTTGAACGTGTTCTCGATGTCCACGACGAACACGATCGTGTCCGTGCCCTTGATGCCCGCCTGCGCGTTGCCCTGCTTGCCGTAGCCCCAGGTCGGCGGGACGGCCATCTCGACGCGGCTGCCGGCCTTCTTGCCGATCAGGCCGTAACGCCAGCCGTCGATGATGCCGCCCTGCGCGAGCTGGATGACCAGCGGCGTCTTACGGTCGTAGGAGTTGTCGAAGACCTTCGCCGTGGCCCAGATCTGGCCGAGGTAGTTGGCCTGGATGTAGTCGTTCTCCGCGACCGTCGTGCCGTTGCCCGCGATGACCGTCCTGACCGCGAGGTCCTTCGACGGCTCACCGGTGCCCTTGGCGACGGTCGGCTTCTCCCCGAACTTCGTACCGGCGGTGATCGCCGGCAGCGGCCCGTCGACGATCTTCGGCGGGGGCGGAGCGGAGGCCGCGGCGGACGCCGAGGGCGACGCGCTGCTGGACTTGGCCGTGTCTGACTTGCCGTCGTCACCGCATCCGGCGAGTGTGACCAGTCCAGCGGGAACGGTGAGAAGGAGTGAGCGTCGGCGCACGGTGGGGGCCTCGTATCGGTCGATCTTGTTGATGGCGTGCGCGCAACTCTACGACGTGAGAAGGGCGCCGTACGGAAAACGTACGGCGCCCCGCGTTGCGTTCCGCCTCACTCGCGGAACGCCCGGCTCACATTCCGGCGATGAGCTTCTCCACCCGGTCGTCCACCGATCGGAACGGGTCCTTGCACAACACCGTGCGTTGTGCCTGGTCGTTCAGCTTCAGATGGACCCAGTCGACCGTGAAGTCCCGGCGCTGCTCCTGCGCCCGCCGGATGAAGTCGCCGCGCAGCCGCGCCCGAGTCGTCTGCGGCGGCACCGACTTGCCCTCGAAGATCTTCAAATCGTTGCAGATCCGAGCGGCTTGCCCCTTCCTCTCCAACAGGTAGTAGAGGCCACGACGACGGTGGATGTCGTGATAGGCGAGGTCTATCTGCGCGACCCGCGGGTTTGACATGGTCATGTTGTGCTTGGCCCGGTACCGCTCGATGAGCTGGTACTTCATGACCCAGTCGATCTCGGTGCCGATCCGGTCGAGGTCCTCGGCCTCGATCGAGTCGAGCACCCGGCCCCACAGTTCCAGCACCTGGTCGACGGTTCCGGTACGGATGCCGCGGCGCTCGACGAAGTCCACGGCCTTCTCGTAGTACTCGCGCTGCACCTCGAGGGCGGAGGCCTCACGGCCGCTGGCCAGACGCACCTTGCGCCGGCCGGTGATGTCGTGACTGACCTCACGGATCGCCCGGATCGGGTTCTCCAGCGTGAGGTCGCGCATGACGGTGCCCGCCTCGATCATGCGCAGGACGAGGTCGGTGGCACCGACCTTCAGGAGCATGGTCGTCTCGGACATGTTCGAGTCGCCGACGATGACGTGCAGCCGCCGGTAACGCTCGGCGTCCGCGTGCGGCTCGTCACGCGTGTTGATGATGGGCCGGGAGCGGGTCGTCGCGGAACTGACACCCTCCCAGATGTGCTCGGCCCGCTGACTCACGCAGTACACGGCACCGCGCGGCGTCTGCAGCACCTTGCCGGCGCCGCACAGCAGCTGCCGCGTGACGAGGAACGGAATGAGGATGTCCGCGAGCCGGGAGAACTCCCCGTGCCGGGCCACCAGATAGTTCTCGTGGCACCCGTAGGAGTTGCCCGCAGAGTCGGTGTTGTTCTTGAACAGATAGACGTCGCCCGCGATTCCTTCCTCGTGCAGGCGTCTTTCGGCGTCCACCAGGAGTCCTTCGAGAATGCGCTCGCCGGCCTTGTCGTGGGTGACGAGTTCCGTCACGTTGTCACATTCGGGTGTCGCGTATTCCGGATGTGATCCCACGTCGAGATAGAGGCGGGCGCCGTTCCGCAGAAAGACATTGCTGCTGCGGCCCCATGACACGACACGGCGGAAGAGGTACCGCGCCACCTCGTCGGGAGACAGGCGGCGCTGTCCCCTGAACGTACACGTGACGCCGTACTCGTTCTCCAGCCCGAAAATGCGGCGGTCCATGACTGAACATTACGCCCGATCCCCTGAGCTGAAACGGGGTTCGACGGCACGGTTTGGATCATTTTCCGATGAGGCCGCGACAACCGCTCCCGAGCCGGTGGCCGCGAGGACCCGACCCGTGGCCAGCAGAACCACCAGCGCGGCGACGCCCGCGACCCCCGGAACGGCGAACCCCCGGGCCGCCCCGCCCCACTCGACGACCGGCCCCGCGAGGCCCGTTCCGACCGACGCGCCCACCGTGAACGTCGTCACGAGCCAGGAGAAGGCCTCGGTGACCGTCCCCGCCGGCGCGTGCCGGTCCACCAGCACGAAGGCGCAGGCGATACAGGGCGCGAGGAACACTCCGGCGAGCGTGGCCAGAGCCGTCATCGCCACCGGCCCGGGCACCAGCGTCAGCGGGAGGTAACACACCGCCAGAAGGCCCACGAGCACCCGCAGTCGCCGCTCCGGAGCCCCGCCCCACGAACGCGCTCCGTAGACCAGACCGCCCAGCAGCGCGCCCAGCCCGATGCCCGCCATCAGCCAGCCGTACACCGCGTCCCCGCCGTGCCCGTCGGCGTACGAGAGCGCGGCGACCGTGATCGAGCCGAGCGCGATCCCGACGAACAGGAAGGCCGCCAGCAGGGCCAGCAGTCCCGGGGAGCGCAGCGCCCCCAGCCAGTGCGCCTCCCGCGGAGCCGAACGCCACGCGCGCGAGGGCGGCGAGAGAACCACCGAGAGGGCGCCCAGGACCCCGATCACGGCGAGGATCAGCAGAGCGGCACGGGGGGACCAGAGCGCGGCGCACAGCGTCACCAGCAACGGGCCGACGGTGAACATGACTTCCTGGGCCACGGCGTCCATCGCGTACGCGGTGTGGACCTGCTCCTCCTCGCGCAGGACGGAGGGCCACAACGCCCGCAGGCCGCCCTCCAGGGGTGGCGTGAAGAGTCCGGCCACGGCCATGGCGGCGCAGGCGAGCGCCGTCCGGTCCGTCCCGACGAAGGCGAACACACCCATCCCCAGGGCCGAGACGAGCGCCGCCGGCAGCTGCACCCGCGGCTGCCCCCGCAGGTCCACCAGCCGTCCCAGCAGCGGCTGCCCCACCGCGTTGGCCACCCCGTACACCGCGGCGAGCACGCCCGCCAGGCTGTACGTGCCGCCCTCGGCCCGGACGAACAGCACGACGGCGATGGCCGCGGTCGCGTTCGGCAGCCGCCCCACGAGCGTGCCGACGAGCAGCCGGGCGGCGTGCCTCGCCCTGAGGATCTCCAGGTATCCCGCGGCCATGTCGAGCCCTTCTCGTAGTGCGCGACGCTTACGTGTTACGTATAACGTCCTTCTCCATACGTACCATGTGCGCTGTCCGGGAGTCCAGACGAAGGAGCAGGCCGACGGTGGCAAGAGGTAGCACGCGCCCCACGAGCCGGGACGTCGCCCAGGCCGCCGGGGTCTCCCAGGCGGCGGTCTCCCTGGTCCTGGGCGACAAGTGGCGCGGCCGGGTCTCCGCGACGACCGCCGAGCGCGTCCGGGAAGCCGCCCAGGAACTCGGCTACCGCCCCAACCTGGCCGCCCGCAACCTCCGCCTCGGCCGCACCCGCACCGTCCTCCTCGTGGTCCCCGCCCTCACCACGGAATTCTTCGCCGGCGTCTACACCGGCGCCGCCCGCGTGGCCTCCGAACACGGCTTCGGCCTCGTCCTGTACCCCTCCCCCGAAGGCATCGGACCCGCCCGCGACCCCTTCGGCTCCGCCCAGGCCGCCCTCGACGGCGTCATCGCCTCCTCCATGGCCGCCGACGCCCTCACCGCCATCCGCGGCGACCAGCTCCCCCTGGTCATGCTCGACAGCGACCCCGCCGGCAGCCAGGGCGCGGCCACCGTCAACCTCGACATCAGGGACGGCGTACGCCAGGTCACCGGCCACCTCCTGGACCTGGGCCACCGCCGCTTCCTGCACCTCGCGGCCGACATCGCCTCCTGGACCTTCGAGGTCCGCGGCCGGGAACTGGCCTCCTGCCTCTGCGAGGTCCCCGGAACCAGCCTGCGCATCGCACGGGCACCCATCTCCTTCGAGGACGCCCTGGCCGCGACCCAGACCGCCCTCTCCGCCCCGGGACCCCGCCCCACCGCCGTGATCTGCGACGACGACAAACTCGCCGCGGGCGCCTACAAGGCCGCCCGCCGCCTCTGCCTGCGCATCCCCGACGACATCTCCATCACCGGCCTGGACGACCTCGCCCTGGCCCGCGCCCTCGACCCGGAACTCACGACGGTCCGCCTGGACGCGGAACGCTTCGGCGAACAGGGCATGAAAGCCCTCCTGGCCGTCCTGGACGGCCGCACACCCCCACAGGAGGACATCCCCGTGGAACTGGTCGTACGAGGCTCCACGGCCCCACCAGGCCCGTAGACGCCACACTCGACGGCCCCGGCCCACCGGACACGGGTCCCTCACCGTGCCCGCGCACAGGGACACGCAGGTACACGCCCCACGCGGAAGGGGCCGCACCGGTATGCACCGGGGCGACCCCTTCCGTACGAGCACCGACGGACGCGAGACCGAACCACCACCTCACCCGCCGACGCCGCTCCTCGTCACTCGTCCTCGGCGTCCTCGGCCTCCGCCGCGGTCTCCGCTCCCCCGGCCTCCAGCAACCGGGCCAGCTGACGACCGACGATCCGCTTGAACTTCCGCTGCTGCGGGCGCGACCGGTCCAGCACCGCGACCTCCAGCCGCTCCGCCGGAATCTCCCGCTCACCACCACCCGGCTCCCGGGACAACGACTGGACGGCCAGCTTCAGCGCCTCCGCCAGCGACATCCCGTCCCGATGCTGGGTGTCCAGATAGGTGCTGATCTGCTCGGCGTTGCCACCGACGGCCACCGAACCGTGCTCGTCCACGATCGAACCGTCGTGCGGCAGCCGGTAGATCTGGTCACCCTCGGGCGTCTCCCCGACCTCGGCGACCACCAGCTCCACCTCGTACGGCTTCTCCGCCGCCGACGAGAAGATCGTGCCCAGCGTCTGGGCGTACACGTTCGCGAGACCACGGGCCGTCACATCGGCACGGTCGTACGTGTAGCCACGCAGGTCGGCGTAGCGCACCCCGCCGATCCGCAGATTCTCGTACTCGTTGTACTTACCGGCGGCCGCGAAGCCGATCCGGTCATAGATCTCGCTGAACTTGTGCAGCGCGCGGGACGGGTTCTCGCCGACGAACACGATGCCGTCGGCATACTGCAGCACGACAAGGCTGCGGCCACGGGCGATGCCCTTGCGGGCATACTCCGCACGGTCGGCCATCGCCTGCTGGGGTGAGACATAGAACGGAGTCGACACCGGCTATCCGTCCCTTTCTGTCGAAGTCACTGGATCACCTGGAAGGAAGAAGCCGGTCTCAGAGCAGCGCGGCACGCGGGCCGTCGGGCTGCACGAGTCGCCGCTCCAGGATCGAGCGGGCGATCTCGGAGGATTCCTCGTCGGTGAGCCGGCGGAAGCCGCTCTCGGTGATCACGGTGACGATCGGGTAGATCCGGCGCGCGACATCGGGACCACCGGTCGCCGAGTCGTCGTCGGCCGCGTCGTAGAGGGCCTGGATGACCAGCGTCGTGGCCTGGTCCTCCGTCAGATCCTTGGCGTAGAGCTTCTTCATCGCGCTGCGCGCGAAGACCGAGCCGGAGCCCGTGGCCGCGTAGCCCTGCTCCTCGGAGCGGCCGCCGGTGACGTCGTACGAGAAGATGCGGCCCTTGTTCCGGTCCACGTCGAACCCGGCGAAGAGGGGAACCACGGCAAGGCCCTGCATGGCCATGCCGAGATTGGAACGGATCATCGTGGACAGGCGGTTCGCCTTGCCCTCCAGGGAGAGCTGCGCGCCCTCCACCTTCTCGAAGTGCTCCAGCTCCAGCTGGAACAGCTTCACCATCTCGACGGCCAGACCCGCCGTACCGGCGATGCCCACCGCCGAGTACTCGTCGGCCGGGAAGACCTTCTCGATGTCGCGCTGCGCGATGACGTTCCCCATCGTGGCCCGCCGGTCGCCGGCGAGGACGACCCCGCCGGGGAAGGTGACGGCCACGATCGTCGTGCCGTGCGGGGCCTCGATGACGCCCTGGACGGGCGGCAGTTGCCGCTTGCCCGGGAGCATCTCCGGCTGATGCTCGGACAGGAAGTCCATGAAGGACGACGACCCGGGCGTCAGGAAGGCAGCCGGTAGACGCCCGGTGCTACGAGTGTTGGCTTCCACGCGTTTCCCTCCAGGTAGGCGGCAGCCCGACGAACAGCGTCGGGATCGTCTCCCAACTTGCCGATGGCCGAATTGCAGTTGAAGCACAGTACGCCACGGACACTACCCGTCTTGTGGCAGTGATCCACATGAACTGCAGGAGCTTTCAAGCAGATCACGCAGAGCCCCTTTTGAGAGGCGACCATGTCGTCCCGCTGAGCCTCGGTGAGACCGTAGCTGCGCTTCAGGTGTCCGGCGCGGCCCCTTGGCCGCCTTACATGCCTTGCAACACGTCGCGAGCCCGTCGGAGGCGGTCGCATTGCGATGCCAGCCGCTGTGCGGCTTGATTTCCCCACAGCTTCGGCAGTGCTTGTGGCCTTCGGGCACCTTCACCCTGGGCCTGACATTCCTGCCCTTGGCCAGCTGGCGAGTTTGGTGATACTCCGCCCAACACTCTCGGCAGTAGGCCTGCAGCCCGTCACGGGCCGCTTTGTTCTTGGCGAAGGCTGCTCGCGGCCTGGATTGCTTGCACCGCGAGCAGCACTTCACGCCTTCCCTGTTTCCCAATCGCGAGGCCCCCGTCACCTACGATTCGAAGGCTACTCGCCACCCTTCTGAACGAAACTTCGAACGAAGTCCTCGGCATTCTCCTCGAGTACATCGTCGATTTCGTCAAGAACCGAGTCGACATCGTCGCTCAGCTTTTCCTGGCGTTCCTTGAGGTCGTCGGTCGCCTGTGCGTCCTGCGTCTGCTCCTCGACCTCCTCGGTGGAACGCGTCGCCTTCTGCTGTCCGCCGCCGGTGTCCTTGGTCGCCATAACCCTCACCCCGCTCGGTTCGACGTTCTTGATCAGACCCTACAAGCAGGGTCCGACATCGGCCCCGCAGTTTCTCCAACGTACGGGGGCCATCTCGATGATTCCCTTACGCCGGTCGTTCCACCCCGTCCGGCCGGTGCCGTCCGGGAGGGAAATCAATGGCCCGAAAGGACCCTGACCAGGTCCTCTGCCGTGCGGCAGCGGTCCAGGAGTTCCTTGACGTGATTACGCGTTCCGCGAAGCGGCTCCAGGGTTGGAACGCGCTGGAGCGAATCCCGGCCCGGCAGATCGAAGATCACCGAGTCCCAGGATGCCGCCGCCACGTCGTCGGCGTACTGCTCCAGGCAGCGGCCACGGAAGTACGCCCGGGTGTCCTCCGGCGGCTTCGTGCGGGCCCGCTCGACCTCTCTCTCGTCCAGCAGGCGCTTCATCTTGCCGCGGGCCGCCAGCCGGTTGTAGAGGCCCTTCTCGGCGCGTACGTCGGCGTACTGGAGGTCGACCAGGTGCAGCCGGGCGGCGTCCCAGTCGAGGTCGTCGCGGCGCCGGTAGCCCTCCATGAGTTCCCGCTTGGCGACCCAGTCGAGCTCTCCGGAGAGGCTCATCGGGTCGTTCTCCAGGCGGTTGAGCGTGTCCTCCCAGCGCAGCAGGACGTCCTTGGTCTGTTCGTCGACGTCGGCCCCGAAACGCTCCTCGACGTACTTGCGGGACAGCTCGAAGTACTCCATCTGGAGTTGCACCGCGGTGAGTGTGCGTCCACTGCGGAGCGTGATCAGGCGCTTGAGGGTCGGGTCGTGGGAGACCTGGTGGAGGGTGCGTACGGGCTGGTCGACGGCCAGGTCGACGGCGATGAAGCCGTCCTCGATCATGGACAGGACGAGCGCGGTCGTGCCGAGCTTGAGATAGGTCGAGATCTCGGAGAGGTTCGCGTCCCCGATGATCACGTGCAGCCGGCGGTACTTCTCGGCATCGGCGTGCGGCTCGTCGCGGGTGTTGATGATGGGGCGCTTGAGGGTGGTCTCGAGGCCGACCTCGACCTCGAAGTAGTCGGCGCGCTGGCTGAGCTGGAAGCCGTGCTCGTGTCCGTCCTGGCCGATGCCGACGCGGCCCGCTCCGGTGACGACCTGGCGGGAGACGAAGAACGGTGTCAGGTGCCGCACGATGTCCGAGAAGGGGGTTTCCCGCTTCATCAGGTAGTTCTCGTGCGTGCCGTACGAGGCGCCTTTGTTGTCGGTGTTGTTCTTGTACAGGTGGATCGGCTGGGCGCCGGGGAGCTGGGCCGCGCGCTCCGCGGCCTCCGCCATGATCCGCTCGCCGGCCTTGTCCCACAGGACGGCGTCCCGGGGGTTGGTGACTTCGGGGGCGCTGTACTCCGGGTGTGCGTGGTCGACGTAGAGCCGTGCACCGTTGGTGAGGATGACATTGGCCAGGCCGATGTCCTCGTCGGTGAGCTGGCTGGAGTCGGCCGTCTCCCGGGCGAGATCAAAGCCTCGCGCGTCCCGCAGCGGGTTCTCCTCCTCGAAGTCCCAGCGGGCGCGGCGCGCCCGGTGCATCGCCGCCGCGTAGGCGTTGACGATCTGGGACGAGGTGAGCATGGCATTGGCGTTGGGGTGACCGGGGACGGAGATCCCGTATTCCGTCTCGATGCCCATTACTCGCCGTACGGTCATGCGGCCCTCCTTGCCCGGCGGCGCCCTCGGTCGGGGGCGCTGCTCAAGTACCGCTGGCGCTCCGGTGCGTGTGCGGTGCCCGTCCCCGCACTGCGCGACTCGGCGGTACGAAAGAGCCTAGAACGCCTATGCGCTGGTGGGGAGATCATTTGCGTCATTGCTGTGGTCCGGCTTCGTCCTGAAAAACAGTCGGCTGCGGGTACCCGTGGAGGGGACCCGCAGCCGCCCTGTCTTTTACAGGTACTGACCGGTGTTGGCCACTGTGTCGATGGAGCGTCCGGTGTCCGCGCCCTGCTTTCCGGTGATGAGCGTGCGGATGTAAACGATCCGTTCGCCCTTCTTTCCGGAGATCCTGGCCCAGTCGTCGGGGTTGGTGGTGTTGGGGAGGTCCTCGTTCTCCTTGAACTCGTCCACGCATGCCTGGAGGAGATGGGAGACGCGGAGGCCCTTCTGGCTGTGTTCCAGGAAGTCCTTGATGGCCATCTTCTTGGCGCGGCCGACGATGTTCTCGATCATGGCGCCGGAGTTGAAGTCCTTGAAGTAGAGGACTTCCTTGTCGCCGTTGGCGTAGGTGACCTCCAGGAAGCGGTTCTCCTCCGATTCGGCGTACATCTGCTCCACGGCTGTCTGGATCATGCCGTGGACGGTGGCCGCCCTGTCGCCGCCGTGCTCCCCGACGTCCTCGGGGTGCAGGGGGAGGCGCTCGGTGAGGTACTTCTGGAAGATGTCCTTCGCCGCTTCGGCGTCCGGACGTTCGATCTTGATCTTCACGTCGAGCCGGCCGGGCCGCAGGATGGCGGGGTCGATCATGTCCTCGCGGTTCGAGGCGCCGATCACCACGACGTTCTGCAGGCCCTCCACGCCGTCGATCTCGGCGAGCAGCTGGGGGACGATGGTGTTCTCCACGTCCGAGCTGACGCCGGATCCCCGGGTGCGGAAGAGGGATTCCATCTCGTCGAAGAAGACGATGACGGGGGTGCCCTCGCTGGCCTTCTCCCGTGCGCGTTGGAAGACGAGGCGGATCTGCCGCTCGGTCTCGCCGACGTACTTGTTCAGGAGCTCGGGGCCCTTGATGTTGAGGAAGAAGCTCTTGCCGGTGGCCTGTCCGGTCACTTCGGCGACCTTCTTGGCCAGTGAGTTGGCCACGGCCTTGGCGATGAGCGTCTTTCCGCATCCGGGGGGCCCGTAGAGCAGGACGCCCTTGGGCGGCCGCAGTTCGTGCTCCTTGAAGAGGTCGGGGTAGAGGTACGGGAGCTCGACGGCGTCGCGGATCATCTCGATCTGGCCGCCCAGACCGCCGATCTGCTCGTAGCCGATGTCCGGGACCTCTTCGAGGACGAGTTCCTCGACCTCGCTCTTCGGGACGATCTCGTAGACATAGCCGGAACGGGGTTCGAGGAGCAGGGCGTCTCCGGGACGGATGTTGACGTCCAGGAGTGGTTCGGCGAGCCGGACCACCCGTTCCTCGTCGGTGTGCCCCTGCACGAGGGCGCGCTCGCCGTCCTCGAGGATCTCCTTGAGGGTGACGATGTCGCCGACGCTCTCGTACTCCATGGCCTCGACCACGTTGAGAGCTTCGTTGAGCATGACTTCCTGGCCGCGCCTGAGCTCTTCGAGCTCCACGCTGGGGCTGACGTTCACCCGGAGTTTGCGGCCCCCGGTGAAGATGTCCGCCGTGCCGTCCTCGTTCGCCGTGAGGAAGACACCGAAGCCGGCCGGTGGCTGTGCGAGCCGGTCGACCTCCTCCTTGAGGGCCACGATCTGGTCGCGGGCCTCACGGAGTGTGTTCGCGAGCCGCTCGTTCTGTGCGGACACGCCTGCCAGGTTCGTCTGCAACTCGACGATCCGCTCTTCGAGAATCCTCGTATGCCGCGGAGAGTCGGCGAGCTTGCGTCGCAGGACGGCGATCTCCTGCTCAAGGTAGGCAATCTGCCCGGCGGGGTCATCGGACCCTCTTCCCGGGCGGATGCCGCGGTTCATGTCGTCGTCGTGGGCTGCCACGGTCCTCACCTCCTCCAAGGGGAGCTGGACGCTTCCAGACCCTACCTGGGTGGGTGTCGATTGAAACCCCTAGATCACAAAGACTGTAGGGGTGTGTCCGATCTTCACCCTTGCGCTCTCCCTCACGCCAGGGGAATACCCACCGAACATGATTGGGAAGCGGACGGAGGTAGGGTCGAAGTGTTCAACACCCGTCAGAGCTGGCCCGATTCCCCAGTCTTCGGTCCGCTCGACGCAGAAAATGGCAGGAGAAACGACCGTGCAGCAGGAGACCGGAGCCGACGGCGAGGCGCTTGAGGTCTGGATCGACCAGGATCTCTGTACCGGCGACGGGATCTGCGTCCAGTACGCCCCCGAGGTCTTTGAGCTGGACATCGACGGTCTGGCGTACGTGAAGAGTGCCGATGACGAGCTCCTGCAGGCGGTGGGTGCCACAACGCCCGTACCGCTGCCCCTTCTGCGCGATGTGACCGACTCGGCGAAGGAATGTCCGGGTGACTGCATCCATGTCCGTCGGGTTTCGGACAAGGTCGAGGTCTACGGCCCTGACGCGGTGTGATTTTCCGAACACTCCGCGCCACGATTCGTCCCGTGCGTCACACCCTCCGCGGCGCGGAGGGTGTTTTCGTCTGTCCGGGCCGGGCGGGTGCGGATGTGCCCCGCCGGGCGCTCAGGACAGCGTCGAGCGGATGAACGCGCCGTTCTTCCACTGCCACTTGACGCTGTCCTTCACGTCCGGGCAGCAACTCGGTACGTCGACCGAGGAGTAGCCGAGGAGTGTGGCCGTGACGGCTGCGTCGCGCACCGCGAAGTCGGTGACGCTCATGCGGTCCTTGGGATCGACCAGGGTCGCCACGACCCGGGGATCGGTTCCCTCGGTCTGGGTGAGGACGTAGACGCCGCTGGGCGGTGTGCCGGAGCCGGCGTCGCAGCGGACGACGGCCACGGTCTCCGGGCGGCCGTCGCCGTCGAGGTCGCCGGAGGCCTTCTTCTCGACGAGCGCCTTGAAGGGGCCGCAGGCGATCGGGAAGTCCACCCCGGTCGGGTCGGGGGCGGCCACCGGGGCCGTCACCGATTTCGCGTCGGCGCCGGGCTGGGCCGCCGTCGCCGGGTCGGGCTGGAGGACGGAGGAGAGCGCCACGACTCCCGCCAGGGCCGTGGCCGTGGCTACCCACTGAAGGGGGCTGGTGTGCGTGTGGGCCAGTTCCGGGACAACGGATTGCTGCACTAGGGGTGTCTCCCGCGAGGGCTGTGCCGGTGGGGGTGAGGTGTCCCGCATGGTGCCACACGTCACAGCCCGGTGGAACGGCGGGGTCCGGACTCGTGAGGAGTTCCGGTGGAGTCTCCCGCTCCGTTCCGGCACGGCCGCGGCGGTCGGGCCCGGGCGGGGGCGTGGGGGTTCTCGGCGGCTCCGGCCGGCCGGGCGCGGGAGGCGTCTTCCGTACGTCCTGGCGCCCCGGGTTCCGCCGGTCCGCCCGCCACGCGAGCCGACCGCGGGGGCCTTGCGGGCGGCCGGCCCGCGTGGGCGGGCGACGTCCCGTGGCAGGCTCCCGGGGGGGGCGGGGCCGTAGGTCCCGGACAGGGCCGCCCACCTGCGCGGCGGGCTCCGTGCCGGGTCCCGGGCGGCAGGGGTGCGGTGGGTTCGGGGATCCGGCGGCCGGGTTCCTGGCGTCCCGTCAGAAGCCTTGCGGGCGGCCGCCGGAGCGTTCGGCGGAGCCGTCGGACCGGGTTGCCGAGGTCCGCCGGCGGGTCTTCTGGCGGTGGGTCAGGGAAACACCGATGTGGCCGAGTTCCCCGGTCGGTCGGGGAACTCGGCCACATCGGTGGTGTGTTGGGTACGTCAGCGGCCGGAGCCGCCGTCGGCGTTCGGACCGGAGTAGTCCTCGCCGTACGAGCCCTTGGAGGGGCGGCGGCGGCGCATGGGCGGCTCGACGCCGTCCGCGAGGCGGCGGGCGGTGAGCAGGAAGCCGGTGTGGCCGATCATCCGGTGGTCGGGGCGGACGGCCAGGCCTTCGATGTGCCAGTTGCGGATCATCGATTCCCAGGCGCTGGGCTCGTTGAAGCAGCCGATCTCGCGGATCGACTCGACGGTGCGCGCGAGCTGGGTGGTGGTCGCCACGTAGCAGCAGACGATGCCGCCGGGGACGAGCGCCTTGGAGACGGCCTCCAGGCACTCCCAGGGGGCGAGCATGTCGAGGATGACGCGGTCGACGTCGGTGTCGCTCAGGTTGTCCTGGAGGTCACCGACGGTGAGCTGCCAGGCGGGGTGCGGTCCGCCGAAGTAGCGTTCCACGTTCTGCTGGGCGATCTCGGCGAAGTCCTCGCGGCGCTCGTAGGAGTGCAGCATGCCCTGGTCGCCGATGGCGCGCAGCAGGAAGCTGCTGAGCGAGCCGGATCCGACCCCCGCCTCGACGACGCGGGCGCCGGGGAAGATGTCGGCGAAGGCCAGGATCTGCCCCGCGTCCTTGGGGTAGACCACGGCGGCGCCGCGGGGCATGGACAGGACGTAGTCGGGGAGCAGGGGGCGCAGCGCGAGATAGGCGACGTTCCCCGTGGTGCGGACGACGCTGCCCTCGGGAGCACCGATCAGCTCGTCGTGGGGGAAGGAACCCTTGTGGGTGTGGAAATTCTTCCCGGCCTCGAGCGTGAACGTGTAGTGGCGGCCCTTGGGGTCGGTCAGCTGAACCTGGTCCCCGACCTTGAAGGGCCCGCGCCTGCGGGCGGCACCGGTCGGTTCGGACATGTGACCAGCCTACCGGTCCCGGGCGGGGCCGCCGACCACGGTCAGGAGGGCCGGGCCATGGCCTTCACGAAGGCGCGCTCGACGTCGGCGGCGGACAGGACGCCGTAGATCTCGCCGGAGTCCTCCACCACCAGGTACTCGGTGGCGGGGCTCGCGCGCAGGACGTCGAGGAGGTCTTCGCCGGCGAGTTCGGCGGAGACGCGCATGCCGTCGGTGAGGTCCTGGGCGAGGCCGCTGACGGCGACCCAGGGGCGGCGGTGTTCGGGTACGCCGACGATGGCGGCCTCGCGGACCAGGGAGAGCGGTTCGCCGTCGACGTCGACGACGACGAGGGCGCGGGCGCCGACGTCGTTGGCGCGGCGGAGCGCTTCGGAGAGCGGGGTGCTGGTCTCGACGGGGACGGCGCGCCGGGTGAGGGAGCGGGCGCGCAGTTCGGGGAGGTGTTCGCGCAGCCGGGCCATCCGGAGGCTGTTGCCGGCGCCGGTCCAGATGATCGCCGCGAGGATCGCGGCGAGGAGGGCGTCGGTGACGGTGTCCATGCCGCCGAAGTCCTCGGGGGCGGCGCCGAGTGCCTCGGACCGGGTGAGCAGGGGCAGCCCGATGAGGACGGAGACGGCGAGGGCGCGGCCGACCCAGGCGGCGGCGACGGTGCCGCTCATCGGCTTGCCGGTGATCTTCCAGACGACGGCGCGGAGCATGCGGCCGCCGTCGAGGGGCAGGCCGGGCAGCAGGTTGAAGGCGGCGACGAAGAGGTTGGAGACCATCAGTCCGGCGAGCAGGACGCCGGGGATGGTGCCGGGTTCGACGGGCAGCATGGCGAGGTAGAAGAGGCCGGACAGGACGAGGGAGAGGAGTGGGCCGACGAAGGCGAGGACGAATTCCCTGCCGGGGGTCTCGGCCTCCTTCTCGATCTCCGAGACGCCGCCGAAGAACTGGAGCTGGATCCGGCGCACGGGGAGTTTGAAGCGGAGGGCGGCGACGGTGTGGGCGAGTTCGTGGACGAAGACGGAGGCGTAGAAGGCGACCGCGAAGAAGAGGGAGACGAGGTAGCGGGTGGCGCCGAGTTCGGGCAGGACGCGGTCGAGCTGGCCGCCGAACACCCAGGTGATCAGGGCCGCGACGAGGAACCAGCTGGGCGCGACGTAGACGGGGACGCCGAACGGGCGGCCCATGAGGAGTCCGCCGCCGGGTTCCTTCGGGCGGCGGGGCGGTCGCCTCTTGCCGTTGCCGGTGCTCGCCAGGGTGCGGTGGGCCTCGGCGTGTTCGTCACGGGCGGTGAAGGGCGAGGGCCCTTCGTGGGGTTCGTCCGGGCCGGCGGAGGGTTGACCGGGTTCGTCGTGGGGCCGGGGGCCGTCGGTGCGTTCCGTGGTCGTGGGTGGTTTCGCCAGGGGGTCGGTGGACGCTCCGGGGCGGGGTGTGGGGTCGGGGTGCGTCTCGGACGTGGTCCGGGGCGCGGTGGCGTCGTCGGCCGCGGAGTCGGCGGGGGGTCCGGGGTGGGGCTCGGCCTGGGTCCGGTCGGGGTCGCCGGTCGTCGTCGGGGCCGTGGGGTGGCCGTCGGCGGAGGTGTCGACCCCGTCGGTGTGCGCCCGGGTCCGGGAGTCGTGATCGGGGGCCGGGGGCGTCGGCCCGGGCCCGGCGTCGCCGGCGCGTGGGGCGTCGGCGGCCGGACCGGTGGAGGCTCTGGGCCTCTCGTGGTCCTCGGTCGCCTCGCCGGTGCCGGACCGCGGCTGCCCGCTCCCGCCGCTCTCGTCCACGATGTCCCCTCGTTCGAAGAGTCTCCCGCCCCGGGCCGTGCTGAGCGGAAGGGTCTGTGGTCGATGGTATGCGGCCGTCGCGGCTCGTTCCGCCCCGGCACCCCCTCTGTTTTCCGCGGCGTGCTCCGGGCGGGACGGGGTGACTGTCGGTGGCGGGCCGTAGAGTCGTCGTCATGGAATCCAGCACCGGGGGCGGCGCGCCCGATGAAGCGGTGGCGGCCGCCGAAGCCGTCGTGTCCGTCGCCGTGGGACCGGCTCCGGTGGTCGCGCGGGCGCCCGCCTCGCTGTCGCCCTCGCGTGCCAGTGACTTCATGCAGTGTCCGCTGCTGTACCGGTTCCGGGTGATCGACAAGCTGCCGGAGAAGCCGAGCGAGGCGGCGACCAGGGGGACCTTGGTGCACGCGGTCCTCGAACGGCTCTTCGACGCCCCGGCGGCGGACCGGACGGCGCCCCGCGCCAAGTCGCTGATCCCGGGCCAGTGGGACCGGTTGCGGGAGTCCAGGCCGGAGGTCGCGGAGCTGTTCGCCGACGATCCGGAGGGTGAGCGGCTCGCGCGGTGGCTCGGCGAGGCCGAGCGGTTGGTGGAGCGCTGGTTCACGCTGGAGGATCCGACGCGGCTCGAACCGGCGGAGCGGGAGCTGTTCGTCGAGGCGCGGCTCGATTCGGGGCTCACGCTGCGCGGCATCATCGACCGGGTCGACGTGGCTCCGACGGGCGAGGTCCGGATCGTCGACTACAAGACGGGGAAGGCGCCGCGGCCGGAGTACGCCGAGGGCGCGCTGTTCCAGATGAAGTTCTACGCCCTGGTGGTGTGGCGGCTGAAGCGGGTGGTCCCGCGTCGGCTCCAGCTCGTCTATCTCGGCAGTGGTGACGTGCTGACGTACGACCCGGTGATCGCGGATCTGGAGCGTGTCGAGCGGAAGCTGCTCGCGCTGTGGGAGGCGATCCGGCTGGCGACGGAGACGGGTGAGTGGCGGCCGCGTCCCACCAAGCTCTGCGGCTGGTGCGACCATCAGGCCGTCTGTCCGGAATTCGGCGGTACTCCCCCGGTGTATCCGCTGCCGGTCAGGGCGGCCGAGTCGGGCACCGGGGAGCAGGGCAGAATGGGGCCGGACTAGCGAAGGAGACTCACGTGGCCATCCGCGTCCTACTGGTCGACGACCAGCCGCTGCTGCGCACCGGCTTCCGGATGATTCTGGAGGCGGAGCAGGATCTGGCGGTCGTCGGCGAGGCCGGTGACGGTCTCCAGGCGCTCGATCAGGTTCGTGCCCTGCAGCCCGATGTGGTTCTGATGGACATCCGTATGCCGCGGATGGACGGTGTCGAGGCGACGCGGCAGATCACCGGTCCGGGCCGGGACGGTCCGGCGAAGGTGCTCGTGCTGACGACGTTCGACCTCGACGAGTACGTGGTGGAGGCGCTGCGCGCGGGCGCCAGCGGTTTTCTCCTCAAGGACGCGCCGGCCAACGAGCTGGTGCAGGCGATCCGGGTGGTCGCGGGGGGTGAGGCGATGCTCGCGCCGAGCATCACCCGTCGGCTGCTCGACAAGTACGCGGGTCATCTGCCTTCCGGTGACGAGCCGGTTCCCGACACGTTGCACACGCTGACGGACCGCGAGGTCGAGGTGCTGAAGCTGGTGGCGCGGGGGCTGTCGAACGCGGAGATCGCGGCCGATCTGTTCGTCAGCGAGACCACGGTCAAGACACATGTGGGACATGTCCTGACGAAGCTGGGGCTGCGGGACCGGGTGCAGGCCGCGGTGTACGCGTACGAGAGCGGGCTGGTGCGTCCCGGGGCGCAGTAGCGCCGGTTCGCCGGGGCCGGTCCCCGGTCCGTCGTGGGCAGCGCGAAGGGCGCCCGTTCCCTGCAGGGAGCGGGCGCCCTTCGCGTGGGGCTGCTTCGGGCGGTGGGGTCAGCCCTTGCTGATCTCCCAGAACCGGAAGACGGTCGAGGCGTCGAGGCAGTTCTCGAGGCCGTAGACGTTGTCGCGTGCGACGGCGTACTGCTTGGCCTGCCAGATCGGGATCATCGGCAGGTCTTCGGCGACCAGGTCCTGGACCTTGCCGTATTCGCCGCTGGTCGAGGAGCGGTCGCTCTCGGCGGCCGTCTTCGGGATGAGCTTGTCGATGATCAGGTCGTTGGTGAAGTTGTTCTTCAGCACGTTGCCCTTGCCGAAGAACGGGGCCGTGAAGTTGTCGGGGTCCGGGTAGTCGGGGACCCAGCCCTTCACGTAGACGCCGTACTTGCCCTTGGCGATGTCCTTCTCGTACTGGGCGTAGGGAACGGACTTCACGGTCGCGTCGAACAGGCCGCTGGCGTTGAGCTGTGCGGCGATCGCCTTGAACTCCTGGTCCGTGGAGGGACCGTAGCGCGAGGGGGTCGACCAGAGGGTGAGCTTCACCTTGCCCGTGACGCCCTCGGTGCGCAGGGCGGCCGCGGCCTTGGAGCGCGAGGGGCGGGCGCCGTAGGTGTCGAAGTAGGACGTGCTGTGGCCGGTGATGCCGGCCGGGATGATCGAGTACAGCGGCGTCGCCGTGTTCCGGTAGACCTCGTCGACGAGGGCGTCGCGGTCCAGGAGGTGGGCGATGGCCTTGCGGACGCCGGGCTTGCCCACCACCGGGTCGTTCATGTTGAAGACCATGTGCTGGACTTCGGCGCTGGTGCCCTCGACGACGTTGATCCCGCTGTCGCTCTCGGTGCCGTTCTCGATGTCCGCGATGGCGTCGGCGGCGAGGCCTCGGTAGGCGATGTCGACCTGGTTGTCCAGGAGCGCCTTCTTCAGTCCCGCCTGGTCGCCGTGGAAGAACTTCAGCGTGATGTCGGCGCCCTTGCCCAGGGCGGTGCCCTTGTACTTCGGGTTGACCGAGAAGACGGCCTTGTCGTCGCTGAACGAGTCGAGCTTGTAGGGGCCGGAGCCGACGGCCTCGCCGTCCTCGCGGAGTCCGTTGGTGGCGTACTCCCGGTGGTCCACGATCGAGCCGGCGCCGGAGGCGATCTTGCTCGGGAAGGTGGCGTCGGCGTCCTTGAGCCGGAAGACGACGGTCTTGGCGTCGGGCGTCCGGACCGAGTCGAGCATGGGGAACATGATCGCCGGGCCGGCGCCGTCGTTGATCTTCAGCATGCGGTCGAAGGAGTACTTGACGTCCGCGGAGGTGAGGTCGTCACCGTTGCTGAACTGCAGTCCGTCCTTCAGCGTGCACTGGTAGACCTTGGTGTCCGCGTCGGTGAACGCGCATTTCTCGGCCGCGTCCGGCTCGGGCTCGGTGCCGCCCTTGGGGAAGCTCAACAGCGACTGGAAGACGTTGTTGAACAACAGCCACGATCCTGGGTCGTAGCCGGAAGCGGGGTCGGTGGCGAGGACGTCGTCGGACATCCCCATCACCACGGAGGAGCCCCTGCTCCCGGAATCGCCTGTCTCCGAGCCACAGCCGGTGAGAAGGCCGGAGGCCAGTCCCGCCATGATCGGCAGGACTGGCCACTGGTTACGCATGTTCACTTGCACGTGCCTTGTCGTTGGATCTGGTGGACCCGGGGCCGCTCGCGGCCCCGGGTCGGGATGGATCGGTCAGTCGCTGACGCCGCGGCCGAGCTCCCACAGCTGCAGGGTGGAGGAGGAGTTCAGCGCCCACTCCCCGCCCGTGATGTCGTCGCGCGCGGCGATGAACTGCTTGCCCTGCCACAGCGGGATGATCGGCACCTCGTCGGCGACGATGTCCTGGATCTCCGTGAGGCTCTTGGCCGCGCTCACGCGGTCGGCCTCGCGGCGGGACTCCGGGATGAGGTTGTTGATGATGTCGCTGTTCGCGTACGGCGACTTGAGGAAGTTGTGCTTGTCGAGGAACGGCGCCAGGAAGTTGTCGGCGTCGGGGAAGTCGGGGAACCAGCCCATGCCCCACACGTCGTACTTGCCCTCGCGCTCGGCCGGGACGAACTTGTCCCAGCTCGTGCCCTGGGTCGTGACCTCGAAGAGGCCGCTCTTGTTGAGCTGGTCCTTCAGGATCTTGAACTCCAGCGCGGTCGCCGTACCGTAGTGGTCGGTCGTGTAGTGCAGGGTGATCTTGACCGGGGTGGTGATGGAGGCCTTGGCCAGCAGGTTCCGGGCGCGGCTGACGCTCGGGTCGCCGTACTTGTTGAAGAACGAGTTGGAGTGGCCCGTGATGGTCGCCGGGACCAGGGAGTAGAGCGGCTGGGCCTGCGTCTTGTACACCTCGGACACGAGCTCGCCGCGGTCGATGACCTGCGCCATGGCCTGGCGGACGGCCTGGGTCTTCACCGTCGGGGCGGAGGTGTTGAAGGCCAGGTAGCGGATCTCCAGACCGGGCATCTCGTTCAGGTCGACGTTGCCGCCCGACGCGTTGTCCAGCTTCTCGATCTGGGCCGGCGACATCGAGCGGGTCATCAGGTCGATGTCACCGTCCTCGAGCGCCTTGCCCATGGCCGCGGGGTCCGGGAAGGAGCGCATCTCGACCTTGGAGTTCTTCACCTTCAACTGGCCCTGGTAGTGGGAGTTCTTGGTGAAGACGGCCTTGACGACCTTGTCGTCGCTGACCTCGGTCTCCAGGGTGTACGGGCCGGAGCCGTCGACGGAGAACCCGTCGCGCAGCTTGTCCTTCTCGTAGTTCTTGGGGTTCACGATGCCGGCCACCGGCGTCGACAGCTTGAACGGGAACGTCGCGTCGGCGCTCTTCAGGTGGAAGATCACCTCGCGGTCGCCCCGTGTCTCGACGGTGTCGACGTTGGACAGCAGGGAGTAGACCTCACTGGCCGCCTCGATGGCGAGCGCGCGGTCGATCGAGAACTTGACGTCCTTCGCGACGACCGAGTCGCCGTTGGAGAACTTCAGGCCCTCGCGCAGCGTGCACGAGTAGCGCTCGTTGCCGGCGTCCGTGAAGCCGCACTTCTCGGCCGCCTCAGGCTGCGGCTCACCGTCACCGCGCGGCTGGACCATCAGCGTCTGCACGGTCTGGCGAAGCACGTTCCAGGTGCCGACGTCGTACGCGTAGGCCGGGTCGAACGGTGCCGGGGCATCCTTCGTCGCGGTGAACGCGTCCGTAGTGCCGACAACGATGGCATCGCCGCTGTCACTCCCGCTGGCGGACCCGCCACACGCGGCGAGCACCGGGGCGAGCAGGCCAACCACGGCCGGCAGCACCAAAGTCTTGCGGTTCATGCTCGTGTTTCTCCAGAGCTGTAGTTTCCGCGAACCGGCATGCAAGGGTGGCGCGGCGGGTCACGGGGTCACGGCGATGTTCTCGCGATGACATTAGTCCGCACCGCGCCGAGGACTCACAGGCACCGGAAACCCCTTCCGCTCACGCTGCGATACCGGGCGTGGACGCACCGATAACCCGACACGGGAAGGAATTAGTGCAGCGTTCCATCAATCGGGACACAAGGGCGCGTCCTGCACTGACGAATGGGGGGTGAAAGCACAAGTCGGTCGCCCTGTCGACCTTGCGTCACGTGATGAACCTCACAGCATGAACTCGATTGGTGAGTACCGGAATTCAGCCATCCGCCCGATATCGATTTTCGGAGGGCCGTCGCCCGCGATTACCACAGCGAGCGACCGGAGTCTCCCCGCGTTCGGCGCACCACACAGGGCGACCGGAAGGCATACGTTCGGTGAATGCCTAGCTCGTTTCCGTCATCAGACGGTGCAGAAAGGGCAGGTCGACCTCTTCCAGGGAGGCGACGACCGTGCGGCGGGCCGCCGGGGCGATGGGCGCGACCGAGGGAACGGCGATGACCTGGCAGCCGGCGGCCTCGGCGGAGGCGACTCCGGTCGAGGTGTCCTCGATGACGGCGCATCGGGACGGTTCGGCGCCGAGCCCCGAGGCCGCGAGCAGATAGGGGTCGGGGAACGGCTTGGTCCGCTCCACCTCGTCACCCGCGACGGTCAGCGCGAAGAAGTGGGAGCCGATCGAGCCCAGCACCCGGTCGATGATCCGCCGGTGCGAGGCGGAGACCAGCGCGGTGGGGATCTCGTGCGCCGCGAGCTCGGCGAGGAGCCTGGCCGCGCCCGGCATCAGGGGCAGGGAGCGGCCGATGCGCTCCTCGAACCCGTCGTTGAGCAGCAAGGTCACCTCGGCCAGCGTGATGTCGGCTCCGGTGGCCTCGATGAGGAAGCCGGCGCTGCGGGTCATCGGACCGCCGACGACGACATGGCGCCAGGAGTCGTCCAGCGCGTGGCCGAGGGCCTTGAAGACCTCGACCTCCACGTCCCACCAGAACCCCTCGGTGTCCACCAGGGTTCCGTCCATGTCGAGGAGCACGGCCTGCAGGGCTGAGCCTTCGGCCGTACGAGTTCCGAGCGCGGGGACCGTACTGGTCATCCTGGCGCACCTCCTTGAGGGACGATCAGGCCGGTCGCCCCTTTTTGCGCCAAAGGGCAACCGGCCTGCGGTGGACCGATCAGTGTACGACTTATCCGATCAGTGTGCTCATTGACGCGCTTTACCGGCGCGTCGGGGCACTCACCGTGCGTTGAAGTACGTCGCCTCCGGGTGGTGGATCACGATCGCGTCGGTCGACTGCTCCGGGTGGAGCTGGAACTCCTCGGAGAGGTGGACGCCGATCCGCTCCGGCTGGAGCAGGTCGGCGATCTTGGCGCGGTCCGCCAGGTCGGGGCAGGCCCCGTAGCCGAGGGAGAAGCGGGCGCCGCGGTACTTCAGGGCGAACATGTCCTCGATCTCGGACGGGTCCTCGCCGGCGAAGCCCAGCTCGGAGCGCACCCGCGCGTGCCAGTACTCGGCGAGGGCCTCGGCCAGCTGGACGGACAGGCCGTGCAGTTCGAGGTAGTCGCGGTAGGCGTTGGACTCGAAGAGCCTGGCGGTCTCCTCGCCGATCCGGGATCCGACCGTGACGACCTGGAGGCCGACCACGTCGGTCTCCCCCGACTCCTCGGGGCGGAAGTAGTCGGCCAGACACAGGCGGCGGCCGCGGCGCTGACGCGGGAACGTGAACCGGGTCCGCTCGTTGCCCTGCTCGTCCAGGATGATCAGGTCGTCGTCCTTGGAGACGCACGGGAAGTAGCCGTAGACCACGGCCGCCTCCAGCAGGTTGTCGGTCTGGAGCTTGTCCAGCAGCCCGCGCAGCCGCGGCCGGCCCTCGGTCTCGACCAGCTGCTCGTACGTCGGACCGTCGCCGGCGCGCGCCTGCTTGAGACCCCACTGGCCCTTGAACAGGGCGCCCTCGTCCAGCCAGGAGGCGTACTCCTTGAGCTGGATCCCCTTGATCACGCGGGTGCCGGAGAAGGGCGGCTTCGGAACCGGGTGGTCGATGGAGACGTCGGAGCGGACGTGGCCCTCCTCGGGGCGCTCCTCGACGACCACGTCGGCGGTGGCCCGCACCCGGCGCTGCTTGAGTTCGGGCAGGACCGCGCCGGGCACTCCGCGTTTGACGCCGATCAGGGCGTCCATCAGGCGCAGGCCCTCGAAGGCGTCGCGGGCGTAGCGGACCTCGCCCTGGTAGATGTCGTGGAGGTCCTGTTCGACATAAGCCCTGGTCAGGGCGGCGCCGCCGAGGATGACGGGGTAGTCGGCGGAGAGGCCGCGCTGGTTGAGCTCCTCCAGGTTCTCCTTCATGATCACGGTGGATTTGACCAGGAGTCCGGACATGCCGATGACGTCGGCGCGGTGTTCGGCGGCGGCGTCCAGGATCGCGGAGACCGGCTGCTTGATGCCGAGGTTGACGACGTTGTAGCCGTTGTTGGACAAGATGATGTCGACGAGGTTCTTGCCGATGTCGTGGACGTCCCCGCGCACCGTGGCCAGCACGATGGTGCCCTTGCCCTCCGCGTCCGACTTCTCCATGTGCGGTTCCAGGTAGGCGACGGCCGTCTTCATCACCTCGGCGGACTGGAGCACGAACGGCAGCTGCATCTGGCCGGAGCCGAACAGCTCGCCGACCACCTTCATGCCGTCCAGCAGCGTCTCGTTGACGATGTCCAGTGCCGGCCGGTCCTGGAGGGCCTCGGCGAGGTCGGCCTCCAGGCCGTTCTTCTCGCCGTCGATGATCCGCCGCTTGAGCCGCTCGTCCAGCGGCAGGGCGGCCAGTTCCTCGGCCTTGCCCGCCTTCAGCGACTTCGTGGTCGCCCCCTCGAACAGCGCCATCAGCTTCTGCAGCGGGTCATAACCCTCCGCCCTGCGGTCGTGGATCAGATCGAGGGCGGTGGTGACCTCCTCCTCGCTGAACCGGGCGATCGGCAGGATCTTCGAGGCGTGCACGATCGCCGAGTCCAGGCCCGCCTTGACGCACTCGTCCAGGAAGACGGAGTTGAGCAGGATCCGGGCGGCCGGGTTCAGACCGAAGGAAATGTTGGACAGGCCGAGGGTGGTCTGCACGTCCGGGCGGCGGCGCTTGAGCTCACGGATCGCCTCGATCGTCGCGATGCCGTCCTTGCGGGACTCCTCCTGACCGGTGCAGATGGTGAAGGTCAGGCAGTCGATGAGGATGTCGCACTCATGGATGCCCCAGTTGCCCGTCAGGTCGTCGATGAGCCGCTCGGCGATCGCCACCTTCGTCTCGACGGTGCGGGCCTGGCCCTCCTCGTCGATGGTCAGCGCGATCAGCGCCGCCCCGTGCTCCCGCGCCAGACCGGTGACCTTCGCGAACCGCGACTCCGGACCGTCACCGTCCTCGTAGTTCACCGAGTTCAGAACCGCACGACCCCCCAGGCGCTCCAAACCGGCGCGGAGCACCGGGACCTCGGTGGAGTCCAGCACGATCGGCAGCGTGGAGGCGGTCGCGAAACGGCCGGCCAGCTCGTCCATGTCGGCCGCCCCGTCCCGCCCGACGTAGTCCACACACAGGTCGAGCATGTGCGCGCCCTCGCGGATCTGGTCCCGCGCCATCTCGACACAGTCGTCCCAGCGCCCCTCCAGCATCGCCTCACGGAACTTCTTCGAACCGTTGGCGTTGGTGCGCTCACCGATCGCCATGTAGGCGGTGTCCTGCCGGAACGGAACACTCTGGTACAGGGAGGCGGCACCCGGCTCCGGACGCGGCTCACGCCCGGCGGGCGTGAGCCCGTTCACCCGCTCCACCACCTGCCGCAGATGCTCCGGCGTCGTACCGCAACAACCACCGATGAGAGAGAGACCGTAGTCGCGGACGAAGTGCTCCTGGGCGTCGGCCAGCCCCTCGGCGTCGAGCGGGAAGTGGGCTCCGTCCTTCGTCAGGATCGGCAGACCCGCGTTCGGCATGCACAGCAGCGGGATGCGGGAGTGCCGGGTGAGGTAGCGCAGGTGCTCGCTCATCTCGGCGGGGCCGGTCGAGCAGTTCAGGCCGATCATGTCGATGCCGAGGGGCTCCAGCGCGGTCAGCGCGGCGCCGATCTCGGAGCCCAGCAGCATGGTGCCGGTCGTCTCGAAGGCCATCGACACGAGGAGGGGGACCTGGACGCCGGTCGCGTCCATCGCGCGGCGCGCGCCGAGGATCGAGGACTTCGTCTGGAGCAGGTCCTGGGTGGTCTCCACGATCAGCGCGTCGGCGCCGCCGGCGAGCAGGCCCTCGGCGTTGGCCTGGAAGCCGTCGCGCAGCGTGCCGTAGGAGACGTGGCCGAGGGTCGGCAGCTTCGTCCCCGGGCCGATCGAGCCGAGGACCCAGCGCTGGCGGCCGTCGCGGGCGTCGAACTCGTCGGCGACCTCGCGGGCCAGCCGGGCCCCGGCCTCCGACAGTTCGTGGACGCGCTCCGCGATGTCATACTCGGCCATCGCCGAGTGGTTCGCCCCGAAGGTGTTGGTCTCCACGCAGTCGACGCCGACGGCGAAGTAGGCCTCGTGGACGGAGCGGACGATGTCGGGGCGGGTGACGTTGAGGATCTCGTTGCAGCCTTCGAGGTTCTCGAAGTCCTCCAGCGTCGGGTCCTGCGCCTGAAGCATCGTGCCCATCGCACCGTCGGCCACCACCACGCGGGTGGCGAGTGCTTCTCGGAGTGCGTCGGTTCGCCTGCGGCCTTCGGAGAGACCGGACGAAAGGGACGGGTTCGGCAACGAGGCCATGAAGGTGCTCCCTGGAGTGCGACGGCTGTCGGCTTTGCGCTTCCCATGGAAAGCGCACGCCGTCAGGGTAGCCCGGAGCAGTGCCGATCAGTCATGGGCGTCCACGGGCCGGACGGGTGTGGCGCGGGTGACGGCGGCGTGGAGTGGTCCGGAACATGGGGTGACCACCCATTGGCGGGAGCTCGGTAACGACCGGTAGTGTTCGACATTGCCGAACGGCAGCGGTCATCGCACGCCGGCGGTCGAAGGGGACGGAGGCAGCACGGCGATGGCACGGAACATCCAGTCGCTCGAGCGGGCGGCGGCGATGCTGCGGCTGCTCGCGGGCGGCGAGCGACAGCTCGGCCTGTCGGACATCGCCTCCTCGCTGGGTCTGGCCAAGGGTACGGCCCATGGAATCCTGCGCACCCTCCAGCACGAGGGGTTCGTCGAGCAGGACGCGACCTCCGGGCGCTACCAGCTGGGCGCCGAGCTCCTGCGCCTCGGCACCACCTACCTCGACGTCCACGAACTACGGGCGCGCGCCCTGGTGTGGACCGACGACCTGGCCCGCTCCAGCGGTGAGAGCGTCTATCTGGGCGTGCTGCACCAGCAGGGCGTCCTGATCGTGCACCATGTCTTCCGGCCGGACGACAGCCGCCAGGTCCTGGAGGTCGGGGCGATGCAGCCGCTGCACTCCACCGCGCTGGGCAAGGTGCTCTCGGCCTACGACCCGGTGGCGCACAGCGAGGTCCTGGAGGTCGACCGCAAGGCGTTCACGCCCCGCACCATCAGCGAACTGGACCAGTTCGAGGGCGTCCTCGACGTGACCCGCGCGCGGGGGTACGCGGACGACGTCGAGGAGACGTGGACGGGCGTCGCCTCGGTCGCCGCCCCGATCCACAACCGGCGGCGGATGCCGGTCGGCGCGGTGGGCATCACGGGAGCCGTGGAGCGGGTCTGCAAGGACGGGGAGCTGCGCCCCGACCTGATCGCGGCCGTCCGGGACTGCGCCCGCGCGGTGTCGCGGGACCTGGGCGCCGGGCGGTTCTGACCCCGGCCCCGGGGCTCATGGGGGACGAAGGCCGGGAAGCGGACGCTTCCCGGCCTTCGTCATGCCCAAGACCCGCGGGAACGCGTCCCGCACGCCCGTGGACCTGCGACGACGCGTCGACGGCGCACGGCGGTCAGTAACGATCGCGCTTTCGGCAACCGGACCCTTGACGAGCTGGTAATACGGGAGCAAGACTCCCGTCCATCGGTCGACATTGTCGAACACCTACCGGCAATAGGCGTTAGGGTGTGGCAATGCCAGGACCGAGATCGCTCTCACTCCCCGAGAGCACGAACCACCGGTGGGACCCGGGGTTCGGCTTCCCCTGGACGAAGGACAAAGGAGTCGCGGGTGTCCAGCTCCGACATCTTCATCGGCGAGACCATCGGTACCGCCGTACTCATCCTGCTCGGCGGTGGCGTGTGCGCCGCCGTCACACTGAAGGCCTCCAAGGCGCGTGGCGCCGGGTGGCTCGCCATCGCCTTCGGGTGGGGCTTCGCGGTCATGACCGCGGTCTACATCTCGGCGCCGCTCTCCGGCGCCCACCTCAACCCGGCCGTGACACTCGCGCTCGCGATCAAGGACGACGACTACAGCAACCTCGCCACCTACTGGGGCGGGCAGCTGCTCGGCGCCATGATCGGCGCGGCACTGGTCTGGGTCGTCTACTACGGCCAGTTCCTCGCCCACCTCACCGACAGCGAGATCGTCGGGGGCCCCGAGGAGCAGACCACGAAGTCCGTCGAGGCCCAGGAGAAGGGCGCGGGCCCCGTGCTCGGCATCTTCTCCACCGGCCCCGAGATCCGGAACGCCGTGCAGAACCTGGCCACCGAGATCATCGGCACGGTCGTCCTGATCCTCGCGATCCTCACGCAGGGTCTGAACAACAACGGCGACGGCCTGGGCGTCCTGGGCGCCCTGATCACCTCGTTCGTGGTGGTCGGCATCGGCCTCTCGCTCGGTGGCCCCACCGGCTACGCGATCAACCCGGCCCGTGACCTCGGTCCGCGCATCGTGCACGCCCTGCTCCCCCTGCCCAACAAGGGTGGTTCGGACTGGAGCTACGCCTGGATACCGGTCGTCGGCCCGCTCATCGGCGGCGCGATCGCAGCAGGCATTTACAACGTCGCCTTCGCTTAGGAGCCCCCGCTCCAGCACGCTTGGAAGCCACGGCCCATGAGCCGCGAGCCGCACAGCACCGCCTTGAAGCACCGCGCCGTAGACAGCCCCTCTCCCACGGACACCAGGAGCACACCGTGACCGACGCACACACCGCCGGCCCCTTCATCGCCGCGATCGACCAGGGCACCACCTCGTCCCGCTGCATCGTCTTCGACCGCGACGGGCGCATCGTCTCCGTCGACCAGAAGGAGCACGAGCAGATCTTCCCGAAGCCGGGCTGGGTCGAGCACGACGCCGCCGAGATCTGGACCAACGTCCAGGAGGTCGTCGCCGGAGCCGTCTCGAAGGCCGGCATCACCCGCGAGGACATCAAGGCCATCGGCATCACCAACCAGCGTGAGACCACGCTGCTGTGGGACAAGAACACCGGTGAGCCCGTCCACAACGCCCTCGTCTGGCAGGACACCCGCACCGACGCCCTCTGCCGGGAGCTCGGCCGCAACGTCGGACAGGACCGCTTCCGCCGCGAGACCGGCCTGCCGCTCGCGTCGTACTTCGCCGGACCCAAGGCCCGCTGGCTCCTCGACAACGTCGAGGGCCTGCGCGAGCGCGCCGAGGCCGGGGACATCCTCTTCGGCACCATGGACACCTGGGTCATCTGGAACCTGACCGGCGGGGTGAACGGCGGCAAGCACGTCACCGACGTCACCAACGCCTCCCGCACCATGCTGATGAACCTGCACACCCTCGCGTGGGACGAGAAGATCGCCGAGTCCATCGGCGTTCCGCTGGCGATGCTGCCCGAGATCCGCTCCTCCGCCGAGGTGTACGGCGAGGTCACCGGCGGCCCGCTCGGCGACCTGCTCGGCGGCATCCCGGTCGCCTCCGCGCTCGGCGACCAGCAGGCGGCCCTCTTCGGCCAGACCTGTTTCTCCGAGGGCGAGGCCAAGTCCACGTACGGCACCGGCACGTTCATGCTGATGAACACCGGTGACAAGATCATCAACTCCTACTCGGGCCTGCTGACCACGGTCGGCTACCGGATCGGCGACCAGGAGCCGGTCTACGCCCTGGAAGGCTCCATCGCCGTCACCGGTTCGCTGGTGCAGTGGATGCGCGACCAGATGGGCCTGATCAAGTCCGCCGCCGAGATCGAGACGCTCGCGTCCTCGGTCGAGGACAACGGCGGCGCGTACTTCGTACCGGCCTTCTCCGGTCTGTTCGCCCCGTACTGGCGTCCCGACGCCCGCGGTGTGATCACCGGCCTGACCCGGTACGTGACCAAGGCGCACATCGCGCGCGCCGTCCTGGAGGCCACCGCCTGGCAGACCCGCGAGATCAGCGACGCCATGACCAAGGACTCCGGCGTCGAGCTCACGGCGCTCAAGGTCGACGGCGGCATGACCTCCAACAACCTGCTGATGCAGACCCTGGCCGACGTCCTGGACGCCCCCGTGGTGCGCCCGATGGTCGCCGAGACCACCTGCCTCGGTGCCGCCTACGCCGCCGGTCTGGCCGTCGGCTTCTGGACCAACACCGAGGACCTGCGCGCCAACTGGCGCCGGGCCGCGGAATGGACCCCCAACATGGACGCGGACGTCCGCGACCGTGAGTACAAGAGCTGGCTCAAGGCCGTCGAGCGGACCATGGGCTGGATCGAAGACGAGAACTGACGAGGAGTAAGAACCCGCAATGACCAGCCAGTCCACCCTGCAGTCCGTGCCTGCCCTCGGTACGCACCCGGCCTCCGGCTCCAACCCGAGCCGCGCCGAGGCCCGGGAGCAGCTTTCCAAGGCGACGTACGACCTCCTCGTCATCGGCGGCGGCATCCTGGGCATCTCCACCGCCTGGCACGCCGCGCAGTCCGGGCTGCGGGTGGCCCTGGTCGACGCCGGCGACTTCGCCGGCGCCACCTCCTCCGCCTCCTCCAAGCTCCTCCACGGCGGTCTGCGCTACCTGCAGACCGGCGCGGTGAAGCTGGTGGCGGAGAACCACTTCGAGCGCCGTGCGGTCAGCCGCCAGGTGGCCCCCCACCTGGCGAACCCGCTCACGTTCTACCTCCCCGTGTACAAGGGCGGGCCGCACGGCGCGGCGAAGCTCGGGGCGGGCGTCTTCGCCTACTCCGCCCTGTCGGCCTTCGGTGACGGCGTGGGACACCTGCTCAGCCCCTCCAAGGCCGCGCAGGACGTGCCCGAGCTGCGCACCGACAACCTCAAGGCCGTCGCCGTGTACGGCGACGACCAGATGAACGACTCCCGGATGGCCCTCATGACGGTCCGCGCGGCCGTCGAGTCGGGCGCCGCGGTCCTCAACCACGCCGAGGTCACGGGTCTGCGCTTCACCCGCGGCCGGGTGACCGGCGCGGAGCTGCGGGACCGGCTGTCCGGCGACGAGTTCGGCGTGAGCGCCCGGCTCGTGCTGAACGCGACCGGCCCCTGGGTCGACCACCTGCGCAAGCTGGAGGACCCGAACGCGGCCCCCTCCATCCGGCTGTCCAAGGGCGCGCACCTGGTCCTGAAGCGGACCTCCCCGTGGAAGGCCGCGCTGGCCACCCCGATCGACAAGTACCGCATCACCTTCGCCCTCCCCTGGGAGGACATGCTGCTGCTCGGCACCACCGACGAGGAGTACGAGGGGGACCCGGCGGACGTCTCGGTCACCGAGAGGGACACGGCCCAGATACTCGACGAGGCCGCGTTCTCCATCCGCGACCAGCAGCTCTCCCGTGATCTGATCACGTACTCCTTCGCCGGTCTGCGGGTGCTGCCGGGCGGCCCCGGCGACACGTCGAAGGCCAAGCGGGAGACGGTCGTCACGGAGGGCCGCGGCGGGATGCTGTCCGTCGCGGGCGGCAAGTGGACCACCTTCCGGCACATCGGCCGTACGGTCATGAAGAAGCTGGAGGCGCTGCCGGGCCGGCCGCTGGGCGAGGACTTCGAGCCGGTCTCCGAGCTGCCGAGGAGGATGCCGCTCCCCGGGGTCGCCAACCCGCGTGCGGTGGAGCACCGTCTCCTGGTCGACGGTCCGGCGCCGGGTCCGCGCATGGCCGCCGACACCGCCAGGCACCTGGCCACCCACTACGGTTCGCTGGCCTTCGACATCGCCCGGCTGGCGAACGAGAACCCCGCTCTGGGGGAGCGTGTCCACCCGGACGCCCCCGAGATCTGGGCGCAGGTCGTCTACGCCCGGGACAACGAGTGGGCCGAGACGGCGGACGACGTGCTGCGCCGCCGTACGACGCTGACGATCCGCGGTCTCGCCACGGACGACGTCCGCGGCCGGGTGCAGGAGCTGCTCGACGACAAGTAGGCGTCCGCGGCCGGGTGCGGGGCGGCTCCCACGGGGGGTGCCGCCCCGCACGCGTGTGCCGACGCGGGCGGGCCGGGGCACGAGCGGGCGCGCCTGCCGGAACCGGAGTCCGGGCGCGGCCCGCCGAAACCGCGCCGCGCCCGGAACACCGGCGGGCCGAGGGGACCTTCCCGCCGGGGTCGGCCCCGGCGACGGCGGTGGGCCGACGGCGGGCGTCCGGCCGGGCCGGTCCCGTCCCGGCCGGACCCGCTCGGCGGACACCCGGCCGCGGAGGAACCGGCCGTCCGCGATCCGGAGTTGCGGCGCGCGGGGTACGGGTGCGGGTGCGGGTACGGGGCAACCTCCTCGGTCCGTACGCGGGTTGACCTCCGGCGGTGCGGGTGGCCGCACGGTGGTCCGGGGTGCCGACGAAGCGTGTTTCCGGGGCTCCGACGGGGCAGTGATCCGTTCACTCCCCCGTGCAAGGGGGCTGCGGAGGCCCCCTCGGCACGCCGTAAGGTTGAGGCGTACGCGAGGGCACATCGGAAGGAGGCGCTGGGTGATCGAGCTGGAGGGGGTTCCCGAGCTGATCGACCCAGTCATGGTGGCCGCGTTCGAAGGCTGGAACGACGCCGGCGACGCCGCCTCCACCGCGGTCGCGCACCTGGACAGGGAATGGAAGGGCGAGGTGTTCGCGGCGCTGGACGCCGAGGACTACTACGACTTCCAGGTGAACCGTCCGACCGTGTGGCTGGACGACGGTGTACGCAAGATCACCTGGCCCACCACCCGGCTGTCGGTGGTCCGGGTCGGCGGTGCCAAGCCGCGCGATCTCGTGCTGGTCCGGGGCATCGAGCCGTCGATGCGCTGGCGCTCGTTCTGCAACGAACTGCTCGGCTTCGCGCACGAGCTGGGCGTGGAACTGGTGGTGATCATGGGGGCGCTGCTCGGCGACACCCCGCACACCCGTCCGGTTCCGGTGAGCGGAGTCACCTCCGACGCCGACCTGGCCCGCACGATGGACCTGGAGGAGACCAAGTACGAGGGCCCCACGGGCATCGTCGGCATCCTCCAGGAGGCGTGCACGCACGCGGGCGTACCGGCCGTGTCCCTGTGGGCGGCCGTACCGCACTACGTGTCCCAGCCGCCCAACCCGAAGGCGACCCTGGCTCTGCTCAACCGCCTGGAGGACCTGATCGACCTGCGCATCCCCCTGGGCGAGCTGCCCGAGGACGCGCGTGCCTGGCAGCTGGGCGTCGACCAGCTGGCCGCCGAGGACAGCGAAGTCGCCGAGTACGTCCAGACGCTGGAGGAGGCCCGGGACACCGCCGAGCTGCCGGAGGCGTCGGGCGAGGCGATCGCCCGCGAGTTCGAGCGCTATCTGCGCCGCAGGGACGGCGGCGGTACGGCTCCCGGAGCCGGGAGTCTCGGACCGGAGGGCGGAGAGCCGGCCTCGTATCTCCGCGACACCCCCGGCGGCCGTACGCGACCGCCCGTGTCGCAGCGCCCCGAGTCCGACGCGGGGCAGGCCACCGGGTCGGACGGGGAGCCGCGGAAGGCGGCGGAGCCGGACGAGGCCGCCGACGGGACCACCGGCGCGGATGCGCCGGGCCGCAAGTCCCGTTCCAAGGGCTCCAAGCGCGCCAAGGGTTCCAAGAGCCCAAAGGATTCCCCGGACTCCCCCGGAGCGCCGGGGACGCCGGGCTCCGCGGGGACATCGGATCCCTCGGGCTCCTCCGACTCCACGGGCCCCTCCGGCTCCACGGGGTCGTCCAGTTCCTCCGACTCCTCGGACTCCTCCGAGGAGTGAGCGCGCGGGGGCGGCGGCACCGGCCGCGCCCGCCGTCCTCGGCCGACCGGACCGTCCCTCCGCCGGTGGAGCTCCGGCTCCCGGGCCCGCCGGTCCGCTTCCCCTGCCCGCCGCTCCGGTGCGCACGGTGAAGCCCGCGTCGCGGCGAGCGGGTGCGCCGTCGGCGGCGATGCGGCCTGCGCGCACGGCGGGTCGGCACCGGTGACACCGTCGGCCTGGACCGCGCCGGGCCGAAGAACCGACGGACCTGCGTGGGCACGGCGGGGAGACTCCGCCATCGCGCCACACCCCGTGCCGGCCGCCCGTACGGCCGTCCGACAGCTCACCGACGCGCGTCGGCGCTCCACGGCGAATCGGAACCGACCCCGTCCCACGGTCAACCACCGCTGCCGCAACGCCACATGACAGGCGTCTCCACAGCATTTGGCGTGATTACGGCGTGACATCTGGTTCAGGCCGGATTGCACACGCTTCCCCATTCAACTTGTTCTCAAACCAAGTTGGCGAATTCGGGGTGGACGAGCCGCCGTGGGCGTGCCAGGTTGTGCCCCGAAGGCGCCGCCCCGCAACGGGACATGGCACCGGACGCCGACCGCGGGACAGCGCGGGACAGCGGAACGACCCGCACATCGGAACGGCACACGCAGGGACCGGCACCCCCAGGGATCGAAGGGAGCGGTACGCGATGACCGACCAGGTACAACCGGCGCAGGGCCCGGGAACGTCCGGGCCGGGGCCCGACGGAGCGGGATTCACCTACCGAGGAGCCGAGCAGGAACTGATCGTCGTCGCACGCCCCGAGGCCCGGCTGCGCGCCGGGACCGCGGACGTCCGTTCGGCGGCGGGCGCGGACGTCTCCGCCCTCAACATGTTCCTCAGCGACGAACAACTCACCATGGAGCCGCTGTTCGGCAGCGAGGAACGGCTTCAGCAGTCCGCGGCGGGCACCGGGAGCGGGCCCGACCTCGCACTCTTCTACCGGGTGCGCGGCGTGCGCAGCCGTGCGCAGGAGCTGCGCGCCCGGATCGCCGCGCTGCCGGAGATCGACACGGCGTACGTGAAGCCCGGCGCCGTTCCGGCCTCGACCGGGCCGGCCGCCTGGGGCGGCCCGAGCGCCGACGACAGCCGACGGCTGAAGGAGGGGGCGCCCGTCACCCCCGACTTCACCAGCAGGCAGGGCTATCTGCGTCCGGCCCCGGAGGGGGTCGACGCCACCTGGGCCTGGCAGCGGCCCGGCGGCACGGGCCGGAACGTCACGGTGATCGACGTGGAGGGTGCCTGGCAGCTCGGGCACGAGGACCTCGCCTCGAAACTCGCCGGCGTCGTCGTCGGCACCCCCCTCACGGACATCGCCTGGCGCAACCACGGCACCGCCGTCATCGGGGTGATCGGCGGCGACCGCGACGAACACGGGATCACCGGGATCGCGCCGGACGCGGTGACCGCGGCCGCGTCCTTCCAGGGCATCGGAACGGCCGCGGCCATCCACGCGGCGGCGGAACGGCTGAGCCCCGGCGACATCATCCTGGTCGAACTGCACGCCCCCGGGCCCCGGTTCGACTTCGAGGAACGCGACACCCAGGAGGGCTACATCGCGCTCGAGTGGTGGCCGGACGACTTCGCGGCCGTCCAGTACGCGACCGCCCGGGGCATCCTCGTGGTGGAGGCCGCGGGCAACGGCGGCGAGTCGCTCGACGACGCGGTGTACGAGCGGCGCCCCGAGGAATTCCCCGAGTGGTGGCGCAACCCCTTCAACCCCTCCAACCGGTCCTCCGGGGCGATCCTGGTCGGCGCGGGCGCACCGCCCCCCGGCACGCACGGCCGCGACCACGGCCCGGACCGCTCACGGCTCGCGTTCTCCAACTACGGTGCCCGCATCGACACGCAGGGCTGGGGACGCGAGGTGACGACCACCGGCGGCTCCTGGGACCGGCCCGGCGATCTGCAGGGCGGCGCCGAGGAGATCGCCTGGTACACGGACACGTTCTCCGGGACCTCTTCCGCCTCCCCGGTGGTGGTCGGCGCCCTGGCCTCGCTGCAGGGCATGCTCAAGGCGGCGGGCCAGGCGCCGATGTCCTCGGAGCGTGCGCGCGCGGTGCTGCGGGCCACGGGTTCCCCGCAGCAGGACGCGCCGGGCCGGCCCGCCTCCCAGCGGATCGGCAACCGGCCGGACATCAGGGCGGCGGTCACCCGTCTGCTGCCGGAGGCGGTCGGCTCGGGCCAGGCCGAGCGGTACTGGGACGAGCTGCTGCCGTATCCGCGCGAACTCCCGCCGAGGCTCCGGCTGTACGTGTCCGGCGCCTGGCGCAACCTCGACGACCCGTCCCCCGGGATCCGCCAGGCGGTGCACTCCGCCTTCGCGGGGGGACGGCCCGATGTACGGGTCTGGTTCTCGGACGACGAGATCGTCGGCCTGGTCGTCACGGGCTGACGAGCCGATCCTCCCGGACCGGAACGGAACGCAACCAACCATTGACGGAAGGTGGCACCCGAATGAGCACGATCCCGCAGATGAGCCAGCAGGGACAACAGGGACAGCACCAGGGACAGCAGGGCCCCAGCACGGCACCCCCGCAGCAGTTCGGGCCGCAGCAGGGCATGGGCCAGCAGCCCTTCGGCACACAGCAGGGCATGGGCCAGCAGCAGCCGTACGGACCGCAGGGCATCGGCCAGCAGACGCAGCAGCCGTACCCCCAGCAGGGCATCGGACAGCCGATCCCGCAGCAGCAGATTCCGGCGCACCTCCAGCAGCAGCTCCAGCACCTCGGCCAGCAGCAGCCCTTCCAGCACCTGCTCCAGCAGCTCGGCGGGCAGCAGGCGCAGGCGCCGGGGCAGCCGCTCGTGCTGCCGAGCGCCGTCGAGCGCGCGGCGCTGACGAGCGGTACGGCCACGAAGTTCTGGGACGTCGTCACCCCGCTGCCGGGGCAGCCGTCGATCCTCTACCTGTTCATCGACAACGGCTGGCGTCAGCTCGTGAACCCGAACCAGACCACGCATGACGAGGTCCAGCGGGCCTTCGCCTTCGGGCAGCAGGTCATCGGGATCTACGACTCGGCCACGAACACCGTCCAGGCCGTGATCGTGAACCGGCAGTAGCGGCGGGGCCGGCGGACGGCACCACGCACAGGGCGCCGGGCGGATCACTCCGCCCGGCGCCCGACCGTGTACGGGGACCGGTTACAGCGCCACACCCATGAGGGCGTCGACGGCGCGCGACACGACGCCGGGGGCTCCCTCGTCGGTGCCGCCCGTCTCGTGCTGGAGCGCGGCCCAGCGGTCGACGGCGGCGAGCGCGGTGGGCGCGTCGAGGTCGTCGGCGAGCGCGGCGCGGATCTCCTCGACGAGTGCGTCGGCGAAGGGCCCGTCGGGCCGGGACACGGCGGCCCGCCAGTTCTCCAGGCGGGCGACGGCCTCCTCCAGGACGGCGTCGGTCCACTCCCAGTCGGCCCGGTAGTGGTGGGAGAGCAGCGCGAGGCGGATGGCGGCCGGGTCGACCCCGTCGCGCCGCAGGCTGGAGACGAAGACGAGGTTGCCCTTCGACTTCGACATCTTCTCGCCGTGCAGCGCGACCATGCCGGCGTGTACGTAAGCCTTGGCCATCGGGAACTCGCCGGTCAGCACCTGGGCGTGCGAGGCGCCCATCTCGTGGTGCGGGAAGACGAGGTCGGAGCCGCCGCCCTGGACGTCGAAGCCCATGCCCAGGTGGTCGAGGGCTATGGCCACGCACTCGATGTGCCAGCCGGGCCGGCCGCGGCCCAGGGAGCCGCCGTCCCAGCTCGGCTCGCCCTCGCGGGCGGCCATCCACAGCATCGGGTCGAGGGGGTTCTTCTTCCCGGCCCGGTCCGGGTCGCCGCCCCGCTCGGCGGAGAGCAGGCGCATCGCGTCGGCGTCCAGGTTGGACACCTTTCCGAAGTCGGGGTCGGACTCGACGGAGAAGTACACGTCGCCCTCGAGCTCGTACGCCGCTCCGGCGTCCCGCAGCCGTTCGACGAGCGGCACGATGCCGGGTATCGCCTCGACCGCGCCTATGTAGTGGCGCGGCGGCAGCATCCGCAGGGCGGTCATGTCCTCGCGGAAGAGAGCGGTCTCCTTCTCCGCGAGTCCCACCCAGTCGACGCCGTCGCGCTCGGCCCGCTCCAGCAGCGGGTCGTCGACATCCGTCACGTTCTGGACGTAGTGAACCTGCCGCTTGGTGTCGAGCCACACGCGCTGCACGAGGTCGAACGCGTTGTAGGTCGCCGCGTGTCCCAGGTGGGTGGCGTCGTACGGCGTGATGCCGCAGACATAGATACGGGCGACGGGACCGGGGTCGAGGGTGACGAAGCCACCGGTCGCGGTGTCGTGGATCCGGAGGTCGCGGCCCTCGCCGGGCAGGGCGGGAACCTCAGAAGCGGGCCAGGCATACATGTCATGAGACTAACCGGCCCGAACTTGCCCGTACGAACCGGCCAGCGGATGTCGGCCGGGAAGGCGGTCTTGCGCGATGCCCACGACCTGTGGGAATGGGCCGACACCTACACCGGCGGCCAGGGGATCGCGGGCCACTCCCCGCTCGGCTCAGGGTGGCGGCCCGAGACGAGCATCGCCTCGACCCGCGCGCGTGTGGCGTCGGTCTCGGCCGTGGTGACGAGTTCGGCCAAGCGGGTGGCCAGCGGCGCGCCCGGCGCCAGGGCGTCGCGCAGGGAGGCGAGGACCTCCAGCGCCTCGGCGGTCAGCGGCTCCCCCGCCCAGCCCCACAGGAGCGTGCGGAGTTTGTTCTCGGCGTTGAAGGTGACCCCGTGGTCGATGCCGTAGAGGCGGCCCTCCCCGGCGGGCAGCAGGTGGCCTCCCTTGCGGTCGGCGTTGTTGATCACGGCGTCGAGGACGGCGAGCCGCCGCAGCCGGACGTCGTCGGCGTGCACGAGCAGGGCCGTTTCGCCCTCGCCGACCTCGGCGAAGCCGATCGCCTTCCAGCCCTCGGCCGGCTCCTCCCCCTCGACGAGCGCGAGGAGTCCGTCCCCGTCCTGCCCGGCCGGGGACTCGATCCACAGCTGGCACATGCCCTCGCCGTACGGCCCGTCGCGCAGCACCGTCGTGGGCACGAGCCCCCAGCCGGTCGCCTGGGAGACCTCGTACGCGGCGACCTCGCGCTGGGCGAGCGTGCCGTCGGGGAAGTCCCACAACGGCCGTTCCCCGGCGACGGGTTTGTAGACGCAGGCCACCTCACGGCCCTCGTACGACACGGAGCAGTAGAGCACCGCGTTCGAGGCCTCACGGATCCGGCCGCGGACCTTCAGCTCGCCCCGGGCGAGCAGTTCGGCGGTCGTCACGCTCCGCGACGGTATCCGTTCTGGCGCGGACATACGTGTCCTTCCGGGTCGAGCGGGAGGCTGCACAGCGGGCAGGGCGGCCGGCCGGCGTTGACGACGTCGAGGGCGCGCTTGGCGAAGGCCCGGGCCTGGAGGCCGGTGAGCCGGACCCGCAGCATCGGCGGGCCGTTCTCCTCGTCCTGGAGCAGCCGCTCCTCGGCTTCCGCGAGGTCCTCGTCGGAGTCCGCCTCGAGCTCCACGAGGGCCTGCGCCTCGACGATCATGCGCTGTTCCTCACCGTCCCAGGCCAGCGCCATGGTGCCGACCCGGAACTCCTCCTCCACGGGTGTGTCGAGGGGGGCGGTGTCGGACACGTCGGCGGAGGCCACGGCCGGGACCGGTGCGTTGCCTCCGGTGCGCCGGACGACCTCGTCGAGGAGCTCGTCCATCCGTTCGGCCAGTGCGGCGACCTGGGTCTTCTCCAGCGCCACACTCGTCACCCGGGGTCCTGAGGACGCCTGAAGGAAGAAGGTACGGCGCCCGGGCAACCCGACCGTACCGGCCACGAAGCGGTCCGGGGGGTCGTAGAGGAACACCTGACGGGACACGTCCTGTCTCCATTGAATCGGCATGGGGACCGGCTGAGTGCGCCGGCCCGCATCGGCTGCTGAGAACTGTCTGACAACTACTGTGCTGCTTCGACCGCTTCACCCTACTGCGGCCGACGATCACGGTGCGCCCGCACCGCCCCCGACCGGAGCGTCGCCGCTCGGGGGTTCCGCGCGCGGCGCGAGGGACGCGAAATCACCGGTGTCCCCCAGGCGCACGAGAAAAGGCCTCAACCGGGTGTAACGGATCGCGGTGATGGAACACGGTTCTACGGAGATCCGTTGGAAGAGGTCGAGATGAAGTCCGAGTGCGTCGGCGACGAGCGACTTGATGATGTCGCCGTGCGAGCACATGAGGTAGACCGCGTCAGCGCCGTGGTCGCGCTCCACGCGCGCGTTCCACTCGCGCACGGCCTCGGCGGCCCGGCTCTGCATCGCCCGCATCGACTCGCCGCCGGGGAAGGCGGCCGCGGACGGATGCGCCTGGACGACCTCCATCAGCGGCTCACCGGTGAGTTCGGCGAGCTTGCGGCCCGACCAGTCGCCGTAGTGCGCCTCCCCGATGCGTTCCTCGGTGTGCGAGGGGACGTCGGGGCGGGCCTCCAGGAGGGGCTGGACGGTCTCCTGGCAGCGCTGGAGGGGGCTGGAGACGACCTCGGCGATCGGCAGGCCCGCGAGTCGCCCGGGCAGGGCCGCGGCCTGCTCGGTGCCGCGCTCGTCGAGAGCCACGCCGGGCGTCCAGCCGGCGAGCAGTCCCGCGGTGTTGGCGGTGGAACGTCCGTGCCGGACGAGGATCAGGGTGGGCATGCGGCCCAGCGTAAACGGACGGCCGACGTGGGCGGTGGGCCCTGGGGAAAGCGGTCACCGGCGTGCGGCGGCGGCCCGACGACGGGAGAATGCGCTCCGTGATCGTGGACTGTGCCATCTACCGTGCCGGGCGCCGGACGGAGGGCCCGGACGACCTCTCCGACGCCCTGGCCCAGTGCCGGGCCGGGAGCGAGGCCTTCGTGTGGATCGGCCTGCACGAGCCCACGGAGAAGGAGTTCGACCTGGTCACGCGGGAGTTCGGACTGCATCCGCTGGCGGTGGAGGACGCGCTCAAGGCTCATCAGCGTCCCAAGCTCGAGGTGTACGAGGACTCGCTGTTCGTGGTGCTCAAGCCGGTGTCGTACGAGCCGGAGAGCGACGCCGTCTCCTCGGGCGAGGTGATGGTCTTCCTCGGCGACTCGTTCGTGGTGACCGTGCGGCACGGCGAGGAGTCGCCCCTCGCGGCGGTCCGGCAGCGTCTGGAGTCGGACCCAAAGACGCTGCGGCACGGGCCGACGGCGGTGCTGTACGCGATCGCCGACGCCACCGTGGACCACTACCTGGACGTCGCGACCGAGCTCGGCACCGACCTGGAGGGACTGGAGGCGGAGGTCTTCTCGCCGCAGTCGGGCGGTTCGCGGAACACCGCGTCGAGGATCTACGCGTTCAAGCGGCAGGTGCAGGAGTTCCGCAGGGCGACGGTGCCGCTGACGGGTCCGCTGGCCCGGCTGTCGGGCCCGGGCGTCGCTTCGGCGGCCGTCCCGTTCGTGGACGACAAGGCGCAGCCCTTCTTCCGTGACGTCAACGATCACCTGCTGCGGGTCAACGAGTCCGTCGAGGGCCTGGACCGGCTGGTGTCCGACATCCTCTCGGCGCACCTCGCGCAGATGAGCGTGCGGCAGAACGACGACATGCGGAAGATCTCCGCCTGGGCGGCCATGGCCGCGGTCCCGACGATGGTCGCGGGAATCTACGGGATGAACTTCGACCACATGCCCGAGCTGCACTGGTTGTGGTCGTACCCGGTGGTGATCGGGTGCCTGGTGGTGCTCGAGTTCGGGCTGTTCCGCCTCTTCAAGCGGCGGGGCTGGCTGTAGTCCGTCCCGGTGCGGGGTCGGGGTCAGGCGAACTCCGGTGCCGTCGCGGCGGGGCCGTCCAGCGCGCCCCGTCGCTCGGGCATCTCCAGGGAGACCATCCGGCGCCAGCCCGCGGCCCGCTCGTAGGCGTACACGGCGTGGATGCCCGCGGCGAGGACGGCGGCCCGGCCCCGGGACCAGCCGAGGATGCGTCCCATGTGGGCCATGACGGCGAGGCTGACGTCCCGGTAGACGCGGATCTCGGCGAGGGCGCACGCGCGCAGGGTGCGCTGGATGGCGCGGCCGTGACCGGCGCGGGCGAAGCGCAGCAACTCCTCGTGGCAGTAGGCGAGGTGGTTGTCCTCGTCGCCCGAGATCATCTTCACCGCGCGGCCGATGTCGGGGTGGTCGGCGAAGTGCCTGCGCAGCAGGTCCATCTGCTCGGAGGCCCGCTGTTCGGTGACCCGGCTGTGGGCGAGGTAGGTGACGATGTCCGGCACGGTGAGCGGCCTGTCGCTCTTGAGCCTGTCGTGCGCCAGGCCGATGCCGTCGCGCTCCAGGAGCATCGTGTAGTCGGTGTCGGGCGGGACCTCGACCGGTTCGAGGCCGCGCTTCCGCAGGAGGGCGTTGAAGATCCGCCCGTGCTTGTCCTCGTCGGCGCCGTGCCGGGCGATCTTGGGGGCGAACGAGCGCTCGCTCGCCGGGACCAGCGCGGCGATGCGGGCGTTCTCCCAGCCCCCCTGCGACTCCCCGCCGGCGGCGATGGAGCAGAAGAGCCGGTAGGACTCGTCGTTGTCGAGGATCTCCTGGAACAGAGTCTTGGCCGAAAGCATCACTGACACCTCTCCGCAGGGTTGTGCAGAAAACGAGTCAAATGGGATGTCGGCCACCCGGCAACCGATGTGTCGGACGAATCCGCCGAACGGCTGATGACGCGGCGGGCCCCGGCGCGTAACCAAGGGGCCGCCCGCGCGTTGTTCTCCGTGACGGCCGTGGCGGGGAAGACCCCCGAGCCCCCACCACGGCCGCAGAACTTTCCCGGTGCCGTTACGCCAGTCCGGCCCGCTCCAGGGCGTCGGAGCCGGCCCGCAGCGAGGCGATCCGGTCCTCCAGCGTGAAGCCCGCGGGCGCCAGAGTGAGCGTGGTGACCCCGGCCGCGGCGTACGCCTGCATGCGGTCGGCGATGCGGTCCACCGAGCCGAGCAGGGTCGTCTGGTCGATCAGCGCGTGCGGGACGGCGGCCGCGGCGCCCTCCTTGTCGCCGGACAGGTACTTGTCCTGGATCTCGGCCGCTTCCTTCTCGTAGCCCATGCGCTGGGCGAGCTGGTTGTAGAAGTTCTGCTTGCGGCTGCCCATGCCGCCGACGTACAGGGCGGTGTACGGGCGGAACATGTCGGCGAGCGCGGTGACGTCCTTGTCCTCGCCGAGCGCGAGCGGAAGGGTCGGACAGACGTCGAAGCCCTCCAGCGTCTTCCCGGCCTTCTCCCGGCCCGCGCGCAGGTACGTGATCGCGGTGTCCTCGAGGTGCTCGGCGGAGGGGAAGATGAGCAGCGCGCCGTCCGCGATCTCGCCGGTCTGCTCCAGGTTCTTCGGGCCGATCGCGGCGATGTAGAGCGGGATGTGCTCGCGCTCCGGGTGCACGGTCAGCTTGAGCGGCTTGCCCGGACCGCCCGGCAGCGGCAGGGTCCAGTGCTCGCCCTCGAACGACAGCCGCTCGCGCGTCATCGCCTTGCGCACGATCTCCACGTACTCGCGGGTCCGGGCCAGCGGCTTGTCGAACTTGACGCCGTACCAGCCCTCGGAGACCTGCGGTCCGGAGACACCGAGGCCGAGACGGAAGCGGCCGCCCGACAGCGAGTCGAGGGTCGCGGCGGTCATCGCGGTCATCGCGGGCTGCCTGGCCGGGATCTGGAAGATGGCCGAACCGACGTCGATGCGCTCGGTCTGGGCGGCGACCCAGCTGAGCACGGTGGCCGCGTCGGAGCCGTAGGCCTCGGCGGCCCAGCAGACGGCGTATCCGAGCCGGTCGGCCTCCTGGGCGACGGCGAGATTGTCCGCGTCCATTCCGGCGCCCCAGTAGCCGAGGTTGATGCCGAGCTGCATGACCGATCCCCTTACCCATCAGTAACGTCCCTTGTGTCCGAGACCCTAGCGTGCGCGCGCCCCGGGCGGGGAGGGGCGCCGTCCCGTTCTCGGCGAGGGCGCGGGAGACCGCCCGGCCGCCCGGCGCGGCCCCCGGTGCCCGCCCGGCCGGCCGGGTCCCGGCCGCCGCGGGGCGCCACCTGCCCCCACGTGCGGGGGTCGCCGGAATTTCGGTTGTCCACAGGCCCCCACGCGGCCGGTGCCGGACAGTAATCTCGGCGTCCATGGAGCAGAGGCATCTCGGCCGTACAGGCCTGCGCGTGTCCCGGATCGGACTCGGCACCCTCACGTGGGGGCGGGACACCGACGAGCACGACGCCGCGGACCTCTTGAAGACGTTCTGGGAAGCGGGCGGAACCCTCGTCGACACCGCGGACGTGTACGGCGACGGCGAGGCCGAGTACCTCCTGGGACGCCTCATGGAAGGGCTCGTGCCGCGCCGCGACCTGGTCATCTCGACCAAGGCGGGAAGCGTGCGCGACCCCGACCGCCGCTTCGACGGCTCGCGCAGCCACCTGCTGTCGGCCCTGGACGCCTCGCTCACCCGGCTGGGCACGGACTACGTCGACGTGTGGCACGTCCACGCCTACGACCCGGACACGCCCCTGGAGGAGACCCTCCAGGCGATGGACCTGGCCGTCAGCAGCGGCCGCGCGCGCTACGCGGGCGTCTCCAACTTCTGCGGCTGGCAGCTCGCGAAGGCCGCCACCTGGCAGCTCGCCGCTCCGGGCATACGCACCCGGCTGGCCAGTACGCAGATGGAGTACTCCCTGCTCCAGCGCGGCATCGAGCGGGAGGTGCTGCCCGCCGCGCTCGACCTGGGCGTCGGCCTGCTGCCGTCCTCGCCGCTCGGGCGCGGTGTGCTCACCGGCAAGTACCGGGGCGGGACACCGACGGACTCGCGGGGAGGCTCGGAACACCTCGCGCCCTTCGTCGCGCCCTACCTCGACGAGACGGCGAGCGGCATCGTGGAGGCGGTGACGACCGCGGCGGAAGGCCTCGCCGTGACCGCGCTCCAGGTGGCGCTCGCCTGGGTCCGCGACCGGCCCGGAGTGGCCGCCCCCATCGTGGGCGCGCGCAACGCGCAGCAGCTCACGGCCGCGTTGTCAGTGGAGACCCTTAGTCTTCCTGACGAGATCTGCCGGGCGCTCGACGACGTGTCCGCCCCGGTGCACCACTATCCCGATCACGACTGGAGCACGCTGTGAGCACGGAGCCCGAGACCACGGAGGAAGCGGAGCCGGGGGCGCCGGGCGCGGACGCGGCCGTCGGCACCCCGCAGAACGCGGGCGAGGACGTGGACCCCGCGGAAGCGGGCTCCGAGGACACGGACTCCGGGGACGGGGGCTCCGGGGACGGGGACGCCTCCGAGGGCACGGACACGGAGGCCGCCGCCGGCACGGAGGCCGCGGAAGGCGCCGCCCAGCTGTCCGAGGCGGCCGCCGAGCTGGCGGCCCAGCGTGTGGAGCGGGAGCGGATCGAGCGGCGGAAGGCCGAGAAGCAGGCGCCGATCGAGGCCGGGACCAAGCTCAGCGGCACGGCCGCGGACCTGCTCGCCGCCGTACGGGCCGTCGAGAGCGGCCAGAAGCCCGGGACCACCCCGTTCCGCGAGCCGGATCCCACGCCGCCCAGGTCGGCACAGGAGCCCGTGCGGCGACCGCAGCCCGCGGCCGCGCCGGCCCCGGCACCCGAAGCGGTCGGGGCCGTCCGTGCCGTGCTCGTCGAGGGCGGCGCGCCCGAGGCGCTCGCGGCACAGGTCGTCGCCGTCCTGGGTGAGAACGCCGAGGACGGACTGCGGGAGGATCCCTGGCAGTTGCTGCGCGTCGCCGGGGTAAGGCCCGAGCAGGCCGACGGGTTCGCCCGCGCGCTCCTCGGCGCGGAGTGCGGCCCGGACGACGAGCGCCGCGGCCGGGCGCTGACCGTGTGGCTGCTGGAACAGGCGGCCGCCGCCGGGCACACCGCCCTGGACGCCCCGGTGCTTCTCGCGGCCCTCTCCCAGCGCTCGGTGCCGGACCCGGACGCGGCCGTCCAGAGCGCTCTCGCGGAGGGGGACGCCCTGGTCTTCCAGGACGCCCTGGACACCGCTCCCGCGGCCGCCCCGGCGCCCGCGGCGTCTCAGGAGGACGAGGCCCAGGAGCCGCAGGAGCGCCCGGTGCGGATCCTGATCGGCCTGGAGCGGTACGCGCTGGCCGAGGAGAGCCTCGCCGACGGACTGGCCCGGGTGATGAACTCGGTTCCGAAGGAGGACGGTTCGGCCGCCGACTGGGAGCGGGCGGCGGCAGCGGCCCCCCGTTCCGCCGGTGAGCTGATCCGAGCGGTCGCCGCTCACGGCCTGGTGCTGCACACGGGCGGCGACGCCTCCCGGGCCGAGACGGCGGCGCTGCTGCGCGCGGCGGACGGGCTCGGCCTGCGCGGCTGGGCCGCCACGCACACCTCCCTCGGCCGCGACGCCTTCACCGCCGAACCGGCCGGGCCCGACCTGGCGGGCAGCGGCGCGGAGAGCGGCGTCGCCACCGTCGGCGGGCTGCTCTCCGGCACCGAGGGTCCGGGGCGGGACGCGGACGGCGCGCTGGACCTGGACCTCCTGGTCGTCCTCGACGCGCCGCAGCTCGACGTGGAGACGGCGGCGATGCTCGCCGAGTCGCTGCCGGACGGTGCCCGCCTCGTGCTGAGCGGCGATCCGGGGGTGCTCTGGTCGGCGGGCCCCGGCAGGGTCTTCGCGGACCTGCTCGCCGCCCGCACCTGCCCGCAGGTGGCCTCGCGGACCCCTGACCCCGGCCCCATCGGCGAACTCGTCTCCGGAGTCGGTATCGGCGAGCTCAACCAGGTCGAGGCGCCCGGCAAGGAGGTCGTGATCGTCCCGGTGCGGGACGCCGGCGAAGCGGTCCACCGGACCGTGCAGCTGGTCGCGGACTCGGTGCCGCGAGCGTTCGGCATCCCTGCCGAGCGGACACAGGTCCTCACCCCGGGGCACGGTGGCGCGGTCGGCACCCGCGCGCTGAACACCGCGCTCAAGGAGCGGCTGAACCCCGGTCCGGGGCGCTTCGGCGGCTTCGACCCGGGCGACCGGATCGTCCACACCACGGCGCCCGGTCAGGCGGTGCCGGGCCACGTGGTCAAGGCCGACGCCGAGGGACTGCACCTGGAGTGCTCGGGCGCCCCCGTGGTCGTACCGAAGGAGCAGGTCGAGCAGTCCGTACGGCACGGCTGGGCCCTCACCGCGCACCAGGCGGTGGGTATGCGCTGGCCCGCCGTGGTCGTGGTGCTCCCGGGCGACGCGGCGGCGGCGCTGACCCGGCCGTGGGTCCACACCGCGTTCGGTCGGGCCGGGCGTCACCTCTCCGTCGTGCACGGGGTGGAAGGGGCGCTGGCGCGCGCCGTGGCGGAGGTCCCGCAGAAGCCGCGCACCACACGGCTGCCCGCACTGCTGACGGCCCAGACGCCGGCCGCCGGCTGATCCTCACCGGGCCCGGACCCGGCTCCGTCGCCGCACCGCGTGGTCACGCGCGGCAACGGAACGGGCCGCGGTGTCGCCGCGCGGGCCACACAGGTGCGCACCGGGACGCACGGGGGCGGTCACCGGACTCCGGTGACCGCCCCCGTGCCTGCCCGCGACGCGGGGCCGGTCTCAGCGATCGGCGTCCAGCGGCTCGGCCTCCGCGTCGGAGCCGAGGTCGTCCTCCAGGTCGTCGTCCGACTCCTCGTCGAAGACGGCGCTCACGTCGAAGCGGCAGACGACACGCTGCGGGTCGATCGACTCGAAGGGTGCCTCCAGCCATTCACCGGGCTCGGCGGGTTCGTCCGCGGCGGTCACCCAGAGCGTGGAGTCGCCCTCCTCGAGACCGAATTCCTTGTGCCGGGACGCGATCTCGTCCGGCTCGAACTCGCCGAACAGGACCCCGAGCGCCCCGTGGACGGTGCCGGCCGCCGCGTCGAAGCCCTCGGTGGCGGTGGCACCGTCCTCCTCCACGGCTTCCACCCGCTGGGCCTGCGCCAGCAGTCGCTGCGGCTCCACCACCGCGTAGTCCCGGCGGATCACCACGCTGAGCGCGTTCGGCTCCTCGGGTCCGGTGTACGGAGGCAGGGTGTCGTCACCGCCGGGGATCTCGAACGGCGTGACCTCGTCGTAGCGGTCGTAGAGGAGCTCGTCGTACTCCTCGGCCGCCGCGGCGAGCTCGTTGAACGCCTCGTAGACGGCCGGGTCGTCGTCGCCCGTCCTGCGCTCGACCGCGGCCAGGTGGCGGTCGAGAGCGGTCTTGACCGCCTCGGCGGCGGCACGTACCTCGGCAGCGGTGGGCTGCACAGCATCAGACATAGTGCAGACGCTATCCGTACAGGGCCTCTGCCCGCACAATAGATGCGATGCCGGAATACGAATTTGTGGACGTGTACGTACCTCGCGGGGTCTCCCGCAAGGAGACGACACGTCTGCTGACGGACCATGCCGAGTACGGACACTGGGAGTTGGACCGCCTGAGCCTGCTGCGCGACGGCAGCCGCAGGGTGCGGATGCGACGACGGATTATTCGTCAGGTACGCGCCACGTGGTGACGGAAAGCCGCCGAAAGGGTGCGGGCCCCGCCGTCGCGGAGCCCGCACCACCGCGGACGCAGGTGCCAGGCGCAGAACGATCGTGATGTCTCGGCCACACCCGTGCCGCGCCCTGTTCCCGGTGCGCCACGCCGGATCACCGCTCGCGCCGCACGAAGCCGCGTCAGGGCCGCACCTGGTGCCGGCCATGTCTCACGACGTCTCGCCGGGTCGCACCCGCGCCGTACCCGGGCACGCGCGCGGTGTCGCCCGCCGAGGTGGTCTCCCCGAGGATTCCGGTACCGGCCCGGCCGCCGACGCTAGGCCGCCGAGCGCGACCGGCGGAAGAGCACGGCGCCGGCCAGGAGCGCGGCGGCTCCCGTCGGTACGACCGCGCCGAGCGGCAGCTCACTTCCCGTGTGGGCGAGCTGGGCCGAGCTGTTCGGGACGGCCTGGGCCACGGCCCGAGAGCCCGGTCGGTCGTCCTGTGCGGGGGTGCCACGGTGCTTGCCGCCGCCCGGCCGGGGCGTGCCCGTGTCGCCGGGGTTCCCGGGCGTACCCGGGTGGCCGGCGTGACCCGGAGTGCCGGGCTGACCGGGGGTGCCGGGGTGACCCGGAGTACCGGGGGTGCCCGGGTGACCGGGGTGACCCGGATGTCCGGGGTGGCCCGGGTGGCCCGGGTGGCCCGGATGTCCGGGGTGGCCGCCGGGCGGGGTGTCGGCGTGACCGCCGCCGTTCGCGCAGCCGTCGGCCGCTGTCGCGTTGCCGATACCCACGACGTTCACGCTGTTGCCGCAGGCGTTGACCGGGACGTCCACCGGCACCTGTACCTGGTTGCCGGATCCCACCCCCGGCGAGTGGGCGGTGTGACCGCCGGCCCGGGAGCCGCCGCCCGAGTGGGACCCCGTGCCGCCGTGTCCGCCGGGAGCACCTCCCCGGCCGCCCTGGTTGACGCATGTGTTGCCCGTCGCCGGGTTGAGCAGCCCGATCACGCTCACGGTGTTTCCGCAGACGTTGACCGGCACGTGCACCGGCACCTGCACCGTGTTGCCCGACAGCACGCCGGGCGAGCCCGACGCTGAACCGATCGCGCCCGAGTCGGCGTGTGCGGAGACGCCGGTGACCGCGAGCACTCCACCGGCCGCCGCCACGGTCATCAGGCCCTTGCGGGTGACCTGTCGCATAGCTGTATCCCTGCCTTAGTCCTTGGGACGTGGACCGTCCGGAACACGCACCCGCCCACGCGACGGGTACGCGGAGAAACCGGTCGGCCCCGGAGCGCATGGCGCGCACTCCGGGGCCGACGAGTTCAGACCTTCACGAAGTGACCCTCATGAGGTGAGCCACGGGGTGCCCCCTCGTGGGATGAGGAACGACGTCAGTGGTTGACGCAGGTGTTGCCGAAGGCGGGGTTCAGCAGCCCGATCACGGAGATCGTGTTGCCGCAGACGTTCACGGGGACGTGAACGGGCACCTGGATGACGTTGCCGGAGACGACGCCGGGAGAGTGCACAGCGGCACCCTGGGCACCCGAATCGGCGACAGCCAGGCCCGCACCCGCGAGAACCAGACCACCGGTGGCAGCCGCAGCGGCGACGACCTTCTTGATCATTATTCCTCCTTGTAGGCAAACACGACCCTCAGTAGCGGATCGCAACACCTGTAACGAGGAGGGAGTAGTAGAGCTATGGGCTTATGGTCGCATTCACCCGTCCCGGGCGATCTCCGCACGCACGGGCGATTGTCGACGTCAACTCCCCGCCCCCGCGGGCGACAGGGCGGGGAGTGACGCCGTCGGCGTCACGAGGCGTCGATGAAGCGGTCCAGGACCCGCACCCCGAACTGGAGCGCGTCCACCGGCACCCGCTCGTCGACACCGTGGAACATGCCCGCGAAGTCCAGCTCGGGCGGCAGCTTCAGCGGGGCGAAGCCGAAGCAGCGGATACCGAGGTCGGCGAAGGACTTGGCGTCGGTACCGGCCGAGAGCATGTACGGCACGGCGCGCGCGATGGGGTCCTCGGCGGAGAGGGCGGTCTGCATGGCGTCGACGAGGGCGCCGTCGAAACCGGTCTCCAGAGCCTTGTCCGCGTGCACGTCCTCGCGCCTCACCCGAGGGCCGAGGATGCGGTCGAGGTCGGCGAGGAACTCCTCCTCGTAGCCCGGCAGGTAGCGGCCGTCGACGTGCGCGGTGGCCTGCCCGGGAATCACGTTGACCTTGTAACCGGCGCCCAGCTGGGTCGGGTTGGCGGTGTTCTGCAGGGAGGCGCCGATGAGCTTGGCGAGGCCGCCGAGCTTGGCGAGCGTCCCGTCCATGTCCTCCGGGTCCAGCTCGGTGCCGAGGGCGTCGCCGAGTTCGTCGAGGAAGTGACGCAGGGTCTTCGTCACGCGCACCGGGAACTTGTGCCGGCCGAGCCGCCCGACGGCCTCGGACAGTTCGGTGATCGCGTTGTCCTTGTGGATCATCGAACCGTGTCCGGCGGTGCCGTCCACGGTCAGCTTCATCCAGTGCATGCCCTTCTGCGCGGTCTCGACGAGGTACAGCCGCAGCTTCTCGTTGACCGTGAAGGAGAACCCGCCGACCTCGCCGATCGCCTCGGTGACGCCCTCGAAGAGACCGGGGTGCTTGTCGACCAGGTGCCGGGCGCCCCACGTGCCGCCCGCCTCCTCGTCGGCGAGGAAGGCGAGGACGATGTCGCGCGGGGGCTTGCGACCGGTACGCATCCGCTCCCGTACGACCGCCAGGGTCATGGCGTCCATGTCCTTCATGTCGACCGCGCCGCGGCCCCACACCATCCCGTCGGCGATCTCGCCCGAGAAGGGGTCGTGGGTCCAGTCCGCCGCGTTGGCCGGTACGACATCGGTGTGGCCGTGGATGAGGAGCGCGGGCCGCGAGGGGTCCTCGCCCTCGATACGGGCCACGGTGGAGGCGCGGCCCTTGTGCGACTCGAAGATCTGCGGTTCGAGGCCGACCTCGGCGAGCTTCTCGGCGACGTACTCCGCGGCCTCGCGCTCGCCGGGGCCCGAGTGGTCCCCGTAGTTGCTGGTGTCGATCCGGATCAGCTCACGACAGAGGTCCACGACCTCGTCCTCGCCGGTGACGTTCCTGGTCGTGCCGCTCTCGCTCACGCCGCTTCCTCCCGCTGTCGCCGCTGGTGGTCCCCCTCATCCTCCCTCCGATCCCCTTCGCCCCCAAGGCCGGGCCCGGTCCGTCACACGCCGTTCACGCAGCGACGGGGGGTGATCGGAGGCCCTCGAAAGCCTGGTAATGTTTCCTCTGTCGCCGCGAGGGAAACCCGCGCGACAGACACCTTGTCCGGGTGGCGGAATGGCAGACGCGCTAGCTTGAGGTGCTAGTGCCCTTTAACGGGCGTGGGGGTTCAAGTCCCCCCTCGGACACCAGCTGAGACCCCACTTCGTGTGGGGTCTTCTGCGTTTCCCGGCCCTGGCGCCGCCGCGCAGCCGACGGCCCGGAGCCCCCGGCCAGGCCGCACCGGCAATCGACGTCCGCGCGCTCCGCCGTGACGAGCACGACCGCCACCGGCCCGGCACCCCGAGGGGGCCGCCCTCGCACCCCGTCCTCCGCGTCCGGCGATCCTCACTACCGAATCAGGGTCCGAAGATTCTTCGAAACTTTCGAAGAGTCGACCCATCAAGTGGATCTTGGGCGGGAATCACCTAACGATCAGCAACCTTCAGTCTCGATATCCATGCCACTTGAGCAGGCAAGACATCACACTCAAGACTTCCCAGCCTCGGCGAATGTTTCGAATCCAATGCCGAAAGTATTGACAGTTGACAGGGGCAGATCAACACTGGGCGCGATTCACCGAGCTCCAGCCCGGCCGTGTTCCGCGATGTCGACGCTCGGACGTCGTCGCCTCCCGCTCAGCAATCGTCGCGCGATCCTCGCGACGTCATGTCGCGCTGCCCGGCCCCGCCCGCCTCACGAGAACGAGGAGGAAACACGCACATGACCGACGCACCCGCACACCCGTCGAACCGCAGTCGCGGTCGCTCCGGAGCGCTCCGTCGCTTCCGACTGCTCATCAGTGGCGTAAGCACCATGCTGCTGGTCGCCCTGGCCGCACTGACCCTGCCCGGTACCGCCCACGCCGACACGGTCGTCACCTCGAACCAGACCGGCACCGACAACGGCTACTACTACTCGCACTGGAGCGACGGCGGCGGCTCGGTGTCCATGACCCTGGGCAGCGGCGGCAACTACGGCTACCAGTGGAGCAACGTCGGCAACTTCGTCGGCGGCAAGGGCTGGAGCACCGGCGGACGCAAGTCCGTGAACTACTCGGGCAGCTTCAACCCGTCCGGCAACGCCTACCTGGCCCTCTACGGATGGACGCAGAACCCCCTCGTCGAGTACTACGTCGTCGACAACTGGGGCACCTACCGGCCCACGGGCACCTTCAAGGGCACCGTCACCACCGACGGCGGCACGTACGACATCTACCAGACCACGCGGGTCAACCAGCCGTCCATCGAGGGCACCAAGACGTTCCAGCAGTACTGGAGCGTCCGGCAGTCGAAGCGGACCGGCGGCACCATCACCACCGGCAACCACTTCGACGCGTGGGCCGGCAAGGGCATGAGCATGGGCAACTTCAACTACATGATCATGGCCACCGAGGGCTACCAGAGCAGTGGCAGCTCCAACATCACCGTGAGCGAGGGCGGTTCGAGCGGGGGCGGCGGGACCGGCGGTGGCGGGAGCGGCGGCGGCTGCACCGCGACACTGTCGGCCGGCCAGCAGTGGAGCGACCGCTACAACCTGAACGTCGCCGTCAGCGGCTCCAGCAACTGGACCGTGACCATGAACGTGCCCTCCCC
>NZ_JBIAQZ010000006.1:1477-153889 GCF_042889485.1 Streptomyces sp. NPDC002580 | reverse complement strand
CGCCAAACCCAACGGCAGCGGGAACACCTTCGGCGTCACCGTCCAGGCCAACGGCAACTGGACCTGGCCCACGGTCTCCTGCAGCACCGGCTGACTCCCGTACCCCCTACGTTGGAGAACACATCCGTATGAGAATCAGATCGCTTCGCCCGTTACGCTCGCTGATCACGGGACTGTCCGCCGTCACGATGGCCGCCGCCGGCACCCTCGTCCTCGGCGCCGGCCCGTCGCAGGCCGCGACCTGCAACGGGTACGTCGGACTCACCTTCGACGACGGCCCGTCCAGCACCACGTCGAGCCTGCTCGGCGCGCTCAGGCAGAACGGCCTGCGGGCCACGATGTTCAATGAGGGCCAGTACGCCGCGTCCAGCCCCGCCCAGGTGAAGGCACAGGTCGACGCCGGCATGTGGGTGGGCAACCACAGCTACACCCACCCGCATCTGACCCAGCAGAGCCAGGCGCAGATCGACTCGGAGATCTCCCGGACCCAGCAGGCCATCGCGGGGGCCGGCGGCGGTACGCCGAAACTGTTCCGCCCTCCGTACGGCGAGACCAACGCGACCTTGAAAGCGGTCGAGGCCAAGTACGGCCTGACCGAGATCATCTGGGACGTCGACTCGCAGGACTGGAACAACGCGAGTACGGACGCGATCGCGCAGGCCGCCGGGCGGCTGACCAGCGGCCAGGTCATCCTCATGCACGACTGGCCGGCCAACACCGTGGCGGCGATCCCGCGCATCGCCCAGGGGCTGGCCTCCCGCGGCCTGTGCGCCGGGATGATCTCACCGCAGACCGGCCGTGCCGTCGCCCCCGACGGCGGCGGTGGAGGCGGGTGCAGCGCCACCCTGTCGGCCGGCCAGCAGTGGAGCGACCGCTACAACCTGAACGTCGCCGTCAGCGGCTCCAGCAACTGGACCGTGACCATGAACGTGCCCTCCCCCGCGAAGATCCTCTCCACCTGGAACATCAGCGCGAACTACCCCAGCGCCCAAGTACTCACCGCCAAACCCAACGGCAGCGGGAACACCTTCGGCGTCACCGTCCAGGCCAACGGCAACTGGACCTGGCCCACGGTCTCCTGCAGCACCGGCTGACCGGGCCGGAACAACCGAGGAGGGGCACACCCGAGGCGCGGCGGCCCATGACCGCCGCGCCGTGAAGAGCGAGGGCCGCGACCATCAGGTCACGGTCCTCGCTCACCGTGTCCGCCAGATCACGGACAGATGTGGGGCAGATCTCGTCAGGTCGACATACCCCCACGTCAGAGCGCCGGACCTGGTGGTTCCGTTGCTCCGGGAGAGGGCCTCGCATGGCTGACCACCAGGCCCGCGGCTAGCGTCGTACTAAAATTCCAGGCTTGCTCGGAGCTGGACCGGAATATCCCCAGGCGTACCTGTGGCCCACCAGCGCCCCGGTCTCCCGGGAACGACACGTGAGGACCCGATGGCAGCCCTCCAGCAAGGCCCCGCGCTCGCGTTGTCCGACGACGAGGTGCGCGCGGAGTTCGGTGACCAGGCTCGCTTCTCCGCCTCCTCCGCGGCCTCGCCGCGCACCCTCGTCGACATCCTCGACGCCTCCGTACGGGCGTACCCCGACGAGCCCGCCCTCGACGACGGGCGCGGCGTCCTCACCTACCGTGCCCTGGCCGCCGAGGTCGAGGCGGTGCGGTGGCGGCTCGCGGAGGCGGGGGTCGGTCTCGGCGACCGGGTCGGCGTGCGGGTCCCGTCCGGCACGAACGAGCTGTACGTGGCGATCCTCGGCATCCTCGCGGCAGGCGCCGCCTATGTCCCGGTGGACGCGGAGGACCCGGACGAGCGGGCCGAGCTGGTCTTCGGCGAGGCGGACGTGCGGGCCGTCGTGGGCGCCGGACGGGAACTGACCGTCCACGGCCGCTCCGACGTCCCCGCCCGGCGGCCGGGCGTCGAGCACGACGCCTGGATCATCTTCACCTCGGGGTCCACCGGCAGGCCCAAGGGGGTGGCCGTGAGCCACCGCAGCGCCGCCGCCTTCGTCGACGCGGAGGCCGACCTCTTCCTGGCCGAGGAGCCGATCGGGCCCGGCGACCGGGTCATGGCGGGGCTCTCCGTCGCCTTCGACGCCTCCTGCGAGGAGATGTGGCTGGCCTGGCGCTACGGCGCCTGCCTCGTGCCCGTGCCGCGCTCCCAGGTGCGCAGTGGCGCCGACCTGGGGCCCTGGCTCGTCGAGCAGGACATCAGCGTCGTCTCCACCGTGCCCACGCTCGCCGCCCTGTGGGAGCCCGAGACCCTCAACGACGTCCGGCTGCTGATCTTCGGTGGCGAGGCCTGCCCGCCCGAGCTGACGCAGCGGCTGGTGACCGAGGGCCGGGAGGTCTGGAACACGTACGGACCGACCGAGGCGACGGTCGTCGCCTGCGCCTCGCTGCTGACCGGGGACGAGCCGATCCGTATCGGGCTGCCGCTGAACGGCTGGGAGCTGGCGGTCGTCGACGAGGCGGACGAGCCGGTGCCGATGGGCGGCAGCGGCCAGCTGGTGATCGGCGGGGTCGGGCTCGCCCGCTACCTCGACGCCGAGAAGGACGCCGAGAAGTACGCGCCGCTCGCGTCGCTGGGCTGGGAGCGGGCGTACCGCAGCGGCGACCTGGTCAGGGCCGAACCCGAGGGGCTCATCTTCCTCGGGCGCGCCGACGAGCAGATCAAGCTCGGCGGACGCCGGATCGAGCTCGGTGAGGTCGACGCGGCGCTCCAGGCGCTGCCCGGCGTCGCGGGCGCCGCCGCCGCCGTGCGGACGGCGCGCGGCGGCAACCAGCTGCTCGTCGGCTACGTCGTCACCCAGGACGGCTGGGACCGGGCGGCGGCCGTGGAGCGGCTGCGCGCCGAGCTGCCCGCCGCCCTGGTGCCGCTGATCGCCCCGGTCGAGGACCTGCCGACCCGGACGTCCGGCAAGGTCGACCGGAACGCGCTGCCCTGGCCGCTCGAGGGGCTGGAGACGAGCGGGGCCGGGGAACAGCTCTACGGCACGGAGGCGTGGCTCGCCGAGCAGTGGAGCGAGGTGCTGGGCATCCCCGTCGGTGGTGCCCTGGACGACTTCTTCGCCATCGGCGGCAGCAGCCTCGCGGCCGCCCAGCTCACCACGCGGCTGCGCGCCCGCTATCCGAGCGCCGCGGTGCTCGACATCTACCAGCAGCCCGTGTTGCGCAAGCTGGCCCGGCATCTGGAGAAGTCCCGGCAGGACGACGGCGCCCGGCGGATCATCGCGCCGGTCCCGCTGCGCGCCAAGCTGATCCAGCTGCTCGTGCTGGTCCCGCTGTTCGCCCTGCCCGGTCTGCGCTGGACCGTGGCGCTGGCCGCACTCGGCAACGTACTGCACCGGTTCGGTCCCTGTCCGTGGGCGCCGGGCGCGTCGTGGTGGCTGGTGGGCGCGGGCGCGCTCGTGCTGTTCAGTCCGCCGGGACGGATCGCCGTCGCCGCGGGCGGCGCCCGGCTGCTGCTGCGCGGGGTGCGGCCGGGCCGCTATCCGCGTGGTGGCAGCGTCCATCTGCGGCTGTGGACGGCCGAGCGGCTCGCCGGGTTCAGTGGCGCGACCTCGCTGACCGGTTCCTGGCTGGAGCGGTACGCGCGCGCCCTGGGCGCGCGGATCGGCCCGGACGTGGATCTGCACTCGCTGCCACCGGTGACCGGCCTGCTCAAGCTGGGCCGGGGGGCCGCCGTCGAGTCCGAGGTGGACCTGTCGGGGTACTGGCTGGACGGTGACCGGCTGGAGATCGGCGCGGTGAAGGTGGGGACCGGCGCCGTGGTCGGGACGCGCAGCATCCTGTTCCCGGGCGCCCGGGTCGGCAAGCGGGCCGAGGTGGCGCCGGGGTCGGCGGTGACCGGGCAGATCCCGACCGGGCAGCGCTGGGCCGGGGCGCCCGCGGTCAAGCTCGGCAAGGCCAAGCGCGCGTGGCCCAAGGACCGGCCGCAGCACGGTACCTCCTGGCGGGCGATGTACGGCGCGACCGGGTTCGCGCTGAACGCGCTGCCGGTGCCGGCCTGCGTCGCCGCGCTGCTCGTGGTCCGGGTGTTCGTGGGCGCGGACGCCGGACTCGGTGAGGCGCTGCGCGGTGCCGCGCTCGCGCTGGTCCCGGCGACGCTCGCCTTCGGTCTCGCGTACGCGCTGCTCCTCCTGGTCGCGGTACGGCTGCTGAGTCTCGGGCTGCGGGAGGGGACGCACCCGACCCACAGCCGGATCGGCTGGCAGGCGTGGACGGTGACCCAGCTGATGGACCTGTCCCGGGCGACGCTGTTCCCGCTCTACGCCGGGCTGATCACGCCGGTGTGGCTGCGGCTGCTGGGCATGCGGATCGGCCGGGGCGCCGAGGTGTCGACCGTGCTGGCGCTGCCGAGCCTGACGACGGTCGGCGAGGGCGCGTTCCTCGCGGACGACACGTTGACGGCGCCGTACGAGCTGGGCGGGGGCTGGATGCGCATCGGGCGGGCCGAGATCGGCCGCCGGGCGTTCCTCGGCAACTCGGGGATGACCGCTCCGGGCCGCAGTGTGCCGGACGGCGGCCTGGTCGGGGTGCTGTCGGCGACACCGAAGAAGGCCAAGAAGGGCACGTCGTACCTGGGGCTGCCGCCGGTGAAACTGCCGCGTTCGGCGCGGGGCGGCGATCAGAGCCGTACGTACGAACCGTCGGCCCGGCTGCTGTGGGCGCGCGGTCTGGTGGAGCTGTGCCGGCTCGTGCCGGTGTTCTGCTCGGCGGGGCTGGCCCTGCTGACGGTCGCCGCGCTGTGCGCGCTGAGGCCGTGGGCGTGGGCGTTCTCGGGGGCCGTGCTGCTCGGCGCGGGGGTGCTGGGCTGCCTCGTCTCCATCGTGGCGAAGTGGCTGCTGGTCGGTCGGCACCGCGCCGGTGAGCATCCGCTGTGGAGCGGTTTCGTGTGGCGCAACGAGCTGGCCGACACGTTCGTCGAGGTCGTCGCCGTGCCGTGGCTGGCGGGGTCCGTGCCCGGTACGCCGCTGATGACCGCGTGGCTGCGCGGGCTGGGCGCCCGGATCGGCAGGGGTACCTGGGTCGAGAGCTACTGGCTGCCCGAGACGGACCTGGTGACGATCGAGGACGCGGCGACGGTCAACCGGGGCTGCGTCCTGCAGACCCACCTCTTCCACGACCGGATCTTGCGGACGGATACTGTGGTGCTCCGTGAAGGCGCCACCCTGGGCCCGGGCGGAATCGTCCTGCCCGGCAGCAGCGTCGGGGCCCGTTCCACCCTGGGTCCCGCGTCGCTCGTGATGGCGGCGGAGTCCGTTCCCGACGACACCCGCTGGCTGGGCAACCCGATCGAGGCCTGGCGTTCGTAGCAGAATTGACCTGATCGGACGTCGAAGGGCGGTACAGCGGCACGTCGAGCACAGGGCAGGGAGCAGTCGCAGCAGTGAGCGTTCAGCAGACAGCGGGACCGGACCCCTATTTCCCGGCCAACGGAGATTCCCGTTACCGGGTGCACCGGTACGAGCTGGCGCTGGACTACCGCCCCGGCCCGAACCGGCTGTCCGGCACCGCGCGGATCAACGCCATAGCCGGCCGCTCGCCGCTGACCGAGTTCCAGCTGAACCTGGCCGACTTCCGGATCGGCCGGGTCCGGGTGGACGGCAAGGCGCCGCACTACACGCACCGGGGCGGCCGACTGCGGATCCGTCCGCCGAAGCCGGTCCGGGCCGGTGCGGCCTTCACCGTCGAGGTGCACTGGTCGGGCAACCCCAAGCCGGTCGGCAGCCCCTGGGGCGGGATCGGCTGGGAGGAGCTGGAGGACGGGGCGCTGGTGGCGAGCCAGCCGGTCGGCTCGCCGTCCTGGTACCCGTGCAACGACCGGCCTGCCGACAAGGCCGCGTACCAGATCTCGATCACCACCCCCTCCTCGTACGCCGTGGTCGCGGGCGGGCGGCTGCTGACGCGGACGACGAAGGCGTCGACGACGACCTGGGTGTACGAGCAGTCGGCGCCGACCTCCAGCTATCTGGTGGGGCTGTCGATCGGGAAGTACCAGACGGTGCTGCTCGGCGACCCGGGGCTCGGGGGCGTGCCGCAGTCCGGGCATCTGCCCGCGCAGCTGCTGCCCGAGTTCTCCCGGGACTTCGCCCGGCAGCCCGCGATGATGGAGCTGTTCGAGGATCTCTTCGGGCCGTACCCGTTCGGTGAGTACGCGGTGGTGGTGACCGAGGAGGAGCTCGACGTCCCGGTCGAGGCGCAGGGTCTTTCGCTGTTCGGCGCCAACCACGTGGACGGGGCGCGGGGTTCGGAGCGGCTGATCGCCCACGAGCTGGCGCACCAGTGGTTCGGCAACAGCGTGACCATCGCGGACTGGCGGCACATCTGGCTGAACGAGGGGCTCGCGAAGTACGCGGAGTGGCTGTGGTCGGAACGCTCGGGCGGTCGTCCGGCGCGTCAGCACGCCGCCGCCGCGCACCGGAAGCTGTCCGCGCTGCCGCAGGACCTGCTGCTGTCCGATCCCGGCCGCAAGCTGATGTTCGACGACCGGCTCTACGAGCGCGGCGGGCTCACGGTGCACGCGATCCGCTGCGCGATGGGCGACGAGGCCTTCTTCCGCATGCTGCGCGGCTGGGCGACCCTGCACCGGGGTGGCACGGTCACGACGTTGGCTTTCGTGTCGCACGTCTCGCGCTACGCGGCCGAGCCCCTGGACGACCTCTTCACGGCATGGCTGTACGAGACCGTCCTGCCGCCGCTGCCCCAGGCGGCGCCGGCCCCGCTGTCCGCTCCGCGGATACCGGCCCGGCCCACCTATCCGCCCACGAACGCCGACTCGGCCCGGGTCCGGGGAGAATGACGTGATGACCAGCCGTTCCTGTCCCTGCGGGCTCACCGGGCCGTACGCGCGGTGCTGCGGGCGCTTCCACAGCGGTGAGGCCGCGGCGCCGAGTGCCGAGGCGCTCATGCGGTCGCGCTACTGCGCCTTCGTGAAGGAGGACGAGGGGTACCTGCTGCGGACCTGGCATCCGCGGACCCGGCCGGCCCGGGTGGAGTTCGACCCCGGGATGCGGTGGACCGGCCTGGAGATCCTGGAGACGGGTCAGGGTTCGGCGTTCCACACGACCGGGACCGTGACCTTCCGGGCCTCCTGGCGGGGCGGCTCGCTGCACGAGCGCAGCCGGTTCGAGCGGGTGGACGGGGCCTGGGTGTACGTGGACGGGGAGTTCCTCGACTGACGCCGGGACGGACCGGTCGCCGGAGCGGACCGGCCCTCGGGGCGCGGCCGTCAGGGGGCGAGGACGTCCAGCTCCTGGAGCGCGCCGACGGTGATCTCGCGGGTGAGCCGCTCGGCGCGGGGCGCGTCGCCCTCGCGGACGGCCTCGGCGACCTGGACGTGCAGGGTGACGGCTGCGGGATCGGGGTCCTCGAACATGACCTCGTGGTGGGTCCGACCGGACAGGACCTCCGCGACGACGTCGCCGAGGCGGGCGAACATCTCGTTGCCCGACGCCCGGAGGATCACCCGGTGGAAGGCCACGTCGTGGACGAGGTACCCCGCCAGCTGGTGTCCGCGTGAGGTGGCGACCATGCCGAGCGCGCACTCGGTGAGCTCCGCGCACTGCTCGGCGCTGGCGTGCCGGGCGGCCAGTCCCGCGGCGACCGGTTCGATCGCCGAGCGCAGCACGGTGAGGGAACGCAGCTGGTGGGGGCGGTCGGCGCCAGCCAGCCGCCAGCGGATGACCTGAGGGTCGTACACGTTCCACTCGGACTTGGGGCGGACCGTCACGCCGACCCTGCGGCGGGACTCGACCAGGTACATGGATTCGAGCACCCGGACGGCCTCGCGCATCACGGAACGGGACACCTCGAAGCGCTGGGCGAGTTCGTCGGTGCGTAGGACGCTCCCCGGCGGGTAGTCGCCCGCCGTGATGGCCGGCCCGAGGGTTTCCAGTACCTGGCCGTGCAGCCCTCGGCCCCGTGTGGTCATGGAACCAGCCTACGAGTCCGACAGCTTGAACAAAAAGTCAGACTTATATGTCACACGCTCTTGAATTAGTCGTACCTATGCGTTTCAGTGGCGTCGACATCAGATGTCGACGAAGACAGCGAGAGCGCGATGCAGCACAGTCCCACCCCCCATGTCGTCGTGGTCATGGGCGTCGCCGGCACGGGCAAGACCACCATCGGTCCGCTGCTCGCGGCCCGGCTCGGCGTTCCGTACGCCGAGGGCGACGACTTCCACCCGCGGGCCAACATCGCCAAGATGACGGCCGGGACGCCGCTGACCGACGAGGACCGGTGGCCCTGGCTGGACGCCATCGGGCGGTGGGCGCACGACCGGGCCGGGCTCGGTGGCGTGGTCAGCAGTTCGGCGCTGAAGCGCGGCTACCGGGACCGGCTGCGGGCCGCGGCGCCCGGGGTCGTCTTCGTCCACCTCACCGGTGACCGCGCTCTCATCGAGGACCGGATGTCGCACCGCACGGGGCACTTCATGCCGACCGCGCTCCTGGACTCGCAGTTCGCCACGCTCGAGCCGCTCGCGGCGGACGAGGCGGGAGTCCGGGTGGACGTGTCCGGCGACCCGGCCGAGATCACCGAGCGGGCCGTGGCCGCGCTCGACGGCCTGGAGCCGCCCCGCCGGTGACGCGCTCCCGGCGCGGCGACGCCGCCGCTCCGGGGTGAGGACCGCCTCTCACCGCCTCTCGCCCCGCTTCACCGCACCGGCCCGCCCCGCGAAGCGGCGGTGCCTTCTCCACCCGTGCCTTCCACCCGGAAGGCACTTCTTCGCGTACCCCTCCCCGCGTCCGTTTCTCAAGCAAGGGAACCACCGTGACCAGACTCAGTGTCGAGCTGCTGGCAGCGGACACCGTCGAACCGATCACCTCGGCGGGCCACGCTCAACTGGGCATAGCCGTGCTGGCGGGCATCGCCGTCATCGTCCTGCTCATCACCAAGTTCAAGCTGCACGCCTTCCTGGCGCTGACCATCGGCTCGCTGGCCCTCGGCGCGTTCGCCGGTGCCCCGCTCGACAAGGTCATCGTCAGCTTCAGCACCGGACTCGGTTCCACCGTGGCCGGCGTGGGCGTGCTGATCGCCCTCGGCGCGATCCTCGGCAAACTGCTCGCCGACTCGGGCGGCGCCGACCAGATCGTCGACACGATCCTGGCGAAGGCCGGCGGGCGCGCCATGCCGTGGGCGATGGTCCTGATCGCCTCGGTGATCGGCCTGCCGCTGTTCTTCGAGGTCGGCATCGTGCTGCTGATCCCGGTGGTCCTGATGGTCGCCAGGCGCGGCAACTACTCGCTGATGCGCATCGGCATCCCGGCGCTCGCGGGCCTTTCGGTGATGCACGGCCTGATCCCGCCGCACCCCGGTCCGCTGGTCGCGATCGACGCGGTGCAGGCGAACCTCGGCCTCACCCTCGGTCTCGGTGTCCTGATCGCCGTCCCGACGGTGATCATCGCCGGACCGGTGTTCTCCCGGTACGCGGCCCGCTGGGTCGATGTCCAGGCCCCCGACCGCATGATCCCGCAGCGCGCCTCGGAGGACCTGGAGAAGCGCCCCAGCTTCGGCGCGACCCTGGCCACCATGCTGCTGCCGGTGGTGCTGATGCTGGCCAAGGCGCTGGTGGACATCGTCGTCGACGACCCGACGGACATGACGCAGCGCGTCTTCGACGTCGTCGGGGCGCCCCTGATCGCCCTGCTCGCCGCCGTGATCATGGGCATGTTCACCCTGGGCCGGGCGGCCGGCTTCACCAAGGACCGCATCTCGACGACCGTCGAGAAGTCGCTCGCCCCGATCGCCGGCATTCTGCTGATCGTCGGGGCGGGCGGCGGCTTCAAGGCGACGCTGATCGACTCCGGCGTGGGCCGGATGATCCTGGACATCTCCGAGGACTGGTCGATCCCCGCGCTGCTGCTGGCCTGGCTGATCGCGGTGGCCATCCGGCTCGCGACCGGTTCGGCGACCGTCGCGACCATCTCGGCGGCCGGTCTGGTCGCGCCGCTCGCGGCCGACATGTCGGCCACCCACACCTCCCTGCTCGTCCTCGCGATCGGCGCGGGCTCGCTCTTCTTCAGCCATGTCAACGACGCCGGTTTCTGGCTGGTGAAGGAGTACTTCGGACTGAGCGTCGGGGAGACCGTCAAGACCTGGTCCGTCATGGAGACGATCATCTCGGTGGTGGCCGGATCGCTGGTGCTGCTGCTGTCCCTGGTCGTCTAGGACCTGGTCGGCCGGGTACGGTCCATGGCCACGAGCGGGCCGCGGGAGGCGGGTTGCGCCTCCCGCGGCCCGCTCGTCCGTTCCCGTGGCTGCGCCCTTCTCACTCCTCGGCGTCCACCCGGTCGCCGGAAGCCGCTCGCCCGGGCCGGCCCCCCGCGCGGGTATACGGACCCCTGCCTGCGAACCCGGGCCCGCTCACCGGGTCGGTGGGTTCACGGCCGCCACAGCGGGTGTTCCCGCTCCGCCCACCGCCGGCTCACCGATCCCGTACGCAGTCCTCGCCGGGCCTCCGGGTCGCCCAGGGCCATGCCGATGTGGCCCGCGAGGACGATGCCGACCGTGAGGGCCAGCCAGTCGTGGACGAACGTCGCCGAGGTGCGCCACATCAACGGGGCGAGGTGGGTGAACCACATCAGCAGGCCCGTGCCCAGCATCACCAGCGTGGCCCCGGCGATCCAGGCCGCGTAGATCTTCTGTCCGGCGTTGAACTTGCCCGCCGGGCGGGACCGGTGGTCCCTGTCGCGCCGCAGCACGGCCCGCAGCCACACCCGGTCGTGTCGGCCGAAGCGGTTCAGGAAGCCCAGGTCGCGGCGGAACGCCCGGGAGGCCAGACCCGCCAGGACCGGGACCGGGAGCACCAGTCCGGCCAACTCGTGTACGCGGACGACGAGTTCGCGGCGGCCGACCAGTTCGGCGAACTGGGGGATGTAGAGGAGGGCCGCGGTGGCCACGCACACCCCCATCAGCAGGGCCGTCACCCGGTGCACCCAGCGTTCGGCCCGGCTGAAGCGCCGTACGCGGGAGGGTTCCGCGGACACCGCCGGGGTGTCGTCAACTCGTGGGTTCATCGTCGCGTCCGTTCGAACGGCCGACCCAGGCGTCGACGTCGTATCCACGGTTCTCCCAGTACCCGGGACGGACGTCCTCGGTGACGGTGATGCCGGAGAGCCACTTGGCGGATTTGTAGAAGTACATGGGGGCCACGTAGAGGCGGACGGGACCGCCGTGGCTGTGGCCGAGCGCCTTGTCCTGCATCCGCAGGGCGACCAGGACGTCCGCGCGGCGGGCCTGGCGCAGGGTGAGGCTCTCCGTGTACGTCCCGTCGAAACAGGTGAACCGGACGGCCCCGGCCGAGGAGCGCAATCCGGCGGCGTCGAGGAGGTGGGACAGGCGCACGCCCTCGAAGGGGGTGCTCGGAACCCGCCAGCCGGTGACGCACTGGACGTCGTGCACCAGGCGGGTCTGGGGCAGGGCCCGCAGGTCGGCGAGGGTGTAACTGGCGGGTCGGTCGACCAGTCCGTCGACGGTGAGCCGGTAGTTCGTCGCGTTCTTGTGGGGGACCGAGGCGGCCACCGAGTAGTAGCGGAAACCGCCGCCGTTGGGCAGCAGTCCCGTCAGACCGGTGGGGTCCTTCTGGGAGGCGCCGGCCAGGAAGGAGTCCATCGCGCGCTGGAGCGTGGGCGCGGTCGCGAGGCCGAGGGCGCCGAGGCCGAGTGTGCCGAGCAGCACCCGGCGGCCGATCGGCCTGCCGCGTCCCTCGGTCTCCTCGCGTTCCCCGGTCTCCTCACGCTCTCCGGGCCCCTCGGGAGCCCGTGGCTCCGGCCGTTCCGGCTCGCGCGGCTCCGGCCGCTCCGGTTTCCGCGCCTGCGGTCGCTCCGGGTCCGGTTCCCCGGGCCGTTCAGTGTTCACCTACTGATTCGAGCACCCGCGACCCCTAAAAATCCAGCGGGGACGGGTGCCCGTCAGCGTTCTGTCATCTCTTCTCACGTCCTGTCCGGGGACACGTTCCCCGGACAGGACGTGCGGGCCTCGTCAGGAGGTGGAGTCGGCCGCCTTGTCCAACTGGAACGCCTCGTTGCCGAGGCCGATCCGCGCGTGCGCCTCGGGCTTGCGGGAGCGCAGCACCAGTCCCTGGACGAGTCCGACGACCAGGGCGAGTCCGATGACGGCGGGCAGGAGCACGTTCAGGACGGAGTCCGGTCCCGAGCCGACGAGCACGTCGAAGTCCTTGACCGTGTAGACCGCGATGACGAGCAGGGCGGCGCCCGAGACGGCGGCGGTGGCGAGACGCCAGGCCTGGGCGCGGGCTGCGCCGCGGCGGACGAAGAACACGATGACCGAGAGGGACGCGGACGCCATCAGGAGGATGACGCCGAGCGCTCCGATGTTGCCGCCCCAGGTGAACAGCCGCAGCACGGGCGCGGTCGGGTCGCCGGTCGGCTTGTCGTCGGCCACGGCGAAGCCGCCGACCACGACCAGGGAGACGACGGTGTGCAGGAGCGAGCCCGTGCCGGGGGCGCCGCTGGCCCCGGAGGTGCGGCCGAAGGTGCTGGGGAGCAGCCCCTCGCGGCCCATGGCGAAGGCGTACCGCGCCACGACGTTGTGGAAGCTGAGCAGCGCCGCGAACATGCCGGTCACGAACAGCACGTGCAGGACGTCCGTGAAGGTGGTGCCGAGTCGCGACTCGGTGAGGTGGAAGAGCAGCCCGGCGCTCTGCTTCTGGGCCGTCCCGACGATCGAGGAGGGTCCGGTGGCGACGGTGAGCGCCCAGGAGCTGATCGCGAAGAAGACGGCGACGAAGCCGATCGCCAGGAACATGACACGCGGCACCAGGATGTGCGGGCGGCTGGTCTCCTCGGCGTACACCGGGGCCTGCTCGAAGCCGGTGAAGGCCGCGATGCAGAAGCACAGCGCGGTGCCGACGCCCGCTCCGGTGAGCGTGTCCGGGTTGAAGGCGTGCAGCGACAGACCCTCTCCGGCCGGGTCGCCGACGGCCGCGACGTCGAAGACGACGACGAGCGTGACCTCGATGACGAGCAGCACGCCGAGCACCCACGCGTTGACGTCGATCTTCAGCCAGGCGAGCGCGCCGACGACGAGCACGGCGGCCAGCGCCGGTATCCACCAGGCGACGTCGGTGTCCAGGTAGGTGGCGAACAGTCCGGAGACCTCGAAGCCGAAGAGTCCGTAGATGCCCACCTGGAGCGCGCTGTAGGAGACGAGCGCGACCGCCGCGGCGCCCGCGCCCGGCGTGCCGCCGAGTCCGCGCGAGATGTACGCGTAGAAGGCGCCCGCGTTGTGGACGTGCCGGCTCATCTCGGCGTACCCGACGCTGAAGAGCACGAGCACGATGCCGAGGATGACGAAGAGCAGCGGCTGCCCGACGATGCCCATCACCGCGAAGGTGGCGGGCATGACGCCCGCCACCACCATGAGCGGGGCGGTCGCCGCGAGGACGGACAGCAGGAGACCTCCCGTGCCCAGCCGGCCGGCCCGCAGGGCCCGGTCCTGTCCCTTGAAGGTGCTGATGCCGTCGTCGGCGGCCGGTCTGCCCGTGCTCGACGTACTCGCTGTGCTCGAACTGCCCGTCATCATCGCGGGGTCGTCCTTTCGGATGTCAGGTCTTCGGGGGCGTTCACCCCGTGCCGAGCGCGCTGTCGCGTGCGGCACGGAAGGCTTGGGCCGGATCGCGGTCCGGGTAGGACCACGGAGCCGGGGTGGCGTGCTCCGCGATGCGGTGGAACAGTGCGGCGGCCTCGGCGCCGCGGCCCTCGCAGACCTTCGCGTGGGCGAGGAAGTTGAGGTCGACGAGCCGGCGCGGGTGGCCCTCGCCGTCCCATTCCAGCCACCAGTCGAAGGCCACCTTCATCACCTGGCGGGCCCGGCGCCCGGTCCAGTGTCCCGAGGCGACCGGGTCGGTGGGCTCGCTCCCGGAGCCGGCGAGCACCCGGAAGCGCTCGGCGTGCGCGACGACCGGAAGGATCGCGAGCGGCGAGTCGGCGGGCCCCTGTTCGGCCGCCCAGTTGGCGAAGTCGTACACCTCGTGCAGGGGATCCTGGCCCGCCGCGGCACGGCGCTCGGCGAGCCGGGCGACCATCAGATGGTGCGCGTGGTGGTGTCCGGGGTGCCGGTGGCGCACCTCGTCGAAGAGCCGGACCACGTCCTCCTCGCTGCCCAGCGAGCGCTCCAGCAGGAGCAGCGCGAGCCAGGGCGTGGGGTCGTCGGGGGTGAGCGCCGCGGCCGTGCGGCAGGCGTCGCGGGCCTGCTCCGGGCGGGCCTTGCCCTGCAGCGCGCGTTCCACGGTGGCGCAGCCGAGCAGCAGGGCCGCGTCGGGGGACTCCGGTTCGGCGAGCTGCCAGTCGCCGGCCCAGGCGAGTGTCGCGGGTTCCTGGGCGAGAACGGTGACGCGGTGTCCGCGGCGGTCCCAGTCGTCGCCGGTCCCGGCCAGCAGCTCGCGGACGTCGGTCCAGCGGCCCTGGTTCAACGAGGTGCGTGCGGCGACGAGTTCGGCGTCGTCGAGGGCGGCGTCGAAGGCGTGGGCCGCCCGCTTGCGACCGCGGCCGAGGGGAGGTGGGGGTGGTGACACCGCTGCTCAACCTCACAGGCGCGGTTCGTCAAAGGGTGATCACGCACAGCAAACCCGGAGCCACGGGTTCAAGTCAAGCTCCGGCCAAGTCGCTACACGTGTCAACTGCCTTTATCCATGTAGCAGTTGGGTCGCGCCACTCCACAACGTCCTGAACAGCCGCCCTGTCCGCACGTTTTGTACGGCCCTCTTGTCCGCACAAGTCGGTCTACCACCCTGTCCTGATGACAACGGCCGCCCCGTCGCGATGACTTGGGGCGGCCGTGTCGTCCTGATGCCTTCGAGGAGGATCAGCCGACGGCCTTGGCCGCCGCCCGGCCCGCCGTACGGCCGGAGAAGAGGCAGCCGCCGAGGAAGGTGCCTTCCAGCGACCGGTATCCGTGGACCCCGCCGCCGCCGAACCCGGCGGCCTCACCGGCGGCGTACACGCCCTCCAGCGGCTCGCCGCCCTCGGTCAGCACGCGCGAGGAGAGGTCGGTCTCCAGGCCGCCGAGGGTCTTGCGGGTCAGGATGTTGAGGCGCACCGCGATCAGCGGACCGGCCGCGGGGTCGAGGATGCGGTGCAGGGGCGCGGTGCGGATCAGCTTGTCGCCCAGGTAGTTGCGCGCCCCGCGGATCGACATCACCTGGAGGTCCTTGGTGAAGGGGTTGGCGACCTCCCGGTCGCGCGCGACGATCTCGCGGCGCAGAGCCGCCTCGTCGATGAGCGGCTTGTCGGTGATCGCGTTCATGCCGCGCACCAGCGCGCCGAGGTCCTTCTCGACGACGAAGTCCACGCCCTGGTCCATGAACGCCTTGACCGGAGCGGCGACGTCGGCGCGGGCCCGCCCGATGACGCCCCGGATCGACTTGCCGGTCAGGTCGGGGTTCTGCTCCGAGCCGGAGAGCGCGAACTCCTTGCCGATGATCTTCTGGTCGAGCACGAACCAGGTGTAGTCGTACCCGGTCTTCATGATGTGTTCCAGGGTGCCGAGCGTGTCGAAGCCCGGGAAGAGCGGTACCGGCAGCCGGTTGCCGCGCGCGTCCAGCCACAGCGAGGAGGGGCCCGGCAGGATGCGGATGCCGTGCTTGTCCCAGATGGGGTTCCAGTTCTGGATGCCCTCGGTGTAGTGCCACATGCGGTCGCGGTTGATGAGGCGGGCGCCGGTCTCCTCGGCGATCCCGAGCATGGCGCCGTCGACGTGCGCGGGCACGCCGGAGATCATCCGCTCGGGCGGGGTGCCGAGGCGTTCGGGCCAGTTGGCGCGGACGAGGTCGTGATTGCCGCCGATGCCGCCGGAGGTGACGATCACGGCCTGGGCCGTGAGCTCGAACGCGCCGGTGACCGTGCGGCTGCTGGCCTGGCCGCGCTCGATCCCGGAGGGCTCCAGGACCTCCCCGGTGACCGTGTCGACGGAGCCCGCGCTACGGGACAGACCGGTGACCCGGTGGCGGAACCGCAGCTCGACCAGACCCCGGGCGACTCCCTCCCGCACCCGCCGCTCGAACGGCGCGACGAGGCCGGGACCGGTCCCCCACGTGATGTGGAAGCGCGGGACGGAGTTCCCGTGGCCGTTGGCGTCGTAGCCGCCGCGCTCGGCCCAGCCCACCACCGGGAAGAAGCGCACTCCCTGACCGTGCAGCCAGGGCCGCTTCTCCCCCGCCGCGAAGTCGACGTACGCCTCGGCCCACTGACGCGGCCAGTGGTCCTCGGGGCGGTCGAAGGCCGCCGTGCCCATCCAGTCCTGGAGGGCGAGCGCGTGGTTGTCCTTGATCCGCATACGGCGCTGCTCGGGCGAGTCGACGAAGAAGAGCCCGCCGAAGGACCAGTGCGCCTGGCCGCCGATCGACTGCTCGGGCTCCTGGTCGAGGAGGATCACCTTGCGGCCGGCGTCGACGAGCTCCGCGGTCGCCGCGAGCCCCGCCAGGCCCGCTCCGATGACGATCACATCTGCGTCGTAGGCCATGGGCCCGTCCTCTCGCATTCCGACCGGGCGGACCGGTCCGCGTCACAGGGGACGGCTCGACCACGCTGGCCACGACAGATCGGCATTTTCGCTGGTTGATGAGACATTGGTGGTGGTCGACCACCTCGGGCGACCACCACTGGTTACTGATCGGTCAGATCCTTCGGCAAGAAAGGTGACCGAGTCAACCGCCCGGTTCCGGGAACTCCCGGCGGCGGGCCATCGGCCCTTGGCACTAAAGTCGGCGGGAATCGCAACCGTGGCCCCCGACTCCCGATGTTTCGAGGTACCCAGCGTGTCGGTTCTGGTTCTGGTCCTCGCCGTGAGCGCGGCCTGCTGTCTGGGGTTCGGCTTCGTGCTCCAGCAGAACGCGGCCTCGCACGCCCCGCTGAGCGACTTCCTCTCCCCCCGCATCCTGCTGGACCTCATCCGGGTCCCGCGCTGGCTGGGCGGCATCGGGCTGATGGTGTGCGGCATGGTGCTCGGCGCGATCGCGCTCGGCAAGGGCGAGGTCACCCTGGTGGAACCACTCCTCGCGACCAATCTGCTCTTCGCGCTCGCGCTCTCCCGCCACCAGACGAAACAGCCGCTGGGACGGCAGGGCTGGGGCGGGCTCCTGCTGCTCGCGGGCGGCGTCTCGGCGTTCATCGTGGCCGGGCAGCCGCAGGGCGGCGACGCCGTCGACGACCCGCTGCGGCACTGGCTGATCATCGGGACCGTGGTCGGGCTGGCCCTGCTGCTCACCACCTGCGCGAAACGGTCCCGGCTGAGCGCGGGCCCCGTGCTGCTGGCCACGGCCGCCGGACTCCTGTACGGCCTCCAGGACGCGCTCACCCGGGTCAGCGGCCAGCGGTTCGGCGCCGGCGGCTGGAGCGAGCTGCTCACCGGCTGGCAGCCGTACGCGGTGGCCGTCCTCGGCGTGACCGGTCTGATCCTGGTCCAGAGCGCCTTCGAGACCGCTCCGCTGCGGATGTCGCTGCCCGCGCTGACCGCCGCCCAGCCGCTGGCCGGCATCGCCTGCGGTGTCGGCTTCCTCGGCGACCAGCTCCGCACCGACGCCGGAGCCCTCGCCTGGCAGGCGGCGGGGCTCGCGGCCGTCGTGGCGGGGATCGTCCTGCTCGGGATGCACCCGGCGATGCCCTCGGGCACGGCGGAGCCGGAGCACTCGCGGGACCTCCAGCCGCACTGAGCGTTCCGGGCCCGGCGCGGACCGGCCGGGCGCGCCCGGTCCCCCGAGCTGCTTGGATCGGTCCCATGAGTGCCGCTGACGAGATCCTCGACATCGTGGACGAGAACGACCGGGTCATCGGGCAGTCCCCGCGCGGGGAGGCCTACGCGCGCGGGCTGCGCCACCGCTGCGTGTTCATCGAGGCGCGGGACGCCGAGGGCCGGGTCTTCGTCCATCGCCGCACCTCCACCAAGCTGGTGTTCCCCTCGCACCACGACATGTTCGTCGGCGGGGTCGTCGGGGCGGGCGAGTCCTACGACGACGCGGCGCTCCGTGAGGCCGAGGAGGAGCTCGGCGTCTCGGGGCTCCCCCGTCCGACCCCGCTCTTCAGGTTCCTGTACGACGACGGGGCCGGGGCCACCTGGTGGTCGGCCGTGTACGAGGTCCGGTGCGAGCTCCCGGTGGACCCCCAGGCGGAGGAGGTGGCCTGGCACGCCTTCCTGACCGAGGCGGAGCTGGAGCGCCGGCTGGCCGAGTGGACGTGGGTGCCGGACGGGCTCGCGGCCCACGAGCGGCTCAGGGACTACCGGGCGATGGAGTGAGCACCGGTCCCGCCCGCCGGGGCCGCGACGCCGTGTCTCCCGGCGCGCGTCCCGGCGAAGGCGCTCGGGGGCCCTCGCCGGGCTCCCCGGTAGGGTCCTGATCGTGATCGAACTCGTGCGCAATGTCCGGTTGTGGTTCGCGCCCCGGGCGATGCGGGAAGAGGGCGGGACACCCGACTACCGGTTCTCCCTGGCCAACGAGCGGACTTTCCTGGCCTGGCTGCGCACCGCGCTCGCGCTCATCGGCGGAGGCTTCGCCGTGGACCAGTTCCTGCCGGACCTGCGCTGGGCCTGGCGGGCGGGCCTCGCCCTGGCCCTGCTCGCGGCCGGCGTGCTGTGCTCGCTCCGGGCCGTCAACCACTGGGTGCGCTGCGAGCGGGCGATGCGGCGCGGCGAGGATCTGCCGGTGTCGCGCTTCCCGGCGCTGCTCAGCATCACCGTCGCGGTCGTGGCGATCGCGATGGTCGTCGTCGTGCTCGTCGGCTGGGCGGGATGACCGGGTCCGCCCCGGAGCGACGGGACCCCGGCCTCCAGCCGGAACGCACGCGGCTGGCCTGGCGCCGTACGACCCTCTCCGGCACGATCGTCGCGGTGCTCGCCGTGAAGGCGGCCCTGCACGACAGCGGCACGGCCACCGGGATCGTGGCGTGCGCGTTCGGCTGCGCCCTCTGGCTGACCCTCCTGGCCCTCGCCCACCGCCGCATCCGGACGCTGGCCGCCTCGGGCCCGGCGGGACCGGCCGCCCTCGCCCCCCTGCACGCGACGGCGGCGGTGCTGTGCACGCTGGTGTTCGCCGTGTGCGCGGTGGCGTTGGTCTTCTAGCGGTGGCGTTGGTCTTCTACGGGGATCGGCCGTCACCCGGGCGCGGCGAGGGCCGAAACGGACTCGGCCCCGGAACCGAATGACCGGGATTGCGACACTTCGCGACGTTAGCCTGGATCGGCAGCTCTTCCCGCGCTCCGCGGATCCCCCTCCTCACGTCAGAGCCGAAGGCGAGCACGATGACCACCCTTCACCAGGAGCACCCCACCCACCAGCACGCCCACGGCCCGGACTGCGGTCACGCCGAGGTGCGGCACGGGGACCACGTCGACTACGCGCACGACGGACATCTGCACCGGGAGCACTCGGGACACTGGGACGAGTGCGAGCCGGGCGGCCACGTGACGCACGAACGGCACGACCACCGGCACGGTGAGGGGTGCGGGCACCCGGCCGTGGCACACGGCGACCACCTGGACTATCTGCACGACGGCCATCGGCACGCCGAGCACGACAGCCACTGGGACGACCACTGACCCTCCCCACCCCCACGGCGTCTTCCCCGGGCTCGCGCCCCGGGGGAGACGCCGATCACGTTTGGCACAGCCGCTGGACGACATACCGACTGGTCGGCATCATAGTCACGTCCCGTTCCCGTGTGCTGAGGAGCAAAGATGAGCACGGACCACCCGCCAGGTCTCGATCTCGACCGGTTGCGCGGACTGCTCGACCACGAGCGGCCCGGACTGGTGAACGGCCCGCTGACCGGCCGACTGATCGAGGGCGGACGGTCGAACCTCACCTACGCGGTCTCCGACGGCACCGCCACCTGGGTCGTACGGCGGCCTCCGCTGGGCCATGTGCTGGCCACCGCGCACGACATGAAGCGTGAGCACCGGGTGATCAGCGCGCTGCACCCGACGGCCGTGCCGGTCCCGAACCCCGTACTGCTGTGCGAGGACGACACGGTGCTCGGCGCCCCGTTCTACGTCATGGAGTTCGTGGAGGGCACCCCGTTCCGCACCGCCGACCAGCTCGCCCCGCTCGGCCCGCGGCGCACCCGCGACGCGGTGCTCGGCCTGGTGGACACGCTGGTCGAACTGCACTCGGTGGACCCCGCCGCGGTGGGTCTCGCCGACTTCGGCCGCCCGGAGGGCTTCCTGGACCGGCAACTGCGCCGCTGGGGAAAGCAGTTGGACGCGTCCAGGAACCGTGAGCTCGCCGGGATCGACGAACTGCACGCCGCCCTCGGGCGCGAGCTGCCCACCTCCCCCGCGCCCACCGTCGTGCACGGCGACTACCGCCTCGACAACGTGCTGATCGGCCCCGACGACAAGATCAGGGCGATCCTGGACTGGGAGATGTCCACCCTCGGCGATCCGCTCACCGACCTGGGGCTGCTCGTCATGTACAGCACGCGCCTGGAACTGCCGAACTCCCCCATCAGCACGACCGCCTCGGCCGCCGGACACCCGGAGGCGTCCGAGATCGTCGAGCGGTACGCCGCGCGCTCGGGGCGCGACGTGTCCGCGGTCTCCTGGTACACGGCGTTCGCCTGGTTCAAGCTCGCCGTGATCCTGGAGGGCATCCACTACCGCTACACCAAGGGCCAGACGGTCGGCGCGGGCTTCGACCGCATCGGCGAACTGGTCCCCGTCTTCATCGAGCACGGCCTGACCACCCTTCAGGAAGGCTGATCCGCCATGGACTTCGGATTCGACGCACGCACCGAGGAACTGCGCCAGAAGCTGCTCGCCTTCATGGACGAGCACGTCTATCCGGCCGAGGCCGTCGCGGAGGAGCAGCGCGCCCTGCTGGCCTCGCCGTGGGACACGCCCGCCGTGGTGGGCGAGTTGAAGGCCGAGGCCCGCAGGCAGGGCCTGTGGAACCTCTTCCTGCCGGACTCCGAGTACGGCGCGGGGCTGACCAACCTCCAGTACGCGCCGCTCGCCGAGATCACCGGCCGCAGCCCGCACCTGGCGCCGACCGCGCTGAACTGCGCCGCGCCGGACACCGGCAACATGGAGGTGCTCACCCAGTTCGGCGACGAGCGCCAGCGGAAGCAGTGGCTGGAGCCGCTGCTCGCCGGGGAGATCCGTTCCGCGTTCGCGATGACGGAGCCCGAGGTCGCCTCCTCCGACGCCACGAACATCACCACCCTCATCGAGCGCGACGGCGACGACTACGTCATCACCGGCCGCAAGTGGTACATCTCCGGGGCGATGAACCCCGACTGCAAGATCTTCATCGTGATGGGCAAGACGGACCCGGACGGCGCCGACATCCGCCGCCAGCAGTCCATGGTCCTGGTCCCGCGCGACGCCCCGGGCCTCGAGATCCGGCGCGCCATGCAGGTGTACGGCTACGAGGACCACTCCCACGGCGGGCACGCGGAGGTCGTCTTCGACCGGGTCCGGGTCCCGGTGAGCAACCTGGTCGGCGAGGAGGGCGGCGGCTTCGCCATCGCGCAGGCGCGGCTCGGCCCCGGCCGGATCCACCACTGCATGCGGCTGATCGGCATGGCCGAGCGGGCCATCGAGCTGATGTGCAGGCGCGCGGTGTCCCGTACCGCGTTCGGCAAGCCGCTGGCGCAGCAGGGTGTCGTCCAGAACTGGATCGCCGACGCGCGGGTCGCCGTCGAGCAGCTGCGTCTGCTGGTCCTGAAGACCGCCTGGATGATGGACACCGTCGGCAACAAGGGCGCCCACACGGAGATCCAGGCCATCAAGATCGCCACGCCGCGCACGGTCGTCGACATCCTCGACAAGGCCGTCCAGCTGCACGGCGCGGGCGGGGTCAGCCAGGACTTCCCGCTGGCCGAACTCTGGGCCGGCGCCCGGACGCTGAAGCTCGCCGACGGGCCGGACGAGGTCCACCAGCGGTCGCTGGCGCACAGGGAGATCAAGAAGTACGTGTGAGGCGGTGCCGCCCTGATGCCTCCCCGTGCTCTCGTGCGCCGTTGAGTGCCGCGCCCGCCTGTGGTGTCGTACGTCTCTCGGAACCGGCCGACCACGACCGGTGAGCCGGGCGAGGCAAGGGGGAACGGTGACGAACCTGCGGGAATCGCCGGAGTGGGGGGCTGCGGCGGAGTCGCAGGTGACGCTGGAGGGGCTGCTGTCCGTCGTGGGGCCGGGGGCGCTGGAGCTGGACACGGCTCCCGGCGGTCTGGCCGGGGCGGTCGTCGGGATCGCCGTCCTCGACGTGCTGGAGCCCGAGATCCGGCCGCGGGAGCTGCTCCTCGCGGTCGGCGTCGACGCGGCGTCGGCGCACGCCGTGGATCTGCTGCGCCGGGCGGGCGACGCCGGCGCGACGGGCGTGGTGTTCGGGCCGGTCCGGGCCGGGCGGGCGGCGGAGGCGCTGCGGAACGTCGCCGAGGAGAGCGGCACCGCGGTCCTCTCCCGCACCGCCTGGTGCACCTGGGCCCAGCTCGTCGGCCTGCTGCGGGCCGGGCTGGCCTCGGCGGGTGCTCCGCCGGCGCCGGCCGCCCGGGACCTGTTACCGGGGGACCTCAACGGGCTGGCCGACGCGGTGGCCGTGCTGGTGGGGGGTTCCGTGACCATCGAGGACACGGAGTCCCGGGTGCTGGCCTACTCCTCGACCGAGGAGAACGTCGACGAGATGCGCCAGCTGACCATCCTCGGCCGGCGCGTGCCACCGTGGCGGGTGGCCGCCATGCGCGAGGCCGGGTTCTTCCGCGCGCTGTGGGGGACGGACGACGTACTGCACCGGCGGGCCCACGCCGAGGACCCGGAGCGTCTGGTCGGTGCCGTCCGGGCGGGTGGCGAGGTGCTGGGGTCCATCTGGGTGGCCTCCGTGGCGGGCCGTCCCCTGTCGCCCGGTGCCTCGGAAGCCCTGCGCGCGGCGACCCGCACGGCCGCGGCGCACCTGCTCCACGCCCGCACACGCGGCGCCGACGACCGGCTGGCGGAGGACGCGGCGCGTGCGCTGATGGAGGGCCGCGGCTCACCCGAGGTGCTGGCCGAGCGCGCCATGCTGACGGCCGAGGAGCCCTGCGCCGTCCTGGCGGTGGGCGCGGGGTCGGGCACCTCGGGCGAGGACGACCCGTCGAGGCTGCACGCGCTGCTCACGCTGCGCTGTGCCGCGTTCGGCCATCGGAGCGTGGCCGTTCCGGCGGGCGGCAGGATCCTGGTGCTGGTGAGTCGGCTGGACAGGGTCCCCGATCGCGCGGACGCCCAGGTGACCCGTATGGGAGAGGCGCTGGCGGGACAGCTCTCGGCCGCGACGGGCTCCCCCGTGCGGGTCGGACTCGGCGGTGTCGTCCCGGGGGTGGCGCGGGCGGCCGAGTCCCGCCGGTCGGCCGAACTCGCCCTCAAGGCGCTCGTCCGGGCCGCGGGGCCGCGTACGGTGGCGCGGGCCGAGGACGTCGCCGACACGGTCGGCATCATGGAGGTCGTCGAGGCGCTGCGCGAGACGGTGCTGCCGGTCGGGACGTCGGTCGCGCGGCTGGCCGCGTTCGACGCCGAGCACGGCGGAAGCCGTCTCGTCCCGACCCTGCGGGCCTACCTCGACCACTTCGGTGACGTGGCCTCGGCCTCTCGTACGCTCGGGGTGCACCCCAACAGCCTGCGGTACAGGCTGCGCCGGATCACCGAGGTCTCGGGACTCGACCTCGACAGCCCCGACGCCCGGTTGCTGGCGGAGCTGCAACTCCGGCTGCGGGAACGCGGCGACGGGGCTGGAAGGGGTCCGGTACCGCGGCAGTGAGGCGGGGGCGGCCGGTGGGTCCCCTGTCCCGCCGCACCATCGGGCGGCGCCGGCTTCGTCGGGGCGCACAACGGCGTGGCCCCTCGCCCTCCGACGCGGCGTCCGACCGCGTCCTCCGGGGCGGTTTCTCTGCCGCCGGGCCGAAGACGACGACCGGTCGGGGCCAGCAGCCTGGTACTCCGCCCGGGGTTCCCCGGGCGGAGCGACCCCGACACCGGAGGGCTCCCATGACCGGTCCCACCCCCGCCGCCGTACGGCGTGAACGCATCCTGCTGGAAGCCGTACGCCAGGGACTGCTGGACCCCGAGCGGTCCCTGCTGGCCGGCTTCGTCGACCTGGACGGGGTCGACGCGACAGTGGCGAGCCTGCACCGCGCCTTTCCCGGGTCGGTGCCGGTGCTCCACGCCTTCGCCGCCAAGGCGAACTCCCTCGTGCCCGTGCTGGCGGCACTGGAGCGCGGCGGGATGGGGTGCGAGGTCGCCACCGCGGGCGAGCTGGCCCGGGCGCTGGCGGCCGGGTTCCCACCGGAGCGGATCGTCTTCGACTCGCCCGCCAAGACGCGAGGTGAGCTCGAACGGGCGCTGGACCTGGGGGTGGCCGTCAACGCGGACAACTTCCAGGAGCTGGCGAGGATCGACCGGCTGCTCGCCGGCCGCCGGCCGGTGTCGCGGATCGGGGTGCGCGTCAACTCCCAGGTCGGCGGGGGCGCCATCGCCTCGATGAGCACGGCGACGAGCACCTCGAAGTTCGGTGTCCCCCTGTCGGACCCGGGGATCCGGCGGCAACTGCTGCAGGCGTTCCGGGACCACCCGTGGCTGACCTGGATCCACACGCACGCCGGGTCGCAGGGCTGCCCGCTCGATCTCATGGCCCGTGGCGTGGCCCTGGCCGTGGAGTTCGCCGAGGAGGTCGACGCGGCCCTCGGAGAGCGCCGGATCGTCGGCATCGACATCGGCGGCGGACTGCCCGTCAACTTCGCCGACGACGCGATCGACCCCACCTTCGACGGCTACGTCGCGCGCCTGCGGGCGCACGCCCCGGCCCTCTTCGAGCGCGGGTACCGGGTCGTCACCGAGTTCGGGCGCTCGGTCCTCGCGAAGAACGGCTTCATGGCGGCCTACGTCGAGTACACCAAGAGCGCGGGGGGCCGGCCGATCGCCGTCACCCACGCCGGGGTGCAGGTCGCCGCCCGGACCGTGTTCGCCCCCGAGGCCTGGCCGCTGCGGATCGAGGCGCACCACGGGAACGGGCTGGCCAAGCGGGGGCGGCTCGTGCGCCAGGACGTCGCGGGCCCGGCCTGCTTCTCCGGTGACCTGCTGGCCCGCGACCGCGCGCTGCCGCTGCTCGAACCCGGTGACCTCGTCGTCGTCCCCGACAGCGGCGCGTACTACTTCTCGACGCCGTTCCACTACAACTCGCTGCCGGAACCGGCCGTGCACGGCGTCCGGACGGACGGTGCCGGCGGGGTGGAGTTCACGCTCCTGCGTCCCGCGCAGGACCCCTGGGAACTGCCGGACCAGGACGGCCTGACCGTCCGGGAGCCGGTGGGCGTCCCCTCCCGAGAAGCCTGTTGAGGAGCGCTCACGTGGTGGAGCCCGACCGGGACGGACCCCTCCTCACCCAACGCGCCGCCATCGTGTTCCTGCTGGCCGCGCTCGTCGGCGTCGGCGCCACCGTGCTGACGGCGCTCGCCGGCAACGGGTGGCCCGTCGCGCTGAGCGCCGGCTGCGGTGCGGCGGCCTCGGCGGTCCTGTTCTTCAAGACCATCATCGGCTAGTGCACCCGGGACGGCGGGTGTCCCCCCTACGGCCGCAGTGCTCGCAGCAGCAGGTCCGCCAGGTGGTCGGCGACCTGCTGGGGGGCCAGCGGACCGTCGGGGCGGTACCACGTCGACAGGTGGTGGACCGAGCCGAAGTGGTAGTCGACGACCAGGTCGGCGGGGGTGGCCGTGGAGAACACGCCGTTCTTCTGCCCCTCCTCGACCAGGGCGCGGAAGCGCTCGTGGTAGCGGCGCCGCTCGGAGCGCACCTGCTTGAGCTTCTCGGGGCCGAGGTGGTGCATCGACCGGAAGAAGATCGAGGCGTCGTCGAGGTTGTCGATGGTCGTGACGACCACGTCGGCCGCGGCGCCGCGCAGCCGCTCCTGGACCGGCGCGTCCGCGTCCGCGAACGCGTCGAGCCGCTCCTGCTGGAGACGCAGCACGCGCGCGTAGATCTCGTGCAGCAGATCGTCCTTGGAGCCGAAGTAGTGGTAGAGCGCCCCCTTGGTGACACCCGCCGCCTCGACGATCTCCTGCACCGAGGTGCGGTCGTAGCCCTGCTCGGCGAAGAGCCGGGTGGCGGCGGCCAGCAGCCGCTGCGGGACGGGCGTGCCGTCACCGTCCGTCGTCCTGGGCACTGCCGCCACCTGCCTTCCTTGCGTTGCACATCGATCACTGTCGTCCACGGGGAGTCCCCGGGGTTCCCGGAATCACCGGGCCCCGGGAACCGTCGGGCCCGGGACTACCGGGAGTCCTCTGTCCGGGAACGCAGTTCCCGACGGAGGATCTTCCCACTCGCCGTCTTCGGCAGTTCGGGCAGGATCTCCACCCGCCGCGGATACTTGTAGGCGGCCAGTCTCTCCTTGCAGTACGCGGCCAGCGCGTCGGGGTCCTCGGAAGCACCCGGACGCAGGCTGATGTACGCCTTGACGGTCTCGCCCCGGTAGCCGTCGGGGATCCCGACGACCGCCGCCTCGCGGACCGCCGGGTGGGTGTACAGGACGTCCTCGACCTCACGCGGCCACACCTTGAAGCCGGACGCGTTGATCATGTCCTTCTTGCGGTCGACCACGTAGAGCCAGCCGTCGGCGTCCATGAAGCCGATGTCGCCGGTGCGCAGTTCGCCGTCCGGGAAGGTCTCGGCGGTGGCCTCGGGGCGGCGCCAGTAGCCGGGGACCACCTGCGGACCGCTGACGAGGATCTCGCCCTGCTCGCCGAAGGGGACCTCCTCGCCCGCGTCGTCGACGATCCGGACGACCGAGTCCGGGCCCGGCACGCCCACGGCCAGGGTCCCGGAGGCCGGGTCGACCGGCGCCTCCAGGCCCGGCGGCACGGAGGCGCACGGCGCGGTGCACTCCGTGAGCCCGTAGCCGTTGCGGATGTACGGGCCCAGCGCGGCCCGGAACTTCTCCACGAGGGCGGGCGGCAGCGGGGCGCCGCCCGAGGAGATGTTCAGGAAGGAGGAGAAGTGGTCCCGGGTGACGGCCGGGTGGGCGGCCAGCGCCATGAACGCGGTCGAGGGGCCCACGGTGTAGAGCGGCCGGTGCTCGGCGAACGCGTCGAGCAGGACCCCCGCCTCGAAGCGGTACGTGAGGACCAGCGTGCCGGCGCTGTCGAGGCAGGCGGCGAGCTGGCAGACCATGCCGGTGATGTGGAACAGCGGCGCCATCGCGAAGTACACGGGCGCGTCGGGCAGCGCGAGGCCGGTCCGCTGCCGCTCGGCGTTGTACATGATGTTGCCGTGCGTGTTGGTGGCCCCCTTGGGGGTGCCGCTGGTGCCCGAGGTGTAGCTGATCAGCGCGGTGTCGGACGGCCCGAGCGCGCGGTCGCCGGGCGCCTTGTTCCCCTGCCGGGCGACGGCGAGGAGGTCGTCCGCCGCCGCGTCCACGGGCAGCCGCTCGAAGGCCAGCACGCGCGGGTCGTCGCGGGTCTGGAGGTCGAGTTCACAGGCCGTCAGGACGATCCGTACGGGCGAGTCGGCGGCGGTCTCGCGCAGGTACGCGTCCCAGGCGCGGTCGGAGCAGACGAGCGCGCTCACCTCCGCGTCGTGCAGGACGTGCCGGACCTCGCCGGACTTGTACATCGGGTTGACCGGCACGACCGTCGCGCCGGCCTTCCAGGCGCCGAGCAGGGCGAGCACGAAATGCGGGGAGTTCTGGAGCATGATCGCGACCCGGTCGCCGTGGCGCAGGCCGCGGGCGACGAGGTGCCCGGCGACGGAGTCGCTCAGCTCGTCGATCTCGCGGTAGCTCAGGCGTCCGTCGAAGTAGGCGAGCGCGGCGCGGTCCGGGGTCCGCGCGACGACGTCCGCGAGGGCGTGCACCAGGGTGTCGGCGGGGTGCACCGGAGCGCGCTGGGCCTCGTTGAGCAGGGCCACCCAGGGCCGGTCGGCGTAGCGGGTCACTCGGTGGTCTCCCACTTCTGCTGGAGGTGGTTCATGTTCGTCATCCAGTGGTCCGGGTCGGCGGCCCGCGCCTGGTAGTACGCGGCGACCTCGGGGTGCGGCAGGATCAGGAAGCGGTCCTCCTCGATGCCCTTCATGAGCGCGTCGGCGACGGCCCCGGGCTCGATGGCGGTCGGCTGGAGGACCAGGTCGCCCGCGCTGCCGGTGGCGTCGAGCATGTCGGTGCGCACGCCCTGCGGGCAGATCGCGTGGACCTTGAGACCGCGGTGGCGGTACGTCAGCGACAGCCACTCGGCGAACGCGTAGGCGCCGTGCTTGGTGACGCTGTAGGGCGCGGCTCCGATCATGGTGAGCAGCCCGGCGGCCGAGACGGTGGAGACGAACCGGCCGCTGCCGCGCTCCAGCCAGTCGGGCAGCAGTTCCTGGGCCGCGCGGACGTGTGCCATCACGTTGACGTCCCAGGCGAGGGCCCAGACCGGCTCGCCGGCCGCTTCGGAACCGCCCGAGCCGACCCCGGCGTTCGCGCAGTAGACGTCGACCGTGCCGCCGAGGGCGTCACGGGCCTCGGCCACGATCAGGGAGGCGTCCCCCGGGACCGCGATGCCGCCGATCTCCTCGGCCACGGCCTTCGCCTTGTCCGCGTCGAGGTCGTTGACCACGACCCGCGCTCCCTGGTCGGCGAATCTGCGGGCCAGCGCGGCCCCGATGCCACCTCCCGCTCCGGTGACGACCACTCCCGCACCCTGCACGGCTTCCACCTGGGTCTCCTTCGACGTGATGCGACACGGCTCTGCTGCGGCATCAGACTAACCAGTCGGTATGTGACAAGGGAAGGGTTCCCGGTGTGCCGCGGGAGCCGCGAACGCCGCTCGTCGAGCCGCGACAGGCCGGTGGGACCCGAGCCTCACGAAGTTCTCCCGGGCGTCCCTAAGTCCTGTCGCCACATCCCCGTCGTCGCCCGCGGGGCAGGCGGGGATGCGACGACAGGGCCTAGCGTTCCGGTGTCAACACTTCCGCGACCACGGAGGTCACACATGCGCATGTCCCGACGGTCCCTGCTCGTCGCCGGTTCGGCCGCGGCGGCCCTGACTCCCCTGCCGGCCGGGGCGGTGGTACCGGCCGCCGGCACCGGCCACCGGCTCCGCACCGGCTTCGAGCGGCTCGCCGAGTCCGGCTACGCCCGGCTCGGGGGCAGGCGGGTCGGCATGGTCACCAATCCCACCGGCGTCACCCGCGACGTCCGTCACGTCGTCGACGTCATGCACGCCGACGACCGGGTGGACCTCGTCGCCGTCTTCGGTCCCGAGCACGGCTTCCGGGGTACCGCGCAGGCGGGCGGATCCGAGGGCCGCTACGACGACCCGGTGACCGGACTCCCGGTCTACGACACGTACCTGAAGAGCGGTCAGGCGCTCGCCGACATCTTCACCGCCTCCGGCGTGGACACCGTCGTCTTCGACATCCAGGACGTGGGAGCGCGCTTCTACACGTACATCTGGACGCTGTACGACTGCATGGAGGCGGCCCGGCTCGCCGGCAAGAGGTTCGTGGTGCTCGACCGGCCGAACCCGGTCACCGGCCGGGCGGCCCAGGGGCCGGTCCTGCACAAGGAGTTCGCGACGTTCGTCGGGCGTCAGCCGATCGCTCAGGCGCACGGGATGACGGTCGCGGAGCTGGCCCGGCTCTTCAACGGGGAGTTCCTGGCGGCGCCCGTGGAACTGGACACCGTACTCATGTCGGGCTACCGGCGCGGGGAGTTCTACGACGCGTGGGGGCTGCCCTGGGTGCCGCCGAGCCCCAACATGCCCACGGCGGAAACCGCGTTGGTGTATTCCGGGACCTGTCTCTTCGAGGGGACGAACCTGTCGGAGGGACGCGGCACGACGCGGCCGTTCGAACTGCTCGGCGCGGAGGGCCTCGACGGGAGGTGGGCCGGGGCGGTCGGTGAACTGGGCCTTCCCGGTGTGCACTTCAGAGAGGCCTATTTCGCTCCCACCTTCTCCAAGTTCCAGGGAAAGACCATCGGGGGCGTCCAGATCCATGTCCACGACCGGGCGGCGTACGAACCCGTCCGCACCGGGATCGCCTTGCTGGTGACCGCGCGGAAGGTCTGGAGCGGTTTCGCCTGGCGTCCGGACAACTGGATCGACAAGCTGACGGGCTCGACCCTGGTGCGCACGATGATCGACGCGGGCGCGAGCACCGACGAGGTCGTGGCGGCCTGGCAGGACGAACTCGGGGCGTTCCGGCGGGTGCGCAAGGCGTACCTCCTCTACAATTGAAACCTCCTCTCTCTGAAGGGAGAGGATTCCTGACTCAGGCCGCCTCCTGGAGCAGCGCTCCAGGAGGTCTTGCGCCTTCGACGCCAGCCGGGTCGAGACCAGCCCGGAGCAGCATCACACGTGCGGAGTTCTTGTCCCTGGGGGACACGGCTCTGCACGCGGTGCAGGTGTAGGTGCGTTGCGACAACGGCAGTGCGTGCTTGGTTCTCGCTCCGCACTGTCCGCAGTCCATGGTGGTGTGCGCGGGGTGCACGAGGCGGACGTCCCGCCCGTGCTTGCGGCCCATCTCCAACAGAGCTTTCTTGGTGGCGCCGATGGCGGCGTCGGCGGCCTTGCGGGCCATGGTGGTCCGGCTGAGGAACCTCGGCCGGAAGTCCTCCACCGCGATGACGTCGTGGTCGTGCACGACCTTCTTCGCCCATTTGCGGCCGGTGTCCTGCCGCTGCCGGGCGACCTTCTTGTGCGCCTTGGCGCGCAGATGCTTCGCCTCGCGGTAGCCCCTCGACGCAGCCTGCCCCTTCTCGGGCCTGCGGCGGGCCGTCATCCGGTCGTAGCGGGTCAGCTTCGCCTTAGCCTTCCTGCCGCGTTCAGAGTGAGGGAGATCGTGGGCGTCCGACGTGGTGGTGGCGGTCTCCTTCACACCCCAGTCGATCCCGATCACCCGGCTTCCACCACCAGACCGTACGTACGGCACGCGCACACCCGTGCCCTCCTCACGACACAGCCACCACAACCAGCGAACGCAGGCACACATGTTCGCCTTCCCTCCGCGGCGGCCCCGCGGGCGCACCGCACCCCAGGAGACTGCACACGGTGATGCTCCACACTGCCGTCACGGATGCGATTCCTCCCCGGTGTGAACGCCGGGGCATCCTCGCAAGAGTCAGTGATCGCGGATCTCCCCCGGCCCGGGGCCGGACGCGTGACGGATGAGTCGAGACCTATGGCCAACTCCCCCCGACGGGTGGACGATGCGCCCATATCGCGCCACCCGCGGGGTCAGGGGCCAGCCATGACGGAACCGGCAATGAGTGTTTCTCCCTACTGGGAGCTGACGTTCGACGCGGACGGGGACGCGGACGGCCGCGAGCGGGACCGCTGGATCGAGCAGGTGCCGCGGCGCGGGGTCCGTGACCTCATCGTCTTCGCGCACGGCTGGAACAACGACCGCTCGGGGGCCACCCTTCTCTGCAGCCGCTTCTTCGAACCCGTCCCGGACCTCGCGCCGACCGCGCGCCTCGGCTACGTGGGGGTGATGTGGCCCTCGATGCGGTTCTCGGACGAGCCGATCCCCGACTTCCCCCGGTCCGCGGCCACCGTCGATGCCGCGACCGGCGAGCGGCCGGTCCTCGGCAAGAACACCCGGCACGCGCTGCTGGAGGTGTTCCCCGGCCGCGCCACCGTGGTCGAGCAGCTCGCCCGGCTGCTCGACCAACAGCCGGACGAGGGAGTCTCGCTGGAGGAGTTCGGCCGTCTCGTACGGCTGCTCGTCGAGATCCGGCCGCAGGGTCCGCAGAACTCCTTCACGGCGGACACGCTGGCGGAGGGCGTGCCGGAGGGCGATCCCGAGATGCTCTTCGGGGACACCGCGACGGTGTGCGGCGAGTTCGCGCGGGAACTCGCCGGGGCCCGGGCGGGGGACTCGGGGGTGCCCGGGGCCGCCGCGTTCGCGCCGGTCCGGCTGTGGGACGGGGCGCACGAACTGCTGCGCCAGGCCACGTACTACGCGATGAAGCGGCGGGCGGGGACCGTCGGCGAGCGGGGGCTCGGGCGGGCGATCGGTCTGCTCGCGGCGGCCGCGCCGGACGTGCGCGTGCATCTGGTCGGGCACAGCTTCGGCGGCCGGCTGGTCTCCTTCGCGCTGCGCGGGCTGCCTCCCGGGGTGCGCACGGTGAAGTCGGTGACACTCCTCCAAGGCGCCTTCTCGCACTACGCGTTCGCCGCGCGGCTGCCGCACGACACGCGGTCGAGCGGGGTTCTGGACGGGCAGTACCACCGGATCGACGGGCCACTCGTGTGCTGCTACTCCCGCTTCGACTCGGCGCTCGGCACGGTCTATCCGCTGGCCTCGCGGATGGCGGGCGACTCCCGGGCCGTCGCGGCGGACTTCGGCCTCGGCCGGGCACTGGGAGCGAAGTGGGGCGCGATGGGGCACGACGGGGTGCAGGCCGTGCCGGGGACCCGGTCGCTCACGCTCGCGGAGGCGGTGCGCACCCGGCTGCCGGTCTCGGGGTGCGTGAACGTCGACGCCGCCTCGGTGGTGCGCCGGGGCGGGGCCCCCTCGGGCGCGCACAGCGACATCTGCCACCGTGAACTGGCCCAGGTGGTGCTGGCGGCGGGCCGCGTCCGCTGACCCGCCGCCGCTCCGGTACCGGCCGCCGTACCCAGGGCGTTTCGGAACCCGCCCTACCGGCGCCGGTCCGCGCTCACCGGTGCGAGGTGTACTCGACGACCTGCTGGTAGGTCGGCCGGTTCTGCCAGGTGATCTTGCCGTGCTTGATGCCGCCGAGCGTCCGCTGGACGATCGAGTCCGCGCACCACTGGTCGCCCGCCGAGCACTGGTCGTCGCCGGGGTAGACGGTGGAGGCGGTCTTGCCCGCCGCCTCCTTCAGGGTGCTGATCAGGAGGTCCCGGCAGGCTGTCAGGCTGCCGGCTCCGCAGTACGTGCTCGGCAGGCCGCCCCGCACGGGCTCTCCGAGCACGGCCCGGATGTCCTTGTCGACATAGCTCCACCAGCCGTACTGGAAGGAGCTTCCGGCGTGCGAACCGGTCGGTCCGTGCCCGGCAGACGGCGCCTCGTCGACGGGGAGGTTGTTGCCGAACGCGGTGTACAGGTCGTCGCCGAGCCCGGGCTGGAACTCGGCCTTCACCAGCAGCGGCCACCAGGCGTCCAGGATGCGGATCGCGTCGGCGTCGGCGTAGGTGTGCGAACCGGCCGAGGTCTCCTTGCGCTTGGCGCCCGCCGCTACCCACGCGGACAGTCTGCCCACCGCCGCCGCGGCCGTGGAGTCCGTGACCGGGGAACTGCCCACGACCTTCAGCAGAGCGGGGAGCACGTCCTCGGCCCGCAGGTCGGCGAGCGCCGCGTCGGCCATCGCCTTGACCAGCGCGGACCTGGTCACCCCGCCCGCCTCGACGAGCTTCGCGACCCGGTCCTCCAGCAGGTCACCGCGGTGCACCGAGCCGTTGCCCCAGGAGGCCGTCGTGTAGTCCTTCGCCTGTTTGTTGTTCCAGGAGATGTAGTAGTCCTGGTCCACGGAGTTGGGGTGCGCGGACGCCGGGGTGTAGGAGGCGGTGTTCGTGGCCGGGTCCCAGTTCTGCCATTCGTACCCGGCCCGGGCCCACACGGGGAACTCGGCGTCGACCCCGGTCGCGCGCACCGGGTTGTCGCCGCTGTTGTAGTACGCGGTGTGCGCCGAGTCGGCGTAGAACCAGTTGAAGGTGTAGTTGATGTGCTGCGCCGCGCTCTGGAAGGTCGCCGCGCTCTTCACGTAGTCCGGGTCGTTGAGCATCTGGAAGCCGATGATCGAGTCGGCCTCGTGCAGGTAGGAGGAGCGCAGGGTCGTGTACGCGACCTTCTTGCCTCCCACGGTCGCCCGGTACGCCACGGGACCGTACTTGGTCCGGTAGACCTGCATCCGGTACGAGCCGGCCGCGGTGCCGTCGGCGACGGTCGGCTTCCAGGAGTTGGTCCGCTCGACCTTGTCCATCGCCGTGCAGGTGCCGTGGTAGAGGTAGTGGTAGTCGTCCTGGCACAGCTCGACGGCGTACGTGTCGATGATGTCCTGGCCGGAGGTCGTCGCGCTCCAGGAGTAGTCCTGGCCGCGGCCGAGTTCGACGTACATGCTCAGACCCGCGAAGGAGGCGCCGCGGGCGCTGAGACCCGGGCCCTGGATCTCCTGGAGCATGAGCAGCTGTGGCGCGAAATAGCCGGTCTGCGGGCCGAAGACGGCGATCGGGTGGCCGCTGGCGGTGTGGGCGCCGCTGACCACGAGGGCGTTGGACATCCCGCGCCTGGCCGAGGTGAGCGCCGTCCTGGCCGCGGTGGCCGAGGCGCCGGTGGCGCTCGCGGTCGCCGCGCTGCCCGTGCGGTCGTAGACCAGCTGCTCCTGGGTCACCGAGCCTGCGTCGGGGAGGGCCTCGCCCTGCGGGCTGTCCGGCTTGCCGGCGTACGGGAAGCTCTGGCCGTCGTGGACGGTGAGCGCCGCTTCCGGGTCGTTGCGTTCGCGGAAGGACTCCCAGACCTCGGTGCCCTCGGTCACGCCGTACTTGGACTGGGCGGCGAGCAGCGAGAGGGCGTTGTTGACCTCGCCGCCGCCTCCGGAGCCGAACAGGGAGCCGATGACGGAGGCCAGCGCGACCAGGTCGGTGAGCTTGAAGCGGTCGATGGTGCCGGCGTTGGTGATGGAGTCCTTGTGGCCGGTCAGGACGTACTCGCCGGGGAAGTAGCGGCCGCTGTCGGAGGCGTCGATGTAGGAGTTGATGCCGTCGACGTAGGCGTTCGCGTCGGCGAGCGCCTGGGTGCCGCGGGTTCCGGCCTTGGCGGTCGCGCTGTCTATCTGGGCCTGGAGGTCGGCCTCGGTGTAGGGCGCGTTGCGCCAGAACTCCTGCTCGAGGCCCTGGTTGGAGGCGGCGCCCCCGGCGAAGCCGGTCAGCTGGCCGCGCCCGACGTGCCGGAAGACGTCCATCAGCCACAGCCGGTCCTGGGCGGCGGCGAATCCGGCGCCGAACTCGGTGCCGTAGCGGGTGGTGCCGGTGATGTGCGGGACGCCCGTCTTCTTGTCGCGGACGATCGTCACGTCGGTGCGTCCGCCGGGCTTGGTGGTCGAGGCGACCTGGTCGGAGGCGACGCCGAAGGAGGCGTCGTTGAAGAAGTCGTTGATCTTGGCGTCGGTGAGCGTGGAGGAGCCGGAGGCCAGGTTCCCGTAGGGCGCGAGCTGGTCCTCGGCGTGGCTGGGCTGGGTACCGAACGCCTGGTTGAGCAGGATCTGGGCGAGGGTCGCGTTGCCGTTCTCACCGGGCGGCAGGATGTCCGAGCAGCGTCCGCCGCAGTAGTCGTTCGCCGACACCTCGGCCGAGGTGTCGGCGGCCGCCGCCGGGGAAAGCGGCGACAAAAGGCCGGCAATGAGCACGCATAGGGATGCCGCCTTCAGGAACTTGGGGAAACGGCGGGGAGTTCTCAGTCTGTCCAACGCGGTGCGTGGGGTGCTCGGTGGCATGTCAGCTCCTACCGATGGGGGGTGGGCCGGACGTTACCGCCGGTATCCCCGGGTTGGAAGATGAACATGCGTCAGTTTCCGGGATTCGTCGCGCGAGCGGGAACAGGGGTTCCACCGCGCGAGAGGCGGCGGCCGACAGCCGGTTGACAGCCGGCCGACAGCAACGGGAGGTAGGTCCAAGGGCACTCGGCGAGTGGCTCCGGGCGATCGCCGGAAAATTGGATGGAGCCGAATCGCTTGTCGATACGTCTACTCGACGACGTCCGTACGAGACGGCGCCGAAGTGACCGGAGTACAGGTGCAGGTGTGACGGAGGTGCAGGACGATGGCCGGTTTCCGAAGTCTGGCGAGACAGGTGCGAGATCCGAGGTGTGATCTGGCCCTGCGGCGGTACTCACTGCGCAAGTGCCTGGAGAGGTTCGCCCCTTACGGGCATCGGGCGACCTGGGACCATCTCTCCTCCCGGGCCGGGTTCGGCCCCGAGGACCGGTCCCCCGATCCGGTGCGGCTCGTGGCCGCGCTGGAGGAGTTGGAGGAGGCCCGCTCCGTCTGGCTCGCCTACGAGACCGAGTTCGCGCGGCGCCGCAAGAAGGAGAAGCACGACGGGCTGCGCAGGCCGGGCAGCGTCGACGACTGGCACCGGCTGACCTGGGGCGGGTTCGGGGTCGCCTGGTGCGACGACCCCCGCGTCCACCCCCATGAACCCCTGGCCGAGGTACTGCGCCGGCTGATCGCCGCGCTGGAGCGCGACCCGGGCGCGGCCTGCCCGGTGTGCTCCCGCGAGCGCCTCGTCTGGATGTACGACCTGGCCCACGAACCCTCGTCGGGTCCCGTCTGCACGGGCTGCGGAATCGTGGTGCCGCGGCCCGTCCTGACCCCGGAAGCCCTGGCGGGGGCCAGGCGCGTCCGGCTGCTCGTGTCCGCGTAAACGCTCCGCCGGGCCGGACGGCCGGAAACCCGCCGGGCTGAACGACACCGTGCGGCACCTCGCGCGGGACGCCGGCCGCGGAGGGTCCGTGGCCGGGCAGGCGATACCGGGCGCCATGGCGGTCCCGGGTGCCCGGCCCCGACGGGGGCGGGGTGCGGGGCCGCCCGAACAGCGTGCGCGGCTCGGCCGACGGCGCCGTCGGCCGATGCCGTCCGGGCGGATGCCCGACGGCCCGATCCGCGGCCTGGCGGTGCCGGCCGCCGTCCCGCCGAACAGCGGTCAGGACGATGTCTGTTCGGGCGCGCACGCCGCCCGGCGTCCTCGGCGGCCACCCCCGGGGACGGAGGGAGCCGCCGAGAGTAGCAGCCGTAAAACCGTTGGCTCCAGCCGTTTCCCCCACGGAGAGTCGGAGGCGATGAAACACGGCTGAGCCATCCCTGGAGTCCCCATGTCGACGCTGCGCGTGACCGCCGAAGTGCTGACCGTCCACGAACATCCGAACGCCGACGCGCTCGAACTGGCCCAGGTGGGCCTGTACCGGGCCGTGGTCGCCAAAGGCGCCTACCGCACCGGCGAGGCGGCCCTCTACATCCCCGAACAGTCCGTGCTGCCGGACGGTCTGATCGAGGAACTGGGGCTGACCGGGCGTCTCGCGGGCAGTGCGGCGAACCGGGTCCGGGCGGTACGGCTGCGCGGCGAGCTGTCGCAGGGCATCGTCTGCCGCCCAGAGGCGCTGGCGGACGTGGACCTGGCACGGGCCGCCGGGGACGGCACGGACTTCGCGGAGACCCTCGGCATCGTGAAATGGGTACCGCCGGTCCCGCCCACCATGAACGGCGACATCGAGGCGGCGCCCGAACTGCTCCCCTGGACCGACATCGAGAACATCCAGCGGTACCCGGACATCTTCACCGCGGGCGAGCCCGTCGTCGTGACGGAGAAGCTGCACGGTTCGGCCTGCCTGCTCACCTACCTCGCCGACGAGGACCGCGTGCACGTCTCCTCGAAGGGCTTCGGCGCCAAGTCCCTCGCCCTGAAGGAGGACCCGCGCAACCTGTACTGGCGCGCCGTGCGCGGTCACGGCGTGGCCGAGGCCGCCGCCCGGCTCGCCGGGCACCTCGGCGCGCGCCGCGTCGGCGTCTTCGGCGAGGTGTACGGGGCGGGCGTGCAGGACCTGTCGTACGGAGCCGACGGGCGCCGCGAGACGATCGGCTACGCCGTGTTCGACGTGTCCGCGGAGATCGACGGCGAGGTCCGCTGGCTGGACGCGCGGGAGTTGCTCACGGGCGAACTCCCGCTGGTGCCACGGCTGTACGAGGGTCCGTACGACGTCGAGCGCGTCCTGGAGCTCGCCTCCGGCCGGGAGACGGTGTCCGGCCGGGAACTGCACCTGCGCGAGGGCGTCGTGATCCGCCCCGGAGCTCCCCGATCCGCCGGGCCGCGAGGGCCGTTCGTGGCCGCCGAGCGGTACAGCCCGGTGACCGGCGGTCGCGCCATCGCGAAGGCGGTCAGCCCGGCGTACCTGACCCGCAAGGGCGGCACCGAGTACGAGTAGACGGGGGAGGTGGGCGGCGGGGCGCGCGTCAGCGGCAGTCGCCCACCGTCTCCTGGGGTTGCCCGGGTTCGCATCCCCGCACCGGCCCGCGCTGCCGCTCCCTCGGTGTCGGCGCCGTCTGCGCGCCGGGCCGTTCCACCATGAGCCGGGAGCCGGTGCCGCGCTCCCCGAACACGTCGTCGGGGTTGGAGAGCACGCAGTTCTCCAGGGAGAGGCAGCCGCACCCGATGCAGTCCGTGAGGTGGTCGCGCAGTCGTCCGAGCTGTTTGATGCGTTCGTCGAGTTCGGAGCGCCAGGCCTCCGAGAGCCGGGCCCAGTCCTCCCGCGTCGGGGTGCGTTCCTCGGGGAGTTCGGCGAGGGCCTCGCGGATGGTGGCGAGCGGGATGCCGACGCGCTGGGCGGCCCGGACGAAGGCGACGCGGCGCAGCGCGTCACGGTGGTAGCGGCGCTGGTTGCCCGCGGTGCGGCGGCTGCTGATCAGGCCCTTGGACTCGTAGAAGTGCAGGGCGGACACGGCGGCGCCGCTGCGGGCCGACAGCTGTCCCACAGTCAGTTCGTGGATCTTCTCAGGGATCTGGGGCACCCCTCCAACCTACCCACCGCGCCAGACGTCCGGTCCGTTGACATGAGCCCCGCGCCCGACCATGCTAAGCAGTCGCTTAGGTTATGGGATCGGACTACGAGATGCGGGAGGCCAGGGACATGGCAGAGCCGAGGACGTTCGCGACGGTCGACGAACTGCGGGGCGCCGTGGGCGAGCAGCTGGGGTACACCGACTGGGTCGAGGTCGACCAGAAGCGGATCGACCTCTTCGCCGAGGCGACCGGCGACCACCAGTGGATCCACGTCGACCCCGAGAAGGCCGCGACGGGCCCGTTCGGCACCACGATCGCGCACGGCTATCTCACCCTGTCGCTGCTGCCCCTCTTCGGCCCGCAGCTGATCGGCGTCGAAGGCGTGAAGATGGGCGTCAACTACGGGACGAACAAGGTCCGCTTCCCCTCCCCCGTGCCGGTCGGCTCCCGGCTGCGCGCCACCGCGACGATCACCGCGGTGGACGACGTGACCGGCGGCGTCCAGGTGTCGGTGGCCTTCACCGTGGAGCGCGAGGGCGGCGACAAGCCGGTCTGCGTGGCGGAATCGGTCTCGCGCTACTACCTGTGAGCCCGGCGCCGTGGCCCCGCGCCCCGGCAGCCCCGCATGCGGCACCTGCCCGGACGTCCGCGTCCGGGCAGCGGGTCACCCCTTGTGGCCCACCATCCGCCGGACCAGGTCCGCGTAGAGGGAACCGACCTCGTCCGGGGTGCGGGGGCCGTCGACGTTGAACCAGCGGGCCACGTCGATGCACAGGGACAGCACGGCGAGGGTGGTGCCGGGGACGTCCGGGACCTCGAAGTCGCCCGCCACGACGCCGTCCTGGATGATGCTCCGGACCTCCGCGTCGACCTGGCGGCGCAGCCCGATGATCTCCGCGCGCGCGTCGGGCCCGAGGGCCTCCAGCTCGTACTGGACCACGCGCGCGGTGGTGTGCTGGCCCGCGTGCCACCGTACGAAGGACCGCACGGCGTCGGAGAGCCGCTCGGCGGCCGTGCCCTCGCCCTCGGCCGCGGTGCGCACGATGTCCAGCGCCTTGTCGTGGCCGATCCGGCTGATCCGGTGGAGCAGCTCTTCCTTGGTCTTGTAGTGGATGTACAGCGCGGCCGGGCTCATGCCCGCGCGGCCGGCGATGTCCCGGGTCGTCGTCGCGTGGTACCCGCGCTCGGCGAAGGCCTCCACGGCGGCGACGAGCAGCCTCCGTGCCGCGTCCGGGGTCACCTCGGCCCACGGCTGCGTCTCGCCGCCGGGCGTCTCCTGCGCCGTACTCATCGCTGTTCGCCCCTTCTCCACTGACAGGGTGAACACCATACCTCTGAACCTGAGCGAGCGCTTAGCGTCTTCGTCCAGGTCATGGCCGCGCGGGTCAGAGCTTCTCGAAGGGGTCGTACACCCGGCCGCCGGGCCGGCCGCCGTCCTGGCGGTCCCGGATCACCTTGGCCAGCGTGAAGGAGGACGTCACAAGGTAGAGGACGGCGATGGCCAGGAAGCCCCGCACCCAGGCGTCCGCCTGGAGCTTGAAGATGCCGAGGGCCGTGGCGGCCATCGCGACGGAGAAGGACGCCACGGCCTGACCGTAGAAGGCGGCCGTGTTCTGCTGTTTGACCGGTGTCTCGCTCATGGGACAAGGATCGGCGGACGTGGCCGCCGCCACATCCGCCGTCGTACTCAGACACGTACTCAGAGTCAGAAGGCGGAGACGCCCGTCAGCGCTCGCCCTATGACCAGTTTCTGGATCTGGCTGGTGCCTTCGTAGAGGGTCATCACGCGGGCGTCGCGCAGCAGTTTGCCGGCCGGGTACTCGTCGATGTAGCCGTAGCCGCCGAAGACCTGGAGGGCGTTGTTCGCGGCGCGCACGGCGGCCTCGGAGGCGAAGAGCTTGGCCTTCGAGGACTCGGTGGCGAACGGCAGCCCGCGGTCCACGAGATCGGCGACCCGCCAGGTCAGCAGGCGCGCCGCGTCCACGTCCACGGCGATGTCGCTGATCAGCTCCTGGACGAGCTGGTGGTGGGCGATGGTCTTCCCGAACTGCTCCCGCTCGGTCGCGTACGTGACGGCGGCGTCCAGCGCGGCCTGGGCGATGCCGACGCAGCCCGCGGCCACCGACATCCGGCCCTTGGCCAGGGCCGACATGGCCACCGTGAAGCCCTTGCCCTCGGGCGCCAGCATGGCGCTCGCCGGTACGCGCACGTCCTCGAAGGACAGTTCGGCGGTGGCCTGGCCGCGCAGCCCGAGCTTGCCGTGGATGGTGCGGCGGGTCAGGCCGGGGGTGCCGGTCGGCACGAGGAAGGCGGAGACGCCCTTGTGGCCCGGGGCGTCGGTGGAACGGGCGAAGAGCAGCACGACATCGGCCCAGGTGCCGTTCGTGATGAACGTCTTGGTGCCGTTGAGGACGAAGTCGTCACCGTCGCGCACGGCCCGCGTCGCCAGGCTGCCCGCGTCGGAGCCGGTGCCCGGCTCGGTCAGCCCGAAGCAGCCGACGCACTCGCCCGAGGTCAGCCCCGGCAGCCAGCGCCGCTTCTGCTCCTCGTTCCCCCAGGACGCGATCGACTTGGCGACGAGCCCGAGCGAGACCGAGACGATCCCGCGCACGGAGGAGTCGCCGCGCCCCAATTCCTCGGTGACCAGGCAGTACGCGAGATGGTCGCCGCCGCTGCCGCCGTACTCCTCGTCGACGGTGAGGCCGAGGAAGCCGACGCCGCCGAGCTTCTTCACGATGGACCGGTCCACCTCCTCCGCGCGGTCCCAGGCGACGACGTGCGGGGCGATCTCGCGGCGCACGAAGTCCCGGGCGAGCTGCCGGACGGCGGTCTGCTCATCGCTGAGCCCGAGATTCATGCGGAGTCACCCCACGGAGAGCGGTCGTTCACGGTCGGCGGACAGAGAATGCCGTACATTTAAATTAGCACTGCTAGTTTCCTGACGCAGCCCTACTATGTGCGCCATGGCCCGACCGCGCAAGCCCCTCCTCAGCACCGACCGCATCGTCGAGACGGCACGGGCCCTGGTGGACGCCGAGGGCCTGGCGGCCGTCTCGACGCGCCGGCTCGCGGCGGAACTCGGGGTGAGCGGCCCCTCCCTCTACAACCACTTCCGTACCAAGGACCAGATCCTGGAAGCGGTCGCCGACTCGGTGAGCGCGCTGGTCGACCTGTCGATGTTCGAGGACGGCAGGGACTGGCGGACCGCGCTGCACGACTGGGGCGTCTCCTACCGGGCCGCGCTGCGCGACCACCCGAACATCGTCCCGGTCCTCGCCCGCGGACCGGGACGCAGGCCGGCCGGGCTCCGGCTCGCCGACGCCGTCTTCGGGGCCATGGTCGAGGCGGGCTGGCCACCCGCGCAGGCCACCTCGATCGGGGCGCTGATGCGGTACTTCATCATGGGGTCCGCGCTGGGCTCGTTCGCCGGGGGGTTCGTGGACGACGAGAGCGCGTACGACCCCGCCGACTATCCCCATCTGGGACAGGCGCACCTCCTCGCCGAACAGCAGGAGAAGATCGACGAGCGGGCCTTCGAGACGGGGCTGCGCGCACTGCTCGACGGCCTCGCGGTGCAGTACGCGGCGCTGGCCCGGAACGCCTGAGCGGCTCCGGCCCCGACGGCTCGCGATCCTTCGGCGCCCGTCGAAACGTCCGGGGCGCATGCTGGACGGCATGACGAGGCCGAACGATCCGGTCGGGCCGGGGCTCGCCGCGCCGGCCGGGCTGACGGCGGACGGGACCCGGGCGAGTTTCCTGCCGGCGCTGCTCGGCGGGCGGGCGCGGACCACCGGTGAACTGGCGCGGCACGCCGGCGAGCACCTGGGCAAGCTCGTCGCGGGCGGCCTGCTCACCGAGGAGCGACAGGCGCGGCACCGCCACGTACGGCTGGCCGACGCGGGCGCCGCCCAGTTCCTCGAGGACCTCGCCGCCCATGGGGCACCGCGTGCCACCGCGCCCCCGGACGCCGCGGGAGGCCGGCGCGGGCTCGGCGACGGCCAGGGGCCGGACCTGCTACGACCGTCTCGCCGGCCGGCTCGGCATCGCCCTCACCGGCACGCTCTGGACTCCCGGTGGTGCGTGCGCGTCGGCTCCGAGCGGGCGGTCAAGGTGACACCGGACGGCGAGCGGGCCTTCGCGGACCTCCTCGGGGCCGAGGCGGCGGCCCTTCGCTGAGCCACCACCGCCCCGCACCGATCCCCCGGGGCCCGATCATGGGTCCTGGTCCTGGTCCTGGTCCTGGTCCTGGTCCTGGTCCTGGGCCGGGATCCGAGGCCGGGACCAGGTCCCCACCCGTGCCGATCCACGCGTCCGAAATCCGCGAGACCGAGCTCCGCGGCGCACCTAGTCTCAGGAGAATGATGAACACCTCCCGTACCGCACCGCCGGGCCGGCGTGCGCACCTGCTCGCCGCCGGCGCCGCCGCCGTCACCGTCGGGCTGTGGGCCTCCGCCTTCGTCTCGATCCGCAGCGCGGGCGCCGCGTACTCGCCCGGCGCGCTGGCGCTGGGACGGCTGCTCGCGGGAGCCCTCGTCCTCGGTGCCGTCTGCCTGATATGCGGCGAGGGGCTGCCGCCACGCGGCGCCTGGCGCGGGATCGGGCTGTCCGGGGTGCTGTGGTTCGGCTTCTACATGGTGGCCCTGAACTGGGGCGAGCAGCAGGTGGACGCCGGTACCGCGGCGCTGGTGGTGAACATCGGCCCGATCCTGATCGCCCTGCTCGGTTCCCGGCTGCTGGGGGACGCGATGCCGCCGCGCCTGCTGGCGGGCATGGCGGTCTCGTTCGCGGGGGCGGTCGCGGTGGGGCTGTCGATGTCCGGCGGCGGTGGCTCCTCGGTCCTCGGTGTCGTGCTGTGCCTGCTGGCGGCCCTCGCGTACGCCGGCGGGGTCGTGGCGCAGAAGCCGGCGCTGGGGCGCGCGAGCGTGCTCCAGGTGACGACCTTCGGCTGTCTGGTCGGGGCGGTGGTGTGCCTGCCGTTCGCGGGACAGCTCGTGCGCGACGCGGCCGACGCGCCCGTCTCCGCGACCCTCAACATGGTCTACCTGGGCGTCTTCCCGACCGCGCTGGCCTTCACCACCTGGGCGTACGCCCTCGCCCGGACGACCGCGAGCCGCATGGGCGCGACGACGTACGCGGTGCCCGCACTCGTGGTGCTGATGTCCTGGCTCCTCCTCGACGAGGTCCCGGGGCTCCTGACCCTGGCGGGCGGGGCGCTCTGCCTGGCGGGCGTCGCGGTCTCCCGTTCCCGGCCGCGCCGGGAGCTGGCGTCGACGGAGCCGCCGGCGCCGGGTGCCGCCGCCGGACCGGCCGCCACGCCCGCTGCGGCACCCGCCACGGCTCCGGCTCCCGCGGGTGCTCCGACGGCCCCGGAGCCGGGCAACCGGACCGGACAGGCGTGACAGCGGGCCGCCTCGGGGACTCGCGCGTCCTTCCGAGGCGGCCCGAGGCATCAGCCGGAGGCGTGCACCCTAGAACACCACCAGTGCCCGGCCCCCCTTGCCCGCGATCATGTTGTCGAAGGCCGCCGGGATGCCGTCCAGGGCGATGCGGTCGGTGACCAGGCCGCCGAGGTCGAGGCGGCCCGCACGGACGTGTTCCGCGAGGACCGGCAGGTCGCGGGCCGGGTCGGAGTCGCCGTACACGCAGCCCGCGAGGGTCCGGCCCCAGTGGAAGATCTCCAGGGCGTTGAACGTGACCTGCTGGTCCTTCCCGCCGATGCCGACCACCGTGGTGCGGCCGCCGCGCCGGGTCGACTCCCAGGCTGTGCGGATGGTGACGGCGCGGCCGACGCACTCGACGGCGACGTCGACGCCCTGCCCGCCGGTGAGGGCGCGGATCTCGCGGGCGGTGGTGTCGGAGGCGACCACGTAGTCGGTGGCCCCCGCCTCGCGGGCGAGTGACTCCTTCGCGGGCGAGACGTCGACCGCGACGATCTTCGAGGCGCCCGCGATCCGGGCGGCCTGGAGGGCGGCGAGCCCGACCCCGCCGGCCCCGAACACGGCGACGGTCTCGCCGGGCCGGACCTTCGCCGAGTTGTGGACGGCGCCGTATCCGGTGAGGACCGCGCAGCCGAGCAGGGCGGCGTCGGTGAGCGGGATGCCGTCCGGGGCCGGCAGGAGACAGGACACCGGGACCACCGTCTCCTCGGCGAACGCGGCGACGTTCAGACCGGGGTACAGATCGCTCCCGTCCGAGGCGCGCCGGGCGTACACGGTCCCCGCGCCCTTCAGCGCGTCGGCGCACAGCCACACCTCGCCCAGTGAGCAGGCATGGCAACGTCCGCAGGACGGAGCCCAGTTGAGGACGACCCGGGCGCCCGGTACGACCTCGGTGACGCCCTCGCCGACCGCGACGACGGTTCCGGCGCCCTCGTGGCCGAGAACGGCGGGCACCGGCACCCGCATGGTGCCGTTCGACAGGGAGAGGTCGGAGTGGCAGACCCCGGCGGCGGCCAGCCTGACACGGACCTGGCCGGGGCCCGGGTCGGGGAGGTCGATCCCGACGATCTCCAGCGGGGCACCCACGGCGGGCAGGACAGCGGCGCGAACCACGTGAACGCTCCTAGAACTGGAGGGACTTGGTCTGGAGGTACTCGGACAGGCCGTGGGCGCCGAGTTCACGCCCCACACCCGACTGCTTGTACCCCCCGAAGGGGGCCAGGGGGTTGAACCGTCCCCCGTTGATGTCGACCTGGCCGGTGTCGAGCCGCCGCGCGAAGGCGACCGCCTCGGACTCCTCGCCGGCCCACACGGCGCCCGCGAGCCCGTACACGGTGCCGTTGGCGATGCGCAGGGCGTCCTCCTCGTCCTCGTAGCGCAGGATCGTGAGGACCGGGCCGAAGATCTCCTCCTGCGCGACCGTCATCCGCTCGGTCACGTCGGCGAACACGGTGGGGCTGACGAAGTAGCCCTGCTCGCGCGGGGATTCGGGGCCGCCCGCGACGATCCGCGCGCCCTCGGCGACGCCCTTCTCGATGTAACCGCGCACCCGGTCCCGCTGTTTGGCGTTGACGACGGGGCCGATGCGGTCGCCGTACTTCGCCGCCGCGGCGGCGGCCAGCTCGACCGCCTCGTCGTAGCGCGCGGTGTGGACCAGCATGCGGGTCCAGGCGCTGCACGTCTGACCGGAGTTGGACATCACGTTGGCGACGCCGACGTTCACGGCCTTGGCCAGGTCGGCGCTCGGGAGGATGACGTTGGCGGACTTGCCGCCGAGTTCGAGGGCGACCCGCTTGACCGCGGCGCCCGCGGTGGCGCCGATCCGCCTGCCGACCGCCGTCGACCCGGTGAAGGAGACCAGGTCGACGTCCGGGTGCTCGGCGAGGGCCTGGCCCGCGATCGGGCCGAGGCCGGTGACGAGGTTGAAGACCCCCGCCGGGATCCCGGCCTCCGCCACCGCCTCGGCGAAGAGCTGGGCGGTGAGCGGGGTGTCCTCGGCGGGCTTCAGCACCACCGTGCAGCCCGCGGCGAGCGCGGGGGCGACCTTCGCGACGATCTGGTGGAGCGGGTAGTTCCAGGGCGTGATCGCGCCGACGACACCGACGGGCTCCTGGTAGACCGTCGAGTTGCCGACCTTCTCCTCGAAGGCGTACGTCGCGGCCAGCTCGGCGTAGGAACCGGCGACGAGCACCGGGACGCCCGCGTGCACCGCCTGGGAGAACGCGAGCGGCGAGCCGAGTTCGGCGGTGACGGTCTCGGCGATCTCGTCCTTGCGGGCGACCAGGACGTCCCGCAGGGCGGCCAGCCGGGCGGCCCGTTCCGCGGGAGCGGTCGCGGCCCAGCCGGGGAACGCGGCGCGGGCCGCCCGTACGGCGGCCTCGACGTCCTCGACCGTGCCGGCCGGCACCTGGCCGATCACCTGCTCGTCGGCCGGGTTCACGACCTCGATCGTGTCCCGTCCGGCGGCGGGGCGCCAGGCGCCGTCGATGTACATGCCGTCATGTGCCTTCATCGTGTTCCTCCCGGGCGGGGCCGCGTCGTCCGGGACCTAAACTAGCGGTGATAGTTTTGTGGCGCCAGGGGACCCGCCGCACCGGAGGTCCCTGTACCGGCCCGGCTCCGCCGGGCCCCGGGGGGCGGCCGGGCACCTTGGGCTTCCCGGAGTTCCGCGCCTCCGGAGGTTTACCGGGGTTTCCGGGGTCGCCGGGGTCGCCGGGGCATGCGGGCCTTCAGGCTTTCCCGGGTTCACTCGTCCAGGTCCGGCAGTCGCGCCGGCGCCGGACAGATCCGTTCACCGCTCCGGTCGAAGACGAACAGGTGGGCGATGTCCACGAGGAGCGGGATCTGCATGCCGTGGCGGAGTTCGATGTCGGGCGTGGTGCGCACGACGAGATCGCCGGGCAGCCGGCCCTCGGGCGGCGTCTCCTCGGGGAGGTCGGATTCCGCGCCGGACGGATGGTCGAGGACGACGACCGGCCCGGCCCTGCGCGCCCCCGCCCGCCCCCGCAGCCGGCCCAGGACGGTGCCCCCGTCGCGGCGGCGCCGTCCGGCCTGCCGGGATGGGCGCGGCGACTCCAGATCCGGTACGAGGGCGGGCCGCGAGCCCGTGTTGAAGTGGACGAACACCTCGTGCCCCTGGAACTCCACGTGCTCGACCAGCCCGCTGATCGCCACTTCGCCCGGCCGGGCGTCGGCCGGTCTGGCGATCCGCACGGCCTCGGAGCGCAGCCCGACGATCACCTCACGGCCCTGCTGCACACGGAGCAACTGGTGGTCGAGGCTGAGGGGTTCGGGCAGTCGCAGGTACTGCTTGCCGAGGCTGATCGTCATGGCGCCGTCGAGCGGGGCCCGCACGAGACCGCGCAGCAGGTTGATTCGCGGGGTGCCGATGAAGGCGGCCACGAAGACGTTCGCGGGCAGCCCGTAGACCGTGCGGGGCGTGCCCAGTTGCTGGAGGACCCCGCCGCGCAGCACGGCGACCCGGTCGCCGAGCGACATCGCCTCGGCCTGGTCGTGGGTGACGTACACCGTGGTCGCGCCCAACTCCCTGGTGAGCCGGGAGATCTCGGCCCGCAGGTGGTTGCGGAGCTTGGCGTCGAGGTTGGACAGCGGCTCGTCCATCAGGAAGGCGGAGGGATGGCGCGCGATGGCCCGGCCCATCGCGACGCGCTGCCGCTCGCCGCCGGAGAGCTGGTTGGGGAAGCGGTCGAGGAGGTCCTGGATGCCGAGCATGCGGGCGGTGGCGTCCACCCGGGACCGGGGATCCTCGCCGGGTGTCTCGATGCGCAGCGGGAAGCCGATGTTGTCGCGGCTGGTCATGCTCGGGTAGAGGGCGAAGTTCTGGAACACCATCGCCATGTCCCGCCCGGACGGCGGCAGATCGTTGGCGTACTCGCCGTCCAGCCGCAACTCGCCCTCGGTGACCTCCTCCAGTCCCGCGATCATCCTGAGCACGGTCGACTTGCCGCAGCCGGAGGGGCCGAGCAGCACGAGGAACTCGCCGGGCCGGATGTCCAGCGACAGCCGCTCCACGACGCGGACCCCGCGGGTGTAGGACTTACTGACGTGGTGCAGGGAGATGGCGCGTGTCATGACAGGTGCCCCCGGGGGCGTGCAAGGCGCTGGTGCTCCGCGGTCGAACGTCCCGTGCGGGTCGTACGGGACCTTTGCGTCACGGAAGTTAACGGACCGCACACGTCCGGGGGAAGACGCTCGGCCGTATCGGACCGGCCGGTTCGGCACGGCCGGAAACGGACGATCGGCTACCGGTCGGACCGGGGCCGGGGCACCCCGAGGGGCGCCCGCCGCCCCGATCCGGCGTCCGGGGTCCGTCTCAGGAGGTCCCCGCCCGTCCCCGGGTCTGCGTGAGATGGGCGAAGACGACGAGGTTCGCGGTGTAGCCGGTCTTCCGGTCGTAGGCGCCGCCGCAGGTGATCAGACGCAGTTCGGGGCGGTCCCGCGCGCCGTACACCTCCGCGTCGGGGAAGTGCGCCTTCGCGTACGTCCGTACGGCGTCCACCGTATAGACGGCGGTCCGTCCGTCCACACGGCGGGCCTCGACGAGGACACCGGTCCGGATCCGTTCCAACGGGGCGAAGACGGCGGCTCCCGTGCGGGTGTCACGATGGCCGACGACGACGGCCGTGCCCCGTTCGCCCGGGGTGGGACCGTCCGAGTACCAGCCGACCACCTTCGGATCGTCCACGGGCGGCGCGGTGAGCCGTCGCTCGTGGTCCAGCCGGAGGCCCATGACCGGCGCCTCCAGCCCGAGCGAGGGGATGCGGAGCGAGGTGGCCCGGGAGCGTGTCAGCGGGGAGGCCTCGGGCCGTGGCCGGGCCGGTCGGGCGGCCGGGGAGCGACGCGGCGGCCCCCCGCGCGCCTCGCCGGCGGAACGGCGGGAGTCCGGCCCGTGCCCGACGGCCGCCGCCCCGGCCGGAGCGGAGGCGGCGGCGCGGTCGTCGTGCACGGCACCGGACACCGGCGTTCCGGCCGGCTCGCCGTCCCCCGCCCACCAGACGCCGCCCGCCACCAGCGCGGAGGCGACCACCAGGGTCCGCGTCAGGCGGTAGGCGCGCGTCCGGTACCAGGGCCTGCGTCGTCTACGCGGCGCCATCGGCGCGCCGGCGCAGTCGCAGGAACACGACTCCTCCGACCACGACGAGGCCTACGGCCGCCGCACCGGCGACCGGCGAGAAGTTCTGCGGGTGGGCGAGACCGCCGCCGCCGGCGGGAGGTCCGCCGTTGGGACCGCTCTGGGGACCGCCCTGGGCGGCCTGGGACCCACCGGGACCGCTCTGGGAGCCGCCGAAACCACCCTGGGACCCACCCGGACCGCCCTGGGACGCGGCCTGACCGCCGCCCTGGGACCCACCCGGGCCGCCCTGGGACGCGGCCTGACCGCCGCCCTGGGACCCACCCGGGCCGCCCTGGGACGCGGCCTGACCGCCGCCCTGGGACCCGCCGGGGCCGCCCTGGGACGCCCCCTGTCCACCCTGGGACCCGCCCGGACCGCCCTGGCCCCCGCCCTGACCGGCCTGGGATCCGCCAGGACCCGCTTGGGACGCGGCCTGGCCGCCCTGCGGGGAAGGCGCTCCGCTCGGGTTCGGGGCACCCGCCGGGCAGTCGACCTCGAAGAGCTTGTTCTGGCCCGCGCCGCTCGCGCCCGTGAGCTTCCAGGTCAGCTGGTACCGGCCGTCGGGCAGGGTGAGGATGCGTGACCCGCCGTGCCCGGACCGGGGCACCGCCAGCGTGCCCGCGAGCTGGGCGCCGCCCGTGACCAGGGGCTGGGTCACGATCGACCACGTGACGCGCTGCCCGTCCTGGAAGTTGAAGGCGTCGAGATAGAAGCGGCAGACCTTCGGATCGTCCTGCTCGACGTTGAACCCGGTGCTCGAGTCGTGGATCTTGACGTCGGCGGGGTCCCCGGGGGCGGCGACGGCGGCCGGGGCCCCGAGGAGCCCGGTACCCCCGAAGGCCAGGACTGCGAGAGCGGCGACGGCGGCGCGGCCTGGGCCGGTGCGGCGCGCGAAGGACGAGGTGGACATGCGAGTTCCCTCCGAGTCAGACGATTTTCATATAAATCTCACTTCGTCTGACTGCCTTTCACATGCGCCTCGGCCGACGCGGCAACCGCGCCCTACGACCCGTCGGATATCGCTCTTCCGGCGCAAGCGGATCCGGCCGACGACGGGCCTGCGTCGGGTCGCGCCCGAGAGCGGTCGCGACGCCGTACGGAGGTAGCAGCGCCGTACGGCGGGGGTGACGCCGTACGGCGGGGGCGAGTCGGGGTACGAACTGCTACGGGCAGGCCGCCAGGTCCACGGGCACGCCGTTGAGCACCGCGGTTCCGGACAGCGGGTCGAGCAGGGAGCCGTCGAGGAGCTGATTGACGTTGACGCCGGGGTCCAGGGCGGCATGGCTCATCCGGGTGCCGGGGCGGTCGTGTCCCCAGCCGTGCGGAAGGCTGACCACTCCCCGCCGTACGGTGTCGGTGACCTCCACCGGGGCGGTCACCTCTCCCCCGGCGCCCTTGACGCGTACGGCCCCCCCGTCGGTGAGCCCGAACCGGGCCGCGTCGTCGGGATGCACGTGCAGGGTGCAGCGGTTGGAACCTCCGGTGAGCGCGGGAACGTTGTGCATCCAGCTGTTGTTGGAGCGCAGGTGACGGCGGCCGACCAGGACGACGGCCGCGGGGCGCTCGCGCAGCGCGTCGCGCAGGCGCGGCAGATCGCCGGCGATCGGCTCCGGAAGCAGCTCGATCCTGCCGCTGCGGGTCTTCAGGCGCTGGGGCAGACAGGAGGCGAGGGGGCCCAGGTCGATGCCGTGCGGGTGCGCTAGCAGCTTGTCCAGCGTCAGGCCGTCCGGCCGGGCGCCGAAGCCTTCGCCGTACGGGCCGAGGCGCAGCATCATGTCGAGCCGGCGCTCGGGACCGTTCTCGCCGGTGAGGGCGGCGGCGAGTTCACGCGGGTCACGGCCGTGCACCGGGGACGCGGTGTCCCCGACCGCCTTGCCCAGGGTGCTGTCGATGACCATCGTGTCCACGGCGGACGGGTCGGCGCCGTGCATGCCGGTGGCGGCGAGGACGAGCCGGGCGAGGATCTCGGTCTCCGCCATGCGCCCCTCCTCCAGGGGGACGGCGGGGCGGCTGTAGCGGACCTGGTTGCGGACGGCGAGGGTGTTGAACGCGAAGTCGTGGTGCGCCCCTTGGGAGTGCGGGGGCGGCGGCAGCACGACGTGGGCGTGCCGGGAGGTCTCGTTCAGGTAGGGGTCGACGCTGACCATGAAGTCCAGCGATTCGAGCGCCTTGTCGAGACGCAGGCCGTCGGGTGCGGACAGGACGGGGTTGGCGGCGACGGCGATGACGGCGCGGACCGGGGTGCCGTCCGGGGTCGCGGTGTCGATCTCCTCCGCCAGGGCGGCCAGCGGCAGTTCGCCCTTGGCCTCCGGGTGCCGGCTCACCCGGCTGTGCCAGCGGCCGAGCGCGAAGCCGTGGCCGGGACCCGCCGGGCGGGGCGACCGGTCGGTCGCGGCCACGGGGAAGAGCGCGCCGCCGGGCCGGTCGAGGTTGCCGGTCAGGATGTTGAGGACGTCCACCAGCCAGCTGGCCAGGGTGCCGTGCGGGACGGTGCAGCTGCCGATGCGGCCGTAGACGGCGGCGGTGGGCGCGGCGGCCAGCTCGCGCGCCAGCTCCCGGATCGTGCCGGCGTCCACGTCACAGACCGCGCTCGCCGCCTCGGGAGTGAAGTCCCGCAGTTCGTCGGGTAGTTCGTCGACTCCCTGGACGTGCTGGGCGAGTTGGCCGAGGTCGACGAGCTTCTCCTCGAAGAGGACGTACACCATCGCCGCGAGGAGCGTCGCGTCGGTGCCGGGCCTGATCGGCACATGACGGTCGGCGAGTTTGGCCGTGCGCGTCCGACGGGGGTCGATGACGGTCAGCGTGCCGCCGCGGGCCTTGAGCGCCCTGAGCCTGCCGGGGAAGTCGGGTGCGGTGCACAGACTCCCGTTGGATTCCAGGGGGTTGGCGCCGATGAGCAGCAGGTGGTCGGTGCGGTCGAGGTCCGGGACGGGGATCGCGTTGGCGTCGCCGTACAGCAGGCCGCTCGACACGTGCTTGGGCATCTGGTCGACCGTGGAGGCGGTGAAGACGCTGTGGGTGCGCAGGGCGCCGAGCAGGACGGGCGGGTAGAGGGCGCCCGCCATGGTGTGCACGTTCGGGTTGCCGAGGACGACGCCGAGGGCGTGCGGCCCGTGGCGCTCGACGACGGACCGCAGTCCGGCGGCCACCGCGTCGAAGGCCTCCTCCCAGGTGGCCTCGCGCAGTTCGCCGTCCTCGCGGACGAGGGGGGCGCGCAGCCGGTCGGGGTCGCTGTCGGCGGCCCCGAAGGAGGCGCCCTTCGGGCAGATGAAGCCCTTGCTGAACACGTCGTCGCGGTCACCCCGGGCACCGGTCACCCGGGTGCCCTCGATGGTCAGCGTCAGCCCGCAGGTGGCTTCGCACAGGGGGCAGACGCGCAGGGCGGTTCGGGAGTCGGGGGTGGTACCGGAGATGCGGGACACGGGTCCTCCCGGAGGGCGGTGACTTCGGCGGCACACGGACGCGCCGAGCATACCGACCGGTACGCATGACGGGGAGGGGCAGCCGGGGGTCAGGTCGGAAATCCGCGGGCGAGGCGGGTCTCCCGGTGAGGGGCGGAGGGGGCTGGAGGGGCCACGGCGGGGCGGTCCAACCCTGGCCAGGTACGCGCGGAGCGGGGGCGGGTCGGTCCAGGACTCCGGCGGGCACGCGCGGATCAGCGACAGGCCGGTTCGGAACCCTGGCGGGTGCGCGCGGAGCGGGGACGGGTCAGTCCAGGACCCTGGCCAGGTACGCGCGGAGCAGCACGCGTGTCTCCTCGATGATCCGCTCGTCGCCCTCGGGGGCGACCCGGAAGGCCAGGTGGACCAGGGTGTCGGCGGTCTCCACGGCGATCAGGAAGGAGCGGCGCAGGTCGTCGTCAGGGGTGCGGTCGAGATAGCCGGCGAGCAGCTCGGTGAGGCGGTCGGCGACCCGGGTGTTGGGTTCGGCGTAGCGGGCGCCGACCGGGATCTGGTTGCCGAAGTCGACCAGGGAGAAGCCCGGCGCGGTGCGTTTCATGGCGAGGTACTCGTCGAGCACCGCGTCCATCGCCGTCCGCCAGCCTCCCCCCTCCGCCTCCCGCAGGCACCGGGTGACGCGCTCGGCGTAGAGCTCCAGGTTGCGCTGGGCGAGCGCGTCGGCCATCGCGCGCTTGTTGCCGAAGAAGCGGTAGACCGAGCCGATGGGGACACCGGCCCGCTGGGCCACGGCCCGTGTGCTCAGACCGTCGTAGCCCACCTCGTCCAGGAGGTCGGCGCAGGCGTCGAGGATTCTGGTCAGTCGTTCTGCGCTGCGGCGCTGTACGGGCGCTCTGCGCAGCGAGGTCGCATGGGGCACGGGCTTCATGATGCCTTTCCGCAGGGATCCGGTGAACCTCCCCCAGGAGTACGCGCATGGGTGCCGTGACCACTCATTCCGCCCCCGTCCCCCCGCGCACCACGTGGCCTGCGCCGCGACCCTCGACGTGTCCGGCGTCACGTCGGGGAGGTGGCGGGAGTCACCGTGCGGTGCCCGTCCGGGAGGCGGCCGGCCCGACCGCCCGGAGGTCGGCCGGCACCGACGGTCCGGAGGTCTGCCGGTGCCGACGGCCAGGACCTGACCACGCCGCCGTTCGGAGGCACGCCGACCTCGCCGTCCGGGGCACGCCGGTGTCACCGTCCGGGGGCACGCCGGCCCGCCGTCCGGTAGGGCCGACGGCGCCGTCGTCCAGGAGGCCGGTGACGGCGTCACCCAGGGGACCGGTCGTGGCGGCGTTCAGGAGGCCGACGATGGTGGCGTCCGGGACGGGGGCGCGGTCGTCGCCGGGTGCGGTCCCGACGCCGACACGGTGATGTCGGCCGTGCTCTCGACCGGCTCTCCGTGGACGGCCCACACGGTGTCGTCGTCGGCGTACAGGCGCGCGGTGACATGGTGGGTGCCGCGCGGCACGAGGTCCCCGGCCAGGTGGTGTTCGGCGGTGCGCAGCCGGGCCACGGTCCTGCCGTCGACGTAGAGGTGGACGACGCCGCGCCCGACGACCGGCACGGCTCGCACCCCTTCGGGCGAGAAGCGGAAGTTGCGGACGGTCAGCCGCACGTCCCAGCCGTCGGCGGAGTCGGGCTGGATCTCGATCGCGACCTCGGGCGCCCCCTTCCCGCCCACCTCGCGGTAGGGCCGCCCCTCGTCGTCCGCGTCGTCGAGCAGCGTGCCCACGGGAGAGGCCGACACCGCGGCCCCCCGCTCGTGCCCGTCACCGTCGTCGCAGCCCGCCGCTCCGCCGAGCAGGGCGCAGAGCGCGAGCACGGCGAGAACTCCTCCCGTCCACCGCATGACCGGGAGCGTAGAACAGGCCCCCGACGGCCGGGATCCCCCTGGAGTCGGGTTCCTGGGCCGCGCACCGAGCCCTGAGTACTACATCCCGAGGGGGCCACGCCCGCCCGCCCCCCGGCCCGACCGGGCGCCCGTGTCCGGGCCGGTGCCCGCGCCCGGTCGCACCGGGATCGACGCGCGGCGCCCGTGGCCGATCCCGTTCGGTGATCGCGGCCCGCCTCTTGCGCGGACCCGTACCGAATCCTACGGTGATGCATAGGAATCAGGCGCGAGGGAGCGATCATGAGCGGGGACGCGAGGAAGACGGCCGAGGGGCTGGCCTACCTCTCCGGATTCGGCAACGAACACAGCTCGGAGGCGGTCCCGGGAGCGCTGCCGCACGGCCGCAACGCGCCGCAGCGCGCACCGCTCGGGCTGTACGCGGAGCAGCTGAGCGGCACGGCGTTCACCGAGCCGAGGGCGTCCAACCGGCGTTCGTGGCTGTACCGGATCCGGCCGTCGGCCGCGCACCCCGCGTTCACCCGCACCGACAACGGCGCGCTGCGGACGGCACCCTTCACGGAGGAGGTGCCCGACCCGAACCGGCTGCGCTGGAACCCGCTGCCCGAGCCCCCCGCCGGCACCGACTTCCTCGCGGGGCTGTGGACCCTCGGCGGCAACGGCGACGCGACCCAGCGCACCGGGATCGCGGTGCACCTCTATCACGCCAATTCCTCGATGGAGCGGGTGTTCGGCGACTCCGACGGCGAACTGCTCATCGTCCCCGAGCGCGGCGGCCTGCTGCTGCGCACCGAGTTCGGGTCGCTGCGGGCGGAGCCCGGCCAGGTGGCGCTGATCCCCCGCGGGGTGCGCTTCCGGGTGGAGCTGCTGGACGCCGAGCCGGAGGGCGGCCCGGGATCGAGCGCCCGCGGCTACGTGTGCGAGAACTACGGCGCGCCCTTCCAGCTGCCCGACCTCGGCCCGATCGGCGCCAACGGTCTCGCCAACGCCCGCGACTTCCTCGCGCCGGTCGCCGCGTACGAGGACGTCGAGGGACCCGTCGAGGTGGTGAACAAGTTCTGCGGCAACCTCTGGACGGCGACGTACGACCACTCGCCGCTGGATGTGGTCGCCTGGCACGGCAACCATGTGCCGTACGTCTATGACCTGCGCCGTTTCAATGTGATCGGCTCCATCAGCTACGACCACCCGGACCCCTCGATCTTCACCGTGCTGACGTCCCCGTCCGACACCCCGGGTCTGGCCGGGGTCGACTTCGTCGTCTTCGCGCCGCGCTGGCTGGTGGGCGAGGACACGTTCCGGCCGCCGTACTTCCACCGGAACGTGATGAGCGAGTACATGGGGCTGATCGAGGGCGCGTACGACGCGAAGGCGGAGGGCTTCGTACCGGGCGGCGGCTCCCTGCACAACATGATGTCGGCGCACGGGCCGGACCGGGAGACGTTCGAGCGCGCCGGAGCCGCCGAGCTGAGGCCGCAGAAGATCGACGACGGGCTCGCCTTCATGTTCGAGACGCGTTGGCCGGTGACCGCGACCGCCCAGGCGGCACGGGCGGAGCATCTCCAGCAGGGCTACGACGACGTGTGGCGGGGCCTCCAGAAGCACTTCCGCCCGGTCGACTGAGATCCACCGACCGTTGCCTTCCACGCCCGCGACCGGTACGGATACCTCGTGACCTCCTTCGCTCCGGACTCGATCGTCCTGAACCGCAAGCTGCCGCTCTGGTATCAGGTGTCGCAGTCCCTGCGCGCCTCGATACTCGGCCGCGCCCCTCAGGACCCGCTGCGGCTGCCCACCGAGGAGCAGCTCGCCGGGCACTACGGGGTGAGCGTGCTGACCATGCGGCAGGCGCTCAAGGAGCTGGAGGTCGAGGGGCTGATCACCCGGCACCGCCGGCGGGGGACGTTCATCGAGCCGAGTGCCCTGCGGGGCGCGCCCGTGCGGCTGCTCGGTTCGGTGGACGCGATCGTGGCCCAGCAGTCGGGCATGACGACCGAGCTGCTCGGACAGGGGAAGGCCCCCGTCTCGGGGGAACTGGCGGAGTTCTTCCCGGATGTGGCCGAGGTGGCGACGTACCACCGGCTGCGCAGCGACGAGACGACGGGCGAACCGACGAATCACGCGCGCAACTTCCTCCGCCCGGAGCTCGCCGACCGCATCGACCGGGAGGATCTGATCCGCTGGCCGATGACCAAGGTGCTGCGGGACGTCCTCGAGGTCGGCATCAGCCGGATCACCGACACGGTGGAGGCCACGCTCGCGGACCCGGAGACGGCGCGCCTGCTCCAGGTGCCGCTGCTCAGTCCGATCCTGCGCTACACGGGCATCATCTACGGCCAGGACGGGCGGGCGCTGGACGTGGCGGTCATCCACTACCGGGGCGACCGCTTCTCGTTCACGGTCACCCTCGACGCCCACTGACGATGCCGTACGGGGACGGCGCGCGGCGCCCACGTCGTACGATGCCGAGCGTGACGCACGACGCCGCCGCTCCGCTGCTCACGGACCTCATGCCGTGGTCCGTCGCACCGCCGAGGCTGGGCCGGGGGTGGCCGACGGCCCCCGACGCGGCATCCCTGAAAGCGCGCTGGAACGCTCTTGTCCAGGCCGAAGGGGCCGACCGCGAGGCGCTGTTCGGCCCGACCCGGGCGCGCACGACACACTCCGCGGTCGCCCAGCTGCCGGGGCAGTCCAGTGGTACGGGGCGCCTCGCCCGGGTCTCGGACCCCTGCCCCGAACCGGTCCGCGTCCTGTGCGGCCCCTTCGACGAGCAGTGGCTGATCCCCGACCACCGGCTGATCGACGCCGCCCGCCCCGAGTTGTGGCGGGTGGCGGACGACGAGCAGGTGTTCGTCGTCGAGCAGACCGCGCCGCCCGGGGCGCCCGGGCCCGCTCTGCTGGCTTCCGCCGTGCTGCCGCTGAGCGCCGGCCGCGGCGGCCGGGTGCGTCCGCTCTACCGGCGCCCCGGCGGCCGCGAACCGAACCTGGCACCGGGTCTGCCGGAGTACCTCGGCAGCCGTCTGGGCCACTCCCCCACCCCCGTCGACGTGCTCGCCTGGACGCTGGCCGTCGCGCGGCCCGGCCGGGACGGCTGCGCGGTCCCGCTCACCGGGGACCCCGAAGTCTGGGAGCGCGGGGTCGAGTCGGGGCGCCGGACGCTGTGGCTGATGCGCCGCGACGGAGAGCGCCCCAAGCTCCCCGGCGGCCGGCGCCCGTACGTCCGCGCGCCGCTGACCGCGCTCCCCCGCGCCAGGCCCCGTCCGACCGCCACCCCTCTCGTCACCGACCCCTTCTACGACCGCGCCGAGGAGTCCCTGCATCTCGGCGAGGGCCGGATATCGCCCGTGCCGCCCGAGGCCTGGGACTTCGAGGTCGGTGGTGTGCGCGTGCTGGAACAGTGGTTCGCGGCCAGGACCGGGACGCCCGAGCCGGGAACCCTGGAGGCGATCGGCCCCGCCGGCTGGCCCCAGGCCTGGACGTCCGAGCTTCTCGAACTCATCACGGTGCTCGCACTGCTCGCGGAACCGCGGTCCTGGGAAGCCGACTCGGAGCCGGGCTCACCGATCACCCGTGCCGAACTGCGCTCGGCCGGGGTCCTCCCGGTACCGGACGCAGCACGGCGGCCCGCCTCGGTGCTCGACCACCACGAAGAGGGCCCGGAGGGCCAGTTCGCACTGATCTAGTTCCCCCCGTCGCCTTCCCGTCGCCGCCCGGAGCGCGTGGGAGGGCGACCGACGGGGCCTGACGGCGCATGACAAAGACGGTGCCGAGGGGCATGATCCACCGCATGCAGCCAGAGCCTCTGCCCCTCGAAGGCATCACCGTCGTCGCCGTCGAACAAGCTGTCGCCGCACCCTTCGCCACCCGTCAGCTCGCCGATCTGGGCGCCCGGGTCGTCAAGGTCGAGCGGATCGACGGCGGCGACTTCGCCCGCGGCTACGACACCGCGGCCGCGGGCCTGGCCTCCCACTTCGTGTGGTGCAACCGGGGCAAGGAGTCCATCGCCCTCGACCTGAAGGACCCGCGCGGGCTCGAGGTGGTGCGCCGGCTCGTCGCGGACGCGGACGTGTTCGTGCAGAACCTCGCCCAGGGGGCGGCGGCCCGGCTGGGCCTGGACGCGATGACCCTGTGTGCCGAACACCCGCGGCTGATCGCCGTGGACATCTCGGGGTACGGGCCCTCCGGGCCGTACGCGGACAAACGCGCGTACGACATGCTCGTGCAGTGCGAGGCGGGGCTCGTGTCGGTGACGGGAACGCCCGAGCTGCCGGTGAAGGCCGGCGTCCCGGCGGCGGACATCGCGGCGGCCATGTACGCCTTCTCCGGGGTCCTCGCGGCACTGGTGCGACGCGGCACGACCGGGCGCGGGGGCCCGGTGGAGGTGTCGATGCTGGACGCGCTCGCGGAGTGGATGGGGCATCCGCTGCACCATGTGATGCACGACGGGACACCACCGGCGCGCACCGGCCTCGCGCATTCCGTCATCGTTCCCTACGACGTCTATTCGACGGCGGACGGCGGGCGGGTGCTGTTGTCGGTGCAGAACGACCGGGAGTGGCGCAGGCTCGCCCAACAGATTCTGCTGCGGCCCGAGTTGGCCGACGATCCGGAGTTCGCGACGAACCCGGCACGGGTGGCCGCCCGGGAGCGCGTGGACACCCTGGTGGCGAAGGCGCTGGGTGTGCTCGGGGCCGACGAGGCCGTGACCCGTCTGGAGGCGGCGGGCATCGCGTGCGCGCGGCTGCGGGACGTACGGGAGGTGGCGGAGCATCCGCAGCTGGCGGCCAGGAACCGATGGCGGGAGGTGGGATCACCGGTCGGGCCGTTGCGGGCGCTGCTGCCTCCGATCACGCTGCCGGGCGGGAAGGAGGCTCGGATGGGGGCCGTCCCGCGGCTCGGTGAGCACACGGGGGTGGTGTTGCGGGCGCTGGGCATGACGGACGCGGACGTCGCCGAGCTGCGGCGGGACGGAGTGGTGCGCTGAGCCCTGGGACCCGGCGCGGGTGGCGACCCGCGCTCCGGCCGTGGTGACCGCCGGGCGCCGCCGCCCGCCGCGGGAATGACGGACGCGGTGGGCCGGCGCCGCCGGTTCGACGGATTCCGGAGCGCGGGTCGGGAAGTTCGGTGCCGACAGGTGCTCAGTGACCGCCGAACAGCGAACGGCTGAGCCGCCTGAGCGGCGCGAAGAGCGAGACCCGCCGCATGCGCGCACCCAGGGAGCCGCTGTCGCGCGCGGTGTCACGCGTCGTGAGTTCACGCATCAGCGACGTCGCCTCGGCCGTTTCGCGCTGCGGTATGGCGGGGCCACCGAGCACCGCGAGATGGCGGTCGAGGCGCGAACTGGTCGCGCTGCTCCCGCATGTGATCGCAGGGACGCGAGCCCTGCTGCGCACCGTTATCTGTTCCATGTCACTCCCCACCCGTACAAGTCCACCCGGCCCGGGCAGACTAACCCTATCGCCCCCACATGGCGCTCGTGTATCGCGGACACAGGATTCACCTTCCCCGTAAGGGGGTTGACGATTACTCTCCGAATCCAACCGTTTCCAGGGCGAGTTGGACAACCGGCGCGGTAGTGGGCTGCACCGAGCCCCCGCCGGGCTCGACGGTCACTGCGAGTGACGTCGCCTCGGTGTTCAGCCCGTCGGCCACGAGGGGCGTGTCGCCGTCGAACAGGCCGAGGGAACGCGGTTTTCCGTCGGGACGCATGAGCCACAGCTGGTGGACGCGCCCGCCCGGGGGAGTGCCGAGTCCGCTGACCGTCACGACGGCGCTCCGGAGCTCGGCGGAGGCGACCACTCCGATTCCGCGGCCCCGGGAGTCCCGATCGCCGGTCGCCCGCGCGTCGGGGGCCGCGAGAACGTGGGCGATCTCACGCGCCTGGGCACGCTCCCGGTTCAGATCGTCGCGGACCTGGGTCGCCTGCACGGCGAACAGCGCGGCGACGACGAGGGCCGCGGCGGCCGTGGTGGTGGCCAACGGCGCGAACAGCGGGTGGAACAGGGGGGCCCGCGCACGCGCGGGTTGGCGCGCCGTCCGCGTACGGGGCTGGTCCCGTACGGCCGGTTCCTGAGGCGTCGCCCGTACGGCGGCCAGCACCCGTTCGCGCAGCACGGCCGGCGGGGCCGCCGCCGTGGACCAGGCGAGCCGCACCGCGTCCTCGGTGAGCGACCGCACCTCTTCGGCGCAGCGCTGACAGCCCTTCAGATGACGTTCGAAACGGCGTCGCTCGTCGCCCTCCAGGGCGTCGAGGGCATAGGGGGCGGCGAGAGAGTGCAGATCGCGGCCCAGCAGTCGGTCGAGGACGCTCACGCGGCACCTCCCTCTCTCGCGTGTGGATGACGGCCCGGCAGGCAGTCGGGGACGTTCATGCGACTCCTCCCAGGCATTCGCGCAGGCGGGTGAGCCCGTCGCGCATTCGGGTCTTGACGGTGCCGAGGGGCAGGGAGAGCCGTTCGGCGACTTCTCGGTAGGTGTAGCCGTCGTAGTAGGCGAGGGTGACGGACTGGCGCTGCAGCGCGGTGAGCCGGTCCAGGCAGCGGCGGACCCACTCGCGTTCGAGTCCGGCCTCTACCTCCTCGGCGACCTGGTCGAAGGCGGGGTGGTGGTTGCGCCGCCCCTCGCGCTCCTCGCGCTCGGTGGCGGCGCGGGCGCTGCGCACCCGGTCGACGGCACGGCGGTGCGCGAGCGTGAGGATCCACGACAGGGCGCTGCCGCGTCCCGGGTCGAACCGCCCGGCGGAGCGCCAGGTCTCCAGCAGCACCTCCTGCGACACCTCCTCCGACTGCGCCGGGTCCCGCACCACGCGGCGCACCAGTCCGAACACCGGCCCGGACACCAGTCCGTACAGCTCCTCGAACGCCTGCTGGTCGCCTCCGGCCACCAGCACCAGTAGTTCGTCAGCCTCCACCCGTCCCCCTCTCCGGCCCTGCACGGCCCGTCCTTTCCCCTACGTGTTCGCAGCGAACCTGTCTACGGATGGGTTACGGATCAGCGGGCCGAAAACGCGCCTCGGGCGCCGACCAGTTGGCGGTCCGTCGCGAAGAAAACTGCTCGTCGATGAAACAAGCCGAGAGAACCGCCGTAAACACGTTTGGGATTCGACCAATCCACCCCGGCGACCGCTCCGAATGGCGTGCGTCAGGCAAGTTGGACATGAGGACGGACGGCATGACACCTATCTCCAGGAGCGGTGTGGGACGCAGGACTCTCACGACCCTCGTATGCGGTGCGCTGGCCGCCGGGGGGCTCGCAGCCGCCGGTGTGACCGCGCTGGATCCGGGGGCGGCTTCCGCCTCCAGCCACCGGGAGGCCCCGCTGATCTCGGGCACTCCGCAGTACGACAACACGGACGTGTACGCGTTCGTGAGCCCGGACAAGCCCGACACGACGACGATCGTGGCGAACTGGATCCCCTTCGAGGAGCCGGCCGGCGGTCCGAACTTCTACACGTTCGCCGATGACGCCCAGTACGACATCCACATCGACAACGACGGTGACGCACAGGGTGAGTTGATCTACCGCTACACCTTCAAGACGCACCGCAAGAACGGCGACACCTTCCTCTACAACACGGGCGCGGTCACCAGTCTCGACGACCCCGACCTGAACATCACGCAGTCGTACGACATCGACCTGCTGCGGCTGCACAACCAGAGGATCGTGTCGCGGACGAAGGTCGCGGACGACGTTCCGGTCGCTCCGTCGAACGTCGGCAAGGCGTCGATGCCGGACTACGGCAAGCTGCGCGACCAGGCGGTGCACAAGCTCGCGGGCGGCTCGCAGACGTTCGCCGGCCAGGCGGACGACCCGTTCTTCCTCGACCTGCGCGTCTTCGACCTGCTGTACGGCGGGAACCTGACCGAGGTCGGGCGGGACACCCTCAAGGGCTACAACGTCAACTCCATAGCCCTGCAGGTCCCGAACGACATGATCCGCGAGTCGGAGGGCCAGCCGGTCGTCGGCATCTGGTCGACCACGCAGCGCCGGGACGCCCGGGGCAACTACTCGCAGGTCTCGCGTCTCGGCATGCCGCTGGTCAACGAGGTCGTCAACCCGCAGAAGGACAAGGACAAGTTCAACGCGTCCGCGCCCTGGGAGGACGCCCAGTTCCTGAAGAACGTGACCAACCCGGAGCTGCCGAAGCTCATCGAGGGGATCTACAAGATCAAGGCCCCGGCCGAGCCCCGCAACGACCTGGTCGACGTGTTCCTGAAGGGCGTGAAGGGCCTCAACCAGCCGCCGCACGTGCGTCCGGCGGAGGAGCTGCGCCTCAACACCTCGATCAAGCCGGCCACGCACCCCAAGCGGCTCGGCGTGCTCGACGGTGACAACGCGGGCTTCCCGAACGGCCGCCGCCTCACCGACGACGTGATCGACGCCTCGCTGCAGGTGGTCGAGGGTGAACTGGTCGGTTCCAAGAACGACCTGGGCGACGCCGTCGACAAGAACGACAAGAAGTTCGGGAAGTACTTCCCGTACGTCGCCAAGCCGACCTCGGGTTCGCGTGGCGCCCTCGCCAAGGGCACGACCAGCGGCACCGACGTGCGCAGCCAGCTCGGCGACGCGCTGCAGCCCGCCGGCACGACCTCCGGCGGCGGGACCGACACCGTGCTGATCGCGGGCTCCGCCGCGGCGGGCGCGGCCGGGATCCTGCTCATCGGCAGCGGCCTGCTGTGGTGGCGCCGACGGATGTACAACCGGGCCTACTGACCCGGCCCACCGACCGGCGCGGCCCGCACGCAGTCTCCCCCCACGGTGCGGGCCGCGCCGCCCCACCCCCACGACGACCGTCTTGCCAAGGACTTTGAGGAGAGGGCATGTCCCCGCGTAGGAACGACAACGCGACGCCGGACGCCGAGAGGGCCACGCCGGACGAGAGCACCGTGGGGGCCACGCCCGACGAGACCGCCACCATCGCCGCACCCGACGAGGGCGCCACCGACGCGGCGCCCGTCGAGGACTCCACCCCATCCGCGTCCCGTGAGAACTCCTCGACACCGGAGCCCGGCCGGGACACCGCGGGAAGCGCGCCCGGCGAGGACGCCCCGAAGGCCGTGACCGGTGAGGACGCGCCACCCGCCGGGTCCGGCCGGGGCGCCGCCGAGGTCACGGGGGCGACCGACGGCCGGGTGGTCGCGGTGCGCCGGCTCTCGGAGTCGCAGCGCCGCTGGCGCACGGCCCAACTCACTTTCTGCGCAGCTGCGTTGGCCGTCGCCATGACGGCGGGCGCGGTCGTGCTCGGAGCCCTGCGGGAGAACGGCACGACGCCTGCCGTCGCGACCGTGGCCAACGGCGTGTCACCGCAACTGCTCGCGAGCGGCGACCTCGACGCGAGCATCGCCTCCCTCCAGGCCCATCTGCGCACGCAGCCCAAGGACTTCGGCGGCTGGTCCACGCTCGGCCTCGCCTATGTGGAGCAGGCCCGCACCCAGGGCGACCCCTCGCGCTATCCGCAGGCCGCGAAGGCCCTCGACCGCTCCCTGCGGCTGCGCCCCGACTACGACCCCGCGCTCGCCGGACGGGCGGCGCTCGCCGCGGCCCGGCACGACTTCACCGGCGCGCTGAAGTACGCGGACCTCACGCTGCGGCAGAACCCGTACAGCGAACGCGCGCTCTCCTCCCGCATCGACGCGCTCGTCGAACTCGGCCGCTACGACGAGGCGTCGAAGGCGGCCGACCTGGCCGACTCCCGGCGGCCGGGCGTCCCCGTCTTCACCCGGTACGCCTACGTCCACGAGCTGCGCGGCGACGTGAAGACCGCCCGCCGGGTGCTGCGCCAGGCGCTGGCCACCGCGACCAGCCGCGGCGACATCTCGTACGTGGCCTCCGCGCTCGGCCAACTGGCCTGGAGCCAGGGCGACTACGGCTCCGCCCTCACCTACTACGCACGGGCCCTCGCCGCCGACGACAGCTACCTTCCCGCTCTCGAGGGCCGGGCCCGCACCCAGGCCGCGCAGGGCGACCGCGCGGCGGCCATCAAGGGGATGGAGCAGGTCGTGCAGCGTTACCCGCTCCCGCAACCCCTGGTCGAGCTGGGTGAGTTGTACGAGGCCCGGGGCAGGGCGGGCGACGCGGAGAAGGCCCGCGACCAGTACACGCTGGTCGACGCCTGGGTCTCCCTCGCCCGCGCCAACGGCGTCGACGCCGACCTCGACACCGCGCTGGCGGCCGCCGACCACGGCGACCGCGCGGCCGCGCTGAAGGCGGCCCGCGCCGAATGGGCCCGCCGGCACACCGTGCACACCGCCGACGCCCTCGCCTGGGCACTGCACCGGTCCGGCCACGACGCCGAGGCGCTCGCGTACGCCCGCGAGGCCACGGCGACGGGCTACCGCAACGCCTCCTTCCTCTACCACCGCGGTGTCATCGAGCAGGCCACCGGCCACAAGAAGGAAGCCCGCACCGCGCTGAAGGCGGCCCTGGACCTGAACCCGGGATTCTCGCCGCTGGGTGCCCGCGAGGCCCGTACGGCGCTGAAGGCCGCGCAGTGAGGGCGCCCCGGCTCCTGGCCGGCGGCGCGGCGGTCCTGACGGCGGCCTGCGCGCTCGTCCTGGTCCCCTCCGGTTCGGCGAGCGCGCACCCGCTCGGCAACTTCACCGTCAACCGGTACGACGGACTGGTCGCCGCCCCGGGACGGTTGCTCGTCGATCACGTCGAGGACCTGGCGGAGATCCCCGCCACCCAGGCGAAGCCCGACATCGAGAAGCTCGGGACGGCCGACTGGGCCCGGCAGCGCTGCGAGAGCGCGGCGCGCGGCAGCGAGGTCACCGTCGACGGGCGCGCGGTGACGCTCACCGCCGGGGCGAGCCACGCGCGCGTGCGGCCGGGACAGGCGGGGCTCAGCACCCTGCGCGTGGAGTGCCGGCTGACGGCACCCCTGCCCCGCGACGGCACGGTCGCCGTGCGCTTCCGCAGCGCGGGCGCCGAACACGGCCCGGGCTGGCGTGAGATCACCGCCCGTGGCGACCGGACGACCCTCACCTCCTCGGACGTACCGGAGAAGTCGGTGTCGGCGGAGCTGACCGAGTACCCGAAGGCGCTGCTCTCCTCGCCCTCCGACACCGCCGGCGCGTCGCTGCGGATCCGCCCGGGCGGTCCGGCCCTCGTCGAGGACGATCGCCACGCGCCCGCCGCGTCCGTCCTCCCGCGCGGCGCCGACCGCTGGACCGAGGCCCTGGACAATCTGGTGGCCCGGCACGACCTCACCTTCGGCTTCGCCGCGCTGGCCCTGGTCATCGCCGTGGGCCTGGGCGCGATGCACGCACTCGCGCCGGGACACGGCAAGACCCTGATGGCCGCGACGGCCGCGGCCCGCGGGGGGCGGGCCCGGATGCGGGACGTGCTGCCCCTGGCCGCCTCGGTGACGGTCACCCACACCCTCGGAGTCGTCGCGCTCGGCCTGCTGGTCACGGCGGGCTCGGCGGCGGCCCCCTCGGTGATCGCCTGGCTGGGCGTGTCGAGCGGTGTCCTGGTGACCCTGGCGGGCGCCACCCTCCTGCGCCGGGCGTGGCGCCACCGGCCCCCCGGGCCCGGCCACGACCACGGGCACAGGCACGACCACGGGCACGACCACCCGCACGAGCACGGACGTCCGCACGGCGCGGGCCACCCGCACGACCACCCCCACGAGCCCGGGCACACCCACGGCCGGACCTCGGGCCACGACCACGACCACCACGCACCGGACCACCCGCACGACCACGAGCACACGCCCTCCCACCGGCACGCGCACGACGGCGACTCCGACCACAGCCACGACCACACCCACGACGGCGACCGGACACCGGCGGGCGCACCGCACCGGCACGCCGACCACCCCGTACGCCCGCTGGTACTCGCGCACGCCACCGCGTCCGTGACGGCGAGCACTCCCACCGCGACCGCGCCCCACACCCACCCGGCCCCCTCCCCCCACCCCCACCCCCACGATCACAGCCACAGCCACGACCACGACCGCAGCTCGAGCGCCGTCTCCCGCTCCGGCACCCTCGAACACACCCACGGCGGCTTCACCCACACCCACGAGATCGCTCCCACCGTCCGCGGGACGATCCTGCTCGGCTTCGCCGGTGGACTCGTCCCCAGCCCCTCGGCGGTCGTCGTCCTCGTCGGAGCCATGGCGCTCGGACAGGCCTGGTTCGGCCTTCTTCTCGTTCTCGCGTACGGCGTCGGGCTCGCCCTGACGCTGACGGCGGCCGGGTTCGCCGTCGTCAGGCTCGGCAGCGGGATGACCAGGGCCCTGGCCAGGCGCCCGCGCTGGGCCGAATCGCGCCTCGTGCTCCTGGTCCGCAGGGCCACGCCCCTGGGATCGGCGTTGATCGTCGTGGCTCTCGGGGCCGGATTGGTGCTCAGGGGGGCGGCATCCGTAGTCGGCTGAGCTACTTTTGGGGAGGAATCACACGGATGCGAATGGGGGACGCACGTGTCCGAAGATCCGGGCAGTGAACGCGTGATCGCCGGCCGCTACCGGCTGCTCTCGCCCTTGGGCGAGGGCGGCATGGGAACGGTGTGGCGCGCCCGCGACGAAGTGCTGCAGCGCGAGGTCGCGGTGAAGGAGGTCCGCGCCCCGGCCGGTCTGCTGACCTCCGAGGTCGAGCGGATGTACGCGCGCCTGGAGCGGGAGGCGTGGGCGGCCGCCCGCATCTCCAACCGCAACGTGGTGACCGTGTACGACGTGGCCATGGAGGAGGGCCGGCCGTGGATCGTGATGGAGCTGATCCGCGGCATCGCGCTCTCCGATCTGCTGGACGCCGAGGGGCCGTTGGCGCCGGAGCGGGCCGCCCACATCGGCGCCGAGGTGCTCGCCGCGCTGCGCGCCGCGCACGAGGCGGGGGTGCTGCACCGGGACGTGAAACCGGGCAACGTCCTGATGGCGAACGACGGCCGGGTCGTCCTGACGGACTTCGGCATCGCGACGGTCGAGGGCAGTTCCGCCCTGACCATGACGGGCGAGGTCATCGGATCGCCCGAATTCCTGGCTCCGGAGCGGGCGCTCGGGCGTACTCCCGGGCCCGAGTCCGACCTGTGGTCGCTCGGGGTGCTGCTGTACGCGGCGGTCGAGGGCAACTCGCCGTTCCGGCAGAACACTCCGCTGAGCACGTTGCGGGCCATCGTCGACGAACCCCTGCCGGCACCCCGTCGCGCGGGTCCGCTCGGTCCCGTCGTCGAGGGACTGCTGGCCAAGGACCCGGCCGAGCGGACGGACGCCGAATCGGCCGAGCGGCAGCTGCGCCTGGTCGCGGCCGGCGGCACCGCGCCCACCCGGCCCCTGAGCTCCACGCCGTCGGTGTCCGGCACACCGACGATCGGGGCGTTCGGCCAACCCCCGTCGCCGACACCGCCGCGGGGGTTCGGTCCGCCTCCCGCGACCGTGCCCTCGACCCCGTCGGGCGCGGAGCCCGCCCGTGACCGCCGGGCGGCCGTCGCCCTGATCGCGGGCCTGGTGGCGCTGGCACTGGCCCTCGGCGGACTGACGTACGCCCTGCTGAACGACGACGGGAACGGCGGTAACGGCGGGACCAACGGCCAGGGAACCTCCGGCGGGAGCCGCGGCACCACCGACGGAGGGGGGAACTCGGGCGGCGGCAAGAGCGAGAGCGGCAGTGCCACCGCCGGTGCGACCCATGGCGGGAGTCCCTCCAGCAGCGCTCCCGGGACGCATACGACCAGCGCCGCGCCCGCCCAGTCGGTCCGGGTGACGCTCGCGGGTCGGCACACGGACTACGAGGGCGGCTGTCCGCCGCCGGGCACCGCGGCCCCCTCGTTCACGGCGACGTTCACGGTGGGCCGCGTGCCGGTGGACGTCGAGTACCGCTGGGTGACGAAGACCGGTCACGTGACCGATCCGAGCTGGAAGACGCTCTCGTTCCCCGCGGGCGGCGGCAGGACGCAGAGCAGGACCGTGGTGGCGACGACGTACGACACGAGCGGGACGTTCGCCAACGAGATCAGTGTGGAGGTGCGCGAACCGGTCCACGCGACGTCCGGCTCCGTGCCGTTCACGATCACTTGTGCGACGGAGACCCCGACGGACGAGGCCTCCGCCTCCGCGACCCCCTGACGGGGTCCGTGATGTCCCTCGGCGGGGTGGACCTTCCCCCGCGGAGGGACGGGTGGTGCCTCGAAGGATTCAGGAACGGGTGTCCGGAGGTCAGACGGCTCCGGTGAGGGCGGGCAGATAGCCACCGGACTGGCCGGCCGCGGTCGGGTGGTACGACTCGCCGATGTTCAGCCAGTTCAGGCTGTGCAGCCAGGAGCTGCCGGAGCAGATCTCGTGACCGGTGAAGGTGCCCCTCACATCGGCGAAGGTGAAGCCGTGGGCGGCTGCACGCACGGCGGTCGCGCTGTCCAGGTAGTCGGCCGCGCCGTTGATCGCGGCCCGTTCGGCCTCCGACAGTCCGGTCACACAGCTGCCGTTGAGCTTGTAGAAGCGGGGGTAGCCGAGGACGACCACATGGGCGGCCGGTGCCTTCGCGCTGATCGCCGAGTAGACGGTGTCGAGCTTGCCGGGGAGCGTCGAGTCGACGTACGCCTTCGCCGTGGCGATGCGCGAGAGGCAGGTGCTCTCGGACTGCAGGACGCAGGTCGTCATGACGTCCGAGAATCCGGCGTCGTTGCCGCCGATGCTGATCGACACAAGGCCCGTGGAGGAGCTGAGCGGGCCGAGCTGACTGGCCGTGACATCACCCGTACGAGCACCCGAGCAAGCGGTGAAGGCGAACGACGAGGGTGAATGCGCGGCGTTCCAGAGATAGGGGTACGCCTTCGTGCTGCGCTTGCAGTCGCCGCTGGAGCTGATGTAGCTCCCGGCGCCGACACCGGAGGAATAGGAGTCGCCGAGGGCCACATAGCCGGTGGCCGCCGCTGTCCGCGCCTGCGCCGTCGCCGCCCCGGTAAGGGCGAAGCCGACGGCGAGGAGGAGTGAGGTCACGTATGCCGTAATTCGGGAACGTCTCATGGAACCTCCCTTTAGCAGGATCTCTGCCACAACGTTGGTAGCAGCTACGCGTGTTGACAGGAAGTGTTCATGCCAAGACTTTTCGGGCGTGACCAGCCGCTTCGCCCCGTTCATCACCTATTTCGCAACATGTCCATGACATTTCATGGACATGAAGTGACGGATCGTCAAGCCGGTTTTCAGACCCACCTCGTGGCACGCCCCGCCGGAAGCGGCCGGGAATCGCGTGAACGCCTTCCGCGTCTTGACGCCCCACAGCTCCCTGCGCCACATTGAAGCCCGGCATCCGGCACTTCGGGGGGCAAGTCGCCCATGCGGACCATTCACGCCAGCACCACTGCATCGGACACCGCGGAGCGGTCACGGCAAGGTCCGGGGAGGGACCTCCTGCCCCTCCTCGCGGGGACCGCGACCGTGGTCGCCGTCGTCGGCGCGCTCCTGGCGCTCGCCGACGTGGACTCGCCGCTGCGCGGGCCGTTCACCCTGTTCTTCCTCCTCGCGGCACCGTCGGCCGCCATCGCGACCGCGCTGCGCGGACTGGAACCGTTCGGCCGCGTTCTCGCGTCCGCCGCCGGCGCGGTCGCGCTGAACATGCTGGTGGCCCAGGGCATGCTCGCCGTGCACCGGTGGTCGGTCGCCGGCGGGGTCGTGACCGTGGCCGCGCTCAGCCTGCTGATCCTCCTGCCGGCGGCGGTGCGCCGGCGCCGCACCACGGACACGCCGACCGCCTGACGGGCGGCGCGACGACACCAGGGCGCCCCGACGGCACGGCACACATCCGTGCCCGAGGGGTGATGCGTGACGCCCGGCCGGAGCGGTCCGGGCCGACCTGCGGGATCCCCAAACGGATGGGCAAAATCCGCTCCAGGGGTCGAGTAACGGTCAAACCAACAAAAACGTGAGGCCTCGTTCCAGGTCTTGCCATACAGACTCAATCGTCAATACCGTCGTACATCTCACCCGCATCGGTCCATCATCAGCGGCTCTAGGGGAGGGCTCAAGGACCGCGATGGTTTCCGGCGCGGGGCGCGGTTGGGGGGTGCCGTACTCGGTGACCAGACCTGTGCCGAGTCGTGCCGCGCGACCGGCTCCTCGTTTCGGGGCCGGCCAGTTTTGCCAGCTCACCCGGCATGCACGGAGATCCATTTCGGCATGCCGTCAGTGAGAACCCCCCTTTCGAACCGGACAAAGAGACGGACCGCCCAGGGGCGGGCGGTCCACCGGACGAGAGGGACCAGACTCATGAGCTCAGTCCTGCGCCCAGCGATCTCGGGCGACGACGCTTCAACGGCCGGCAGGTACCGGCCGATCACTTCTCACCTGGCCATCGCGCCACCGGTGAGTGTCGTGATTCCCGCCATGAACGAGGCGGAGAATCTCCCCTACGTCTTCAAGACCCTTCCCTCGTGGATCCACGAGGTGGTCCTTGTCGACGGCAACTCCACCGACGACACCGTCCAGGTGGCCCGTGAACTGTGGCCGGACGTCAAGGTCGTCGAGCAGCGCGGCAAGGGCAAGGGCGACGCCCTGATCACCGGATTCGAGGCGTGCACCGGCGACATCATCGTGATGGTCGACGCGGACGGCTCGGCCGACGGACACGAGATCGTCTCGTACGTCTCCGCGCTGGTGTCCGGGGCCGACTTCGCCAAGGGCTCGCGGTTCGCGAACGGCGGCGGCACGTCCGACATGACGCCGATCCGCAAGCTCGGCAACCGTGTGCTCTGCGCGACCGTCAACGCCAAGTTCGGCGCCCGATACACCGATCTCTGCTACGGATACAACGCGTTCTGGCGGCACTGCCTGGACAAGATCGAGCTCGACTGCACCGGTTTCGAGGTCGAGACCCTGATGAACATCCGGGTGGTCAAGGCGGGCCTGAAGGTACAGGAGATACCCAGCCACGAGTACCTCCGCATCCACGGCACGAGCAATCTGCGCGCCGTGCGGGACGGGTTGCGGGTGCTCAAGGTGATCCTCGGGGAGCGGTCCAACCGGCGTGCGCTGCGCCGCAGGCCGCACGCCGCCCAGCTCGACTCCGCCCGGGGAGAGGTGTCTTGAGCACGCAGGACATCTCCGTGGTGATCTGCGTCTACACCGAGGACCGCTGGGAGGACATCCTCGCGGCGGTGTCCTCGGTGCGGGCGCAGTCCCTGCCCGCCCTGGAGACGCTGCTGGTCGTGGACCACAACGCCGTCCTCCTGGAGCGGCTGGCCGGGGAGTTCAAGGAGACGGACGGGGTGCGGGTGCTCGCCAACGCGGGCCCCCGCGGTCTGTCCGCCGGCCGCAACACCGGGATCACCGCCTCGCGCGGGGAGGTCGTCGCCTTCCTCGACGACGACGCCGTCGCCGAACGGGACTGGCTGCTGCGCTTCGCCGAGGGCTTCGCCGATCCCCGGGTCATGGCCGTCGGCGGCCGTACGATGCCGATCTGGGCGTCGGGCCGCCGTCCGGCCTGGTTCCCCGAGGAGTTCGACTGGGTGGTGGGCTGCACGTACAAGGGCCTGCCGCCCGGCCGGGTCCGGGTCCGCAACGTCCTCGGCGGCAACGCCTCCTTCCGCCGGACCGCGTTCGAGGCGGCGGGGGGCTTCGCCACCGGCATCGGCCGCGACGGCGACAAGCGCCCGCTGGGCTGCGAGGAGACGGAGCTGTGCATCCGCCTCACCCGCGCCCGGCCGGACGCGGTCCTGCTGATCGACGACCGCGCGGTCATCCACCACCGGGTGCCGAAGGCCCGCGAGCACTTCGGCTACTTCCGCACCCGCGCCTTCGCCGAGGGCCTGTCCAAGGCCCTGGTCGCCCGAAGTGTCGGAGCCGGAAAGGGACTTGAGTCGGAGCGGCGTTACGCGACCCGGGTGCTGCCGGCCGGTGTGCTGCGCGGGCTGCGGGACGCCGCCCTGGCCCGTCCGGGCGGCGCGGGCCGCGCGGGAGCGATAGTCGCCGGGGTACTGACCGCGGCCGGGGGGTACGTACTCGGGAGCCTCCGGGCCCGTAGGAGCGGTGCCACGTTCTCCGTGGTCCCCGTGACGGCGGTCGAGGGGGTCCGGGGCGACGAGGGGGCGGCGGCATGAGCGAACCGGTACCGATCCTGATGTACCACTCGATCGCGCGGTCGCCCAACGACGCGACCCGGGCGCTGTCCGTCGCCCCCGAGGCGTTCGCCGAGCAGATGGCGCTGCTCGACGACCGCGGGTTCACTCCCGTCGACACCGCGCGTCTGGCCTCGAGTTGGCGCTCGGGCGGCCCGCTGCCCGCGCGCCCCGTCCTGATCACCTTCGACGACGGCTACGAGGGCGTGCACCGGCACGCCCTGCCCGTGCTCGCCAAGTACGGCTTCGCGTCCACGCTGTTCGTCTCCACGGGCTGGATCGGGGGCGCGTACGACACCGGGGGCGGCCTCGACGCGATGCTCGACTGGGACCAGGTGCGCAGGCTGGCGGAGGAACAGACCGAGATCGGCGGGCACAGCCACACCCATCCGCAGCTCGACCAGATCGCGGACGACGCGCTGTGGTCCGAACTGCTGCGCTGCAAGGAGATCATCGCCGGCGAACTGGGCACCCGCCCGGTCTCGTTCGCGTACCCCTACGGCTACTCCAGCCCTCGGGTGCGCCGCACGGTGCGTGAGGCGGGGTTCACCCAGTCGCTCGCCGTCGGCAACGGTCTGGCGCGCCGACGCCAGGGCCCGTACGCGCTGCAGCGCGTCACCGTGCGCCGCACGACCGGTATCGAGGAGTTCGAGCGGCTGGTCGAGGGCCGCGCGATCGCTCGTACCTTCGCCCGGGACCGCGCCCTCACCAAGGGGTACGCCATGGTCCGAAGAGCACGACAGGTCCGCCGGAAGGCCATGCGTACCCGTGTCTGACACGACGACCACGCCCCACGCGTCCACGCCCACGACCGAGGCACCCGAGCAGCGGCCCGGCCGTCGCCTCCGCCTGCCCGGCAGGGGCCGCAAGGAGGCGGGCGGAGGCGGCGGCCAGCTGTTCCGCAACGCCTACGCCCTGATGCTCAACACCGGGATCTCCGCGGTGCTCGGGCTCGGCTACTGGCTGATCGCCGCCCGCTACTACACCGACGCGGCGGTCGGCCAGGGATCCGCGGCGATCGCCGCGATGAAGCTCCTCGCCGGGGTGACCGCGGTGACGCTGACGGGCGCGCTCGCCCGGTTCATCCCGGTCGCGGGGCGCGCCACCGGACGGATCATCTTCCGTACGTACGCGGGCAGTTCGGCCGTCGTGGCGCTGGCCGCCGGAATCTTCCTGCTCACCCTGAACCTGTGGGGGCCCTCGTACCGCTTCCTGCACGGCCCGCTCCACGGGGTCGGTTTCGTCGTCGCGGTCGTCGCCTGGTCGCTGCTGACGCTCCAGGACGGCGTGCTGACCGGGCTGCGCAGCGCGCTGTGGGTGCCGGTGGGCAACACCGTGTTCTCCGCGGTGAAGCTGGTGCTGCTGATCAGTCTCGCCGCCGCGCTCCCCACCTCGGGCGTGTTCACCTCCTGGGTCGCCGCGATCGCCCTGTCGGTGGTGCCGCTCGGGCTGCTGGTGTTCCGGCGGCTCGTCCCCCGGCACGTGAAGGCGACGCAGGACCACGCGGAGCCGCCGTCGCTCAAGGAGATCGGACGCTTCCTCGCGGGCGACTACACCGGCTCCCTCTTCTCGCTCGCCGTCGTCTATCTCGTGCCGGTGATCGTGGCCTCGCAGGTCGGTTCGGCCGACAACGCGTACTTCTACATCACCACGACGATAGGCGGCACGGTCAACCTGCTCGCCATCAACATGGGTGCCTCGCTCACCGTCGAGGGGTCGCACGACCCGGCCCGGCTGGCCGCCAACACGCGGGCCGCCCTCAAACGCATGGCCCGGATCATGCTTCCGGTGTGCGGACTGCTGTTCCTCGGCGCCCCGTTGATCCTGCACGTCTTCGGCGACGGCTACGCGCACGCGGCCACACCGCTGCTGCGCTGGTTCGCCGTCGGCGCGCTGCTGCGCGTGGTCATGGAGACGTACTTCGCCGTCCTGCGCGCGCAGAGCCGCACGTCCGGACTCGCCTATCTCCAGGGCCTGTTGTGCCTGCTCGTGCTCGGTCTCACGGTGATCCTGCTGCCCCGGATGGGCCTGACCGGCGCGGGTGTCGCCGAGATCTCCAGCCTCGCGGTGATCGTGGCGATCGCCGCGCCCAAGCTGTTCAAGATCGTCCGCACCGCCCCGCCCGCCGCGCCGCCCGAGGACGCGGCGCCGGACGGGGACCTCGCCGACCTGGGGGCGCGCGATGCCGGGCGGCGGGAGCCGAGGCGCGGCCCCGCCTGGGCCCTGGACTCCGACACGCTCGCCCTCGGCCTCCACCTCGACTTCGACCACCAGGAACGCCGGCCCGACGTACGTCCGGGCCCCGGCACCCCGCCGACCGGGACACCCGCGGTGCGGCGCCCCAGCTGGGCGCGGACCCGGCCGTCCGTGGGGTTGCCGGTCGAGGCCCGCGAGCCGGGGTCCGAGGCACCGCTGGGCCCGTCGGAGGCGTCGGGGGTCGACGCCCCGTTCGAGGAGGGGGGCTCCGGGAGCGTTCCGTCCGGGGCACGGAGCACGGCGCATCACGGTTCGCCCGCCGCGGCGGGCCCGGAGCCGGGAGGCAAGCCGGAGTCCGGAGCCGGGACGGGGCCCGGGCCCGCCACCGCCGACCGGCAGCCACCGGCCGAACCGCCGCTGTCCCTGCGCGAGCGCGTCCTGCATCCGTCGAAACCGGGGGTCGTCCTCGGCTGCCTGCTGGTCTCGGCGCTGCTCCTCTACTGGGTCCCGGTGCTGAGCCTCGACGACGGCTCCCTGGCGGGCATGGGCGGCCTCGGCCTGATCTCGGTGCTCCCGCCGGCGACCCTGATCGGCGCGGCCCTGCTGATCACGGTGTTCGCCTCCCTGCTCTGGATGAACGGCGAGCACCGGGCCCTCCTGCTGATCACCCTTGTCGCCACGACCGTGTCCCTGCACGCGCTGCCGGCCGTCATCGAGACCGAACCGCGGTTCGCGACCGCCTGGCAGCACCTCGGGTTCCTGGACTACATCGACCGCACGGGGTCCGCCGTACCGGACCTGGACGCCCGCTGGAGCTGGCCCGGCTTCTTCGCGGTGGCCGCGTTCGTCGCGAAGGCCTGCGGGGTCACCGACCTCTCCGAAGTCATCCGTTGGTGGCCGCTCACCGTCCAACTGCTCTACCTGGCACCGATGTTCCTGCTCGTCCGCTCGATGCGGGCGGGCTGGCGGGCCAAGTGGACGGGCATCTGGTTCTTCACCCTCTGCGGCTGGGTCGGCCAGGACTACTTCTCCCCGCAGGGCTTCACCTATCTGCTGTACCTGGTGTTCGTGGCGATCCTGCTCGTGTGGTTCCGGGCGCCGCGGGTGCTGTGGGCGGTGCGGCGGCCGGGCGAGGCGGAGGTGGAGCCCACGGACCGGCGGCAGCGGGCCGTGCTCCTCATGGTCCTGATCGGGCTGTTCGCGGCCACCGTCCCGGCGCACCAGCTCACCCCGTTCGTGATGCTGGGCGTCCTCGCGGTCCTCGTCGTCGTCGGCCGCTCCGAACTGCGCGGTCTGCCCATCCTGTTCGCCGTCCTGGTCGCGGTCTGGGTCGGCTACATGGCCGAGCCGTACTGGTCGGGTCACTTCGACGACCTGTTCGGCGGGGTCGGCGGCGTCGGCAGCAATGTGTCGACGTCGGTCTCCGGCCGTATCCAGGGCGGCAGTTCGACCCACAAGCTCGTGCTGTACACCCGGGTGCTGCTGGCCGGCGGTGTGATGGCCTTCGCCTGCTGGGGCTGGTGGCGACGGCGCGACCACAAGTACCGCGAGCGCTCGCTGCTCGTCCTCACCTTCGTCCCGTTCCTCGGCTTCGGCATGCAGTCGTACGGCGGCGAGATGGCCCTGCGCGTCTTCATGTTCGCCGTGCCGGGCGCCGCCCTGCTCGCCGGACTCGCCCTCTTCCCCCGCACCGGGATCACCGCGGAGGAACGCGACAGGGACCGGGTGAGCCTCGCACCGATCGCCGCGCTGATGGCGGGCCTGCTCCTCATGGGCGGCTTCCTGGTGGCCCGTTGGGGCAACGAACCGTTCGAGCGGATCAGGCCGGGCGAGGTCGCGGCCATGAACTACGTGTACGCGCACGACGATCCGACGGTCCGGCTGCTGTGGCTGAGCAACGACACCGTCGAGAACGTGACGCCCGCGATGCCCTGGGGCGCCAGGGACATGGAGAAGGTGCAGTACGTGCCCACCCTGGCGCCCGCCGACCCGGTCCTCGTGTCCGGACTCGTCAAGGCGCTCAAGGACGCGGGCCCGAACTCGTATCTGATGATCAACCGCAGCCAGGTCGTCTATCTCCAGCTGGACGTGGGCTATTCGAGGACCTGGGAGTCGCGGCTGATCACCAACCTCGACGACCGGCAGGAGCTGAGGAAGGTCCTGGTCAACGACGACGTCACGATGTACACGCTGCGCGCACGGCCCGAGGGGAAGGTCCCGCGGGCCGATCCGGGCCCGATCGGACCGCAGGTGACGTGGACGCCGTGGTCGGTCGTCGGCGCGCTCTCGGCCGTCGCCCTGATCGTGCTGCTGACGGCACGGGAGGTCCTTCGGGTCGCGGTGCGGCCCGGGGTCCGGCAGTTGCGGTGGCTGCAGAGCAGCTTCTGGTTCTCGCTGCCCCTGCTGGCGGTCCTGCTGGCCTCACTGGTCCAGCGGTTCCTGACGATGAAGTGAGGGCGCCGCGGCGGGGACGCGGGAAAGCCGCGCGGCCGGACCACTCACTCGGTGAGCCGGCCCTCCGGTCGGCTCGCTCCTGTGCGGTGGCCGCGTCGGTCCGCTCGCCGGGCCGGCGGTGGCCCCGCGGGTCCGCGCACTCCTGTGCGGTGGCCCGTCGGTCCGCTCCTTCGGGTGCGGTGCCTCCTCCGGTCGCCGTACTCGGGTGCGGTGCCTCCTCCGGTCGCCGTACTCGGGTGCGGTGCCTCCTCCGGTCGCCGTACTCGGGTGTGGCGCCCCGGTCGCCTCACCCGGTGAACCAGCCCGGTGCGGCTACCGGCTGAGCCACTTCACCTCGTACGCCCCCATCGCGAACCGTCTCCCGTCGACCTTCGCGCTGATCGAGCGGCCGAGGGTGTTGACCACGAGGACGGTGCCGCCGGAGGCGAGGACCCGGACGTTGTCCACGTCGTCCGCGGCGACGGGGACCTTCTCGTACGTCGTCCCCGGCCCGAACGCCTTGCCGAAGCGGGAGACCAGGTCGTACATGGGGAGTTCCCTCCCCCCGCCCGCCGTGCCGGTCGGTGTCCACAGACAGCCGGCGCAGCCCGCGCCCTTCTCCTTCTCCGGGTTCCAGTAGAAGCCGGAGGAGGCACCGCCCTTGACCATCGCGATCATGGCGCTCGCCTGTACGGCCACCCGGCGCGTCTCCGACCAGCCCTTGCGCTCGTCGTCGGCGTCGGCCGGTTCGGCGTAGTACTCCGCCCACCACAGCGGCAGCCCGCGGGTCCGCTCGCGCACCCACTTCCCGACGGCCGTGAGCTTGTCGGTGGCCCCGAACTCGTCGGGCAGCATCTCGTCGTCGTTGGTGTAGCTGGAGCCGTCCACGACGACGAAGTCGGCGCCCGCCTTGTGCTCGTTCCAGTAGTCGAAGGCGTCGAGGACCCGCTGGTCCATGGCGCCCCAGGTGCCCTTCACCGTCGGGGACGCGTCCTCGGTCTGCCGGGGGTCGAAGCTGTCCATGACCAGGTAGGGGCCGCCCACCATGATGTCCTTGTCGACCTTCTTGAGCGCCTTGTAGACCAGGTTGTAGAGCTCGGTGTAACCCTCGTAGTCCCAACGGCCCTCGCTGTCGTTCCAGAAGCCCTTGAACTCGTTCCAGACGATGAAGTGCCGTACGTCGGGATACCGTTTGGCGACGGTCGCGGCGAGGGCCGCGAAGTCGGCGAAGTGGGACGGCTCCGGGGCCGTCTCCAGGGAGGACTGGCTCCAGTCCGTGCTGTCCGCCCCGGATCCGCCGCCCTTCATCCAGTCCGGGGAGCAGCACAGCGTGACGATCGGGGTGCCGCCCGACCTGCGGACGAAGTCGATGCGGCTGTCCATCTCGGAGAAGTCGTAACGCCCCTTCGACGGCTCGGGGTTGCCCGCTCCCCAGCCCATGATGTGCTGGTTCTGCGGCAGCGGCACCCGGTTCTCGCCGAGCAGTCCCCCGACCCGCTCGGTGGCGGCGTCGTCGCCCTCGTCCGCGCTGAACTGGGTGTGGGTGAAGCCCCAGCCCACCTCGGGCCCCGGAGTCTCGGACGGAGTCACGGGTGTGCCGTGCACCTTGTCTCCGTCGCGGGTCGTGCCCGCGGTGCTCCCGCCGTTCCCCGGCAGGGTGTCGAGCAGGGTCACCACCAGGGCCAGCACCGCCAGCCCCACACCGATCAGCGCGGTGAGCCGCCACCGTCCCGCCCCCGAGTACCACCCATGACGTCCCATCGTGGCCACAGTAACGGGGTGAATCCGGCGCGGAACAGATCTCGTCGCACCACAGCCGTGTAACAGGACGGAAGGGATACACCGGAAGGACGGCGCCACACACGACACACGCGCCGCACCGCGGAAACCGGGTGCACGGGGCGCCCGGGTGACCGATCATGGCGACATGTCTGCCAACCCGCACGACGCTCTGCCGATCAGGCTCAACGTCGACGACAGCGACTCGCCGTCGGACGTCGTCGACGCCCTGTTCCTCGGTCGCTTCGCGACGGGCGAGCAGCCGCACTCGCACGCCGCGAACATCGACCGCGTACGGTCCGGGGCCACCCTGCTCCCGCCGGGTGCCCGGGTGCTGCGTTCCGCGCGCGACGACGACCGCAGCGCCACGCTCGCCGAGGGCGACGGCTGGACCCTGCTGGTGTCCCGCTGGAACCGGGGCGCCGACGTCACGGTGACCGCGACCAGCGTCGAACTGGCCGAGCAGGTACTGAAGCAGGCGACGGACGGCGCGACGGACGAGCCCGAACCGCAGCCCGAGAACGTGACGATGGGCTTCTGGTACGTGTCGCCGCGCCGGGGTCCGCACCGCACGACCCGGCAGATCTCGGCGGGCACGTGGGAGGAGGTCCGGCCCAACTACACGGCGCCGGTGGCCGACGCCATGGACCGGCTGATGAAGACCACCCCGGAGGACATCGCGGGCCGGCTGCTGCTGTTGCACGGTCCGCCCGGCACCGGCAAGACCTCCGCCCTGCGCACGCTGGCCCGTTCCTGGCGCGACTGGTGCCAGGTGGACTGCGTGCTGGACCCGGAGCGCCTCTTCTCCGACGTCGGCTACCTGATGGACATCGCGATCGGCGAGGAGGACGGCACCGGCAAGGGGCGCTGGCGGCTCCTGCTGCTGGAGGACTGCGACGAACTGATCCGCGGCGAGGCGAAGCACACCGCGGGCCAGGCGCTCTCCCGGCTGCTCAACCTCACCGACGGGCTGCTCGGTCAGGGCCGCAACGTCCTCGTGGGCGTCACGACGAACGAGGACCTGGAGCGCCTCCACCCCGCCGTCGTCCGCCCCGGCCGGTGCCTCGCCCGGATCGAGGTCGGAGCACTCACCCGTCGTGAGGCGGTGGGCTGGCTGGGCACCGAGGAGGGCGTCTCGCGCGAGGGCGCGACCCTCGCCGAGCTGTACGCGCTGCGCCGCGGGACGACTCCCACGTCGGTGCCGGACCAGCGCGAAGGGGCGGACGCGGGGCTGTACCTGTGAGCGACGGGCGGCCCCGGCCGCGGACCGTCCCGCGATCCCCCACGGGCCCGCTGCGACGGCCGCGGCACCTCGCCGCGTGACCAGGCCGCCCGCACCCGTCCGGTACGAGGACGGCCGCCCCGCCTCGCGGCGCACCGCCGCACCTCGACGCCGCGGCCCGATCCACGGGCCCTGGGACAGCCCTCAGGAGGCGTCGAAGGCCGCCCTCAGCGCGTCCCGAACGGCTTCGACGGCGGCCTGCTCGGTCAGTCCGAGCCGACGGGCCCGCTCGGCGTAGGCCTGCGCGGCGGCGGCGGCCTCGCGTGACGCGGCGTCCTGGGCGGCCGCCACGACCGTTCCGTTGCGGCCCCGGGTCTCGATCACCCCGTCCGCCTCCAGGGCCCGGTAGGCCTTGGCGACGGTGTTGGCCGCGAGGCCGAGGGACTCGGCCAGCCCCCGTACCGTGGGCAGCCGGTAGCCGACCGGGAGCGCGCCGGACCGGGCCTGCTCGGAAATCTGGGCGCGCACCTGCTCGTACGGCGCGGCCCCCTCTGCGATGCGGATCTTCAGGGTCACCCGGTGATTGTCCCGCACCCGCCGGAAAATGAGAGGCGTCCGCCCGCGGCCCACGCGTAGCGTGCGATGTCATGACCGTGATCGTCCGCGAACTGCGCCCCGGGAATCCGGCGGATGCCGCCGGATTCGCCCGGATCCGCCATCTGGCCCTCCCCTTCATGCTCTTCACCCCCGGGTCCGTCGCCTACGACCTGGAGCACGCCCATCCCGACGCCCACTACCAGCCCCTGCTGGCCGAGGAGGACGGCGAGGTGATCGGCACCGCGCAGGTGGGTCTCGTGTACGACAGCCCGGAGCCCGGCCAGGGGTACGTCAACGTCTACGTGCACCCGGAACGGACCGGCCGCGGTGCCGGTTCGCTGCTGGTGCGCTCCGCCGAGGAACGGCTCGCCGCCCTGGGCGCGACCCGGCTGCAGTCCTGGGTGCTGGACGCGGCCGCGAACCGCGCCTTCGCCGAGAAGCGGGGCTACCGCGCCGCCCGTTCCGCGCACCTCCTCCGCCTCGACCTGGCGAACGGCACGCTGCCCCCGCTCCAACCACCGCCGCCCGGCGTGGAGTTGCGCACGGCGGCGGACTTCGCGGACGACCCGCGGCCGCTGTTCACCCTGGACGCGGAGACGCTCCTCGACGAACCGAGCGACATCGCCCGCGAGTTCACGGACTACGAGGCCTGGCTGGCGGAGACCTGGCACCACCCGCTGCTGAGCCATGAGCTCACCTCCGTGGCGCTTGTCGACGGCCGCCCGGCGGCGTTCAGCGCGGCCCGCACCGACGGCCGCACCCGCTACGGCACCGTGATGACGGGCACCGGCCGCACTTTCCGGGGCCGGGGACTCGCCAAGCTCGCCAAGAACGACTCCCTGCACCGGGCCCGCGCGGCCGGCTTCACGGACGCGTTCACGGGCAACGACGCCGGCAACGAACCGATGCTGGCGATCAACAGGTGGTTCGGTTACGAAATCTGCGCGACGGAGGTGGCCCATGTCCGCGACCTCGGCTGACACGCCAGGATCGTTGGAGATCGTGCTCGTCAAGGCGGGCCGTACGAAGATCAGTTACCCGGCCGAACTGCTCGCCGACGACGGCAACCGGGTCGTCGTGCGCGCGCCGTGGGCGGGCGACACGGTCCGCGACTTCGGCTTCGTGCGCTTCGAGGCGGGCGACGTCTTCACCGAGTACTACTGGCGGGACCGCTGGTACGCGGTGAAGGAGGTGCGGGACGCCGCGGGCGTCCGCAAGGGCTGGTACTGCGACATCACCCGCCCGGCCACCGTCTCCGGGGGCCGGCTGGTCGTGGAGGACCTCGACCTGGACCTGTGGCGCTCCGCCGACGGTACGGACGTGCTGCGCCTGGACGAGGACGAGTTCGCGGAGAGCGGCCTGGCGGCCGACGACCCGGCGGCGGCCGCCGCCGCGGAACAGGCCCTGGACGACCTCGAACAACTGGCCCGCGAGGGCGGCTTCGAGGCGCTGCTGGCCTGACGCTTTCGCCTGCTCCGGGATGACGCTCCCGGAGAGACGAATCCGGTCCGCACCGCTGTGCGGTGCGGTGCGGACCGGTGCGGTGCGAACCGGCGGTGTGGGGTGCGGCCGGGGATTCCTTCCTCACGGGCCTCCCCGAGGTGCGGCGGGCCTGATGGCCGGGATCGGTGCCGATCCGCTCAGAACGTGGCCACCACGGCGTACCTCTCGTCGTCGACCTCACGCCCCCACAGCCGCGAGTCGGCCGACAGCGGCTCCACCCGCAGGTTCCCGGCATCGGGCACCAGCGGCCGGAGCAGGGCGGTCAGGCGCTCGGCGGACACGCCCACCGGGCTCACGGTCCCCCACACGCCCTCGACGAGCACCAGCCGTCCTCCCGGCCGCAGGAGCCCGCGCCAGTGCCGCAGCACCCGCCCGGGATCGGGCAGCGCCCACAGCACATGGCGGCCGAGAAGGACGTCGAACAGCTGCTCGCCGACGGGCGGTGCCACCGCGTCACCGACGAGGAACACCGCGTCGCGGCCGGCCAGCTTGGCGCGGGCGAGGTCGATCATGCGCGGGGAGAGGTCGATCCCGGTGACCCGGTGGCCCCGCTCGGCCGCGACGAGGGACAGACTGCCCGTGCCGCAGCCCACGTCGAGCAGGTCACCGGCCCGCTCGGGCAGCCAGTCGCGCAGCCGGGCCACCCAGGCCTCGCGGACCGAGGGGTCGCGCAGGCCGTGGTCGGGCTCCTCGTCGAAGGTGGCGGACTCCGCGTCCCAGTCGACGCCCGCTCCCGGATCCGTACCGCTGTCGCTCACCATGCGCCCAGGGTGGCATCCGCCACTGACAGTCGGCGGTGGCCACCGCCGGCACCCGACGGGTGACCGCCGCCACAGACAGAACGCGACCGATGAGGAACTCTCCCCGGAAGGGTCTACCTCCGTAGGACCGCGGGTTCCGGTAGACACAAGGAGGCAGCCATGCGCCGTGTGACCGTGCAGAAGCCCCTGAGGAAGCCGGACTCCCGCCGCGTACGGGACGAGTCCGACGAGCGCCCCGCCGAGCGTCCGGAGGTCCGGAAGGACATCGCGCGCACGTGGTGGCCGGACGGCTGAGCCGCCCGGCGCGGCACGGCGTACGCGAGCCGGCGGACCGGCATACCACCACGGGCGCCGTTCGTGGTGAACGCCCTTCACGTCGAACGCCGCCCTTCCCGCGCGGAACGTCGTCGGACCAGCCGCTCACGCGGTGGATCCAGTCGTACGCCCGTCCGCGCACATCTCGCACCCGCGCCCCGGACATCCCGGGCGTCCCCCTGAACTCCCCGGACGCCCCTGGCCGGGCCCCGACGGACCCGGTTCCCCCGCGGGCCGGACCGGCGCCGCGGGACCTTTGGCGGCGGGCACGCGAAACGCGGTACACGTACGGAGGGGCGGCCACCCGCGCGTCACCACACGTACGGGTGAGTGTCGGGTTCGGTCACCAGGGTACGAAGTCGCTGTCCAGGCACGGGTGGAAGACCGGGTCGGTGACGGTTCCCGGGATCAAAGAGCCTGGTGACAGCGACGTGCGCCCAGAGAGCGATGACACGGAATGCGCTTCCGATCACCTTCGGTCAACAACGTGCGCGTGTCTACACCGACCTAAACATCCTGATTGTTCAGAATGTCGTCAACTGCCCTGTCGGAATTATGAATTTTCCTTGCTGAGGAGCATGACATGCAGGTTCGCAGGTGGCTCCCAGACCAGCCCACCCGTATCGGCCGGCACGACTGGCCGGCCGAGGGCGACGACGGAACCTACATGCAACTGCGGGCCGGCTCCATCGTGGTACTCGATCGGCAGGCCTGGCGGATCCTGGAGATCAACGGTTATCCGAGCGACCGGTGGCCGGACTGCTACGAGAAGGCCTGGCGCGACCACGTGGAGCTGTGGTGGCACGCCAACGAACTGCGGCGGGCCAACAACCAGCCGGTCAACCCGGCGTCCGAGCGCGCCGAGTTCTACAAGCGGCCGGTGGTCCTCGTGCTGCGCAACGAGAACCTGCCCCGCTCCGCGCCGAAGCACTGGTGCGCTCCCGCCAGCCACGGCTGGCGGGTCCTCCCCGAACACCACGCCGTCTGCCGCGCCTGCGGCGAGCTGCCGCCCTGCCATCACGGGGAGTACCGCTGGGAGGGCGGCCCCCGACGGCCGGAGCAGAACGGCGGCATCCCGCTCATGGTTCCGGAGGACTGCTGCATGGGGTGCGCCGAGCCGATCAAGCCGCGGGTGCGGACCCTGCGTTTCCCCGGGCCCAACTTCTGGTACCCGGACCTGGGAGAGGACACCGCCGTCTTCCACGTCCGCTCCTCCTGTGCCGACCAGGTCGACTGCTACCGCGCGCAGTGGCAGACCGAGTACGACCCGCGTCCCTCCGCCCATCCCTCCGCCCATCCCTCCGCTTCCGCGTTCCCGGGTTTCGAACACCTCGGGTTCCCCCAGGCCCGGCAGGCGCAGGAAGCGCCCCCTCAGCTCCAACGAGCCTCCCTGGACCCCCGTCCCGCGCAGTCCGCGCCCGCCTCGTCGGCACGGCCTGAGGATGAGTGCGGCTCCATGACGGGCGACTTCGGCACCGTTCGCACCCGGTTCGCCGGGCGCCGGGAGACACCGGGGAGCGGCACGCTGACGACCGCCGCACCGGCACCGGCCGGTCCGGCGTACCAACCGGCACCGGCACCGGCGCCTTTCGACGCACCCGTGGCGGACCCGACGGCGCCGGGGCTCCCCCCGGCGGCCGAGACGCCCGCACCCCCCGCTCCTTTCGCCAACGGTGTCGAGCCGGCTCTCCGGTCCGCCCAGGAACTGGGCCTGGCCCTGGCGGAACGCCCGGCCTTCCACAACGCGGAGCAGGCGGCCCGGGTGATCGAGGAACTCACCGCCGCGGTCCGGAACATCGCGCTCTGCCTGAACAACCCGGCCGCCCGCGAACGCTCCTGACCCGGGCCGCCGGGTGCGGACCCTGCCGACGGTTTCCGCACGCCGGGAGTCCGGCCGCACCCACGAGGAAAACCCACTCCCCGACGCCGGGTACGCGGCGGCGCGGCTCCGGCCCGGGCCGGAACAGGTCTCCGCTCCCCCATCCTGAGCCCTCCGTTAGCCCCGCCTTAACTGCGCCATAAAGATCTCCGTCCCCAGCTTCCGGCAGGCGATTCCCCGGTTCCCAGGGACTAGTTTTCTGATCGCCCCCCACGGGATCCCCGCACGGAACGCCGTGCGCGACTCTCCCCAAGCATCAGAACCGTTCGAGGAGTTCCCCCATGTCCGCACGCCGCAAGGCCGCCGGCGCCGCCGTCCTCGGCATAGCCCCGCTCGCCCTGTCCGCGCTGGCCGCCGCGCCCGCCTCGGCGCACGGCTCCATGGGCGACCCGGTGAGCCGGGTCGCCCAGTGCTACGCGGAGGGCCCCGAGAGCCCCCGGTCGGACGCCTGCGCGGCGGCCGTCGCGGCGGGCGGCACCCAGGCGCTCTACGACTGGAACGGCATCCGCATCGGCGACGCGAACGGGCGCCACCAGGAGCTGATCCCGGACGGCAGGCTGTGCAGCGCCGGCAACGAGGAGTTCAAGGGACTCGACCTGGCGCGCTCCGACTGGCCCGCGACGAGCGTGAGCGGCGGCTCGTACACCTTCAAGTACCGGGTGACCGCACCGCACAAGGGCACGTTCAAGGTCTACATCACGAAGGCCGGGTACGACCCGTCCGGGCCGCTCGCCTGGGGAGACCTGGACCTGGCGCACCCGGTCGCGACGGTCACCGACCCGGCGGCCTCGGGCGGCTTCTACACGTTCTCCGGGACCCTGCCGGAGCGCTCCGGCAAGCAGCTCCTGTACGCGGTCTGGCAGCGTTCGGACAGCCCGGAGGCCTTCTACTCGTGCTCCGACGTCGCGTTCGGCAAGAGCGGCGACGACGCGGGCGGCGGCACCGCTCCCGCGCCGAGCGCCTCCGCGCCCTCGGACGAGCAGATCGAGGAAGGCGGCGACAGGTCGACCGTGGAGCACGACGGCCACGGTGACGACGACGCCGGTACGTCGGCGGAGCCCACCGCGGGTGCGAGTGCCGCCGGGGCCGCGGACGGCGCGGAGGACGGGGACAACTCCGGTACCGAAGCCGCCGGTTCGGACTCCGCGGAGAACCGGCCGGACGCCGCGGGCTCCTCCGGGAGCCTCGCCGAGACCGGCGGTGACCCCGCCACCTCGTACCTCGCGATCGGCGGCGCGGCCGCCCTGGGGCTCGGTGCCGCGGCGCTGTTCGCGTCGGTGCGGCGGCGCGCGGTACCGGACGGCCGACGCGGCCGCTGAGGACGGCGGGACGGCGGGACGGCGGGACGGCGGGACCGAACGACTCCGGGGGCTGACCGGCGGCTCAGGCCGGACAGCCCCCGGCGGTGTGCTCGCCGCCCGCGCTCCGTCCGTGCGGGGAACGCGTTCCCCGCACGGACGGAGCGGCGATCACGCCGGTGTGCCGCATCGGGCAGCCGCGGACGAGCCGTCCGCGGGCCCGGTCAGCTGAACGCGGAAGCGCAGGTGCTGGCGGAGGCGTGCGCCGGGTCGAGCGCGTTCGCCACCTCGTGGTACGCGATCCGGTCGAAGATCCCGATGGCCACGTGCTCGGAGAGGTCGAGCGCGCACAGGTTCTGCAACAGGACGTTGTTGACGTCGGATCCGGTCAGGTATTCCGACCCGTGCGGCGTGACCACCTCGTCGTGCCGGGTGGCGATGACCGTGTAGTGGACGCCGGGAACGGTGTCGCCGCCCGCGTTGAGCTTGGTCATGAACGCGGAGCCGGCGACCTGGTCCGCGAGTCCCGGGGTCGCCGTGGACAGCAGGTCCCCGGCTCCAGGGAAGTACGGCAGCAGGTTGGCGAGTCCGTTGAGGGTCGTGCCGTGGTTGTCGGGTGCGAGCCCGACGAGGGCGTTCACCTTGGCGGCTCCGCCGAGGAACTTGAGGTAGTAGCGGGGCATCATGCCGCCCTGCGAATGGCCGACCAGGTCGACCTTCGCCGTGCCGGTCGCGGCGAGCACCTTGTCGACGAAGACCTGGAGCTGCGCGGCCGACTTGTCGATGGGGCCGAGGCCGTTGAAGAAGGGGACGCCGGGCAGTTGTCCGTAGTCGAGGGAGAAGACGCAGTACCCGCGGCTCGTCAGGTAGGGCGCGAGAGCCAGCCAGTTGTCGATGGAGTTGCCGAAGGTGCCGTGCACGAGGACGACCGGGCGGGGATGACCGGCCGACGGCTTGCAGGAGTAGTTGTTCCAGCCACTGCTGGGGGCGGACTCTGCTTGGGCTGTGGCGGCGGGGACGACCGCGACCGCGGCTGTCAGGAGGAGCGCGGCCAGGGGTCTGAGCACTCGCTTCCAGGGCAGCATCAAGTAATCTCCTTGCGGCTCAAGGGAGTTGTGGGGGTGACGCCCTGTGATCCGGATCACGAGGATGCTGTTCACTCGTCAAGTTACGGCCGAGTAGCAGAAGTGTGAAGTTACGCGTCAGTAAAAACTTCCAGTGATAACCACAACGACTGCCCAGGTCGACCGTCCGTCACCAGGTGGGCCTGATCGGACCGTAGGGCGCGATGGTCACCAGATACGCGTACAACGCGCGCATCTCACCCTCTCCCAGCAACTCGGCCCACACCCGTACGGCGTCCGCCGCCGCCGCCTCCGCCGCGCGGGTGACGGCCCAGCCGAGATCGGTCAGCACGAGGAGCCGGGCGCGGGCGTCGTCGGGGTGCGGCCGCCGCTCGACGTACCCCTTGCGGACGAGTTCCTCGACGAGCTGACCGGCGGCCTGCTTGGTGACCCCGAGATGGGCGGCGAGGTCGGTGGCCGTCGCCCCGTCCGGCGCGAGCCGCGCGAAGGCGAAGCCGTGCGCGGGCCGCACCCCCTCGAATCCCCGGGCGACCACGCCCTCGTCGATGCGTTGCGTCAGCTCACCGGCGGCGGCGAGCAGGGCGGCGGACAGGGCCATGGCCTCGGAGTTCTGCACCCACGCATTGAAACACCCTCGGCGAAGCAGTCAATCGGCTTGACTATATGGCTCGCACTTTGGTCAACTTGCTTGACCAAATATTCGTCGACCCAGGGGGTACCCGTGCCAGTCGTCCGCTCGTCCGAAGCCGTCGTCCACGAGATCCACGGCGGCCGTTTCCTCTCGTACGCCTCTCCACGCAGCGGCAGCGAGGAGCTGTGCGCCTGGCGCACGGAGATCCCCGCCGGCCTCAAGGCCCCGGCGCACACCGTCGACCGCGAGGAGATCTTCCACCTCCTCTCCGGAGAACTGCTGGTCACACTCGACGGCCACACCGAACGGATCACCGCGGGCGACACCGCGATCATCACCCCGGGCACGACCGTCGGCATCGAGAACCCGGGCCGGGAGACAGCCGTCTCCTGGGTCACCACCTCCATCGGGCTCCGGGCCGAAATGGCCGACGGCTCGGTCCTCACCCCGCCCTGGGCCAACTAGGCCCTGCCGGCCCAGGCCCCCGGTGCGACCACAGGGGGCGGGAGTCCGTTCCAGGGGGACGGACTCCCGCCCCCTCCCCCGCGCCGAGGTCACGCGGCCGGCGTTCCCGGTCCGATCGCATGCGGACCGAACCTCGCCCGCGCCCGGTCCGCGGCCTCCTCGACGCGGCGGACCTTCTCGTCGACCGGATCGAAGGTGAGCCGGTGGGAGGCGCGCGCCGCGGGGACCAGCCCCGCTGCGCGCAGGACGACCGAACGGACCCGGACGCGCTGGAGGCCGAGCGCCTCGCACATGCGGTACGCGGCACCGGTCAGCGCCGAGGAGTGGGCGGTCGGTTCCACGAGGGTGCGGCTGCGGGTGGTCGCGGAACCGTCGGCGTAGCGCACGGTCAGGGTCGGGGTGCGGCAGACCTTCCCAGGGCGCGCAGCCGGGCGCCGGGCCCCTCACCCGCGCCGGGCAGCGCACGGCGATGCCGGGAAGGATCCGACTCGTCACGCGGGAAGGGATGTTCCGCGACCAGAAGGGGAGTCCCTCCGGTGCCGGCGCGGCCGAGGGCCTGCGGGAGCGAGGCCGCGTTCGGCACGACCCGGCCGCGGTCGACGCCGGACGCCTTCTCGCGCAACTCCCGGCCGGCCCGGGCACCGGTGAGACGCTGGAGCGTGGACAGGGGCGCGGCCGCGACCTTGCCGATGGTGTCGAGGCCGTACTCGCACAGGGTGCGGGCGGTGACACCGTCGACGCCGGGCAGCGCGGAGACGGGCCGGTCGGCGAGGAACTCCGTCATGGCATCCGGCCGTTCGGGAATCGCGCGGATCATCCCGGGTACGGCGTCCCGCAGCGCCATCCGCGCGAGCATCGGCCCGGGCCCGGCGCCGATCACGCGGTCTGTGCGATATCGATTCGAGCCGCTCCCACCTGCGCAAGCACTCCCCCGGAGCCCCTCGGGGCGTCCTCGGCCTCCGCGGGGCCGTCCCGGAACCCCCTTCGCGGCCGCCCCGCACCCCGAGACCCGGAAGCCCCCGGCCCCCGCGGCGTGCGCGGGGGCCGGGGGCTCCGTCGGACCAGGGCTGACGTCGGCCCACCCGGGCTCCGAGGGCCGTCAGCCGATCTGGGCCCCGAAGGCCGAGAGCGCCTCGGTCACGGGCTGGAAGAAGGTCTCGCCGCCCGCGGTGCAGTCGCCGCTGCCGCCGGAGGTGAGGCCGATCGCGGTGTCGCCGGAGAAGAGCGAGCCGCCGCTGTCGCCGGGCTCGGCGCAGACGTCCGTCTGGATGAGACCGTTGACGACATCGCCGTTGCCGTAGTTCACGGTGGCGTCCAGGCCCTTGACCGTGCCGTCGTGCACCTGGGTCGTGGAACCGCTGCGCGTCACCTTCATGCCGACGGTGGCGTCGCCCGCCTTGGAGATGGACTGCGAGGAGCCGTTGTACAGGTCGACCTCGCTCGGGTGATCCACGCTTCCCGTGTACTTGACCAGTCCGAAGTCGTTGTCGGGGAAACTGGACTGCTCGTTCGTGCCGATCTGCTTGCCGCTGGAGTCCGACCAGGTGGAGATCGACTCGGTGCAGTGCCCGGCGGTGATGAAGTACGGCTGCCCGTCCTTGACCACGTTGAAGCCCAGCGAGCAGCGTCCGCCGGAACCGCTGATGGCGTCACCGCCGGCGATGAAGGGCTTGAACTCCCCCTTCGTCCGCCGGAGTTCCGCCTTGGCGCCGAGGCCGTCGACAACCTTGACGAGTCTGGCCCACTCGGCGTCGGAGACCGTGCGGTCGGCGGTGACGACGACCTTGTCGGTCCTGGGGTCGGTCGCCCAGGACGTGCCGGGGACGGTCGCGTCCTCCTTGAGCGTATCGCGCGCGCCCTTCAGATCGGCGAGGGAGTTCTCGACGATCCGGGCCCTGGCGCCGGCCTCCGTGACGGTTTTGGCCGCGCTCGCGTCGAGCACGTTGACGACGAGGTTCCGCGACTTCGCGTCGTAGTACGTTCCCGCCGCGTCGGCGCCCAGGTCCTCCCCGAGCGTCGAGGCGAGCTTTCCGGCCGCCATGACGGAGAGGGTGTGCGGCACGGCGGCCTTCGGGGCCTCGCTCGCGTTCGCAGTCTGGAAGGTGATTCCGGCGACGACCAGTGCGGCGACACCCGCACCCGTCATGACGGCACGCCTCTTGGGTATGCGTCGGTGCTTCAACTCACGTCCTCCTGTGGGGGGCGGCCCGGGAGGTTGTGGGGACCCCCAGAGCCGGAAGGCGTACGGACATGGACCCCGAACACGGCAGAAATGCCGTTCCGTCGCGTCCATGCCAGTTGTTCCTCGCCCACTATTCCGAGACGCACAGGCAACACACAAGGTCGACTTCAGGACGCGTGTACGACAACGGTCCTACCCGTCCTACGCCTTGACTGTGTGTGGTCACGCCCCGTGGATTCGCAGTGCAAACACTCCCCGCGCCCCCTGGAGGCGTGAACCGCGAGGTCTAGTCCTGTCTTGTTTCCGACCCGCCGGAGGCCTGATCCAAGACCGGAACGACCGGCTCCCCCGGGCCGGCGGACGGCTCCGCGCCCCCGGCCGCTCGGGCGGGACCGCCTGCCGGGACCCTGCCGACCACCCGGACGGGACCGCCTCGTGCGGTCCCGCCGACCGTCAGGACACGGCCGACCGCCGAGAGGCGACGGACCGTCAGAACACGCTCGACCAACGAGAAACGACGGGCCGTCAGGACACACCGGCGGTACGGACACGATCGGTCGTCGAAACCCGGCGGACCGCTCGGGCACGGTCGGCTACTCAGGCCCCGTCGGCTGGTCGGGCAGAGTCGGCCGCTGAGGCCCGGTCGGCGGCTCGGGCAGAGTCGGCCGCTCCGGCCCGGCAGACCGCTCGGGCACGGCCTGCTGCTGAGGTCCGGTCGGCTGCTGGGCCCGTTCCAGGAAGCGGAGCAGTTCCACAGGGAAGGGCAGGACCAGGGTGGAGTTCTTCTCCGCCGCGACGGCCACCACCGTCTGCAACAGGCGCAGTTGGAGCGCGGCCGGCTGTTCCGACATCACGCCGGCGGCCTCCGCCAGCTTCTTGGACGCCTGCAACTCCGCGTCCGCGTTGATGATCCGGGCACGCCGCTCCCGGTCGGCCTCGGCCTGCCGGGCCATCGACCGCTTCATCGTCTCCGGCAGCGACACGTCCTTGATCTCGACCCGGTCGATCTGCACGCCCCAGCCGATCGCCGGACTGTCGATCATCAACTCCAGCCCCTGGTTGAGCTTTTCGCGGTTGGACAGCAGCTCGTCCAGATCGCTCTTGCCGATGATCGACCTGAGCGAGGTCTGCGCCATCTGGGAGACCGCGAAACGGTAGTCCTCGACCCGGACGACCGCGTCGGCCGCGTCCACGACCTTGAAGTAGACGACCGCGTCGACGCGGACCGTCACGTTGTCCCGGGTGATGCCCTCCTGGGCCGGCACCGGCATCGTGACGATCTGCATGTTGACCTTGCTCAGCCGGTCGATGAACGGCACGACCAGCGTGAAGCCGGGGCCGCGCACCTCGGAGCGCAGCTTGCCGAGCCGCAGCACCACGCCCCGTTCGTACTGTTTGACCACACGGGCACCGGCCATCACGTAGACCAGACCCACGGAGACCACGGAGACTCCCGCCGCGACCAGTTCCTCGACCATCACGGCCCCCCAGGGTCCGACGTGGGCGCATCAGGCATGTACAGCGTGCGCTTCGAAGGTAACTCCGTCACCGGAGCAAGGGCGAGCCCCCGCACGCCGATCGCGTGCGGGGGCTCGCCATCTGCTGTCGGCGGGTACGACTGTGGGGGGTGTGTACTCGCCGGTCAGTAGACGTGGACCCCGTAGGCGCTGAGGGCCTCGGTCACGGGCTGGAAGAACGTCGTACCGCCGGAGGAGCAGTTGCCGCTGCCGCCGGAGGTCAGACCGTAGGCCACGGTGCCGCCGTAGAGCGAGCCGCCCGAGTCACCGGGCTCGGCGCAGACCGTGGTCTGGATCATGCCGTAGACGATGTCGCCGGAACCGTAGTTGACCGTCGCGTTGAGCGCGGTGACCCGGCCGCTGTGGATGCCGGTCGTGGAGCCGCGACGGTAGACGGTGGTCCCGACGGAGGGCGTGGCAGCGCTGGTGATGTCCTGGCTGCCGACCGCGCCCGACTTGGCGACGGACGTGTTCGTGTAGCGCACGATGCCGTAGTCGTTGGTCGGGAAGCTGGAGCCCGCGGTGGTGCCGAGCGTGGTGGTGTGCCCGGAGTTGGACCACCAGGTGCCCGCCCCGTCGGTGCAGTGACCGGCGGTCAGGAAGTAGTAGTTCCCGCTGTTGTCCTGGACGTTGAAGCCGAGCGAGCAGCGCCAGCTACTCGCATAGATGGCGTCGCCGCCTGCGATCAGCTTGCTGAACTTGCCCGCGGTGTGCTTGATCGTGAGGGCATCCGCGTTGAGGCCGGCGTCCTGCTTGATCTGCGCGATCTCCGCCTTCGAGACCGTGCTGTCGACGGTGACGACCACGCGGTTCGTCTTGGCGTCGACCGCCCAGGCGGTGCCCGCGATGTCGGACTGGAGTACCGACTTGTTGGCACTGCTCAACTGGGTGGCGCTGAAGGTCTGGGCGTCGGACGCGTTGGCGCTGGGGATCGCGAACGCTGCCGCGGCGACGAGTCCGGTGGTCACGGCGATCAGCCGGCTCCGTCTCGCCATGCCGCTGCGGGGGGTGGTGCGCTTGATCCTCACGTTTCATTCCTCCAAAAGGAAGTAAGGGGCCCTCGAGTTGTGGGGTTGGGGCCCGTGAGGCGCAGCCGGGAGCCTCCTGTCCGGATTCCGGATAAGCCATGCTCCTGACAAGCGCTGAGGGGGAGTATTCGGTGGCACGGCCGACAGGCGCAAGGGCGCCTTTCGGCCGTGCAGCGTTCAACTTGCCTTCTTGTCAAGGAGGTTGATCATCGGACCACTGGAGGCCGCGGATTCCCCCCACGTCTCCGGACGCCTCCGGGGTCTCAGGCCAGTCGACGCTCCCCCGCGGCGACGGCCACGCCCAGCGTGTTTCCGGGCGGTGGGAACGGACAGACGAAATGGTCGGCGAACGCGCACGGCGGGAGCACGGCACGGTTGAAGTCCACCGTCGTGAGCCCCTTCGCGTCGGGCGCCGCCGGGCGCAGGAACCGGAAGCGGTAACTGCCGTCCCCGCTGGTGGTGTCGGCGAAGACGGCCCACAGCGAGCCGTCGCTCTCGACCGACACCTGGAGGGTGAGGTCCTGCCCGTCCAGGGTGAAGGCGAGGACTCCGCCGAGCGCGAGCCCGCGGGCGACTCCGTCGGCGTTCTCGACCCGCACGGTACGGCCCTCGCCGTACGGGGTGAAGTGCCCGGGCACCGACCAGCGTTCGTCGTAGGGGGTCGCCTCGATGCCGGCGAAGGCGTGCCGGGCGGGTGCGTCGGGGTCGTAGTCACGTACGCCCCAGATCCCCTCGCGCACCAGGACGACGAACCGCCGCTCCCCGCGCCCGGCCCGGGCTCCGTCGGCCGGCCCGTAGTCGGCGTCCAGCACGATCTCGCCGGTGAAGGGCTCCCCGTCGAGTGTGAGCCCGTCCTCCGGGGCCGCCGTCAGAGCCACTCCTTCACCTTTGACGGCCCATCGTCCCGGGATGTCCGGAAGTCGCCCTTCCGGATAGTCCTCGATCCAGTGGGTTCCGGTGAGCGCGAGCGGGCCGTACGGCGCGGACACCGTCGCGACACGGTGCTCCTGCCAGTGCTTCCAGTCCTCGGGTGCGTCCGTCGTCATGTGCCGAACCCTTCCACACGGGCTCGTCCCAGCCGGTGCGCGAGAGCGACGTGGTGCCGGTGTCTTCGCACGGCATCGCGACGGGCGCCCCGGCGGCCCGCGGCCCTCCGTCGCCCATCGGCGGGGAGGCGCGATCCCCCGCCCGGAGAGCGCGGTCGGGAGCGCCCCGGTCCGGAACGCTCCCGACCGACGGCCATGACCGGGGAACACGGCCCTCACCCCCGCCCGTGAGCGCCGACCCGCGGCGGCCCACCGTCACAACCCTGTGCCACAACCCGCCGTCACACCCCCGGCCCCGACCCGCCGTCACATCCCCGGCCCCGACCCGCGGTCACACTCCTCGGTCACACTCCGCAGTCACAACACGAGCAGCAATCACAGCAGTCGCACCCGTCGCAGCAACCGCAGTCGCAGTCACAGTTGTTGAAGCACCCTTCGCGCTTCTTGCGCGACCACGCTCCTTCGTATTCATCGGCGCAGCACACCTTGCAGGTGCAGCACAGCCCGATCGCCGCGGCGCAGCCGGCCCAGAATCCGCGCTTGCCCGGGGCCGGGGGCCGGACGGACGGCCCACCGCCGAAGGGATCGCCGCCGTACGGATTCCCGCCGTGCCGGGGCGGCGGCCCGAAGGAACCCTCGGGTCCGAGCAGGACCGCCGGACCGAGCGGACCGGGGGAAGCGCCGGAATCGGGAGAACCGAGGGAGCCCAACGTCACGGGCGGCCCGTCCGCCGCGTGCCCGCACCCCACCGTCCCGAACGCGCGGTCGACCGAGCGCCCCAGTTCGTGGGCGAGCAGCACATGCGCCAGCCGGCCGTCGGTGAACTCGGCCTCCCGCAGGGCGAGCCGTATGCCGCGCAGCGCGTCGTCGGCGAGCCGACGGGCCTCGGTGAGCGAGGTGCCGGTGGCCGTGAGCGGGTTCCAGGCACCCGCCGCGGTGTCGGCCTCCCGGTCCTCCACGGCGTCCAGCAGATGGGCGAGCCGACCGAAGAGCCGACCGGCCTCGGCCAGCGGCGCGGTGTTGCCGGGGCGGCCCGCGAGGACGGCGGTGTACGCGAAGGCCGCGGCGGTGGCGGTCTCGGTGGGTTCGGTGACGGTGAGGACCGGTGTTCCGAGGCCGGCCAGCGCCTCGATCCCGGTCTGCCGGTCCACCGCGTCGACGAGCACGGCCGTGTCGAAGCCGACGGCGGACCCCGCGCGCGCCCCGGCCCTGTCCCAGCTCGCGGCGACCCGGCGCGCGGCGACCGCCACCGGCCCGCGCGCCAGGAGCCCGTCCCCGTCGGCGACGTGGTCGCGCACCTTCGCGGAGGCGAGCACCAGCGAGACGGCGGCGGCGAGCCGCGCGCCCTCGCCCCGGGCGACGGAGGCGGTCCGCATGCCGCGCAGCGGACAGGGTCCGGCGGTGCGCCGCCATCCCGTCGCACGCTCGGCCTGAGCCTCCGTCAGAACCGATATCAGCAGCCCGTCGTAGTTGGTGACCACCCGCGCGAACTGGCCGTGGTCCCCGCGCAGTGCGAGACACAGCCCGCACAGATGGGCCATCCACTGCGTCTTGAGTCCCTCACCCAGGCGGTGACTGCATGGCCTCACGATTCCGAACACGACACTCCCCCGTGACACGTACGACGTTGAGGTGCGGCATCGTATCGACGGTCCCGTTCACCCGTACGCACCGCCCGTCACCCGATCGCCGCCAGAAATCATATTTCACTCTCAGTCAGCAGCCTTACCCCGTACGACCCTTGGGGCACGCGGGCTCTCGACGGATTCGCTGTGCACCAGTACCGTCACGAAACCCCAGCGCGGCGTCTATCCACTTGGCGCGACATCCGCATCATGGTCGACCATGGGGATGCGGAAGCACGAAAGACCGCTGTGAGAGGAGGCGTCCATGGGATCGGTGCGCAAGGCGAGTGCCTGGCTTGGCCTCGTCGACGACAACGATGACGAGCGTTACTACGACGACGACTACAACGAGGGTCAGGACTCCGGCAACGCCTGGGTCACCGACCCGCGCGTGAAGGTTGCTTCCGAGACGGCGGAGGAGAAGGGCCGCCGGATCGGCACGGTCACCCCGGACAGTTTCCGGGACGCACGCGGGATCGGCGAACTCTTCCGGGACGGCGTCCCGGTCATCATCAACCTCACGGCCATGGAGCCCGCCGACGCCAAGCGCGTGGTGGACTTCGCGGCCGGCCTGACCTTCGGACTGCGCGGCACCATCGAGCGGGTCGCGACCCGGGTCTTCCTGCTGACCCCCGCCCACACGGAGATCGTCAGCGGCGAGGCCGCGAGCCGCCCGGCGGACGGCTTCTTCAACCAGAGCTGAGGCAGGGCCGCTCACCGGCCCTGCCCTGCCGGGGCCCACGAGCGGGATCTTTACCTGAAGGCGTCGAGCCCGGTGAGCGCCTTGCCCAGCACGAGCTGATGCATCTCGACGGTGCCCTCGTAGGTGAGCACCGATTCGAGGTTCGTGGCGTGCCGCATCACGGGGTACTCCAGCGAGATGCCGTTGGCGCCGAGGATCGTACGCGAGGTGCGGCAGATCTCGATGGCCTCCCGTACGTTGTTGAGCTTGCCGAAGCTGACCTGCTCGGGGCGGAGCCGTCCCGCGTCCATGCGGCGGCCCAGGTGATGGGCGAGCAGGATCCCCTTGTGCAGTTCGACGGCCATGTCGGCGAGCTTGGCCTGGGTGAGCTGGAAGCCGCCGATGGGGCGCCCGAACTGCTCACGCGTCTTCGCGTACGCCACGGCGGACTCGAAGCTGGACCGTGCCGCGCCCATCGCTCCCCACACGATCCCGTAGCGCGCGTGCGACAGACAGCCGAGCGGACCCTTCAGACCGACGACGCCGGGCAGGACGGCGTCCTCGGGCAGTCGTACGTCGTCGAGGACCAGCTCGCTGGTCACGCTCGCCCGCAGTGACCACTTGTGCTTGATCTCGGGGGCGGAGAACCCGGGCACGTCGGTGGGCACGACGAAGCCGCGGATGCCGTCGTCGGTCTGCGCCCAGACGACGGCGACACCGGCGACGGATCCGTTGGTGATCCACATCTTGCGGCCGTTCAGGACCCAGTCCGTGCCGTCGCGCTTGGCGTGCGTCCGCATGGCGCCGGGGTCGGAGCCGTGGTCGGGCTCGGTCAGTCCGAAGCAGCCGATGGTCTCGCCGGCGGCCATGCCCGGCAGCCAGGCGAGCTTCTGCTCCTCGCTGCCGAACCGGTGGACGGCGTACATCGCGAGGGAGCCCTGCACGGAGACGAGCGAGCGGATCCCGGAGTCGGCGGCTTCGAGTTCCAGGCAGGCGAGGCCGTACTGCACGGCGCTCGCCCCGGCGCACCCGTACCCCTCCAGCGACATGCCGAGGGCGCCGATCGCGCCCAGCTCGCGCGCCAGCTCCCGGATCCCGGGCAGCTCGCCCTTCTCGTACCAGTCGGCGACGTACGGCAGCACCCGGTCGGCGGCCCAGTTCCGCACGGTGTCGCGGACGGCCAGGTCCTCCGCGTCGAGCAGGTCGTCGATCCCGAGCGGATCGGCGGGGTCGAAGGGCGGGAGCTTCGAGGACGCGGACATACGACAGCCTCCGGCAAGGTGATAACTAGCACCGCTAGTCAGAATCTCGGCCCGACGTTACGACGCGGTGTCCCGCAAGTCCAGGCCGCTGCGGCGCGCCCCGCGGGCGGGTCACCGGAGGGGCGGACGTCGGGGGAACGGCGAGGAGAGGGGGAAAGGCACGGGCTGACCTACGCGGAGACGCGGGTCTCGGCGACGTCCCGGGGGCCCGGGATCTCGGCCGGGATCGCGGCCGGACCCGTCTCGGGTACCTCGCAGTCCATGATCCTCGGCAGCCGCAGCGCCATCACGGCGCCCAGCAGCAGCAGCCCCGCGCTCACCAGCAGCGTCACGTGCAGTCCGTGCACGAAGGAGTTCCGGGCGGCCTGCCGCAGGGCGTCGCCGGACGCCCCTCCGAGGCGTGCCGCGACCTCGTACGCCTCCCCCAGCGAATGCCCGGCCGCCACCGAATCGGCCGCGGGGACCCCGGGCACGGAGGACAGTCCGGGCGCGTACGCCCGGTTCATGACGCTCCCCAGCAGCGCGATCCCTATCCCGGCGCCCAGCTGGTACGAGGTCTCGCCGATCGCCGAGGCGCCGCCCGCCTGTGCCTGGGGTGCCTCGCTCAGCATCGACTCGTACGCCCCGAAGAGGGTCGTCTCCAGACCGAAGCCGAGCAGCACGAAGCCGAAGAGCAGCAGCGTGGTGTTGTCGTTCTGGCCCATCGCGGTCAGCGTGACCACGGCCGCCGCGGTGAGGCAGAAGCCGAAACAGACCATCGCGCGCGGCCCGAACCGGCGCAGCAGCTTCGCCCCCGCGAGCCCGGCGGCCATCGCCGCGACGGTGAGCGGCAGCAGCCGCAGTCCGGTCTGCAACGGTGAGAGTCCGAGCACGAGCTGCAGGTACTGCGCGGCGATCAGTTCGAGGCCGACCAGGGCGAGCATGGCGAGGACGATGCACCCCACCGACGTACTGAAGGCGGGCCGCGAGAACATGCGCAGGTCCACCAGGGGATGCTCGCGCCGCCGCTGGCGCCGTACGAAGCCGGCCGTCAGCACACCGCCGACGAGCAGCGGCGCCAGGGTGAGGGGGCTGAAGGGGGCCTCGCCGCCGCCGAGGCGCTTCACCCCGAGGACGAGTCCGAACAGGCCGGCGGCCGCCATGAGCGCCCCGACCACGTCCCAGGGACCGTCACGGTCACCGCGGGACTCGGGCAGCAGCAGCCGTCCGACCGGCAGGCTGACGATCATCAGCGGGATGTTGATGAGGAAGACCGATCCCCACCAGAAGTGTTCGAGGAGGAAGCCGCCGAGCAGGGGGCCGACCGCCGCGCCGACGGCCGCGACCGCGCTCCAGATGCCTATCGCGAGCGCCCGTTCGCGCCGGTCGGGGAAGACCTGGCGCAGGATCGACAGGGTGGCGGGCATGATCATCGCGCCGCCGACCCCGAGCAGGGCGCGGGCGCCTATCAGGACCTGGGCGTTGTCCGAGAGGGCGGCGACACCGGAGGCGACTCCGAAGAGGGCGTACCCGAGGAGGAGGACACGGCGGCGGCCGACGCGGTCACCGAGCGTGCCGAAGAGGATGAGGAGCGAGGCGCAGACGAGCGGATAGACGTCGACGATCCAGAGCAGTTCTATCGCGCCGGGCTTCAGGTCCTCGGTGACGGCCGGCACCGCGACGTGGAGCACGGTGGCGTCGAGGGCGACCAGCAGCAGGCTGACGCACAGCACGACGAGGACGACCCAGCGGTTGGCACCGGCCCCGGTCTCCCGACGGCATCGCGCAGCGGCCGTGGTCGTCCCGGACATGTACGTACCTCCAGAGGTTCCCTCGCGATCGGCGGATCCGCAGGGTGGGGACTCCCTGGGGGCTGCGGCCCGAAGAGTGGAATCCCGGGCCCACGCAACAAAGGCGAGTGAGCCGTCAGCGTACGCGAGTTCCCCCCGATGACACGTGGTGGACCTCTCACGTTCTCCGGCCGCGGGTGTGGTGTACGCCACGCTCCCGCACGTCGCCACGCCCCGCGCGGCAGCCCGGTTACCGGGCCCGCCGATAATCGGCCCCGTGACCGATCTCGAGACGCCCGTCGCGACACCGCCCCGCGCGAGCGCCCTGCGCCGTGCCGCACCCGCCCTCCTCGGGTACGCGGCCGTCCGCGCCCTGGGCCTGCTCACCCTCGTCGTGTGGAGCGCGGCGCGGGGCACGAGCGCCCACCGGCTGCTGTCGGCGCGCTGGGACTCGCTCTGGTACACCCGGGTCGCCGAGCTCGGCTACGGCTACGAGGTCCGCCTCCCGAACGGCGACGTGCACGCGAACCTCGCGTTCTTCCCTCTGCTGCCCTGGCTGGAGCGACTCGGGGCGGCCGTGACACCGCTGTCGTCCGCGGACACCGGCCTGCTGGTCTCCGCGGTGGCCTCGCTCGCGGCGGCGTGGGGGATCTTCGCGGTCGCCGACCACCTCCACGGCCGCCGGGCCGGAGTGTGCGCCGCGCTGGTGTGGGCGGTCCTGCCCATCGGCGTCGTGCAGTCGATGGCGTACAGCGAGTCCCTGTTCACGGCGCTCGCCGCGTGGTCGCTCTACGCGGTGCTGACCGGCCGCTGGCCGACGGCGGGCCTGCTCGCCGCGCTCGCCGGGCTGACCCGGCCGGTGGGGATCGCCGTGGTCGCGGCCCTGTGGGTGACGGCGATTACCTCGTTCGTGGGAGAACGCCGGCGGAACGGAAGCACGCCCGGGACGGACGGCGCACGCGTGCGGGAGCGCGCCCTGGGCATGATCATCGCGCCGCTCGGCGCCGCCGGTTACGTGCTGTGGGTGGGCCACCGGACGGGGAAGGGACCGCTGGGCTATCTCGACGTCCAGGCGGGCTGGCGCAACGGCTTCGACGGGGGGTACGCCTTCGCCCGCTTCGTCGCCGGGAAGCTCGCCTCCTTCCCGTCCGCCCTGGCCGGCCTCGGGCTGATCCTCGGCGTCGCGCTGCTCCTGTGGCTCTACGTGACCTGCGTCCGGCAGGGGCAGCCGCTGCCGCTCCTCGTCTACGCGGGGGTCGTGGTCGCGCTCGCCCTGTGCGCGTCGAGCTACTTCGGCTCGAAACCCCGCCTCCTGCTGCCCGCCTTCCCCCTCGTGCTGCCTCCCGCGCTGGCCCTGGCCCGGCTGCGCACCTCCAGGTCGGCGCTGGTGCTCGGGTGCGCCGCGGTGGCGTCGGCGGCCTACGGGGCCTTCTGGCTGAACGGCTCGGGTCCTCCGTGACCGGCCCCGGCGGGGCCCGCGGGGGCCGGTGAGCGGCCGGATAATTCCACACCATCATTCGGTGAACGAATATATAAGCGCCATAAAACCGAAGCCCCGCGAGATCAAAGGAATTAAAGGTTCCGCGTACCAGGGATTAGGGATTCATTGGAAATGAACATGATCCTGAGAGGAATCCCACATCACATCGTCATCACAAACCGAGTGAATCGTCCTGGAACGCAGCTCACTCGCTGTAACGTCGATTGGGTGCGTACCGAACGAAACCTCACCCGTCTGGACCGGGTCTTCGCCCGGCTGGACCGTGAGCCGGAACGGCCGGCCAACATCGACGTGCCGAGGATGAGTCGGCACAGGGTCGTCCTCTTCGCGGCGACCCTGGCCTTCTACCTGGCGATCGTGTGGGCCGTGGCGATCACGTCGTGGCTGGTCCGGTTCGACTGGCAGGTCATGTTCTTCCGGCCCTACCAGCAATGGCCGGAGATCCACGCGTTCCTGGACTACTACGTGGTGCTCGGCCAGCGCGGCCCCACCGCCGTGATGGTCGCCTCCTGGCTGGGCTGGCGCGCCTGGCGGCAGCACACCCTGCGTCCCCTGCTCACCCTGGGCGCGTCCCTGCTGCTGCTCAACCTCACGGTCGGCGCCGCGAAGCTCGGCATGGGCCGTCTCGGCCCGCACTACGCCATCACCATCGGCTCGAACGAGATGGGTCTGGGCGGCGATATATTCCCTTCCGGCCACACAGCGAACGCCGTCGTGACCTGGGGAATCCTGGCCTATCTGGCGTCGACCCCGAGAGCCAGGCGCTGGCTCTCGGCCCTGTCCGCCGTGACCTCCCTGGGCGTCGGCCTCACCACCGTGTACCTGGGCACGCACTGGCTGAGCGACGTCCTGCTGGGCTGGGCCGCAGGCCTGCTGATCCTGCTGGCGCTCCCCTGGGTCGAGCCGCTGATCGCCCGCGCCGAGGCCCTGATCTTCTCGCTGCGCGACATCTGGCGCGCCCGTCTGCGCGGTACGGCACCCGCGCCCCTGCCGGTACCGGCCCCCTCTCCGGTCGGCGTACCCGTCATGGCCACGCGGCCCTCCGCCGTGGACGGCGAGGTGCCGGCCCGCGAGACCGTCGCGTCCCGGCCGGGCAGGTCCTCCGTCCACCTGGCCCCGGGTCCGCACACCGCCCGCTCGGAGCGCACCCCGGTCACACCGGTGGGCAGCCGTCGCCCGCCGCACCCGGACCGCGCCGCGCGCGCCGCCACGGCCGCGACGGCTCGCCCCCTAGCCGGCGGCTGAAAGAGCGCGGGGTCGGTACGCACAGACTCTCCCCGCACCGCGAAGGCCCCGGCTCATCGAGCCGGGGCCTTCGCGCTTCCCGTCGCGGCGTCCGGTGTCAGGTCACGTTCCATCGGGGCGGCGACACGACCGTGACCCGGCTCCCGCGCGGGCCTTCCGTGGTGCTCAGCCCTTCCAGCAGCGCGTCACCGTGCCGTCCGTGACCTCGAAGTTCAGCCGCCCCACGAGGTACTCCATCGTGATGATCGCGCCGGGCGGCAGCGAGCGCACCGAGGACCATCCGCGCTCCCGCGCGCGCTCCTCCGCCCCGCCCACCTCCAGCCCGACGTAGCTCTCCGGACTGTCCTGCGGCTCTGCGTGTGAGGGGTGAATGGGTGCCATGACCGCCACGTTAGGCGGCGCGTCCCGGCGGTGGAAGCCCGATCGGCAACCATGCGTCACCTATCCGTCGCCGGTCACACTTTTGTCACAGGATCACGACACGTGTTTCGCCGAACTCCGTCACACGCATGAGGGGCCCGCTACGTGTTTCGCACGCCTTCGAACGTAATTCCGAGCAGGGCGAGAAAACTCCGAATACCTCTGCGAAATGCGCGGATCCGTACGTCCCCCGACGCCTTTCGATTCCGGCCCGCTCCGATTCCACCGCGCGGCGATAAAACTGACGGCACATAAGAAATACACGGTTCCGGCACAGAACCGCCGCACGGCTTCCGACGGATCCCGGGAGTCCGCTACCGCGCCGCGCCGGTGATCGTCCGCGGCCTGGGCCCCTGCCTCTCCAGCGCCCTGGACAGCCGGTCCCGGGCCGTTCTGATCGCGTCACCGAGCTCGGCCGGTTCGATGATCTCGAACTCGAATCCCGTCATCGTCACGTGGATGACCATGACGTCGAGGGTCGCCGCCCCGGTGCGCAGGACGCAGCTGTCCTCCCCGGAGGCCTCCAGGGTGCCGGCCGAGGGGGAGATCCGCGCGGCGGCCTCCTCCAGCGGCACCAGCAGCCGGACGACCGCCTCCGTGGCGTAGGCACGGGTGGAGACGCCCTTGGAGACGTACGCGGCGAGATCCTCAGCCGGTGGCGTGCGGGGGGTGAAGCGCGGTCCGTGCGGCGGCCGGGGCGTGATCCGGTCGGCCCGGAACGTACGCCAGTCCTCCCGGTCGGTGTCCCAGGCGACCAGGTACCAGCGGCGTTCGGTGCAGACCAGCCGGTACGGCTCGACGGTGCGGCGGGTGGCGGAGCCCTCGTGGTCGCGGTACTCGAACCGCAGCCGCTCGCTGTCGCGGCAGGCGTTGGCCAGTTCGGTGAGGACGGCCGGATCGACGGGGGACGGCTCCGGACCCCGCAGCATCGGCACGGTGAAGGCGTTCAGGGCGCCGACCCGGCGCCGCAGCCGGTTCGGCAGGACCTGCTCCAGCTTGGCGAGGGCGCGCACCGAGGACTCGCCGATGCCCTCGATGCCCTGCCCCGCCGCCGTGCGCAGTCCGACGGCCACCGCGACCGCCTCGTCGTCGTCCAGCAGCAGCGGGGGCAGCTCGGCCCCGGGACCGAGCTGGTAGCCGCCGCCCGTCCCCGGGCTGGCGTTCACGGGGTAACCCAGTCCGCGCAGCCGGTCGACGTCCCGGCGGACCGTGCGCGGGGTGACGCCGAGCCGCCCGGCGAGGTCCGCGCCCGACCATTCGCGGTGGGCCTGCAGCAGGGAGAGAAGGCGCAGCAGTCGTGCGGAGGTCTCCAACATGCGCCCGAGTCTGGCACCCCTCGCGGACAGCCACTGTCCGCGATCCCGCGCCGCGAAGCGGTCGTAACCGGCGCGGGGAGCGGCCGAGGAACGCTGCGCGGAGGGGCCGGGGAGCGGCGCAAGGCGGGGCGCCGGGTCCGGGGCCCGGACCGGACGGCGGGGGCCCAGGCCGGCCACCGGGGGCCGCCAGCCTGGCACCGGGGGCAAGGCCGGGCACAGCGGGGGCCCGCCAACCTGGCACCAGGGTCCCAGGCCGGCCCCTGAGGGCCGTCGGCCGGGCTCCGGGCTCCGGGCTCCGGGCTCCGGGCTGCTGACTCCCGGCTGCTGACTCCCGGCTCCCGGCTCCCGGCTCCCGGCTCCCGGCTCCCGGCTCCCGGCTCCCGGCGGCCGCCTACGGGATGACGAGTCGGAGACCCTTCCTCAGTCGGTCCGGGCTGCGGCCGATCTTCTTCTTGTTGGCCTTGTACAGCGCCTGCCAGCCGCCCTTGACCCGGTGCTTGCGGGCGATCGACACGAGCGTCTCGCCGGTCTTCACGACATGGACGGCCACCTGCAGCGCGTACACCTTGGAACAGGCGGGCCAGGCCCTCCACCCCTGGACGGCCTGCACCTTCTTGGCGACCTTGATCTGCTGCGCGCGGGTGGCGAGATCGGCGCGGGGAGCGTAGGCGAGCCCCCCGAACTCCACCCAGGTGGGCTGCCAGAACTGAAGCCCCCCGTAGAGGCCGTTCCCGGTGTTCGCGTGCCAGCGCCCGCCGCTCTCGCACTCGGCGAGACAGCCCCAGGGCCATTCGTCGTCCGCGCAGTCCTGCGGCACCACCGCCGCGCGGGGACCGGCGGACGGCGACGCCTCCACGGCGGCCGCGCCCTGCGGTACGAGAGCGGCCAGCAGGGCGGCGACCACGGCCGCGTACCGGACGCGTCCGCTCGGCAGCCGGGCCACGGTCCACGTGGTCGGCGGGGTCCGGCTGCTCTGCGTGGGAGGCATCGGGCCACGCTAAGCAGCGCGGCCCGCCCGCCCGTCCAGCCACGCCCGGCGGGCAGGGGGCTCCACCCGGTCGGACGACCGGGTGGAGCCCCCTGCCCGGGACGACGGGAACGGGGCTCAGATGTCGAGCCGCTGCCCGGGCACGATCAGATCGGGATCATCGCCGATGACGGCCTTGTTGGCTGCGTAGATCTTCTGCCAGGTGGTCCCGTGCCGCGCGGCGACGGCACTCAGGGTGTCGCCCTCGCGGACGGTGTAGTCGCCGCGGGACGAGCCGCGGCCGGTGTGGCCCGGGGAACGGTCCGGCGTCTTCGCCGGCTGCTCCGCCGGGGCGGACTTCGGTGTCGGCTTCGGGTGCGACTTCGGTGTCGATCCGGTGGCCGACCCCGTGGTCGCCGAACCCGCGGCCGACCCGGCGCCCGCGGCGGGCGCGTTTCCGTAGGCTCCGGCGCGGGCCGAGCAGGTCGGCCAGGCACCCCACCCCTGCGCGCGCTGGACCTTGCTCGCCACGGCTATCTGCGCGCCCCTGGACGCCTTGTCGGCGGTCGGCGCGTAGGCCGTCCCGCCGTAGGCGCGCCAGGTGCCCGCGGAGAACTGGAGCCCCCCGTAGTAGCCGTTGCCGGTGTTGATGTGCCAGTTGCCGCCGCTCTCGCACCGGGCGATGCGGTCCCACACTCCACTGTCCGCCGCGGCGGCCTGGCCGGTCGCGGCGAGCAGTCCGAGCGGGGCGAGCAGTGCCGCCCCGGCCAGGACCGCCGTCGTACGCGTCTTGTTCGGCGTACGAGCCTTGTGACTGTTCTCGTGAGTGCTGTCGGCACATACGGACATGTAATTCCCTCTCGAAACACCCGGGATCCCCCAAGGCCGGGACGCGACGGCCCGCGTGTAGGACACGACCGTCGCGCTCCGCCCCCGTCCGCCGAAGGTGGTGCTGTGCTGCGATCTGCTGTGGTTCGGCCGGCGGACCCGCCCGAGCGGTGCTCTCTGCACACGGCGAAGGAATCTAGGGAGCCGGGCGCCCCGATATCAACCAACTCCTTGTCATTCGAGGCCAGTTCGCCGTTACCGTGGGTATCGTCGATTTTCAGCCACCCGTTTCATTGGGTGATTTCCGGATTTGTCGACCAGTGACCCTGGTGATCTGTGACCCACTTCACCCAATCAACTTCCCTACGACTCCTTGAAGTTGACTTGGAGTAACCAATTCCGGGGGCGCTCTCACCCTCGGCGTCGGATGGTTCGATTCCGTTCGCTCCCGAGCGTGACTCCGGCCACAGATCACCCGTTGACATCTTCATGAGCCGGGAACCCCCGGCCCATGGGCCGGGAGCCACCCGGCACCGCCACGCACCGCATCCCGAGGAGCCACCGTGCCGCGCATGCTCGACGTCAGCGACGACGTACGCGCCGAGATCGGCGACGAAGAAGCCGACCGGCTGCTCGCCGGAGAGAACGCCCCGGGCAGTTACGACTGCACGTCGTGCCGCACCCAGGGCGACTCGGAACAGGAGCGCACCAGCACCGTCCTGTTCATCGGCGACGAGACCGCCGTCCTCGCCTTCGCCCACGCCACCTGCCTGCCCTCCCAGGTCGTGCAGGTCACCGAGGAACAACTCCAGGGCGCCGTCCGCTCGATCCACCCCGACGGCCCACCCACCGACTCCACCCCCGAGCAGGCCGTGCTCGGTGTCACGAGCGGACTCGTCCTGATCAAAGGCGAGTTGCACCCTGCGCTCGTCGTCGAACCGACCGGGCCGATCGTGCGCCCCGGCTCGACCGACATCGGCGACGACTTCCTGCCCCTGCTGATCGAGCAGGGCTTCATGCCCGCGATCGAACTGAACTCGGTGCCGCCGGTCCTGCACGGCTGGTCCGTCCTGCTCGCCGCGGGCCAGCTGCACGCCGTGCTCCAGCCGGGCACCGGCGGCGGCTCCCCCGTCGCCTGGTGGCAGGCCCACCAGGCGCTCCAGGTCACCGACAGCTGGCGTGCCGCCGCCAACAAGCACCAGCAGGTGCTCCTGTTCGCGGCACCGGTCGGCTCGATCGGGCGTCAGCCCAGGGAGGACCTGCTGCGCGACGCGCTCGACAAGGCGGCGGCCAACGGCAAGCTGGTCGCGGCCGCGATGCCGCTGGCCGGCACCTGAGGTCACCGCGGCACGCGCACGCCCGGCGGGGTTCGCCGGGGAACCGAGGACAACCCGACCTGCTCCGGCAGGAAGGGTCGCTTGACCGGTTCCCCGCGCCCCCGCGCGCGCCGCTCGCTCCCGGTGACCTGCGAAATCACCGTTCCGACCGCATCTGTTGGGGGACGGGGTCGTTGGCACGTACGTGCACACCTACGACGTCCCCGGCCGCCGGCCCTTCCAGCCGGTCCCTCCCTCGGGCACTCCCGTCCGCTCGAGCAGAGAGGTGCCGGCGTCGCGACCGGTGCAGAACCCTCAGGGCGGCCCGTCCCCCACACCGATCTACGACGCGATCTACGCCGAGTGGGTCAGTTCCTTCCGGACCCTGCCCGGCGACCGGTACGGCGAGGAGGATCTCGGCTTCAAGGCCTTCGGGATCCTCGGGCGCGGTTCGAACTCGTACAGCTCGTCGAACTCGTACAGCTCGTACAGCGCGGGAGCGCACACGGCCCGGCAGATCGCCGCGCAGCACGGACCGACCACGACGACGACCGCCGCGTGGCAGCCGGGCACGCGTCAGCACGGCACCGGGATGCACCACATCCCGGCCGCCCTGCCGCCCGCGCCGCGCAGGGGTCATTGAGCGGCGGGACCTGAACGACGCGAAGGGGCGGCTCCCGTGGGAGCCGCCCCTTCGCGTCGTTCAGGCGTTACTTCTTCTTGTTGGCGCCGCGCTTCTCGCGCACCCGCACCGAGATGTGGATCGGCGTGCCCGCGAAGTCGAACTCCTCGCGCAGGCGGCGCTCGATGAAGCGCCGGTACCCGTGCTCGATGAAGCCGGAGGCGAAGAGCACGAACCGCGGGGGCTTGGTGCCCGCCTGCGTGCCGAACAGGATGCGGGGCTGCTTGCCGCCGCGGACCGGGTGCGGGTGGGCGGCGACCAGCTCGCCGAGGAAGGCGTTCAGGCGGCCGGTCGGGACGCGGGTCTCCCAGCCGTCCAGGGCCGTCTCGATCGCCGGGACCAGCCTCTCCATGTGACGGCCGGTGCGGGCCGACACGTTCACCCGGGGCGCCCAGGACACCTGGGCGAGCTCGGTCTCGATCTCCCGCTCCAGGTAGTAGCGGCGCTCCTCGTCGAGGGTGTCCCACTTGTTGAAGGCGAGGACGATGGCACGGCCCGCCTCGACCGCCATGGTGACGATCCGCTGGTCCTGCACGGAGATGGTCTCGGACGCGTCGATCAGGATGACCGCGACCTCGGCCTTCTCGACGGCGGCGGCGGTGCGCAGCGAGGCGTAGTAGTCGGCGCCCTGCTGGAGGTGGACCCGCTTGCGGATGCCCGCGGTGTCGATGAACTTCCAGGTGATGCCGCCGAGTTCGATGAGCTCGTCGACCGGGTCACGGGTGGTGCCCGCGATCTCGTTGACGACCACGCGGTCCTCGTTCGCCACCTTGTTCAGCAGCGAGGACTTGCCGACGTTCGGGCGGCCGATGAGCGCGATACGGCGGGGGCCGCCGACCGCGGTGCCGAAGGTCTGCGCCGGGGCCTCGGGCAGCGCCTCCAGGACGGCGTCCAGCATGTCTCCGGTGCCGCGGCCGTGCAGCGCGGAGACCGGGTGCGGCTCGCCGAGACCGAGGGCCCAGAGGTACGAGGCGTCGGACTCGCCGCTCAGGCCGTCGACCTTGTTGGCGCACAGGACGACGGGCTTGGCGGCCTTGCGGAGGAGGCGGACGACGGCCTCGTCGGTGTCGGTGGCGCCGACCTTGGCGTCGACGACGAAGACGACCGCGTCGGCGGCCTCGATCGCGTACTCGGCCTGCGCGGCGACGGACGCGTCGATGCCGAGGACGTCCTGCTCCCAGCCGCCGGTGTCGACGAGCTTGAAGCGGCGGCCCGCCCACTCGGCCTCGTAGGTCACCCGGTCACGGGTGACGCCGGGCTTGTCCTCGACGACGGCCTCGCGGCGGCCGATGATGCGGTTCACCAGGGTCGACTTGCCGACGTTCGGGCGGCCGACGACGGCGAGAACGGGCAGCGGGCCGTGGCCCGCCTCACCGATCGCGCCCTCGACGTCCTCGACGTCGAAGCCCTCTTCCGCGGCGAGCTCCATGAACTCCGCGTACTCGGCGTCGCCAAGCGCCCCGTGCTCGTGCGCAGCCGAGCCGTCGGGCTGGATGTGGTCGTTCATGAAGTCCGTACCTCGTCGTTCATTCGTGGTGATCGGTGGAGCAACCGCAAACCGGCTGATCCACTACTCAAGTGTCGCCTAACGCCCGGCGGGGCGCCCGACGTTTTCCGGGCGTCCGGTCAGACGCCTGGCGTGGTCCAGGTGGGCGCTGAGCTGCTTCTGGATGCGGCCGGTGGCCTCGTCCAGTGCCTTGCGCGTACGCCGTCCGCTGCCGTCGCCCGCTTCGAAGGGGTCGCCGAAGACGACGTCGACCTTGCTGCGCAGCGGGGGCAGCGCCTTTATCAACCGGCTGTTCTTCTCGGAACTTCCCAGTACCGCCACCGGGACGATCGGGGCTCCGCTGCGCACCGCGAAGTACGCGAGCCCGGCACGCAGCGAGGCGAAGTCGCCCTCGCCCCGGGTGCCCTCGGGGAAGATCCCGAGGACGCCGCCGGCCGCCAGGACGCCGAGGGCGTCGGTGATGGCCGTGCGGTCGGCGGTGTGACGGTCGACCTTCAGCTGGCCGATGCCCAGCAGGAACGGGTCGAGCGGGCCGATGAACGCTTCCTTCTTGATCAGGAAGTGCGTCGGCCTGGGCGCCACACCCATGACCATCGGCCCGTCGATGTTGTGCGAGTGGTTCACGGCCAGGATCGCCGGACCGGCCGCGGGAACCTTCCAGGCGCCCAGAACACGGGGCTTGAACAGCCCGTACATCAGGCCGACGCCGATGCGGCGGCCCACCTCGGCGCCTCTCTCGGAAGGTGCGGTCACTTGGCGTCCCGCTTCTCCTCGACGAGGGTGACGACGCACTCGATGACCTGCTGGAGCGTGAGGTCGGAGGTGTCCACCTCGACCGCGTCGTCGGCCTTGGCCAGCGGGGAGGTCTTACGGCTGGAGTCGGCCGCGTCCCGCTTGATCAGCGCCTCACGGGTCGCGTCGATGTCCGCGCCCTTCAGCTCACCGCTGCGGCGGGCGGCACGCGCCTCCGGGGAAGCGGTGAGGAAGATCTTCAGGTCGGCGTCGGGCAGCACGGTGGTGCCGATGTCCCGGCCCTCGACGACGATGCCGAGGGGAGCGGACCCGGCGAGGGCGCGCTGCAGCTCGGTGATCCGGGCGCGGACCTCGGGCACGGCGCTGACCGCGCTGACCTTGGAGGTGACCTCCTGGGTGCGGATCGGGCCCGCGACGTCGGTCCCGTCGACCGTGATGGTCGGCGCGGCCGGGTCGGTACCGGAGATGATCTCCGGCTTGCCGGCCACGTCGGCGATCGCCGCGGGGTCCGTTATGTCGATGCCGTTGCTGACCATCCACCACGTGATCGCGCGGTACTGCGCCCCCGTGTCCAGGTAGCTCAGGCCGAGCTTCGCGGCCACGGCCTTCGAGGTGCTCGACTTGCCCGTGCCGGAGGGGCCGTCGATGGCGACAATCACAGCCGGAGCGGTACGGGCGGCGCCGTTGTCCACGGTGGGAACACCTTCCTGGTGCGGGATGGAGGTCTGTGCGGAGCGCGAGCGCGCCCCGCACAAGGTTACTGGCTCCGCGGACCCCGTATTACTGGCCCGTCCCGGGAGCGGTCGCCGAGCCCCGCCGCCACGGTGCCCGGCCCCTCCCCGATTCCCCTCACGCCGGGCTCGCGCCTCCGGGCGCCCGGCGCCTCGGCGCCCTCGCCCGGACCCGCCGCCCACGGCCGACGGAGATCACCGGCGGCGGGCGCACGACCCGCCGGGCGGGCCGCCCGGGGCGGCCCCGGCGGTCACTGCCGCAGCGCCCAGCCCCGGTCCCGCAGCGCCGCGGCGAGCACCGGCACCGCCTTCGGCTCGACCATGAGCTGCACCAGACCGGCCTGCTGACCGGTCGCGTGCTCGATGCGCACGTCCTCGATGTTGACCCCGGCCATCCCCGCGTCGGCGAAGATGCGGGCCAGCTGGCCGGGCTGGTCGTCGATGAGGACGGCCACGACCTCGTACGTACGGGGCGCGGAACCGTGCTTGCCGGGGACCCGGACCTGGCCCGCGTTGCCGCGGCGCAGGACCTCCCCGATGCCGGTGGCGCCCTCGAACCGCTTGGCCTCGTCGGAGGACTGGAGGGCGCGCAGTGCCTGGACCGTCTCGTCCAGGTCGGCGGAGACGTCCGAGAGGAGGTCCGCGACCGGTCCCGGGTTCGCGGAGAGGATGTCGATCCACATCCGGGGGTCGGACGCCGCGATCCTGGTCACATCGCGGATGCCCTGCCCGCAGAGCCGTACCGCCGACTCCTCCGCGTGCTCCAGGCGCGCGGCGACCATGCTCGACACCAGGTGCGGCATGTGCGAGACGAGCGCCACGGCACGGTCGTGGGCGTCCGCGTCCATCACGACGGGGACCGCGCGGCAGTGCGACACCAGTTCCAGGGCGAGGTTCAGCACCTCGGTGTCCGTGTCCCGGGTCGGCGTGAGCACCCAGGGGCGTCCCTCGAAAAGGTCGCCGGTCGCGGCCAGCGGGCCGGACTTCTCCCGGCCCGACATGGGGTGCGTGCCGATGTAGGGGGCGAGGTCGAGGCCGAGCGCCTCCAGCTCGCGGCGCGGACCGCCCTTGACGCTGGCGACGTCCAGGTAGCCGCGGGCGAGACCGCGCCGCATGGCGTCCGCGAGGGTCGCGGCGACATGCGCGGGCGGTGCGGCGACGATCGCGAGGTCGACGGGTCCCTCGGGCGCCTCGTCCGTCCCGGCGCCCAGCGCGGCGGCCGTACGGGCCTGCTCCGGATCGCGGTCGGTGAGGTGGACGGTGACGCCGCGGGCGGCGAGCGCGAGGGCCGCGGACGTGCCGATCAGCCCTGTTCCGATGACGAGTGCGGTCCTCACTGGGCGATGTCCTTGCGGAGCGCTCCCGCGGTGCCCAGGTAGACGTGCGCGATGTCGGCGCGCGGCCGGTCGGACTCGATGTGCGCGAGAACACGGACGACCCGGGGCATAGCGCCCTCTATGTCCAGTTCCTGCGCGCAGATCAGGGGGACGTCGACGATGCCGAGCCCCCGCGCCGCGGCGGCCGGGAAGTCGCTGTGCAGATCCGGTGTCGCCGTGAACCAGATGCTGATCAGGTCGTCCGTGGTGAGCGCGTTGCGCTCCAGGATGGCGTTGAGCAGCTCGCTGACCTGCTCGTCCATGTGGCCGGCCTCGTCCCGTTCCAGTTGGACGGCGCCCCGGACCGCTCGTACCGCCACGGTGATACTCCTCGCTGATCTGCGTACACGTCGTGTCCCACCAGCGTAGTCAGCCCCTCACCCGGGGGCGCGGGCCGCCCGCCTGACGAGACGGCCCCGCGCCGGGTTCCGAGGCCGTCACCGGCCGGTCCCGGACTCCGCCGATGTCACTTGAATCGCCCTGTTCCGCTACTTTTGGTGAGAACACGCCCGTACGCCTCTGGACGTGGGCGCGACGGTCCGTTCTCATTGCAGGAGACTCGCCTCGGGGGAGGCTCGAATGAAGCGTCCAGGACCCCTTCTCACTCTTCTCGCGGGGCTTGTGCTCGGCGTGTTCCTGTTGTCGCTCAACGCGACGACGGGGACGAAGAACGCGTCGTCGTACCAGGAGGAGCCGCCCGGCGCCTCCGTGTCACCCGGCGCGCCGTCGGCCTCCGTCTCCGCGTCGGCCTCGGCCTCGCCGTCTCCCGGAGTGTCGCCCAGGCCGTCGCCGACCCGCGGGGCCGTGGCCAACGCCGACTACGCGGGCCGTACCGACGACGACTCCTCGGCGGTCGCCGTGTCCGTGCGCGGCGGCAAGGCGATCGCGTACTTCTGCGACGGCCACGACAAGGAGTCCTGGCTCAAGGGTGACGTGAAGGACGACGGCACCATGAAGCTCACGGGCGGCCACGGCGACGTGCTGGACGGAAAGCTCCGGGACGGCAAGCGGATCGACGGCACCGCCGCGGTCGGCGGGCAGCGCTACGGCTTCAGGGCGGACAAGACGGTCAAGCCGTCCGGGCTGTACCGGGCGACGGCCACCGTGCGCGGCGCGAAGGTCGACGGCGGCTGGATCGTGCTGCCCGACGGAAAGCAGGTCGGTGTCGTCGAGCGCGACGGCACGCCGTCGGCGGCACCGGAGATCGACCCGGAGACCGGCGCCGTGACGATCGACGGACAGAAGATCGTCGCGCGTCCCGTCGTCCCCTGACCCTCTTCCGCAGGGAGCAAGTTCATGACCGTGGACCCGAACTCCGCCACCCAGGGCTTCCCCTCCGCACCACCCGGCCGGGACGGCCCGAGCCCGGCCCGCTATCTCGTCCCGGCCCTGGTCGCCGCGGCGGTCGCGGTCGGCCTCGGCGCCTACGGCAAGGCGCACGACCCGGCCGGGACGGCCTTCAACCTCGCCGGCTTCAGCAGCACCGGCGCCGTGAAGTCATGGCTCGCGACGACGGCGTTCTTCTTCGCGCTCGTCCAGTTCGTCTCGGCGCTCATGATGTACGGAAGACTGCCGGGCCCTGGCTGGGCGTCGACCCTGCACCGGTGGTCGGGGCGGATCGCGTTCCTGGTGGCGGTGCCGGTCGCGGTGCACTGCCTGTACGCGTTGGGCTATCAGACGTACGAACCGCGCGTTCTGTGGCACTCGCTCCTGGGTTGCTTCTTCTTCGGTGTCTTCAGTGCCAAGATGCTGCTGCTCCGCTGGGAGCGCCTGCCCGGCTGGCTGCTGCCGATCGTCGGCGGCCTGGTCTTCGCCGTACTCACGGCCCTCTGGCTGACGTCCGCCCTCTGGTTCTTCCGCACCTTCGGAGTGACGACATGACCGACCGCTCGACGCGACGCACGGTGATTCTCGCGGCGGGGGCGTCCGCGCTGCTCGCCGGGTGCAGTTCGTACGGCGAGGGCGACAGCTCCTCGGACTCCTCCCCGAAGGCCTCCAGCGGCGAGCGGCTCGCCGCCACGAGCGAGATCCCGGTCGGCGGCGGCAAGATCTTCAAGGACCGGAAGATCGTGGTCACCCAGCCGGTGAAGGGCGACTTCAAGGCGTTCTCGGCGATCTGCACGCACCAGGGATGCACCGTGGACACCGTCGCGGACGGAACCATCGACTGCCCTTGCCACCAGAGCAGGTTCAGCGTCCAGGACGGGGCGGTGAAGGGCGGTCCCGCGCCGCGTCCGCTGCCCGCGGAGAAGATCACCGTGGAGGGGGACTCGATCCGGCTGGCGTGAGCCGGCCCGTACGCTCCGGGCATGCCTTCCGAGCCTCGCGCACCCCTGGCGCCCCCGTCGTCGACCGCGTCCCCGGCGGCGGGGCCCCACGGGTCCACAGCGCCGTCCGGGTCCTCCTCGCCCGCCCTCTCCTCCGTGCCGGGCGGCCTGGTGCGGGACCACACGGTCTACTCCTGCGTGATGGGGTCACGCGCGTTCGGGCTGGCCACGGACGACAGCGACACGGACCGCCGGGGCGTCTTCCTCGCCCCGACCGCCCTCTTCTGGCGTTTCGAGAAGCCGCCGACGCATGTCGAGGGGCCGGCCGAGGAGCAGTTCAGCTGGGAGCTGGAGCGGTTCTGCGCGCTCGCGCTGCGCGCCAACCCGAACATCCTGGAGTGCCTGCACTCCCCGCTGGTCGAGTACGTGGACGACACGGGAGAGGAACTCCTCGCCCTGCGGGAGGCGTTCCTCTCCCGGCAGGCGCACGAGACGTTCGCCCGGTACGCCGTCGGCCAGCGGAAGAAGCTGGAGGCGGACCTCCGCACGCACGGCGCGCCGCGCTGGAAGCACGCCATGCATCTGCTGCGCCTCCTGATGAGTTCGCGCGACCTGCTGCGCACCGGTTCCCTGACGATCGACGTACGGGAGCAGCGCGAGCCGCTGCTCGCGGTGAAGCGGGGCGAGCTCTCCTGGGGCGAGGTCGACACCTGGATGTCCCGGCTGGCGGCGGAGGCCGCGGAGGCGGCCGACCGCAGCCCGCTCCCGCCGGAGCCGGACCACGCGCGCGTGGAGGACTTCCTGATCCGGGTGCGCCGCGCCTCAGCGCTCCAGGACGCCGAAGCCGTCCTCGCGGATGCCCGGACCGGCCGCCCCGCCCCGGACGCCGTCGCGGCGGACCCGGACGACGAAGTCGTGCAGGGCGTCGTACGCGGACGGGGCGTCCGGCAGCGCTGAGGCGTCCTGCGCCTCGTCGAGGAGGGTGTGCAGCCGCGCCATGTCCTGCTCCACGCGTGCCCGGGGGACGTCGGCGGCCCCGTGCTCCCGCTCGGCCTTCGCGGCGATCAGGTCCGGCAGGTAGGCGGGCGAGGAGATCTGTCCGGCCAGCGTCGGCAGGTCCGCTTGGACCTCGCCGGTTCGCATGAGGTGGATGCCGGTGAGCAGCACGCGGAACGTGTAGAGCAACGGCTTGAGTTCGCCGGTCCTCTCGAAGAGCCGCCACTGCGTGGTGGCGAAGCCCCGGTAGTGGTGGGCGTGGTGGCGGGTGAGCACGCCCGGCGCGAACGAGATCAGCTCGCGGTGGTCGTCGCCGGTGCGCACGACGAGCGGGGAGAGCAGCTGCTCCAGCACGTATCCGTTGCGCCGCAGCATCAGGCGTACGAACTTGCGCAGGTCGTGGGTGACCAGGTCCATCTCGACCCCGGCCTCGTCCCACATGCGCGACCGGGTCTCCTCCGGCTCGCGGAGCCCGACCAGGTCGGCCGTCGGCAGCAGGTGGACGCCGCGCAGGTCGACGTCGGAGTCGCGCGAGGGGAAGCCGTACAGGTGCGCCCCGGAGACGGTGGCGAAGAGCACGGGGTCGGGCTGTTCGCCCACCAGGCTCGCGAGGTCGGTACCGATGCCGAGGACGTCTGTCATCCCTCAAGCGTCCCAGAGCGCCCCCAGTGACATCAGGTCGCCCTGGTACTCGATGCGGTCGGCCCAGGACGTCGGCCAGGCGTCCGAGCCGTGGTAGGCGCCCGCGAACGCCCCGGTCAGGCAGGCGATCGAGTCGGAGTCGCCCGAGGTGCAGGCGGCCCGGCGCAGGGCCGTGACGGGTTCGTCGACGAACAGCAGGAAGCACAGCAGGCCGGTGGCGAGGGCCTCCTCGGCGACCCAGCCGCCGCCGGTGGCCATGCAGGGGTCGGTCTCGGGCGAGACGGTGCGTACGGCGTGCCGGAGGTTGTCCAGGGCGCCGAGGCACTCGTCCCAGCCGCGGGAGATGTACTGCTCCGGCGTGCCGTCCTCGCTGAAGGTCCACAGGTCGCCGAGCCAGCGGGAGTGGTAGCGGTGCCGGTTCTCGTACGCGTACGAGCGCAGCCGGCCGACCAGCCCCATCGGTTCGACGCCCTGGGTGAGCAGCCAGACCGCGTGCGCGGTGAGGTCCGCGGCGGCCAGCGCGGTGGGGTGGCCGTGGGTCAGCGCGGCCTGCAGCTGCGCGGCGCCCGCGCGCTGTTCGTCGCTGAGCCCGCGGACGAGTCCGACGGGGGCGACGCGCATGTTGGCGCCGCAGCCCTTGGAGCCGATCTGGCTGGCCTCCTGCCAGCGGCGCTTCTCGTTCTTGAGGAGGTTGCAGGCCACGAGGCACGTCCGGCCGGGGGCGCGGTTGTTCTCGGGCGACTGGTACCAGTCCACGAACTCCTCGCGCACCGGCCGCTCCATCCGCAGCGGACCGAGCAGGCCGCGGTTCATCGCCGTGCGCAGCCCCCGCGCCAGCGCCAGCGTCATCTGGGTGTCGTCGGTGACGATCGCGGGCCGGGGCAGCGCCATCTGCCGCCAGGGGCCGCACTTGTCGAGGATGGCGGGCACGGAGTTGAACTCGGTCGGGAACCCGAGCGCGTCACCGAGGGCCAGGCCTATCAGGGATCCGGTGGCGGCGCGCTTCGCGAGGGTCGTGGTGGTCATCAGGGCCGTCCTTCCGAGGTGGGTCGCAGCAGGGGTGGGTGCAGGACTTTGGCGCCGCCCGCGCGGTAGAGGGCGGCGGGCTTGCCCCGGCCTCCGGTGAGGCGCGCGGCGCCGGGGATCTGTTCGACGAATCCCGGCGTCGCGAGCACCTTGCGCCGGAAGTTGGGCCGGTCGAGCACGGTGCCCCACACGGTCTCGTAGACCTGCTGCAGTTCTCCGAGGGTGAACTCGGGCGGGCAGAAGGAGGTGGCGAGGCAGGAGTACTCCAGCTTGCCGCCGACGCGATCGTGGGCGTCGGCGAGGATCCGGTCGTGGTCGAAGGCGAGCGGGCCGAGCGCGTTGAACCGCAGCCACTGGGCCTGCGCCGCGTCACCGCCGCCGTGCGGCTCGGGGGCGTCGGCCAGCAGCGCGGCGAACGCCACGGAGACGATCCGCATACGGGGGTCGCGGTCGGGTTCGCTGTAGGTGCGCAGCTGCTCCAGGTGCAGGCCCGAGATGTCCGACAGGCCGGTCTCCTCGGCGAGTTCGCGGCGGGCCGCCTCCTCCGCGGACTCGTGGGGCAGCACGAAACCGCCGGGCAGGGCCCAGCGGCCGGCGTACGGTTCCTGGCCCCGCTCGACGAGGAGCACCTGGAGTGCGCCCGCGCGCACCGTCAGGACGGCCAGGTCGACGGTGACGGCGAAGGGCTCGAAGGCGTACTTGTCATACCCCTCGGGCGCCGAACCGCCCGGCGCGCGACCTTGTCCTGTCGGCACTCCCCGCCCCCTTTATGGTCACACTGACTATGGTCAGTACGACTATAAAGGGGGCGGGAGGATACCAACAAGGTCCTCAACTCGGGAAGTTGCGGTTTCTCGAACGCGCGCCGGGAAAATCGTGGGCGTCTGCGGCGGGGGCGACGGAAGGTGTGCGGCGACGGCCGGAGACCGTTCGCGTCACCCCTGGACCCTGGCGCGCGACACCTCCGGCCGCCGGACCTCGGCACGGCGCGCGCCTGACTCCCGCGCCCGGGTGCGCGCCGGAGCGAATGCCGCGACGAGCGCCCCCAGGGCCGCGACGCCCGCCGAGACCCACAGCGCCGGACCGCAGCCGTCGACGAAGTCCTCCGCCGAGCCGTAGCCCCCGTCACGCGTGAACACGGCCGCGGCCACGGCGACCCCGAAGACTCCGCCCAGTTCACGCAGCGCGTTGTTGACACCGGCGGCGACGCCCGCGTCGGCGGGCGGCACCGAGGAGGTGACGGCGTTCGCGACGGTGGGGAAGACCATGGAGATGCCGATGCCCGCCACGATCAACGGCAGCACCAGCTGTCCGTAGTCGACACCGGGCCGCACCTGCCGAGCCAGCAGCGCGAGGCCGGCCGCCTGGAGGACGAGCCCTCCGAGCATGAACGGCCGGTTCCCGATCCGGTCGGCGAGGGCGCCCGCGAGCGGTGCCACGAGCAGCGGCATGCCGGTCCACACCAGGATGCGGACCCCGGTCTGCAACGGCGAGTTCCCGAGCCCCAGTTGGAACAGCTGCGTGATCATGAACAGCGAACCGAGCAGCGACATGAACGTCAGGAACGCGACGCCGTTGGCGGTGGAGAAGGCACGCTCGCGGAAGTACCCGAGGGGCAGCATCGGGTACCGCGCCCGCGACCGCTCCCAGCCGAGGAAGGCCGCCACGAAGACGACTCCGACGGCCAGCGCGCCCAGCACCTCGGCGCTCGCCCAGCCCGCCTGCGGGGCCCGCACCGGCGCCCAGGCGAGGCCGGTCAGGCCGACACCGGCCAACAGCAGCCCCACGACGTCGAGTTGCGGACGCGGACCATGGCTCTCCCGCAACTTGGCGGCGGCCAGGGGCAGCATCGCGAGCCCCGTCGGCACGTTCAGCCAGAAGATCCACTGCCAGGACAGGCCCTCGGTGACGGCGCCGCCGAGCACGGGCCCGGCCGCGACGCCGAGGCCCGTCACGCCACCCCACACCCCGATGGCGACGCCCCGCTTCTCGGCCGGGAACGCCTCGCTGATCAGGGTCAGCGTGAGCGGCAGCAGGACGGCGGCGCCGGCGCCCTGGAGCACCCGCGCGGCGATCAGCTGACCCGGTCCCCCGGCCAGGGCCGCGAGAGCCGAGGCCAGCGTGAAGACGGCGAGCCCGACGACGTACATGCGGCGCCGCCCGAAGCGGTCGCCGAGCGCGGCGCCGGTCAGGGTGAGACAGGCGAAGACGAGGTTGTACGCGTTGATCGTCCACTCCAGGTCGGACAGGCTCGCCCCGAAGTCGGCCCGCAGGGCGGGCAGCGCGGTCGCCACGACGACCACGTCGAGGGAGCAGAGCAGCGCTCCCAGTCCGGCCAGGACGACCGTCCACGCCCGCCGTGCGGGCGCGGCGGGCCGCCGGCTGACGGGGGCGCGTGCGGTGGTGTCGGTCATGACGGTTCCTTCCGTGAGGATCACTCACGGAGGACCGACCGGCGCCGCGCCGAAAAGGAATCGCGCCCGGGGTCTCCGTCCCAGGAACGCGAGGAGCACGTCACCGGGACAGGCCGACGCGGGCGGGTCCACCGGATCGGCGAAGCGCACCCCGCGGTCGGCGTCGGTCACCACGAGGTGCGCCACCGTCAGCAGTTCGACGGCGAGTCCGGACGGGATCGGCCGCGGTCGCCCGCAGGACCGCGCGACGTCCCAGCCGTGCACCGCGATCTCCAGGGCGCCGACAGCCGCCAGCAGTCCCCGGTCCATGGACCGGTCCCCCACGACCGGGGTGGACGGCTCGCCGGACCCGGCGGCCCAGGCGCCGAGGAGGGCGCGGGCCCGCTCGCGGAAGGCGCCCACCGGATCGGCGGCCGGGGCGCCGGGACACAGCCCGATCCGCCCGTCCGCGACGCCCTCGTGGAGCGCGTCCACCGAGTCGTCGAGGTGGCGGAGCAACTCCCCCAGGTCCCACGCGGCGCACGGCGTCGGCCGCCCCAGGCCCTCGCGCGGCACGGCGGCGACCCCGCCCAGCGCGTACGCGAGCGACCGGTCCAGGAGCTCCCCCGAGTTCACGGGAGGTCCAGGGGGAGGCCGAATCCCGCGAACCGCCCCGGGTCCAGGAACACGGTGAGCCGCGCGACCCGGCGCTCCTCGACGGTGAGCACCTGCACCGAGTGCGCCCGGAGCACCCCGTCGGCCCCGCGCTCGTACGCCGCCACCGCGGGCTGCCCGTTGGCCCGGACCGGCAGCATGCGGATCCAGCCCGCCTCGCGCCCGGACAGGACCCGTACGCGCAGGAACCGCAGGACGTCCTTCGTGCCGCTGAACCACTCCAGGTGGGGCGGCATCTCCAGCTCCACCCCGTCCCGCAGCAGCCCCAGCAGCGCGTCCATGTCGGCGTTCTCGAAGGCCGACATGTAGCGGTCGAGGAGTTCCCGGTCGTCGGCCCCCTCGGGCTCGACCACCAGATCCTCCTCCGGGGCGACCTCGTCGAGCCGGGCACGCGCGCGCTGGAGGATGCTCTTGACCGCCGCGGTCGAGGTGCCGAGCAGGGCGGCGACCTCGGACGCCCGCCAGGCCAGCACGTCCCGCAGGATGAGCACGGCCCGCTGCCGGGCGGGCAGGTTCTGCAGCGCGGCGACCAGGGCGAGCCGCAGGCTTCCGCGCGCCGCGACGACCGTCGCGGGGTCGACGAGCGTGTCGGGCAGCGGCTGGAGCCAGGGGATGTCGGTCGCGGGGGCCCGCAGCGGCTCCTCGGGCCCGCCGGACGGCCCGCCGAGCCCGGTGGGCAGGGGACGGCGCCCCCGCCCCTCCAGCGCCGTCAGACAGGTGTTGGTGGCGATCCGGTAGAGCCAGGTGCGCAAGGAGGCCCGGCCCTCGTACCCCTCGTAGGACCGCCAGGCCCGCAGATACGTCTCCTGGACGAGGTCCTCGGCGTCGTCGGCCGAACCGAGCATGCGGTAACAGTGGGCGAGCAGCTCCCGCCGGTACGGACCGGTCAGCCGGACGAACTCGTCGCGGTCCGTCGTCGCGGTCATCGCCGCTCCCTTCGTCGCACCGGGACGCGTCGGGCGCACCGGTGGTCCGTTCACGGGTACAGACCGGCCCGGCGGCGAAAACGAATCGGCCGGCCCCGGAAAAGGTTCCGGGACCGGCCGTCGTACGCGTGGGGCTCCCGGCGGCCGCGCGGGCCGCCGGACTCCGGGATCTAGAGACCGACCTCGGCCATCAGCATGCCGACCTCGGTGTTCGACAGGCGGCGCAGCCAGCCCGACTTCTGGTCGCCCAGGGTGATCGGGCCGAAGGAGACGCGCACCAGCTTGTCGACCGGGAAGCCGGCCTCGGCGAGCATGCGGCGCACGATGTGCTTGCGGCCCTCGTGCAGGGTCACCTCGACGAGGTAGTTCTTGCCGGTCTGCTCGACGACCCGGAAGTGGTCCGCCTTGGCGTACCCGTCCTCCAGCTGGATGCCGTCCTTGAGCCGCTTGCCCAGGTCACGCGGGATCGGGCCCACGATGTGCGCGAGGTAGACCTTCTTCACGCCGTACTTGGGGTGGGTCAGCCGGTGCGCCAGCTCGCCGTGGTTGGTGAGCAGGATGACACCCTCGGTCTCGGTGTCGAGCCGGCCCACGTGGAAGAGCCGCGTCTCGCGGTTCGTCACGTAGTCGCCGAGGCACTGACGGCCCTCGTTGTCCTCCATCGTGGAGACGACACCGAACGGCTTGTTCAGCGAGAAGAACTGGTACGACTGCGTCGCGACGGTCAGCCCGTCGACCTTGATCTCGTCCTTCTCCGTGTCGACCCGGAGACCCTGCTCCAGGACGATCTCGCCGTTGACCTCGACCCTGGCCTGGTCCACCAGCTCCTCGCAGGCGCGCCGGGAGCCGTAGCCCGCTCGCGCGAGGATCTTCTGCAGGCGCTCGCCCTCCTCCTCGGCGCCCGGGAAGGTCTTGGGCGTCTTGATCTCGGGCTTGCCCGCGTACCGGTCGCGGTTGCGCTCCTCGGTCCGGGTCTCGAACTCGCGGGAGCGCGCCGGCTCCGTACGGCCGCCGCGCTGCTGGCCCTGCTTGGGGCCGCCCTTGGCGCCACCGCGCGCCGAGGCGCCACGCCCCGACTTCGGGCCTTCGTGCGTACCCCCGGGGCCTACGTCGTAGCGACGCTCCTCGGGACGGGGCTTGCTGGGACGCTTCGGCTGGTCGTCACGGCCTGCCGCCGCGCTCCTCGGCTGCGAGCCGCCGCCGGTCCCCCACGAGCCGCCGCCACCGGTACCCCTGGGGTTGCCGCCACCGCGCGCGCCACCGCTGCCGCGCGCGCCACCGCTTCCCCCACTGCCACCGCCGCGCGAGCCGCCGCTCCCACCGCTGCCGCGCGAGGGACCGTCACCGCGCGAGCCGCCGCTGCCGCGCGAGCCACCGCTCCCGCCGGCGCCGCGCGGGTTACCGCTCCCGCTGTTCCTGCCACTGCCACTGCCACTGCTTCGCATCAAAGTTCCGTCGTCGTCGTGTCGTCTACGTCTGCATCCGGTGCATCCGGATCGAACGACGGGACCCCTTCCAGCGTCTCTGCTTCGATCGCGTCCGCCTCGGGGAGGAAGGGCGCGAGCTCCGGGAGCTCGTCCAGACCGCGCAGGCCCATTCGCTCCAGGAAGTAGTTCGTCGTCGTGTACAGGATCGCACCTGTTTCGGGTTCCGTGCCCGCCTCCTCGACCAGACCGCGCTGGAGGAGGGTGCGCATCACGCCGTCGCAGTTGACTCCGCGGACCGCCGAGACCCTGGATCTGCTGACCGGCCGGCGGTACGCGACCACGGCGAGCGTCTCCAGGGCCGCCTGGGTGAGACGGGCCTGCTGGCCGTCCAGGACGAAGCGTTCGACGGCGCTCGCGAAGTCGGGACGTGAGTAGAAACGCCAGCCGCCCGCGATCGGTCTGAGCTCGAATCCGCGGCCCTGGACGGTGTACTCGTCGGCCAGCGCGCGCAGCGCGTCCGCGATCTGCCGCCTGGGCCGCTCGAGGATCTTCGCGAGGTGTTCCTCGGTCGCGGGCTCGTCGACCACCATCAGGACGGCCTCCAGGGCGGGCCTGAGATCGAGGTCGGCGACCGTGCGCGGCCCCGCGGGGGTGTCGTCGGTCTCCTCGCTCACGTTTTCTCCTCCTCGGTCCCGCGCCCTGTGGCGTCCTTCACCGCTTCCGCGGGCCGGTCGAACTCGTCGGTCACCCTCGGCGGGCCGGCGTCCTCCCCGCCCGTCCAGCGCACCATCAGGTCCCCGAGCGCCTCTTCCTGGTCCAGGGCGACGACCTTCTCCCGGTAGAGCTCCAGCAGGGCGAGGAACCGGGCCACCACGGTCAGGGTGTCGTCGGTGTCCTCGACGAGCGAACGGAAACTGGCCTCGCCGAGCTCCCGGAGCCGTGCCACGACGATCCCGGCCTGTTCCCGCACGCTGACGAGCGGCGCGTGGATGTGGTCGACGTACACCTGCGGCTTGGGCCGCGGCTGCATCGCCTTCACGGCGAGTCTGGCGAACCCCTCCGCCCCGATGCTGATGACGACCTCGGGCAGCAGGGCGGCGTGATGGGGCTCCAGCCCGACGGTGCGGGGGTAGCGGCGGGCCTCCTCGTCGAGGCGGGCGTTGAAGATGTCCGCGATCTGTTTGTACGCGCGGTACTGGAGCAGTCGCGCGAAGAGCAGGTCCCGTGCCTCCAGAAGGGCCAGATCGGCCTCGTCCTCGACCTCGGCGGTCGGCAGCAGCCGGGCCGCCTTCAGATCGAGCAGGGTGGCCGCGACGACCAGGAACTCGGTGGTCTGGTCGAGGTCCCAGTCCGGGCCCATCGCCCGGATGTGCGCCATGAACTCGTCGGTGACCTTGGACAGCGCCACTTCCGTGACATCGAGCCGGTGCTTGGAGATCAGCTGGAGCAGCAGGTCGAAGGGGCCCTCGAAGTTCGACAGCCGCACCTTGAAGACCCCGTCACCGGCTCCCCCGGAAGCGGCACCGGAGCCGTCCGCCGCCGTCTCGGGGGCGTCCGCCGCCGTATCGGGGGCGCCGACCGCCGTCCCGGAGGGGCCGGTCCGTACGCCGGAGGGCCGGACCGCCGACTCAGGCTCCGGCCCCGGTACGGACACCCCGCCGGGCGTCCCCTGCCGCTCGACGGGCGTCCGCGGTGGTGTGTCCGGCGACGTCCCCGGCGGCGCGGTCGCCACGGAGGCGGTGGCGGAGAGCGGCCCGACCGTCCCGGTGGGCGTCTCGGAGGGTCCTCCGCCCGCTTCGGGCGGCCCGGAGGGATCGACCGGCGTCGCGGGCTCCCCGGACGGCCCGGCGCCTTCTCCGGGCGCCTCGGCCGGTTCGGAGGGCGGTACGGCCGGACCGGTGGGATTCCGCGGAGGTCCGTCGGCTCCCACGGGCCCCTGAGCCGCCTCGGCGGGCCCCCCGGGCGTCCGGGGCCGGTCGGCCGGCCCCGTGGGCGCAGCGGGCGGCTCAGTGCTCTTTCCGGGCGTCCCGGAGGACTCGGCCGGCGCCCCGGGTCCCGTGGACGGCCGGCGCCCCTCCTCGGGTTCCCCTGACGTCCCGGGCGGCTCGGCACCCTCCGCGGGTTGCTCCGGCGGTCCGCCGGGCGGCTCGGGCGGTGCCGGCGCCGTTCCCGGCCCGCGCCCCAGCGCACGCCGACGACCGCCGGAGGCGGCGGACGGAGGCGGGACATTCGAGGTCATAGCCGTCGCAGGCTACCGCTACCGCCCGCGCAGCCTGCGTACGAGAATGCTCGCGTCCCCGCGGGATTCCAGATCGGCCAGGACGACGGCGACCGCCTCCCGGACGATCCGCCCGCGGTCGACGGCGAGGCCGTGCTCGCCGCGGAGCACCAGGCGCGCGTGCTCGAGGTCCATCAGCTCCTCGGCGGACACGTACACGGTGATCTTCTCGTCGTGCCGCTCCCGCCCGCTGGGCCGGCGGTTGGCGGCGCGCTGCCGCTTGCGCGACTGCTGGCCGGCGGCGGAGGCGGCAGAACCTTCCTGCGCCGTCTGGCGGCGCGCCGAGCGGTCCGCGGCGGTGCCCCGGCTGCGGGACTCCCCCGAACCGCCCGACTCGGTGTCGGCGGCGACGTGTTCGTCGCCCTCGCCGTCACCGCCCTGGACGGGCACCGACTGGGGCGTGTCCTCCCCCGCGGCCGCCGCGTCGCTCTCGCCGGCCGGAGCCGGCACCCGGGCCTCGCCGTTGGTCCGGCGTGAGGGCGTGGACGCCTGGAGCGCCATTCCCCCGGTGGTACGGAACAGTTCGTCGGCCCCCGGCAGACTCACTCGGCGTGACACCGGGCGAGCACCTCCCTGGCGAGCTGGCGATAGGCGGCGGCGCCGACGGAGTTGGAGGCGTACGTGGTGATCGGCTCACCGGCGACGGTGGTCTCCGGGAAGCGGACGGTCCGGCCGATCACGGTGTGGTAGACGTGCTCGTCGAAGGCCTCGACGACGCGCGCGAGCACCTCACGGCTGTGCACCGTGCGGGAGTCGTACATCGTGGCGAGGATGCCGTCGAGTTCCAGCTCGGGGTTGAGCCGCTCCTGGACCTTCTCGATGGTCTCGGTGAGCAGGGCGACCCCGCGCAGCGCGAAGAACTCGCACTCCAGCGGCACGATCACCTTGTGGGCCGCCGTCAGCGCGTTCACGGTGAGCAGGCCGAGCGAGGGCTGGCAGTCGATCACGATGTAGTCGTAGTCGGCCATCAGCGGCTTCAGGGCGCGCTGCAGGGTGGACTCGCGGGCGACCTCGCTCACCAGTTGCACCTCGGCGGCGGACAGGTCGATGTTGCTGGGCAGCAGGTCCATGTTCGGGACCGCCGTCTTCAGGAGCACCTCGTCGGCCGCCATGCCCCGCTCCATGAGCAGGTTGTAGACGGTGAGGTCGAGCTCCATCGGGTTGACGCCGAGACCCACGGACAGCGCGCCCTGCGGGTCGAAGTCGACGAGCAGCACCCGGCGTCCGTACTCCGCCAGCGCGGCACCCAGGTTGATGGTCGACGTGGTCTTGCCCACGCCGCCCTTCTGGTTGCACATCGCGATGATCGTCGCGGGGCCGTGACTGGTCAGCGGACCCGGGATCGGGAAGTAGGGCAGCGGGCGCCCCGTCGGGCCGATGCGCTCACGGCGCTGACGGGCCGCGTCGGGCGCGAGCGTGGCCGCGTACTCCGGATCGGGCTCGTATTCGGCGTCGGGGTCGTAGAAGTGCCCCTCGGGCAGTTCGTCGTAGTCGGCGAAGTGGGTGTGGTTCTCGCCACTTCCGTTGCCGGCCATGGCGTTCACGTGATGGCCATCCATGCTCGGGTGTGCTGGCTGGGTCAGCCCTGTTCTGGGGGGACTCTGATGGGCCGCGAAGGTGCGGACAGCGACGGAGCCGACAGCCTCGAGCCCCGTGGGGGCCTGGCCCCGCGCCGGCATTCCTGGTTGACCACCCCCGGGAGTAAATGTCGACTCATTCACAAGTCGTCTTACCTCCTTGGTGACCAGGAAACTTCTAGATAGGTCAGCGTGGCACCATGCCGACGATTGGCGACTCTATGGCGTGTCACCGCTCCGCAGCAACACAATCCGCCGGACCCGACCCGATGTGTCGGCAACCGAACACCCCTCTGTCAAGGGCGTAAGGCCGTCGCACGGCAGGTTTCACCGGTGTGCGAATCGGTTGAAGAGTTACGTTCGCGGCGAGTTGAACGAGTGTCCCCCAGTGACCCGACACACACCCGGCCGGACCCTGTCTGGCAAGGTCCGGCCGGGTGTGTGCTGTTGACGACCTGTGTTGACGTATCGCCTTTTGCCGGAGCGGAGTCGGCCGCGATGTCGACTCCTGGGAGCCGCCGGGCTCTCAGCCGAGCAGGCTCTCCAGCTCGACGTGCTCCAACCCGTGCGCCTCGGCGACCTCACGGTAGACAACCTTGCCGTCATGGGTGTTCAGACCCTTGGCCAGCGCGTCGTCACGGCGCAGGGCCTCGACCCAGCCGCGGTTCGCGAGCTCGACGATGTACGGCAGCGTGGCATTGGTCAGCGCGTACGTCGAGGTGTTGGGCACCGCGCCGGGCATGTTGGCGACGCAGTAGAAGACCGAGTTGTGGACCGGGAAGGTCGGCTCGGCGTGCGTGGTGGGACGCGAGTCCTCGAAGCAGCCGCCCTGGTCGATCGCGATGTCGACAAGAACACTTCCCGGCTTCATCCGCGCGACGAGCTCGTTGGTGACCAGCTTCGGGGCCTTGGCGCCGGGGATCAGCACGGCACCGATGACGAGGTCGGCCTCGAGGCAGGCCTTCTCCAGCTCGAAGGAGTTCGAGACGACGGTCTGGATCTTCGTGCCGAAGATCTTGTCCGCCTCCTTCAGCTTGTTGATGTCGCGGTCGAGCAGGGTCACGTGGAAGCCCATGCCGATGGCGATCTGCGCGGCGTTCCAGCCGGAGACACCGCCGCCGATCACGACGGCCCGGCCCGCGAGCACGCCGGGGACACCGCCGGGCAGGACACCGCGGCCGCCGTTGGCGCGCATCAGGTGGTAGGCGCCGACCTGCGGGGCGAGACGGCCCGCGACCTCGGACATCGGGGCGAGCAGCGGCAGCGCGCGGCTGGGGAGCTCGACGGTCTCGTAGGCGATGGCCGTGGTGCCGGACTCCAGGAGGGCGTCCGTGCACTCCCGGGAGGCGGCCAGGTGCAGGTAGGTGAAGAGCGTCTGGTCCTTGCGGAGGCGGTGGTACTCCTCCGCGATGGGCTCCTTGACCTTCAGCAGCAGGTCGGCGGTGGCCCAGACCTCGTCGGCCGTGGGGAGGATCCGCGCACCGGCGAGGACGTACTCCTCGTCCGTGATCGAGGAGCCGACGCCGGCGTTCTGCTCGACGAAGACCTGGTGGCCGTGGCGCACCAGCTCGTGCACGCCGGCGGGGGTGATGGCCACCCGGAACTCGTTGTTCTTGACCTCGCGGGGGATGCCGACCTTCACGTCGATCACGGTCCTTGACTCAGAGGGCTCTGGGGCTATGCATGCCGAGGCGATGCAAGCCAGGCAATGCATGTCATACCCGACGTACGGGAGCACACCGGGAGACACCACGGAAGAACGCGGCAGAGCCAGTCTAATGAAGGGGTTCTCTCTGTCTAGCCTTTCAATGCATCAATCTTCAGCCGATGCACTACGGATTTCGTAGGCGTTAGCGTCGTGTTCCATGCCGGATACGCTCTCCGACAGCTCATCTCCCAGCATGCGCTCGGCCGCCGCGCGGTGCAGCCGGGCGGCGGCCGGGTCGCCGAGCCGGTCCAGGGTGTCGGCCAGCCTGAGCTGCAGCGCGGCCTGCAGGCGCGCGTCGTCCGCGCGGCGCGCCCACTCGACGGCCTCCTGGCAGGTGCGCAGCGACTCCTCGGGCCGTCCCGCGTACTCCTGGACGCGTGCCATCTCGCTCAACGCCCGCGCCTGGGCCGCGACATCGCCCTCCTTGCGGTGTCCCGCGACCGCGGCGCGCCAGTTGACCAGCGCTTCCCCGTAGCGGCCCGCGTAGGTGTGCGCGGTGGCGATACGGCCGTACAGCCGGGCCGCGTCCACCCGCTCGCCCCGCGCGAGCCGCTGCGCGAGCGCCCTGCCGTACCAGTCGGCGGCCCGGTCGTGGTCCCCGAGCTCCTGGTGGGCACCGCCTACGGATTCCATCGCGCGGCCCGTCGCGTAGGGATCGTTCGCCTCGCGTCCGGCGTCCAGCGCGGCCCGGTAGCGGGCGAGGGCGTCGGTCCTGCGGCCGGTCTGCGCGTCCAGGTCCGCGAGATTGAGCAGGGCCGCGGCCTTCTCCCGGGGCAGGTTCCGGCGCTCGGCGACGTCCAGGACGAGCCGGTGGACGCCGTACAGGTCGGATGCCGCGGCCCTGGTGCCGAAATGGACGACCATCGCCCGCACCAGGGCCGCCATCAGCCGTCGGGCCAGGGTGTCCAGTTCCCCGTCGGCGACCGCGAGCCGGGCCGAGGCGAGCAGCGCCGGGCCGCGGACGCGCAGCCAGTCCTCGGCCGCCCGGGGGCTGGCGAAGCGCAGCGCGCGCGGCATCCCGGCGAGCTTCTCGCGGGCGGGCGAGCTGTCCGTCTCGGTGATGGCACGGCAGGACACCAGCAGCCGTACGGTCCTCTCCAGCATCCGGGCGCGGGCCAGCTGTACCTCGGCGGGCCGGTCGTGGGTCTCGACGAGGGCCCGGAGCAGGGGGTGGAAGCAGCCGGGGACCTCGTACTGCGGCAGTTCCGACGGGACCGACCGGATCAGGCCGAGGGCGACGAACTCGTCCAGCGTGGTCTGCGCCGCCTGGACCGAGCAGCCGGCCAGGGCGGAGGCGGTGTGCGGGTCGACGAGGCCCGCGGGGGCCAGCGAGAGCAGGCGCAGCGTCCGGGCCGCGGCGCTCGGCAGCGAGGCGTACGAGAGCCGGAAGACCCGCTCCATCGGTGTGCCGTCCTCGCCCTCGGTACGCAGCTGCTTGGCGAGGTCGGCGACGGCGGAGGCGGGACGCGCGGCGAGCCAGCCGCCGGCCAGCACCAGCGCGGTGGGCTGGCCCGCGCACAGTTCGACCAGCCCCTCGGCGGCGAGCGGGTCGACGGTGATCCGCACCGAGCCGGTGAAGTGGCCGAGCAGTTCGAGGGCGGACTTGGTGTCCAGGCCGCCGAGGGTGCAGGGGCGGACGTCCGCGATACCGGTCAGCGGCCCGCCGGAGACGGCGACGACCAGGCACCGGGGGGAGTCGGGCAGCAGCGCGTCGACCTGTTCGGCGTCGGCCGCGTCGTCGAGCAGGAGCACCGCCCGGCGGACGGCGAGGGCCTCCCGCAGCCGCTCGCCGAGGTCGTCGGCCCCGGCGCCGGGGGGTGCGGCGATGCCGAGCGCGGCGAGCAGCTCCCGCGCGGTGGCCTCGGTGGGCACCGGGGTGCCGTCGGGTTCGGTGAGCCTGGCGCGCAGTATGCCGTCGGGGTAACTCTCGGCGACCTGCTCCGCGAGCCGGGCGGCGAGCGCCGTGCGCCCGGAACCGGGTCTGCCCGCGATGAGCAGCACCCGGGCCCGCGGCGCCTTGCGGCCGGCGATGGTGTCGAGGCCCGCGCGCTCGATGTCGGCCCGGAGTTCCTTCAACTCTCTTGTACGGCCCAGGAACTGACTCTCCGTAGGAGCGGACCCGGCAGCCGGGCGCTGCCGTTTGGCCGACACCTTGGTGCCGCCGTCGTCCACCGCCTGATCCGCCACGGGCCACGCTCCCGTTCCACTGCGCGCGCAAGCCCGCCGGGACTCCGGTTCGGGCGTTTCCAGAGCCTAGTTCACGCTCTGCGACGATCCGTGCGGAGCGCGGCGGGAAGGTCCCCCGATCGGATCAGGTGATCGTAGGACCGGCATCCTCCGGGGTCAGGACTCGAAGGGGCGCGCGGGCCACGGCGCCTCGGCCGGGCGCAGCGCGTCGAGTCCGCCGCCCGCCCGCGCGGCGAGGAGCGCGAGGGCGCCCACGACCAGACAGTTGTTGTGCAGGTCGCCGACGAGCGCGCCGCGGACGAGTTCGTCGAGGGGGACGCGGGCCAGCTCCATGTCGGCCTCCTCGTCCTCGACCACGAACCGCTCGCCCGCCGCCTCGGAGAGGTCACGGGCCAGGAAGATCCGGATGGCCTCGTCGCAGCCGCCGGGAGTGGTGTAGATGTCGGTCAGCACCCTCCAGGTCTCCGCCTTGACGTGCGCCTCCTCGTAGAGCTCGCGCTGGGCGGCGTGCAACGGGTTCTCGCCGGGGATGTCGAGCAGTCCCGCGGGGATCTCCCACAGCTTGTGGCGCACGGGGTGGCGGTACTGGCGCAGGACCAGGACACGGTCCTCGTCGTCGAGGGCGAGGACGGCCACCGAGCCGGGATGGACCTGGTAGTCGCGGCGGACCACGGATCCGTCGGGCATGACCACGTCGTCGGTGCGCACCGAGGTCTTGTTGCCCTTGAAGGGAGTCTCGGTCGCCCGGACCTCCCACTCCTCGGGGGTGTCCTTGATCGTCATGGCTGTCCTCCCACGCGCGCAAAAAGAAACCGGCCCGCCTACGGGACCGGGGCACGTGCCCGGCGGGAAACCCCCGCGGACACGCACCCCGATCACCGTACAGCGCTGGTGCTACTTGCCCGTCTTGCGCTCCACCGCGGCCTTGACCAGGCCCGCGAAGAGCGGGTGCGGCCGGGTCGGACGGGAGCGCAGCTCGGGGTGCGCCTGGGTCGCGACCAGGTACGGGTGGACGTCACGCGGGTACTCGACGTACTCGACGAGCTTGCCGTCCGGGGAGGTGCCGGAGAACTGGAGGCCCGCCTTCTTCTCCAGCTCGGCGCGGTAGGCGTTGTTCACCTCGTAGCGGTGACGGTGGCGCTCCTCGACGTACTCCTTGCCGTCGTACACCTCGCGCACGATCGAGCCCTCGGCGAGCTTGGCCGGGTACATGCCCAGGCGCATGGTGCCGCCCATGTCGCCCTCGCCCGCCACGATGTCGAGCTGCTCGGCCATCGTGGAGATGACCGGGTGCCCGGTGCCGGAGTCGAACTCGGTGGAGTTGGCGTCCGGGATGTCGGCGAGGTTCCGCGCGGCCTCGATGACGATGCACTGCAGACCGAGGCAGAGGCCCAGCAGCGGGATGCGGTTCTCGCGGGCGTACTGGATCGCGCCGACCTTGCCGGACACGCCGCGGTCGCCGAAGCCGCCGGGGATGCAGATCGCGTCGACGTCGCCGAGCTGCTTGGCAGCGCCGACGGCGGTCTTGCAGTCGTCCGAGGCCACCCACTTGATCTTGACGCGAGCCTTGTTGGCGAACCCGCCGGCGCGCAGCGCCTCGGTGACCGAGAGGTAGGCGTCGGGCAGGTCGATGTACTTGCCGACCAGCGCCATGGTGATCTCGTGGACGGGGTTGTGGACGCGGTCGAGCAGATCGTCCCAGGTCGCCCAGTCCACGTCGCGGAAGGGCAGGTCGAGCTTGCGGACGACATAGGCGTCCAGGCCCTCGGTGTGCAGGACCTTCGGGATGTCGTAGATCGACTTGGCGTCGATCGCGGCCACGACGGCGGCCTCGTCGACGTCGCACATCAGCGAGATCTTGCGCTTGATCGCGGTGGGCACCTCGCGGTCGGCCCGCAGCACGATCGCGTCCGGCTGGATACCGATGTTCCGCAGTGCCGCGACCGAGTGCTGCGTCGGCTTGGTCTTCAGTTCACCGGACGGGCCGATGTACGGCAGGAGCGAGATGTGCACGACGAACACGTTGTCGCGGCCCACCTCGTGACGGACCTGGCGGACCGTCTCCAGGAAGGGCAGCGACTCGATGTCGCCGACCGTGCCGCCGACCTCGGTGATGACGACGTCGACGTCGTCGGTCGCCATACGGCGGATGCGGTGCTTGATCTCGTTGGTGATGTGCGGGATGACCTGCACGGTGTCACCGAGGTACTCGCCGCGCCGCTCCTTGGCGATGACGGTGGAGTACACCTGGCCGGTGGTCACGTTGGCCGAGCCGTCCAGGTCCACGTCGAGGAAACGCTCGTAGTGACCGATGTCCAGGTCGGTCTCGGCGCCGTCGTTGGTGACGAACACCTCGCCGTGCTGGAACGGGTTCATGGTGCCCGGGTCGACGTTCAGGTACGGGTCGAGCTTCTGCATCGTGACCCGCAGACCCCGCGCCTTGAGCAGCGCGCCGAGGCTGGAGGCGGTCAGGCCCTTGCCGAGGGAGGAGGCGACACCCCCGGTGACGAAGATGTGCTTGGTCGTCGTGGCTGTGCTGTTTCGAAAAGCACTGGGCGGCATGGCCAAGAGGGGGCTCCCGTGGTCGGTCTGGGGTGCGTGCCGGCGTGGGACCCGGTGAATTCCGGGGGTGCCGTCGCTGCGGTTCGGGGGTTTCTTGCCCACCGGTCCACGGGCTACCAGGGTATCAGCGACCGGACGAGGCCGCTTCCGGCCACGCTCCGGGCACGCTCCGGGCACACCTCGGCACACACCTCGCACACCGCTCACTCGATCGGCTCAGCCGGGTTGCCCGGAGCGGCACGCGGATCATCCACGTGCGTCGTATCCTGCTCGGACACTCGCTGCCGAGGCCGTCCGGCACACGGCACCATCCCCGCACGTATCCGGAACAAAGAGGGCTTGTCAGTTCGTTTTCAGACGACAATCACATCGCCCGACGCACTGACAACCGACGTTTCGCAGCGACGCAGGACGGACGTCCCCACCATCGACGATCCGCAGTCACCGACTTTCCCCATCACCTATTTCCGCACTACCTACGTTCCCTTTGACCGCAAGAGCGACCGCCCCGCGAAGGGGCGACGTGGCCGTTCGACTGGAGATGCACGTGGCCGGGCGCATCGAGGACTACGCACTCATCGGAGACATGCAGACAGCCGCGCTGGTCTGCCGGGACGGCACAGTCGACTGGCTGTGCCTGCCCCGCTTCGACTCCCATGCCATCTTCGCGGGACTGCTCGGCACGGAGGAACACGGATTCTGGCGGCTCGGACCCGCGCACGCGGCCGACGCCCCGCCACCCACGGCGGCGCGCCGCCGGTACCGCGGCGACTCGCTGATCCTCGAGTCCGAGTGGGACACGCCGCGCGGCACCGTCCGGGTGACCGATTTCATGCCCCCGCGTGACGGCGCGCCCCAGCTGATCCGGATCGTCGAGGGCGTCACCGGCCGGGTGCCGATGCGCTCCGCGCTGCGGATGCGCTTCTCGTACGGCCGGGTGGTGCCCTGGGTGCACCGGCACGAGGGGCGCACGGTCGCGGTCGCCGGACCGGACTCGGTCTGGTTCGACACGGCCTGCGAGACCTACGGCAAGGCGCTGACGACGTACGCCGACTTCACGGTGGCACCGGGCGACCGGATCGCCTTCACCATCTCGTGGGAGCCCTCGCACAAGCAGCCGCCCCCGCTGCCCGAACCCGAGCAGTCCCTGGAGGCGACCGAGGAGTTCTGGCGCGACTGGGTCGACCAGTGCACCTACCACGGCCCCTACCGCGAGGCCGTCGTCCGCTCCCTGATCACCCTGAAGGCCCTGACGTACGCGCCCACGGGCGGCATCGTCGCCGCGCCCACCACCTCCCTCCCGGAGGAGATCGGCGGCGCTCGCAACTGGGACTACCGCTACACCTGGCTGCGCGACGCGGCCATCACCCTCTCCTCGCTGCTGCGCACCGGCTACCGCGAGGAGGCCCGCGCCTGGCGCGAGTGGCTGCTGCGCGCGGTCGCCGGCGACCCGGAGAACCTCCAGATCATGTACGGCATCGCGGGGGAAAGGGAGTTGGGCGAGGCGGAGCTCGACTGGCTTCCCGGGTACGAGGGTTCGGCACCCGTGCGCGTCGGGAACGGCGCCGCGCACCAGCTCCAGCTCGACGTCTACGGCGAGGTCACCGAGGCCCTGCACCTCGCCCACATGACGGGCCTGTCCCGCAACGACTACGCCTCGCTGCTCCAGTTGAAGCTGATCCGCTACCTGGAGACGCACTGGGATCAGCCGGACGAGGGAATCTGGGAAGTCCGGGGCCCGCGGCGGCACTTCGTGCACTCCAAGGTGATGGCCTGGGTCGCCGTCGACCGCACGATCAAGCTCATCGAGTCCGGGGACGCGGACGGCCCGCTGGAGAAGTGGCGCGAACTGCGCGACGACATCCACCGGGACGTGTGCGAGAAGGGCTACGACAAGGAACGGAACACGTTCACGCAGTCGTACGGCTCCAAGGAGCTCGACGCCTCGCTGCTCCTGATCCCGCAGATGGGCTTCCTGCCGCCGGACGACAAGCGGGTGATCGGCACGATCGAGGCGATCCAGCGTGAGCTGTCCACCTCCGACGGCTTCATCCTGCGCTATCCGACCTCCGGCGAGGACACGGGCGTGGACGGTCTCGAGGGGGACGAGGGAGCCTTCCTCGCCTGTTCGTTCTGGATGGCCGACGACCTCGCGATGATCGGGCGGGTCGACGAGGCCCGCAAGCTCTTCGAACGGCTGCTGGCCCTGCGCAACGATCTCGGCCTGCTGGCCGAGGAGTGGGACCCGGTCCTCCAGCGCCAGGTCGGGAACTTCCCGCAGGCCTTCAGCCACGTCCCGCTGATCGACACGGCCCTGCGGCTCACCGCGAGCGGGGCGTACGGCGGCTGAACACGTCGTGATCGGGCGCGCCGGGGCGTACAGCCTTCCCGGCGCGCCCGATCCGTCGTTCCCCTCTAGCCTTGAAGGAGTCCTGTCCCCTCATGGAAGGGGGCGGCTGCCATGGCTCCCCTTTCGAAGGCGGGCGTGGCACTCGCCGCGCTCCGCGCCGATCTGTCGGGTGACGTGGTCACCCCCGAGGATCCGGGGTACGACGAAGCCCGGACGATCTTCAACGCGATGATCGACCGGCGGCCCGCCGTGATCGTGCTGTGCGAGGGCGAGCCCGACGTGATCCGAGCGGTGCGCTTCGCGCGTGAGCTCGATCTGCCCATCGCCGTACGCGGCGGCGGCCACAGCGTCTCCGGCATGTCGCTCAACGACGGCGGTCTGGTCATCGACCTGAGCCGGATGCACAAGGTCACCGTCCACCCCGGCTCCGAGACCGTACGCGTCGAGGGCGGAGCCCTCATGAGCCATCTCGACCGGGCCGCCCAGCCGTACGGCCTCGCGACCACCGGCGGCCGCGTCTCGACGACCGGCGTCGGCGGCTTCGTCCTGGGCGGCGGCAGCGGCTGGCTGGACCGGTCGCTCGGTCTCGCCGTGGACAACCTGCTCGGAGTCGAACTGGTGACCGCCGACGGTTCGCCGGTGCGCGCCACCGACCAGGAGAACCCGGAACTCTTCTGGGCCCTGCACGGCGGCGGCGGGAACTTCGGCGTCGCCACCGCGCTCACCCTCAAACTGCACCCGCTGCCCGAGTTCTCGATCGCCCTGATGCTCTACCCGACGGACAGCGGACCCGACGTGGTCCGCGTCTACCGCGAGATCATCGAGAACGGGCCGCCGGAGGCGAGCGGCGGCGTCATCTATCTGACCGGCCCGCCCGAGGAGTTCATGCCCGAGCACCTGGTCGGCACGCGGCTGTGCGGCGCCCTCGTCGCGTACGCGGGCGGTGAGGACGACATGCGCAAGACCGCCCAGCCGCTGCTGGCACTGCCGCACGAGGTCGAGATCGTCACCGGGCTGCCGTACCCCGACTTCCAGTGCATGCTCGACGACCCGCCCGGCATGCGGAACTACTGGTCGGCGGAGTACCTGAGCGGCGCGCCCGACGACTTCGTGGACGTCTTCTGCGCCCTCGGCGACGCCATGCCCGTCCCCACGGGCAACCAGCACGTCCTGTTCCCCCAGGGCGGTGCGATCGCCGCCGGACCGTCCCGGTTCCCGGTCCCCTACCGGGACGCGCCCTGGGCCGTGCACCCCTTCGGGATCTGGGAGGACCCGGCCGACGACGAACGGTGCGTCGAGTGGGTCCGCAAGGTCCGCGCCGGCGTCCGGCCGTGGAGCACGGGAGCGGTGTACCTGAACTTCATCGGGAACGAGGGCGCGGACCGCGTGGTGGCCGGCCTCGGCGCCGACAACCTGCGGCGACTGGCCGCGGTGAAGGCCGAGTACGACCCGGACAACGTCTTCCGTTTCAACCACAACATCGCCCCGGTACCGGTCGCCTGACCCCGGCGACACCGCACCCGGCGCCCGGCGCCTGCCCGACGCTCCGGTGCCGCAGCCGGCTCTCGGCGCTCCCCGTACGCTCCGGCGCCGCGCCCGGACACCTCCCCGCCGGCCCGCCGGGCGTCTCCGGCCGGCTCCGGGCACGGCACAGGACCGGGCCCGCCCGGTCGCGACGGCTCTCCCCTCCGACCGGAGATGCCCCCGGAACCCGTCCACGGGTAGCGTCCGCTGCATGGACAGCCGTTACGACACCCAGGGCGCCGGGATCACCGTGCGGCGGGCCCTCGAACTTCCCGGGCTGCGCGGTGGGCTGCCGGAGATCATCGCCGGGGCCGACCGGCTGAACCGGACCGTGCGCTGGGTGCACGCGGGCGAGGTGCCGAACATCGCCTCCCTGCTCAAGGGCGGCGAACTGCTGCTGACCACGGGATACGGCCTGGGCACCCGGCCGGCCGAACAGCGGGCGTTCGTCCGCACCCTCGCCGAGCGCGGCATCGCGGCGCTCGTCGTGGAGCTCGGCCCGCGCTTCACCCGACTGCCCGCCGCGCTCGTGGAGACGGCACGGTCCACCGGTCTGCCGCTGGTCCAGCTGCACCGCGAGGTGCCCTTCGTGGCGGTCACCGAGGAGATCCACACCGAGATCGTCAACGGCCACTACGCCCTGCTCCAACAGGCCGAGGAGGTGCACCGGCGCTGTACCGAGGCCCTGCTCGGCGGCGGCGGAGTCCCCCAAGTGCTGCGCATCCTCGCCGACTTCAGCGGCAACCCGGTCTTCCTGGAGACGGCCGAGGGCCAGCTCCTGTACGCCGCCGGGGCCGGCTCCGCGGGCGCCGACCCGCTCCAGGTCTGGGAGGGACTGCGCGGCCAGCACAAGGAGGAGCCGCCCGCCGGGACCATCCTCGTGGACGTGCCCGGGGGCGGCCCTGGCACCGGTTCCGTACGGGCCCGCCTGGTTCTGCTGCCGGTCGGCACGCCCGTCGCCCCGGTGCACCGGATCGCCGCCGAGCGGGCCGCCGGCATCCTGGCCGTCGTGCTGATGCAGGCCCGCCAGGAGGAGGAACTGGCGGCACGCGGGCGCGGCGACTTCCTCACCGACCTCGCCGAGGGCCGCATCGAGGCGGAGGACGCGCCCGCGCAGGCGCGGGTGCTCGGCTTCAAGCCCGGCGCCGGCCCGCTCCTGCCGGTCGTCATGCGGCTCGCGGACGGCCTCGCCCCCGGTGGCGGCTGGGCGGTCCTGGCCCGCGCGGTCGCCGAGGAGCTGGCCTCGGTGGGCGTCCCGGTCCTACTGGGCGTACGTCCGGTCGAGGGCCGGGTCCCGCTGCTGCTCGGCCTGCGCTCGGAGTCGGAGCGGGCGGCCGTCGCGGACCGGGTGGCGGCGGCGCTGCGCGCAGGGGTGGAGCGGGCCGGCATGCAGCGGCCCGGGGCCCATCCGCCGGTGGTGGTGGTCGGCGTCGCGGGCGGCTGGGCGGCCGCCTCGGCGGGGCTGCGGCACGCGGCGGAGACCGCGACGGCGGCGCAGGGCCTGTCGGACCGACCTTGGTACGACGCCCGCCGTCTGGACATCGACCTGCTGCTGTGGCGGCTGCGCGAGCACCCCGACCTGGCCGCCTTCGTGGACCGCGCGATCGGCCCGCTCCGCGACCACGACCTCCGCTCCAAGCCGCCCCTGCTCCCCACCCTGCAGACGTACTTGGCGCACGCGGGCCGCAAGGCGGAGACGGCCCGCGAACTGCATCTCAACCGGCAGACCCTCTACAACCGCCTCGCCAGGATCGGCGAGTTGCTGGGCACGGACCTGGACGACCCGCAGACGGTACTGGCGTTGAGCCTGGCACTCCGGGCCCGCCGGCACGTTCCCTAGGTCCTTCCGGTCGAAACGGCACCGGACACCGGCACCGACACGGAGCGGCGCGGCACGCGCGTGCCCTGGTCAGCCCAGTGGTCAGCCCAGTGGTCGGACCTGGGTCAACTCGTCGTAGACACTCAGGACCTGTGCGACCGTCTCGTCCTCGGTCGGCCAGCCGGCCGCCTGCCGGGTCCCCTTCTCGCGCAGGACCTCCTGGCGCGCCGGATCGGCGAGCAGCCGTACGACGGCGTCCGCGAGCGCCTTCGCGTTCCCGTACGGGACGAGTTCGGCCGCGTCGCCGACCAGTTCGGGAATTCCCCCGACCGCGGTGGCGACGAGCGGGACGCGAGCCCGCAGGGCCTCCTGCGCCAGCACCGAGCGGGACTCCCACCTGCTCGGCAGCAGCATGAGGTCGGCGGCCGCGAGCAGGTCCGTGATGTCCTCGCGGCGTCCGATCAGCCGGACCGGCAGCTCCTCGTCCTCGATCCGGCGCTGGAGGACGGTGCGCAGCGGCCCCTCCCCCGCGATCACCAGCAGCGGCACGGGATCGAGACGGCACCACGCGCGCGCCGCGTCCAGCAGGGTGTGGTAGCCGCGGTGCCGTTCGAGCGAGCCGACCGCCATGAGCAACGGGCGGTCGGTCGAACCGAGTTCGGCTCGTGCCTTGTACCGGCACCGGTCGGGTTCGGCGGACTCTGCGGGCGGGCTCGGCGCGGGGAACGCGACGGCGGCGAGCCGCGCGTCCCGCGCTCCCCTGCGGCGCGCCCGGTCCACCAGATCGGACGAGGTGCCGAGCACCACGGCGGCGGCTCTGGCGACCCGCCGCTCCAGGAGGCGCAGTACGTGGGCCCGGGCGCCCTCGGCCTCCGAGCGGGTGTGCCAGGTGACGACGAGGGGAACGCGCCGCCCGCTCAGTGCCAGCGCCGCCCGCAGCGCCGCGTGCAAGCCGTGGGCGTGCACGAGATCGGCGTCCGCGCAGGCCGTCCGCAGCGCGGCCACGGAGGCGGGATCTGTGCTGCGGGGCACCGGAACATGGCGCGCGCCCACCCCGGTGAACCCGTAAGCGCTGTCCGCCTCGGCCGGAGCGCACACCGTGACCCGCACCCCCCTTGCGACCAGCCCCAGGGCCAACGACCGCACGTGCGCGCTGCTGCCCGCGCTTCCGCCGCCGAGCACCTGCACGGTGCGCAGCGGCGACTGGCCGTGCGGTGGGTGGCTGCTCACGTGGCCGGGGCTCCTGGTTCGGCGTAGGGCGGTCGCGAGGAAGTACGGGGAGGGGGGCCGTGCGGAGAGGGCTGTACCGCACGTCTGTACCGCACGTCGCGCCCCCGGGTGCTACGCCAAGGATGCCAGGCCGCACGGGCGTTCCGGCACCGCCATCGCGACGAGGGCACGTCAGACGGGGCAACTCGGCGACGACGGTCACCCGCACGAGTGAGTAATAGGCCATTCGGGGATCACGTGAACCACACGAGGACACACCCGGCACGCACAACCCACGCATCACGAGGCGCCGAGGTTGGTTCCTCCCCGTGGCGGAGGAGCCGATCAGGCTGATCGAACCTGCTGCTAGTGTCCGAATACGTGAAGAACAGCGTGTATGTGGGGAACGCGGGCAAGGACGCGGCGCTCGACCGAGGGTGGCTGCTGGGGCACTTCAAGGGTGTCGACGATCCCCGGCACAGTACGGACGTGGAGATCAAATGGGGCGTTCACCCGCGCGGTGACGAGCGGGCCGAGTGGGTGAGGGGCGAGGAACGCACCGCCCTCCTGGTCCTCGTCAGCGGGCGCTTCCGCGTGGAACTCCCGGGCCGCAGTGTCCTCTTGGAAGAACAGGGTGACTACGTCGTGTGGGGGCACGGAGTCGATCACTCCTGGTTCGCCGAGGAGGAGTCGGTCGTGCTGACGGTCCGGTGGCCCTCCGTGCCCGGTTACGCGGTGTCGCGGACGGATCCGGCGCCAGGGCGCGGCTGACCTCGGACACCGGGCGCGGCGACACGGGAACCGACGCGCGGACGGGACCGGCACACACGCCGGCCCGGCGTCCGATCCGCACCCCCCGTGAGGATGGAGCGGTACCTGCACGAAGCGCCCGGCCGACCGGCCGGGCGCTTCGGGTGTCCCCGGCTTCAGGGCCGGGGATCGATGTCAGGCGTCGGACCGTGCCGTCTCCAGCAGTTCCTCCGCGTGGGCCCGAGCCGTCTCGGAGTCCTCCTGGCCAGCGAGCATCCGGGACAGCTCGCGGATGCGTTCCTCGCCCTCCAGCACCTTCACGCCGGACCGGGTCACCGACCCGTCGTTGGTCTTCTCGACGAGCAGCTGGCGGTCGGCGAACGCGGCCACCTGCGGCAGATGCGTCACGACGACGACCTGCGCGGTCTTCGCCAGCCGGGCCAGCCTGCGCCCGATCTCGACGGCCGCCTTGCCGCCGACGCCCGCGTCGACCTCGTCGAAGAGATACGTCGGCACCGGGTCCGTGCCCGCGAACACGACCTCCACCGCGAGCATCACCCGCGAGAGTTCCCCGCCCGACGCCCCCTTGGCGATGGGCCGCGGCGGTGCGCCGGGATGCGGGGCGAGCAGCAGCTCCACCTCGTCGACCCCGGCCGGGCCGTAGGCCACCGGGCGTCCGCCGACCTCGACCCCCTCCGGGTCGTCGGTCTGCCGGATCTCGAAGGACACGCGCGCGTGCGGCATGGCGAGCGAGGCCAGTTCGGCGGTGACCGCGGCGGCGAACCGTTCGGCCGCCTCCGCGCGGGCGTCCGTCAGCGCCTGGGCGAGCCCGCCCAGTTCGCCGCGCAGGGCGTCCCGCTCGGCGGTCAGCTCGTCGAGCCGGTCGTCGTCGCCGTCGAGTTCGGTCAGCCGTGCGGCGCTCCGCTCGGCCCAGGCGAGCACGGCGTCGATGTCCTCGCCGTACTTCCGGGTCAGCTGCGTGAGCGCGGCCCGGCGCTCCTCGACGGCCGCCAGCCGCAGCGGGTCCGCGTCGAGGTCGTCGGCGTAGCCCGCGAGTTCGCCCGCGACGTCGCCGAGCAGGATGGCGATCTCCCCGATCCGCCCGGACAGCACGGCGAGGGCCGAGTCGTGCGACCGTACGGCCTCCAGGGCCCGGTGGGCGCCCGCGACGAGCGTGGCCGCGTCGATGCCCTCGAGGTCCTCGGGGTTGCCCACCATCGCCGCGTGCGCGATGGTGGCGGCCGACGCCAGCGCCTCCGCGTGCCCGAGCCGCTCGGCCTCCGCCGCCAGCTCCACGTCCTCGCCGGCCCGCGGCTCCACGCCCGCGACCTCGTCGAGGCCGAAGCGCAGGAGGTCCGCTTCCTGGGCCCGTTCCCGCGCGCGGGTCGTGATCTCGTCGAGTTCGGTCGAGATCGCCCGCAGCCTGCGGTAGGCGCCCCCGTACTTGGCGAGCGGTACGGCGACCGCGTCACCCGCGTACCGGTCGAGGGCCTGCCGCTGCCGGGACAGCTTGAGCAGCCCCTGCTGGTCGGTCTGGCCGTGCACCGCGACGAGTTCGTCGGCGAGTTCGGCGAGCACGCCCACCGGCACCGAGCGCCCGCCCAGATGCGCGCGTGAGCGGCCCTCCGCCGAAACGGTACGGCTGATCAGCAGCACACCGTCCTCGAGCTCGGCGCCCGCCTCCTCCGCCCGTACGACGGCCGTCCCGCCCGCGGGTACGCTGATCCGCCCCTCCACGACGGCGCTCTTGGCGCCGATCCGTACGAGGGCGGGGTCCGCGCGCCCGCCCAGCAGCAGCCCGAGGCTGGTGACCACCATCGTCTTGCCCGCACCGGTCTCACCGGTCACGGCGGTGAAACCTGGTGACAGCTCCACGACCGCGTCGTCGATGACTCCGAGCGACCGTATCCGCATCTCCTCCAACACGCCCCCGACCATACGAGGTTTTCCCAGCCCCGTGCGACGCCGCCCCCCGCAAAGAGAACCGAGCGTTACCTTCCGGGGGTGATCTCGTTCGCCGAACGCGTGTGCCGGAACGTGCGCGGCACCCGGGCGGGACCCGGGTGCCGCGTGCACGTTTCCAGGTTCTGCCTGCCTAGTGCGGTGCCCCGCGCCACCCGGAGACGGGCAGCGCGAACTTGGCGACGAGCCGATCGGTGAAGGACGCGTGGTGCAGCCGGGCCAGCCGCACGGGAACGGCCCCGCGCCGCACCTCGACCCGGGCGCCGGGCGGCAGCTCCACCGTCCGCCTGCCGTCGCACCACAGCACGCCCGGCGGGACGTGCGGCAGCACCTCGACGGCCAGCACCGAGTCCGGTGAGGTGACCAGCGGCTTGGCGAACAGGGCGTGCGCGCTGATCGGCACCATCAGCAGCGCCTCGACCTCGGGCCAGACCACGGGCCCGCCCGCGGAGAACGCGTACGCGGTCGACCCGGTCGGGGTCGCGCAGACGATCCCGTCGCAGCCGAACCCGGTGACGGGCCGCCCGTCGATCTCCAGCACGACTTCCAGGAGCTTCTCGGCGGACACCTTCTGCACGGCCGCCTCGTTCAGCGCCCAGTCGGTGTGCACGATGTCGCCGTTCCGATGGACGACGACGTCGACGGTCATGCGTTCCTCGACCTCGTAGGCCTTGGTGACGACCCGGTCGACGACCTTGTCCAGGTCGTCGCGCTCGGCCTCGGCGAGGAAGCCGACCCGGCCGAGGTTGACCCCGAGCATCGGCACCCCGGAGGCCCGGGCGAACTCGGCGCCGCGCAGCAGCGTCCCGTCACCGCCGAGGACGATGAGCAGCTCGCAGCCGTCGAGACACTGCGGCGTCGCCTCCTCGACCAGTTCGACCTCGTCCGGCAGCGGCAGGTCGGCGGCCTCGGCCGCGAGGACCCGTACGCCGATCCCGGAACGCAGCAGTCCCTGGACGACCAGCTCGGCACTGCGGATGGCCGCCGGCCGTCCGGTGTGGGCCAGCAGGAAAACAGTACGAACTCGGCTCTGTGTCAACGCGGCCCCTCCGTCACTGCACGGTCAACGTCGGCCGGGTCGAGTTCGGGTGCCCCGGCGCACAGCCACAGAAAGTATTCGACATTGCCCGAGGGTCCGGGCAGCGGACTCGCGGTCACGCCCTTCACCCCGAGCCCCAGCTCACGGGCTCGCCCCGCCACACCGCGCACGGCCTCGGCGCGCAGCTCCGGGCTGCGCACGACACCGCCGCTGCCCAGCCGGTCCTTCCCCACCTCGAACTGTGGTTTGACCATCATCACCAGGTCGGCATCCGGCGCCGCGCACCGCACAAGGGCGGGCAGCACCAGTCCGAGCGGGATGAAGGACAGATCCCCGACAACAAGGTCCACGGGCTCCCCATCGATCGCCTCCAACGTCAACTCGCGTACGTTCGTACGGTCCTTGACGGTGACGCGTTCATCGCTCTGGAGAGACCAGGCGAGTTGTCCGTAACCGACGTCGACGGCGAGGACGTGGGCGACGCCCGCGCGCAGCAGTACGTCGGTGAAGCCTCCGGTGGACGCGCCCGCGTCCAGCGCCCGGCGTCCCTCGACCTTCAGCCCCTGGGGCACGAAGGCGGCGAGCGCGCCGGCCAGCTTGTGTCCGCCGCGGGAGACGTAGTCGGGGTCGTCGTCGTCCTTGCTCACCACGATCGCCGCGGCGGTCTCCACCTGCGTGGCGGGCTTGGTCGCGAGGGTCTTGCCCACGCTGACCCGGCCCGCGGCGATCAGCTGTCCGGCGTGCTCGCGCGAGCGGGCGAGCTTCCGGCGGACCAGTTCGGCGTCGAGGCGGCGGCGTGCCACTCCTGCCACGTTCGGTTCAGCTCCTGCGGTCGTACGGCGATGGAAGGACGTGCCCCGAAGGATCTCATTGCGGGGCGGTGAACGGAACGGGGGTACCGCTCAGCGGTGGCCCGGGGAGGGTGGGCCCGGGGGTCCCTGGCGGACGTCGAGCGCGGTGAGCGTGTCCCGCAGGCCCCGGTGCACCTCCTCGTACACCTCGACGTGTCCGTCCGTGGCGAGGTGGTCGGCGTCGGCCAGCCGGTCGAGCCGGGCGTCCACGTCGGCGTCGCCCGTGGGGACGCGCGGGACGTTCAGCGGGGCCGGTGCGGCGGGGTCGCGGACGGGTTCCGGCTCCGCCTCGGCAGGCGTGCCGGGCACCGCCGCCGTCACGGCCGGCGGGGCCTCGCCCTCGGGAACTGAGTCGCTCATGCCCCGACGCTACCGCGAAGGGCTGCGGTACCGTCGATCACGATGGCGACGATCGAGGAGTGCCGCAGCGCGCTCGACAGGCTTTCGGAGAACATGGCGGGCGCGAAGGGCGACGTGCGCGCCGCCGCGGCCCTGGACCGCTCGCTCAGCTGCCGGGTCACCGACCTCGACATCACCTTCGTGGGCCGTCTCGCGAACGGCCGGATCGAGGTGCAGGACACGCTCCAGGGGCCGCCCCCGGAGAGGGCTCAGATCCGTCTCACGATGAGCGGCGACGACCTGGTGTCCATGGTGAACGGCGAACTGAACTTCGCGAAGGCCTGGGGCTCCGGCAGGGTGAAGCTGGAGGCGGGCCTGCGCGATCTGTTCCGGCTCAGGACCCTTCTGTGACGGCCGTGGCCGCCACGGCGGTCACCCGTGGCCGGCGGGCGGCGGGCACCACGAGCGGCGTCCCCGTCTCCGGGTCGTCGATGACCTGACAGCGCAGCCCGAAGACCTCCTCGACCAGCCCGGCCGTGACGATGTCGTTCGGCGCGCCCTCGGCCACGACCTCGCCGCCGCGCAGCGCGATCAGATGGGTGGCGTAGCGGGCCGCGTGGTTGAGGTCGTGCAGGACGGCGACCAGGGTCCGGCCCTGTGTCTCGTGGAGCTCGGCACACAGGTCGAGCACGTCGATCTGGTGCTGGATGTCGAGATAGGTCGTCGGCTCGTCCAGGAGGAGCAGGGGCGTCTGCTGCGCGAGCGCCATGGCGATCCACACCCGCTGGCGCTGGCCTCCGGACAGTTCGTCGACATAGCGGTCGGCGAGGTCCGCCACACCGGTCGAGGCCATCGACTCCTGGACCACCCGCTCGTCCTCCGCGGACCACTGGCGCAGCAGACCCTGGTGGGGGTAGCGGCCCCGGCCGACGAGGTCGCCGACCGTGATCCCGTCCGGCGCGATCGAGGACTGCGGCAGCAGCCCGAGCGTGCGGGCCACCTTCTTCGCGGGCATCGACTGGATGGCCTGCCCGTCGAGCAGGACGCGCCCCTCGGAGGGCTTCAGCATGCGCGAGAGGGCGCGCAGCAGCGTGGACTTGCCGCAGGCGTTCGGACCGACGATCACCGTGAAGGAGTGGTCGGGTATCTCCACCGACAGCTTCTCCGCGATGACGCGCTGGTCGTAGCCGAGGGTGACGTTGTCGGCGGACAGGCGGTTCACAGTGCTCCTTGGGATGTTCTCGTGCGCCCGGTCGTTCGCCCGCGCCGCGTTCTTCGGTCCGTCCGGGGCCCGGTCCGCCGGGCCGCTCGTGTCCGAGTGGGTCGGACCGCTCATATCCGGCCCGCCTTGCGCTCGGTGACCAGCAGCCACAGCAGGTAGACGCCGCCGAGGACCCCGGTCACCACGCCCACGGGCAGCTGGTCGGCGCCGAACGCCCGCTGCGAGGCCCAGTCCGCGACGATGAGCAGCGTCGCGCCCATGACCATCGACGGCACCAGGTTCGGCCCGGGCGCCCGGGTGAGGCGTCCGGCCAGTTGCGGCGCGGTGAGCGCGACGAAGCCGACCGGTCCCGCGGCGGCCGTGGCACCCGCGGTGAGCAGGACGGCGGCCACCATCAGCAGCAGCCGGGTCCGCTCGACACGCACTCCGAGGGCGTACGACACGTCGTCGCCCATCTCCATCATCCGCAGTCCGCGCGCGTTGCCGAGGACGAGGGGGACGAGGACGGCGCACATGATGAGCAGGGGCCAGACCTGCGTCCAGTCACGGCCGTTGAGGGAGCCGGTCATCCAGACGACGGCGCGGGTCGCGTCGATGATGTCGGCCTTGGTGAGGAGGTAGCCGTTGACCGCGGTGACGATCGCGGAGACACCGATGCCGACCAGGACCAGCCGGTAGCCGTGCACGCCCCGCTTCCAGGCGAGCAGGTAGATGGCGAGCCCGGTCACGAGTCCGCCGGCGAGCGCGCCGAGGGCGACCTCGGTCGCGCTGCCCGAGAACAGCACGATCATGATGAGCGCGCCGGCCGCGGAGCCCTGCGAGAGCCCGAGCACGTCCGGACTGCCCAGTGGATTGCGGGAGATGGACTGGAAGAGCGCTCCGCCCAGTCCGAGCGAGGCCCCCACCAGCAGTCCGACGAGGACACGCGGCAGTCTGAGGTCGTTGACGATGAACTCCTGGCCCGCGGTGCCGTGACCGGCCAGGGTCCTGAGAACGTCGCCGGCCGGGATCGGGAAGTCTCCGGTGCCGATGAGCACCACGCTCGCCGCGGCCGCGGCGACGAGCAGCAGCACCACCACGGTGAGCGTCCGGACGTCGATGCGGACCGACAGTCCGCCGGCCGTGCGGACGGCCCGGACGCGGCGCGCGGGGAGCGTCCGGCCACGGGAGGCGCGGAGCGTTCGCATACGTGGGGTCCTCACAGCTGCGTCGCCCTCCGTCGCCGTACGAGAAAGATGAAGACCGGACCGCCCAGGACCGCGGTGACGATGCCGACCTGAAGCTCCGCCGGCCGGGCGACCATGCGTCCGAGCACATCGGCGCCGAGCAGCAGCACGGGCGACAGGACGGTGGCGTACGGCAGGATCCAGCGCAGGTCGGGGCCGGTGAAGGACCGGACGACGTGCGGGACCATCAGCCCCACGAACACGATCGGTCCGCAGGCCGCGGTCGCGGCGCCGCACAGCACGGTCGCGGCGGCCATGGCCAGTGCCCGGGTGAGGTTCAGGTTGGCGCCGAGCGCGCGGGCGGTGTCGTCGCCCATCGCCACCGCGTTCAGCGGCCGGGCGAGCCCCAGGGCGAGGAGCGTGCCGACGACCAGGAACGGCGCCACCTGCTCGATCGTCGAATCGGTCGCCGAGGCGAGCGAACCGACCGTCCAGAAGCGCATCCTGCCCAGCGCCGCGTCATCCATGATCATCACGGCCTGCAGATAGCCGTACAGCGCGGCGCTGACGGCGGTTCCGGCCAGCGCGAGCCGCACCGGGGTCGCGCCGCGGCTGCCGCCCAGGAACCAGACCAGCACCCCGACCGCGGCCGCTCCGGCGAAGGCGAACCAGACGTAGCCGCTCAGCGAGGTGACGCCGAAGTAGGTGATCGCGGTGACGACCGCGGCGGACGCGCCCGCGTTGATCCCCAGCAGACCGGGATCGGCCAGCGGATTGCGGGTGAGCGCCTGGAGGACCGCGCCGGACAGCCCGAGCGCGGCACCGACCATCAGCCCGAGGACGGTCCGGGAGATCCGGTCGGCGACCACGACATCCGAGTACGTCCCCGAGTCGTGGAACAGGCCGTGCCACACCTGGTCCAGGGGCAGGGCCTTCGCACCGATCGCGACACTCGCCACCGCGACCAGCAGCAGGACACCCACGGAGAGGAGGAGCCCGAGGCTCCGTATCGCCCGGCGGGTCGGGGGCGCGGTGACGGTTTCCGCGCGCTGTTCAGGAGGACTGTCGACCAACACGAGGTTAGGTTAGCCTACCCTCGCGTAGCTGATCGATGGGCCTACGCGCCGGCCCGGCGCCGACGCCCAGGTCAGCGCCCCGTCCCACCGACGCAGGCCCGTCCCCCGACGCCACCCCGGCCGAGCACCGCTCCCGCTCCCAACTTCCCCGAGCCCCACGCCGATCCGCCGGCCGACGTCCGGACCGGCCGGTGCGGCGTCCGCACACCGGCTCGGTGTCCACGCCGGTCCCGGGTCCTCATGAGGTCGGAGACCTTCGGACGGCTAGAGGCCCAGCCGGGCCAGCGCCTTGCCCCCGTCCAGCTCGCAGCAGCCCTCTCCGGCGGCCGTCCAGGCCGCCGCGCACAGGGCCCGCAGACCGTCGAGGGGCTCGCCGTCACCGGTCAGTTCGAGCTCCTCGCTCCCTGCCGTCGCCGTCCAGCCGCCGCAGCGGAACCCCGTGCCCGCTTCGACGACCTCGGGCTGCCCGGTGAGCATGCCGCGCAGGTCGGCGTCGACATACGTCGGCCGGTGCCGCGGCGGCGCCGCGAGCAGCTGCGCGCCGTCCGTCACCCCGGTGAGGACGAGCAGCGAGTCCACCTCTCCGTTGAAAGCGCCCTCGATGTCGGTGTCCAGCCGGTCACCGACCACCAGCGGCCGCTCGGCACCGGTCCGCAGGATCGTCTCGCGGTGCATCGGGGGCAGCGGCTTCCCCGCCACCTGGGGATCGCCGCCCGTGGCGATGCGCACGACCTCCACGGCCGCGCCGTTCCCGGGCGCGATCCCGCGCGCACCGGGAATCGTCAGATCGGTGTTGGAGGCGAACCAGGGCACGCCGCGCGCGATGGCGTAGCACGCCTCCGCGAACCGCGACCAGGCCAGATCGGGACCGCCGAATCCCTGCACGACCGCCGCCGGCTCGTCGTCCGCCGAGTCGACCGGCTCCAGCCCGCGCTCGCGCAGCGCGACCCGCAGCCCCTCGCCGCCGATGACCAGCACCCGGGATCCCGCGGGCACCTGCTCGCTGATGAGCCGGGCCACGGCCTGCGCCGAGGTGATGACGTCCGACGCCACCGTCGGTATGCCCAGCTCGGTGAGGTGCTCGGCCACCGCGTCCGGGGTGCGCAGCGCGTTGTTGGTGACGTACGCGAGGTGCATTCCGCCCGCGCGGGCCGTCCCGAGGGACTCCACGGCGTACGCGATCGCGTCGCCGCCCGCGTACACCACCCCGTCCAGATCCAGCAGCGCGGTGTCATAGGCCTCGCTCAGGGCCTGGCCACTGCCTTCGGGCCGCGTCCTGACGGTCTGGCTCATTGCACATCGCTCCTCGTTCGGTCTCTTTCCCCCGATCATCGCTCATCCCACCGACACACTTACGATGCCCCAATGAACTATGCGGGTCCCGAGGAGGAAACCCCGGCAGGCAGCGGCCTCGAACTCACCCCGTTCCGAGGCCTGCGGTACGACCCCGACCGGGTCGGCAGCCTGGCCGCCGTGACATCGCCGCCGTACGACGTCGTCGTACGGCCCGACGGACTGCTCGAACTCGAATCGGCCGACCCGTACAACATCGTCCGGCTGATCCTCCCGCAGGACGGCACGCCCGCCGCCCGCAACCAGCAGGCCGCCGACACGCTGCGCCGCTGGCTGTCGGAGGGCGTCCTGACGACGGACCCCGAGCCGGGCCTGTACGTGTACGAGCAGCGCGACGGCGACCTGCTGCAACGGGGCGTCATCGGCACCCTGCGCCTGTCCGATCCGGCCGACGGCGTCGTCCTCCCGCACGAGGACGTGATGCCGCACGTGGTCGCGGACCGCGCGGCCCTGATGCGGGCCACGTCCGCGAACCTCGAACCGCTCCTGCTGACCTATCGCGGCGACGGTTCCGGGTTCGGCGCGACCGCCGTCATCGAACGCGCCGCCACCCGGCCACCGCTGCTGTCCACGACCACGGAGGACGGCATCGGCCACCGGCTGTGGGCGGTCACGGATCCGGCGGAGCTGTCGGACATCCGCAAGGACCTCGGCCGGCACCAGGCCCTGATCGCCGACGGCCATCACCGCTGGGCCACCTACCTACGTCTACGCGCGGAGCATCCTTCGCCGAGCCCCTGGGACTACGGTCTGGTCCTCCTGGTGGACACCGTCCGCTACCCGTTGCGCGTCCGGGCCATCCACCGCCTGCTGCACCGGCTGCCGGTCGCCGAGGCGTTGGCCGCCGTCGGGGACTCCTTCCGCGTACGCCGTCTGGGTGTGCCCCTCCCCGAGGCGCTGGAGGCCCTCTCCTCGGCGGCCGCCGAGGGAAACGCCTTCCTGCTCGCCGGGGACGGCGACTTCCACCTCGTCGATCGCCCGTCACCGGACCTCCTCGCCCGTACGGTCCCGCACGACCACCCGGAGGCCTGGCGCACGCTGGACGCGACGGTCCTGCACGCCGTGCTCCTCGACCACGTGTGGGGCATCCCCGAGGACTCGCCCGAGCACATCGCGTACATCCACGACACGGCCGCGACGGTCGAGAAGGCGGAACGCGACGGAGGCACGGCGGTCCTGATGCACCCCGTCCGCGAGGAGGTCGTACGCGATCTCGCCCGCCAGGGTGTCACGATGCCGCGCAAGTCGACGTCCTTCGGCCCGAAACCGGCGTCGGGACTGGTCCTGCGGGCCCTCACCCCCTGAGGCGCGGGGCGTCGCCAGAACGCCACGTGGGCGGCGGGTCACCTTCCGGTGTCCCGCCGCCCACGTGTTCTCCGTCGCCGTACCGGCGTCAGCCCTGCGGACGCTGAGGAGCGTCGTCCTCGCCGTCGTCCTCGGATTCGTCGTCCTCGCCGTCCTCGTCCTCGTCGTCGAGGTCGTCGTCACCAAGGTCGTCGACGTCGTCCGAGACACCGTCCGTGGTCACGGACTCGATCTTCTCGTCATCGACGTCGTCATCGTCCGAGGCGTCCGCGTCGGCCTCGGCCTTGACCGGGGTCGCCCGACCGCTCTCGTCATCGTCATCGCCGAGGGCGTCGACGAACTCGACACCGTCCATCTCGGCGAGCCGGTCGGAGGCGTCCGTGCTGCCGTCCTTGTCGGACTCGACGGCCTTGGCGAACCACTCGCGAGCCTCGCCCTCGCGTCCGGCGGCCAGCAGCGCGTCGGCGTAGGCGTAGCGCAGTCGCGCGGTCCAGGGCTGGACCGAGTTCGAGGCCAGCTCCGGGCTCTGCAGGGTGACGATGGCCGCGTCCAGCTGGTCCATGTCACGCCGCGCACCGGCCGCCACGAGCCGCATCTCGACCTGGCTCGCCTTGTCCAGCTTCTGCACCTCGGGCGCCCCTGCCATCTCCAGCGCCTTCTCGGGCCGGCCGAGACCGCGCTCGCAGTCCGCCATCACGGGCCACAGCTCCACGCTGCCGGTCATCCGGCGCGCGGCACGGAACTCGGCGAGCGCCTCGCTGAACTTCTGGTTGGCGTACGCGGCGAACCCGGCCGCCTCACGCACGGCGGCGACACGCGAGGCCAGCCGCAGAGCGATCCGCGAGTACTCGTAGGCGCCCTCGGGGTCCTCGTCGATGAGACGGGCCACCATCACCAGGTTGCGGGAGACGTCCTCGGCCAGGCCCTTGGGCAGGCTCTGGAGCTCCTGCCGTACGTCCTTGTCGATCTCCTCGCCCGTGACGTCGTCCGGGATCGGCAGCCGCTTGATCGGCTCACGGTCCCGGTCCCGCTCGTCACGGAAGTGGCCGCCGCCACGCCGGTCGTCGCCGCCGCGGTCGTCGCGGCCACGGAAACCACCGGGACGCCCGCCCCGGTCGTCACCACGCGGTCCACCACGGCCACGGTCGTCGCGTCCGCCCCGGTCGTCGCGGCCACGGAAGCCACCACCGCTGCTGCCACCGCGGTTGTCGTCACGGCGGAAGGGAGGACGGTCGCCGTCCCGACGCTCGTCACGACGGAAGTCGCTGCCGGCACGGTTGTCGTCGCGGCGGAAGCCACCGCGGTCGTCGTCACGGCGCGGGGTGCTGGGACGGTCGTCACGGCGCTCGTCACGGCGGAACCCACCACGGTCGTCGCCCCGACGGTCGTCACGACGGAAGTCGCTGCCGCCACGGTTGTCGTCGCGGCGGAAGCCACCGCGGTCGTCGTCACGGCGCGGGGTGCTGGGACGGTCGTCACGACGGAACGG
>NZ_JBIAQZ010000006.1:0-1379 GCF_042889485.1 Streptomyces sp. NPDC002580 | reverse complement strand
GGCGGACGGTCCGCATCCCGACGGGGGCCACGGTCGTCGCGGTTGTCGTCGCGACGGAAACCGCCACCGCTGCCGGCACTGCCGCCGCGGTCGTCGCGACGGAAACCACCACCGCTACCGCCACGGTCGTCACGACGGAAACCGCCGCCACTGCCACCACTGCTGCCGCCACGGTCGTCGCGGCGGAAGCCACCGCGGTCGTCGTCACGGCGCGGGGTGCTGGGACGGTCGTCACGACGGAACGGCGGACGGTCCGCATCCCGACGGGGGCCACGGTCGTCGCGGTTGTCGTCGCGACGGAAACCGCCACCGCTGCCGGCACTGCCGCCGCGGTCGTCACGACGGAAACCACCGCGGTCGCCACCGCCACCACGGCTGTCATCGCGACGGAAACCGCCACCGCCACCGGAGCTCCCGCCACGGTCGTCACGACGGAACCCGCCACCGCTGCTGCCGCCGCGGTTGTCGTCACGACGGAAGCCACCGCCGCCACCGGAACCACTACCGCCACGGTCGTCGCGACGGAAACCGCCACCGCTGCCGGAACCACTGCCGCCACGATCGTCACGACGGAAACCGGCACCGGCACTGCCGCCACGGTCGTCGCGACGGAAGCCACCACCGCTGCCGGAACCACTGCCGCCACGATCGTCACGACGGAAACCGGCACCGGCACTGCCGCCACGGTCGTCGCGACGGAAGCCACCGCGGTCGCCACCGCCACCACGGTTGTCATCGCGACGGAACCCACCACCGCCACCGGAGCTCCCGCCACGGTCGTCACGACGGAACCCACCGCGGTCGTCATCACGGCGCGGGCTGCTGGGCCGGTCGTCGCGGTTGAACGCGGGACGGTCCCCGTCCCTGCGGTCGTCACGACGCGGCCCGCTGGGACGGTCGTCACGACGGAACGGCGGGCGGCCACCGCGATCGCCCTCACGTCGGTCGTCGCGTCCACGGGGGGCACCGCCACCGCGGTTGTCATCCCGTCCACGGTTGTCATCGCGACGGAAGCCGCCACGGTCACCGCCGCGGTCGTCGCGCCGGCCGGAGCCGCCTCGGTCGTTGTCTCGGCGTGGGCCCCCGCGGTAGTCACCGCGGTCACCACTGTCACGACGGCGCTCGTCGCGCTCCGGTCGATCGTCGGGAGAGTTGGTGGACATGGGTGACTCCTGTCTTCGGTACCGCAAGTCATTCTCGCGCAGCCGGGTACCCGGCGCGCTTCGGAAAAACAAAAAGGACCTCTAGCCCCAGCGAGTCGCTGGGACCAGAGGTCCTCCAAATTTTGTTCGGCGGCGTCCTACTCTCCCACAGGGTCCCCCCTGCAGTACCATCGGCGCTGTGAGGCTTAGCTTCCGGGTTCGGAATGTAACCGGGCG
>NZ_JBIAQZ010000005.1:0-565872 GCF_042889485.1 Streptomyces sp. NPDC002580 | reverse complement strand
GGGGGACCCTGTGGGAGAGTAGGACGCCGCCGAACAAATTTTGAAGAAAACCCCCGTACCGGGAATCCGGTACGGGGGTTTTCTGCGTTCCAGGGGCAGTTGGCCAGGGTGCCAGCGGAGCTCGTAGAGGAGTAGAGGATCGAGAAGGGAAAAGGGGGCGGTCTCCTCGCGGAGACCGCCCCCTTTCGCGTTCCACCAGCCGGTTCATCGGCTGTTCCAGCTGCTGTTCCAGTGGTTCTGGTTACTTCAGGCGGGACGACGCGACGATCGAGACGATGTGGGCGGGCACGAGCAGCCACACGATCGCCGTCACGGCGACGGTCGCGATCCGGGTGGCCGTCAGGTCGCCGAGGGCCAGGTCGACCACCGCGGTGACGAGCAGCAGGATGGTGCACTCGATGCCGTTGACCAGACGGTGGAGGCCCACGGCCGAGGCGAGCCGGCGGATCCGGGCGAGTCCGGTGGAGCGGGGGACGACGGACGCGTCGGTCGCCTTCTGCATGCCGCTGTCGGAACGGGCCACGTGGACGAGGTCGGAGGACGACTTCAGGAGCAGGACGCCGACGGCCGCGGCCAGACCGGCCACCAGGTAGAGGTCGAGGCCGAGTTGGGCCGCGCGGATGCCCATGCCGACCATGACGGCGGCGTCGGCGAGATAGGCGCCGAGACGGTCCAGATAGACGCCGAGCGGGCTGAACTGGCGGCGCCAGCGGGCCACTTCGCCGTCGACACAGTCGAGCAGCAGGTACAGCTGCATGAAGAGGACGGAGAGCACGGCGCCGCCGAGGCCCGGCAGGATCAGCGCGACTCCGGAGAGCACTCCCGCGAAGACCATGATCACGGTGATCTGGTTCGGCGAGATGCGGGTGTCGACGAGATGGCGGGTCAGCCGGAGGGAGAGGGACCTCATGTAGAGGCGGCCGGCCCAGTGTTCCGCCCTGCTGTCCAGTTTGCCCGTGGGGTGGATGACAGTGCGGAGTTCCTCTAGTTGGACCTTGGGCATGCGGTGTTCTCCCTGACGAGCTGGCACTGGATCGGTCGGCTGACAATGTCGTACAGGGAAGAGCATGACGGGGGCCGGGGCCGCGGTGATCGGCAGGGTGGAAAACGGGTGAGCCCGGTCGTACGCGCGTACTACCGTGACTGCCATGACCTATGTGATCCGATCCGTACGGCCTGACGAGTGGCGTCAGGTGAAAGAGCTCAGGCTCGACGCCCTGCGGGACCCGGTCGCGCATCTCGCGTTCCTGGAGACCTACGAGGAATCGGTCGCCAGGACCGACGAGTTCTGGCAGGACCGGACGGCCGGGGCGGCCGTCGGGGTCACGGAGCGGCAGCAGATCGTGGCCATGACCGAGGACGGGGAATGGGTCGGATCCGTGACCGTCCTGGTCGAACTGGCCGGTGTGCGGAACCCGTTCGGGAAGGTGTCCGAGCGGGACCAGGGGCATCTGGTGGGGGTCTTCGTACGGCCCGAGCACCGGGGGAGCGAGGCCGGGGTGACCCAGGGGCTGTTCGACGCCGCCCTCGCCTGGTCCTGGGGGGTCGGGCTCGACCGGGTTCGGCTCTTCGTGCACGAGAAGAACGGCCGGGCGGAGGCGTTCTACCGGAAGGCGGGGTTCGTGCCCACCGGTGAGACCGAGCCGATGCCGGGCACCACCGGGGAGTCGCAGCTGGAGTTCGTCATCACCCGGGATTAGAGACCCTGTTGGGGACAGGCTTCTGCGGCCGACTCGGCCGGCTCGGCTGCGGGCGGTCGGCGTGGAGGAGGCCGGTGTCGGCCCGGCTGTCGCGCGGTGTCAGAGCGGGAGCTCGAACTGCGGCCAGCGCGCCCGGAGTTGTTCCCGGGAGCGGAGGAGGACCAGGGTCGGCAGGCCGTGGGCCGGTCCCGTGGTCAGGAGGTCCGGGAGCTGGGGGAGCGGGGCCACGGCCGCCACGTCGTCGAGGACGAGCGTGAGTGGTGGGTCGAGCCGACCGGAGGATGACCGTTCGGCCATGCGCCGGCCACGCTCGACCACGCTTGAGGCGAGGGCCGTCAGGAGTGGCATGGCGCCGGGGTTCGCTCTGGGGTCCTCGAGGGGTTCACCGACCACATAGAGGCTGCCCCCTTCGTCGACGAAGGAATCCAAGGCAAGGCTGTCATTTCGGTTCGGTGTGCAGGATTCGCGGATGTTGACCGTGCCGAAGGACAGCAGCGCACGTGCCGTCAGTTCCTGGGCGATGTCACGGCGTTCGGGGTGCGAGACGAGGGCGGCCTCCAGCTCGCCGGCGGCGCCGGACGCGGCCTTGGGATTCGTCCGCAGGGCCCGTACGGCGTCCTGCACCTGTGAGCCCTGGGCCCAGCGGTGGACATGGCGGAAGGCCTTGCCCTCCACTGCGGCGGCGTGCAGATAGCTGCGCATGAGCGTCTCCGCGACATCGGCCATCGCCTGGTCCACCTTCGCGGTGGGGCGTACGGGGGCGAGGAGCGCCGCCGCCCTGGCCGCGGCCGTCTCCTTGTTCTCGCAGCCCGTCGAGGGGGACCAGTGGAGCCGGGCCGGGGTGTCGCAGAGGTGGGCAGGGTCGTAGAGGAGAACGGGCCCCAGTTTCGCGCGGGCGTCCTTGGTCTCGGACCAGGTGCGGGGGTCGGACGTGATGACGAGCACCGGGCCCGCCGCGTCGCGCACGGCCTGCGCCGCGGTGGGGTGGCGGGTCTCGGCGGGGGCGAGGACGACGGAACGGGCGGACGTCCACGCCGGGTTCGGAGAGGGGGAGGGGGAGGAGAAGGCTGTGGCGGGCAGGGGGGCCATGGCCGAAGTCGAAGCCGAAGGTGCAGGCGGGAGTGGAGCCGTGGGTGTGGAGAGGGCGGCTTTCCGGCCGTCCGTGTGGTGGTCGGGCGCTCGCTCGGCCTCGGCCGCCGTGTACGCGGCCTCCAGGGGCTGTGCGGGTGTCGGCTGGGCCGTGGGCGTCGGCCGCGGCTCCGATCTGGCCGGCGGTACCACCAGGCCGGGAGCCTCGGCGGAGGCGGCGGCCTGTGCGCGTCTTCGTGCCCGGCCCGCCCGCCACCGGGCCACCGTCCCCATCACGAACACCGTGAGGACCAGCAGCACCATCAACTGGCCGATGAACAGGCCCCAGAAGAGGCCGTAGCCGGACAGCTGGGCGGCGGGGGTGTCGGGCCAGGCGCCGGGGACGTCGTGCGGCGCGCCGATCAGGTGGCGCATGGCCAGCGGTGTACGGGCGAAGGTGATCGCGTCCGGCCAGGCGCCGCGGGAGAACCAGCCCGCGAGGCCCGTCGCCGTCCACACCATCAGGGTCATGCCGAGGAGGAAGGCCAGCACCCCGATCAGCAGGCCGTCGGGGATGCCGCCCGCCCCCTCGCGCCGGGGGTCGTGCCGGTCGTCCTGTCTCATTCTCACGCCACCGTGGACTCGGAGGAGCCGTCGAGATCGCTGAGGTGCTGCTCCATGAAGGCCGCCGCCCGTTCCTCGGCCTCCAGTTCGGCGGCGCGCATCGCGTCGTCGGAGAGGAGGAGGTCGGCGGACGACTCCGTCATCGCCCGGTCGGTGAAGACCAGCGGGCGTTCGGTCTCGGTGATGAGGTGTTTGACCACCTGGACGTTGCCGTTGACGTCCCAGACCGCGATGCCCGGGGTCAGCGTCGGGATGATCTCGACCGCCCAGCGGGGCAGGCCGAGGACCCGGCCCGTCGCCCGTGCCTCGTCGGCCTTCTGGGCGTAGATCGTCCGGGTCGACGCCATCTTCAGGATCGCGGCCGCCTCCTTGGCCGCCGCTCCGTCGACGACGTCCGACAGGTGGTGCACCACCGCCACGAAGGACAGGCCGAGGCGGCGGCCGAACTTCAGCAGCCGCTGGAACAGCTGGGCCACGAAGGGGCTGTTGATGATGTGCCACGCCTCTTCCACCAGGAAGATGCGCTTCTTGCGGTCGGGCCGGATCCAGGTGTGCTCCAGCCACACCCCGACGATCGCCATCAGGATCGGCATGGCGATGGAGTTCCGGTCGATGTGCGACAGGTCGAAGACGATGAGGGGAGCGTCCAGGTCGATGCCCACGGTCGTCGGGCCGTCGAACATGCCCCTGAGGTCACCGTCGACGAGCCGGTCCAGGACCAGCGCGACGTCCAGGCCCCAGGCCCGCACGTCGTCTATGGCGACGTTCATCGCCTCGGCCGACTCCGGTTCGGGGTGGCGCAGCATCTCCACGATGTCGGTGAGCACCGGCTGGCGGTCGACGATGGTCTCGTTGACGTAGGCGTGCGCGACCTTCAGGGCGAAGCCGGACCGCTCGTCGAGGCCGTGCCCCATCGCGACCTCGATGATGGTGCGCAGCAGGGCCAGCTGGCCCGTCGTCGTGATCGCCGGGTCGAGCGGGTTGAGCCGGATGCCCATGTCCAGGGCGGCGGTCGGGTCGAGCCGGATGGGGGTTATCCCCAGCTCTTCCGCGATGAGGTTCCATTCGCCGACGCCGTCCTCGCCCTGCGCGTCGAGGACGACGACCTGGCGGTCGCGGAAGCGCAGCTGGCGGAGGACGTACGTCTTCTCCAGCGCCGACTTGCCGTTGCCGGACTCGCCGAGGACCAGCCAGTGCGGGGCCGGCAGCTGCTGTCCGTACAGCTGGAAGGGGTCGTAGATGTAGCCCTTGCCGGAGTACACCTCGCGGCCGATGATGACGCCCGAGTCGCCGAGGCCCGGTGCGGCGGTGGGCAGGTAGACCGCCTGGGCCTGGCCCGTGGACGTGCGGACGGGCAGGCGGGTCGTCTCGACCTTGCCGAAGAGGAAGGAGGTGAAGGCGTCCGTCGCGGCGGACAAGGGATCCCGCATCAGTGCATCAGCCCCTACCTGCGGATTCCGGTGGCGAACGGCAGTGTGTTGACGAAGGCCCGGTGGTGCTCGCGGTCGCACCACTCCAGCTTCAGGTACGACTTGCCGGCCGAGGCGCGGATGGTGCGCTTGTCGCGCGCGAGGGCCTCGGGGTTGCGGGAGGAGACGGTGATGTAGCCGACGAGGTTGACGCCCGCGGCGCCGCTCGCGAGGTCCTCGCCGCGCTGGTCGAGGCGGTTGTGCGAGGCGATGTCGCGCGGGTCGACGGTCCGGTTCATCTTGGCGGCGCGGCTGGCCTCGGCGTCGTCGTTCGTCTTCTCGGTCAGCATGCGCTCGATGGCGATCTCGGTGGGTTCGAGGTCCATGGTCACGGCGACCGTGCGGATGACGTCGGGGGTGTGGACGAGGAGCGGGGCGAGGAAGTTCACGCCCACCGGGGTCATCGGCCACTCCTTCACCCAGGCCGTGGCGTGGCACCAGGGCGCGCGGGTGGAGGACTCGCGGGTCTTCGCCTGGAGGTACGTCGGCTCCATGGCGTCCAGCTCGGCAGGCCAGGCGTTGCGCTTGGTCATCGCCTGGATGTGGTCGATCGGGTGGTCGGGGTCGTACATCGAGTGCACGAGGGAGGACAGCCGCCCCTGCCCGAGCGGCTGGCGTACGCGGATGTCCGCTTCCTGGAGCCGGGAGCAGATGTCGGTCAGCTCGCGGGCCATGACGACGGCGAGTCCGGCGTCCCGGTCGATCTTCCGTCCGCCCCGGGGCCGCGCGGCGCGGGCCATGGCCTGGCCCTCGGCGGCCAGTTCGCGTGAGTAGTGCATGCAGGCGACGAGATAGGCCCGGTGCTGCTCACTGCTGGTGGACACCATCGACTGGAGCTGGTCGTAGGACTGCTGGAGCCATCCGGGAGCCCGTTCGTCGCCGCGTACGGAGACGTCCTTGGCGTGGGCGTCCGGGTCGGCGGGGAGGGTGCGGGCGAGCATCTGGAGGCGGGTGACGAAGCCGTCGCCGTTCGCCACGTGCTTGAGCAGCGTGCCGAAGCGGTCGACGAGGGCCTCCTGGTCCTCGCTGTCGCGCAGGCCGACGCCCGGCCCCTCGATCTCGATCGCGGCCGTCACGGTGCGCCGGTCGGCGTGCAGCAGCACGGCGATCTCGTCGGGTCCGAACGGGGCGGCGAGCCAGGAGATCCGCCCGATGCCGGGCGGCGGTCCGATCTCGACCTCCTTCCCGTCGATGCGGGTGCCGGACTCCATCACGTGGCTGCGGTACGTCGTTCCCTTGCGGAGGTTCCGCTTGTAACTGCGGTTGATCTCGAACCACTTGTAGAACGTCCGGCGCTTGTACGGGATGTACACCGCGGCGAGCGCGAGCAGCGGGAAGCCCGTCAGCAGCACGATCCGCAGGGACAGGACCGGGACGAGCAGGCCGCACATCATGCCCAGGAACGCGCCCCCGATGATGAGCGCGATCTCGCCGGACTCACGGTTCCGGCCGACGATCGCGTTCGGCCGGGCGCGGCCGATCAGATATGTACGGCGGGGCGTGACCGGATGGGACAGGTGGGACTCGGTCGTCAACGCCCTTCACCTCCCGTGCGGTTGGAGCTGCTGTTGCGGGTGTTGCTCGCGTGCGGGGTGTTGACCGGGCTGGTACGCGGCGGGGGTGCGGCGGAGGGGACAGATCCGCCGCCTCCGTTCGGCGTACGACTGCTGTGCGCGGCCACACCGCCGGACGCGGGGTTGGCGGGCCGGGGCTGGCTGTTGCCGCCCCCGCCGCCACCGTTGTTGTCGGCGCGCGAGCTGTGCGTCTTGATGCCCTGCGCGACCAGGGTGGCCGGCGAGCTGATCACGGCGGCGGCCTTGCCCTCGGCGCCCTGCATGATGCGGTTGTTGCGGGAGCCGGCGATCTCGTCGCCGAAGCCCGGTACGAAGCGGTAGATCATCGCGCTGGCGAAGATGGCGAGCAGGATGATGGCGAGCCCGGAGACGACGGCGGAGAACGCGTCGGGACCGTCGTCGGTGCTGAGAGCTCCGGCGAGGCCGAGCACTATCACGATGACCGGTTTCACCAGGATCACCGCGATCATGATGCCCGCCCAGCGGCGGACGTGGCCCCACAGGTTCTTGTCGACGAGGCCGGCGTAGACGACGGTGCCCAGCAGGGCGCCGACGTAGAGCAGCGCGGCCCGGATGACCAGCTCCAGCCAGAGGACTCCGGCGGCGAGGATCGAGACCAGCGAGACGACGATCAGCATGATCGGGCCGCCGCCGATGTCGTCGCCCTTGTTCAGCGCGCCGGAGAACGTCCCGAAGAACGCGTCCGTCTGATTGCCGGTGGTCTTGGCCAGCACCTCCGTCACGCCGTCCGTCGCCGAGACGACGGTGTAGAGGATCAGCGGGGTGAACGCCGAGGCCAGCACCGTCAGCCAGAGGAAGCCGATCGCCTCGGAGAGGGCCGTGGCGAGGGGGACACCTCGTACGGCCCGCTTCGTCACGGCCAGCAGCCACAGCACCAGGGTCAGGATCGCGGACGCCGCGAAGACGACGGCGTACTGCTGGAGGAACTTGGGGTTCGTGAAGTCGACGTTGGCGGTGTCGTTCACGGCGGCGGAGAGTTTGTCGACGGTCCAGGAGGCGGCGTCGGCACAGCCCTTGGCCAGGGACGAGAGGGGGTCGAGGGTGGAGCCGAGGGGACTGGGATCCGAGCCGAGGCCTGATCGGCCGGATCCCTTGTTGTCGGACTCGCAGTAGTTCTTGGCAGGGCCGTGGATGAGACCGCAGGGGTCGCTGCTCTTGGAGGGCGATGGCGTGGGCGCGGCGACGGCTCTCGTGGCCAGCAGCACCGCCGTGGCCTGGACCGCCCCCACCACGGCAGCCAGCTTGAGTACACGATGGTTAGCGGGCATACGTGAACCCTCCGTACTCCTCGACAGCCTTCGCGATGTCGTCCGCGCTGGAGGCCCGGTCGTCGCCCGGAACAGGTGCGGGGCCGTCCTTCTGAGAGTGCGTGACGATCTTCCAGTTGTCGCTGATCCACTCCAACTTCATGGTGATGGTGAACCAGCTGCTGGTGACCGGGGTGGTGGAGTTGTTGCCGGCCAGGCCGAGAAGGCCACTGCACCAGACTTCCACGGTCGCCGTGTCGTTCGAGGACTCGGTCGTCTTGGTGCCGATGGGACTGGTACGCGAGACGAATGTGTAGCCCTGCGGAGCCGAGCCGTCCTCGTTCAGGCCTACGTTCTTGTTGAACTGAGGCGTGTACGCCTTGTCCAGCGTCGCCTCGAACCCGCTCACGCGGTTCGGAGTGATCAGGGTCGCCAGGATCCGGTCCCGGTCGGCCTTGTCGAACATGTCGGCGGACCCCAGCGCCACCGCGTAGTTCGCCGCCGCGCTCTGCGCTCCCTCCGCGCTGTGGGGGAAGCCCGTGGGGATGCCCGCGGCCTTCGCATCCACCGGGCGGTCGCCGGAGGCGGCCGTGGGGGAGGTCTTCGCCTTGTCGCCGCTGTCGTCGCCCGCGGAGGGCGAGTCGTCGCCGCGGTTCGCGAAGGCGATCGCGGCGATGAGGAGGACGACCACGCCGACGACCGTGATCAGGCTCCGCGAGGAGGATCCGCGGCCGCGCCGCGCGCCGCCGTAGACGTCGCCCGGGCGGTCGGGGAGGCGGGTGCGGGTCTGGCCGGAGCCCCCGTACCCCCCGTCCTCGCCGCGCGACGCGCCGCCGTACCCGGGTTCGTCACCGAGACTCATGCCGCGTACGCCCCCTCAACCTCTCGCTGAACCAAGTAGTACGACGGTAGCCGTGCTGGTTCCCGCGCGGGCGCGGTGTGGTGACTGGACATCAGGGAAACGCAACCTCAGCCGGTGGGCACGACGGACGGGTGGGTCGGGAAGGAGATTCCGGGCGCGCCCGGCCGGGTACTACGGTGCGCCGGGTGGGCGGCACGGTCCGGCCGGGCTACACGGCCATGCCGTACACGATGGTGAAGAGCGTGCCGAGGGAACCGATGATGAAGACTCCCGTGAGCCCGGCGATGATGAGCCCCTTGCCCTGTTCGGCGCTGAAGGTGTCGCGGAGGGCGGTCGCGCCGATGCGCTGTTTGGCCGCGCCCCAGATCGCGATGCCGAGGCAGAGCAGGATGGCGACCGCCATCACCACCTCGACCATCACCTTCGCTTCGTTGCCCAGGCTGCCGAAGGGGCCCCAGTCCGGGGCGATTCCACCGATGATTGTGTTGATGTCGCCCTTGTCGGCTGCGAAAAGCATGTAAGTCACCGCCCCTAGTGGGTAGTTCTGCACCCCCTGCCACTGCGCAGAGGTCGAGCCCATTCTCGCCGACAATGCCGCCGTCGCATGTCGACTTGGCGTCATTGGTTGGCGGGATTCGTACGAATTCCTTGTCACCGGCGTACGCGGGCCCCTCGAGGGAGGCGTACGGCGGTGTACGAAGAGTCGTATCGTCACTCTGTGTATCACGGCTGGTCACGCCGGGCAATGAAGTGGGGGCGAAACCTCGCACGTGGTTCCGTCGTTGTTCCCCTTTACGGCTCGCGCCCCGAGTGATTCGAACGGATACGGCTCGGCCGCACCGATCCTGACGGCCCGTCGAGCCGGTGTTCCCAGGGTCGCCGGGTCCGCGTGAGGTGGACGCCGGACGGGATGTCGGACCGATCGCCGAGAAGCGCGCTCCAGGCCGGCTCCCTCCGGGGCTCCCGGACTCGCCGTCCGGTCCATCGGTCGGGACCTCCGCGCCGGCGGGACGTACCGACCGGAGGGCGACGCGGGCGGCACGATCGAGCGGTGCGGGCCGCCGGAGAGCTGCGCCGCGACCTGGGAGTACGGCGGGGACGTCGGCCGGATCGAGGTGCGGGTGACCCCGGAGGGCGACCGCACCCGTTTCGAACTCGAACACCTCGCCCGCGCGACGACGAACGCCTGCGACGGCACGGGCCGCGGCGGCGTACGCGGGGGCCGAACAGGGGTGAGGCCGGCCGCCGTCACCTCACGAGCGGCCTTCGGCGGGAGCCGGGGGCCGCTCCTCCTCGAGGTCCGCCACGAAGTGGTCGAACTCGCCCGCCTGGACACCGAGGACGAACGCGTCCCACTTCCTGCGGGTGGTCGTGACGACGTTCTCCGGGGCGCCGGTCTCCCGGAGGTAGACCAAGTCGTCTTCGCCGAAGGCGAGTTCGATCCAGGGGCCGGGGCCGGTGGCGTCCTCGGGCGCGGCCCGGACCCAGTCGAGGTCCGCGGGGGTGTCAGTCACGGTCCTGTTCCTTCTTGTCCTTCTTGAGTACCTGGAGGAGCGAGCGGAAGGCCGCGGGGGCGGCGGTGAGTACCGCTCCGCCGGGGTCGGCGGATTCGGTGAGGTGGATCGCGGGGGTGGTGGCCCCGGCGACGTGCACGCAGGCCTCCCCCTCGCCGCAGTACGAGGACTTCTGCCAGGTGGTGATGGGCATCTCGGGTCCTTTCACAGGTCCTGGGCGACGGCGTGGACGAACTCCCGCGACTCGCCGGGGCCGAGGGCGGTGCCCGTCATGCGCTCCAGGAGTACGCGGTACTTGTCGAGCTGGGCTCCGGCGTCGAGCAGCGCCGAGCCGTGGGACTGGTCGAGGTGCACCGTGTCGAGCTGGGGGACGGTTCCATGGGCGTACAGGATCGACTGCCCGGATCCGGGGTAGGCGCCGGCGGCGAACGGGATGACCCGCACGGCGATGTGCGGGTGCTCGCTCATGTCGAGGATGTGCCGGAGCTGCTTCCTCGCCACGGTGGGGCCGCCGAACTGCATGCGCAGGGCGGCCTCGTGGATGACGGCCCGATACGGGGTGGGGGAGTCCTTGAAGAGGACGGTCTGACGTTTGATCCGGAACGACAGCCGGTGTTCGACATCCGGGGGCGACAGTTCGGGCACGACCTGGCGGAAGACCTCGCGGGCGTGGTCGTGGATCTGGAGCAGGCCGGGGACGTGAGCGGTGGTCCCGGCGGTCAGGCGTGTCGAGTGGTGTTCCATCTCGGCCAGGTCGATCAGGCCGCCCGGCAGGATCTCGCGGTACTCCTCCCGCCAGCCGCGTGCGCGTACGGCCGTCATGGCGCCGAGTGCTTGCACCAGGGCTCTGTCCGAGCAGGCGTAGTGGCACGCGAGCGTGCGGACGCGCTCGGCGCTCACACCGACCCGTCCGGCCTCCATGTTGCTGACCTGGGTCTGCTTGATGCCGAGGAGCTGACCGGCCCCGGTCGAGGTCAGGCCCGCGCGCTCGCGGAGTTTGCGCAGCTCCGTGCCAAGACGGAGCTGGCGACCCGTCGGGTTCGTCCTCACGGGCTCGCTGCCTCCTTGCTGGTGCGGGTCACTCACCCGAGTGGCAGTAAAGCTGATTCCCGCTATCCGGTGAACACCTTTACTCGACGGGGCTGCCTCATCGCTGGGACCCCGCCCAGAAGCACCCCGCTCGACGGAGCGGCCGCGGTCACTGGGCAACGTGGCGACACGGCACCACTCAACTCCGCTCCGTGATCGGAGACTTCCATGGCAACCGTATCCCCGCCCTGGTCCCGCACTCTCCAACTCCCGCACGATCCCCGGGCCCCGGGCATCGCCCGTGTCACCCCCGAGCCGTTCTCGCAGTTCTCGCCGCCCACGGGCTCACCGAACTCAGCCCCACGGCAGAGCTGTCGGCCTCCGAACTCCTCACCGACGCCCACCCGCACACCCCCGGTCCGTACGCCCCGCGCGTCCTCTCGGCGGAACCCGACCGGCCGCGGGTCGCCGTGTGGGACTCGGACCCGACCGTCCCGCCGGGGTTCCGGGACGGCACCCCGGGCGAGCCGGGGGCCTCGCGGGGCGGGAAGCTGCTCTGGGCGGAGTGCCACGGTGCGGGGCGGGCGCCGCGGGGCTGAAAGCGGTGCGGGGCGGCCCGTGCGGGAGTGGCCGGGCGGGGCGGGACTTCACAGGTGATACTCGGACTGGTCCGAGGGTTTTGCTCACCCGCTCGGGGCAAGGTGAGAGGCGATGAAGCGCACCCGCGTCCCCCGTCCCCCCGGCGCCCGGCGGCCCGCGCTGCTCGGCGCGGCGGTCGTGCTGCTGGCCGTGACGTCTTCGTCCGTCGCGGCGGCCGACGACGGCCCGGGACCCTTCGGCGTGACCGTCCAGGCCGCCGCGAACTCCCGGAGCGCCCGCGTGGGCGCCCTGTTCCACGGGAGCGCCGCGAGCGGCGGCAGCGGCGGGCACTTCTGCACCGCCTCCGTCGTGCACAGCGCGGGTCGGGATCTCCTCCTCACCGCCGCCCACTGTCTGGACGGGGACGGAGCCCTCTCGTTCGCGCCCGGCTACCGGGGCGGCAGCGCGCCGTACGGGTTCTGGGACGTCCGGGGCGTCTTCCTCCCCCGGGGATGGACGGCCGGCCGGGACGAGGACAGCGACGTCGCCTTCGCCGTCCTCGGCACCCGTGACGGCAAGGAGGTCGAGGACGCCGTCGGAGGCGGCAACGCCTTCGCCGCGCACCGCGCCACCGGGGCCACCGCCATCACCGTCACCGGGTACCCCAGCCGCCTCGACACCCCGGTCACCTGCACCGACAAGCCCACCGCGCACAGCCGTACGCAGCAGCGCATCGCATGCCCCGCCTTCCCCGGCGGGACCAGCGGCAGCCCCTGGGTGAACGGGGACGGCGCGGTCGTCGGTGTGATCGGCGGCCACGAGCGGGGCGGGGCCACCGACGACATCTCCTACAGCGCCGTGTTCGGGACCGAGGCCGCGACGCTCTACCGCGAGGCCGGCCGGGCCGGTTAGGCCCCGCCGCGGGAACCCTCCGGCGGAACATGCCGCCGGCCCTGTGCACGACACCCCTTTCGCGCGGGAGCCGCCTCTACACTGACGTCGGCGGACTCCTGTGCGGTGAGGGGCGGTTGACGGTGCGTAAGGCATGGATCGCGGTGACCGTTGCCGTCGGGGCGGGGATCAGCTTCGTGATGCTGCTCGTCGTCGGCGTCTACATGGTGGCCGGGAACCTCGCCAACGGGATCGGCGGCGGATCCGTCGGACTCGCCAAGGGCGCCGTACCCGCCGTGTACCAGCCGCTCGTCCAGAAGTGGGGCAATCTCTGCGGCGCGATCAATCCCGCGCTGCTCGCCGCCCAGCTGTATCAGGAGAGCGGATTCAATCCGAGCGCGAGGAGTCCGGCGAAAGCGGAAGGGATAGCGCAATTCATTCCGGGGACCTGGGCCACGCACGGAGTGGACGGCGACGGGGACGGCGACCGCGACGTATGGGACCCGAATGACGCGATTCCGTCGGCCGCGTCGTACGACTGCGAGCTCGCCTCCTACGTGAAGGACGCCCCGGGGAACGTCACCGAGAACATGCTCGCCGCCTACAACGCGGGCGCGTACGCGGTCATCAAGTACGGGGGCGTGCCGCCGTACAAGGAGACCCAGAACTACGTGAAGACGATCACCACGCTCTCGAAGAGCTTCGCCGCGCCGGTGAGCCGTGTGGACCCGTCGCAGCAGGCGGCGGCGGCCATCACGTACGCGCAGAAGAAGCTCGGCACGCCCTACCTCTGGGGTGGCAACGGCACCGCTGACCAGGGTGGACGCTTCGACTGCTCGGGACTCACCAAGGCCGCCTACGAGAGCGTCGGCATCACCCTTCCGCGGGTCGCCAACGACCAGTACAACGCGGGGCCGCACCCCGCCCGGGAGGAACTGCTCCCCGGGGACCTGGTGTTCTTCTCGGACGACCTCACCAACTCCCGGACCATCCGGCACGTGGGTATCTATGTGGGCGGCGGCTACATGATCGACGCTCCTCGGACAGGTGCCGTCATCCGTTTCGATCCCGTCGACACGCCCGACTACTTCGGGGCCACCCGGGTCACCGAAGATGGCGCGAAAGCATTGCCGACGTCGGTCTGAGCATGCCCCTGATCTGCGACGATGCATCTCTCTTCGATAACGTCTACGTGATCGTTTCGTGGAGTGCGGAACGTAGTGGAGGGGACTGTGCGTTCCTCTTGACGTAGAGAACTGATCTACAACCACGGGGGTGGATCGAGCGGCGCGCGAAAGAGCGCGACCGCGGGAAAGCGACGAAGGGGCCGCAGCGCCATGGGTGGACTTGCCGAATCCGGTTCGAACCCCGACGTCGACCTGCTCTACGACATCAATGGCCTGGCCAAGCACGCGCCGCACTGGTTCGACCGGGGCATGGAGTTCGTCGGCGAGTGGGGTCTGCTGCTCGCGATGGTCCTGCTGGTCGTGTGGTGCTGGTGGAGCGTCCGGCGGCGGGGCGACGCCGACGCCGCGTCGTCCGTGGCCGGGCTCGTCTGGGCACCGCTCGCGGCCGGTATCGCCCTGCTCGTGAACGTCCCGATACGGGGCTTCGTGGAACGCCCGCGTCCCTTCGTCGACCACCAGGGTCTCGACGTCCTCGTGAGCGGCAAGACCGACTTCTCCTTCGTCAGCGACCACGCGACGCTCACCATGGCGATGGGTGTCGGACTCTTCGTCGCCAACCGGAAGTTCGGACTCGCGGGGATAGGGCTCGCGCTGTTCGAGGGGTTCTGCCGGGTCTACATGGGCGTGCACTACCCGACGGACGTCATCGGCGGCTTCGCCCTCGGCACGGCTGTCGTCCTGCTGCTGTCGCCGCTCGCCATGGCCCTGCTGGTCCCGGTCATGAAGGCGGTGGAGACGGCGCCCCGCGCGGGGCGGCTCATCCGCGCACGGGCAACCGGGCACGTGGGGCCGGAGGCCCTGATCCCCGGGGCTCGGGCCGAGCAGTCCGACGAACGGGACCTCGCCGCTTAGCGCCCGAGCCGCCCGGCCCCGCTGAATGGCCCGGGTCCGCCGGACGGCCCTGCCGGACGGCCCGAGCCCGCCGGGCCGTCCGACGGCGGCGGGCCGGGCCGGCTCGGCGGTGGAGAGCGGTGGGTGGCTGCCGCTTCGTGGCCACGGCCTCTGCCGCGGCCACGCCGCCTTGCGCGACCGTGGTGCCTTCCGCGGCCGTGGTCTCCGCGGCTACAGCGCCTGCGGGAACGAGAAGAAGCGGTTCGGGTCGTAGCGGCGCTTCAGGGCCGTGAGCCGGGCGGCCGCGTCGCCGTAGTACGCCTTGCGCCAGTCGGTCAGCGTCGCGTCCGTGTAGTTCTGGTAGGCCGCTCCCGAGGCGTGCCGGGCCATCGCGTCGTGGGCGCCGGACAGCCAGGCCTGGGCGGTCGTGCCGGAGGTGCCCGCCCGCCAGGACACGATGTACTGCGCGAGCATGCGCGAGCGGCGGTGCACGAACGCCGTGGACGTCGGCGAGACCCGGTTCACGGCGCCGCCGAGCGCGATGAGGGAGATGCTGCCCGCGCCGCCGCGGACCGCGGAGATCCGGCTCAGGAGCGTCTGGATACCGGCCGCCGATATCGAGCGGTCGAAGAAGTCCGAGCGGGCCGCGTACGTCTCCCGGCCGAGGACACCCTGCGGGCTGCGGCCCGGCGTCGAGCCCGGCAGATGGCACTGGGCGTCGGAGGAGAAGGACGAGCAGCCCGCGTACACCTCCATCGACTCCTCGTACGAGCGCCGCTTGAGGGTGACGCTGCGCGCGGGGGAACCGATCCTGTCGGCCAGCCTGTCCACCGCGTTCTGGAGTTCGCCGTAGGTGCCGAGGGAGAAGGCGGCCACCGAGACGGTGGGCGTGCCGCCTGACGACGAGGCCAGGTGGCAGGACGACCAGATCTCGTCCGGCTGGCTCGGCCCCCACTCCTGCCAGGCCTTCAGCACGGCCGCGGCCTTCGCCCACGGCCAGGTCATGTACGCGGTGACGGCCTGCGGTGCCGGGTGGGTCTTGAAGCGGAGCTCGGTGACGACGCCGAAGTTGCCGTTCCCTGCGCCGCGCAGGGCCCAGAAGAGGTCCTTGTTCTCGGTGGCGTTCGCGACGAGCTGTTTGCCGTCGGCGGTGATCAGCGTCGCCTGGGTGAGGCTGTCGCAGGTCAGTCCGTACGCCCGTGACACGACACCGTGGCCGCCGCCCAGGGTCAGGCCGGAGACGCCCACGGTGGGGCAGGAACCCGCGGGTACGGTGACGCCCTTCGCGGCCAGCGCGCGGTACACGTCGATCAGCTTGGAACCGGCGCCGACGACCGCCTCGCCCGCCGAAGCCCGGATCTTGTTCAGCTTGGAGACGTCGATGACCAGGCGGCCGTCGCCGGAGGACCAGCCGGCGTACGAGTGGCCGCCGTTGCGGATCGACACCTTGACCCCGTGGGCGCGGGCGTAGTCCATGGTGGTGCGGATGTCGTCGGCGTGCGCGACATAGGCGACGGCGGCGGGCTTCAGGTTGTCGAAGCGCGTGTTGTACAGCTGGTGGGCGGTCGGCCAGCCGCGGTCGCCGGGGCGGACCAGGGCGCCGTCCAACTGATGGGACAGCGCGGTCCAGTTGGCGGCCGCCCGGTTGGCGGCGGTCGCCGTGCGGATGTCGGTGCTTCCGGCGGACGGGCTCTCGGCCGGCCCGGAGGCGCCTTTCCCGTTCTTGCTGTCGCCGCTGCCGCTGCCGCCGTCGCACGCGGACGTCGCCGCGGTCGCGAGGACGGCGGTGGCTCCGCCGATGAACGTACGCCGTTGCATGTGCGCCTCCCGTGGGTCCCGTGGAACGAGACGGGCCCCCGGGCCCAGGGGTTCCACGCCCGAACGTCGCAGAACCGCTACAGCATTCACTCCGCGTCCCGGCACGCTCGCCGGGACCGGGCGCGGCGGACCGGGCACGGTGGGTGCGCGTGCGGTTCCGGGTGGGGGAGGCCGGAGGCGACAGGGGGAGGAGGCGACCCGTAGGAAGGAGGAGGGAGAGGGCGGCGAGGCCGTGGGCGGGGTGCGTGGTCCCGTGGGACTACGCGGTCACGGTCGCCGTGTGGGCCGCTCCGTCCGTACGGGCCTGGCTCCTGGCGCGGCGTGCCGGGCCCCGCCAGCCGCAGACGCAGCGTGCCAGGCAGAAGGGACCTTGCTCGATCGTCGTCGTGAGGTGTCCGAGGGAGGCGTCGACGTGCTTCTGCTGCTCCACACCCACAACGTTACCCAAGGCAAGCGAACGGACTCCTGCCGCGTGACGAGCGCTCCCACCGGTCGTTAGGCGGAGGGACAGGAAGGCCCGGGACGGACCGGCTGGGGGTCGGCGGACGATGGTGGCGCAGCAGCATCAGCAGGGGCGGGCGGTCGTGACCGCGCTCGTCGCGGCGGGGCTCGTGGCCTGTGGCGCCGGATGCGCGGGCGGCGGGGCCGCCGCGGACGACGTCCGCACCGGCACCGGCACGGTCGGCCCGGTGCACCGGGCCGCGGCCGCCCTGGAGCGCGCGGGCAGCGCGAAGGCGACCACGTCGATGGAGATGGCCACGGGCGGCACCCGGGTCACCATCCGAGGCCAGGGCGTCTACGACTTCAGGAAGCAGACGGGGCGGCTGAAGGTGCTGCTGCCGCAGGACCCGGCGGGGACCGCCGAGCACCGGCCGATCACCGAACTCCTCGCTCCCGGCGCTCTGTTCATGAAGAACAGGGGCGCCGGTGTGCCCGCCGACAAATGGGTCCGCGTGGCCACGGGCGGGCTCACGGACGGGAACCTGGTCACGGGTGGTGCCACCGACCCGTACGCGGCCGCCGAGCTGCTGCGCGGCGCGCGGACGGTGACCTACGTGGGGAAGACGGAGGTCGCGGGGATCCCGGTGCGGCACTACCGCGGGATCGCCGATCTCGGCATCGCCGCGCGGGGCGCCTCGAAGGAACAGCGGCCGGCGCTGCGGGCGGCGGCGAAAGGGTTCGCCACCACCGAGGTGCCGTTCGACGCCTACCTGGACGACCAGGGGCGGCTGCGCAAGGTCCGCCACCGGTTCAGCTTCGTCAACGGACACCAGAAGGGCACCGTCGCGGTCGCCTCGACGATTCTGCTGTACGACTTCGGGAGCCCCGCCGACGTACGGCTGCCGGAACCCGCGGACATCTTCGCCGGGAAGATCGCGGAGTAGTGGGTTCCGGGGAAATGGGCAAGGGCATCCGGAGCCGTAGCTTCACAGGAGGGCCGGAAATGGCCCTTCCGTGCCATGCGCGGTGCGTAGGCCGCTCCCTACCCTAGGAAGTCGGTGACGGCAGGAAGAGGTGACGCGCGTGGCTCCGGTCGGCGGTACGGCAGTTCAGGACCACGTGGCTCTTGCCGAGATCGAACTGTGCGGCGACCTGATCATCGCGGCCTCGGCCGCCCACGAGGACCGGCTCAGTCTGGAGAGCATCGACGAGGTCCTGAAAGTGGCCGAAGAACGTGCCCCCGGGCGAGGTGCGGAGGACTAGTCCTCCGGGAGGCCTGTCTCACGTACGGAGCAGGCGGCCGATCGCCTTCGTCGCCTCCTCGACCTTCGCGTCGACCTCGTCCCCGCCCTTGAGCGCCGCGTCCGCCACGCAGTGGCGCAGGTGCTCCTCGAGGAGCTGGAGGGCGAAGGACTGGAGGGCCTTCGTGGAGGCGGACACCTGGGTGAGTATGTCGATGCAGTAGACGTCCTCGTCGACCATCCGCTGCAGGCCCCGGATCTGCCCCTCGATACGGCGCAGCCGCTTCAGGTGCTCGTCCTTCTGCTGGTGGTAGCCGTGGATGCCGCGGTCGTGGTCGGTCACGATCTCCCGCGCGTCTCCGGAGGGGGCCGTCGAGCCGGCCTCGGTGGTCGTCATCGCGTTCTCCTGCTGGATCCGATCGGCGATCATGTCTGAAACGCCACATACATATACCCCTAGTGGGTATATCGTACCGAACTTTGCTGGGTATAGGGCCCTTGCCCGACGCCTGTACCGGACCCTGTGCTGATCACTGTGCCCGATGGGCGACACTGGGGGACGGCCCATTAGCCGTGGCCGGATGATGCGCCTAGCATCAGCCTGACCGAACCGAAGCACCCTCGAGGACCCCAACGTGCGCTTTCGTCTGACCCCCAGGGAGACGAGCTTCTACGACATGTTCTCCGCATCCGCGGACAACATCGTCACGGGCTCGAAACTCCTCATGGAACTGCTCGGGGCGGACACCGCCGGCCGGGCCGAGATCGCAGAGCGTATGCGGGCCGCGGAACACGCCGGTGACGACGCGACGCACGCGATCTTCCACCAGCTGAACTCCTCCTTCATCACGCCCTTCGACCGCGAGGACATCTACAACCTCGCCTCCTCCCTCGACGACATCATGGACTTCATGGAGGAGGCCGTCGACCTGGTCGTCCTGTACCAGGTCGAGGAGCTGCCCAAGGGCGTCGAGCAGCAGATCGAGGTGCTGGCGAGGGCCGCGGAGCTCACCGCCGAGGCCATGCCCAACCTGCGGACCATGGACAACCTCACCGAGTACTGGATCGAGGTCAACCGTCTGGAGAACCAGGCCGACCAGATCCACCGCAAGCTGCTGGCCCACCTCTTCAACGGCAAGTACGACGCCATGGAGGTGCTGAAGCTCAAGCAGATCGTGGACGTGCTGGAGGAGGCGGCCGACGCGTTCGAGCACGTGGCGAACACGGTGGAGACCATCGCCGTCAAGGAGTCCTGACCCGTTCATGGACACCTTCGCTTTGATCGTGACCATCGGGGTCGCGCTCGGATTCACGTACACGAACGGCTTCCACGACTCGGCGAACGCCATCGCCACCTCCGTGTCCACGCGTGCCCTGACGCCGCGGGCCGCGCTCGCCATGGCCGCGGTGATGAACCTGGCCGGCGCGTTCCTCGGCAGCGGGGTCGCCAAGACCGTCAGTGAAGGGCTGATCCAGACGCCCGAGGGCTCGAAGGGGATGGGCATCCTCTTCGCGGCGCTCGTCGGCGCGATCACCTGGAACCTGATCACCTGGTACTTCGGTCTGCCGTCCTCGTCCTCGCACGCCCTGTTCGGCGGCATGGTCGGCGCGGCGCTGGCCGGCGGTACGACGGTCTACTGGAGCGGCGTCCTCGACAAGGTCGTCATCCCGATGTTCGTGTCGCCGGTGGTCGGTCTGCTCGTCGGCTATCTCGTGATGACCGCGATCATGTGGATGTTCCGGCGGTCCAACCCGCACAAGACCAAGCGCGGTTTCCGTATCGCGCAGACGGTGTCCGCGGCCGGCATGGCGCTCGGGCACGGTCTCCAGGACGCCCAGAAGACGATGGGCATCGTGGTGATGGCGCTGACCATCGCCGACGTCCAGGGCCCGGGCGACCCGATCCCGGTCTGGGTGAAGATCGCCTGTGCGGCGATGCTGTCGCTGGGTACGTACGCCGGTGGCTGGCGCATCATGCGGACGCTCGGGCGGAAGATCATCGAGCTCGATCCGCCGCAGGGCTTCGCCGCGGAGACGACCGGCGCGTCGATCATGTTCGCGTCGGCCTATCTCTTCAAGGCGCCGATCTCCACGACGCACGTCATCACGTCCGCGATCATGGGTGTGGGTGCGACGAAGCGGGTGAACGCCGTGCGGTGGGGTGTCGCCAAGAACATCGTCCTCGGCTGGTTCATCACCATGCCGGCGGCGGCGCTTGTCGCGGCGGCGAGCTTCTGGGTCGTGAACCTGGCGTTCCTGTAGTCGCGGGGTCGCTCGTGCGGTGCCCGGTACTTCCGGGAGGCCGGTCCTTCGGGGCCGGCCTTTCGCGTTCCCGCGGTTCGGGGCTTGGTGTCGGTTCGGTGCGCTGTGGGTCGGGGCCGTGTCGGTGCATCCGCCCGTCATCGTCGGGTGAGGTGTGGGCGTGGGTGGCGACGGGCTTGCGGTGTACCGGCACGGCCCCTTCCGTGCGGTGCCGGCTGCGGGTGTGATTCGGCTTCTCGGCCTTCGGCCGGGGCGGGGTCCGGCCCCTCCGGCGTTTCAGGAGCGGGGCGAAGGCGGTCGATCGGTGGGCGGGCTGGGCGGGGGAAGACGGACGGGCCCGCCCCCGGGAGCCGGGGGCGGGCCCTTCTCGTCCTCGCGGTGGCACCGCCATGCAGCACCGCGAGGGGTTTTCCGGAGGTGGTCCGGTCAGCCGAAGCGACCGGAGATGTAGTCCTCCGTGGCCTGGACGGACGGGTTGGAGAAGATGCGCTCCGTGTCGTCTATCTCGATGAGGCGGCCGGGCTGGCCGACCGCGGACAGGTTGAAGAACGCGGTGCGGTCGGAGACGCGGGCGGCCTGCTGCATGTTGTGCGTCACGATGACGATCGTGAAGCGCTCCTTCAGCTCACCGATCAGGTCCTCGATGGCGAGGGTGGAGATCGGGTCCAGGGCCGAGCAGGGCTCGTCCATGAGGAGGACCTGCGGCTCCACCGCGATCGCCCGCGCGATGCACAGACGCTGCTGCTGACCACCGGACAGGCCGGACCCGGGCTTGTTCAGCCGGTCCTTGACCTCGTTCCAGAGGTTCGCGCCCTTGAGGGACCTCTCGACGATGTCGCCGAGCTCGGACTTCTTGTAGGAGCCGTTGAGCTTGAGGCCCGCGGCCACGTTGTCGAAGATCGACATGGTGGGGAACGGGTTGGGGCGCTGGAAGACCATGCCGATGGTGCGGCGCACGTTGACGGGGTCGATCCCGCTTCCGTACAGGTCCTCGTCGTCGAGCAGCACCTTGCCCTCGACGCGGCCGCCGGGGGTGACCTCGTGCATCCGGTTCAGGGTGCGCAGGAAGGTCGACTTGCCGCAGCCGGACGGGCCGATGAAGGCCGTCACCGAGCGGGGCTCGACGGTCATGGAGATGTCTTCGATCGCCTTGTGGGCGCTGTAGTAGGCGGTGAGCCCGCTTACGTCGATTCGCTTGGCCATGTCAGTCACTGCTTCTTTCGCAAAGGATCGGGTCGCTGATCGGCCGCGTCAGCGGCCCGTCTTGGGGGCCTTCCAGCGCGCGATGGCACGCGCCCCCATGTTCAGGATCATGACGAAGAGGATGAGCGCCAGTGCCGCCGCCCACGCCCGGTCGGTGGCCACGTCGGTGCCCGCGCTGTACTGCCGGTAGATGTACAGCGGCAGGGAGGCCTGCGGGCCGTCGAACGGGTTGTTGTTGATGAAGTTCGTACCCCACACCAACAGCAGCACGGGAGCGGTCTCACCGGTGATGCGCGCGATGGCGAGCATCACACCCGTGGTGATACCACCGATGGACGTCGGCAGAACCACCTTGAGGATGGTGCGCCACTTCGGGATGCCGAGGGCGAGGGAGGCCTCGCGCAGCTCGTTCGGGACGAGCTTGAGCATCTCCTCGGTGGAGCGGACCACCACGGGCATCATCAGGATCGACAGGGCGAGCGCGCCGGCGAAGCCGGAGTAGCCCATGTCCAGGATCAGGATCCAGAAGCTGAGGACGAACAGGCCGGCGACGATCGACGGGACACCCGTCATGACGTCGACGAAGAACGTGACCGCGCTCGCGAGCTTGCCGCGTCCGTACTCGACGAGGTAGATCGCGGTGAGGACACCGATCGGCACGGCGATCAGGGTCGCGATGCCCACCTGCTCCAGGGTGCCGATGATCGCGTGGTAGATACCGCCGCCGGCCTCGGAGTCGGCGACCACACCCATGGAGTGGCTCAGGAAGTAGACGTCGAAGGCCTCCGCGCCGCGCTTGATGGTCTCCCAGACCAAGGAAGCCAGCGGGATGACGGCGACGACGAAGCAGACCCACACCATGTTGGTGGCGATGCGGTCCTTGGCCTGGCGGCGGCCCTCGACGCGCGTCGCGATGACGTACGTGCCGAGGAGGAAGAGGAGCGCGGCGATCAGGCCCCACTGGATCTTGCTGTCCAGACCGGCGCCCAGACCGATGCCCACGCCCACGGCGACGGCACCGGCGGCGATGGCCCAGGGGGACCACTTGGGGAGGCTGCCGCCGCGCAACGTGCTCGCATGCTTGCGGGTGACGGGTGCGTTGCTCATGCGTTGGCCCCCGAGTACTCCTTGCGGCGGTTGATGATGATGCGTGCCGCGCCGTTGACCAGCAAGGTGATGACGAACAGGACGAGACCGGAGGCGATCAGGGCGTCCTGGCCGAACGTGTTGGCCTCGTTGAACTTGCTCGCGATGTTCTGCGCGAAGGTGCCGCCGCCCGGGTCGAGCAGGCTGGCCTGGATGTCGAAGGTCGGGGAGAGCACGGTGGCGACGGCCATCGTCTCGCCGAGCGCGCGGCCGAGGCCCAGCATCGAGGCGGAGATCACGCCGGAGCGGCCGAAGGGCAGCACCGACATGCGGATGACCTCCCAGCGCGTGGCGCCGAGGGCCAGCGCGGCCTCCTGGTGCATCTGCGGCGCCTGCCGGAAGACCTCACGGCTGACGTTGGTGATGATCGGAAGGATCATGACCGCGAGCAGGATGCCGACGGTGAGCATCGAGCGGGGCGCTCCGCCCTGCCACGTGAAGATGCCGGTCCAGCCGAAGTAGTCGTCCAGCCAGCTGAACAGGCCGGTCATGTGCGGCACGAGGACGATGGCGCCCCAGAGGCCGTACACGATGGACGGGACGGCGGCGAGCAGGTCGATCACGTACGCGATGGGTCCGCCGAGCCTGCGCGGCGCGTAGTGCGTGATGAACAGGGCGATGCCGACGGCGATCGGGACCGCGAGGGCCATGGCGATGATCGCGGAGACCACGGTGCCGAAGGCCAGCACCGCGATGCCGAAGACCGGCGGGATCGTGTTGGTGTTCCACTCGAACGTGGTGAGGAAGTTGCCCTCGTTCTTGCTGATCGCGAGGGTCGCGCGGTAGGTGAGGAAGACCGCGATGGCGGCCATGATCACCAGCAGCAGGATGCCGGAACCCCGCGAGAGCGCGAGGAAGACGCGGTCGCCGGGGCGGGTGGCGCCGCGGGCCGCGCGCTCCTGCGCGCCGTGGGACGTCGGTGGGGTGGGCGGAGGGGCTTCAGTCTGTGTCGATATGTCCATCAGGAGTCTCCGGTCTGCGGAGCCGGATCGAAGGGCGGCTCCAGGCGGCGGTGCACCGGACGGTGCGGCCCGCCTCGGTGAGGCGGGCCGCACACTCGGGTCAGCTCAGGTTCGAGACGGCCGTACGAACCTTGGTGATGATCTCGTCGGGGATCGGCGCGTACTGGGCGGCGGTCAGCTGCTTCTGGCCGTCCTCGCTCGCGATGTAGGTCAGGAAGGACTTGGTGGCGGCCAGGGTGTCCGCCTTGTTGCCCTTCTCGCAGAGGATCTCGTAGGTGACCAGCGTGAGCGGGTAGGCGCCCTCGGCGGTCGGCTTGTAGTTCAGCTCCAGGGCCAGGTCGTTGCCGGTGCCGGCGACCTTGGCGGTGGCGATGGCCTTGGTGGCGTTCTCGACGCTGGCCTTGACCGGGGTGGCGGCGTCCGTCTTCAGGTCGACGGTCTTGATGCCGTCGGCGGCGTAGGAGAGCTCGAAGTACGAGATCGCGCCGGAGGTCTGCTTGACCTGCTGGGCGAGACCGGCGGAGCCCTGGGCGGACTGGCCGCCCTTCGCCTGCCACGCCTTGCCGCCGGAGTAGGTCCAGTCGGACGGGGCGACGGCCTTCAGGTACTTGGTGAAGTTGTCCGTGGTGCCGGACTCGTCCGAGCGGTGGAACGCCTGGATCTTGGTGCTGGGGAGCTTCGCGTCGGGGTTCAGCGCCGCGATCGCCTTGTCGTCCCACGTCTTGATCTTGCCGTCGAAGATCTTGGCGAGGGTGGCGGCGTCCAGGACGAGGTTGTCCACGCCGTCGACGTTGTAGCCGATCGCGATGGGGCCACCGACCATGGGCAGGTCGATCGCGTTGTTGCCGGCGCAGACCTTCTTGGCGGCCGTGGCCTCTTCGGGCTTGAGCGGCGAGTCCGAACCGGCGAACGCGGTCTGGCCCTGGGTGAACGCCGTGACACCGGCGCCCGAGCCCGTCGGGTTGTAGTTGATCTGAACGTCCTTGCAGGCGGCCGTGTAGGCCTTCATCCAGGCGTCGATCGCGTTCTTCTGCGCGGAGGACCCGGAGGCCTGCAGCTGTCCCTTGGCGTCGTCACACTTGATCGCGCTGTTGTTGCCGGCCGGGGCCGAGCTGCCGCCACCGTTGGTGCCGCCGGTGTCGTCAGAGCCGCACGCCGTGAGGGCCAGGGCGCCGGAGACGGCGAGAGCACCGAGGGTGAGGGCACGCCGGTTCATGCGCTGAAGCTTCACTTTCGGGAGTTCCTTCCAGGAGCCGCCGTCTGGTGGCGGCGTGCGAAGTCTGTGTCATGCGGTCCGTGGCGATGCGGTGAGACCGTCCAGGACGTCCCTCGCACCGTGTAAGGCCGAAATTAGGCAGATCAGGTGAAGGCGCCGATGGCCATAAGTGAACGGGGGGTGAACCCCTGACGGCGGTGCGGTGAGGTCACGGAACGCTTACGTCGAGGACACGGCTGTGTCCCGGCTCAGGGGGCCAAGAGGGAAACACCGGGTGACCGAACGGGTGTGACTGTTTTTCTCGTGCCCCGCACTCCGGTCATCCCATATTCGCGTCACCTTTCCCCTGAGCACCGGTGAACACGGGTGCTCACCACGGTGAGTGATCTGGGTGGTGTGTCTCCGGCGACGTACTCCCGGACGTCGCGGCCCCGGCGGGCTGTCCGGCGCGGGTGAGGGGCCCGTACTACGTGAGCTTCCCGTACATGGTGGGGAGCCGCACGCGCTGGCGCTCCGCTCCCGGCGCAGGGAGCGGAGCCTGCTCGCGCGCACGCGGGTCAGGCGTCGGCCGGCCCTGCCCGCGCGCACGCGGGTCATCGAGGGCCGGACGGCAGGCGTGGACGCGGGAGACGGGCGGCACCCGCGGAGAGGACGTCCTGTACGGAGGGGTGCGTCACCCGTGTGGGCAGTCGTCATCAGGGAGCGGTCGGCATCCGGGAGGAGCGCCGTCACGCGTGACGCAGGGCGTTCAGCAGGTCGTCCACGAGGTCGCAGTCGCGGGACTGGGTGAGGCGGTGGCGGGCGGCGGCCGGGGAGAGCCAGAGCACGCGGTCGACCTCGTCGTTCGGGGTGAAGTGCCCGTCGGCCGCCTCGGCCGCCCAGTAGCGGACCTCCTTGGCGCGGCCGTCGACGAGGTAGTGGACGGTGGGCAGGACCGCGCCGGGGTCGGCGCCGTACCCCGTCTCCTCCTCGACCTCGCGGAGCGCGCCGGAGAGGAAGTCCTCCCCGCGTTTCAGCTTGCCCTTCGGATGCGACCAGTCGTCGTACTTGGGCCGGTGGACGAGGCAGATCTCCAGTGCGGAGTCGACCGGGGAGCGGCGCCACAGGACGCAACCGGCGGCTCGGATCGTTTCGTCGGTCATGGTGGGGGCCTCCCTCGAAGGGTTGGCGACTGCTGGTCGTCGGCTGCGGGTGAGGGTGTTCCGGCGACGGGACTCCCCTGCGGTCAGTCTCCGGGACCGCTGCGTACGGCTTCCTTCTGCCACGCCCGCTGGAAGGCGAACCGCGCCGCCTCCACCTCGTGCCGCTGGTCGGCGTGCAGCACGCCGAGCGCGTACGCCGTCGCCGGCGCGATGCGCGGGGTGCGTGCCGCCGTCGCCGCCGCGGACGCCGCCTCCGCCGCGTCCCGGTGCCGGTTGAGGGCCCGGCCCGCGCCGAGCAGGCGGGTGTCGACGGGGCACTCCCCGTCGTGCAGCACCTCGCGGGCGTAGCGGTGCAGCCGCAGCAGCAGCCGGACCTGGTGCCAGGGCGCGTCCTGCGGCTGGGGGGCGGTGTCGGCGGAGAGGCCGTGCACGAGGGCTTCCGCGTTGTAGGGGTGGCCCGCGGTGACCAGCGGCAGTCCGGTGACGGCGTCGGTCAGCCGGTCCCGGGCCGCGGCGGCCAGCGGCCGCAGGTCGGTCCTGGCCGCGGCCGGGGTCAGCGGCACCTCGCTGGCGAGGACGGCGACGCTGTCGGCGACGGCGTGGAAGCGGGAGGACCCGAGCGCCTGGAGGGCCGCCGAGTGGGCGCGGGTCCGGGCCAGCGTCAGCTGGCGGTCGAGGAGCGCGCCCGCCTTCGCCGCGCCGACGGTCAGGTTGCCCTTGGGGGTGATCGGCGCGGCCGCCGCCCGCCCGGTCTGGGCGGGCAGCGCGGTCGGGCCCGAGAGCCGGTTCAGCGCGCCGAGCAGCCGTTCGAGGCGGGCGGCGTAGGCGTGCTCGCGCGCCAGCGTGCCCGACAGCCAGGCCAGTTCGGGGCGCATCCCCTCCGACCAGTCCGCTTCGAGCAGCGGCCGGAAGGTGTGCAGGCTGCCGCTGATCCTGCGGGCGGAGCGGCGCAGGGAACGCGCCGCGTCGCCGGACCCCCCTGTTCCGTTCGCCGCCGCACCGGTCTCCCGGTGCTGGCGCAGCGAACGGAGGAACTCCGTGGCCTGGGCCCGCAGGTAGTCCGCCAGGACGTCACCGACGGGCGCACCCCCCTCGTGGAGGGGGGCCGGTGCCGCCCGGTGGGCGGTCACGGCCGCGGAGCCGGTGGGGGGATCAAGGTGCTGCTGTGCCACGCCGGCGCCTCCGGGCGTCTATGAGCATCTCCTGGACGTTCCGCAGGGGTTGGCCGTCCGCGTCCGTCGCGTGCCGTGTCCACTCGCCGTCGGGGCCGAGGTGCCAGGAGGCCGTGGTGTCGGACATGCCGGTTTCCAGCAACCGGCTGATGGCTGTTCGGTGAGCCGGGTCGGTGACCCTGACCAGGGCCTCGATCCGGCGGTCGAGGTTGCGGTGCATCATGTCGGCGCTGCCGATCCACACCTCGGGTTCGCCGCCGTTGCCGAAGGTGAAGATCCGGGAGTGCTCGAGGAAGCGGCCGAGGACGGAACGGACCCGTATGTTCTCGGACAGGTCCGTGACGCCCGGGCGGACGGCGCAGATGCCGCGCACCCACACGTCGACCGGCACACCGGCCTGGGAGGCGCGGTACAGCGCGTCGATGAGCGCCTCGTCCACCATCGAGTTGACCTTGATGCGGACGAACGCGGGGCGCCCGGCGTTGTGGTGCTGGATCTCCTTGTTGATCCGCGCGATCAGGCCGTCGCGCAGCGACTTGGGCGCGACCAGCAGACGGCGGTAGGTCTCGCGGCGCGAGTAGCCCGAGAGCCGGTTGAAGAGGTCGGAGAGGTCGGCGCCCACCTGCGGGTCGGCGGTGAGCAGTCCGAGGTCCTCGTACAGCCGGGCGGTCTTCGGGTGGTAGTTGCCGGTGCCGACGTGGGAGTAGCGGCGCAGGGTGTCGCCCTCCTGCCGGACCACGAGCGACAGCTTGCAGTGGGTCTTCAGGCCGACGAGGCCGTACACCACGTGGCAGCCGGACTCCTCCAGCTTCCTGGCCCACTTGATGTTGGCCTGCTCGTCGAAGCGGGCCTTGATCTCGACCAGGACGAGGACCTGCTTGCCGGACTCGGCCGCGTCTATCAGCGCGTCCACGATCGGCGAGTCGCCGGAGGTCCGGTAGAGCGTCTGCTTGATGGCGAGCACGTCGGGGTCGGCCGCGGCCTGCTCCAGGAACGCCTGCACGGAGGTGGAGAAGGAGTCGTACGGGTGGTGCAGCAGGACGTCGCGTTCGCGGAGCGCGGCGAAGATGTCCGGCGGGGACGCCGACTCGACCTCCGCGAGATCACGGTGGGTGCCCGCGATGAACTTGGTGTACTTCAGCTCGGGGCGGTCCAGGGAGCCGATGCCGAAGAGGCCGGTGAGGTCCAGGGGCCCCGGCAGCGGGTAGACCTCCGCCTCGGAGATCTTCAGCTCGCGCACGAGGAGATCGAGGACGTACCGGTCGATGGACTCCTCGACCTCCAGGCGCACCGGCGGACCGAAGCGGCGCCGCATGAGCTCCTTCTCCAGGGCCTGGAGCAGGTTCTCGGCGTCGTCCTCCTCGACCTCCAGGTCCTCGTTCCGGGTGAGCCGGAAGGTGTGGTGCTCGAGGACCTCCATGCCCGGGAAGAGTTCCTCCAGGTGGGCCGCGATCACGTCCTCGATGGGGACGTAGCGGTTGGGGGAGGCCTCCAGGAAGCGCGAGAGCAGCGGCGGGACCTTGACGCGCGCGAAGTGGCGGTGGCCGCTGACCGGGTTCCGTACGACCACGGCGAGGTTCAGGGAGAGGCCCGAGATGTACGGGAAGGGGTGCGCGGGGTCGACCGCCAGCGGGGTCAGGACCGGGAAGATCTGGTGCCGGAAGAGCGTGAACAGGCGGGCCTGCTCCTTCTCCGTCAGCTCGCTCCAGCGGACCAGGTGGATGCCCTCCTCCGCGAGCGCGGGGGCGACGTCCTCCTGGTAGCAGGCCGCGTGCCGGGCCATGAGTTCGCGGGAGCGGGCCCAGATCATCTCCAGGACCTCGCGGGGCTGGAGGCCCGACGCGGACTTGGTGGCGACTCCGGTGGCGATGCGGCGCTTCAGCCCCGCCACCCGGACCATGAAGAACTCGTCCAGGTTGCTGGCGAAGATCGCCAGGAAGTTCGCGCGCTCCAGAAGAGGCGTGTTCGGGTCCTCCGCGAGTTCCAGAACGCGCTCGTTGAACGCCAGCCAACTGCGCTCACGGTCCAGGAACCGGCCTTGCGGAAGCATGATCCCGTCCTGCTCCGAGTCCTCGTACGCGTCGAGATCGGCGTCGAGATCGGGCTCCAGGTCGGAGACGTTGGCCGCGACGGTGTGCGGACGATGCGCGGCGATGGAGCCGACGGAAGGCTGCGGGTGCTGCACAGGTGCCTGGGCGCTTGGCTGGTTCATGGACCCATTCTTCCGTGCCGAGGGCGAGACCGGCGCGTCGGAGCGGGCGGGGGCGAGCGCGGCGATGCGGAAACTTCCATTCCGCATGACGGGCGTACGCTCACTCCTCGTCGTCGAGGAGGGCTCGTTCTCCGGCGAGGGAGAAGGCTCGGGCACGGCGGGCTGCATTCCCCGAGCGTCGCAAGGCCACCTGAATCATTGGTTACGGCGACATGACGTGCGGGCTATCGGGGAGCGGCTCCCGGGCGTCCACACCCCGGGAACCGGTTGCGCGGCCACCTCGTGCGGCGCTTTCCCCATCGCTGTCACCGTCGGTTACGGAGTCCGGTGCCGCAGGAGGGCGAAGGCGGCGGCCGTGGCCAGGCCCGCGACGGCCAGCAGGACGCCGCTCTCCACGAGCTGGAGGGGCCAGAAGTGGGACTCGGGGTGGTAGGCGGCCCAGAACTCGGTCACTCCGGTGCTCCTCATGCAGTTCCGGATGCCGGTGGCGGTGTCCTGGCCGACGCAGGCCGTGTTGTTGTCCAAGCGCGTGCCGTCGCCGAGGACGGTGCTGTGCAGGAGGTCCAGCGCGCCGGGCGGGAGGCGCAGGGCCGCGGGGCCGGTCACGGTCGTGGTCGGCCACAGGCTCAGCCGGTACTCGCGCAGGACGAGGAAGAGGGCGGACGCCGCGGCGAGGGCGGCCCCGGCCGCCGGCAGGGCCCTGCGCAGGGCGAGGCCCGCGAGCGCGCCGAGGGCGAGACCGGCGAGGGCGTACGCGACGGCGACCGGGCCGGTGGAGAACCAGACGTCGGTGTCGTACCAGGCTCCGACCAGGGCCGGGTCGCCGTCCCGGCGGGCCCACACGGTGAGCAGGACGGCCGCCGTGGTGCCCGCGGTGAGCAGCCCCGCCGGGACGGCGAGCTTGGCTGCCAGCCAGCGCACGGGGCCGGCGGACCGGGTCCAGGCCAGCCGCGCGGTGCCGGTCTCCAGTTCGCGCCCGATCAGTGCCGCCCCCGCCCAGGCCGCGACCGGGAACATCAGATACGTGAGGCCGGTGGCGACGAGGCCGATGCCCGCGCGGTAGGTCTCGTCCGCGTCGATCGCCCTCAGGTCCGCGCAGGCCGGCAGGCCGGTGCCCCGCGAGCCGCAGGGGCCGAGGGCCGCGCGGGCGTCGGGTCCGATGACGTACATCCAGGTCAGGGTGGCCGCGGCGGCGACCAGAGCGGCTCCCCAGAGGACCAGCGCGGTGCGGTGCAGCCGCAGCACGGCCCAGGTCAGGCCGGACGGGCGGTGTCCGATCGGGGTGCTCAAGAGACGGACCTCCGCCTCAGGACGCCGAAGGCGACGGCGACCAGCAGTGCCGTGGCGGCCAGCAGCACGCCGGTCTCCAGGAGCTGGCGTGGCCAGAAGTCGGGGGAGGGGAGGTACTCGCGGGTGAAGCCTACGACGTCGTGCCGGGCGAGGCAGGCCTTGCTGAGACGGCAGTCGGGGACCGGGATCTCCGCGCCCGTCGAGGTGATCGCCCGGCTCCGGACGGACAGTTCGGGCTGTTGGTAACTGCCTTGGAACGGCCAGGAGTTGGCGCGGAACGCGATGACCGCGCTCTGTGCCAGACCGGCGACCGCGAGGGCGGGCAGGGTGCGGCGCAGCACGAGACCGGCCACGGCGCCGACCGCCAGACCCAGCAGCGGCGCGGCGACGGCGGCCGGACCGATGGAGAAGTACAGGGCGCGCGGTTCGATGCCGGCCCGCAGCAGGTCGCTGTGGGCGGACCACAGCATCCGGTACAGCACGACGAGCAGGCCCGTGCCCACGGTGACGAACAGCGCGGGTACCGCCAGTTTGGCCGCGAGCCAGCGGGCGGGCGTGACGGACTGGGTCCAGGCGAGCCGCGCGGTGCCGGTCTCCAGCTCCCGGGCGACCAGCGAGCCGCCCGCGAAGGCGGCGACGGCGAACGAGGCGATGTTCAGCAGGGAGGCAGGGGCCTGGAGGAGGTAGTTGAAGGGGCCCGAGAGGGGTGAGCCGGTGATGCCGACGGCCGCGGCGTCCCGCTGCACCGCCACGTAGCCGAAGGCGTCGAAGTGCTTCCGGGTCTCCTCGGCGCCGGGTCCGTACAGCCACAGCATCAGGCCGGCGGTGAGCACCACGAAGGCGGTCCAGCTCCACAGCGCGGTGCGGTGCAGCCGCAGCACCGTCCAGACCAGGCCGCGGGGGCGGAGCCGGGCGCTGCGCACGGGGGAGGTCAGGGCGAGGGAGCTCATCGGGTCACCGTCATCGGGGTCGCGGTCGTGCCGGGGGTGAGCAGGGCCGGGGTCGAGGGGGAGCGCAGATGGGCGAGGAGCAGCTCCTCCACGGACGGTGGCGCGGTCTGCCAGCCGTCGGGCACCGGTCCGTCGTGGCGTATCAGCGCGGTGAGGCCGCGGCCGGTGGCGCGGGACTCGACGACGAGGTGCGGGTGGAGGTCGGCGGGGGTGCCGCGGCCGGTCACCACGGTGTGCGCGCCGAGCAGGTCGTCCAGGCCGCCGCCGAGCCGGATCCGCCCGCCGCCCATGAGCAGCAGGTGGTCGCAGGCGTCGGCGAGTTCGGTGACGATGTGCGAGGACATCAGCACCGTGGTGCCGCGCTCGGCGGCGTCCGCCATCAGGGTGCCCAGCAGTTCGTGGCGGGCCAGTGGGTCGAGGTCGGCCATCGGCTCGTCCAGCAGCATCAGTTCGGGCCGTTTGCCCAGCGCGAGGGCGAGCGCCACGCGGGTGCGCTGACCGCCGGACAGCCTCCTGACCCGGGTCCCGGGGTCGAGCGACCCCTGTTCCACGACCGAGGCGGCGTGCGCGGCGTCCCAGCGGGCCGGGTTGAGCTCGGCGCCCAGGCGCAGCGTCTCGGCGATCGTCAACTGGGGGTGCAGGGGCTTGTCCTGGGCGAGGTAGGCGATGTCCTCGCGGGCCCCGGCCGGGGTGGTGCCGAGCACGGTGAGGGTGCCCGAGGCGGGCTTCAGCAGCCCGGCGGCCGCCGCCAGGAGCGTCGACTTGCCCGCGCCGTTGGGGCCGACGAGCGCGCTGACCCGCCCGGCCGGGAGGCGGAAGGAGCAGCCGTCCAGGGCCGCGGGGCGCCGGCCGTAGCGCACGGTGAGTCCGTGCGCCTCGACGGCGACGGCGGATCGGGTGGTGCCGGTGGAGCTCACTGGTCCCCCTCAGGGAAATGTTGGTCCAGTACGGAGCCGAACAACGCGGCCACGTCCTCGCGGTCGAGGCCCGCCGCGCGGGCGCGCAGGGCCCAGGCGTCGAGCTCCGTGGCCGGCGGCGAGTCCGCCGGGGCGGCGCCGAGCGTCCTGCGGACGAAGGTGCCGAGGCCGCGCTTGGCCTCGACCAGCCCTTCGCGCTCCAGTTCGCGGTAGGCCTTGAGGACGGTGTTCGGATTGATCGCGGTGGCTTCCACGACCTCGCGGGCCGTGGGGAGCCGGTCGCCGGGCTCGAGGAGGCCGAGGCGCAGTGCCTGCTTCGTCTGCTGGACGATCTGGACGTAGGTGGCGACGCCGCTCCGCCGGTCGATGCGATACGCGAGCACGTGGACAACCACCCTTTCACTAATTGAGTAGTGAAAGGGTGGTGCAACGGGACGGCCGTCGTCAAGTCCGTGGTGTCCGGATGGAGTTGCCCGAACGCCGGATCCGGCCGCTCACCAGGCACGCGACGAGATTCGGAAAGTTCTCGGCCGCGTGGTGAACCGATCGGCGGGGCTCATCCGATGAGGGGGTGTGAGGGAAACGAGAAGCGACGGAGAGCTGCTGCGGGCCATCGCGGCGGACGGGGAGCGTCGCGCCTTCGAAGAGCTGTACCGGCGGTACGCGCCATGGCTGACCGCGCGGTTGCGCGGCCGGTGCGCCGACGCCGGGATCGTCGACGACGTCGTCCAGGAGACCTTCCTCGCCGTCTGGCGCGGCACCGCCCGCTACCGCGAGGAGGGCGACCCGGCCGGCTGGCTGTGGCGCATCGGCTCACGACGTCTCGTCGACTCGATACGCGGCGACGGAGCGCGCGGCCGGCTCCGGCACGCGCTGGCCCGTCTCCGGCACCGCGACGAGGCCTCGGCCGAGGAGCGCGTGCTGGCCGGTGTCGAGCACGGCGACCTGGCCGGCGCCTTGACCGGACTCTCGCCCGAACTCCGGGCGGTTCTCCAGGCCACGGTGATCGACGGGCTCAGCACCCGGGAAGCGGCGGTCCTGCTCGGCATTCCGCCGGGCACGGTCAAGACGCGGGCACTGCGCGCGCGCAAGCAGTTGCGGGAGGCATTGGCATGAGCGACGACGACCGTCGCGGAGGCGAGGGCAGCGGCACGAGCGGCGACAGCCGTCCGGCCTGGCACGTGCCGGAGGACGACCTCCGGGCTTACGCGCGGGGCGAGTTGGCGCCACCCCGGCTCTGGTCCGCGGACACCCACCTCGCCGCGTGCGCGCGGTGCCGCGAGACGCTGGCCGCGCACAGCGACCCGGTGGCCCTGGACGCGGCCTGGGAACGCCTCGACGCCGAGCTGGACGCCCCGCGGCCCGGCCCGGTCGAGTGGCTGCTCGTCCGGCTCGGGGTCTCCGACCACACGGCACGGCTGCTGGCCGCCACCCCCGTCCTGCGCCGCTCCTGGCTGGGCGCGGTCCTCGCCGTCCTGATCATGACCGTGGCCGCGGCCAACGTGGTGCGCGCCGCGACCGCACCCGACCTCTTCCTGGGGCTCGCCCCGCTGCTCCCGCTCGCCGGGGTCGCGCTGTCCTTCGGCCCGGCGCTCGACCCGACGTACGAGATGGCGGTCGTCTCCCCGCTGCACGGCTTCCGCCTCCTGATGATCCGCACGGTCGCGGTGCTCGTCGTGGGCCTGGGGTTCAACGGCCTCATGACCCTGGCCCTCCCTTCCTACGGCCTGCACGCGCTGGCCTGGCTGCTGCCCGCCCTCGCCCTCACCGCGACCGGTCTCGCGCTCACCTCCCGGCTCGGGCCCGTCCTCGCCCCCTGCCTGGTCGGCGGCGGCTGGATCACCGTGCTGGCCGTGGCCCGGCTGAACACCGAGCCCGACACCACGCTCGCCCCGTTCACCGCGGCCGGACAGGGCGTCGCCGGGGCGGTCGCGGCGGTGGCCGCCGGCCTCCTCTATCTCGCACGGGACAGGTTCGACGCGTCGCGCCTCCCGCTCACCGACTTCACCGACAGGAATGCCGCATGATCCCCACCGTCTCCGCCTCCGGGCTGACCCTCCGCTTCGGCGGGACGCTCGCGCTCGACGACGTCTCCGTCCGCTTCGGAGCGGGAGTCACCGGACTCCTCGGGCCCAACGGCGCGGGGAAGACCACCCTGCTGCGGGTGCTCGCCACCGCCGTGCCCGCCGACCGCGGCGCCTTCACCGTCCTCGGGCACGACCCGGGTACCTCCGCCGGACGCACGGACGTCCGGCGCGCGCTGGGCTACCTGCCGCAGACGCCCGGATTCCACCAGGACTTCTCGGCCTTCGAGTTCGTCGACTACGTGGCGATCCTCAAGGAACTCACGGACCGGACCGCCCGGCACCGCGAGGTGCGCCGGGTGCTGGAGGCCGTCGCCCTGTCCGACGTGCGCGGCAAGCGCATCAAGCGGCTGTCCGGCGGCATGCGCCAGCGGGTCGCGCTGGCCGCCGCGCTCGTCGGCGACCCCGGCTTCCTCGTCCTCGACGAGCCGACCGTCGGCCTCGACCCCGAGCAGCGCATGCGCTTCCGGGAGCTGATCGCCCAAGCGGGAGAAGGACGCACGGTCCTGCTCTCCACCCACCAGACCGAGGACGTGGCGATGCTCTGCCACCGCGTGGTCGTCATGGCCGCCGGCCGTATCCGGTTCGAGGGCACCCCCGCCGAGCTGACCCGACGGGCGTCCGGCCGGGTGTGGAGCAGCGCGGAGCGCGACCCGGCCGCCCGGGCCGGATGGCGCACGGGCACGGGCACCTTCCGCAATGTCGGCGACCCGCCGAAGGGCGCCGAACTCCTCGAACCAACCCTGGAGGACGGCTACTTGCTCACTCTCGACGGCGAGCCCGCGGAGGTGGCGGCATGAGCGCCACCACGGACACCGTCACGCCGACGGCCCCCACGGGGGTGGAGCCGCCCGCACAGGACCGGGAGTGCCGGACGGGCGCGGTCCTCGCCCTCGCCCGCTTCGAAGCGCGCGAACTGCTCCAGCAGATCCCGGTCCTGCTCTTCCTCGCGCTGTACGTCGGCTACACCGGCTGGAAGATGTTCTCCGGCCGCGAGGGCATGGACGAGTTCCCGGTCCTCCAGGACGTCGACCGGTCCACCCAGCAAACCCCCATACTCCTCGGCATCGCCCTGTTCGCCTCCGTCAACCGCGCGGTGCTGCGCTCCCGTCGGCACTCCACCGACCGGCACTTCGACGTCCTGCCCATGGAGCCGTGGCGCCGTACGGTGGCACACGCCCTGTCCGTCGTGCCGTTCGCCGCGATCACCGCACTGGTCGTCGGCCTCCAGTTCACCTGGGCGGCACTGAAGCCGGGCGCGGTCGGCCACGCCTCACCCGCGGAACTGGCGGTGGGTCCGCTGGTGATCCTCCTGTCCGGGGTCCTCGGCGTGCTGCTCGCCCGGCTGATCCCGATCGGGTTCATCGCACCGCCCTTCGTGATCGGCACCTACGCCCTCACGGTCCTGGTCTCCTCGGCCACCCAGGGAGCGCACTGGGTGCGGTGGCTCGGACCGGTCGTCTCCGAAGAGGGAGCCGACCCCTTCCCCTCCGACCTGCTGGGCCGGCCCGCCGCCTGGCACGCGCTCTATCTGACGGGCCTCGCGGTCCTGCTGCTCTGCCTCGCCGTGCTGAAGAGCGGTGGTCGGACCCGCCTGGTCACGGCGGTGACGGCGGTCGCCCTCGTCATGACGGCCGTCGGCGTGGCCGGACAGTCCCCCGGAGAGAGCGCCTCGCTGAGGGCGGCCCGCGCCAAGGCGTCGGTGACCCCGCAGAAGGTGCAGACCTGCGTCCGGCACGGCCGATCCACGTACTGCGCCTTCCCCGAGTGGACCGGCCGCACCGCGGACTGGGCCGCCGCCGTCGACCGTGTCCAGTCCCGCGCGGGCGGTTCGGCCCGGGGCGAGCGGCTGACCGTGCGCCAGCGGATCGACGCCACCTACGGCCTCGAGAGCGACGCCGCGATCTCCGGGTCCACCACGCCGGGCACGGTGACGGTCGGCACGCACTGGGGCGGCAACCGGCTGCCCGAGTTCGCGGTCGGTGTCGCCTCGGTCCTGGTCGCGGGCGACGAGATCCACGCCGCGGAGATGTGCGACGCCCGCGTGGTGACCGTCATGTGGCTCGCGCTCAGCACCCAGCCGGACCCGATGCGGGCCCTTCGTCACGTCCGGCTCGACGACAGCGTCGAGGGCTCCGCCATCGCGCTGACCCCCACGGACGCGGTCTCCATGTCCGCCCAGCAGACCACGGTGGTGCGCGAGTTGCTCCAGAAGCCGCACTACGGCGTCGCCGCCAAGGTCAAGGCCCACTGGACGGAGCTGACGTCCGCGGACACGTCCACGACCCGGGTGGCCGAACTGCTCGGCGTGCCGGCCGGTGACCCGGAGACCAAGGCGGAGTCGGAGGGTCGATCGTGCGATCAGTAGGGGAGGAGGGAGACAACGGCGAGAAGGACGGCCGTGGTGGTGCTTCCGGGGTGACCGCGGTTGTCACGGAGCGCCGGGGGGAGGTGGCCGAGCCGCCGCCGCCTGGGTACGTCGTGGCGCTCCCGCTGCTCCGCCCCGTGTGGCGAAGCCTTCCCCATGCGGCCCTGGCGGCGGGAGCCGGTCTCGGGCTGCTGCTGGCCGGCGTCCCGCGGATGCTCTCCGTGCCCGCCGACCCGTGGCTCTGTCTCAACCTCCTGCGGGCCGCCGCCCTCGCCCTCGCCCTGGGGCTGGCGTTCCTGCTGGACGATCCGGCCCGGCACACCACGGCGCCGGTACCGACCGGGCGGGCGGTGCGGATCGGGTTGCGGGTGGGATGCGTCCTGCCGCTCGCGGCGGTGTGGTGGACCGCCGCGCTGTTCCTCATACCCGAGAAGGTCCGCCCCCCGGTGGGCGCGACCACCCTCGAAGCGGCCGCCTTCGCCGTCCTCGCGCTGGCCGGTGCCGTCGTCGCCGTACGCCACTCGGAAGCCACCGAACCCGGGATCACGGTGTCCGCCGGACTCCTGGGCGCGTCCTTCGCCGCGGCCCTGCTGCTCCCCGGCCGCTGGGCGCTCTGGGTGGCGACGGCCGACCCGCACTGGGACGACGCGCACCGGCGGTGGGCGGGCCTCCTGGTCGTGGCGGCACTGACCGGGGCGTTCTCCCTGACGGAGCCGCTGCGGCGACGCCGGACAATGTCCCTCGCCCACCGCTGACTTCGGCCGCAGGGCCCGGCGGCCGGGCCCCGGGCGCGGTTCGGGACCCCCGGGACCCTGTGCTTCAGGCCCTTGCGGTTCAGGACCCCGCGCTTCAGAACCCCACGATGCGGACCCCGCGTGTCGGAGATCCGGGTGTCAGGCCTGGCGCGGTCAGGGTCGGCGGGGGCAGGGCCGGCGCGGTCATGACCTGACGGGGTCGGGGCTGGGGGCCAGGACTGGCGGGGTCAGGACTCCGTTCGGTACATCAGGTCCGTCTCGTGGGTGACGAAGCCGAGACGCTCGTAGACGGTGACCGCCGCCTTGTTGTCGGCGTCGACGTAGAGCATCGCGGTGGGCAGGCCCTGGGCGGCGAGATGGCGCAGTCCGATCGTGGTCAGGGCCTTGCCGAGGCCGCCGCCCTGGGCACCGGGGCGTACGCCGAGGACGTACACCTCGCCCAGCCCCTCCTCGGCATGGACCTTGGTCCAGTGGAAGCCGACGAGTTCGCCGCCGCGGAAGGCGAGGAAGAAGCCGGCCGGGTCGAACCAGGGCTCGGCCGTGCGGTCGTCCAGGTCGCGCTGGGTGAGGGAGCCCTGCTCGGGATGGTGGGCGAAGGCGGCGGCGTTCACGGTGAGCCAGGCGGCGTCGTCCCGTCCGGGGACGAAGGTCCGGACGGTCACCCCCTCCGGAAGCTTCGGTTCGGGCAGGTCGAGGCTCTCCAACGGGCGGCGCATCTGGCGGAGTTCGCGGAAGAGGGTGAGACCGAGGACCTGCGCGAGATGCCGGGCGGCGGAGTGGCCGCCGTGCGCCCACACCCGGAGCCGTTTGCCGGACTCGTGGAGCATGACCGTGCCGAGCGCCCTTCCGTGCCCGTGGCCGCGGTGCGCCGGGTGGACGACCAGCTCGGCGGCCGGGGCCTCGACCGGGTCGGTGTCCTCCAGCTGCGCGTAGCCGATCAGTTCGTGGTCGAAGGTCAGCAGCAGATGCCGGACTCCGTCACGGGCCCCGCCCCTCAGCTGGAGCCGTCCCTGCTCGGACACCGCCTGCTGTCCGTCGGTCCGGGCGGCCTCGGCCAGCAGCCGGAGCACGTCCTCGGCCTGATCCGGGGTCAGCTCGGAGCAGGTGTCGATGGAGCGGGAGGGGGCGAAGGGTGCCGCGTCGTCGCTGGTCATGGATACGAGGGTACGGCTCGGCGCTGGGCGGACAAGGAGTTGAGGGAGCCGGATGTGACTCGTGGCGGGGAGAGGCCGACGGGGAGGGCGACGACGTGCCCGTCGGCTCCCGGTGCGGCGATGGCAATCACTCCGTAACCCGGAACCCCCTTTTGCGCTACGCGCGTTGATTCTAAAGTGCGTGCGAACGCCACGGCTGTCGCCCGGCCACGCGCGGCGCGCACCACCCGCGCGTCGCGCAGGGACGGGCGTCGCCGACGGCGCCCGTACGGTACGCATCTCGTGCGGGTCCGGCAGTCAGCGCAGTACGCACCACCCGCGAGTTCCGCGCAGCACGCGGCACCCGCGGGGCACGACGGTCCGCACCGCCCGCACCACCTGCTCGGCCCGCGCACGGCACCGTGCTTCTCGTGTCTCACCGTTCTCCAGGGGGAACCATGCCGCCCACCTTCCGGCCCAGACGAACTCATCGGCTCCTCGCGGCCGCCGCCGGTCTCGCCACCGTCGGCGCGCTGGCCGCGGCGATGCCCGCGAGCGCCCACCAGGACGACGCGACCTCGTCGCACCACCACGACAGCGGCCGCTACCAGGACGTCCAGCTGCTCTCCTTCAACGACCTGCACGGCAACCTGGAGCCGCCGACCGGTTCCTCCGGCCGGGTCACGGAGCTGGCGGCGGACGGGACGACGAAGACCGTCGACGCCGGCGGCGTCGAGTACCTGGCCACGCACCTGCGGGACGCCCGCAAGGGCAACAAGTACTCGATCACGGCGGCCGCCGGTGACATGGTCGGCGCCTCCCCGCTGATCTCCGGCCTCTTCCACGACGAGCCCACGATCGACGCGCTCAACGGCCTCGACCTCGACGTCACCTCGGTCGGCAACCACGAGTTCGACGAGGGCGCCAAGGAACTGGCCCGGCTCCAGAAGGGCGGCTGTCACCCGACGGACGGCTGCTACGACAAGACCAAGAAGTTCCAGGGGGCCGACTTCCCCTACCTCGCGGCGAACGTCACCGACGAGAAGACCAAGAAGCCGATCCTCAAGCCCTACTGGGTGTGGAAGAAGAACGGCGTCAAGGTCGGCTTCATCGGCGTCACGCTGGAGGGCACCCCGAACATCGTCTCCGCGGAGGGCGTCAAGGGCCTGAAGTTCGGCGACGAGGTCGAGACGATCAACAAGTACGCCAAGGAGCTCCAGCGCCAGGGCGTGAAGTCGATCGTCGCGCTGATCCACGAGGGCGGGGCGCCCGCGTCGACCGCGTACAACTACGACTGCGACAGCCCCGGCGCCGGTGACGGCATCTCCGGGCCGATCGTCGACATCGCCAAGAACGTCACGCCGGCCGTGGACGCGCTGGTCACCGGCCACACCCACCAGGCGTACGCGTGCACCGTCCCCGACCCGGCGGGCAAGCCCCGCATGGTCACCTCGGCCTCCTCCTTCGGCCGGCTGTACACGGACACGACGCTGACGTACGACCGTCGGACCGGCGACATCGCCCGTACGGCGGTGAAGTCCGCGAACCGCGTCGTCACCCGTGACGTCGCGAAGGCCGCCGACATGACCTCGCTCATCACCCGGTGGAAGGCGCTCGCCGCGCCGATCGCCTCGCGCCCCATCGGTTACATCGCGGGGGACATCGGCAACACCGGCACCGAGTCCCAGGCCGGTGACCTGATCGCCGACGCGCAGCTCGCGTACGCCAAGTCCGTGGACCCCGAGGCCGACCTGGCGCTGATGAACCCGGGCGGCATCCGCGCCGGGCTCACCTACGCGTCGAGCGGCGGCGAGGGCGACGGCGTGGTGACCTTCGGCGAGGCGTACACGGTCCAGCCGTTCGCCAACACCGTCAATCTGGCCGACCTCACCGGCGCCCAGGTGATCACCGCGCTCCAGCAGCAGGTCAGCGGTCTCAACGAGGCCGCCCCGAAGATCCTCCAGGTCTCCAAGGGCCTCACCTACACGCTCGACCTGACCAAGACCGGCGCGGCCCGTGTCGTCGTCGACTCGGTCAAGCTCGACGGCACGGCGATCGACCCGGCCGCCACCTACCGCGTCGCGATGAACTCCTTCCTCGCGGGCGGCGGCGACGGCTTCGCGGAACTGGGCAAGGGCACCGACGTCCGCGTCGGCCAGGACGACCTGGCGGCCCTGGAGACCTACCTGACGGCCAACTCCTCCGCCACGACGCCGTACCCGGTGCCGACGGCGGACCGGATCACGATCGTCAAGTAGCCGGTCCGGCGCCGAAGCGGCCGTTCCTCGCGCCTGGGCCGGACCCCGGACCCCGGACCCCGGACCCCGGATTCCGGATTCCGCGAGGGAGACGAAGGAGCCCCCACCCGAAATCGGGTGGGGGCTCCTTCGTCGAGCGGGTGCTACGGCATCCCGGGAGGGGCCGTCGGGGTGCCCGGCAGGCGTACGGTCGCGATCGTGCCGCCGCCCTCCGCGGGGAGGAGCGACACCTCGCCGCCGGCCTGCTGGACCGTGCGGGCCACGATCGACAGACCGAGGCCCGAGCCGGGGAGGGCCCTGGCGTCGGGGGAGCGCCAGAAACGGTCGAAGACGTGCGGGAGTTCGTCCGTGGGGATGCCGGGGCCATGGTCGCGCACGGTCAGTTCGCCGTCCTTCAGCCGGACGTCGACGGTGCCGCCGCCGGGGCTGAACTTCACCGCGTTGTCGAGGACGTTCACGATCGCCCGTTCCAGCGCCGAGGGCTCCGCCCGGACGAACCAGGGCTCCAGATCGGACGTGATCGTCAGCTCCGGTCCGCGCAGCCGGGCCCTGCGCACGGCGGCCTCCGCGCTGTCCCGGAGGTCCACGACCTCCACGGGGTCGGCCGGATGCTCCGCGTCCGAACGCGACAGCGTCTGCAGGTCGCCGATCAGCGCCGCCAGCTCGGTCATCTGGGCGGTCACCGAGGTGAGCAGCGCCTTGCGGTCCGCCGGGGGGATCGGACGGCCGATCTCCTCGCTGCGGGTGAGGAGTTCGATGTTCGTCCGCAGGGAGGTGAGCGGCGTCCGCAGCTCGTGACCGGCGTCGGCGATCAGCTGCTGCTGGAGCTCGCGGGAGCTCGCGAGGGAGGCGGTCATCGAGTTGAAGGAGCGGGAGAGCCGGGCGATCTCGTCGTCGCTCTCCTCGTTCACGGGGATGCGGATGGTCAGGTCCTCGGTGCGGGCGACGTGCTCGACCGCCTCGGTGAGCTTGTCGACCGGGCGCAGCCCGGCGCGGGCGACCCACAGGCCGGCCGCCCCGGCGCCGATCACTCCGATCCCCCCGACGAGCAGGAGGACCAGGGCCAGTTCGTTGAGAGTGGAGTCCGTTCCCTTGAGGGGGACCGCGTACATGATCGCGGCGTCCGGGGTGATCGTCGTCGTGCCGTCGGGGTGGCCGATCGTCAGCGGGACGGTGAGGACCCGCACGGAATGGCCCTCGGTGTCGGTGCCGTCGCGGAAGACGCCGTGACCCACGACCGGGTTCTTGGCGAAGCCGGTGTCGCTGTCGGTGACCTCGATCTCGCCGGGCGAGACGGAGGCCACGCAGGACTCGCCCTCCGCCGTGACCACCTGGAGGTAGGACTCGAACTGCGCCCGGAACCCTCCGGCGTCGGGCGGGGTCTGACTCGGCGAGTCGTTGTCGGCGTTGTTGCAGGTGTTGATGGTGTTGATGAGCTTCACGCCCTGCGGGCGGCTGGCCGACGACCTCAGTTCCTTGTCCAGCTCGTCGTACAGCTTCCTCTGCACGAGGAACCAGCACGTCACCGAGACCGCCGCCACCGCGAACGCGACCGCCGCCGCCACCAGCAGGGCCAGCCGTGACCGCAGGGGCAGGGATCTGAACCTGCGCATCATTCCGCGCCACCGGACCGCAGTACGTATCCCACACCGCGCACCGTGTGGACCAGGCGCGGTTCGCCGCCCGCCTCCGTCTTGCGGCGCAGGTACATGACGTACACGTCGAGGGAGTTCGACGAGGGCTCGAAGTCGAAGCCCCAGACGGCCTTCAGGATCTGCTCGCGGGTGAGGACCTGCCGCGGGTGGGCCAGGAACATCTCCAGGAGGGTGAACTCGGTGCGGGTGAGCTCCACCGGCCGTCCGGCACGGGTGACCTCGCGCGTCGACAGGTCCATGCGCAGGTCGCCGAAGGTCAGCGCGTCGTCCTCGGTGGCGGCACCGGCCGAGGCCGCGTAGGAGCTGCGTCGCAGCAACGCCCGGATGCGGGCGAAGAGTTCGTCGAGTTCGAAGGGCTTGACGAGGTAGTCGTCGGCTCCGGCGTCCAGCCCCGTGACACGGTCGCCGACCGTGTCACGGGCCGTCAGCATGAGGATGGGCGTGGTCGTGCCCGCGCCGCGCATCCGGCGTGCCGTGGTGAGGCCGTCCATGCGGGGCATCTGGATGTCGAGGACGACGAGGTCGGGCTGGTAGGCCGTCGCCTTCTCCAGGGCGTCCGCGCCGTCGACCGCGATCTCGGTGTCGTACCCCTCGAAGGCGAGGCTGCGCCTGAGCGCGTCGCGTACGGCCGGCTCGTCGTCGACGATCAGAATGCGCTGGGTGTCACGGTCGCCTTCGGCGGAGCTCATGGGCGTGGGTTCCTCGGGTGGGGTGGGTCGTGATCCGGTGTTTTCAGCCTCGCACGTTCCGGGCTGTCCCGGAATGGATCAGCTTCGTACGGTACGGCGGCGGGTGGCGGCCCGGTGGGCCGCGGGCCGGGAGACGGCGGGCGCCAGCTCAGGGGCCCGCCGCACCGGCGCGTGCAGCTCGTGGGTGACCGTCAGGGCCAGACCGAGTTCGGCCGGGCCGTCCCCCGTGACGGGGTGGACGACGCGCTTGATCATCATGGCGACCTCCGGGAGTCAGCTGTCGGAACCGCCGGCCCGCAGCGAGGCGAGGTCGGCCTTGACGGTGTTGACGGGGATGGCGAAGCCGAGGCCGACGCTGCCCGCGCTCGACGAGGACGAGGAGGAGTCCGAAGCGGCCGAGTACATCGCGGAGTTGATGCCGACGATGTTGCCGTTCATGTCGATGAGGGCGCCGCCGGAGTTGCCCGGGTTGAGCGAGGCGTCGGTCTGCAGGGCCTTGTACGTCGTCGTGGAGGAGCCCGTGTCGCCGTTGAACTGCCGTCCGCCGAACTCGAACGGCCACTGGCCGCCGTCGTCGCCCTGTTGCCGCTGTCCCTGGCTCTCGTCGGTGGAGACGGTCACGTCACGGTCCAGGGCGGAGACGATGCCGCTGGTGACGGTGCCGGTCAGGCCCTCGGGGGAGCCGATCGCGACGACCTGGTCGCCGACCTGGACGCCGTCGGAGTCGCCGAGCGTCGCGGGCTTCAGCCCGGACGGCGCGTTCTCCAGCTTGATCAGCGCGAGGTCCTTCTTGCTGTCGGTGCCGACGACCTTGGCGGTGTACGACTTGCCGTCGTTCAGCCGCACCTTGATCGCGGAGGCGCCCGAGACGACGTGGTTGTTGGTGATGATCTCGCCGCCGGTCGTGATGATCACGCCGGAGCCGGTGGACGAGCCCGCGTTCGAGGTCGCGCCGATCTCGACGATGCTCGGGCTGACGGCCTTGGCGACGCCGGAGACCGTGCCCCGCTGGCTGGTCGGCACCACGTTCGTGCTGGTGCTGCTGGAGGCGACGGTGTCGTTGCCGGTCAGCTCCTGGAAGCCGTACGCGGTGCCGCCGCCGACCGCGGCCGCGACGATCGCGACGGCGGCGAGCAGGCCGAAGGGGCCCTTGGCGCGGCGCCTGGCGGTGGGGGCGGAGGCGGGGGCGGGCTCGGGTCCCGCGGGGACCGCGGCGAACGCCGCCGTGGAACCCGCGGCGTCGGGCCCGGGGTGTCCGTAGTACGGGCCGGCGCCGTGACCGCCGTTCCCGCCGTCGCCACCGTGACCGGAGCCCGGCCACACGGTGGTACCCGGCTCGACGTGGACCGGCGCGGCCGGGGCGTACGCCGGCGGGGGAGGCCACTCGGGGTTCACAGGAGAGGAGGGACGCGACTGCTGCCCGGGGTACGCGGACCCGTGGTCGTCGCCCTGGGGGTACTCGCCGCTGCGGCGGAAGCTCTCGGTCATGAAAAAAGACTGTCCCCCGATCATGAGAGCTCCCTGAGTGGTCCCTGAGAAGCCCGACAGAACCTCGTATGCCCGATATAAAGGCGCTTCCCGTGTGTTCCATGAGGGCGCCTCGAGCAGACTCCGCGGGTGTCCCGGCGGCCGCCTTCCCTCGGTTCCGGGTGCGCCGCGGGCCCTTTCCGAGCGCTCGCGGCAGGTACGGCGAACGGCGGGTTGCGCGCGCGTGCGGGCTCGTACGGGCTGGAACCGCACCTCGTACGTGGCCGACGGTGACCTGACCGGCGACGGCATCGCGGACGTCCTCGCCCGTGACTCGGGCGGCACGCTCTGGCTCTACCCCGGCACCGACGAGGCCTCCAGCAGCCTCTTCGGCACCCGCAAGAGCCTCGGTACCGGCTTCAACCGGTACAACCTGCTGTTCTGGTTCCCGTCGTACGGGTCTCGGCACGGGTACGGCGAACGGCCGTACCCATGCCGTACCTGCTGCACCCGCACCTTCTGCACCCGCTGCACCCGTCTGTACCCGGAAAGCGGAGATCCCCGCGTCCCGTCAGGGGCGTGGGGATCTCCGTCGTCCGCGTGCCCCGTCCGTCCGCGCCCGGGCCTCGGGGCCTCGTGGAGCCGTCGTGGGGCGTCGTGGGCCTACGCGCAGCCGCAGGACTGCCGGACCACGAGGCGTGAGGGGAACAGCTTCAGCCGCTCGCGGCGGGACCCGGCCACGCGGAGCCCGTCGTCCAGGACGAGGTCCACGGCCGCGCGGGCCATGGCCGAGCGGTCCGATGCGATCGTTGTCAGAGGAGGGTCGGTCAGGGCCGCTTCCTTGACGTCGTCGAACCCGGCGACCGCCAGTTGCCCCGGCACGTCGATGCGCAGTTCGCGCGCGGCCCGCAGAACGCCGATCGCCTGGTCGTCGGTGGAGCAGAAGATGGCCGGCGGCCGGTGCGGTCCGGCGAGCAGTTCGAGGCCGACCTTGTAGGCGTCGTACCGGTTGTACGGGGCCTCGAAGACGCGGCCCTCGGTCGACTTGCCGGCCTCCTGCATGGCGCGCCGCCAGCCCTCGACGTGGTCGGAGACGGGGTCGCCGACGGCGGGGGTCTCGGCCGTACCGCCGAGACAGGCCACGTACTCGTACCCGTGCTCCAGAAGGTGCCGGGTGGCGAGCTGGGCGCCCCCTATGTCGTCGGTCACGACGGCGACGTCGTCGATCGCCTCGGGGCGCTCGTGGAGCAGCACCACCCGGGCGTCCCACGCGTCGATCTCGGCGGCCGCGTGGTCGTTCAGCGCGTGGCTGACGAGGATCAGTCCGGAGACCCGCATGCCGAGGAAGGCGCGCAGATAGTGCACCTCGCGCTCGGCGATGTAGTCGGAGTTGCCGACCAGCACCATCTTCCCGCGCTCGGCGGCGGCCTGTTCGACCGCGTGCGCCATCTCCCCGAAGAAGGGCTGGCGCGCGTCCGGCACGATCAGGCCTATGAGCTCGGTCTTCCGCGATGCCATGGCCTGGGCGACCCGGTCGGGCCGGTACCCCAGCTCCTTGATCGCGGCGAGAACGCGCTCGCGCGTGGCCGGGGCGACCGGCCTGGGTCCGTTGTTGATGACATAGCTGACAACAGCGGTGGAAGTACCCGCCAGCCGCGCCACATCATCCCTAGTCACCTTGGCCACGCGCGGAGTCTACGCGGATGGACCTACCTCTGGGCAGGGCGTACGGATGCTTCCTGCGGCTCCGCCGCGGCCTCCGCGGGAGCGGCGGCCTCCGGACGGGCCGTCTCGTCCGCATCGTCCGGCTTTGGCTGGGCGGCCTTGGCCTTCGCCCCGTCCGCCGCGCGGTCCACCTTCTCGGGGGTGACGAATCGATAACCGACGTTCCGGACGGTTCCGATCAGCGACTCGTGCTCGGGTCCGAGCTTCGCCCGCAGCCGTCGTACGTGGACGTCGACCGTCCGCGTACCGCCGAAGTAGTCGTAGCCCCAGACCTCCTGGAGCAGCTGGGCGCGGGTGAAGACGCGGCCCGGGTGCTGCGCGAGGTACTTCAGGAGCTCGAACTCCTTGAAGGTGAGATCGAGGACCCGGCCCTTGAGCTTGGCGCTGTACGTCGCCTCGTCCACGGAGAGGTCGCCGTTGCGGATCTCCATCGGGGAGTCGTCGTTGACGATCTGCTGGCGGCCCATCGCGAGCCGCAGGCGGGCCTCCACCTCGGCCGGACCGGCGGTGTCCAGGAGGACGTCGTCGATGCCCCAGTCGGCGGTGACCGCCGCGAGGCCGCCCTCCGTCACGACGAGGATGAGCGGACAGCCGGGGCCCGTGGAGCGCAGCAGCTGACACAGGCTGCGAACCTGGGGAAGATCTCGTCGTCCGTCGATCAGGATGACGTCGGCACCGGGGGTGTCGACGAGAGCCGGCCCTTCCGCCGGAGCCACGCGCACGTTGTGCAGCAGCAGGCCGAGAGCGGGAAGCACCTCCGTCGAAGGCTGAAGGGCATTGGTCAGGAGCAGAAGAGAACTCATCGCGCCTCACCCACCTGGGTCGTCCTGCGTTCGTGCACGGTTCGCTCGCCCATAACGTCTGGTTCCTCCTCGGTCCCTGCGAGGACGTTTGCGGCACTGCTGCTGTACGTGCGGTTCCCACGCCCTGGGATCCGCTGTGCGCCCGAGGCCCCGTACACCTGCGGTTTCCCGCTTCGTATACAACGCTTCCGAAAGCACAAAAGGACTCGGGGGCTGCTCTGCCCGAGTCCTCATGCCCAGCAGAATAGCCCACATGAGCTCAGGTCCGGCAGGTCAAGCGACGCGATCTTTCAAGAGTCCACGCCTTGAGACAGCCTCGCGCGCCCCTTCGCGGAGGTTTCTGCGCACGGTCGACGGGGTGACGATCGAGGCCGCGTACGACCCCGGAACGGGGTCGGCCGGTGACGTGGCGTTCGTCGTCGCGCACGGGTTCACGGGTGATCTCGACCGCCCGCACGTGCGCCGCGCGGCCGGCGTCCTGGGCCGCCGGGCGGCGGTGGTCACCTTCTCCTTCCGTGGTCACGGCGGATCGGGCGGCCGTTCCACGGTCGGTGACCGCGAGGTCCACGATCTGGCGGCCGCGGTCGCCTGGGCACGTGAACTCGGGCACACCCGCGTCGTGACCGTCGGCTTCTCGATGGGCGGCTCGGTGGTGCTGCGGCACGCGGCGCTGTACGGGGAGAAGGGCCCGGGGCGTGAACCGGTGGCCGGGCGGGAGCACGAGGGGCGCACGGAGGCGCGAACGGACGCCGTGGTCTCGGTGAGCGCGCCGGCCCGCTGGTACTACCGGGGGACGGCGCCCATGCGGCGGGTGCACTGGCTGGTGACCCGCCCGGAGGGCCGGGTCGTGGGCCGGCTCGGCCTGCGCACCCGTATCCACCACCGCGGCTGGGACCCGGTCCCCGAGTCCCCGGTCGAGTGCGTCCCGCACATCGCGCCGACTCCGCTCCTCATCGTGCACGGCGACCGGGACGGCTACTTCCCCGTCGATCACCCGCGGATGCTGGCCGAGGCGTCCGAGGGGCACGCCGAGCTGTGGCTGGAACACGGCATGGGGCACGCGGAGAACGCCGCCGCCGACGACCTGCTCGGCCGTATCGGTGACTGGGCCCTCGCACACGCGGGCTAGCCTGACGGGGTTCGCGCGGACATGCGCGCGGACACACAGACAGCCGGACCGCTGATTGAGGAACGAGATGGCAAAGGGCACGGTGCGTTACTGGGCCGCGGCCAAGGCCGCGGCAGGCGTCGCCGAGGAGCCGTACGAGGCGGGCACACTCGCCGAGGCACTCGACGCGGCCCGCGAACGACACCCCGGCGAACTCGTCCGCGTCCTGCGGCGATGCTCGTTCCTCGTCGACGGTGACCCCGTCGGTGCCCGGGGGCATGAGACGGTACGGCTGGCCGAGGGCGGCACGGTCGAGGTGCTCCCGCCGTTCGCAGGAGGGTGAGCGAGACGATGAGCAACCAGCCGTACGAGGGTCACTACGAGGGGTACGACCCCTACCAGCAACCCCAGCAACCGCAGCAGGAGCCCCAGCAGCAGTCCCGACGGCCCCGCCCGCAGTCGCAGGAGCCCCAGCAGCAGCCCGAGTGGCAGCAGCACACTCAGCAGTGGGAGGGGCAGACCTGGGAGACGCGGGCCCAGGCGCCGGTCCCGGCCGCCGACACCGCGTACCTGCCCCCGCAGGGGTACCAGACGTACGGCGAGCCGCAGGGTTACGCCGGTCCGGTGGGCGAGGCACTGCCTCCCGAGGCCCCGGAGCGGGCGTGGACCCCGCCGCGGGAGCCGGCCGCGCACGGGGCACCCGGCTCGGCCGGTCAGGCCGACCCCGACCGCCCCGGCGGGACGCTTCCCGAGACCCCGGGCGGCGCCGAGGCGGGCTACGGGCCCGCGACCGTCACGGGCACGACCCGGGTCACCGACGCCCAGCGCGCCCGTGCCGAGGGCCGGTCGCCGATCATCGAGCCGGGCATGCAGCCGGCCGCGCTGACGGCGGTGCTGGCCCTGCTGCTCTCCGGAACGGCGGCGATCGGGGAGTACGCGCTCGTCGTCCCGCTCGTCCTGCTCCAGGCCGTCACGGCGGCGGGATGGTTCCGGCTGAACGGGATGTGGCCCGCCCGGCAGGGCATCGCGCTGGCCTTCGCCGGTGCGCTGACCGCGGATGTCGCGCTGCTCGTCGCGGGCCGGGAGAACGCGCCCGCCGCGATCCTCGGCACCCTCGGCGTGTGGGTCCTGCTGACCCTCGTGCTGCAACTGCGCAGCCACGCCGATCCGGACACCCGGATGTACGGACTGATGGCGACCGTCGTCTCCGCGGCGCTGTCGATCGTCGCGACCGGGCACCTGGCGGCCGAGCCGGACGCCGTGACGGTGGGCGCCGCCGCGGTGGCCGTGGCGGTCCTGGCCCGCGCGCTGCCGCTGCCCACGGCGGCCTCCGTGGTCGTCGCGCTGCTGGCCGCCGCGGGCGCCGGCATCGCGGTCGGCGGGATGACGGACCTGGGCACGCAGGGCGCTTTCCTGGGCCTCGGCGCGGGTGTGTGCGCGCTGATCGGTCACCGGGCGGCCAGCTACGACTACCCGTCGCGGTTCGTCCATTTCACCGCGGGCGTGGCGCTGCCGCTGGCCGCCGCCGCCCCGGCCGTCTACCTGCTGGGCCGTGCCCTGGGCTGACCGGCCGGTCCGGCGGTCGGACCCGGTCGTCAGGCCTCCCTGAATCGTCACAGGTGATCGACAACTACCTTGAAGGGCCCCCGTGTCGGGGGCCCTTCAAGGTTAGGCTCGCCATCGGCGGTCACTCGGCCGTCCAGACGGGGCCCGTCCAGGTGGGGGAACATCGAGCATGCGCGCACTGCGAATAAGCCTGATTCTGCTGGTCGTTCTCGGCGGTCTGTTCGTCATTGCCGACCGGGTGGCGGTCGGGTTCGCGGAGGACGAGGCGGCCGACCGGATCCGGAGCACCGAGGGCCTCGCGGCCACCCCCGACGTGTCCATCGGGGGCTTCCCGTTCCTCACGCAGGTCGTCGGCGGCGAGCTCGACGACGTGAAGATCGGCATCAAGAACTACGAGGCGTCGACGGGCGGCACGGACTCCGCCGCCGGCAAGATCCGCATCGACGACCTCAACGCCGAGATGCGCGGTGTCGTCTTCGGCAGCGACTACAGCTCCGCCACCGCGAACAGCGCCACCGGCACCGCGTCGATCTCGTACGCGGAGCTGCTCAAGGCCGCCAAGTCCGAGCCCACGGAGGTCGGGTTCGGCATCACAGCCAAGGTCGTCGGCCTCTCTGACGGCGGCGACGGCAAGATCAAGGTCGCGGTCTCGGTGACCGACCCGATCAGCAAGAAGGCCCAGACGCTCTCGGTGCTCAGTTCCGTCGCCGTCTCCGGCGACAAGGTGAAGGTGCACGCCGACTCCCTGCCCAAGCTGGCCGTGCAGCTCGCCGAGGGCCGGATCCGCTCGATCACCGACTTCCAGCAGAAGGTCGATCAACTGCCGGGCGGCATCAAGCTCGACAAGGTCGAGGCGGCCCCGGACGGCGTCGACATCTCGGTGAAGGGGACGGGCGTCCGGCTGGTCGGCTAGGAGAGTCGAAGACGCGACCGGTCCGGTCGCGCGCCGAAGACGCCACCGGACCGGTCGCGTGGCCGTCCACCGGACCGTCGGGCAGCGATCGGCCGCACCCGATGGCCCGCGGACGGCCCAGCCCGACCGGTTCCGCCTCACCTCGCCTCACCCGCCCCGACCTCGCGCGGTCCGCCGGACCGGCTGGTGGAGACCTCGTGGAAGGTCCACCGGAGGGACTGCTGTCCGAAGGGCGAGACGGCCCCGTCCGTACCGCAGATGCGCTGTCGACGCGATGACCGATACGGCCCCCCCGGAACCCGTGCGGACAGAGCCCCGACGGTGTATGCGTCCCGCAATGCGGACGATCGCGTCTCATTATGCGACACGCCGGTGACATGCCCGCCTGTCCGTCCCTACGATCGGACCCATGAAGCGACAGGCGGACCTCACGAAGCGGCGGGCAGTAGACCTGTGCCGCGTCGCCGCCATGCTCTGTCGCCCCTTCTGAGCGGAAGCGTTCCGACTTCCGCGAGCCGGGCCCCTGGACCTCTCTCGTCCGGGCCACGATTGCGCCGCGCGGCCCTCACCGGCCTGCAGCACCGCACCGCGCACCCTCTCCATCGCACCACCCCGCCGCAACTGCCCCGGAGGAGAACGAGCATGAGCCGCAGTGACGTCCTGGTAGACGCCGACTGGGTCCAGGACCACCTGGACGACCCGAACGTGGCCGTCGTCGAGGTCGACGAGGACACGTCGGCGTACGAGAAGAACCACATCAAGAACGCCATCCGGATCGACTGGACCAAGGACCTCCAGGACCCGGTCCGCCGGGACTTCATCGACCAGGAGGGCTTCGAGAAGCTCCTCTCGTCGAAGGGCATCGGCAACGACACGCTGGTCGTGCTCTACGGCGGCAACAACAACTGGTTCGCGTCCTACGCCTACTGGTACTTCAAGCTCTACGGCCACGAGAACGTGAAGCTCCTCGACGGCGGCCGCAAGAAGTGGGAGCTCGACTCCCGCGACCTGGTCGACGGTTCGCAGATCCCCGACCGCAGCGCCACCGCCTACAAGGCCCAGGCCCAGAACACCTCCATCCGCGCCTTCCGTGACGACGTCGTCGCCGCGATCGGTTCGCAGAACCTGGTCGACGTCCGTTCGCCCGACGAGTTCAGCGGCAAGCTGCTCGCCCCGGCGCACCTTCCGCAGGAGCAGTCGCAGCGTCCCGGCCACGTCCCGAGCGCCCGCAACATCCCGTGGTCGAAGAACGCCAACGACGACGGCACCTTCAAGTCGGACGACGAGCTCAAGGAGCTCTACGCCGCCGAGCAGGTCGACCTCGCCAAGGACACGATCGCCTACTGCCGCATCGGTGAGCGTTCCGCGCTCACCTGGTTCGTGCTGCACGAGCTCCTCGGTGTGCAGAACGTCAAGAACTACGACGGCTCCTGGACCGAGTACGGCTCCCTCGTCGGCGTGCCGATCGAGCTCGGCGCCAACAAGTAACCCTCAAGGCCTGAAGGACGGAAGCGAAATATGTGTGGAGCGAAGGCCGGAGGCCCCGACGCCTCGACGATCAAGCCCGGTGAGACCACGATCCAGGGTCAGGTGACCCGCGACGGTGAGCCGGTGACGGGCTACGTCCGTCTGCTGGACTCGACCGGCGAGTTCACGGCGGAGGTCCCCACCTCCGCGACGGGCCAGTTCCGCTTCTACGCGGCCGAGGGCACCTGGACCGTCCGCGCGCTGGTCCCCGGTGGCACCGCCGACCGCACGGTCGTCGCGCAGACCGGCGGCCTCGCCGAGGTCGCGATCGCCGTCTGAGCGATCGACCGCCGTCCGTGACGGCAGTCGACCGAACGGCCGAAGGGCCGCACCCCCGGGGGTTGGACGCTTACCGGATCGGGGTGCGGCCCTTCGGCTTGCCCCCGGTTCGCCCGCTCCCGCCTCCCGGGGCCCGCCGACGCTGCGCCGGACGGGTTGTCCGGGCCTACGCTGGTGGTATGTACGCGCGCAGGCGTCACCTGTACTTCGTCATGATGGGGACGTGCGTCGTGCTGTTCGTCCTCGCCTGGGGAGTCGTACGGCTGTGGTCGGTTCCCGTGGCCGTCGGTATGTGTGTGGTGGCCATGGTGATTCCGCCGGTGGCCGCGATGACCGCCAACCGGCGGGGTCCCGAGGACAGATGGTGGGACGACCCGTCCGGGGACGACCAGTCCGACGAGTGGTGGGACGAGCTGGACGGCAAGAAACGCCGGCAGGAGTGAGCCGGCGTCAGCGGAAGCGCGGCGGCGTCGGACGGCGGCGGTGAAACGCCTGCCGTGGCACGTCGGCGGCGGGAACGGCCGGAGCAGGCAGGAGCGAGAAGGCGCCCATGTCGCGTACGAGGTTGTCCACGGTGGTGCTCGACGCGCCGGACGCCCATGAGCTGGCCGAGTTCTACCAGCGGCTGCTCGGATACACGGTGCGTGCCCAGGAGCCCGACTGGGTGCTCATCGGCCCGCCGTTCGACGGGATCGCGCTCGCCTTCGAGACCGAGCCGCTCTACACCCCGCCGGTGTGGCCCGCGGCCCCCGGTGACCAGCGCATGATGCTCCATCTGGACATCGAGGTCGACGTCCTGGCCGAGGAGACCGACCGCGCCGTCGGACTGGGCGCCCGGCTGGCCGACCACCAGCCCCAGGAGGACGTACGGGTGCTGTTCGACCCGGCGGGCCATCCGTTCTGCCTCTGGGTGGACACGCGCGGGCGGCGCGGACGCGGTCAGTAGACCAGCGCCTGCGTCCCGTCCGCCATCGCCTCCTGCACGAACACCTGCGCACCCGCGATGCGGACGCCCGCCAGGACGTCCTTCTCCGTGATGTCGCGCCGGGCCGCGCACTGGGTGCACAGGGTGACGCGCCCGGCCGCCAGGATCGAGTCGATCAGATCGGGCAGCGGGGCCGCGTGCGGCAGCTCGAACTCCGCCGCACGGCCCGGCAGCGCGAACCACGCGGACTCGCCGGTCAGCCAGAGGGAGACCTCCACGCCACTGGCCACGGCCACCGCCGCGACGGTGAACGCCTGTGAGCAGCGCTCCGGGGCATCGGCCCCCGCCGTCACCTTGATCACGAGCTTGTTCGCCATGACCGTCATGCTATGCCGAATCGTGATCATCGTCCGGACAACCACATGTGTATGCCATGAGTCTCTTGTGCGCCCGGATACGGAATCCGTGCTTCACCTTCTGTGGGGGGACGTCTTGGTAGTACCCGAAGGGTCCGAGACACCGGAAAGACCTGGTGTGCCCGAGGTTGCGCCCGTTGTCGAGTCCGGCACGACACCTTCCGAACCGGTACGGCCGCCGGCCCCGGCCGAGGAGGCGTCGCCCCCGGAGCCGACCCCGCCCGCGGACCCTGCTCCGGCCGAGCACTCTGTTCCGGCCGTGCCGGTCGAGCAGCCCGCGCCGGTGGCGGAGCCGGTGGACCCGGACGGTGTCCCGGCTCCGCGGCGGGCCCGCCGACGTGGTCGTACGACCCTGATCGTCGCCACGGCCGCCGTGCTCGGTCTCGTCGCCGGTACCTGCGCCGGATATCTCGTCCAGGCCGACCGCGATCCCACCAAGCTGCCCTCGCTGTCGCAGCCGACGGTGACCCAGGCGAAGGGAGAAGGCCCCGAGCCGCTGTCGGTCGCCCACGACGCCCGCGTCAAGACCGACGGTGATCTGCGCAAGCTGCTCATCTCCCGGCCCAAGGGCACGACGGAGCCCGACTGGGCGCCGGAGCGCGACGGATGGTTGGACCTGGCCGGTTACGCGCATTCGCTCGCCCACGCGGACCGGGAGTTCGGCGATCTCATCCAGTCCGAGTTCCGCCGGGCCGCCGGAGTGAGCTGGAAGGCGGGCAGCAACGGCAGCACCCAGGTCCGGCTGGTGCAGTACCGCCAGGAGGAGAACCTCAGCGCGGCTGACCAGGCGGGCAACTGGAACGTCACCGGAGCCCGCAGCTGGCCGGTCCCCGGCGCGAGCGACGGCATGGTCTACCTCTTCAAGCCCGAGACGAAGCCCGGCTACCTGCCGCTCTACAAGGCGCAGGCGGCTGCCTCGATCGGGGACATCGCCATGGAGATCTGGATCTTCGACTCCAAGCCGATCCCGAAATCGAAGATCATGGACCTGGCCGAGCGTCAGTTGGAGCGGCTGTGAATGAGCGATCTGTGACCCCGGAGGGCACGGAGACAGTGGAGTCCGGGGAGTCCGTACCGGCGCAGGCTGCGTCCGAGACGGCGCCCCGCGGGCCGGAGTCGGCGGGCCTGCCCGGGGCGGCCGCACCGGAAGAGGCCGTCGCCGGCCCCGTTCCCGGCAGGAAGCCCGTCCGTCGTGGCCGTGTCGCGACCGTCGCCGGTGCCGTGCTGCTCGTCTGTGCCGTCCTCGCGGGCGGCGTCTGCACCGTGGTGACCGTCCAGAACGCGGACCGTGACCCGGACGCGCCCGTCTGGAAGCTCCCCAGGAACGAGAAGCACCAGGCCCCGAAAGTGAAGGACGCCTCGTCGCTGGCCGCCGTGCTCGTGCCGTACGACGACAACTGGAGCAAGGGCCCGGACATCGCCCAGTTCGGTGCCGACGCCGCGCTCAGCGGCGGCGAGGCCACCGCCCTGCGCAAGGAGTCGGTCCGTGACCTGCCCCGTTCCCAGCGGCGGCGGATCGAGCAGGAGATCGACAAGCAGCACACCAAGGGCATCGCGATGCGCAGCTACCTGAGCACGTCGAACGCGGGCGACTCCACGCTGTACGCGGACACCGCCTTCACTGTGCGCGTCCAGCTGGCCCAGATGGAGGACAAGGCGGCGATCCGGAACGCCTCGGAGTTCCAGAACCAGTTCCTCGACGCTCTCAAGATCTTCCGCGCCGGTCCGAAGATCGAGGGTCACAAGAACGCCAAGTGCTTCCTTCCGCCCAAGAGCAAGGCAGAGAAGCTCGACATCATGGTCTGCTCCGCCTACGAGGGCGACGTGCAGGTCAGCGTCACCGCGTACGGCGCCAAGCCGCTGAACACCAAGGGAGTCGCGCTGCTCCTGCGTCAGCAGCTCGACCGTATCCAGGAGCCGGGGGAGGCGGTATGACCGAGCAGACGACACAGGCCGAGCAGACGACACAGGCCGAGCAGACGACACCGGCCGAGCAGACGACACAGGCCGAGCCGCAGGCCGGACAGGAAACCGTGGCACGAAACACCGAGCCCGGTGCCGAGCAGCAGGCCGTGATGGTTCCGCAGCCCGCGGAACCGCCCGCCATCGCGGGGGAGGCAGCGCCCCAGACACCTCAGGCCAAGGTCAGGAAGGACCGCCGGGTCCTGCGCGCGGTGCTGCGCTGGACCGCCGCCACCGTGGTCTTCGCGGCGGCCGGCTCGTCCGTCGCGTACGGCATCACCAGCATGGAGCGGACCGACGTCCCCGGTCTGGAGACGCGGGCCGACGGACGCTGGGACTACCCGACGATCGAGAGGCCGCCGCTGCCGTCCGGCAGCCCGGGCCCGTTCGTCGAGTCGAACAAGGCCGGCGCCCACTACGCCGACCTGCGCGAGCTCCTGCTCCCGGCCCCGAAGGGCGCCGAGCCCGACACCTCACTGCGCGGTGACGACGGCTGGCTGGACCGCAAGACCTTCCTGGCGCAGTTCGCCGAGAAGTCGGACCGGGACTCCGTCGGCCGTCCCCTGACCGCCAACGCCGTGCGGCACATCGCCGCGCGCGGCTGGACCACCGCCGACGGCACGCACACGCGGATCTACCTGCTCCAGTTCAACACCGCCGCCGCCGCGGAGGACGTGCTCTCCGGCAATCTGGTGAGCTACGACTCCGTGCGGTACGCGCTGAGCGGCGCCGCCGTGACCGAACGGGACGAGGAGTTCCCGGAGCGGGCCCAGGTCGACGACATCACCCGGCACGCGTACACGGAGAGCAAGCCGTACGGCGCCGAACAGGTCCGTGAGGCCTACCTGTCGGCCGGCGACACCATCGCGCTGGTCGTGCAGTCCCGCAAGGGTCTCGCGAAGGCGATCCCGTTCCAGCAGACGGTCGTCCTCCAGAGCCAGCTCCTCGGCTGACACCGGCCGCGCCGACAGGGCGTACCTGACAGCAAGTGCCGGGCCCCAGCCGCGTAAGCTGGGGCCCGGCCTTGTGTACCTCCCCCGTCTCGGCTGCGCCCGGCAGGGGACCCCGTTCCGCTCACCGAGGAGCACCCGTGGAGATCTTCTTCGAAACCCTGCTGGCCCTGGTCTGCGTCGGCGTGCTCGCGTTCGCCGCGCTGACCGTGAAGAAGCTGTACCAGGGCCAGCGCTGACCCCCATCAAGGAACTGTTCAGCTCATGATCGAGATCCCGTCGGACCTCCACAAGGACCTGGTCCCCCTTGTCTTCCTGCTCGGCGACTGGGCCGGAGTCGGTGTCCACGACTTCCCCGGCTCCGAGAAGTGCAACTTCGGGCAGGAGGTCAGCTTCACCCATGACGGGCGGGACTTCCTGGAGTACCGCTCGCACAGCTGGGTGCTCGACGCGGACGGCGAGAAGGTCCGGCCGCTGGAGTCGGAGGCCGGTTTCTGGCGCGTCGACTCCGACCGCAAGGTCGAGGTCGTGATGACCCGCGACGACGGCGTCGTCGAGATCTGGTACGGCGAGCTGGCCGACAAGAAGCCGCAGATCGACCTGGTCACCGACGCCGTGGCCCGCACCGCCGCGTCCGGTCCGTACAACGGCGGGAAGCGCCTCTACGGCTATGTGAACAGCGACCTCATGTGGGTGGGCGAGAAGCAGACCCCCGAGGTCGAGCTGCGTCCCTACATGTCCGGTCACCTGAAGAAGGTCGTCACCCCGGAGGACGTCGAGCGCTGGGCCAAGGACCTGCCCGACGACATGCCGGACGACGGGATCGCCTTCTTCAAGTAGGCCCCCGCACCGTTCATCAGGTCGGCATCGACGGGAATGGTTCTAGACTTCCCGGTGTGGTGAGCATCGACTGGAAGAGCGACCTCAGGCAGCGCGGCTACCGACTGACGCCGCAGCGCCAGCTTGTCCTCGAAGCCGTGGACACCCTGGAGCACGCGACCCCCGACGACATCCTCGTGGAAGTGAGGAAGACGGCGTCGGGGGTCAACATTTCCACCGTCTACCGGACCCTGGAGCTCCTGGAGGAGCTCGGGCTGGTCAGCCACGCCCATCTGGGGCACGGCGCGCCGACCTACCACCTGGCCGACCGGCACCACCACATCCACCTCGTCTGCCGTGACTGCACGAACGTCATCGAGGCCGACGTGTCGGTCGCCGCCGAGTTCACGGCGAAGCTCCGGGACACCTTCGGCTTCGAGACGGACATGAAGCACTTCGCCATCTTCGGGCGCTGCGCGGACTGCGCGGCCCGGAAGAAGTGACCGCCGAGGCGATCGGCGGAAAGAGTCCATCGGGGTCGGCCGGAGCGGTGGTCCGGAGCGGTCGTCGGATCAGGTGATCGTCCGGTCGTCCGCGCGGAAATAAAAACGGCGACCCCACGGTCGTAGTGTGTGTGTCCATGAAGAGCTCACTCCTGTCCCTGCCCGGCGCCGTTCCCGCCGAGGGCGTGGACGAAGGCGTCGCCGCCCACTACGGAGACCTGTTCCGTGAGCAGCGCGCCCTTGCCGACGGCATCGGTTTCGTGGACCTCTCGCACCGCGGGGTCGTCACCGTCACCGGCGACGACCGGCTCGCCTGGCTGCACCTGCTGCTCACCCAGCACGTCACCGACCTGCCCGCGGGCCGTGCCACCGAGGCGCTGATCCTCTCCGCGAACGGCCACATCGAGCACGCGCTGTACCTCGTGGACGACGGCACGACGGTGTGGATGCACACGGAACCCGGCACCGAGGAAGCGCTGATCGCCTACCTGGAGTCGATGAAGTTCTTCTACCGCGTCGAAGTCGCCGACCGCACCGCCGACTTCGCGATCGTCCAGCTCCCGGCCGGTTCGATCGCCGAGGTCCCCGCGGGAGTCGTCGTCCGCGAGACGCCGTACGGCCGTGACCTCTTCCTCCCGCGCGCGGACCTGGACGCCTACGCCGCCGAGGCCGGCCCTGTGGCCGGGCTCCTCGCCGGCGAGGCCCTGCGCGTCGAACAGCACCGGCCCCGCCTCGGCTTCGAGACCGACCACCGCACCATCCCGCACGAGCTGGGCTGGATCGGTACCGCGGTGCACCTCCAGAAGGGCTGCTACCGGGGCCAGGAGACCGTCGCCCGGGTCCAGAACCTGGGCAAGCCCCCGCGCCGCCTAGTCTTCCTCCACCTCGACGGCAGCGAGGTCCACCTGCCCCCGCGCGGCACCGAGCTGCGCCGCGCGGACGAGGCCCCCGACGGCCGCACGATCGGTTTCATCACGACGTCCGTACGCCATCACGAACTGGGCCCGATCGCCCTGGCGCTCGTGAAGCGCAACGTGCCGCTCGACGCCCCGCTGATGGCGGACTCGACGGCGGCGGCACAGGAGGTCGTGGTCGAGCCGTAGGACCCGGCCACGCCACCGGGAGCGCGTCCGGCCCGGGCTCACATCTCCAGGAGGACGGTGAACGGGCCGTCGTTCGCCAGGGAGACGCGCATCTTGGCGCCGAAGCGGCCCGTGGCCACCGTGGCGCCCAGAGCGCGGAGCTGGGCGACGACCTCGTCGACGAGGGGCTCGGCCACCTCGCCGGGCGCGGCGGCGTTCCAGGTGGGGCGGCGGCCCTTGCGGGCGTCGCCGTACAGCGTGAACTGGCTGACGACGAGCAGCGGCGCGTCGATGTCGGAACACGACCGTTCGTCGGACAGCATCCGAACGGACCAGAGTTTGCGGGCGAGTTGGGCCGCCTTCTCCTTGGTGTCCTCGTGCGTGACCCCGACCAGGACGCACAGTCCCTCGCCGCTGATCTCGCCGACCGTCTCGCCGCCCACGACGACGCTCGCGCCGTCCACCCTCTGCACCACCGCACGCATGCGGACCATGATGCCGTGTCCCGCGGACGTCACGCGCTGCGGGCCCTTCGCGTGATTTCCGGGGGTAACCAACCCCCCATCTGGGGCCGATCGGGGGCACTCGGTTACATAGCGACCACCGAGAGTGGCACCATGCGGGGTGTTGCGGCGCGCCCGTTGGGTGCGCCGCGCCGGTCGAGGGGACGGTAGAGGCACATGAGCACATCGAGTACCGGGCAGCAGTTCGGGACCGTGTCATTGACCCGCACGAGTGAACGGGCGGGGCGGGTGACGGCCCGGCCGCCGGTGCAGCGCACCGACAGCAGCCCGCTGGCGGCCGTTCCGGCCCGCACCGACATCGCCGTGCTCCGGCTGCCCGAACTGCGGACGCTGCGCCGCGACTCCCAACGGGACGAGGCGGACCTCAGCTACGTCCGGCGGCTGCTCCAGGGACGTATCGACATCCTGCGCGCGGAGCTCTCGCGACGCGGGGACCGGCGGACGCCCGGTCCGGTCACCGGGCACCGGGCGCTCATCGACGGAAGGAAACCGTCCGTCGTCGAGCGGCTCTCGGAGATCCTCACGGACGCCCCGGCCCGGTACCGCTCCTCGGCCCGCCACGTCACGGTGGGCACGCCGCACGGCGAGGAGTACCGGGCGCTGGCCGCCGACATGCTCGCCGAGGTGGAGCTGTCGGACCTGGACGCCCGGACGGACGAAGAGCTGGGCGCGGGACTGGGCCGCCTCGTCCGCTATGAGCAGCAGGTATCCCGGCGGCGCCAGCAGCTTCAGCGCACGGCCGACGACTGCAGCACCGAGATCGCCCGCAGGTACCGTGAAGGTGAAGCACAAGTAGACGACCTGCTCATGTGACGTGGCGGCCCCGGCGATCCCGGGACCGAGGAGTGCGCCGGAACCCAGAGGGCGCGCCTCCGCTCCACGCGGGCGGGGGCGTGGTCCGGGACACCACCCGACGACGCCTTCCGAGCGGGTCCCCGTTCCGGAAGGCCACCGCCGATGTCCGTCGCCCCCAGCACCCCCGAAGCCTCCCCCGCCCCCGACGCCGCCCCCGGCACGCCCGGTGCGGCGGGGATACCCGGTCGGCCCCGTACGACGGGGTCGCCGATCGCGGCCTCCGCCTCCGCTCCCGCCTCCGGCGTCGGCCTGCCCGTGCTCGCGGAGGTCGTTCGTTCCGGCTTCGTCGAGGGGCACCATCGCGGCAGCCTGGTCGTGCTGGCCGCGGACGGGTCCGTGGAACTGGCGCTCGGCGACGTGACGGCCCCCGTCTTCCCGCGCTCGTCGAACAAGCCCATGCAGGCCGCGGGCGTCCTGCGCGCGGGCCTGGACCTGGCCGGTGAGCGCCTCGCCCTGGCCGCCGCGAGCCATTCCGGGGAGATTTTCCACCGGGACCTGGTCCAGAAGATGCTCGTCGAGCACGGACTGACCGCCGAGCAGCTCCAGTGCCCGCCGGACCTGCCGCTGGACCCCGTGGAGGCCGAGACCTTCCTCGCCTCCGGTGCCGTCCGCGACCGGGTCACCATGAACTGCTCCGGCAAGCACACGGCCATGCTCGCGGTGTGCCTGCGGCGCGGCTGGCCCACCGACTCCTACCTCGATCCCGGACACCCCCTCCAGCGGCTGATCCACACCGTGGTCGAGGAGGCCGCCGGGGAGAAGGTCGCCGCGGTCGGCACGGACGGCTGCGGGGCGCCCCTGATGGCGATCACCCTCACGGGTCTCGCCCGTGCCTTCCGCTCCTTCGTCCTCGCGGCCCCCGGCTCCGCCGAGCGCCGCGTCGCCGACGCCATGCGCACCCACCCCGAGTACGTCGCCGGGACCCGGCGCCCCGACACCTGGCTGATGCGCGACGTTCCGGGCGCCCTCTCCAAGATGGGTGCCGAAGCCGTCCAGGCGGTCGCCCTCCCCGACGGCCGCGCCCTCGCCTTCAAGATCGACGACGGTGGGATCCGGGCCCTCGGCCCCGTCCTGGCCCGCGCGCTGGGCCTGCTGGGCGTGGACGCACCCGTGGTGGCGAGGATCGGCAGCGCCCCGCTGATGGGCGGCGGGCGCGAGGTGGGGGAGATCCGGGCGGCGTTCTGAGCCGGAGGGACGGAAGGTCCGGGCGGCGTTCCGAGGCGGCGGGCGGGAAGGTCCGGGTGGCGTTCCGGCGAGGAGCGGCCGGGGTGAAAATCCCGCGACACCGAGCCGTCGTCCACCTAGCGTGGCCCCATGAGTTCGTCCGACGCCGTCGACCCGATCGACGTACGCCCCATCACCACTTCCGAGATCCCCGGCTGGCTGCGTGCGCTGAAGACGGGATTCCTGCGGACCCCGGACGTGTCGGACCGGGAGGCCGAGGCACGGGCGGCGGGGTTCGTCCTGCCGAGAACACTGGGCGCGTTCGACGGCTCCCGCTGCGTCGCGACCTTCAGGTCGTTCCCGCAGGAGCTCACCGTGGTCGGCGGCGCGACCGTCCCGGCGGACGCGATCTCGAACGTCACTGTCTCGCCCACGCACCGCCGCCGGGGCATCCTCACGCGCATGATGGAGGCCGACCTGGCGGCGGCGAAGGAGCGGGGCGACGTCGTCGCGACGCTCATCGCCGCCGAGTACCCGATCTACGGCCGCTACGGCTTCGGTCCCGTCGCCACCAACGCCGAGTGGACCATCGACGTACCGCGCACCGGCCTGGACCCCCGCTGGGCGGGACCGGCCGACGGCGGCCGTATCGACCTCGTCGACGCGGACGACGTCCGCAAGGTGGGCCCCGAACTGCACGAGCGGTTCCGGCGGGCCCGGCCCGGCGCGGTCAGCCGCGACGAGCGCTGGTGGCAGATCAACACCGGCCTGCTGGACCTGAGCGGCGAGCCCTGGAAGGAACCCTTCTACGCCGTCTACCGCTCGGCCTCCGGCGAGGTCGAGGGCCTCGTCTCCTACGAGTCGGACGACAACTGGAACGAGGCCAACCAGCCCGAGAACACGGCGGAGGTGAACTGGCTGCTCGCGGTGACACCGGCGGCCGAGCGCGCCCTCTGGCACTACCTCTGCTCCATCGACTGGATCACCCGGGTCAAGACCGGCCGACGCGCCCCCGACGACCTCCTCCCGCTGTTCCTGCCGGATCCGCGCGCCGCCCGCACGACGACCCGGTCGGACTCGCTCTGGGTGCGGATCCTGGACGTCGTACGGGCTCTGGAGGCGCGGACCTACGAAACGCCGGGGACGCTCGTCCTCGAGGTGACCGACGAGCGCGGGCCGACCGGCGGCCGCTATCGGCTCCAGGCCGCCCCGGACGGTACGGCGACCTGCGCGTTCACCACCGACGATCCTCAACTGACGGTATCCATCGGAGACTTGGCGATGCTGTGGCTCGGTGACGAGTCGGTGGCCCGGCTGGTGGCACTGGGCCGGGTCCAGGAACGGCAGGAGGGCGCCGCATCCGTCGCCGACGCCCTGCTGCGGACGTCCGGGCGCCCGTGGTGCCCGGACATCTTCTGATCTGCTGCTGCCGGTCGGGCCTTCCTCCTTCCGCGCGGGTGCCGATGGCTGATGTCGATCCGTAGCGATTCAGTTGTGGTTGTGGTGGTGCGGTGGTGCGGACCGACCGGGCTCCCGGCTCCCCTCCGGAGGAGAGACCGGTCGGCCGGACTGACGGACGGTGGCGTCCGGTCAGCCGGACTGGGCGAGCAGCATCACGAGGATCACGGCCCCGATGCCGCTGATCATGGTGTTCCTGGCTTTGAGCCCGACGGACAGCGCGACGAACGCGATGATGCCCATGGGCCCGTACTCCCACTGGATGAGTTGCTCGAATCCGATGGCGAGGGCGGCGACGGCGAGGGCGACGAGCGGCATGACAGTCCCTCCTTCGGGACGGGAGGCGGACCCCCGCTGAGGACCGTCCGCCCGGACCACCTGGTGTGCGGGTGGGACTTAGGCGGCCAACCCTCTGGAAGTTTGACCATGTTGTGCAAGTTGGCGACCAACTCTTCCTTAGTTATCTCCGGGTTGGGACGACTCATAACCACCTGTTCGGCAACTGCCCAAAGATGGCGCGAAGTTGTAGGGTTCTGGTTGTGGAGCCGGAGCATGCCGCCGTCAACGGGCGGAACGGGTCACCACGGCCGCCGAGGTCACACCGCGAGGTGGCCGACGAGCTGCGCAGCCGGATCAGGTCCGGTCAGCTGCGGGCCGGCCAGCGCATGCCGACCCAGGCCGAACTGGCCGACGAGTTCGACGTCGAGCGCGGCACGGTCCGCCAGGCGCTGCGCACCCTGCAATCGGAACACCTCCTCGCCAACGTCTCCAAGGGGAGCCCGGCGACGGTCGCCGACCGCCCCGAGAGGGAGCTGACCGGCCCGGAAGCCAGGCCGCGGTCCACCATGGTGGAGCTCGCCCCACGGATCACGGCGGCCTTCGCGGCCCCGCACGTGGAGATCGACGCGCTGTGTCTGACCGCGGTGTCCCTCACCCTCGCCGTCGGCGAGCCGTTGCGCGAGATTCACGCGGGGCGCCGAGAACCGGCCAAGATCGACGTCCGGGTGCTGCTTCCCAGCCGGGACATCGACCTCGCGTTCCCCACTCCGGTCGACGGCACGGGGGGCGGCCGCCTGCGGCGCCGCTGGCTCGCCCAGCGCAACGCCCAGGTGCAGGTCCTGCGGCACAACCTGCTGGCGTTGCGCGCCACGCACGGCATCGACGTGCGGGTCTCCTTCCGCGCGCTGCCCTTCACCCCGCCCGTGAAGCTGTACCTGCTCAACGGCACGGAGGCGCTCTTCGCCTACTACACGCTCGCGCGCCGGGGCGAGGAGATCGACCACGAGTTCCTGGAGATGTACGACGCCGAGGGCACGCAGTCGATGCTGTTCCCCTTCGGTCAGCGGGCGGGGGTGCGGGACACCACGTTCGTGGAACAGTCCCGCCTGTGGTTCGACGCGCTGTGGGAGACCATCAGTTCGGAACTCCTGTTCACGAGCTGACGGCCGGCCCCGTGACCAGCAGGGCCAGGACGACGGCCCCGATGGAGCTGCACGTGGCGTTCCTCGTCTTGATCCCGACGGTGAGCAGCAGCAGCCCGACGACGCCGGTCGGCCCGTACTGCCAGTGGACGAGTTGCTCGAAGCCGACGACGAAGACGGCGGAGAGGAGGGCGATGACGGGCATGGTGGATCCTCCTGCTTCTTCAGTGACCTGTGCGGGTGCTGGTTGCCGCGGATGGGCGAGGGGAGGTAAAGCTTCCGCCATCTTGGCCAAGTTGGTTACCAACTCTGACTATGTTGTCCCCACTTGGTGAGTATCCATAAACAACTTTCAAACAACTCCCCATAGATGGGGGAGAGTTGTACCGTTTGGTCGTGGCTCAGGAGAACGTCGTGGTGAGTGACAACGGCAGCAGGCTTCCGCCCCAGAAGATCGCGGACGCCCTGCGGGAACGCGTCCGCTCCGGTGAGCTGAAGGCGGGTGACCGCCTGCCCACCCAGGCGGACCTGGCGGACGAGTTCGGCGTCGAGCGCGGTGCCGTCCGGACGGCCCTGAAGGCACTCCAGGAGGAAGGCCTCCTCACCAACGTCAGCCGAGGCAGTCCACCCCGGATCGCCGACGCCGCTCCCGCCCAGGACGCACCCCAGCCGGCCATGGTGGGCCTCACGCCCCGTCTCACCGAAGCCTTCTCCGCGCCCCAGGTGCGGATCGACACGGTGTGTCTCACCGCGGAGACTTTGATGCTGGCGCTCGGTGAGCCGGTCCGCCTCATCCACGAGGGAAGGATCCGCCCCGGGCGCATCGACGTCCGGATCCTCCTGCCCAGCCGGAGGATCAACCTCGCGTTCCCGATCTCCGTCGAGGACCACGGCGACGACGACCCGGTCCACGAGCGGTGGCTCAAGCAGCGCAACGCGCAGGGGCACGTCCTGCGCCACAACCTCCAGTCCCTGCGCTCCTCCCACGGCATCGATGTCCGGGTGGCCTTCCGGGCCCTGCCGTTCACACCCCCCGTGAAGCTCTATCTGCTCAACGGGTCGGAGGCGCTGATTGCTTACTACATGATCGCCAAGCGGGAGGAGACCGTGGGCAGCGCGCCGATGGAGATGTACGACACGCTCGGATCCGAGTCCCTGCTCTTCTCCTTCGAGAAGCCGACGGGCGGACGGGACGCCGCGTTCGTCGACGAATCCCAGAAGTGGTTCGACGCTCTGTGGGAAACCATCACTACAGACCTGACCCTCGCCTGACGCGCGTCGCGCAGGGCCTCGGCGGCCACGACGGCGATGGGAGACCGCTGGTGAACCAGGAGAACGCGGCAGTGAACGGCAGCCCCAAGGCCACCCCCCAGGAGATCGCCGACGCCCTCCGGCAGCGCATGCGCGAGGGTGTCCTCAGACCCGGCGACCGGCTCTCGACCCAGGCCGAACTCGCGGACGAGTTCCAGGTGGAGCGCGGCGCGGTGCGGCTCGCCCTGCGGATCCTCAAGGACGCGGGACTGCTCAGCGATGTCTCCAAGGGGAGCCCGCCCCGCGTGGCCGAACGACCGCCGGACGAACCCCGGCGGCCCAGGGCGACCGTCCTGAGCCTGAACAACCACCTGGAACAGGCGTTCTCGTCCCCCCATGTGACGATCGACGCGGTCTGCTTCACGGCCGAGACCCTCATGCTGGGACTGAACCACATGCGGGGCGTCATCGAGCGGGGCACGGTGTGCCCCGAGTCGGTCACCATGCGCTGTCTGCTTCCGGGGCCGCAGGTCGAACTGGCGTTTCCCGTCCCCGTGCCCCGGCCGGAGCGCACGGCCGCCGCCCAGCGGGAACTGACGGCGGCCATCCAGCAGAAGCTGCGGAGCCAGATCGAGTTCCAGAAGACGGTCATGGAGCGGACGTTCTACGCCTGGCGCGAGGTCAGACGCATCCGCGCGTCCGTCTCCTTCGGCTGGCTCCCGACCACGCCCCTGCAGAAGTGGTACGTGCTGAACGGCGAACAGGTCCTGCTCGGCGACTACGTGCCGGGCACGTTCCCGCCCAGCGACGACCCCGGCGGGTACGAGGTCGAGGTCTACGACGTACGCGGGTTCACCACGTCCCTGTTCGCGTTCCGGATCGAGGACGGCCCCCGGGACGCCGCGCTGGTCGAGGAGAAGCGGAAGACCTTCGAAGCCGTCTGGGAAACGTATGCCGACTGGCCGAAGCTGGCTTAGTGACGCCTGAGACGGGACAGACCGATTTGGTGACGAGTGAGATCGAGAATGTCCGGGACCTGGTCGCGGGGACGCGGTATGTCCTCTTCGACTTCGACGGCCCGATCTGTCGGCTGTTCGCCGGCCACTCGGCGGAGGTCATCGCTCAGGACCAGGTGGAGTGGCTGACGGCACGAGGTCTGTACGGCGTGCTCACCGAGGACGAGCGCAGCCGTCCCGACCCGCACGGGGTGCTGACCACGGTGGCCCGACGGCAACCAGGCAGCGATCTGGTGGCGGAGCTCGAAGAGCGCCTCACGCAAGAGGAGCTGAAGGCCGTCCGCAAGGCGATGCCGACGGCTTACGCGGATCCGCTGATCCGCACCTGGGTGGCGGTCGGGGCGAGACTGGCCATCACGACCAACAACTCGGCCCGGACCGTGACGTCGTACCTGAACGGGCGGGGCCTCTTGTCCTGCTTCGCTCCGTACATATACGGCCGCACGCAGGACCTGAGCCTGCTCAAGCCGCATCCGGCCACCCTGAGACGTGCCTTGAGCGCCATGGGGGCGTCGCCCGACGCCTCGCTGATGATCGGTGACACTCCATCGGACCACGTCGCGGCGGCCCGGGCGGGGGTGCGCTTCCTCGGCTACGCCCGCAACCCCGCCAAGGCGAAGTTGCTGCGGGAGGCCGGGGTGCCGCCGCGGAACATCACGGACTCGCTGGAGCCGGTGCTGCGTGCCGTGCGCGGCCGTCCCTGATCCGTCCGCTCCCCGGTCCTCCGCTCCCCGGTCCTCCGCTCCCCTGCCTTCCGCTCCTCCGGCTCCCCGCTCCGCGGCCCTCCGGCGCGACCGGTTCGGCAAGCGGCCGGAGTCTGGCCGAAACGAGGCGGGTGAGAGCGTCGGCCGCCGGGTTTCGGGCAGGAAAGTGTCCAGATAGTGGCACAGTGTGAGGGAGATCACGCCACCGGCTACCCTGAGCGCTCATGGCGCCTCACCTGCCCCCTGGAGCACACCGGACTCTGGTGCGCGCACTCGCGGAGGTGCAGCGACGTCGTCCCGGTGGGGTCACCGTCACCGGTCACCACAACCGCAATCACATCGCACCGCTGGGTCGGCCGCTGGCCTATTTGCTGGGTGCCGGTTCCGGACAGGTGTGGGCCAAGTTCCGTGTGCCGTTGGAGACGGTGGAGGTCGTGCCGCGCCACTGGCGGAGCGAAGCGGACGTGCTGCGGGTGGTGAGCGAACGGTTGAGCGAAGTCCCGCGCTGCCTGGCGGACTTCGGTACCTGGTCCGTGCATCTGTATCTCGCGGGCAGCGCACTGGCCGACACCACTCCGAAGGGGCCGATCGGGAGGCCGCGACTGGAGGCTCTCGCGAACTTCTTCGCCCGGCTGGCCCACGTGCCGGGCCACGCCCTCCCGGCGCCCCCGGACGACTGGCCGTCCGACGGCGACAGCACGGGATTCCTGCGCCGGCTGGCCCGGTTCACCGAGCAGCGGGTGCACCTGCCGAACAGGCCGCGTTTCGGGCGGCTCTTCGACGAGGTCGGATTCCCCCGGGACGCCGTGGACCGGTTCCTGCGGTCGGTGCCGGACCTCACCTCACGCCCCTTCGGCCTCCTCCACACCGACGTCCACCGGGCCAACGTGGTGGTGCTGACACCGACGGAGCGCGGGGAGAGCCTCGCGGTCATCGACTGGGAGCTGGCGCTGTACGGAGACCCGGTGCACGACCTGGCCACCCACCTCGTACGCATGGACTACGACGAGTCCGAGCGGGATCTCATGACCGGTCTGTGGGCCGAGGCGATGCGGCGCGAGGGCCGTCCGGAGATGACCTCCGGACTGGACCGCGACCTGCGCAGCTATCTGGACTTCGAACACGTCCAGTCGGTGTTCCCCGACGTCATGCGCGCGGCCCTCGCCCTGCCGGCCCGGCCGCGGGAGACCGACTTCGACACGGCCGCCGAAGGCGTGTGCCGGGCGCTGCGGCGCGCCTGGCGGCCGCTCGCCCTCGAAGGGGAGCCCGTGGACGAGCCCGCGGCCGTGCGGGCCCTCCGGCGCTGGCACGCCGAGGACCGGAGCGAGGAGGACGTCGCGCGCGACCCGGAGGACGGATCCAAGGACGACGGGCGGCCGCCGGCCGGGGCGGCGGACGCGTCGGACGACGAGACGGCGGACGCGTCGGTGGGCGAGTCGGCGAACCGGCGACGGTTCTCCCGCGGAGGCGGGGCCGCGCGGCTCTCGTTCCGCCGGACGACGGAACGGGAAGCGCCCTCTGCCGCGGGAGGAGCCTCCGAGGACGCCTACGGCGACCGCGGTCAGGGGGCCGTGCCGGCAGGGGCCAGGAGAGGGAGCAACTGCTCTTCCTCGTAGGCGAGATGGGCTTCGAGTTCGTCGGTGAGGCGGTCCACCTCGGTGAGTACGGGGCCGGGGGCGGCACCCGCGTCGGTGACCACGTGGCGCAGTTCTTCCAGGAGCTCGGCGACGTGTTCGTGTTCACGGCGCAGCCGGTCCAGAGCGGGGAGCGCCTCGGGCCGGCTGTCGGCGAGGAGGGCGAAGATGCCGAGTTCCTCGCCGGTGTGGTGGTTGTGCAGGCCCTGGCAGAGCGTGAGGCAGTTGACGCGGAGCTGGGCTCCCAGGGTCGCCGTGCCCCGCTCCGCCACCTCCTTGCGGATCAGGGCGAGTTCGCGCCGGAAGGCGTCGTGGATGACCTTCAGCGCCTCGGCCATGGAGCCGGCGTTGACGTTCGGCGGGCCGTCCTTGGGGAGCGCGCGCAGGGCGACGACGGGGATGGTCCGGTCCGTCCTGGCCTGGTACTCCGCCCACCCCGGGTCGGCCTCCACGGCACGGGCGAAGGCCTGGTCGCGTTCGGCGCGCTCGAGCACGGTGGCCTCCGCCTCGTAGGTGAACGTGCCGTCCTCGACGGTCACCCGCGGGTGCGCGAGGAGATTGCGGAACCAGTCGGGGTGCCGGGGCGCGCCACCGGCCGACGCGATGACGAGCACCTGTTCGCCGCCGTCGGGGTAGTGGCCGACGGGAGTCGTGTGAGGGTTTCCCGTACGGGTCCCGCGCGTCGTCAGCAGAATCAGTCGCGCTCCCTCGAAAGGGCCGCCGACCCGTCCGTGCCGGGCCCGGAATTCCTCGATGATCTTCTGGTTGAAGGGGTTGGGCATTCTTTTCCTTTTCCTTTTCGGGCACGACTTTTCGAGCATGGCGAATTACCGCGGGGTGAATGCGGTCCGCGGTGTGTCGGGTGCTCGGTGGATCACGTGATCGCGTGGCCGGTCCCGGGGCGGGAGAGCCGTACGGGAGGGGGGTGCACGCGGGGGCGCCTCCTGGACGCGCGCACGGCGGGTGTGCGCGGATGCGCATGACGAAGGCGCGTGGAGAGGCGTATCAGGAAGGCGTGCGAGGAGAACTCGCACGAAGGAAGGAAAGGGAGGCGGCGCTCTGGCCCGCCCCGGCCTCACTCGGAGGCCGGGTACCCAATTCGCTCACGGCACGAGGCCGACCCGGCAGTCATGAGCGCAACCGTAATGCCTATCCGTACGCCTGGGCAATACCGAATTCCCGAGAAGGCGGAGGGCGAGGGGGTGCCGGTGGTTCAAAATGGTGTTTTGACGTTTCGAGACGTCGGGAACGGTGACTCGGGCAGAAGCCGGGCCGGGTCGGCCCGGGCCCGACGGCCGTGACGGGCCGGCGTGTGGCCGGCGGCGGTGAAAGGTCGGCGGTGGCGGGGCGGTGGTGTGGCGGTGGCCGTGACGGGTCGGAGGGCGAGGGGGCGCGGAGTGGCCCGGCACACTTTTGCAAGCGGCTGCTTGCAAAAGTTAGCGCGGGTGCGGCAAGGTGGGGGCATGGCATCGCTCAACGTCGGCAACCTTGGTGAGTATCTGCGGGAACAGCGGCGCACCGCGCAACTGTCGCTGCGGCAGCTCGCCGACGCCGCCGGGGTGTCCAATCCGTATCTGAGCCAGATCGAGCGCGGGCTGCGCAAGCCGAGCGCGGAGGTGCTCCAGCAGGTCGCCAAGGCGCTGCGGATCTCCGCCGAGACGCTGTACGTGCGGGCCGGAATTCTCGACGCCGAGCGGGACCGGGACGAGGTGGAGACGCGTGCGGTCATCCTCGCCGATCCCACGCTGAACGAACGGCAGAAGCAGGTGCTGCTCCAGATCTACGAGTCCTTCCGCAAGGAGAACGGATTCGAGGTCGCGACGGCGGACGAGACCGCTCACGGCACGAAGGCGCCGGGGACCGATGCCGGTCAGGGCGCCGACGCACCCGCGGTTCAGGACATACAGGACGCCCAGCCTTCACCGGACACCGCCGTCCGAGGCCCCCGCACGGCCGACGGCAGCGATGCCGGTCCGCAGCAGACCGCGAGTTGACCGCATGCGGATCACCGAAACCCTCAGCTGAAAGCGAATTACGGGAGGACCATCGTCATGGCCATCACCGATGACATCCGCAAGGCCGCCACGGACCCGACGCCGCTCTACTTCCTCGCCGGCACCGCCGACCTGGCCGTGCAGCAGGCGAAGAAGGTCCCCGGCATCGTGGAGCAGATCCGCGCCGAGGCCCCGGCGCGCATCGACACCGTGAAGAACATCGACCCGAACGCCGTCCAGGAGAAGGCCACCGCCCGCGCCAAGGTGGCGCAGGAGAGCCTGCAGACCAAGGTGACGGAGATCCTCAGCACCCTCGACACCGATCTGAAGAAGCTCGGTGAGTCCGCCCAGGACTTCGCCCTGCGGGGTGTCGGAGTCGCCGCCGAGTACGCCGTCAAGGCCCGGGAGACGTACGAGAAGGTCGCCGAGCACGGCGAGCAGACCGTGCGGACCTGGCGCGGCGAGGCCGCCGAGGAGATCGAGGAACTCGCCATCGTCGTCGAGCCGAAGGCCGAGCCGGTCGAGGTCAAGGAAGAGGTGAAGCCGGCGGCCGCCGCCGAGGACACCTCCGCCAAGAAGACCCCGGCGAAGAAGACCCCGATCCGCAAGCCGGTCGCCAAGAAGACCACCCCGCCCGCGAAGTAGGCGAGCGGCGGCAGGACCACTCCGCCTTGCGCGGACGGGCCGGGCACTCTCCGAGTTCCCGGCCCGTTCTCCGGGTACGGTGGCCGTAGAGACGACTCGAACCGGGCGGTGGCATTGTGCTGATGACGGCATTCGGCGGCCTGATGTGGCTGATCTACGCAGCCATGTTCGTGCTTGCCCTGGTGGCGCTGGTCATGGCCGCGGTCGCCCGTGAGGATGCCTACCGAGCCGCCGACAAGCAGAACAAGGTGTTCTGGCTGATCATCCTCGGCATCACGGTGGTGGTGGACCTTTGGCTGCAGATGCTGTTCCTGCAGATCGCGGGCCTGATCGCCACCATCGTCTTCTTCGTCGACGTCCGCCCCGCACTGCGCCAGGTCTCCGGCGGCGGTCGTGGCCGCCGCGGCGGAAGCAGCAGCGACGGTCCGTACGGCCCGTACAACGGCGGCCGATAGGTCCGTCCCCGCGGCGTCTCTTTCGCGCAGGTGCGCGGTGGACGGTCGGGCAGGTCCCGGGAAGGCCCAGGCCGGTCCCGGGAAGCGGCGGATGCCGCTTCCCGCGCGTCCCCCGTGGCCGCCCCCTCAGCTGCCCGTCAAGGCATCCGGTCCAGCAGCAGCACGGCCACGTCGTCCGCCAGTTCCCCGCCGTTGAGCTCGCGCACCTCGTTCACGGCCGCGCGCAGCAACTCCTCGCCCTGCAGACCCTGGGCGAGCTGACGGCGGACCATCTCCACCATGCCGTCCTGGCCCAGGCGTTCCTTGCCCACGCCGGTGTGGCCCTCGATCAGGCCGTCGGTGTAGAGCATCAGGCTCCACGCGGCACCCAGTTCCACCTGCATGCGCGGCCAGCGGGCGTTCGGGAGCAGACCGAGCGCGGGGCCGTTGTTCGCGTACGGCAGCAGTTCGGCGGGCCGGCCCGGGCGGGCGATCAGCGGCGACGGGTGACCGGCCAGGCAGAGCCCGGCGCGGCGGCCGTCCGGCGCGATGTCCACGGTGCACAGCGTCGCGAAGATCTCGTCGCTCTCGCGCTCGTGCTCCAGGACCTGCTGGAGCGTCGACAGGAGTTCGTCGCCGCACAGGCCCGCGAACGTCAGCGCGCGCCAGGCGATGCGCAGTTCCACACCGAGCGCCGCCTCGTCGGGCCCGTGCCCGCAGACGTCGCCGATCATCGCGTGCACCGTGCCGTCGGACGTGCGCACGGTGTCGTAGAAGTCGCCGCCGAGCAGCGCTCGGGAGCGGCCCGGACGGTAGCGCGCGGCGAACCGCAGCGGGGAACCCTCCAGCAGCGGGGTCGGCAGCAGACCGCGCTCCAGACGGGCGTTCTCCTGGGCCCGCAGCTTGGACTCGGTGAGCCGTCGCTCGGCCTTGTCGGAACGCTTCCGCTCCACCGCGTAGCGGATCGCCCGGCTCAGCAGCCGGCTGTCCAGTTCGTCGCGGAAGAGGTAGTCCTGGGCGCCGACGCGCACCGCCTCCGTGCCGCGCTCGGCGTCACCGGACGCGGTGAGCGCGAGGACGGCGTGTCCGGGCGCGAGCCGCAGGACGTGCTTGAGCGTCGCCAGCTCGTCGGCGCTGTCCGCCGACCGGCCCGGCGCGGGCAGCGCGAGGTCCAGCAGGATGCAGTGGACGTCGTCCGTGAGCAGCCGCTCGGCCTCGGTGAGGTTGCGGGCGGTACGGATGCGGATCGGCTTGCCGGCCGCGTCGAGCATCTCGGGCACACCGAGCGAACCCGCCGGGTCGTCCTCGATGACCAGGAGGGTCAGGTTGGTGGTGCTGGGGACCGGGGTCGTGGCGCGAGGCTCCGGTGCTGTCCCGGCGGGGCCGCCGGCGGTTTCTCCGGATGGGCCGCCGGGTGAGAACACGGCTCGAGCCTGACCACTCTCCACGGCCGGGATCGCTCTCTGCCGCGGTACGGGTACGGGCATCGTCTGGGTTCCTTCCCTCCCCCCGAGGGCGTGGTGGGCGAAGGACCTCGACCCACCGACGGGGACCATAGCGTCCGGCGGTGCCGCAACGGAATGGCGTACGGCGCGGCGTCGGGCAAAGGGCCACCGTCATATGCCGCATCCCGTAACGCATTTGGACAGGACACGCCCCTGCCAGGGATGACGAAGGTCACGTCCCCGAGGTTGCGAGCGAGGCACAACCGTGTGGTGAGTCACGTGGGGTGGGTCACGCGGGGTGGGGTGCCGTGGGGCGCGAGCGGTGGACGTGAGTGGTGACGCGCGAGCCGTGAGTCGTGACCCGCGAGCCGTGACGCGTGAGCGTCGTGCGGACCGGCGGATCCTGCCCGGGTGCGGGTGCGGGTGCGGGTGCCGGTACGAACTCGGGCTCGGGCTTGAGCTCGGCTCGGAGGGTTCGCCGCGGGTGCCCCTACGCGTCCGGCCGTACGACCCCGAGGATCTGCATCGAACCGGCTCCCGCGATCGTCACCGTCCGCCCGGGCCGTGGGGCGTGCACGACGGCACCGTCCCCGATGTACATGCCCACGTGGCTGGCGTCGTCGAAGTAGATGACCAGGTCGCCCGGGCGCATGTCCTTCACCGCGACGTGCCCGAGCTGCTTCCACTGCTCCTGCGAGGTGCGGGGGATGGGCCTGCCGGCGGACGCCCAGGCCTGGGAGGTGAGTCCCGAGCAGTCGAACGTCTTCGGGCCCTCGGCGCCCCACTCGTACGGCTTGCCGATCTGGTCGGTCGCGTACTTCACGGCCTGCTTGCCCTGTTCGGACGCCTCGCTCTTGATGTCCGCGAGGACACCGGAGCTCAGCCAGACCGACTGCGCCTGGTGCGCGGCCTCCTCCTCCAGCTTCGCCAGCCGCTCCCGTTCCTCCTTCTCCAGCTGGGACTCCAGCTTCTCGGCGTCGGAGATCCGCTTCTTGATCTTCTTCTTGGCCTCGGCCTTGTCCTCGCGGTTGGCCTCCAGCTTGCGCCACTGCGCGGAGGCGTCCTTCTCGTACTGCTCCAGGTCCTGCTGGGTGCGCGCCAGCTCGCCCAGCAGCCCCTTGGTGGCGTGCTCGCCCTGGCGCACGCTTCCCGCGTCGTCGAGGAACTGCTGCGGGTCGTCGCTCAGCCACAGCCGTGCCGCCGGCGGCAGCCCGCCGCCCCGGTACTGCGCGCGGGCCGCGGCACCCGCGCGGTCCTTCAGGTCGTCCAGCTTCGCCTGGCCCCTGACGATCTCCCGGGCCAGATCGACGATCTCGGCGGACTGCTTCGCGGCCTTCTCCTCGGCGGCGTTGTACGCGTCCGTGGCGACCGCCGCCTCGTGATAGAGCTTCTCCAGCTTCTCGCGGACCGCTTCGAGATCCTTGTTGCTCACCGGCCCGGGGGTCGCCGTCGGTGTTCCGGTCGGGGCCGGTGTCGGTGTGGGGGTCGGGCTCGCATAGGCCGGCCCTGATGTCGCCAGCACCGCGCAGAAGCACACGCAGGTCAGTGCCATGGCCGCCATGGTCAGACTCCGCTTGCCGGATCCCATTACTCCGCCCCCAGCTGATTTACCGTCAGTAACTTATGGCCGCCTCGGGGATCGTGCCATGCCGCCGCGCAATGCGACAGAGCCGGGCAAGAACTCCTTCCCCCGCCCGGGGGGCAGGGCATGAACTCCCTTCCCCCGGGCCCGCTTCGGCAAGACCGTCCCGTCCCTCCGGCTGTGTGACGTGTGACTCATCGAGATCGTTCCCCGTGGTACGCGCCTCGGTCGAGTCCCGGTCGCCCGAGCCCATGATCCCGGGCTTCCCCGTGTCGACGGCTTCGTCCGGCCCGCCTGGCCCGCCTAGACCGTCTGGCCCGTCTGGCCCGCCTAGACCGTCGGGGCCCGAGGGTCCCGGGTGGGCGGGCTCCGGGGCCCGGCGTGGGCAGGCCCGATCCGCGGCGGTGCACAGGTCCGTGCCTCGGGCGCGTCGGGTCCGCGTCCTGGTCGGATCGGGTTCGCCGTCCGGTCCCGTACGGGCCGCCGCCCCGGACCGGGACGTCCGCGGCGCCGGACCACGGCGTCCGCAGCCCCGGACCACGGCGTCCGAGGTCCTGGACCAAGACGTCCGCGTCCGGGTCCGAGACGGCCGTCACCCGGCCGCCGCCGGCCCGTCGTTGCCGGGGCCGGTCAGGTGCGGGGGGCCAACGACTCCCAGCGCACGGTCACTTCGCCCTGGCGCCAGCGGGTGATCCCGTCCGTGACCGGCCAGTCGGCCTTCAGGTCGCGGACCGTGCGTATCCAGCGCTGCCTGGCGCCGTACGCGGCATACGGCGCCGCCGCCGCCCAGGCGTGGTCGAAGTCGCGCAGGAAGGCGTGCACCGGCTCGCCCGGGACGTTGCGGTGGATGAGGGCTTTCGGCAGGCGCTCGGCCAGGTCGGACGGGCGGTCGAGGGAGCCGAGCCGGGTGGCGAAGGTGACCGTGCGCGGGCCCTCCGGGCCGAGCGCGACCCAGACGTGCCGTCGGCCGATCTCGTCGCAGGTGCCCTCGACGAGCAGTCCGCCCCGGGAGCCGTGGCCCGCCGGCGCCAGCCGTGCGCGCAGCCGCTGCCAGACCTCGGCGACCTGCTCCTCGTCGTACTGGCGGAGCACGTTCGCCGCCCGGATCAGGTGCGGCCTGCCCGGCACGGGGACCTCGAAGCCGCCGTGCCGGAAGGCGAGGCCCTCGCGTTCGTACGGTCGGGCGGCGGCGACCCGGGCCGGTTCGATCTCGATGCCGAAGACGCGGGTGCGGGGTGCGGCGGTGCGCAGGCGGGCCAGCAGCTCGACCGCGGTCCACGGCGCGGCGCCGTAGCCGAGATCGATCGCCACCGGTTCCGGCGTCCCGCGGAGCTCGGCGCCGTGGACCGCGGCGATCCAGCGGTCCATGCGGCGCAGGCGGTTGGGGTTCGTCGTCCCGCGTGTCACCGTACCCACGACGGGGGTGCTCCCGCTCGAGCGAAGCCGAGAGTGGGGGAGGGACGCTGCGCGGGTTGCCATGCGTACGAGAGTAGGCGCCGCCGACGAGCGCCGGGTGAGCCTGTGGACAACCTCCGGTCGAGCTTCAGCAGGCTGTGGAAAACCCGAGGGACGGAGAAGTAGACGCCCATCCGAGTCGAACGGTTGAGCGACTACTGGCAATGATTCGGCAAAGAGGAAATGGAGCGAGGGGCTCCGGCGTTCCACCCCCTGGAGGGCGTTACACGTCCTCCGACAGGCATGCCCGCAGCGAGGAGGAACGCCACGTGAGCCAGTACGTCAGCAGGCTCGGGCGCCGTTCCCCGGCGACACCCTCACGGCTCAGGCTGCACCGCAGGCCCCGGCGCGTGGCGATGCTCTCCGTGCACACCTCGCCCCTGCACCAGCCCGGAACGGGCGACGCGGGCGGGATGAACGTCTACATCGTGGAACTCGCCCAGCGGCTCGCCGCGATCAACATCGAGGTCGAGATCTTCACGCGGGCCACCTCCGCGGCACTCCCGCCGACCGTCGAGCTGGCCCCGGGTGTCCTCGTCCGGCACATCGACGCGGGCCCCTACGAAGGCCTCGCCAAGGAGGACCTGCCGGCCCAGCTCTGCGCGTTCACCCACGGAGTCATGCGGGCCTGGGCCGGGCACCGCCCCGGCTACTACGACCTCGTGCACTCGCACTACTGGCTGTCCGGTCACGTCGGCTGGCTGGCCGCCGAGCGCTGGGGCGCGCCCCTGGTGCACGCGATGCACACCATGGCCAAGGTCAAGAACGCGGCGCTCGCCGAGGGCGACACCCCCGAGCCCGCCGCCCGTGTCATCGGTGAGACGCAGATCGTGCGCGCCGCCGACCGCCTGATCGCGAACACCGCGGAGGAGGCGGACGAGCTCGTCCGCCACTACGAGGCCGAGACGGGCAACGTCGCCGTCGTCCACCCGGGCGTCAACCTCGACCGCTTCTGCCCCGCCGACGGCCGTGCCGCCGCCCGCGCCCGGCTGGGCCTGCCGCAGGACGCCCTCATCCCGCTCTTCGCGGGCCGCATACAGCCCCTGAAGGCCCCGGACGTGCTGCTGCGCGCGGTCGCCGTGCTCCTCGACGAGCGGCCGGAGCTGCGCGGCAGGATGGTCGTCCCCGTGGTGGGCGGTCCGAGTGGCAGCGGGCTGGCCAAGCCCGAAGGGCTCCAGAAGCTGGCCGCGCGGCTGGGGATCGCCGATGTCGTACGGTTCCGGCCGCCCGTCGGGCAGGAACAGCTCGCGGACTGGTTCCGGGCCGCGTCGGTCCTGGTGATGCCCTCGTACAGCGAGTCCTTCGGGCTGGTCGCCATCGAGGCGCAGGCGACCGGCACACCCGTGCTCGCGGCCGAGGTCGGCGGCCTGCCGGTGGCCGTCCGGCACCAGGAGACCGGTTTCCTCGTGCCCGGTCACCACCCGGCCGACTACGCGCGCGTGCTGCGCGATTTCGCCGACGACGCGACCCTCGTGTCCCGGATGGGCGCCGCCGCGGCCCGGCACGCGGAGCGCTTCGGCTGGGACACCGCCGCGGCGGCGACGGCGGACGTGTACACCGCGGCGGCGCAGGACCACCGGCGCCGGGTGCGGGCGGGCCACGCCTGACGGTTCCGGGCGCACCGGACCCGGGCCGTGGCGCCCGGGCACGCTTGCCGTCCCGTGCCGTCGGACCCGTCCCGCCGGACCCGTGTGCCGGGCACGCCTGCCATCGAGCGCTCGACCCGCGCGCCGCACGGCCGGACCCGCCTCGCCCGACATCCGCGCCGCTCCTGGCGCGACCGCACCAGGTCCGACCGGCATGTCACCCCCGCCGAGGGTCACGTACGCTCGCCTCATGGCTGACGTGGCGTCGATCATCGAGCAGGTCCTCTCCGAGGCCGAGCTGGAGTGGGAGAGTCCCAAGGCGGGCTCGTACGTGGTGAAACTGCCCGGCACCCGCAAGCTCTCGACGACGGTCTCGCTCATCGTCGGCCGCCACACGCTGTCCCTGAACGCGTTCGTGATCCGTCACCCCGACGAGAACCACGAAGCGGTCCACCGCTGGCTCCTGGAGCGCAACCTCAAGCTCTACGGCGTCGCCTACGCGGTCGACTCCCTGGGAGACGTGTACCTGGTGGGCAAGCTGCCGTTGACGGCCGTCACCCCTCAGGAGGTGGACCGTCTGCTCGGGTCCGTCCTCGAAGCCGCCGACGGCTCGTTCAACACCCTCCTGGAACTCGGTTTCGCCTCCGCGATTCGCAAGGAGTACGCCTGGCGGGTCTCCCGGGGTGAGCCGACGCGCAATCTGGACGCGTTCACGCATCTGACCCAGCGTCCCGCCAACTGACGCTCCTCCCTTACTCGTTCACGCAACGCGCGCCCCCTTCCCTGCCCGGGTTCCTACTGGCATGCTCACCGCCGACGCAGACCTGAACGTCGTTCACATCCATGAAAAGTTGAGAGTCCCATGGAAGGACGGGCGGCATGACCGACGGGCACGGGAACCACAGGCGGCACCACGGGCACCAGGGGATCACCAGACGCGCGTTGCTCGGCAGCGCCACGGCCGTGGCGGCCACCGCCGTGACCGGCGCGGCGACGGCGCCGACCGCCGCGTCGGGAGCAGCGCCCGGCGACCTCACCGCGCCGGGCGACCTTGCTCGGCCGGGTGAAGTCCCGGCGATCTGGCGCGAGTTCGTCAGGTCCCCATTCACCCACCCGCAGATCCCGTACGTCGGGAGGGCCGGCGCGCACGGGGGCGCGGCACGGCTGCCCCGTCGCCCCGTCGTGACCGACATCCGTGACCACGGTGCCGTGGCCGACGACGGCACGACGGACTGCGCCCCCGCGATCAACCGTGCCATCGCCGCCGCCGGAAGGGCCGGCGGTGGCACGGTCACCATCCCGCCCGGGACGTTCCGCATCGACGACGTCATTCGCGTCGGTCACTCGAACGTGGTCCTCCGCGGCGCCGGCAGCGGCCGTACGAAGCTGTTCGCGACCAGGAACCTCACCGAGCTGATCGGTGTCTACGGATCGCGCTACGGCGGCGACAAGTCGTCCTGGTCCTGGGCGGGCGGCCTCGTCTGGCTGGCACCCACGGCCCGTCGGGACTCCCTCGTCGCCGCCATCAGGGCGAGGGCCTGGCCTTTCGAGGGCTGGACCGGCAACGCGCGCGACACCTGGCAGACCCTCACGACGGTCGAACCCGCACGCCAGGGCTCTTGGACCGTGACCGTCGCGGACCCCTCGAAGCTGCGCCCCGGCACGCTCGTCCTGCTCCGCCTCGCCGACGACGCGGACCACACCCTCCTGGAGCACATGTCGGGCGGCGGCCCGGGCCCTCAGGCGTACTCCTGGGACGACAAGACCAAGCTGACCTCGTACCTCCCCTACGAGTGGCCCGTCCGCATCGCGCGCGTACGCGGCCGCAGGGTGACCCTGGAACGCCCCCTCCCGCTCGACGTACGCCCGGAGTGGGACCCGAGACTGACCACCCATGTGGCGGAGCTGACCGGCTCCGGAGTGGAGGGGCTGACCCTGGAGGCGGTGGAGACCCCGCAGTCCCCGCACCTGCTCGACAAGGGCTACAACGGAGTCGTCCTCCAGTGCGCGTACGACTGCTGGGTGGACGACGTCACGGTCCGCCACGTCGACAACGGCTTCGGCCTCGTCGCCGCCTCCGCCTGCACCCTGCGCCGCACCAGGGTCGCCGGACGCGGCTCCCACCACCCGTACTTCTGCCGCGAGGGCTCGCACGACAACCTGATCGAGGACTTCGGCATCGAGGAACGCACCGTCCCCGCGCCCGCCGGGACCCAGTTGCACGGCATCAACGTCGAGGGCCTGTCCTCGTACAACGTCTGGTCGCGCGGCGACATGCGGATGGGCACCTTCGACTCCCACCGGGGCCTGCCCTTCGCGAACGTCCGCACCGACATCACCGTCGACAACGACGGCCGGCACGGCGGCGACGCCTCCGCCGGGCCCCTGTTCGGCGCACGCTTCGCGCACTGGAACATCCGGGTCACCAACGGCCGGGCGGGGCTGATGAAGATCGACGGCCTGGCCCCCTGCAGCGCCACCGTCGGCGTCAACGAGGTCACCGAGTTCGACCAGACCGACGTACCCGACTTCACCGGCGACCTGCACGCCCGCCTGGAGCTGTACGGGACGACGGACGTCGTACGGCCGCGCAATCTGTACGAGGCCCAGCGCGGCCGCTGGACGACGCCTCCGGGGCGGGACGGCGTCTCCGGGCTCACGACCGTGCGTACCGGCCCGGAGTCACCCCCACCAGCCGCCTGAAATGGCGGGTGAGGTGGGACTGGTCGTAGAAGCCGGTCGCGGCGGCCACCTCGACGGGCGGCCGTCCGTCGAGCAGCAGGCGCCGGGCGCGGTCCACCCGGCGCGCCATCAGGTACTGGTGCGGGGCGATGCCGAACGCGCCGCTGAAGGCCCGGACCAGGTGGGCGGGATGGGCGTGCACGAGCCGCGCGGCCTCGTCGAGGGCGATCCCCTCGACGAGCCGTTCGTCGAGGAGCCCGCGCAGCTCGCGGGCGAGCGGCCGGTCGGCGCGCGCGGGCGCGGCGGCGGTCCGGGGACGCAGCCGGCCGCGCAGCCGCTCCGAGACCAGCGTCAGCCTGCTGTCGGCCTCCAGTTCGTCACCGGGGTGCGCGAGCGCCGTGTGCAACTGGCCGACGCGGCGCCGCAGTACGGGATCCACCAGGTCGGGCCCGTCCACGGCCGGCCCGATGAGGTCGTCGCCCAGGCGCGAACCGTCGAGGTAGAGGACCCGCTTGCGGAAACCGTGCTCGGTGGCCGGCGCGCCGTTGTGCGGGATGTGCGGCGGCAGCAGCGACACCGTGTCCCGGGGAGTGCCGTGCTCGTGCCGGTCGAGGTCGTACCGGACGGCCCCGGCGTCGACGATCAGCAGCGTCCAGGCGTCGTGCACGTGCATCGGGTACGCGTACTCCGTGTAGTGCGCGTGGAAGACCTCGACGATGCCCGGGACGCTCGGCCGCCATGCCGAGATCTCGCGCTGGGGGGCCATGCAAAGAACGTACAAGACGGGTGCGTACGCGGGTCGGCAGTCTTCTCGCATGAGCAGCATGAGCAGCGAGAGCAGCGAGAGCAGCGAGAGCAGCGCGAGCAACGGGACCAGCGGGACCAGCGGGAGTAGGGCGTCCGGCGAGAACAGCGCGACCGGCGGGAGCAGGGCGAGCGGGGTGGGTCCCTCGGCCGGTGCGCCCGTCCGGTTCGACACCAAGATCGCCGTCGTCCTGCGCGACGACCTGGAGCCCTGGCAGCGGCTCAACGTGACCGCGTTCCTCGTCAGCGGCCTGGGCACGCAGGTCCCCGAGGTGATCGGGGAACCGTACGAGGACGCCGACGGGGTCTCCTACCTGCCGATGTTCCGCCAGCCCGTGCTGGTCTTCGAGGCGTCGAAGGAGACGCTGACCGCGGCCCACGGGCGCGCTCTCTCCCGGGCGCTGCCGCGGGCGGTCTTCACGTCGGACCTGTTCGCCACGGGCAACGACCGGGACAACCGCGCGGCCGTACGGGCCGTGCCGAGCGGCGGACTGGACCTCGTGGGGATCGCGGTGTACGGACCGCGGAACGCGGTGGACAAGGTGGCGAAGGGCGCGCGGATGCATCCCTGACCTGCGGATCCATCCTCGAATCCATCCATGGCATGCGGATGGATTCCTGAAGTGCGGACGCGCTCCCGAGGTGCGGACGTACGCCTGGAGGCCGACACCGACACCGACGCCGACGCCGACGCCGACGCCGACGCCGACGCCGACGCCGACGCCGACGCCGACGCCGGGGCCGGGGCCGGGCCCAGGGCCGGGGCCGGGATGGCCTCAGGCCCGGGCCGCCTCCGTACGGGGTGCCGTGGCGACGGCCTCCGTCGCGGTGGGGCCGACCTCGGCCCCGGGAGCCCGGGACGACTCCCGTACCGGTTCCTGTACCGACTCCTCCGCAGGGAGCCGTCGCATGAGCAGCCCGTACCCGAGACCGGCGACCGTGCCGACCACCGCGCACAGCGCCCAGAGCCAGGCCGCGCCGAACCGGTCGATGACGACACCGGACATCACCGGGGCGATGAGCGCGGCGAGGGCCCAGGAGAGGGTGTACATGCCCTGGTAGCGGCCTCGGCCGTGGACGGGGGAGAGGCGGACGACGATCCCGGTCTGCGTCGGGGCGTTGACGATCTCGGCGAGGGTCCACACGCAGACGGTGAGCATGAAGACCCCCACCGATCCGGCGAAGGCGGTGAGCCCGAAGCCGTACCCGGCGAGCACGGACGAGATGACCAGGAGCCGCTTGGGATCCCGGTGTTCGATGAAACGGGTGACCGGGATCTGGAGGGCGACGATCAGGATGCCGTTGACGGCGATCGCGGTGCCGTAGTCGGCCGCGGTGAAGCCGGCCCGGCCCATGGCGACGGGCAGTCCGACGGAACCCTGCTGGAACACCAGGGCGACGAGGAACGACAGCCCGACGACGCTCATGAAGCGTCCGTCGCGCAGCACGGTCCCGAGTCCGACCGCGGGTTCCGTCTCCTTGGCGACCCGCACCGGCCTGGACTCGGGGAGCTTGGCGAAGACGACGAGCGCGCAGACGAGGGTCATGCCGGCCTCGATGAGGAAGCCCGCGAGGTAGCTGTACTCGGCGATGAAGCCGGCGCCCATCGAGGAGACGGCGAAGCCGAGGTTGATGGCCCAGTAGTTGAGGGAGAAGGCGCGGACGCGGTCCTCGGGCCGGACGATGTCGGCCATCATCGCCTGCACGGCGGGCCGGGAGGCGTTGCTGGTCATACCGACCAGGAAGGCGACCGCGGCGATGGCCACCGGGTGGTGCATGAAGCCGAGCAGCGCGACCGATGCGGCCGTCGACACCTGCGCGACGAGCAGGGTGGGCCGCCGGCCGAAGCGGTCGGTCATCACTCCGGCGGCCAGCGAGGAGACCACGCCGCCGAGGCCGTGCAGGGACGCGACCAGACCGGCGTACGAGGCGGAGTAGCCGCGGTCGAGGGTCAGGTACAGGGCCATGAAGGTGGCCACGAACGCCCCGAGCCGGTTGACCAGCGTGCTGGTCCACAGCCACCAGTACTCCCGGGGGAGCCCTGAGACGGTCTCACGGACGGCACGTCTCAGGACGGCGGCTGGCATGGATCCCCCACGGATGTAAGCGGCTCGAGCGGTGATCACAACTTACGAGCGGGCTGCCCCGGAGGGCCACTCAATTAGCAGATGCCGTCAACTGAAGGTCGGGGCGGGAGACGGGAGGCGGCGATACGGGGTCCGTGTCCGACTGATGGCCGAATGCGCGAGCGGCCGCGGGGTTCGATTACGCTCGGAGCCATGGCCGACGCACCGTACAAGCTGATCCTCCTCCGCCACGGCGAGAGCGAATGGAACGCGAAGAACCTGTTCACCGGTTGGGTGGACGTCAACCTCAACGAGAAGGGCGAGAAGGAGGCAGTCCGCGGCGGTGAGCTCCTCAAGGACGCCGGCCTGCTGCCCGACGTGGTCCACACCTCGCTCCAGAAGCGCGCGATCCGCACCGCGCAGCTGGCGCTGGAGTCCGCGGACCGCCACTGGATCCCGGTCCACCGGAGCTGGCGCCTGAACGAGCGTCACTACGGCGCCCTCCAGGGCAAGGACAAGGCCCAGACGCTCGCCGAGTTCGGCGAGGAGCAGTTCATGCTGTGGCGCCGCTCGTACGACACCCCGCCGCCGGCGCTGGACCGCGACGCCGAGTACTCCCAGTTCGACGACGCGCGCTACGCGGCGCTGCCGCCGGAGGTCCGCCCGCAGACGGAGTGCCTCAAGGACGTCGTGGTCCGCATGCTCCCGTACTGGTTCGACGGCATCGTCCCGGACCTGCTGACCGGCCGTACGGTCCTGGTCGCGGCCCACGGCAACTCGCTGCGCGCCCTGGTGAAGCACCTCGACGGCATCTCCGACGCCGACATCGCGGGCCTGAACATCCCCACCGGCATCCCCCTCTCCTATGAGCTGGACGCCGACTTCAAGCCCCTCAACCCCGGTGGCACCTACCTCGACCCGGACGCGGCAGCGGCCGCGATCGAGGCGGTCAAGAACCAGGGCAAGAAGAAGTAACGCGACACCGGCGAGCCCCCGTCCCGCGAGTTTCTCGCGGGACGGGGGCTTTTTGGCGGGGCTGGGCCGTCTGTGGGCCGTCAGTTGCTCAGTCGGGCCGTCAGACTGTGCGAGCACGCCGCCACTCGTAGGCGCCGGGTGATGTCTCGACGACCTCGCGGGGGTAGGCCTCGCGGGCCTGGGCGAGCAGGTCGCGCTGCTCGATGACCCACTTCGGTGGTGGCGCGAACAACGGGAGGGTGACAGTGACTCCTGACGACGGCCCGTCGTGCACGGACACCCAGAGCCCGCCGCTCTCGTCAGGCTTGAACTTCATCGAAGGAGTCCGCCCGGATGTGAGCCACATGGCGAACCGCCCGGACTCCAGGGTCGCCAAGGTGTCCTCCCAGTCCTCCAGGTCCTCCGGGAGAAGAGTCACCGAGAAGTTGCCTTTGACGGATTCCGTCGTGACGACGATCTCGCACTCGAGGAAGTCGTGACCGGTCAGAATTCCCGGTTGATAACGGCCCAGGATGCGCACGGAGACACTGTGTCCGCTGGTGTCGGGCCTGTCGGCCAGGTGGATCAGATTGATGACGTCATCCGTCGAGTCCATGGATTCCCTCCCCGAAGTGACCAGGTCCGAGCATCGTGCCGGACCGTCCGCGGATCTCACGGTTCGGGGTGGAGACGCTTCGGATAGACGTCTGACACGGCTCTGCTGGTCCGCTCCCGGCCGGACGGCATCAGGGACGGCCGGTATGACCGCTGCTGACCGATCCGGCTAGAGCTACGGATCAGAAGGTTCTGACATCCGCAGCCGACATCGACGACACCGGCCGGGGCGTACGCCGGCAACCCTGTCCGGCCGTCACTTCAGTCGCCGCCGGCGTCCACAGCGGGTGCGAGTCGAACTCCTGACACGGGTGTCACAGGTTCGGATCCCGCCGGAGGAGCAGACAGAAGGGCCGGTCCGGGAGGCGTTGCCTCCCGGACCGGCCCTTCGCCGTTTCGGCGCCGTGCAACTCGCGCGCCAGTACGTCTTGAGCGGCTGCCGTCAGAGGCCGTCGACGGCTTCCAGGCCAGACATGAAGCGCCTCCACTTCGTGCCGTGCTGACCATGGGAGCCGACTCGCCCGCGAGATGCATCACAAGATCGTCACGAACTGTTCGCCTGATCTTCACTTTTGCTTCACGGGGTGTGCCAATTGGCTGTTGCGGCGTGGTGCGCTGCCTCGGCTGTCAGTTGGCCCCGGAGGAAAGCGCACCGGCCGCCGCGCGAACGCCACTTGTGGCGGAATCAGACATCGGCACGGCGAAAGAACCAGTACATGCGCATACGCGGCATCATCACCACCGGCGTCGCTGCTTCTGCAGCGATCGCTCTGGGCACGACCTCCGCCGTCGCGGCGACGGGCATCGACCTGACCACGGGCAAGGGCTTCCTCGGTAAGGGCGAGGTGCAGACCGCCCTCGGTCTCAACAACGCGGCGCTCCAGAAGGCCGTCGACGCAAAGAGCCTCGTGTTCACCGCCACGCAGGCGACGACGCAGGCGCTGACGCAGTCGGCCACCCAGTCGGCCGCCCAGACGGCTACGCAGTCGGCCGCGCAGTCGGCGACCCAGTCGGCCACGCAGTCGGCCACGCAGAATGTGTCGCAGGTGCTGTCCTGCACGGTCACCACCGGCAGCGTCAAGAACCCGAAGATCTTCACGCGTGACGGCGAGCGTTCCGCCGTGCGCACCGGCACCCGCACCGGGTCGCATGTCGGGACCCACACGGGCAGCCGCGCCTCCACCCGCACCGGCACCCGCTCCGGCAGCCTCTCCGGCGTCAGCACCGGCAGTCTCGGCTACGACATCGATGTCGACGCCCGTAAGAACAGCCAGTACACCGGCTTCATCTTCAACGGCTGGAAGGGGGACCCGACCTACAAGGACGGGGCCACCACCTGGGACTCTGAGGCCAAGTTCGGTGACTGGTCGTTCGGGGACTACAACTTCGGCGACTACACGTTCGACAGCTACACGTTCGCTGCTTACGACTTCGGCGACTACGCGTTCGCGCCTCTGGCCGACGTGCAGTGGGGTGACTGGGTCGCGGCTCCGGGGGAGACCCCGTCCGACTGCGATCGCGATGCCAATGCCGACAAGGTCTCGGACTACAGCAACGTCGTCACGCCCGGCGCCATCACCGATGGCGCCGTCGCGGACGGTCCGATCGTCGAAGGCGAGGTCGTGCCTGGTGACGTCACCGAAGGCGATGTGACGGAAGGTGTCGTTCAGTACGGCGCCGTCCAGTACGGCGTGAGGACCGCCACCGGTCCGAAGGCGCTGTTCGTCAACGGCAAGGCTCTCTGACCGTCTCCGCACCACAACAGCCCCCGTCCACACCCAGTGGCCGGGGGCTGCTGCCGTTGATCGGCTTCAGCTCAGTGACCGGCCGCGTGGGCATCACGACGCCGGCGGCGAACGGCCGCGGTGTAGGTCATCAGGCCGCCCAGGACCAGGGCGAGGCTGGCCGCGATGATCAGGCCGGTCGACGAGGTGCCGGTGGCCGCGAGGGAGGCCGTCCCGGCGACGATTCCGGTGCCGGTGCCGCTGAGGTAGTTCATGTTCTTGTTCCTCTCGGCGACCCGTCGGTCGCCTCTGGTGGATGGATCATGCACATCAGGTAATGGGGTGCGTGCGAGTGCGACCGTCTGTCGGTCACTTCCAGGCGGAGACGCGAGTGGCGTACGACTTGAGCACCGAGGTGACGAACCAGTACGCGCGCACGGTGGCGAAGACCAGCCCCGGCAGCATCAGTACGTCGACCAGGACGCCCTTCCAGCCCAGGTGGCGGGTGCGGAAGGCGGCGTACACGACCCAGAAGGCGACCAGGCACAGCCAGACCGGATCCAGGACGAAGCCGCTGCTCGCGATCACGCCGGTCCAGGTGGCCAGCCAGACCAGGGTGTAGAGGAAGCCGACGAAGCCGAACACCATGCTGGTGATGGAGAACCAGGTGTACTTCGTCCAGCCGCGGCGGCGCAGGGTGTCCACCGTGCCGCGTCCCCAGCGCTCCCGCTGACCGATCAGTTCCCGAAGAGTGGGCATGAGGTCGGTGTAGGCGATGCAGTGCTGATTGGCCGTGACCTTCCAGCCCGCTTCCTTCAGCGCCAGCGTCGTCTCGTAGTCCTCCACGAGATTGGCGTGGTCCTCCCAGAACACCTCGCCGCGCCAGCGCAGGATGCTCAGCAGAGCCTCGGTGCGGTAGAAGGAACCGGCACCCGACATGCTGTGGATGCCGAAGCGGTAGCGGCCTCGCGCGTAGCGGCCGTACTCCATGATCTGCATGCCCAGCAGGTAGCGCTGCCAGAGGTTCTTCCACAGGCCTGTGCGGCCGAGGCAGGTCGCGCTGAGTCCGCCCACGCGCCGGTCGGAGGCCATGACGTTGCGCGCTCGTTCCAGGAACTTCGGATGCAGACTGGTGTCGGCGTCCATGACCAGCAGGTACTTCACGGCGGACGCGAGCCCACCAGGGGTCCGGTTCAGCCAGTCGATGCCGTGGTTGAGGGCGCCGGCCTTCTTGTGCGGGTTGTCCGGCAGGTTGAAGACGACGGTGCGCGGTACACCGGGGCGGTCGGCGAACTCGCGGGCGAACTCCTCGGTCTTGTCGGAGGAGTTGTTGACCACGACCACGATCAAGTCGGGCGGGGTGGTCTGCGCGGCCAGCGATTCCAACGCCAGCAGAACACCGGCCTCCTCGTTGCGGGCGGGGAGGAGCACGGCGGTCTCCAACAGAGAAGCCGCTGCCTGCGTCACCAGCCGACGCCGGTGCGAGCCGTGCCCGCGGCGGCCTCTGTAACCCTGGTCGGACCGGGTGGGATCACGGCTTTCGTCAGCGGATATCGGATCTGACGACACCCGCATCGCTGTGCCCAAATGCCCAGCAGTGGTCATGTGGTCGGTCATGATGTGCTGTTGCCCCCCGGCGGCACGACTGCTGCCGCTGCTTTCCCGGCGACCCGAGAGCCACCCCTTGCCTACTGCTGCCCGTTGCCGCTTCCTTCCGGCGCGCAGGCAGCGATCACGGCTGCGACGGGCGGCGTCACAGAGGGACATTCTCGACGGGCTGGTTACGGTCCCGGAAGAGTGACAGAGGGGCGCGTGGGAGCCCCGGGGCGGGTAGTGGAGCGGCCGAGGGATCGAGTGGCGAAAGCAGGGCGCGCGTCACATACGCGCGCTCCTGCGTACTCAGATACGGACCACTCTGACCTGCCGGCGCATCCAGATAGCCAGCCGCACCGCAAGCGCACCAGATCCAGCGGGAAAACGAGAACCACGGGGCCCGTCTCAGTTTCCGTCTCATTCAGCCACGTTCACGACCGTTCAGAGAGAGCCAAGGGGCCAACCCATCCAAGTGGCCAGCCGCTCTTGAACGCAGGTGAACGCCCCTGCACGAGAGCCATGACCCCACCAACACAGTTGGAAAGCGTGTTGGCCAGGTGATGAGGGGGGTGGGGTCTGCGGCCTGCAACATAGTCCCGAGGTGGCTCCCGGGGACCTTTGTGCCCACCCCCCTTGACCGCGGACCTCGAAGGTTCTCTGACCGGTCTCATCCCGCCAGGCAAGCTAACAGGGGGGACTGACAACGGGGGTGAGAGCCGGGAGTCGCGGTACGGCAGCCAGGTACAGCAACCCGAGGGGCAGGCAGCCCCCGCACTGGCCATCGCGGGGCGCCAAGCAACCTGTCTGACCGTCTCCGCCCCATCGCCCTAGAGCTACGGATCAGAGGGTTCTGACATCCACGGCTGACATCAACGACGCCGGACGGGGATGGAACACCGACAACCCTGTCCGGCCGTCGCGCCAGTCGACTACGGCGTCCGAAGCCGGATTGAACCGAACTTACAAGGCGGTGCTCACCAAGCCTCGGGGGCGATGGGCCAAGTAGGGTCCCCCGGGTGACTGTTTCTCCCGAGCACGTCGACAGCAGAGAGGCCTTGGCCGCCTTCGTTCGCTCGTTGCAGCGCAGCCACGCCGAGGACGGAAGCTCATGGGAGAACGCGGACCTCCCGAGCTTCTTGGAGGCTTTGGCGGCATGGGTCGATGACGCCGATGGCTGGTACGGCAATGCCAGCCGCGAGCTGCCGGTCAGTGGCGACTGGACCTTCTTCGCACGAGCTCTGCAGGCCGCGACCATCTACGAGCAGTCCGCGCTGTGGCGAACGAACCAGGGCGACGGCAAGCTCCCTTGCTAGGCCGGCGGCCCTTCGGCGTCCCTGCGGCTGGACACGACGTGCCGTGCGATCGTGGACAAGGCCAGCTCGCGATCCTCGTCGACCACAAGCCAACCCTTGACCAGGAGCGCTTGCAGCACTGGGCGAACCTCTTCGCCCAGTTCCTTCGCCAAGTCGTCATCCGTGGGGGAGAGGCCATCCTGGACGAGGCTCGCCACGCGGAACACGACGGCTTCCTCCCCCGCGGTGATGTTGAAGTCCATGACGTGAAGGTATGCGAGCCCCTTGGCCGCAACACGTCGAGGACCTGTCGTCACGTCGGCCGTCACGGCTTGCTCTGGTCGACGGCAGCGACAGCGTGGCTGAGGCTCGTGGGGGCGGAGCGAGGCATACGCGCGCGTGGTCGGTCGGCGCACCCGCCGTCGTGGCTGACTGTCTTCGGCTGAGGTTCAGGCGGCGTGCATCGAGGGTGCCGGCCGTCAGTCGAGCGCGCCACCAAGGCTGGGCCGTCTCTGGGCCGTCCAAGGTTGCTCAACAGCGGCCAATGACGACCAACAACGACGACCAGGCGCACGAGCCCACCGGCCCTGACCAGCAAAGACCCAGCTCGCCAAGATCCCCGGCAAGACCCAGGGCAAGAAGAAGTAACCCTCGCGCTCACGCCCCCGACCTGTGCTCATGGCGCAGCTCGGGGGCGTTTTCATGGCCGGGGCCTCCGGAGTGCCTCTGGAAGACCTCGGGGCGGCGGTCGGCGGGGTGGCCGGGACGCACCGTTCGGGGCGTGCGACCGACTCCGGGGCGGAGTGAGCGGGGCGAGGGCCGGGCGGGCTTGGCATGGCGGCGGCGCGGACAATTCGAATGCCGGTTCGGTCGAGGTGGGGCATGCTGTCGCGGTGTACGAGAGCCATATGACGGTGCTGTGCGACGGGGACGAGCTGCGCGGACTGGAGCGATGGGCCGAGCGCCAAGACGGCGTGAAGTTCACCCACATCGAGTTGGCGCGGGGGCGGACCGCCTCGCAGCCGATGCTGACGCTGCGCGGGACGCGGCCGTCCTACCGGGAAGAGATCTCGGCTGTGCGGAAGGTCGCGACGTCGCTCGCCGAAGACGGTTTCGTGGTGGCGCGGGTGAAGGTCGAGTGCGTGCCGTGGGCGGCGGAGGTGCCGAAGGACGACGCCGGAGCACCGGCAGCGGCCGACGGACGTCATTTCGAGCACCATGTGAAGCTGCTCCTCGATCCGGACCACGACCGGGAAGCCCTGGTCGCCGTGGCCGTACGGCACGGCGCCCACGTCTCGTGGAACGCGCGCAGGAGGCGGGCGGACGGCCGGGAGGAACGCTTCGTCACACAGCGGTGCCACGGTGTGGGGGCCGGGCGCGCCGGGGCCGCACTGGACTCGCTGCTCTCGGAACTGCGGATGTACGAGGTGGTCGATGTGGAACGGGAATACGTGCTGCTGGACAGCGGTCCGGGGCTGGACGACGGATGGTTGGGGCCGATATGAGCGCGGAACACGGTGCGCAGGAGAGCGCTGCCGGGTCTCAGGACGGGCAGGCACCCGCGCCGATGCGTAGGGGAATCAGGTATCCCGTGGCCGAGGCGCCCCGGACCCTGCTGCGCGTCGCGGACGCCGAAGCAGTCCAGACCCCGGTCTTCGATCCGGCGCTCAAGCAGTTCCCGAACGCCTTTCGCGCCGCCGATCCGGTCTTCCCCTCCCCCGAAGTGTCGCGGGCTTGGCGGACCGCTCGGTCGCGGGCGCTCTCGGCCGTACGGGACGGCGTGGCCCTCTCTCCGTGGGCGGAGTCTCTGGTGCTGCGCGGCAGTGTGCTGATGGCCCTGTGGTTCGGCGAGCAGGCGAGGGAGCCCGGCGATCTGGACTTCGTGGTCGTTCCGCAGTCGTGGCGGATGGAGGAGGAGCGGACCTCGACACTGCTGGCCGGTGTCGCGGCGGCGGCCGAGGCCGCCGCCGCGGGGCAGGCGGACGGGGTCCGGATCGATGCGTCCGGGGCTGTGTGCGAGGACATCTGGACGTACGAACGGGTGCCGGGGCGCCGCATGATGCTGCCGTGGAGCGCGCCGGGGACACCGGGCGGCTGGGTGCAGTTGGACTTCGTCTTCGGTGAATCGCTGCCCGATCCGCCCGAGCGGATCCTCCTTCCGTCCGGTGGGCTGCTGTACGGGGCGACTCCCGCGCTGTCCCTGGCCTGGAAGGTGATGTGGCTCGTCAACGACGGCTACGCGCAGGGCAAGGACCTCTACGACGCGGCCCTGTTGGCTGAACGGCACGCGCTGCCGAACGCTTTGCTCCAGGAGGTGTTCCGACTGGGCGGGGAGTGGCCGGCGCCCGGCCGGGAGCGTGTGTCGGGCGAGGACGTGACCGAGGCCCTGAGCTACGTCGAGTGGCACCACTTCGCCGACGAGTACCCGCAGTTCGCCGGCCGGGAAAGGGAGTTCGCGGAACGTCTGCGGGTGGCGCTGGCTCCGACGTTCGAGGTTCGCTGACGAGCCGATGCAGACGGCGGTCCGCCCCTTCTGCCGGCCCGGCCAACACTTCGGCGGGCGCCGCCCGTTCACTTTTCCTTCCTGCTCGTACAACCCTTTGGCCACTCCTGAGGTCGTACGACACCGAAGCCCGAACCGGCATTCGGTTCCACGGATTCGGTTCCACGGGCTCTGTTCCGCGGACTCTGTTCCACAAGCAGGGAGCACTACTTTGCGCGCACGCACTCTGGCCGTCGCCACGGCCGCCGCCCTCGCCGTCGTGGGGCTCGGCGCCCCCGCCGCCGTCGCGGCGCCCTCCGGGCTGTCGGACGACTTCAACGGGGACGGCTACCGCGACCTGGCGATCGGCACCCCCAAGGCGAGCGGGGGCACGGTCACCGTGGTCTTCGGATCGGCCTCCGGGGTGAGCCCCGCGCGCTCGGTGAACGTCACACAGAACACGCCGGGTGTGCCGGGAGCCTCGGAGTCCGTGGACCGGTTCGGCGAGAGCATCACCAGCGGCGATGTCGACGGGGACGGCTACGCCGATCTGATCGTCGGCGCGCCCGGTGAGGAGGTCACCGGGAAGCCGCGGGGCTCGGTCACCATCGTGTGGGGCGGGGCGAGGCCGTTCACGTCCGGCGGCATGACGCTCACCGCCCCGACGGCCGAGGACGGGTTCGGCGAGGGCGCCGCCTTCGCGGACCTCGACGGTGACGGCAGCGGCCAACTGGTCGTCGTCGGCAGCCACACCCTCTGGTGGTACGCGGAGGGCAAGCCCTCCCAGGACCACGCGCTGGCGCCGGAGGTCGACTTCCTGCCCGAGGGCGTGGAACTGGACGGGATCGTCGCCGGCCACTTCTCCGGCACCGACGGCAGCGACTACGTGCTGCACGGCAGGAACCCGGCCGGCAACGGCGCCTACCTGGGCCTGCTGCGCGGCGGTCCCGGTGACCTCGGCCACTCCTACTCGGTGCTGGCCGACGGCGGGGCGGCGGGCGGGCCCTCGTGGGCGTCGACCGTGGCGGGCGGAGACATCAACGGCGACGGCTACGACGACCTGGTCACCGGCAACCCGACGGCCGGGAACGGCGGTTCGTTCACCGTGCGGTACGGCAGGGCGGCCGGGCTCCCGGTCACCGGCACCACCTACACCCAGGCCAGCGCGGGCGTCCCGGGCACCGACGAGCCGTACGACGACTTCGGCGCGGCCGTCGCGGTGGGCGACGTGACCGGCGACGGCCGTGCGGACGTGGCCGTCGGCGCCCCGTACGAGGACGTGGACGGCAAGACCAACGTCGGCAACGTCGTCCTCCTGAAGGGCGCTTCGGGCGGTCTGACCACGAGGGGCGCCCAGTCCTTCCACCAGGCCACCCCGGGCGTGCCGGGCGCCGCCGAGGCGGGCGACCACTTCGGCTCCTCGCTGCGGCTGCGTGACATCAACGGCAACGGCAGGGCGGACCTGGCGCTCGGCGCGTTCGGCGAGGACGTCCTGCCCGGCGGATACGACGACGGGGCCGCGTGGGTCCTGCGCGGCGCGACCACCGGTCTGACCGCCACGTACGCCACGGCCTTCACCGCGGAGGACTTCGACTACCCCGAGATCGACGGACGCAGGTTCGCGGACGTCTTCGGCCGCTGACCCGAGTGCCCTGGTGCCCGGGTGTCCGGGCACCAGGGCTCCGTCGACCGCCCGTCGCCACGCGGTCGCCCGGGTCCCGCGCCCGAGATCCGGCACCGATGCACCACCGCTGACAGCCGGCACCGAGAACCGCCGCTGACAGCCATCCCTGAGACGCATCACCGAGATGCACCCGAACCGATCCCCGACAAGGGAGTCCTCACACCTATGCGCAACAAAATCCTCGCCGCGACGGCCGTCTGCGCGATGACCCTTCTGGGCGCGACCCTGCCCGTGGCCTCCGCGGCCGCGGTGCCGGCTCCCGTGACGCAGGACTTCAACGGCGACGGCTACCGGGACCTGGTGGTGGGCGTGCCCTCCGGGAAGGTGGGGACCGCTTCGAAGGCCGGGTACGTGCACGTCCTGTGGGGCGGGTCCCACGGCGTGGGCAAGGCGGGGTCCGTACGGATCAGCCAGGCCACGGCCGGGGTGCCGGGCACCCCGGAGGCCGACGACCTCTTCGGCTCCGCCGTGGTCGCCGCGGACGTCGACGGCGACCGGTTCGCGGACCTCGTCGTGGGTGCCTCCAGCGAGTCCCTCACCTCCGACCGGTACGACGAGCAGGGCACCGTCACCGTCCTGCGGGGTTCCGCCACCGGCTTCACCGGCGGCTACACGGTCGCGCGCGGCGACAACGAGTTCGCCCGGATCGGCTCGGTGATCGCCGCCGGGGACGTGACCGGCGACGGCCGTACGGACCTCGCGCTCAGCAGTCGCGGCGAGGAGGAGGGCAGCGTGGTCCTGCGTCCGGGCCCGCTCACCGCCGCCTCCCCCGACACCCTGACCGCGCCGGTCGACGAGGTGAACCTCGGCCGCGCCACCGCCCTCGCCACCGGGGACTTCGACGGCGACGGCGACGACGACCTGGCCGTATCGGTCTCCGCGACGGAAAGCCGGTACACCCTGATTCTCCGCTGGCAGGAGGGCGCCCCGCAGCGGCTGTGGAGCACCAGCGGCTCCGCCGCCGCCCTCGCCGTCGGCGACTTCGACGCGGACGGGGCCGACGACCTGGCCCTGGGCGCCTGCTTCCCGAACTACGAAGAGGACGAGCCGGTCTGCGCGGACTACTCGACGGGCCGGGCCGAGACGTTCAAGGGCAGCGTCGTGCACATCGCGTACGGATCGAAGTCCGGCGGCTTCGGCGCCCGCACCCAGGAGATCCACCAGGACACCCCGGGCATCGTCGGCGCCGCCGAGACCGAGGACCGGCTGGGCGCCTCGCTCGCCGCCGGCGACGTCGACCACGACGGCTACGCGGACCTCGCCATGGGTGACGCGTACGAGGCGATGGGCACCCGGACGGACGCGGGCTCGGTCCTCGTCGTGCGCGGCGGCGGCAGCGGCCTGCTCTCGTCGGACGGCACGGCGTCGAGCGTCGGCTTCAGCCAGAGCACGGCGGGCGTCCCGGGCAGCGCCGAGAGCGGTGACCACTTCGGTGCCTCGGTCGCGCTCGAGGACTACGACGCCGACGGCCACGCGGATCTCGTGACGGGCGCGCCCGGCGAGAACACGGCCACCGGCGGTGTCTGGTTCCTCCCGGGCACCCCGCAGGGCCCCACGGCGGCGGGCTCCGAGGCGCTGACGCCGAAGAGCCTGGGTCTGACGGCGACGAGCGAGCTGGGCTACGGACTGGTGCTGGGCCGCGACTAGGAAGGTCCCGGGACCTGTCCAGGCGACTCACCGGCGTGCGGCCGGTGGGTCGCCTGTCGCGTCTGAGCCTGCCGATCCGAGCTTGAGTCGAGCCTCAGCCCCTGTCCGTTCGCCGGGCGAGGTCCGGGACGGCGGTACGGAGCCACTCGGTGAGTACGGAGAAGTCGTCCTCGCCGAGACCCACGGCCGGGTCGACGCGGTGCAGCAGCGAGGGACCCTCGTACCGCGCGTCGACCCAGAGCCGGTCCACCGGGCCGATCTCGTCGTCCACCCAGATGAACGGCCGCCCGTCGGCCCACTCCACGAGGGCCGGGGTCTTCCAGTGCAGTCCGCGCGGGACGCGCGCCCCGTGCGCACTCCGCGGCCCCTCGTCGTCGGAGGTCTCGGGCCACTCCACCACGCGCAGCCGGGGCAGCCCGATCCGCGGGCCGACCGACCTGTTCGCCTCGTCCATCCAGGTCGTGGCCCACACCAGCTCGCACCCCAGCCCCGTCAGGCGCAGGCCGACGGACGGGTCGAGCCGCCCGGTCAGCGGGTTCCCGCGATCGGGGTCGGCCTCGGAGGCGGGTGAGGGGAACCGTCCCGGACCGGACGCGGGGCCGGACGCCGGGTTCGACGGCGTACCGAACGGGATGAGGGGGCCGTCCACGTCGAGGAAGAGGACGGGGCGGCGCACCGCCACGTGTTCCCTCACCTCCGCGCGCGCTCCCGCCGAGCGCAGGGCCGCGACCGCCGCCTCGGCGGCCGACCGGTGTACGTCTTCGAGGATCACGACCGGGGCCCGGTCCACCAGGACCTTGCCGTGCCACAGGCCGAGTCCGGTCAGCCGGCGCACCACCTGGACGGTGTCGAGCCGGCGGGTGCCGGGGTCGGTGAGCACGACGTCATGGGGCACGTCGTCGCACACCAGCGAGAAGTACTCGGCCATCGCCTCTCCGCCCTTCCCGGCTTTCCCACGCCTTCCGGCTCTCCTCGTACGTTCCAGGCTCATGCCCGCCTGGAGCGTACGAGCCGACATCCCCGGTGTCGCCCCGATTTCGGCGGCCGGACGTACAGGAGGGCCCCGTCGTCATGACAGGGCCCTCCCGGATGCGCGGAAGCGATCAGCCGCACTGGCAGGGGTTGCCCGACTGACAGCCGCAGCCGCAGCCGGAGCCGCAGCCGCAGGCGCCGAACAAAGGGAGACTTTTGATCTCGGCGGGCTGTTGGGTGTCGCGGTCCTGTGTGGGGTCGGGCGTGCTGGGGGATTCGGCCATGGGTCCCTCCTTCATGCACGGAGGCGTGCGAGGCACACTGCGCCGCACGGTTCCTCTCGCCCATCTCATGCCCAGCGGGGCGGGCGCATCAACGGCGCACTGAGGCGTCCGGTGCGCCGCGGAGGCGGATCCCCGGGCGCCCAGAGCGGAGCGGGCCGACGGAAACCGTCGGCCCGCTCATCGCCCGTCGTGCCGAGGACTAGGCCCCCTCGACTCCCGTGACCGGCTGGATGTCCTGCTGGAGTTCGTCGGCGTGCTCGCCCGTGACCAGGTAGACCACACGCTTGGCGACCGAGACGGCGTGGTCGGCGAAGCGCTCGTAGTAGCGGCCGAGGAGGGTGACGTCGACAGCGGTCTCGATGCCGTGCTGCCACTTGTCGTCCAGCAGGTGCTGGAAGAGCGTGCGGTGCAGCAGGTCCATCTCGTCGTCGTCCTGCTCCAGCTGCATCGCCAGGTCGACGTCCTTGGTGATGATGACCTCGGCCGCCTTGGCCATCAGGCGCTGGGCGAGCTGGCCCATCTCCAGGATCGTGGCGTGCAGGTCGTGCGGGACGGCGCGGTCGGGGAAGCGCAGCCGGGCCTGCTTGGCCACGTGCTGGGCCAGGTCGCCGGAGCGCTCCAGGTCGGCCGACATGCGCAGCGAGGTGACGACGATACGGAGATCCGTGGCCACCGGCTGCTGCCGGGCCAGCAGGGCTATCGCGCGGGCCTCCAGCTCGTGCTGGAGATCGTCGACCCTCTGGTCGGCCGCGATGACGCTCTCGGCGAGCTTCAGGTCGGAATCGAGGATGGCCGTCGTGGCGCGCCCGATCGCCGACCCGACGAGCCTGGCCATCTCGACCAGACCGTCGCCGATCGAGTCGAGTTCCTCGTGGTACGCGTCACGCATGTGGTTGCCTCTCCTACGTCAGCTCTGGGGTCCGGGGTCCGGGACCTGTCGTCGGACCGGCCGCCGTACGACCGCCGGACGGGACCCGTGAACCCCACGCTCCCACGTTCGGGCCCGTACGCGTCCGTTTCCGTCACCTGAAGTGAACCGGTACTGGCTCCTGGGTGAACTCTGGGCGACGAGTGTTCGAGGTCGCACCCCGATGGCTGTGGCCAGGAGTGACGGCATGCCTAACCTGGGTGCATGGACGTGAACGCGGCGGTCGCCGCAGCGGCAGCGATCGCCGGAGTGCTCACCGGTGTCATCGCCATGCTGGCGTTCCGCTGGAGCGAGCGCGACCAGAAACGCCCGACCCGCACTTCGCTGCACACGGACGCGGTGCTTCCACCGGGTGTCGACACCGTGCTGTCCGTGCTCAGGTCCTCGGCGGTCGTACTCGACGAAGCGGACGCCGTGGTCAAGGCGAGTTCGGCGGCGTACGCCCTCGGGCTGGTGCGCGGCGGCAAACTCGCCGTCGAAGCGATGCTCCACATGGCGCGTGACACCCGTCGTGACGGGGAGATACGACAGGTGGAGCTGGATCTGCCGCGAAGAGGGACGGGGAGGGGCGAGGCCCTCGCCGTCTCGGCGCGGGTGGCGCCCCTCGGATCGCGACTCGTCCTGCTTCTCGTGGAGGACCTGACGGAGGCGCGCCGGATCGAAGCCGTACGGCGCGACTTCGTCGCGAACGTGAGCCATGAGCTCAAGACTCCCGTAGGAGCGCTCTCCCTGCTCTCCGAGGCCGTCATGGACGCCTCGGACGACCCGGAGGCCGTCGAGCGCTTCGCCGGACGCATGCAGATAGAGGCCACCCGGCTCACCAACCTCGTCCAGGAGCTCATCGACCTGTCGAGGGTGCAGAACGACGACCCCCTCGAGGACGCCGAGCCCGTCCGGGTCGACGAACTCGTCGCCGAGGCGATCGACCGCTGCCGCCACCAGGCCGGCACGAAGCAGATCACCATGGCCGCCGGCGGTACCGCCGACCTGAGCCTGTGGGGGAACCGGGGTCAGCTCGCCGCCGCCCTCGGCAACCTCGTCGAGAACGCCGTCAACTACTCGCCCGCCCGCACCCGCGTCGGGATAGCCGCCCGCCGGGTGACGGCACCCGGCGGGGAACACATCGAGATCGCCGTGACCGACCAGGGCATCGGCATCTCCGACAAGGACAAGGAGCGCGTCTTCGAGCGCTTCTACCGAGTCGACCCGGCCCGCTCCCGTGCCACCGGCGGTACGGGCCTCGGGCTGGCGATCGTCAAGCACGTGGCCGCCTCGCACGGCGGGGAGGTCACGGTGTGGAGCTCCGAGGGTCAGGGCTCCACGTTCACCCTGCGGCTGCCGGAGGCGAGTGCGGCCCGCGAGCGCGTCACCGATCACCACATGCCCGGACTCGACGAAGAGGACGAGACCGGGCAGCCCGACGGGACGACCACCGTCACATCCCCGTACGAACCGCTCCCTGCCCCGGAGGTCCTTCCGTGACCCGTGTGCTCGTCGTCGAGGACGAGGAGTCCTTCTCCGACGCCCTGTCGTACATGCTCCGCAAGGAGGGCTTCGAGGTCGCCATCGCGACCACCGGGCCCGACGGACTCGACGAGTTCGAGCGCAACGGCGCCGACCTCGTTCTCCTCGACCTGATGCTGCCGGGCCTGCCCGGTACGGAGGTCTGCCGCCAGCTGCGCGGCCGCTCCAACGTCCCGGTGATCATGGTGACCGCCAAGGACAGCGAGATCGACAAGGTCGTGGGCCTCGAAATAGGAGCCGACGACTACGTCACCAAGCCCTTCTCCTCCCGGGAGCTGGTCGCCCGGATCCGGGCCGTCCTGCGCCGCCGGGGGGAGCCGGAGGAGGTCGCCCCGGCCGCGCTGGAAGCCGGTCCCGTCCGCATGGACGTCGACCGCCACGTGGTCACCGTCTCCGGCTCCAAGGTCGACCTCCCGCTGAAGGAGTTCGACCTCCTGGAGATGCTGCTGCGCAACGCGGGCCGCGTGCTGACCCGCATGCAGCTCATCGACCGGGTCTGGGGTGCCGACTACGTCGGTGACACCAAGACCCTCGACGTCCACGTCAAGCGCCTGCGGGCGAAGATCGAGCCGGACCCGGGCGCGCCCCGATACCTGGTGACGGTGCGCGGTCTCGGCTACAAGTTCGAGCCGTAAACCGGCCCCACCTCCGCGCGCGTGCCCGAGGGCGCGCCGCGGAGCACGGTACGGCGGGCGTGGCGGAACACGACGAAGGGCGGGACCCCTTGAGGGGTCCCGCCCTTCGCGCGTACCGCTCCTGCGGTTCCGGCGACCGCGACCGGACGGCGGGCCACAGTTCTACGGGCCCCGTGCGCGTCCGGTGCGTCACGTCACTGCGCGGCGGACTCCGACGCCGACGCGCCCGCCGTGGCGGTGCCCGTCGCGCTCGACGACGCGGAGGTCCCCGGCTCGCCCGACGCGGACTCGGACGGGGAGCCCGACACGGACTCCGACGGCGAAGCGGCGGGGGACTCGGACGGGGCCGCCGGGATCTCGCTCGGGCCCCACTTGCTGAAGTAGCTCTCGGCGGGGACGACGAAGGCGCTCAGGCTCACGCCACCGGTCTTGCTGAAGGCGAAGGTGACCTTCTGGACGCTGCCGTTCAGCAGGGTCTGGGAGGGGCTGGTCAGCGCGGCGGAGGCGTTGCCCTCGCCGCCGATGACGACGGAGCCGCCGGGCGGGACGGTCAGCTTGCCCTTGCCGCCCGCGGGCGTGATCTGGGCCTTGCCCTCGCCCGCGATGTCGATCGAGTCCACGGTCTGCGCGGTGGTGCCGTCGTTGAACAGCGTCGCGGAGATCACCGCGGGACCGGTGGCCTTCACATCGGGCTGGGTGATGACGAGCGCGTTCTGCACCTTGATGGTGCCGACGGAGGTGGCCGCGTTGTCCGGCTTGACCTCCAGCGTCTGGGCGTCGCTGCCGGCACCGCACGCGGCGAGCGAAGCGATCGAGAACGCGATGACGGCGGCGGCGAGAGTGCCGCGTCGAAGGCTGCTGCTCACGGCGGCGGCTACTCCTTGAACGTGGGCGAAGCAGGACGACTTCAGTGGAAGCCGCCCTAAGGGTCTGTCAGCGGCCTCAGGTTACCGATCCGTTGGCGCGGGACCGCACCCGACCCTCCCCAAGACGCCGACTTTGCTCGGGGCGGGGGTGGCCGGGCGGTCTCCGGGTGGAGGGCGGGACCGCTGGGAGCATGCGCCCGCGAGCCCCGCTGCGCCGGGTGTGCGCCCCGGTCCTCGCCTGCCGACCCGGCGGCGCGTCGGCTACTTTGATCGCGCGCTCGTCCGTCATTCACATAAGTTCCGCGGTCTTAGGGTTGCGCATTTCGCGGAATGAATGCCCGGCTCTCCTCGGGAAATGGATCACGAGGTCATCGAGAGCCGGCCGGTACCTGATCATCGAACGTCTTGATCAATTCCGGATTCGACTCGTACTGGGCTCCGCCCATCGAACGGAGTAGCGGAAGTCGCGCTCCCAGGGTTGGACAAAACGGAACATTCGAACCCTGGTCGTGGGCTCCGGGTGTGTGTAACGTGCGCGTTTCTCTCCGCCTGGACAGCCGCTCCGACCTGCGAATACCCTCTTCCGCTCGCCCCTCGCAGCACGTTCCTGTTGTGGTTGTCAAGCCCCGAGATATGCCCTGACCTGCGAAAACGCCATTCAGAAGACGCCGTTTCCGTGTTACTCTGGATAGCCACGGAAGGGGTACCTGTCACATGACGTTCAAGGTTGGCGACACCGTGGTCTATCCCCATCACGGGGCCGCGCTGATCGAGGCCATCGAAACTCGCCAGATCAAAGGCGTGGACAAGACCTACTTGGTGCTGAAGGTCGCCCAGGGTGACCTGACGGTACGTGTGCCAGCGGACAATGCGGAGTTCGTCGGCGTACGTGATGTGGTCGGTCAGGACGGGCTGGACCGGGTCTTCGAGGTGCTGCGTGCGCCGTACGCCGAGGAGCCCACGAACTGGTCGCGTCGCTACAAGGCAAATCTGGAGAAGCTCGCCTCCGGCGATGTCATCAAGGTCGCGGAAGTCGTGCGTGACCTGTGGCGTCGTGAGCGCGAGCGCGGACTCTCCGCAGGTGAGAAGCGCATGCTCGCCAAGGCGCGCCAGATCCTGGTGAGCGAGCTCGCCCTCGCGGAGAACACCAACGAGGACAAGGCCGAGGCCCTGCTCGACGAGGTTCTCGCGTCCTGACGCCGGCTGGGTCGCCGAGACGCCCACCGTCTTGACGTACGCACAGCCCGCGCAGTTGCGCAATGAAAATGCCGCGGTGCCCGATGACGCAATTGCTGTCGCCGGGCGCTGCGGCATGTTCGTACCCGCGCCATTCGGTAAACCGGACGTTTACCCGGCATCGGCTTTCTCGCGGTATACCGGCGTGTCCGATACTTGGCGTGCCGACCCGGGCAGTCGGCTCGACCGGATGTCACGGAAGGGGTCCGGTCAAGGCGTTGCGCCCGGCACTCCCCCAGCTCGCCGAGCAGGGGGTACCCCCAGGCCATACCCACACCGGTCGAGCACACAAACCTGACAGGAACCGATGTCTGACGTTTCGCTGCCTTCGCCGTCGGAGGCCCGCACCGCCGTCGTGATTCCGGCCGCCGGAAGAGGGGTGCGCCTCGGTCCGGGCGCCCCCAAGGCGCTCCGCGCGCTGAACGGCACGCCCATGCTCATCCACGCGGTCCGCGCGATGGCCGCCTCCCGCGCGGTCTCCTTGGTCGTCGTCGTGGCTCCGCCGGACGGCGCGGCCGAGGTGAAGACGCTGCTCGACGCGCACGCGCTGCCCGACCGCACCGACTTCCTGGTCGTCCCCGGCGGTGACAGCCGCCAGGAGTCCGTGAAGTACGGGCTCGACGCGCTGCCGCCCGGCATCGACATCGTCCTCGTGCACGACGCGGCCCGGCCGCTGGTCCCCGTGGACACCGTGGACGCCGTCATCGAGGCCGTACGGGACGGTGCTCCCGCCGTCGTACCGGCGCTGCCGCTCGCCGACACCGTCAAGGAGGTCGAGCCCGCGGCCGTCGCGGGGGAGCCCGAACCGGTCGTGGCCACGCCCCGACGGGCCCGGCTGCGTGCCGTGCAGACACCTCAGGGCTTCGACCGCGAGACGCTGCTGCGGGCCCACGCGACCGTCACCGACAACGTGACCGACGACGCGAGCATGGTCGAGCAGCTGGACGTGCCGGTCGTGGTCGTGCCCGGACACGAGGAAGCGTTCAAGGTGACGAGGCCGCTGGATCTGGTGCTGGCCGAGGCGGTCCTCGCCCGACGGAGGCTCAACGATGGATTCTGAGACGCCCGAGCGGGTCCGCCCCGCGGGTCAGGGACCGGTGCTCCCGCTCGTCGGGATCGGCACCGACATCCACGCCTTCGAGGAGGGCAGGGAACTGTGGTGCGCCGGTCTGCGGTGGGAGGGGGAGGGGCCCGGCCTCGCGGGGCACTCCGACGCGGACGTCGTCGCGCACGCCGCGTGCAACGCGCTGTTCTCGGCGGCGGGCCTCGGTGACCTCGGCGCCCACTTCGGCACCGGGCGCCCGGAGTGGTCCGGGGCGTCGGGGGTCGTCCTCCTGACGGAGGCGGCGCGGATCGTCCGCGAGGCCGGTTTCACCGTCGGCAATGTCGCGGTCCAGGTCGTCGGTCCCCGTCCGAAGATCGGCAAGCGGCGGGACGAGGCGCAGAAGATCCTGTCGGACGCGGTGGGCGCGCCGGTGTCGGTGTCGGGCGCCACGACCGACGGGCTCGGTTTCCCGGGCCGGGACGAGGGGTTGATGGCGGTCGCCACGGCCCTGGTCGTCCGGACGGGCTGAGCGGGGCGACCGACACGGGCGGCCCGAGGACGGCCGGCCGGTCGGACAGTGGGCCGCGGCGGACGCCCCGGAGGCCGGGAGGGGGAATCCGGGGCGGGCCGTCCCCCGTATGTCACGAATCCGTGGCCCTTGCGGGGGAAGGGTCGCGGGGCACTACCCAGGGCCCACTACCCTGGAGGGGTGACCATTCGCCTGTACGACACCAGCGCCCGGCAGATCCGTGACTTCACCCCGCTCGTGCCGGGTTGCGTCTCGATCTACCTCTGTGGCGCGACCGTGCAGGCCGCACCGCACATCGGGCACATCCGGTCGGGCCTCAACTTCGACATCATGCGCCGCTGGTTCGAGTACCGCGGCTATGACGTGACGTTCATCAGGAACGTCACGGACATCGACGACAAGATCATCTCCAAGTCGGCCGAGCAGGGCCGTCCCTGGTGGTCCATCGGCTACGACAACGAGCGCGCCTTCAACGACGGTTACGACGCGCTCGGATGCCTGCCGCCCACGTACGAACCCCGCGCCACCGGGCACATCCCCGAGATGATCGAGATGATGCGCGGGCTCATCGAGCGCGGTCACGCGTACGCGGTCGACGGGAACGTCTACTTCGACGTGCGCTCGTTCGACGGATACCTCCAGCTCTCCAACCAGGAGCTCGACAACCTGCTCCAGCCGTCGGGCGAGGGCGAGACCGGCAAGCGCGACCAGCGCGACTTCGCCATGTGGAAGGCCGTGAAGCCGGGCGAGCCCAGCTGGGAGACGCCGTGGGGGCGGGGCCGTCCGGGCTGGCACCTGGAGTGCTCCGCCATGGCGCACAAGTACCTGGGCAGCGCCTTCGACATCCACGGCGGCGGGCTGGACCTGATCTTCCCGCACCACGAGAACGAGATCGCTCAGGCCCAGGCCTTCGGCGACGAGTTCGCGAAGTACTGGGTGCACAACGCCTGGGTCACCAAAAAGGGCGAGAAGATGTCGAAGTCCCTCGGGAACTCGGTGCTCGTCTCCAAGATGGTCCAGGAGTGGCGCCCCATCGTGCTGCGCTACTACCTCGGCACCCCGCACTACCGCTCGATGATCGAGTACAGCGAAGAGGCCCTGCGCGAAGCCGAGTCGGCGTTCGCGCGCATCGAGGGCTTCGTGCAGCGAGTGGTCGAGAAGGCGGGGGGCGTCGTCGAGCCCTCGGCCGAGGTGCCGCCCGCCTTCGCCGACGCGATGGACGACGACCTGGGCGTCCCGCAGGCGCTCGCCATCGTGCACACGACGGTCCGTCAGGGGAACTCCGCGCTGGCCGCCGACGACAAGGAGGCCGCCGTGGCGCGCCTCGCCGAGGTGCGGGCCATGCTCGGCGTCCTCGGGCTCGACCCGCTCGACCCGCACTGGGCCGGCGAGAGCGACCGCGGTGACGACCTGCACGGAGTCGTCGACACCCTCGTCCGGATGGTCCTCGACCAGCGTGAGGGCGCCCGCGCCCGCAGGGACTGGGCCGCCGCGGACGCCATCCGCGACCAGCTGGGCCAGTCCGGCCTGGTCATCGAGGACGGCCCGCAGGGGCCGCGCTGGACGCTCGGGCCGCGCTGAGCGACCGCTCAGGCAGCCTCGGCCGTCCCCCGGCGGCCTTGATCGATTGTGCCGCCCGGACCTCCGGGCGGCACACTTCATATACGTACGTACTCACGCCTCACACAGACAGGTAGGTCATGGCTGCTAACAACCGCCGCATGTCCGGCAAGAAGGGCGCGCAGGTCGGCAGTGGCGGCCAGCGACGCCGGGGCCTGGAAGGCAAGGGTCCGACCCCGCCCGCCGAAGCGCGCAAGGGCCACAAGAAGAACCGCCTCGCCAACGCCAAGTCGAAGCAGCTCGTCCGCAAGCCCGCTCCCCGGGGCCGCGGCGGCAAGGGCACGTCCGAGATGGTCGTCGGGCGCAACTCCGTCGTCGAGGCGCTGCGCGAGGGCGTGCCCGCGACGATGCTGTACGTGCAGCAGTTCATCGACAACGACGAGCGGGTCCGCGAGGCGCTCCAGCTCGTCGCCGAGCGCGGTGGCATCCACCTGATGGAGGCCCCGCGCCCCGAGCTCGACCGCATGACCAACGGGCTCAACCACCAGGGTCTCGTCCTCCAGGTCCCGCCGTACGAGTACGCGCACCCCGAGGACCTCGCCGCCGCCGCGTACGACCAGGGCCAGGACCCGCTGATCGTCGCCCTCGACGGCGTGACCGACCCCCGCAACCTCGGCGCGGTCGTCCGTTCCGCGTCCGCCTTCGGCGGTCACGGTGTCGTCGTGCCCGAGCGGCGCGCGGCCGGCATGACCGCCGGTGCCTGGAAGACGTCGGCCGGTGCCGCCGCCCGTACCCCCGTCGCGCGCGCCGCCAACCTGACGCGGGCCCTGGAGACGTACAAGAAGGCCGGTCTCGTCGTGGTCGGTCTCGCCGCGGACGGCGAGGTCGAGGTCGGTGACCTGGAGGCCCTCGGCGGTCCCGTCGTCATCGTCGTCGGCAGCGAGGGCAAGGGCCTTTCCCGACTCGTCGGCGAGACCTGCGACTTCCGGGTGCGGATCCCGATGCCCGGTGGCGCGGAGTCGCTGAACGCCGGTGTGGCGGCGGGAGTTGTGCTGTACGAGGCCGCACGCCGACGCGCCTGAACAGACGTTCACCCGGTCACCCCCGAGGGGTGACCGGGTGTTCTTGTTGATCTTGACGCGGTCCGGACAGATCGGCGTCGTCACGGCAGTGTCCTAACCACACGTCACTCGGTTAGATGAGTGTGGACACCAGAACACCCCGCACACCCACGGGGGAACGCTCGTCGGGATTCGACGACGTTCCCGCGCTGAGCATGGTGAAGGTGCCGAGCGATCCGGCGCAGATCATCGTCAATCATGCGAGCTTCCGCGTTCAGCTGGCAGGCGCGTCGCGAGGCCAGTCCCTGCTCGGCGCACGGCACTTGAGCCCTTCCGGCGCCGCCGCGCGGATCCCCGCCGCCGGGGCCCGCCGCCGCGCCCCCGTCGTCTGGAGCGGGAAGTCCGCACCGGACGACACCGGCGCCCACCGGCTGCTCCAGGCCGTACGGAGCGCGGGCGTGGCCCACGGCACCGGCGGGCCGACGGCCGACGGCGGTTCGACCCAGGTCATCCCGCGCATCGGGGAACAGCCCGGCTACGCGGGCGATCTGACCGTTGACACGATCGAGACGCCCCTCGTCGGCAGCCAGCGGGCCCCGCTCGGCGATGAGCAGCGACTGCTGCCGCAGATGCGCGGAGTGGGCAGCGCCTACGACGAACCGGCGTACACCGAGGCCGACTTCGAGGACGCCGACTTCGACGACGACGGTCTCGACGAGAGGCCGGGCGCCGGCCGACGGAGCGGTTCGGACTCGGTCCGGCACGCCTACCACCCGGGCCGCCGGATGAACCTCGGTGTCGTGCTGCTCCCGCTGCGCGTCTTCCTCGGGTTCATCTCGATCTACGCCGGTATGGGCAAGCTCTGCGACCCCGTCTACTTCGACGGCGGCAAGCGCGGCTCCATGGTGAAGTGGCTCAACACGCTCCACCCGTGGGAAGTCGCCGAGCCGCTGCGGCAGTTCGCGCTCCAGCACCCCATCGGCTCCGGGCTCGTCATCGCCTTCTTCCAGGTGATCGTCGGTGTGTTGACGGTGCTCGGGCTCTGGCAGCGGGTGGCCGCCGTCGTCGGCGCGGCGCTGTCGGCGGCGCTCATCGTCACGGTCAGCTGGAAGACGGTGCCCGCGTACGACGCGCCCGACATCATCTACCTCGCCGCCTGGTCCCCGCTGATCATCGCGGGCGCCCCGGTCTACTCGCTCGACGGGCGCCTCGCCGGCGAGGCCTGGCGCAGGCTCGGACCGCGCGCCGACATCTGGGACCTGCGCGCGCGGGTGCTGCGCCGCGGCGCGTTGGCCACGGCCATCGTCGTCGGGTTCACCCTGCTCGTGGGTTCGGTCCTCGGCGGCGCGGTGCGTGACTCCGACCGGGTCGTCGTCCCCGGCCCCGGTGAGGCCCCGCGCAACGAACTGCCCGGCTCCCCGCTCCCCGAGACGCCCGGCAAGCGGCACAAGAAGGCCACCCCCTCGGCCTCCGAGGAGCCCTCCCAGAGCAGTTCCTCGACCCCGTCGCAGGCGGCCACCCCGCCGGGTGCGGCCCAGGAGACCGGTCGCACCGGCGGCGGGCAGCCCAGCCAGACCCAGGGCAGCGGGCAGGCCCCGCCCCAGCAGTCCTCGCCGGTCGACCAGGCGCCGAGCACCAGCGCGGGCCCGACCAGCAGCGGCGGCGCGTCGACCGGCGGCACCGGGAGCGCGGGCGGCACCGGCGGCACCGGGGGCGCCGGTGCCACGGGTGGCAGCTCCACCGGCGGGAGCTCGTCGACGGGCGGCCAGCCGGGTCTCGTGGGCGGCCTGCTGGGCTGACACCGAGGCCCCGCCGAAGGACGACAGGGCCCCCGCACGAAGGCGTGCGGGGGCCCTGTCATGTCGTCCGTCGGGGGGAGAACGGCGATGGGGAACGGCTGGGAAGAACCGGGAAGGAGGCGCGGCACGGCCGCTTCAGCGCCCCTTCAACGCCCCTTCAGCGACTGGGGAGAGCCGGCCCGGAGCCGCGTCGCGGCTGCGGCAGAGCTGCGGCAGGGCTGCGAAGCGCCGCCGTGCGGGTTGGTGCCCAGGAGGCTCCAGCGAGGCCGGTAGGGGGGCCTTTCGCGGCCCTGCTCCGGCGGCTCGTGTCGGGCCCCGGCCGGTGGTTCGGCCGCTCGCGTCCGACGGCTCACGTTCGGCCGCCCGCGTCCCGCAGTTCGCGTCCGGGCTCGCGTCCAGGGTTCTGCCCGGGGCGCCGCCCGCGTCTCCGCTCGCGTCCCTGCCCGGGCCCGGCTCCCGTCGTGGCCCGGTCCCTGGCCGGCGGGCCGCTAGCGGCCCAGGGCGGCGAGCTCCTTGGCCGCCTCCGTGAGGTCCTTGGCGGTGTCGATGGCGCGCCAGTAGGCGCCCTGCGGGATCGGGAAGCCGGCGAGCCGGTTCTCCCGGGCCAGCCGCGGGAACGTGGTGCGCTCGTGGTCGCCCCGCTCGGGGAGCATGCCGGTGAACTCGGGGGAGAAGACGTAGACGCCCGCGTTGATCTCGAACGGGGAGGGCGGGGCCTCTATGAAGTCCGTGATGTGCCCGAAGCCGTCCGTCTGGACGGCGCCCCAGGGGAGGCGGGGACGGGCCAGCGCGAGGGTCGCGACCGCGTCGCGCTCGGCGTGGAAGTCCGCCATGTCCCGCAGCGAGAAACGGGTCCAGATGTCACCGTTCGTCGCGTACCAGGGCCGGTCGGGGTGCGGGAGGTGCGCCGCGGCGTACTTGAGGCCGCCACCGCGGCCGAGGGGCTCCGTCTCGACGACCGTGGTCACGTTGACCGGGAGGTCGGCCGAGTCCAGCCACTTCTGCAGGACGTCGGCGAGGTGCCCGCAGGACACGACGACGTCGGTCACGCCCTCTTCGGCGAGCCAGGTCAGCTGGTGGCCGATGATCGGGGTCCCGGTGCCCGGGATCTCGACCATCGGCTTGGGCCGGTCGTCGGTGTAGGGACGCAGCCGGGAACCTTGGCCGCCGGCCAGGACAACGGCTTGCACGGGGCGCGACGCGGCGTTCGGATCGGTCATGCCCGAACTGTACGTGGCGCCCCGCAGGGGGTTTCCCGCGGCAACCGTTCCGTCATCAACTGTTGCCCGACAGTCCGGAATCGGGTGATTCGTGGAGGTGCCGACGGGTGGCCGCGGACGGTTGTGCCCCTCGGAGGCCGCGAACTCCGAGGAGCGGGAGCGGTGGTCTCCGAGGGGGACAGGCCCGGAAGGGGGCGGTGGCCTCAGAGGTGGCCGGTCGAGACCCCCGAGGCGAACGAGGTGTCGCAGACGGGGCGGGCGAAGGACTGGGCTCGGGTCGGACCGTACGCGCGGACCGCGGCGCGGCCGAGTGCACGGGCGATGGAGACGCAGTGCCTCGCCAGCGACGGACGGCCGTTCACCGCTTGCTGGAGGTGGGTCAGGGCGACGCCCGGGTCCCTGTCCTGGAGTTCCAGGAGCAGTTTGTCGCGCAGGACGTCCTGCGGGGCACGGGAGACGGCTCGGGTCGAGACGTCTTCGGACGACGCGGTGAGCACCGAGCTCGAGGGATTCCCCGACCAGTCGACTCGGGTGACCGCGAGAGTCCCGGAGAGCACCAGGACGACAGGCAGGACGAGGGCGAGGGTGCGGCCGATCCGGCGGGCGGGGCCACGGCCACGCCGGGTCTGTTGGGTAGTGGTGGAGTGCTTCACGCGAGTGAGGGTAGCGCGGGGTGATGATTTGGCGACATTTAGTCACCAGTTCGGGGGACGGGCAAGCGGCTTTTTCTGGGTGGGGAGTTGACGCACAGATATCGAAATGACCGGTCTGCCGGGGTATTTGTCGACAACGAAGAAGGCCCCGCAGCCTGCTGCGGGGCCTTCTTCGTCAACTTGGGTGAATTCCACCCCTACGGGGTGTGTGGTCCGCCCGGATGACGCGGACGTCAGTCGGACAGGCGCTCGCCCGTCGAGGTGGAGAACACGTGGGTCTCGCCCGGGCGCGGCACGACGTGCAGCGTGGCGCCCTTGTCCGGGACCGCGCGGCCGCTGACGCGGACGACGAGGTCCGTGAGCTTGTCGTCGACCTTGGCGGAGCCGTAGACGTAACCGTCGGCGCCGAGCTCCTCGACGACGTTCACCGTGACGGCGAGACCGGCCGGGGCGTCCTCGGTGTCCTTGGAGAGCGCCTTCGCGGCCTCGCCGTTGTGCTCGACGATGTCGAAGTGCTCGGGGCGGACGCCGACGGTGACCGTGCGGTCGCCCTTGTCGGCGGCGGCCTTCAGGGCCTCGCGGTTGACCGGGACGACGCTGTTGCCGAACTTCACGCCGCCGTCGGTGATCGGGACCTCGACCAGGTTCATGGCCGGGGAGCCGATGAAGCCGGCGACGAAGAGGTTGGCCGGGCGGTCGTACATGTTGCGCGGCGAGTCGACCTGCTGGAGCAGGCCGTCCTTGAGCACGGCCACGCGGTCGCCCATGGTCATGGCCTCGACCTGGTCGTGGGTGACGTAGACCGTGGTGATGCCGAGGCGGCGCTGGAGCGAGGCGATCTGCGTACGGGTGGAGACGCGGAGCTTGGCGTCGAGGTTCGACAGCGGCTCGTCCATGAGGAAGACCTGGGGCTCGCGCACGATGGCGCGGCCCATGGCGACACGCTGGCGCTGACCGCCGGAGAGGGCCTTCGGCTTGCGGCCGAGGTACTCGGTGAGGTCGAGGATCTTCGCCGCGTCCTCGACCTTCTGGCGGATCTCCGACTTGTTGACGCCGGCGATCTTGAGCGCGAAGCCCATGTTGTCGGCGACGGTCATGTGCGGGTACAGCGCGTAGTTCTGGAACACCATGGCGATGTCCCGGTCCTTGGGCGGCAGGTGCGTGACGTCGCGGTCGCCGATGCGGATGGCGCCGCCGTTCACGTCCTCGAGCCCCGCGAGCATGCGGAGCGAGGTGGACTTGCCGCAGCCGGAGGGACCGACGAGGACGAGGAACTCGCCGTCCGCGATGTCGATCTCCAGGGCGTCGACGGCGGGCTTCTCGGAACCCGGGTAGATGCGGGTCGCTTTGTCGAACGAGACAGTGGCCATGGTGAGGGGCCCCCTTCACCGGCAGGAACGTGCCGGACGATCCGTTGTAAAGGTGGTGAACCACTACGGAGACGCCCATAGTGGTTTAGTCCATACGAGTGAACTGGGTCAGGACGCTACCTGGCGTTCACGCGTTCTGCCAGTACCCCACCGCCGATGAAGTTCGCGGAAACTCTCGGCGGGCGCCCGCTGTGACGTGGGTACACTGCACGGGCATGCCCGCCGCGCGCGGCACGCCTCCTTAGCTCAGATGGCCAGAGCAACGCACTTGTAATGCGTAGGTCGTCGGTTCGAATCCGACAGGGGGCTCCCTTGCAAGCCCAGTTCAGACGGTGTCTGAGCTGGGCTTCTGCTTTTTCCGGATGACGTGGTGGGCCCTGGTGGCGCGGTCCGGTGGGCCGGGCTCGAAGGGGTGCCGGGTGTCCCCGGCGCTGCCCTCCCGACTTGTATCGAGCGGTTGACACAAGATGCGGGTGAAGGTCATCTTGTACTCCCTGCTTGATACAAGATGATCCGGGGGGATTCCATTGCTCGACACCGTCCCGCTCCAGTCCCGGTTCCTCGGCCACGCCGACCACTACGCCCGCTGGTCCTGCCTGGCCATCGGCATCGTGGCCGCGCAGCACCTGGTCGTGATGGACAGCGGCGACATCACGATGCCGCTCGTGTTCGCCATCACCGCGTTCGGTCTGTGCGCGGTCGGCGGTGTGCTGCTCGGGGACGCCCTGACCCTGCGTCCCCTCGAAGCCGTACGCACCGCGAGTCTGGCCCCGCGCCTGATCCGGGACCAGGTGCCGCCCCGTATGACGCCCCTGCTCCTGTTGCAGGCGGCGTCCCTCGTCACCCTGCTGCTGATCGGCGCGGTCACCGCCTCCTCCGACTTCGACCGGACCGGCACGGCGGGGCGCGTCCTCGTCGTCACCTGCGAGGGGATGCCGGCGTCCCTCGGCCCCTGGCCCGGCCTGTACTACAGCGGCCCGATGTTCGCCGCCCTCACCGTCGGAACCTCCGTCTGCGTCTGGGCCCTGCGCCGCATCGCGCAGAGTCCGGGCGACGACCGGCAACGCCGCGACCGCGCGTGGGCGATCACCGGGGCCTGGGGCCTGCTGGTGTCGAGCCAGGTGCTGCTCGTCGTGCTGATGGTCCTCGTCGCGCTCACGGACAAGACCTGCGCGGGGCCGCTGGGCGCCGCCGCCGTCGCGGCGGTCTGCCCCCTGGGCCTGCTGGGCATGTTCACCTTCGGATGGTCCCTGGCCACCGTGGTGGTGCCCCGGGCCGTCGACGACGAGGTGGCCGACGACGGGATGTTCGACGATGAGTGACTCGGCCGTCCGTGTCGACACCACCAGTCAGGTGCCGCCCTACGAGCAGATCCGCGCCCAGTTGGCCGCGCTGATCCGCACGGGCCGGCTGGCCGAGGGCGGGCGCCTGCCGACCGTGCGTCAACTCGCCGCCGACCTCGGTCTGGCGCCGGGCACGGTGGCCCGTGCCTACCGCGAGCTGGAGGCGGCCGAGCTGATCCGTACCCGTCGTGGCGCGGGCACCCGGGTGGCGGGACTGCCGTCCGGGGCGCGTACGCACGACGCCGATCGACTCACCACGCTGGTAAGGGACTTCACCTCCGCCGCCCGGGCGCTCGGCGCCGACACCGAGGACATCCTGACGGCCGTCCGCAACGCTCTGGAACCCGGTCCGGCCTTCTCCCCGGCGGCCGACAGCACGGCGGACGGCTCCGGGGCGGCGGGCGTCTTCATCATCGAGTGACCCGGGCACGGGACAGCCGCCGAGGCCGGCGACAGGGCCTGGGCGGCGTCGGCGTCGGCGCGTGGACGCCGGACGGCGGGGCTCAGCCCCGCCGTCCCAGGGCCTCCAGCGCGTCGTCCGTCAGTCGGTACACCGTCCACTCGTCCTGCGGACGCGCGCCCAGCGACTCGTAGAAGTCGATCGAGGGGCGGTTCCAGTTCAGGACGGACCATTCCAGACGCTGGTAGCCGCGCTCCCCGCAGATCCGCGCGAGTTCCATGAGCAGCGCCTTGCCGTGGCCGCCGCCGCGTGCCGCGGGGCGTACGTAGAGGTCTTCCAGGTAGACGCCGTGCACGCCGCGCCAGGTCGAGAAGTTCAGGAACCACAAGGAGAAGCCGACGGGCTCGCCGGTGGTGTCGTCCTGCGCGATGTGCGCGTACGCGGCCGGGTTCGCCCCGAACAGTGCCTCGCGCAGCTGTTCCGGCGTCGCCCTCGCCTCCTCCGGGACCTTCTCGTACTCGGCGAGTTCACGGATGAAGGTGTGGATGACGGGGATGTCGTCAGGGGTCGCGGTGCGGATCATGCGGCGAGACTAACTCCGCCGGTCCGGCGGGCGCCGTCGGATTCGGGGCCGGTCCGCAGCCGGTGGGCGCCGGTGGGGCGGCCGTCCGCGGTGTCCGGGCTTCTCCGGCGAAGCGGCCCGGCCGTCCGGAATGTCGGCCGGGCGAGGGGCGGCGCGACATGGGTGAATCGGGGCATGCGTATCGACCGGGGCTTCTTCCACAGGGTGTGGACGTACGTGCGCGGCGCCCCGGGCACGTACGTCTGGCTGACGATCCTCTTCATCACCACGGTGGCCATGCACCACATGTCTCCGGATTTCGAAGAGGACTTCCTGCGGCAGCGCTCGACGAACATCCACGAGCTGTCGAACAACCCGGTGCGGGTGCTGTTCGCCAGCGCGATGTGGATCGACGGCGGCCACTGGCTGCCGTACGCCGTGCTCTACACCGTCTTCCAGGCGCCGGCCGAACGCTGGCTGGGAACGGCCCGCTGGCTCGTGGTGTGCGTGGCCGCGCACGTCCTGTCGACGCTGGTCAGCGAGGGTGCGCTGCTCTGGGCGGTGAGGCACGGGGTCGCCCCGCACTCCGCGGTCGACACCCTCGACATCGGGGTGAGCTACGCCCTGGCCGGGGTGATCGGCGTGCTCACCTACCGGATCGCGACGCCCTGGCGGTACCCGTATCTGGCGATCGTGCTGGCGGTGTACGGAATTCCCTTCCTGACCGCGCGCACCTTCACCGATCTCGGGCATTTCACCTCCGTGCTGATCGGTCTCGCCTGTTTTCCGTTGACCAGAGGGCGCGGAAAAGCATGGAATCCGAAGGAGACAGTGGACGCTTTCCGGGGTTAACGTCCCGCTCATGAGCGGTTCGGCGAGCGAGATCGTGAACGGTGGCATCTCCTTCTGGTACGCGGACGACGGCCTGCCCGCACCCCGGGAGCCGCTGTCCGGCGACGCGACCGCCGACGTCGTGGTGGTCGGCGGCGGATACACGGGACTGTGGACCGCGTACTACCTGAAGAAGGCGGCCCCGTTCCTGCGCGTCACCGTCCTGGAGCGGAAGTTCTGCGGATACGGCGCCTCGGGGCGCAACGGCGGCTGGCTCTACAACGGCATCGCGGGCCGGGACCGGTACGCGCGACTGCACGGCAAGGAGGCGGCCGTACGCCTCCAGCGGGCCATGAACGACACCGTGGACGAGGTCGTCCGGGTGGCCGCCGAGGAGGGCGTCGAGGCCGACATCCATCAGGGCGGTGTCCTCGAAGTGGCCTGCACGCCCGCCCAGCTGGCCCGGCTCAAGGCCTTCCACGCGCACGAGCTGTCGTACGGCGAGAAGGACCGCGAGCTGTACGGCGCGAAGGAGACCGCCGAACGGATCCGGGTCGCCGACGCCGTCGGCTCGACCTGGACCCCGCACGGGGCCCGGCTGCACCCGGTCAAGCTCCTCAAGGGGCTCGCCGCGGCCGTCGAGGCACTCGGCGTCACCATCCACGAGCGGACCCCGGTGACCGAGATCCGCCCGAAGCACGCGGTGACGCCGTACGGCACCGTCCGCGCCCCCTACGTCCTGCGCTGCACCGAGGGCTTCACCTCGGACCTCAAAGGCCAGAAGCGCACCTGGCTGCCCATGAACTCCTCCATGATCGCGACGGAGCCGCTCACCCCGGAGCAGTGGGCGGAGATCGGCTGGGAGGGCCGCGAGGCGCTCGGCGACATGGCGCACGCCTACATGTACGCCCAGCGCACCGCCGACGACCGCATCGCGCTCGGCGGCCGCGGTGTCCCGTACCGCTTCGGCTCGCGCACCGACAACGACGGCCGCACCCAGCGGGCGACCGTCGACGCGCTCCACGAGATCCTCGTCCGCCTCTTCCCGTCGCTGACCGGCGTCGGGGTGTCCCACGCCTGGTCCGGTGTTCTCGGCGTTCCGCGCGACTGGTGCGCCACGGTCACCCTGGACCGCTCGACGGGCCTCGGCTGGGCCGGCGGCTACGTCGGCTCGGGCGTCGCCACCACCAACCTCGCCGCCCGCACCCTGCGCGACCTCGTGCGGTGGGACTCCGGGCAGGCGGGCGCGACCGAACTGACCGACCTGCCGTGGGTCGGCCACAAGGTGCGCAAGTGGGAACCGGAACCCTTCCGGTGGATCGGCGTCCACGGCATGTACGCGACCTATCGCACCGCCGACCGCCGCGAACTGACCACCCGCAGCGCGCGGTCGTCCCGGCTGGCGCGGTTCGCGGACCGGGTGTCGGGCCGGCACTGACCCGGAGCCGGCACCGACCCGGACCGTCCCGGGCGGTCGCCGGGCGTCAGACCACGGACTCCGGGACCGCCGTGCCCGGCGTGACGTGTCTCGGGGCCTTGACCGTGACCATGAGTCCGGCGACCAGACCGGCCAGCAGCATGATCCCGACGGCCCACCAGATGGCCACGGTGTACCCGTGGACGACGCCCTCCTGGACGACGCGCGCCTTCTGGGAGGGATCGCGCAGATGGGCGGTGACGTACGCCGCGCTGCTGGTGGTGGCGATGGTGTTCAGCAGGGCCACACCGATCGAACCGCCCACCTGCTGCGAGGTGTTGACCGTCGCGGACGTCACGCCGGCGTCCTGCGGGGCGACCCCGGCGGTGGCGGTGGCGAAGACCGGCATGAAGGTGAGACCCATGCCGAGACCCATCAGGATCAGGCCGGGCAGCAGCCGGCCGGCGTAGTCCGAGTCGACGGTGAGCTGGGTGAAGATCGCCACGCCGCCGGCGGCGAGGAGCATGCCCGGGACCATCAGCATGCGCGGCGCGACATGGGGCAGCAGCCGCGCCGAGATCTGCGTCGAACCGATGATGATCGCGACGGTCAGCGGCAGGAACGCGAGGCCGGTCTCCACCGGCGAGTATCCGAGGACGACCTGGAGGTAGTAGGTCATGAACAGGAACACGCCGAACATGCCGATGATGGCGAGTCCCATCGTCAGGAAGCAGCCGGCGCGGTTGCGTTCCTTGACGATGTGCAGCGGCAGCAGCGGGCTCGGCGCCCGGTTCTGCCACCACACGAACGCGACCAGCAGCGCGGCTCCGCCCGTGATGAGGCCGAGCACCAGCGCGTCCGACCAGCCGCGCGAGTTCGCCTCGCTGACCCCGTAGACGATCGCCACCAGACCGCCGCAGCCCAGTACCGCGCCGGGCACGTCGAGCCGGACGTTCTTGTGGCCGGGCCGGTCGCGCAGCAGCCCGAACGCGCCGAAGACCGCGATGACGGCGATGGGGATGTTGACGTACAGGCACCAGCGCCAGTTCAGGTACTCCGTCAGCAGGCCGCCCACGATGAAGCCGATCGCCGCGCCCGAGCCCGCCAGCGCCCCGTAGATGCCGAAGGCCTTGCCGCGCTCCTTCGGGTCGGTGAAGGTCGTCGTCAGCAGGGACAGCGCGGACGGCGCGAGCAGGGCGGCGAAGGCACCCTGGAGCGCGCGGGCGCCGAACAGCATCCCGGAGGTGGTGGCCGCGCCGCCGATCCCGGACGCGACGGCGAACCCGATCAGCCCGATGACGAACGTGCGTTTGCGGCCGACGAGGTCGGCGACCCGGCCGCCGAGCAGCAGCAGGCCGCCGAAGGCCAGCGTGTACGCGGTGATGACCCACTGCCGGTTGCCGTCGGACATGCCGAGATCGCTCTGCGCCGACGGGAGCGCGATGTTCACGATGGTCGCGTCCAGCACGACCATCAGCTGGGCGAGCGCGATGATCACCAGCGCCCACCAGCGGTGCGGGTCGGGACCTGCGGAGGCCTCTGGTTCACCTGCCCGGGGGACGCTCACCCGCTCAGAAGACCATGAAACGGGAGGAGTCGCATCTCCGGGCGGGGGCCCCGGCGGGCGCGTTCCTCGGGGCCGGGACGGCGGCCCGAGGGGCGTGTTCGCCGGGTCCGGGACCGCTCCGCGGGTCATGGCTCCAGCACCACCTTTCCGGTCGTCCCCCTGTTCTCCAGGGCTCGGTGCGCGGCCGCGGCCTCGGCGAGCGGGAAGCGCGTGACGGCCGGGGTGAGGCGCCCGGCGGCGGCTTCGGCGAGGGCTCGCAGCTCCAGGGTGCGCACGGGGTCGGGCCCGCCCGCCCTGCGCATCATCACGGGGCCGAGCACCTGCTCGGACACCCCTTCCACGAGGTGGGGGGAGCCGTCGCGGACGCCCGCGCCCGACCAGCCGAAGACGAGGTGCCGCCCGCCGGGCCCGAGCAGGCCGACGGCGGCCCGCGCGACCTCGCCGCCGACACCGTCGAGCACGACGGTCGCCGCCCGGCCCCCGAGGTGCGCGCGGACCTTCTCCGGCCAGCCGGGGTCGGTGTAGTCGACGGCCGGATCGGCGCCGTTCGCGCGGGCCAGGGCCACCTTCTCCGGGCCGCCCGCGAGGCCGACCACGGTCGCGCCCGTGTGGCGCGCGTACTGCACGAGGAGCGTGCCGAGGCCGCCCGCCGCCGCAGGCACGACGACCACGGAAGAAGGGCCGAACTCGGCGAACTGCACGATCCCCATGGCCGTGCGGCCCGTTCCGATCATGGCGACGGCCTGCGCGAAACCGAGGTTCTCGGGGATGTCGTGGAGCCGCTCGACGTCCGTGACGGCCAGTTCGGCGTAGCCGCCCGGGGCGAAGCCGAGGTGGGCGACGACGCGCCTGCCGAGCCAGACCCCGGCGACGCCCTCGCCGAGGGACTCGACGGTGCCGGCGACCTCGCGGCCGGGGATCGTCGGCAGGGTGGGCGCCGGGGCGGGGCCGCCCCGCATGCCCTCGCGCAGGGCCGTGTCCAGGAGGTGCACCCCCGCGGCGGCCACGGCGATCCGGACCTGACCGGGCCCCGGCTCGGGGTCGGCGGTGCGTTCGTGGACGAGGTTCTCGGCGGGACCGAAGGCGTGCAGGCGGATCGCGTACATCGGGGCTCCTCGAAGGCTGCGGGGTCGTGGCGCCGTCCACTCTTCAACCTCAGGCTTGCTTGAGGTCAAGGCGTCCCCGGATGCGCAGGGCCAGGGCCACGCCCTCCATCGCGCTGTTGAAGGACACCTCCGAGAGCACCCCGGGAGCGGCGACCTGGTCGCCCACGAGATAGACGCCGCCGCCCCGGTCGACGCGGGGGCGGTCCCGCCAGCTGGTGCCGGGCGGGTCGACCGCGCCCGTGCGGCCGTTCGCGACGCTCTCGCGCCGCCAGGTGACCCGCTCGCGCCAGCCCTCGAAGGCCAGATCGAGCAGTTGCTCGGCGCGGGCGACACCGTGGGCCCCCGACTCCCCGGGGCCGATCGGGATCTGCCCCTGCAGGAGCTGCTCCCCGGCCGGGGCGAGGGTGCGGTCCCGGGCGGTGAACCGCTCGATCCAGCCCGGCGCGTCGAGGTCGGAGACGGCGAACGCGTCGCCGCGCCGGGTCCGCAGCGCCAGGTCGACGAGGGTGGTGCGGCCGCTCGGCCAGGTCAGGGAGGCGTCCCCGAGGAGGCGGCGGGCGGAGTCCAGCGAGGTGGCGACGACGACCGGGCCCCGGTCCACGGGGAGGGTGTCGACCCGGGCCAGCGTCTCCATCCGAACGCCGAGGTTCCAGGCCCGCGCCGCCATCCTGTCGATGACGTTCGCCCAGCCGCCCCGGGGGCAGTGCGCCTCCGGGGGCAGCCTCATGGCCCGGCGCAGCCGCTCCTGCACGAACGCCGCCGACAGCGAACCGGGATCGTGGTGGAAGAGGGCGACGGCGGAGTAGTGGGCGGCCGCCCGCGCGCCCTCCGCTCCGGCCTGCCGGGTCGCCCAGGTCATGAAGTCGACGTCCACCGGTGCCTGTTGGCAGGAGGGCCGGAGCAGCTTGAGCATCGCGAAGGGCGGGGTGCGGCGCAGGACTCCCTTGTGGCGCAGCCGCAGCCGGGCGGCCTCCAGGGGCGGGATCGGGGCGAGCGCCCCGATCAGGTCCCGCTGCTTGAGCCAGGTCCAGTGCGGGCCCGCGCTGTAGAGGGCGTGGGGTCCCTCGTTGGTCCGGTAGGGGCCTTCGGCGGTCCGGGCCCGCCCGCCGAGGGTGTGGTGGGCTTCGTGGACGGTGACCTTGGCGCCCGCCTCGGCGGCGGTGATCGCGGCGGTGAGTCCGGCGAAGCCGCCGCCGATGACGGTGATGCGGTGCATGGCTGGTGGTCTCCTCTGCTCGGGGTCCGAGAGGGCACTGACGGCGGGCCTTCCTGCGGGGAGGACGGATCGCGGACCCCGGAATGTGACACGCGGAGGGTTTTCGCAGGCCAGGGGCGGTTGTCAGCGGCGGCGGGCAGGATGGGGGGATGGCGAGGAGAGTGGCGGGCGGGCGCGGTGGGACGGGTGCGAAGGCGTCCGGGGCGGGGCCGAAGGCGGCACGGCGGCCGGAGCTGCGGCTGCCGCCGCTGGAGCCGTACGACGGCGCGGAGCTGGAGCCGGACGGCGACTACGACGGGCTGGAGTTCCGGGACGCGGACTTCGCCGGACAGGACGGCGGGGGAGCGCGCTTCATGGACTGCGCGCTGACCGGCTGCGCGCTGGACGAGACGCGACTGCGCCACGCCCGCGTGCTGGACTCGGTCCTGACGGGGATACGGGGCGTGGGCACCGACCTCGCCGAGTCGACCCTGCGCGACGTCGAGGTGATCGACGCCCGCCTCGGCGGGACGCAGTTGTACGGCTCCGTGCTGGAGCGGGTGGTGGTGCGCGGCGGGAAGATCGACTATCTGAATCTGCGCAACGCGCGGCTCAAGGACGTGGTCTTCGAGGGCTGTGTCCTGGTCGAGCCCGACTTCGGGGGCGCCCGCCTGGAGCGGGTGGAGTTCGTGGACTGCGTCCTGAAGGGGGCGGACCTCACCGAGGCCACCTTTGTGGACGTGGACCTGCGTGCCGCGGCTGAGCTGGACATCGCACGGGGCGTGGAGCGCCTCAGGGGCGCGGTCATCAGCACGGCCCAGCTCCTGGACCTGGCTCCGGTGCTGGCGGCGGCGCTGGGGGTCCGCGTGGACGGCGGCCCGGAGACGGACTGAGCGGTTCTGGGCCGGGAGGTCTAGGAGACGCGGGGGAAGCGGGCCTGGAGGGTCCAGATCGCCGGGTTCTCGGCGAGGTCCTCGTGCAGGTCGGTGAGGTCCGCGAGCAGGTCGTGCAGGAAGTCGCGGGCCTCGCGGCGCAACTCGGTGTGGGAGAAGGTCAGCGGTTCCTCGTCGCGATGCATCCAGTCGGCCTCGACGTCCACCCAGCCGAAGCGGCGCTCGAAGAGCATGCGGTCGGTCGACTCGGTGAAGTCGAGCTCCGCCTGCTGGGGGCGGGAGGCACGACTGCCCATCGGGTCCCGGTCGAGCCGCTCCACGATGTCGCACAGGGCCCACGCGAAGTCGAGCACCGGCACCCATCCCCAGCGTGTGGACACCTCCCGGTCCGCCTTGGTGTCGGCGAGGTAGACGTCACCGCAGAACAGGTCGTGCCGCAGCGCGTGGACGTCCGCGCGGCGGTAGTCGGTCTGCGGGGGGTCGGGGAAGCGGTTGGAGAGGGCGTAGCCGATGTCGAGCACGTAGGTGATGGTGTCACGCCGGGGGTGCCGGACACCGCCCGGCGGTTTCCGCCGACGGTCAGAGTCCGCGGGACGGCGTTTCCGTCGGCGGTCGCGGTCCCGGGGCCGCGACCCGGTGTCCGCAACCCCCCTCACGCCGCTCGAAGGAACCGTCCGCCGCGGCCGTCGCGCTCCCTCCGCGGGCGGCGGGCGGCCACCGGTGGGTTCGGTCGCCGCGGTCGGCGCGGACGCCGGACCGGGCGGCGTGAACGCCGGACTTGGGTTGCGGCGGATGCCGGACATGGGTTGCGCGGCCGCCGGCCCGGGTTCGGTGCGGCGGCCGCCGGCGGTTTCCGGCCGGCTCGACGCTGTCCGGCCGGCGGATACCCGCTCACCCCGAGGCCGGGGACGTGACGGCCCTTAGGATCGTGGATGTGCCCCGATCCTCCGTCACCGTCCCCTTTGCGCTGGCCCTCTCCCTCGTCCTCGGCCTCACGGCCTGCGGCGGGGACGGTGTGCACGGCGAGCCCGGCGCGTCCGGTGTCGGCGACCCCTACTTCCCGAAGATGGGCAACGGCGGGTACGACGTCACACACTACGGACTGTCCCTGTCCTACGAGCCGAAGGGCAGGCGGCTGACGGGGACGGCGGTGATCACCGCGCGGGCCCTGCAGGACCTGAGCGCCTTCCGCCTCGACCTGCTGGGGCTGGACGTCTCCGGCGTCACCGTCGAGGGCCACGAAGCCCGCTGGAACCGGGCCGGCCAGGAACTGACCGTGCGTCCGCGCGACGACCTCGACAAGGGGGAGACGTTCCGTGCGACGGTCCGGTACTCCGGGACCCCCGAGACGATCACCGACCCCGACACCTCGGAGGAGGGCTGGCTGCGGACGGCCGACGGCGCCCTCGCCCTCGGGGAGCCCACCGGGTCGATGACCTGGTTCCCGGGCAACCACCATCCCTCGGACAAGGCGGCGTACGACGTGCGGATCACCGTCCCCGCGTCGCTCCAGGCCGTCTCCAACGGCGAGTTGACGCGCGAGACCACCGCGAAGGGCCGTACGACGTACGCGTGGCACACGGCCGAGCCGATGGCCAGCTATGTGGCGACGCTCGCGATCGGCAGGTACGACATCACCCGCTCGACGACGAAGAACGGGCTGCCGGTGTACGTGGCCGTGGACCCGACGCAGGCGAAGGAGAGCAGGAAGGTCCTCGGAGGAATCCCGGGGATCATGGACTGGGCGGAGAACAACTTCGGCCCCTATCCGTTCTCCTCCACCGGGGCGATCGTGGACCGCTCCGAGGACGCGGGCTACGCCCTGGAGACCCAGAACCGGCCCGTCTTCCCCGGCGCCCCCGACACCGCGATCCTCGTCCACGAGCTGGCCCACCAGTGGTTCGGCGACTCGGTCACCCCGCGGACGTGGAAGGACATGTGGCTCAACGAGGGGTTCGCCACCTACGCGGAGTGGCTGTGGCAGGAGGACCACGACGGCGACACGGCCGACGAGATCTTCCACGCCCTCTACGACGGCTCCTACAAGGAGCCGGCCGACAACAGCGAGATCTGGGCCTACCCGCCCGCCGAGCCGTCCTCGGCCGCGCAGATCTCGGATCCGCCCGTCTACTACCGCGGCGCGATGGTCCTGCACAAGATCCGCGAACTGGTCGGCGACGACACCTTCTACGACATCGTCCAGGGCTGGGCCGCCACGCACCGCCACGCGAGCGCGGACACGGCCGAGTTCACCGCGTACGTCGAGAAGGCGGCGCCGGACAAGGACTTCGGCGGGATCTGGAAGGACTGGCTCTACGGGAAGGGCAAGCCGGACCATCCGTGAGCCGCAGACCTCCTCGTCAGGCACAGGCCTTCCTGTCGGGCACAGGCCTTCCCGCCACGTTCTCGGCGCCTCGGCGCCGAACGAGGGGAGCCCCCGGATTCGCCGAACTCCGGGGGCCGCTCTCGTCGTGGCGTGCTCCGACTCAGATGCTGACGCCGAAGTCCTGCGCGATACCCGCCAGGCCCGAGGCGTAGCCCTGGCCGACGGCGCGGAACTTCCACTCCGCGCCGTTGCGGTACAGCTCGCCGAAGACCATCGCGGTCTCGGTGGCCGCGTCCTCGGAGAGGTCGTAGCGGGCGATCTCGGCGCCGCCGGCCTGGTTCACGATGCGGATGTAGGCGTTGCGGACCTGGCCGAAGTTCTGCGTGCGGGTCTCGGCGTCGTAGATGGAGACCGGGAAGACGATCTTCTCCACGTCGGCGGGGAGGGCCGCGAGGTTGACGTTGATCGCCTCGTCGTCGCCGGCGCCCTCGCCCGTCCGGTTGTCACCGGTGTGGACGATGCTCTGGTCCGGGGTCTGCTTGTTGTTGAAGAAGACGAAGTGGGCGTCCGAGTAGACCTTCCCCTGGGGGTTGACCGCGATGGCCGAGGCGTCGAGGTCGAACTCGGTGCCCGTGGTGGTGCGGACGTCCCAGCCGAGGCCCACGGTGACGGCCGTCAGGCCCGGAGCCTCCTTGGTGAGCGAGACGTTGCCACCCTTGGACAGGCTTACAGCCATTGTTGGGAGTCCCTTCCCTCGTGACATACGGGCTTCGTACTGGGGACGAAGCTACCGTCACCCCTATGAACGCCAAGGGGGGTCTCTCAGGTTCCGCCTGTCTTTACTTTCTTTACCTAGGGGGAGCCGCTGTCACCCGGAGGGACGCGAAAAGAGGGTGACGCGGACCCGTTCGGCACGGGACCATGAACACATGTCCGGTCCTTATGTCATCCGTGGCTCCGTCTCCCTGCCCGAGGCCGAGCTCATGTGGCGTTTCTCGCGTTCCGGCGGGCCGGGCGGGCAGCACGTCAACACCAGCGACTCGCAGGTCGAGCTCCGGTTCGACCTCGCGAACACCGAGGCCCTGCCGACCGTGTGGAAGGACCGCGCCCTGGAGAGGCTGGCGGCCCGGCTCGTCGACGGGGTCGTCAGCGTCCGTTCCTCGGAGCACCGCTCCCAGTGGCGCAACCGCGAGACGGCGGCCGTACGCCTGGCCGCCCTGCTCGCCGAGGCCACCGCGCCGCCGCCCAAGCCGCGCCGCGCCACCCGCATCCCCCGCGGCATCAACGAACGTCGCCTGCGCGAGAAGAAGCAGCGCTCCGACACCAAGCGCGGCCGCACGGGACGCGACTGGTAGACGGCGCCCGGCCGGGCTCTCCGGTCCGGTTGTCCCGCCCGGCTCTCCGGACCGGCTCTCCGGACCGGCTCTCCGGCCGGGCGAGGGGGTGTCAGCCCAGTTGCCGGTAGCGGCCCTTGAAGTACGCCAGGGGGCCGCCGTCCGCGCTCGGCACGTGCGCCGTCAGGACGCGGCCGATGACGAGGGTGTGGTCGCCCGCGGGGATCCGCTGCTCGGTGCGGCACTCCAGGGTCGCCAGGGCGCCGCCCATCAGGAGCGATCCGGTCGCCTCGCCGCGGACGTACGGGAGGTCCTCGAACAGGAGCCGGTCGCTGATGCGGCCCTTCATGGAGAAACGGCCCGCGATGTGACGCTGGCTCTCCGAGAGCACCGAGACGCCCCACAGGGGCTGTTCGTCGAGCAGGTCGTCCATGCGGGAGCCCTCGCGGAGGCTGACCAGGACGAGCGGCGGGTCCAGGGAGACGGACATGAAGGCCGTCGCGGTCATCCCGACGTCCTCGCCCACCGGTCCGTCCGGGGCCAGCGCGGGCTCGTGCGCGGTCACCAGGACCACACCCGCCGCCAGCCGGGTCATGGCGGCGCGAAACTCGTCGTTGCTCACCCCCTCAGCATGCACGGAGGGGATGAGCGGAACGGCAGGGGAGGTCGTGAGCACGCTCGAACGCTAGTCTCCGCTCCCGGGGCGACGCATCGGACCTCGGTCCTGACCGGGACCTAGGTCCGGGGGCGGAGGGGAGCCCGGGGCGGGGCGGCGACGGGGACGGCGCAGGGCCGGGGACGGCGGTGGGGCGCGGTGGCGGCGGGGCGGTCGAAAGCGCACGCGGGGGCGGCCGTACTCTCATCCGTACTCATCCGGCGGGCACAAGTACGCACAGGTTCTGCATGGCCGGGCGGTAATACGTCCGGTAAACGCACGGTGAAATACAGAATCGCCACTCAATTGTTCATCTTCTGCTGTGACTTGAGTCACAGGGGCCATATTTTGTTGACCCTGTGTACCGAGTGGGCAGCGCGCTGTGATTCAGTGGCGGGGGCGTTGCACAGGAAGCTACCAAGCAGTACGGCATGAACCGGTCCTTTCGGAGAACGCCGAGAGGTCAGCACGGAACCGAAAAGCACCTAGTACGCCGAGAGAACCCTGGAGTTGCTGCGAGGTCTCGAGGGGAGGGCGAATGGAGACCGAGTCGGAGCCCTACGTCCGTCTTGCGACCCTGAGGCAGCTGCACCAGGTGATGGCGGACATGAACACGGCCCGCAGTCTGGCCGACACGCTGCAGACCGTCGCCGACGGCGTCGTCACCGGCCTCGGTTACGAGCTGGCGTGCGTGAACCTCGTCCGGCCCGACGGCGACCTCGTGGTCGCGGCCTTCGCCGGCAACCCCGCCGCCGAGGCGCTGATCACCGGCCGCGTCGGCTCCCGCGCCTCCTGGGACCGCAGGCTGACCATGGGCGAGGCCTGGGGCGACCTGCGGTTCATACCGCACACCGAGGGCTGGGTCCTCGACGAGGACGACGTACCGCAGTGGTACACCGACGGTCCCGCGCCCCGCTTCGAGGACGAGTGGCACCCCGCCGACCGGCTCTTCGCGCCGATGTACACCCCGAGCGTCTCCGGCGGCGGCAGCGGCCACGGCGAGCTGATCGGCGTGCTGTCCGTGGACCGGCCGCGCAACGGCCGCAAGCCGGGCGCCTGGGGCCGCGAGGCGCTCCAGATGTACGCCTTCCAGGGCGCCATCGCCATCAGCAACGCACGTCTACGCGCGAATATGCAGCGCGCCCTGGTCCGCCTGGAGCGCGAGCAGCAGGCGCTGCGCGCCAGCGAGGAATCCTTCCGGCAGGCCTTCGAGTACGCCCCCTCCGGCATGGCGATAGCCGAGATGGGCGGCGACCAGCACGGACGCATCCTGCGCACCAACGACGCCCTGTGCCGGCTGCTGGGCCGGCCCGCCTCGGCGATGCGCCGCTACTCCTTCTCCGACCTCGTGCACCCCGAGGACATCGGCACCCTGTTGCGGACCTCCGCCGAGGGCGGCAGGGCCGAGCTCAGGCTCGGGCGCCGCGACGGCACCTACGTCTGGGTCCACCTGCGCAACTCCGTCGTCGCGGACGCCGCCGACGGCCCCCGCTTCCTGCTCACCCACGTCGAGGACATCGAGGACCGCAAGCGCCGTGAGCTCCAGCTCGCGCACCGGGCCTCGCACGACGCCCTGACCGGCCTGCCCAACTCCGCCGAGCTGCGCTCCCGGCTCGGCGCCCGCCTCTGCCGGCGTCCGCAGTCGCTGCCGCCCGGCGCGGTCGCCTCGCTGGACGCGGCCTACGGGCACGGCGACTTCACGGAGCCGGGGGCCGAGTTCGACGGCAACGGCCACCCCTCCTACGACGGGAACGGACACGGCTTCGACTTCCGCCCGGGCTCGGAGGCCTTCGAGGCCTTCGACCACCACGTGCACACGGTCGCGCCCGAGGGCGAGACGGACGACGGCACGAAGGGGCTCGCGGTGCTCTTCTGCGACCTCGACGGCTTCAAGTCGATCAACGACCGGTTCGGGCACAACGCGGGTGACGAGGTTCTCATCGAGGTCGCCCGGCGGCTGACCCAGGGAGTCCGGGACGGGGACACGGTGGCCCGGCTCGGCGGGGACGAGTTCGTCGTGCTCGCCGACGGCCTGGGCCGGGCGGACGCCCAGGACCTGGCCGTACGTCTGCGGAACGCGATCATTCCGCCCATCAGGGTCGACGGACGGGCCGTCCGCGTGGGGGCGAGTTTCGGCATCGGATGGGCACATTGCGGCATGACGGCGGACGAGGTGTTGAAATCCGCCGACGAAAGGATGTACGTCGAGAAACGGTCTCGTCCCAAACAGCACAGACGTGCGGGATAAGGCGCAGGTCACGAGGTTGATGCGGTGAAGGCCCCCCGTTCGGCCCAGTGGGACCGGGTAGGCTCGCCTTCCATTCACGTACCGCATCTGTACCGCACCCGCTGAGGAGACCAAGGGATGACGCCCGGCAACAACGGCGCGAGCACGCCCGAGGACGAGGACCCGTTCGGCTATCTCTACGCCGATGGTCAGGCCAACGGAGCCACGCCGCCCTCTGGGGGCGGCGGATACGGCTACCCGGGCTCCGTCAACCGGGTGCGGGCCGTCGGTGAGCGCAAGTACGGTCAGCAGCCCGCCCAGGGCGGCTACGGCCAGCAGGCTCCGACCGCCCCGTACGGCCAGGTGCCGCAGCAGGGCGGCTACGGGAACCCCGAGACCGCTCCCGGCGGCGCGCAGACGACGCGCACGCCGATGCCCGGTCACGGTGACGGCGGCGGGCGCGGCCGCGGCCCCAACACCAAAGGTCTCCTCATCGGCGCGATCGCCGTGGTCGCCGCCGTCGTGATCGGCATCAGCATCGCCATGACGGGCGGCGGGGACGACGACAAGCCCGACGACCAGGCGGACTCGACCCCGACGACCGCGCAGAGCGCCTCCCCGACCGCGAAGGAGACGAAGGGGGCCGACGAGCCCGCTGAGCTCCCCAAGGTCGACGCGAAGGCGCTGAAGCTGGACGGCGGCACCTCGCTGGCCTCGGACGTGAAGGGCGCGAACGCCGCCGGCGGGGTCTACGTGACGGGCTTCAACCACGTCGGTGCCAAGCTGACGTGGACGGTCGACGGAATCAAGAAGGCGGGCGCCTACCGGCTGTACGTGCGGTACAGCATTCCCGGTGTCCCCGCCGACGCGACGCTGTCGGTGACGGGCAAGGCGAACAGCCAGCCGCTCGGTCTGAAGCAGTTCATCGTTTCCCCGAAGGGGGACTACGAGAAGGGCTGGCAGAGCACGTGGGCCCCGGTCACCCTCAGCAAGGGGACCAACGTCATAGAGATCGCCTGCAACGAGGGCAACCAGTGCGACGCGCTCTTCGACCAGCTGTACCTGAAGTAAGGGTCCGACAGCCGAACGGTCCGCCGGCGCACCGGCGGACCGTGACGAGACCGGCGGGGCACTAGCGCCCGTAGACCTCGATCCCCGTGACGGTGGAACCGGGGTTGTCCGAGTAGGTGTGCGGGCCCAGAGTGACCAGCCGGCTGCCGGTGCCGCAGCCCGTCCCGGGCGTGATGTGCCAGAACTCGATGCGGTAGGACGTCTGGTTCGAGACGGACCGCGCGGTGGTGAAGGGGTAGCAGCCGGGCGTCACCGACATGACGGTCCTGGTCCCGGTCCTGTTCTTCCCCGACCATCCGCACACCTTCCCCGACGGGCAGGTGTTGGGATCGACGGCGGCGGCCGGCGTGGCGAGGGCGCCGCCCAGCAGAGCGCCGGTGAGAGCCATCATCGTCAGGCTTTTCTTGAGCATGGTCATATCCGGTTCCCGTTCCCCTGTTTCCTCAGCCACTGGTCAGTGTGGCGATTTCATGATCATTTGATCATCCGGGGCGATACGACGGGAAGCGGGTTCTCGGCCAAACCGCCGGCCGGGGCCGTCCGGCCGGGGCGAGAAGGTCTCAGGCCGCCGTCACCGACACGCTCTTCAGGAGTCTCTCGTAGGCCGCGCGGTCGAAGTCGCCCGCCGCCGGGGACCGTACGGTGGCCGCGGACAGGGCGACCGCGCGGGTGAGGCGGTCCGGCCAGGAGAGCTGTTCCACCAGGCCGGAGAGCAGACCGGCCACCACCGAGTCGCCCGCGCCGGCCGGGTTGCCGTGCTCCCGGGCGGGCGGGACGGCGTGCCAGCGGCCCTCCGGGGCGACCGCCAGCAGGCCGTGCGGGCCCAGCGAGGCGACGACCGCCCGCGCCCCACGCCGCCGGGCGTCCTGGGTGGCGCGCGACGGCTCGTGGGAGCCGGTGAGCTCGGCCAGTTCCTCGGCGTTCGGTTTGACGAGGTCCGGGCGCGCGGCGACCCCGCGCCGCAGCGGCTCCCCGCCGGTGTCCAGCAGGACGGGGACGCCGGCGGTCCGTGCCGTGCGCACCAGCCCCGCGTACGCGCCCACCGGAACCCCCGGGGGCAGGCTGCCGCACAGGGCCACCGCGGAGGCGGAGCGCAGCAGGTCCCCGTACCGCTCCTGGAAGGCCGACCACTCGGCGGCGGTTATCGCCGGGCCGGGTTCGTTGAGCTGAGTCGTGTCACCGGTCGTCGTGTCGACGACGGCTATCGTGCGGCGCGTCGATCCCGTCACCGGGACGAGGGCGTCCACCAGCCCGGCCGTCCCCGTCAGCCGGTCCCGCACCGCGCGGCCCGTATCGCCGCCCGAGAACCCGGTGACCGTCACCTCGTGGCCGAGCGCGGCGAGCACGCGTCCCACGTTCAGGCCCTTGCCGCCCGGACGTTCGACGACGTCGGTCACCCGGTGCGAGTTGTGCGGGCGCAGCGCCCGGACGCGATAGGTGATGTCGAGAGCGGTGTTCAGTGTGACCGTGAGGATCACCTGGGCCCACCTCCCCCGAAGTCGTGTGATGTGGGCGCCGGTCGGGCGCCCGGCGGTACCGGAGGCTCGATCATGCCAAACGCAACGGCGGTCGGCCCAGTCCCCCGGGCCGACCGCCGTACTGAACAAGGGGGTGAATCATCCCAGTCGGGGATCGACCACCCATTCTCCCCCGCGCATGACGCCCTTGAGCGCGAAGTCGGCGTCGAGAACCACGAGGTCCGCGTCCTTGCCCGGCTCCAGGGAGCCCACCCGGTCGTACCTGCCCAGCAGGCGGGCGGGGTTGGCGGAGATGGCCGCGACGACGTCCTCGACCGGCAGCCCGTCGACCTTGACCGCGCGCTGGAAGGCACGGTCGAGGGTGAGCGTGGAGCCGGCGATCGAACCGCCCTCCACCAGGCGGGCGACACCCTCCGCGACCTCGACCTCCAGCGGGCCGAGCATGTAGCGGCCGTCGCCGAAGCCCGCGGCGTCCATCGCGTCGGTGATGAAGGCGACCCGCTGCGGACCCGCGTGACGGAACGCCAGCTCCAGGGAGGCGGGGTGCAGATGCGTACCGTCGTTGATCAGCTCGACGGTGATCCGCTCGTCCTCCAGGAGGGCGGCGATGGGACCCGGTGCGCGGTGGCCGAGCGCGGGCATCGCGTTGAACAGGTGCGTCGCCACCGTCGCGCCCGCGTCGATGGCCTCCCGTGTCTGCTCGTACGTCGCGTCGGTGTGCCCGATCGCGGCGAGCACCCCGTGTTCCGCGAGGAGCCTCACCGAGTCGAGGCCGCCCGGCAGTTCGGGGGCGAGCGTGACCATGCTGGCCCGGCCGCGCGCCGCGTCGATCAGCTTGCGGACCTCCGCCGGGTCCGGGTCGCGCAGGAGTTCCTCGGAGTGCGCGCCCTTGCGGCACGGCGAGATGAAGGGCCCCTCGAAGTGGATGCCCGCGAGGTCGCCCTGCTCGGCCAGCTCGGAGAGCATCCCGGCACGCTCGGCGAGGCCGTGCATGTCGCCGGTGACGGTCGAGGCGACCACGGTCGTCGTGCCGTGCAGCCGGTGGGTGTGGATGCCCCTCAGGACGTCCTCGGTCGTCCCCGAGGTGAAGGAGGCGCCGCCACCGCCGTGGTTGTGGAGGTCGACGAAGCCGGGGACGATCCAGTGACCGGACAGGTCGGTCACGGACGCGCCCGTGGGAACCGCCTCCGGGGCTCCGGCGGGTCGCGTCGCGGGGGCGCCCGCGTCGGCGATCCGCGCACCGTCGACGATCACGCGGCCGTCGTGCACGATCCCGGTGGGCAGGACCACCCGGGCGCCGGCGAGAACCTTGCTAGGGGCCATCGGGTGGTTACCTCCGGGGAGTCGTGGGTGTGGTGTTCAGGAGGTCCCGGGCGAGGAGCCCGGCACCGAGGCATCCGGCGGTGTCCCCGAGAGCCGCGGGGACGATGGACGGCAGTTTCTGGAAGGTGACGCGGCGCTCGACCGCGGCCCGCAGCGGTGTGAACAAGGTTTCCCCCGCCTCGGCGAGCCCGCCACCGATGATCAGGGTGCGCGGGTCCAGGAGGGTGAGCGCGGTGACCAGGCCGTCGGCGAGCGCGTCGACCGCCTCCTGCCAGACGGCACGCGCCTTCGGATCGCCCGACTCGACGGCCTCGGCGCAGTCCGCCGCGTCCGCCCCGGGGTCGCCGGAGGCCTCGGCCCAGGCCTGGCTGACGGCCGCCGCGGAGGCGAACCGTTCCAGACAGCCGCGCTGCCCGCACGGGCACGGGGACCCGCCGGGCCGTACGACGATGTGGCCGATCTCGCCCGCGAAGCCGTGCGCGCCCTCCTCCACGACGCCGTCGATGCCGATGGCGCCCGCTATTCCGGTGCCCAGCGGGACGAAGAGGAAGCGGTCCGCGCCCCGGCCGGCCCCGATGCGGCCCTCGGCGAGCCCGCCGGTGCGCACGTCGTGCCCGAGCGCGACAGGTACCCCGCCGAGCCGCTCGCCGAGCAGCCGGCGCAGCGGGACGTCGTGCCAGCCGAGGTTGGCGGCGTAGACCGCGATGCCGTTGCGGGCGTCGACGATGCCGGGGACGGCCACCCCCGCGGCCAGCGCGCTCTCGCCGAAGCGCTCCTCGCCGTGGGCGCGCAGCTCGGCGGCGAAGTCGAGGATCTCCTCGACGACCGCGTCGGGCCCACGCTCACGGCCGGTCGCCCGGCGTGCCTGGTGCAGCAGTGCGGGGGTTCCGGGGAGCGGGGGCGGCTCGCCGGGGCGGTCCGCGGAGCCCTCGTCGTCCACCCCGACGAGGGCGGCCTTCATCCCGGTGCCGCCCACATCGAGGGCGATGACATGTCTCACGGGGGACAGTGTCGCCCCTCACCCCCGGAAAGGTCTAGTCCACTCGCACGGTGCGGCCCCGGAATCCGCATGCCGAGACGCGTGCCGGGCGCGGGGCGTGGGGGCGGCCTGTCGGCCGACCGTTCCGCGAGGGACCGCACCCGTGGGCGCGCGAGCGCTCCGGCATCGCCCCTGTCGGTGCCGGGTACTACCGTGCTGTCCATGGAAGAGCTGCCCGCGCGCGAACGGAGCATCCTCGCCCTGGAGCGCCGCGGTTTCCCCGGCCCCGGTGCCAAGGAGCGTGCCGTCCGCGAGCAGCTGGGCCTGGCGCCGGTCCGCTACTACCAGTTGCTCAACGCCCTGCTGGACGACCCGAGGGCCCTGGCGCACGACCCGGTGACGGTGAACAGGCTGCGCCGGGTCCGGGAGGCCCGTCGCGCGGAGCGGTGAGGACCCGAGCGCGAGACCGGGGGCCGTCCGGTCGGCCCGGGCCGGCTCCGGCCGGGCCCGGCGGTGGGGCGGGGACGTGCCGCACCTCTTCGGGAGAGCGCGGTATCCGGCCGTACCCGACCGTGGGAGCGGGGTGTTCCGGCCGGGTGCGTCCCCCGCTCGGTCATGGGCCAGGGGTGCGCCGGCCCGCGCCCCGATAGGGTCGCCCCATGGGCAGCCACCTCGATTCCAAGGACCCCTTGCCGGCCCCGGTGACCCCCGCCGGGCGCGACGCTCTGGAAGCGATCCTCACCCACCCCACCCGGACCGTCGTCGCGCTCGACTTCGACGGCACCCTCGCCCCCATCGTCCCCGACCCCGACCGGGCCCGCGCGCACCCCGACGCGGTCCCCGCCCTCGCGGCGCTCGCCCCCCGGGTCGCCTCGATCGCCGTGATCACCGGCCGCCCGGCCGGTGTGGCCGTACGCCACGGCGGCTTCGCGGGCGTTCCCGGACTGGAGCACCTCGTCGTCCTCGGCCACTACGGAGCCGAGCGCTGGGACGCGCCGAGCGGCACGGTCACCGCACCTGCCCCGCACCCCGGTGTGGCCGCCGTCCGGGCCGAGCTGCCGGGGTTCCTCGACCGGATGGGCGCCTGGCGGGGAACCTGGATCGAGGAGAAGGGCCGCGCGGTCGCCGTCCACACGCGCCGGGCCGCCGATCCGCAGGCCGCCTTCGAGGCACTGCGCGAGCCGCTGGCCGGACTGGCCGGCCGGCACGGCCTGATCGTCGAACCGGGCCGCATGGTCCTGGAGCTGCGCCCGCCGGGCATGGACAAGGGCGTCGCCCTCCTGGAGTACGTCCGGGAGACCGGCGCCGAAGCCGTGCTCTACGCGGGTGACGATCTGGGTGACCTGCCCGCGTTCGCCGCCGTCGACAAGCTGCGCTCCGACGGTGTACCCGGGCTGCTCGTGTGCAGTGGCAGCTCGGAGGTCGGTGAACTCGCCGAGCGGGCCGATCTGGTGGTCGACGGGCCGGCCGGTGTCGTGCGGTTGCTCGCCGGGCTCGCGGCCGCACTCGCCTGACCTGGTCGTTCGCCGCCGTACGCCGGGGGCGGCCACGGCCTTCTTCCGCCCCCGCCGCCCCTGCCCTTCCCGTCCCCCGGACTCCGCCCCGGACCCCGCTCCTCGAACGCCGGAGGGGCTGGAGCCTCCCCGCCCGGAGGGGCTGCGACCGTCGTTCAGCGCTCCAGTTCGCGTAGTTGGTCGAGGAACCACTGGGTCGGGGGCAGGGCGGTGGCCGCGGCGGTCAACCGCTTGGTTCGTTCGGCCCGTTCGCCGGGCTGCATGGTCAGCGCCTCGTGCAGCGCGCGGGCCGTACCGATCACGTCGTACGGGTTCACGGAGATCGCGTCCTCGCCCAACTCCTCGTACGCGCCCGCCTCTTTGGAGAGCACCAGCGCACAGCCCTCGTCGGAGACGACCGGGACCTCCTTGGCGACCAGGTTCATGCCGTCCCTGATGGGGTTGACGAGGGCGACGTCGGCCAGTCGGTACGCGGCCAGCGAGCGCGCGAAGTCGTCCTTGACGTGCAGCACCACCGGGGTCCAACCCGGTGTCCCGTAGGCGGAGTTGATCTCGTCGGCCACGCGCTGCACCTCGGCCGTGTAGTCCCGGTACACCGCGAGGTCCTGCCGCGAGGGGTAGGCGAAGGCCACGTGGACCACCCGCTCGCGCCACTCGGGACGCTCGTCGAGCAGCTGCCGGTACGCGAGCAGTCCGCGCACGATGTTCTTGGACAGCTCGGTCCGGTCGACGCGCACGATCGTCCGGCGGCCCTCGCCGATCTCCTCGCGCAGCGCGGCCATCCGTTCTCCGACGTCCGCCCGGTGGGAGCGCTCGCGCAGGAACTCGGCGTCCGCGCCGAGGCCGTGCACCCCGACGCGGGTCTCGCGCACGGGCGGCAGGGTGCCGTCCAGGTGCTCGATCGTCCGGGGAGTGTCCGCGGGCCCGTTCGCGCGGTAGCGCTCGGGGTCGGTCCCTTCGGCGCAGCGCATGAACGCGGTCGCCCACCGCCAGGTCAGGAACGCCACCCGGTCCGCGCCGAGCATGCCCCCGATCAGCTCCGCGCGGATGTCGTCGGGGAGCATCCGGAAGTAGTCCTCGGGCGCCCACGGGGTGTGGGAGAAGTGACCGATGCGCAGGTCGGGGCGCAGTTCGCGGAGCATCCCCGGCACCAGGCACAGGTGGTAGTCCTGGACCAGCACGGAGGCGCCCTCGGCGGCCTCCTCGGCCAGTGCCTCGGCGAAGGCGCGGTTGTAGGCGCGGTACGCGTCCCACTTGCGCCGGAACTCCGCGTCGAAGACCGGCTCCAGCGGGGTCTGGTACAGCAGGTGGTGGACGAACCACAGGACGGAGTTGGCGATGCCGTTGTAGGCGTCGGCGTGCACCTCGGGGTCGATGGCCAGCATGCGTACGCCGTCCTCACCGACTCCGCGGCGCACGGCCTCCCTGTCGCCCTCGCCGAGGGCCGAGCACACCCATAGGGCGCCCGCGTCCGGCCCGATCGCCGAGAGGCCCGAGACGAGGCCGCCGCCGCCGCGCCGGGCGTGCAGCGAGCCGTCCTCCCGTTCCTCGTAGGTGACCGGGCCGCGGTTGGAGGCGACCAGAATCCGGTGGGCACCGTGCGTTGAAGCCATGCCTCGAAACCTAGCCCCGTGTCGAAACGCTCAAACGTTCCCGTCGGCCGTATGCGATCGGAGGTGGTCGCGGGCCGATCGGGCCGGTCTACGCGGCTTTGTGCCGCCGGTACTCGGAGATTTCGGTCATCGGGGGCCTCTCCTCGGTGTCCACCGAGTACGTGCGCGGCCGGAAACCGTCCCGGCCGCGCTCGAACTGGGTGAGGGCGGGGCGGATCAGATGGCCGCGGGCGAGCCGGAGCTGGGCGGTGCGGTAGATCGCGGCGGCCATCCGGCCCAGCGCCTGGCCGTCCTGGTGGCGGTGCTTGCGCACGCCGACGTCGACCTGGGCGAGGGCGTCGAGGCCCACCAGGTGCAGGGCGTCCACGAGCATGCCCAGTTCGACGCCGTAGCCGACGGGGAACGGGAGCCGTTCGAGCAGGGAGCGGCGGGCGGCGTACTCGCCGCCGAGCGGCTGGACGAAGCCCGCGAGCTGCGGCCAGTGCATGTTCAGCAGCGGGCGGGCCATCAGCTCGGTGACCCGGCCGCCCTGTCCCGTGGCGCCGCCCAGCGGGCGGTCGTACATGGCCTTGACCAGGTCGACGCCGGGATCGGTGAGCAGCGGGCCCACGATCCCGGTGACGAAGTCGGACGAGAACTCCCTGAGGTCCGCGTCGACGAAGCACACGATGTCCCCGCTCGTCACGAGCAGCGACCGCCACAGCACCTCGCCCTTGCCGGGCACCGCGGGGATCCGCGGGAGGATGTCGTCGCGGTGCACGACCCGCGCGCCGGCGGCGGCGGCGACCGCGGAGGTGCGGTCGGTCGAGCCCGAGTCGACGACGACGATCTCGTCGACGAGGGGTACCTGCTGCATCAGGTCGTGGCGGATGATCGCGACGATCTCGCCGACCGTCTCCTCCTCGTCGAGCGCGGGCAGCACGACGCTGACCGTCGACCCGCTGACGCGTTTCGCCGCCATGAGCTTGTGGAGCGGGCGGTCGGTCAGGGACCAGGAGCGTGTGCTCAGCCAGTTTTCGACTTCATTCAGCACCGTCTGCGGCTCCTCACTGTCTGATCACACGCTCTCATCGGCGTGCCCGCTGCGGCCAGCGGCGGATCGATGGGCGTCGTCTCGCGGTTCGGACGACTATCTCAACTGTCCTGGCCTTCGGTTACAGTCTTGAACAACGCGGATGACCATCGCATGTCCTGGATCGTCGGTCCGTGCCAGGTTCAACAGTTCAACAATCAAATACCGCTCATCCAGAGGGGCAGAGGGATACGGCCCGATGAAGCCCCGGCAACCCTCCAGCCGGTCTCGTACCGCTCGACGTCGGATCGACGTCGGTCAGGTAGCGAGGCTCCCGGCTCGGGAAGGTGCCAAGTCCGTCTCACGGCGAAGTGCGCCGTGGGGAAGATGAGGAAAGGGCCTCGCCTCCATGGCTGCGCAGACAGTTGCAAGTACCACGAACTCCGCCGACGCGGTGGACCTCGGCCCGGCCGCGGCGCTTTCCTGCCGCGAGTGCGGGCACCGTGTCCCGCTAGGCCCGGTCTTCGCCTGCGAGGAGTGTTTCGGCCCGCTGGAGATCGCCTACGACTTCTCGGCCTACGAGACCGAGGAACTCCGCAAGCGCATCGAAGCGGGACCCACGAACATCTGGCGCTACGCGCCCCTCCTGCCCGTCCCCGCGGACGTGGCCGACAAGCCGAACATCAACCCCGGTTGGACCAAGCTCGTCCAGGCCGACAACCTGGCCCGCGAGCTCGGCGTCGACGCCGGCAGGCTCTTCGTCAAGGACGACTCCGGCAACCCGACGCACTCCTTCAAGGACCGCGTGGTCGCCCAGGCCATCGAAGCGGCCCGCGTCTTCGGCTTCACCACCCTCTCCTGCTCCTCCACCGGCAACCTCGCCGGCGCCGTGGGCGCCGCGGCGGCCCGCGCCGGTTTCCGCTCCTGCGTGTTCATCCCGCACGACCTGGAGCAGGGCAAGGTCGTCATGGCCGCGGTCTACGGCGGCGAGCTCGTCGGCATCGAGGGCAACTACGACGCCGTGAACCGCTTCTGCTCCGAGCTGATCGGCGACCCGGCCGGCGAGGGCTGGGGCTTCGTCAACGTCAACCTGCGGCCGTACTACGCCGAGGGCTCCAAGACGCTGGCGTACGAGATCTGCGAGCAGCTCGGCTGGAAGCTCCCCGACCAGCTCGTCGTGCCGATCGCCTCCGGCTCCCAGCTCACGAAGATCGACAAGGGGCTCCAGGAGCTGATCGAGCTCGGGCTCGTCGAGGACCGGCCGTACAAGATCTTCGGCGCCCAGGCCGAGGGCTGCTCCCCGGTCTCCGTCGCCTACAAGGCCGGTCACGACGTCGTACGGCCGCAGAAGCCGGACACCATCGCCAAGTCGCTCGCCATCGGCAACCCCGCGGACGGGCCGTACGTGCTCGACATCGCGCGGCGCACCGGCGGAGCGGTGGAGGACGTGAACGACGAGCAGATCGTCGACGCGATCAAGCTGCTCGCGCGCACCGAGGGCATCTTCGCGGAGACGGCCGGCGGGGTGACCGTGGGCGTCACCCGCAAGTTGATCGAGAACGGCCTCCTCGACCCGACCCTCACCACGGTCGTGCTGAACACCGGTGACGGCCTCAAGACCCTGGACGCGGTGGCCTCGGACACCGGGCTGACCGCGACCATCCGCCCGAACCTCGACTCCTTCCGAGAGGCTGGCCTCGCATCATGAGCGTCAACGTCCGCATCCCCACCATCCTGCGCACCTACACCGGGGGCGCCGCCGAGGTGAGCGCCGAGGGAACGACCCTCGCCGAGGTCATCGCCGACCTGGAGAGCAACCACACGGGCATCGCCGCGCGCGTCCTGGACGACCAGGGCAAGCTGCGCCGCTTCGTCAACGTGTACGTCAACGACGACGACGTCCGGTTCGAGCAGGGCCTTCAGACGGCGACGCCGGACGGTGTGGGCGTCTCGATCATTCCGGCCGTCGCCGGAGGCTGACCGCTCCGTTCGTTACCCTCGGTAATGCCGAACACGCTGAGTTCATCGAATTGCCCCCTCCGTGAGAGAAACGGAGGGGGCAATTCTGCATGATTGAGCGCGCTACAGTTGGGGAAGCCACTTCGCTTTGGATGTTGGTTTCATGCCGGACGCATATGAGTAGTCGTTCCGCAGCCGACAAGAAGTAGCCAAACTGGCCCGTCTTTTTGGGCAGTTCATGGCATTTGCGGGGCCCGACTTGCCCCGGATCCTTACGTATTCTCCGCATGTCATTGATCGGCCATGCCCAGAATTCTCGTCCGATTGACCTGTTGCAGAGGGCAGTTGGGCAGATACATTCAGCCGCGGTCGACGCGTTCCGGCGCACACCCCCAACCGTTTGGGGGGGTGAGGTCTGACCCGGATCCGCGAAGTGTGGATCTGTGCAAGGGCCAGTAATAGGGGAGTTAGGCATGGCTCAGGGCACCGTCAAGTGGTTCAACGCGGAGAAGGGGTACGGCTTCATCGCGGTCGACGGTGGTGCGGACGTCTTCGTGCACTACAGCGCGATTCAGATGGACGGCTACCGCACCCTTGAAGAGGGTCAGCGAGTGGAGTTCGAAATCTCGCAGGGCCAGAAGGGTCCGCAGGCGGACATGGTCAAACTCGCCGTCTAGATCCGGGCGCGAACGGCCACCGACGCACTCACGCCGAGGGGCCCGCATCCCACCAGGGATGCGGGCCCCTCGTGCGTCCCCGGCCGACTCCGGCGGCCCATCCGGGGGCTCCGCGCCCCTCGGGCCGTCTCCCGACCGCCTCGCGCGCGCCCATCGGTGCGCCCGCGAACACCCGCGAGCGCCCCCGCCCGGCCCCTTGCGAGGCCCGGCCGGAGGCCTGTTTTTGGTGAGAGGCGCTTGCACTCGCAGGGGTCGAGTGCTAATCATTGGCGTTAGCACTCTCCCAGTGAGAGTGACAGAACTTGGATCGGGCCAGTGAGGCCCGCGGGCCTGTGGGGCAAGGAACCACAAGGCTTGCAGGCCGTCCGTCGCGGGCGCGGGCACGATCCGGAGAAATCCACCCCGTCCGGGAGGACCACTTCACATGGCCAAGATCATCGCGTTCGACGAGGAGGCACGGCGCGGTCTCGAGCGCGGGATGAACCAGCTCGCCGACGCCGTCAAGGTCACCCTCGGCCCCAAGGGCCGTAACGTCGTCCTCGAGAAGAAGTGGGGCGCGCCCACGATCACCAACGATGGTGTTTCCATCGCCAAGGAGATCGAGCTCGAGGACCCGTACGAGAAGATCGGCGCCGAGCTGGTCAAGGAAGTCGCCAAGAAGACGGACGACGTCGCCGGTGACGGTACGACCACGGCGACCGTGCTGGCCCAGGCGCTCGTGCGCGAGGGTCTGCGCAACGTCGCCGCCGGCGCCAACCCGATGGCCCTCAAGCGCGGTATCGAGAAGGCCGTCGAGGCCGTCTCCGGTGCCCTGCTCGAGCAGGCGAAGGATGTCGAGACCAAGGAGCAGATCGCTTCCACGGCCTCCATCTCCGCCGCCGACACCCAGATCGGCGAGCTCATCGCCGAGGCGATGGACAAGGTCGGCAAGGAAGGCGTCATCACCGTCGAGGAGTCCCAGACCTTCGGTCTGGAGCTGGAGCTCACCGAGGGTATGCGCTTCGACAAGGGCTACATCTCGGCGTACTTCGCCACCGACATGGAGCGTATGGAGGCCGTCCTCGACGACCCGTACATCCTGATCGCGAACTCCAAGATCGCGAACGTCAAGGACCTGCTCCCGCTCCTCGAGAAGGTCATGCAGGGCGGCAAGCCGCTGCTGATCATCGCCGAGGACGTCGAGGGCGAGGCGCTGTCGACCCTGGTCGTCAACAAGATCCGTGGCACCTTCAAGTCCGTCGCCGTCAAGGCTCCGGGCTTCGGTGACCGCCGCAAGGCCATGCTCGGCGACATCGCCATCCTCACGGGCGGCGAGGTCATCTCCGAGGAGGTCGGCCTCAAGCTGGAGAACGCGGGTCTGGACCTGCTGGGCCGTGCCCGCAAGGTCGTCATCACCAAGGACGAGACCACGATCGTCGACGGCTCCGGCTCCGCCGACCAGGTCGCCGGCCGGGTCAACCAGATCCGTGCCGAGATCGAGAACTCGGACTCGGACTACGACCGCGAGAAGCTCCAGGAGCGCCTGGCGAAGCTGGCCGGCGGCGTGGCCGTCATCAAGGCCGGTGCCGCCACCGAGGTCGAGCTTAAGGAGCGCAAGCACCGCATCGAGGACGCCGTTCGCAACGCGAAGGCGGCCGTCGAGGAGGGCATCGTCGCCGGTGGTGGCGTGGCCCTGCTCCAGGCTTCCTCGGTCTTCGAGAAGCTCGAGCTCACGGGTGACGAGGCGACCGGCGCGAACGCCGTGCGGCTCGCCCTGGAGGCCCCGCTCAAGCAGATCGCCGTCAACGGTGGTCTCGAGGGTGGCGTCATCGTCGAGAAGGTGCGCAACCTGCCCGTCGGCCACGGCCTGAACGCCGCGACCGGTGAGTACGTCGACATGATCGCCGAAGGCATCATCGACCCGGCGAAGGTGACGCGCTCTGCCCTGCAGAACGCCGCCTCCATCGCCGCGCTGTTCCTGACCACCGAGGCCGTCATCGCCGACAAGCCGGAGAAGGCCGCCGCGGGCGGCGCTCCGGGCGGCATGCCGGGCGGTGACATGGACTTCTGATCGACCTCTGGTTGATCAACGTCCTTACCGAGGGCGGCACTTCCTGGCGACAGGGAGTGCCGCCCTCGGGCTTTTCCGGTACAGGGCGCGGAGGGCGGGCCGGTCGCCGGCCGACCCGCGCGGTCCGGTCCGGTGGCGCGCGCCTCGCGTGGCGGGGATCACATGACGTGGTGCCGGACGGGCGGAATGCGCGCGGGCGGCATGGCTGTTGTGCTACTCACATGCATTCCATGCGTGTGCACATACCAGCTGGTCTACCGTTATCGGTGTACCGTCCCCCTCCCGAGGAGCCCCCCACGTGAGTGTCACCGCGTCCGCCGCCTCCCGCGCGGCCGAGATCCTTTCCCGGCCCGTCGCCCTGGGCGGCCTCACCGTCCCGAACCGGATCGTGATGGCTCCGATGACCCGCGAGTTCTCCCCGGGCGGCGTCCCGGGTGAGGACGTGGTCGGGTACTACTCCCGCCGCGCCGCCGCGGGCGTGGGCCTGATCGTCACCGAGGGCACGTACGTCGGTCACGACTCGGCCGGCCAGAGCGACCGCGTTCCGCGCTTCCACGGCGAGGAGCAGCTGGCGGGCTGGGCGAAGGTCGTCGACGGCGTGCACGCGGCCGGCGGGACGATCGTGCCGCAGCTGTGGCATATCGGCATGGTGCGCAGGGCGGGTCAGCCGCCGTTCGCGGACGCCCCGCCGGTCGGTCCGTCCGGCATCTTCAAGGAGGGCGCCGAGGCCACCGGCAAGGCCATGACCCGGCAGGACCTGGACGACGTCCTCGGGGCGTTCGTCCAGGCGGCGGTGGACGCCGAGCGCCTCGGCTTCGACGGAGTCGAACTGCACGGCGCCCACGGCTACCTGCTCGACCAGTTCCTGTGGTCCGGCACCAACCGGCGCGAGGACGCGTACGGCGGCGACCCGGTGGCCCGCGCGAAGTTCGCGGCCGAGATCGTCGCGGCCGTGCGCGCCGCCGTCTCCCCGGAGTTCCCCATCCTCTTCCGCTACTCGCAGTGGAAGCAGCAGGCCTACGAGGCCCGCCTCGCCGAGACCCCGGAGGAGCTGGAGGCCATCCTCGCGCCGCTCGCCGCGGCCGGAGTGGACGCCTTCCACGCCTCCACGCGCCGCTACTGGCTGCCCGAGTTCGACGGCTCCGACCTCAACCTCGCCGGCTGGACGAAGAAGCTGACCGGCAAGCCGACCATCACCGTCGGCTCGGTCGGCCTGAACGGCGACTTCATCAAGGCCTTCCAGGGCGAGGGTTCCACCGTCCGCGGCATCGACGATCTCCTCGACCGCCTGGAGCGCGACGAGTTCGACATGGTCGCCATCGGCCGCGCGCTGCTCCAGGACCCCGAGTGGGCGGCGAAGGTCCTCGCCGGCCGTTTCGACGAACTGGCCCCGTACGACGCGGCGGCGCTCGGCTCGCTCAGCTGACGTCCCCTGGATCGACGCCCTCGGCCGGGACGGCGCAGGACGCCGTCCCGGCCGAGGTGTCGGCACCCGTGCGGGGAGCCGTCACACGGGTGCCCTTTCGCGGCGGTGTGCCATCGCGGCGCGGATCTCGGCCGCGTGGGCGCGGACCGTCGTGGACGTCAGGGGAGCGGTCCCGGAGGGAACGGCCTTCCCGCTGCACCGTCCGCAGAAGCCGCCCGGCAGGGCTTCCGGACTGCCCGGGGCGCGGCATTCCGCGCACTCCAGCATGCGGTCGGGCGGGCTCGGGGCTTCTCCCACGGGCTCGGGCGCGGGCTCGGGTGGGAGTTTGTCCCGCAGGCGGGTGCGTACGAGGGCGGCCGGACTGTGGACGGGAACGGGGAGCCCCGCGGTGAGGGCCCGGACCACCTGTTCGTCGGTGGCGCCCCTCGTGAACCACTCCGCGAGCAGGGGGGCGAGATCCGCGCAGTCCCTGGCCGACAGGGACAGGGCGGGGGTCGTACGGCCCAGCGCCGCCAGCAGGATGTGGGCGCGGGACCGGGTCGGGGCGGACCGCCGGTCCGGGGGCTCTTCCGGGATGCCGCCGCGGCTGAACAGCGCCCACCAGCCGTCGTCGCGCGCCGTTCGGGTGAACCACGATCGGGTGACCCAGCGGGAGCTGCCCGAACCGGCCAGGTGTTCGCGTCCACGGCGCAAGTGACCCGCCCGGGTCAGGTTGTTGAGCGCGGTACGCAACGCGCACTGTCCGTACGGCAGCTCCTTGGCCAGCGTTTTCACGGAGATGTCGGCGCCGTCCGGGAGACGGTCGACGTACGCGGCGATCGCCGCCTCGCGGGGCGGGAGGTGTGCGAAGTCGTCGCTCGCGCGGGGGCGTTGCCCTGGTGCGCTGCGCTTTCCGTAGCCGGGATTGGCCATCGGGTGGGGGAAGGCGTGCGTGGAGCGAGGCACAGCACTAAAGTTGGCGTCAGCCATGGGATCGACCTCATTCGTCGGATCTCGCTGGTCAGACCCCCGCAGGTGTTGGCGCACCTGGCGGGGGTTGTTCGTTCTTTGCGCACGCTAGAGCCTGGTGACTGTGCGTGGCAAGTCGATCGCGGCAAGTCAACTCGCAAGGGTGGGCGGGTGGGTTGGGCCCACCGCCCATTCCTTGCAAAGACCGCTCGGAGTTCGGTACTTGAGCTTCGGACCTGGGGTTACCGGGCCTTGACCCCTTCGAGGAAGGCCGCCCACGCCCGGGCCCGGAACGTGAGTCGGGGCCCTTCGGGGTTCTTGGAGTCCCGGACGGGGACGAGCGTGGGGTGACCTTCGGCGACCTCCAGGCAGTCGCCGCCGCTTGCTCCGCTGTAGGTGGACTTGTGCCAGGTGGCGTGGCTCAGGTCGTATTCACGGCTGTTCCTCATGCGCGTAATCCTCTGCTACCGAGCAGATCAGGGCCAGTGATTCTTGCGGTGAGAGCGCGTTGGCCGCGAGGAGATGGAAGGTCAGGTCGTGGTGGGCGACAGTCGCCGGGTCGTCCTCCAGCCGGCCTGTTCCCAGGCCCTGCAAGTAGGCGAGCGGCGGCGCACTGTCGAAAGCCATCAGCTTGAGGGAACCCTCCATGGCCATGTGTGCTCCCGCCGTGAACGGCAGTACCTGCACGATCACTCGGTGCCTCTCGGCCAGGCCGGTGATGTGGCGCAGGGCCGAGGCCATGACCGGCCCCTCGCCGACCTTCCGGCGTAGTACCGCCTCGTCAAGAATCACCCACAACAACGGCGTTGTTGGATCGTCGAGCAAACGCGCGCGGTCGAGCCGGGCCGCGACCAACTCGTCGATGACCTGCGTCTTTGCCGTTGGACGTCCCCTGCGAAACATCGCCTGCGCGTACTCCTTCGACTGCAACAGCCCGGGGACCAGCGTCGGCGCGAACTCCCTGATCGCCGTGGCAACCGCCTCCGCCTCCGCCGCCTCCACGAAGTGGTCCGGGTACCTGGACCTGGCCAGCGCCCTGCAATTGCGCTCGAAGAACCCGTTCGCCCCCAGGATCTCGTCTATCCGGACGGCGTACTCAAGCTGCAACCGCCGCGTCCCCGACTCCAGTTGGCCGATGAACGAACCGCTGACGAAGAGCGGTTCGCCCAGTTCGGACTGGCTCAGGCCCGCGTTCTCGCGGGCGTGCCGCAGCTCGGCGCCGATCATGGCGCGCGGTGAGGAGGACGGGTCGAGGTCCTTGGATCCGGGCATGGCAACTCCTTGTCCAACAGGAGGGGTTGTTGGACCGCCGTCCCTTCCCAGGCTAGAGGGGTAGTGGTCACGCTGGGTGGTGAAAGCGAACACTCAACGTGGAGGGATCGGTGCGATGGGCATGACGTCGAACAACCGGGTGCGGCCGACGGAGGAGATCGTGGCGGAGCTGCGGGCGGCCCTGACCGGGGTCGGGGTGGTGCTGCCGTCACTGGGGGTCGATCCGGTGACCGGCGCGAGCGGCGAGCCGTTCGCCCTGGTCGCGCTCGGCCGCTGCAACGTGGGCACCGCCCAGAGGCTGACCGCCGTACTGCGCGCGTGCGGCACCGGCGAGGGCGGTGGCGAGGCATGAGCGAGGAGTACGCCGTCGACGTACGGGACGGACGGCTCGGCCAGGTGATGGGCCGCGAGGGAGGCTACGTGCAACTGAGGCCGCCCGGAGGGGGACGCGAGTGGGACTGTCCTCCCGACGCGCTCGGGGAGGCGCCGCCGGGCGAGGTGCTGCGGGCCAGGGTGCGGAGGCTCAACGCGGAGGGACGCCTGCCGTGACCGGGTGACCGGTGAGCGACCCGGGCGGCGCGGGCTCGGCGGCCGACGCCGGTGTCCTCGGGCGGGCGCGCTCCCGTGCGGGCCGGGTCGCCTACAGGTTCCCCATCGGTTCGATGTCGACCTTGACCGGCGTGCCCCAGATGCGGAGCACCTCGTAGTCGGTGAACTCGTGGACCAGGCGGTAGGCCATGCCGGGCCGGGGGGTCCTGCGCTCGGCGGCGAGGTAGCGCTCGGCTTCCTGGCGGTCGCGGCGGGGCGTGCCGCAGAGGTGCCACTCCTGGCCGGTCCAGACTTCCGGGAGCCAGCGCTGCTGGGGCATGGGCCGGTCGCCCCGGACGCCGTACCGCGACATGGCGCGGTCGGGGAGCTCGTCCGGGGAGGGCGTCCGGCCGTGCGCGTACGCGTCGTTGACCTCGGTGCGGCGGGCCGTGCGGCGGCGCGTCTCGCACAGCAGGCAGCGGTCCGGGGCGCTCTCGTCCACCGGGCCGTTCGGGTGCTCGGAGCAGCGGGTGGTCGGCGCCGCCGTCGTCACCGTCTCGTCGAGCAGGTCCAGCGCCCGCTTCAGGTCCGCCTTGACCTCGTGCAGCTTGGCGTCGGGGGTGTCGGCGTTCAGGGATTCGCCGTGCTCCCCGAGCAGCCGCAGGGCGCGGCCGAGGGCGGTCAGCTGTGCGTGGTTCATGACACCAGCCTCGCACGCGCCACCGACAGTCCGGCTACACGGCGGCCGGTTCCGCCGCGCGGACCGGGGAACGGCCGCGGAGGCCGAAGAAGTAGGTGGCCGTGAACCCGACGGCGTACCCCGTGAACAGACCGCCCGCGTAGATCGCCGCGGTGAGGGCGAGGCCCCGGTTGCCGGACAGCAGCGGGAACAGGGCCCAGCCGGAGGGGCCGATGGCCGTCGAGCCGACCTGGTCGCCCAGCATCGAGAAGAAGCCGATGAAGGCGCCGCCCGCCGCGCCGCCCACGCAGGCGGTGAGGAAGGGGCGGCCGAGGGGGAGGGAGACGCCGTAGATCAGGGGTTCGCCGACGCCGAGGAGACCGGCGGGGAGCGCCGATCTGATCGTCGTACGCAGCGAGGTGTCGTGGCGCAGCCGGACGTACACCGCGAGGGCGGCGCCGACCTGCCCCGCGCCCGCCATGGCGAGGACGGGCAGCAGGACGGTGTAGCCCTGCTGCCCGATGAGCGTGGTGTGGATGGGGATGAGGGCCTGGTGCAGCCCCAGCATCACCAGGGGGAGGAACAGGGCGCCGAGGACGAGACCGGCGAAGGCTCCCGTGGTGGAGAGCAGCCAGGCGGCGGCCGCGCCGATGGCGGCGGACAGTTCACCGGCGACGTACATCAGGGCGTACAGGGTGACCAGGCCGGTCACCAGCACGGTGACGGTGGGGGTGACCAGGACGTCCAGGGTCGGCGGGACCCGGCGGCGGCACCACTTCTCCACGTACGTCCCGAGGAGCGCCGCGGCCAGGGCCCCGAGGACACCGCCCTGGCCCGGGGCGAGCGTCATGCCGAGGACCGTCACCCTGGCGACCCCCGCGTACACGACGACCGCGGCCACCGCGCCGCCCAGGATCGGGGTGCCGCCGAACTCCTTGGCCGTGTTGAAGCCGACGAAGACGGCGATCAGCGCCATGAACCCGCTGGAGATCGCGGTCAGGGCCGGGGTGAGGCCGGTCAGCACGCCGAGATTGATCAGCAGGCCGTTCAGGCCCGCGATCACCCCGCAGCCGATCAGCGCGGGGATCAGCGGCACGAAGATGTCGGCGATCCGCCGCAGGAGGAGTTTGAACGGGGTGGCGTTGCGCCGGCTCCGGGCGGCCTTCAGCTCGGCGCCGTGCCGGGCGAGGTCCTCGGCCGTCGTCGCGGGACCGGTGCCCGGCGCGGCGAGGCTCCCGGCCGCGGTCGCCGGGTCGGTGCCGCCCGGCAGGAGGCGGTCGGCCGGGGTCGTCAGGAGCGCCTCGAACTCCGGCGCCACCCGGGCGACCGTGCCCGGGCCCAGCACGATCTGGTACGAGCCGTCGTCGGAGACCAGGCCGAGGACGGCGGGCAGCGCCCGCAGACCGTCCTCGTCGACCAGGCTCCGGTCCCGCAGACCCAGCCGGAGCCGGGTCATGCAGTGGGCGACGGAGCGGACGTTCGGCGGGCCGCCCACGAGGGGGAGGATCGCCGCTGCTGTGGTGGAGTCCGGTGTACGCACTCCCCGAGCGTGCTGGTCAGCGGGCCGCCGCCGCCAGCGCGGCGCGCAGATGGCCCTCGCTCTCCTCCAGAAGGCGGGCGGCCGTCGGGCCGTCCACGTCGCCGAGGATCGTCAGGACGGCGTTCTTCACCTCGCCGTCCGTGGCCGCCAGCGCGTCCTCGATCTCCTTGTCGGAGGCGCCGGTGGCGAGCGCGACGATCCTGCGGGAGCGGGCCCGCAGCTTCTCGTTCGAGGCGCGCACGTCGACCATCAGGTTCCCGTACGTCTTGCCGAGCCGGATCATCGTGATCGTCGACAGCATGTTGAGGACGAGCTTCTGCGCCGTGCCGGACTTCAGGCGGGTGGAGCCGGTGAGCAGTTCGGGGCCGACCACGACCTCGATGCCGTGGTCGGCGGCCGCCGCGAGCGGGCTGTGCGCGTTGCAGGACAGGCCGACCGTCAGCGCGCCGCGCGACCGGGCGTGCTCGACCGCGCCCACGGCGTACGGGGTGCGGCCCGAGGCGGAGACCCCGACCACCGTGTCGTCGGCCGTGAGGGCGAGGGCCTCCAGATCCGCCGCCGCGAGTTCCCGGGAGTCCTCGGCGCCCTCGATCGAGGTGACCATCGCGGTCGGACCGCCCGCGATCACCCCGACGACCCGGGAGGGATCGGTGTTGAAGGTGGGCGGGCACTCGGAGGCGTCCAGGACGCCGAGGCGGCCGGCGGTGCCGGCGCCCGCGTAGACGAGACGCCCGCCGCGGGCCATGCGCTCCGCGATGGCGTCGATCGCGTCGGCGATGAGCGGGAGTCGCTCGGCGACGGCCGTCGGCACCGTCGTGTCCTCCCCGTTCATGAGCTTCGCGATCTCCAGCGTGGGCAGCCGGTCGATCTCGGACAGCTCGGGGCGGAACGCCTCGGTGGTCAGCGTCTCCAACTCTGCTCGAAGATCGCCGTGGTGGGACATGGAGGTCATGACGGGAGCGGCTCTTTCCGGTGAGGTGGCGTACCGCGCCCCGGGACGGGGTGCGGGCGGGAGCGGTGTGCGGCACCGTCGCGCGGGCGCGGCCGGACGCCCACGGGACCGCGGTCTCCCCGCTGGATCGAGTCCCCCGGGTCTGTCGTGCGGTGTGACGGTCGGCCGCCGCGCGCGGTCGGGGCGCGGGGGCGTGGTGTGGGGGCGGTGTCGTGCGGTCGTGTCGTGTGGGTGGTGCCGTGGGGCCGGTGGCGCGGCTATCGGCCGCCGCGCGGGGTGTGGCGGTGGGCCAGGGCCTCGTACGAGGCGGACAGCGCCGGTGCCGCCGTCTCGTAGGTGCGCTGGGCGACCCCCACGAACAGACAGTCCACCACCAGCAGCTGGCTGGTGCGCGACGACATGGCCGCCGGACGCAGCTCGCTCTCGCGGGCGGTCGAGGTGGTGAGGATGTGGTCGGCGTACTGCGCCACCGGTCCGTTCGGGCGGCCGGTGATCGCCACGGTCGTCGCGCCGTGCTCGAAGGCGACCCGCAGCGGTTCGATGACGTCGCCGGTGGAGCCGGAGTGCGTGATGGCTATCGCCACGTCCTTGGCGCGCAACTGCACCGCGTTGGTCACCGCGAGGTGCGGGTCGCTGTGCGCGTGCACGATGAGACCGATCCGCATGAGCTTCTGCAGCAGGTCCTGGGCGACCAGGCCGGACGCGCCGACTCCGTAGATGTCGACGCGGCGGGCGGTGGCTATCGCGGCGACGGCGGCACCGAGCTGGACGGTGTCGAGCGCGGCGGCGGTGTCGGCGAGGGTCTGCTGTTCGTCGTAGGCGAGCTTGGCCACGACGTCGGCGATGGGGTCGTCGACCGCGATGTCGGCGGTGACGGCCGGGGCCCGTCCCGACTGCTGCTGGGCGGCGAGCCCGGCGAGCGCGAGGCGCAGGTCGCGGTAGCCGGGATAGCCGAGGAGCCGGGCGGTCCGCACGACCGTGGCCTCGCTGGTGCCGGTGAGCTCGGCGAGGCCGGTGACCGTGAGGGCCGCGCAGCCGGCCGGGTCGCCGGCGACGGCCTCGGCGACCCGCTGCATGGAGCGGGTCATCGACGGGGCGAGGGTCCGCACCTTGGCCGCGAGGGCGGCGGGGGCGGGCGGCGCCTCACCCGCGAAAATTTCCTTCACGTCATGGGTCACATGATGAAAGATATTTTCCTTTGGGGCATACGGTCAAGGGTGCGCACAATGGGGACATGGACCCCACCGGCAACCCCCTCAGCCCCATGGAGCAGGCGTTGCACGCCGCGCGCGCCCACGTGCTCGCCGACCTGGTCGCGGGCCGGGTCGCCGAGGCGGACGTCGTCTCCCTCGTCGAGGACTCGGTGGCGCAGCGCCGCTGGTGGGTCGAACAGTGGCCGGAGGGTGCCGGATTCGTCGCCGGACTGGTCGCCCAGGACGTCCAGGACGCGCTCCTGGAGCGGTACGGACGGTGGCCGCTCTGCCCGGTCTGCGGCAGCGGCGACCCGCACGCCCTGGAGGTCGAGCCCGAGTTGGGCCCCGATCCGCACTGGGTCTGCCACCAGGCGGGCGTGAAGGTGTCCCCGGTGGGCTCCCTGAGTTCGGCGACCGGCGAAGCCCCGTCCTCGTGACCGTCTACATAGATCCCCCCACCTGGCCGGGGCACGGCCGGGTGTGGTCCCACCTGATCAGCGACGTCTCGTACGACGAACTGCACGTGTTCGCGAGCGAGTTGGGAGCGCCCGCGCGCGCCTTCGAGCGGGACCACTACGACATCCCCTCGCACCGCTACGCGGACGCGGTCGCCGCGGGGGCGGTGGAGGTCAGCAGCCGCGAGGTCGTACGGCTGCTGCACGGGGCGGGACTGCGCCGCCGCAAGCGCGCCGCGTGACTCCGCGTGCCCGCGCTTCGTGACGTGTGCGGTCGCCCCGTCCCGTGTCAGCGCCCGCGGGCGTACAGCCGCAACGACGGCTCCAGGTCGTGGAGTTCGTACGCGATCCGCTCCGCCTCCTCGCTGACGCGGGTGAACCCGGCGCGGGCGACCACGCGTTGGGACGGGGCGTTGTCCCGGTCGATGGCGGCGAACAGGAATTCGACGTCGTCCCGGGCGAGGGCCCACTCGGACAGGGCGCGCAGGGCCTCCGTCGCGTAGCCCTGGCCGCGGGCGTTCTCCGCGAGGTCGTACCCGACCTCGGCGCCGCCCTCCTTGTCCGGTACGCCGTGGAAGCCCATGGCGCCGACAGCCCGCCCGTCCTCCCGCCGTACGAGGACGAACATCCCCCACTCCGGCCGGTGGACCCCCTCCTCGTACGCGCGCACGACCATGGCGGCGGCGTCCGCGGTGCCCTCGAAGGGGCCGCTCTCGATCCAGGCGAACCCGCCCGTGCCGCCCGCGCGCAGGTCGGCGGCGGCCGCCCGGGTGACCTCCTGGAGGGTGAGCCGCTCGGTGCCGATCTCCGGGCCGCCCCTCCGGCGCCGCCCGGTGAACGGCGGGACCGTGCCCCCGTTCCCGGCCCCGTTCCCCTCCAGGAACCACCCCGCCGTCTGCCGGGGCAGCGCCGCCGGACCGGCGCCGGTCTCCGGCACCTGGTCCCCATCCATGTCTGTCATGCGGCCGAGAATAGGACCGATCAAGCTTCGGAACGTACGGGATCGGTCGCGGAGTCCGACCTGCCCACGACCCGCGAGCCCGGCGTACGCCGGTGCAGCCGCAGCGAGACGACGGCCAGGCCGATGGCGCCCGCCGTCATCAGCGCGCCCGCCCACGCGGTGGCCGGGTAGCCGAGCCCCGCGTCGATGACGGCACCGCCGAGCCAGGGCCCGGCGGCGTTGCCCAGGTTGAAGGCGGAGGTGGTGGTGGCCGCGGCCAGCGTGGGAGCGGCCGCGGCGACGTCGAACATCTGGGCGTTCAGGGCGGGGGCGGTGCAGAAGCAGGAGATCCCGAGGAGGAAGGAGAGCAGGACGGCCGCGACGGCGTACCGGCCGAGCAGGGCGAACGCGACGAGGACGACGACGTCCGCCGCCATCCCGCCGATGAGGACGCCGAACAGGTGCGCGTCGGCGAACCGCCCGCCGAGCGCGGTCCCGATCAGCGCGCCCACCCCGAACAGCGCCAGCACGGGCGGGACCCAGCCGACGTCCAGGCGGGCCACATCGGTGAGCAGCGGCGCGAGATAGCTGAACGCGCAGAAGACACCGCCCGCGGTGAGCATGATCGTGCCGATCGACAGCCAGACCCGCCGGTCGCGGAAGACGCGCAGTTCCCCGCTCAGCCGGGGCCGCTCCGCGGGGAGCGGGATGCGGGGGACGAGGGTCACGATGCCGACGAGCGCGACCGCGGACGCCGCCCCGACCGCCCAGAACGCCGACCGCCAGCCGAGGCCCTCACCGAGGAAGGCGCCGGCCGGCACGCCGATCACGTTGGCGATCGACAGTCCGCCGATCATCACGGCCAGCGCCCGGGCCCGCGAGGTCGCCGGCACCATCGCGACGGCCACGGACGCGCCGACCGCCCAGAACCCGGCGCAGGCCAGGGCGCTGACGACACGGGAGACGAACAGCACGGCGTAGCCGGGCGCGAGGGCGCCGGCCACCTGTCCCAGTCCGAAGACCGCGATCAGGGCGACCAGGGTGGTCCGCCTCGGCAGACGGAGCGTCGCCACGGCGAGCAGCGGCGCGCCGACGACCATGCCGATCGCGAACGCCGAGATCAGCAGGCCCGCCCGCGGGATCGACACGTCCATGTCGTCCGCGACGGGCTGCAACAGCCCGGACAGCATGAACTCGCTGGTGCCGAGGGCGAAGACGGAGAGGGCGAGGATGTAGACGGACAGGGGCATGCGGGGACGGTCACCGGCGCGGGCGCCGGCGTTCACGGGTATGACCGGCTTCAGGGGTCCGGGGCTCGGGGGCATGGGTCCTTCGTACGGGCTCCGGTGCCCGGCGTCGAACCCGTTTCCCGTTCGCCGTCCACCGCCGGCCGCCGCGGACCGCCGTCCGTCACGCGTCGGACAGCGCGGCCAGTTCCTCGGCGATGTTCCGGCGCGCGGGTTCCGTCCAGACGCGTTCCCCGTACGACGTCCTGAACAGTCGTGGAAGGTCGAGGAGTTGGCGCAGTACGGCGGTCCGGCCCACGCGGAAGGCGTCGTCGGGGACGAAGGCGTACTCCTCGCGGACGGCGGCGGCGTACGCGGTGTACGCGGCCGGGGGCGAGGCCAGGATCGCCAGGTCGGCGTCGCACAGGACGGCGCCGTTGCTGTCCCCGTCGGCCGGGTCGTGCGAGACGGTGAGCCGGACGAGCCGGGCGACCTCGGCGGTACGGTCCGCGCCGAGGCCCAGCTCGGCCAGGGCGCGTTCGGCGAGCCGGGCGGAGCGCTCCTCGTTCTCCGAGCGGTCCGGGAGGTACACGGCGTCGTGGAACCAGGCCGCCAGGCGTACGGCGGCCGGGTCCGCCGCGTGCTCCCCGTGCGCCTCCAGCGTGTCGACGTGGCCGAGCACCGCGAGCAGGTGGTCCGTGGTGTGGTACCGGCGCCGGGGTTCGGCCCAGCGGTCCAGGAGGTTCGCCGCGTAGGGCTCCGGCGCGGGGCCGGATCCGCCGTCGCCGCCACGGGCGGCCAGCACGGTCCCCGTCCAGCGCTCCACCAGTTCGGCGCGGGCCGGGTGACGGTCGCTCTCTGCTGCCATGGCGCCATTGTCCCGCCGGGGAGCTGACCGGGTGACGGCGGGGGAGGCCGGGGACAGCCGGGAGAGGCCGGGGAAGAGAAGGGCCGCCGGGGGGACCCTCGGCGGGTCCCGCGCCCGCCGTGATCTTCTCGCGCGGTCACCCCCGGCCGCGTATTCTTTGATTGGACTAGACCTATAGCCGCCCGAGGGAAGAGGTCCGATGAGCGAGCGGAAGAGCGCACTCCTGGAGGTGATCGCCCTCGGCGTGGAGGACGCGGTCGCCGCTCAGGCCGGCGGTGCGGACCGGCTGGAACTGGTCACCGACATGGCCGCCGACGGCCTGACCCCGCCGGTGGAGACCTTCACCGGGATCCGTGCCTCCGTCGACATCTCGCTGCGCGTGATGCTGCGGCTGTCGGACGGTTTCGCCGCGGGAGGCGCGAAGGGCGTCGAGGCGCTCGTGCGGGCCGCGGGCGAGATGCGGGCCGCGGGCGCTGACGAGTTCGTGCTGGGCTTCCTCGACGAGCACGGCGGCCCCGACGTGACCGCCGTCGAGCGGATCGTCGCCGAACTGGACGGCTGCCGCTGGACGTTCCACCGGGCGATCGACCACGCCGTCGACCGTGACGCCCTGCGCAAGCAGCTCGCGGACCTGCCGGGGCTCGACGCCTACCTGACCGCCGGGTCCCCGGCGGGCGTCGACGACGGGGTCCCCGCCCTCGTGACCGAGGCCGCCCGTCACGGTGAACCGGGATACGAACCGCGGATCATGGTCGGCGGCGGTCTGCGCCTCGACCACGTGCCACGGCTGCGCGCGGCGGGCCTCGACGCCTTCCACATCGGCGGCGCGGCGCGGCCAAAGGGCTGGACGGGACCGGTCTCGGCGGAGTCCGTACGCGAGTGGCGGACGGCCCTCGACACGTAGGAGTCTCCGACGGCTCCCGGCTCCCGGCACGCGCGCCGGGAGCCGTCGGCGGTCAGGCGGCCAGCTCGGGTGGGAGGGGGGCCGCGTGCGTGACGATCAGTCCCGAGACCGCGCGGGTGAGGGCCACGTACAGGCGGCGCAGACCGGTGCGTTCGTCCGGTTCACCGTCGACGACGGCCCGCGGCTCGTCCAGGACCACGTAGTCGTACTCCAGGCCCTTGGCGAGCGAGGCCGGCACCAGGGTCAGCCGGGTCTCGGCCGTCGTCTCCTCGCCCGGACCGAGATACGTCCGCCCGGCCGCCGTCAGCGCCTCGGCGAGCACCGGGATCCGGGAGTCGGCGGCGATCAGCCCGACCGACCCCTCGTGGTCCAGCAGCTCCTCCACCGCACCCACGACATCGGCGTCCGCCGTGTCCGCCGTGCTCGGGCGCACCGCGAAGAAGCCCGGATTCTCCCGCACCGACGCCACCGGCGCGAGGCCGGGCGCGATGTGCGGCAGCAGCCGGGACGCGTACGTGATGACGTCCGTGGGGACGCGGAACCCCGCCGTCAGCTCCTCCACGACGGCGTCCCCCTTGCCCAGGTGGCCGAGCGCCTCGGCCCAGCTCCGGGTCGCCCAGGGGGTCGTCCCCTGCGCCAGGTCCCCGAGCACGGTCGCCGACCCCGTCGTGCAGCGCCGCCCGACCGCGCGGTACTGCATCGGCGAGAGGTCCTGCGCCTCGTCGAGCACCACGTGCCCCAGCGAGTGCGTGCGCTGCACCAGGTCGGTGGCCTCGTCGATCAGCACGGCGTCGGCGGCCGACCACTTGGCGGACTTCACGCTCCGCACCGGCTTCGCCCAGAGGATCTCCTTCTGCTCGCCCTCGTCGAGCAGCCCCTCCGCCTGCGCGGCGAGGAAGTCCGCGTCGGTCAGCAGTCTGAGCACGAGTTTCGCGGGGTCGACCGGCGGCCAGATCGCCTTGACCGCGGCCTTCACGGCGGCGTTGCGGGCGACGGCGTCCTGCACCCGGTCGTCCGGCGCCTCTCCCGAGCGCTCCATCTGGACCAGCACGGCGTGCGCGATCCGCTGCGGAAGCGCCTGGTGGGCGGCGCCGTACCGGATGTCGCGGTCGAGCAGCTCCCGCACGATCTCCTCCAGTTCGTAGGCGGCGACGCGCCAGCGCCGGGATCCCCGGACCACCACCACCGGCTCGGTCGGCAGGGTCACGTGCGAGCGGACGGCCCGGCGCAGCACCTGGGCCATCCGGGCGTCGCCCTTGATCACGGCCGCGGCCGCCTCGTCGGCGCCGCGCACCTCGACATGGGCGACGAGATCGTCGACGGTCGCCTGCTTGACATCCAACTCGCCCAGCGCGGGCAGGACTTGTTCGATGTAGTGCAGGAAGGAGCTGTTCGGCCCGATGACCAGGGTGCCGGTGCGGGCGAGCCGGTCGCGGTGCGCGTACAGCAGGTACGCGACCCGGTGCAGGCCGACGGCGGTCTTCCCGGTGCCGGGACCCCCCTGCACACAGACCGAACCGGACAGCCCGGACCGGACGATCTCGTCCTGCTCCGGCTGGATGGTCGCCACGATGTCGCGCATCGGACCCACGCGCGGGCGCTCGATCTCCTGCTGGAGCAGCTTGCTGGTGGCCGCGGCCTCGGCCGGATCGGAGAGGTGCTCGTCCTCGTAGGCGGTGAGGTCGCCGCCGGTGTAGCCGAAGCGGCGGCGCAGCGCGACGTCCATCGGGTCCTTCTTCGAGGCCCGGTAGAACGGCTGCGACACCGGCGCGCGCCAGTCGATGACCATCGGGTCGCCGCCGGCGTCGTGCACGTGCCGTCGTCCGATGTAGAACTGCTCGCCCTCCGCGCCCTCGGCCAGGTCGACGCCCGGAGCGTGCAGATAGTCGAGCCGTCCGAAGAACAGCGGGGTGTGGCTGAGGTCGGCGAGGGCCTTGATGCGCTCGTTGATCTGCCGGTGCAGCACCTCGGCGTTCACCCAGTTCGCGGTGACGTCGCGGATGTCGAGGTTCTCGGCGTCCTCGCGCATCGCGCGGAGCGCCGAACGGGACTGGGCGAGGTGGGCGCGCTCGCGGGAGAGCGGATCGGCGGACGCGGCTGCGGACGGTGACGCCGCCGGGGGGCCGGACGGATCGTCGGACAGGGTGGACACGTGGAATTGCCTCCGGGGACCTGCTGCGGGAACGGTGCAGACGGTGCGTCTCTGCGAAATCCGTGCGGGGAATCCGCGCGCGGAGTCCGTAGGGGGATCCGCGCGTGATTCCTGGTGCCGTCCGGTTTCCGGCCGGGCGGCGGCGCTCCATCGAGGGAGGCGGGCAAGACCGAAGATTCTAGGCGAAGGTCCTGGTGCGGGGCGAACGGATTTCCCCGCGCCGGATCACCGTCTCAGGGGCGTGGACCGGAGGCCCTAGGGGGCGGGGTCCGCCGGGAGGCGTAGGGCGGGTGGCCCGCAGGCCTACCCGGGGGGTGGAGAGGTTCGGTCCGTGGACCGACGCCGTTCGAGGGACGTGGACGCACCATGGAGGTATGAGTGCAGCCACTTTCACCCCTGGTCCTGCCCATCACGTCTCCGTCGCGCGTGGCGCGACGGCCGTCACCTCCGTCGACCACCGGCACCGTCTCGGCGACGCCGTGCGGGCCGTCAAGGTCTTCGCCCGCGCGGCGATCGGCGTCGTGCTTCTCGGCGAGTACGGCGAGGAAGCCGGTGTTCGGCGCCGCTAGGCGCCGCCCGCTTTCCTTTCCCGGCCCCCGGACCGGCCGTCCTTCACATGGCTCGGCTCGGTCGGCCCGCCGTACCCGAGGCTCCGCCCCAGCCCCCGCTCCTCAGCGCCGGAGGGGCTGGGGTCCGCCTGGTCACTCGGTGTCGGTCAGGAGTTCGTCCGCGTCCATGATTCGGTAGGCGTAGCCCTGTTCCGCCAGGAAGCGCTGGCGGTGGGCGGCGAAGTCCTGGTCGATGGTGTCGCGGGCGACGACGGAGTAGAAGTGGGCCTGGTGGCCGTCCGCCTTCGGGCGCAGGACGCGGCCCAGGCGCTGGGCCTCCTCCTGGCGGGAGCCGAAGGTGCCCGAGACCTGGATGGCCACCGTGGCCTCCGGCAGGTCGATGGAGAAGTTGGCGACCTTGGACACGACGAGCACGCTGATCTCGCCCTCCCGGAACGCGTCGAACAGCTTCTCCCGCTGGGCGTTGCTGGTCTCGCCCTTGATCACCGGCGCGTTCAGGTGTTCGCCCAGCTCGTCGAGCTGGTCGATGTACTGCCCGATCACGAGGATCTGCTGCCCCGCGAACCTGCGCACCAGTGCTTCGGTCACCTTCCGCTTGGTCGCGGTCGTGGCGCAGAAGCGGTACTTCTCCTCGGCCTCGGCGGTGGCGTACGCGAGCCGCTCGGAGTCCGTGAGGTTCACCCGCACCTCGACGCAGTCGGCGGGCGCGATGTAGCCCTGCGCCTCGATCTCCTTCCACGGCGCGTCGAACCGCTTGGGCCCGATGAGCGAGAAGACGTCCGACTCGCGCCCGTCCTCCCGCACCAGGGTGGCGGTCAGCCCGAGCCGGCGCCGGGCCTGGAGGTCGGCGGTGAACTTGAAGACGGGAGCGGGCAGCAGGTGGACCTCGTCGTAGAGGATCAGGCCCCAGTCGCGGGAGTCGAAGAGCTCCAGGTGGGGGTAGACGCCCTTACGCCGGGTCGTCAGCACCTGGTAGGTGGCGATCGTGACCGGACGGATCTCCTTGCGCGTGCCGCTGTACTCGCCGATCTCCTCCTCGGTCAGCGAGGTCCGCTTCACCAGCTCGTGCTTCCACTGCCGGGCGGAGACGGTGTTGGTGACGAGGATGAGGGTGGTCGCCTTGGCCTGCGCCATGGCACCGGCCCCGACGAGCGTCTTGCCGGCGCCGCAGGGGAGGACGACCACACCGGAACCGCCGTGCCAGAAGTTCTCCACGGCCTGCTTCTGGTACGGCCGCAGTGCCCAGCCGTCCTCCGCCAGCTCGATCGCGTGCGCCTCCCCGTCGACGTATCCGGCGAGGTCCTCGGCCGGCCAGCCGAGCTTCAGCAGGGTCTGCTTGATCTGGCCGCGCTCGGAGGGGTGCACGGCCACGGTGTCGGGGTCGAGCCGGGCGCCGACCAGCGGCGCGATGCGCTTCGAGCGCAGCACCTCTTCGAGGACGGGCCGGTCGGTGGTGGTGAGGACGAGCCCGTGGGCCGGGTGCTTGCTCAGCGTGAGACGTCCGTAGCGGTCCATCGTCTCGGCGATGTCCACGAGCAGCGCGTGCGGGACCGGATAGCGGCTGAACTCCACCAGCGCGTCCACGACCTGCTCGGCGTCGTGCCCGGCGGCCCGCGCGTTCCACAGGCCGAGGGGCGTCACCCGGTAGGTGTGGATGTGCTCGGGGGCCCGCTCCAGCTCGGCGAAGGGGGCGATGACCCGACGGCAGGCGTCGGCCAGCTCGTGATCGACTTCGAGCAGGAGCGTCTTGTCGGACTGGACGATGAGGGGTCCGTTCACACCCGTGCCTTTCTGGGCGGCGGCACCCGGCGCGGGTGCTCGGCCAAACCTCCAGTGTGCCCTACCGGCGGGTGATCACGGCTGGTCGTCCGCCAGCTCCGCCACCCCCGTGACCCGGTGCAGCGGATAGGTGCGGACCTCGTCCGCGGTGTGGTCGTACGCCGTGACGAAGCCGCCCTCGACCCGGATGGGGGCGATGACGCGCTGGCTGGCCGAGCCCTCGGCGTTCACGTACCCGATCCACACGGCCTCGCCGGTCATGACGGCGGCCTGCATGGTGGCGAGGGTCTCGGCGGAGCTGGTGCGTGGCAGCTCCCCGCCGGTGCGGCCGTCGGCCGGGTCCTCCTTGCGCGGGGCGGTGGAGGCGAGGTCGCCGGCCCGGATGGCGCGGACCGCGGCCCCGAGGAGGGTGGCGTCCGGGACCGGCGGGCCGTCCGGGACGGGTGCCGGGGCGGTGCGCGGCGGGGTCCGGTGGGCGTGCGCCCGGGTGATCAGGACGTCCCCCTCCGCGGACTCGGCGGCGGGCGCGAAGCCCATCGACCGCAGGCCCGCGAGCAGGGACGCCGGGTCGGTCTGGGCGGCCAGCACCGTGGGCGCGAGCCGCCGGAGTCCGAACCCCTGCGAGCGCTTGTCGGCGAGGATCTCGCCGAGCACCGCGTCGTCGTCGCAGCGGACGTACGCGGACGCCGCCCCGATCCGCAGATGGCCGTGCCGGCGCGCCACGTCGTCGATCAGGTAGGCGAGCGGCTGCGGGACCGGCGTACGGGAATGGGTGGTGAGGAAGGCCTGCAGGTCGGAGGCCGAACGGCCCGCGTCGAGCGCCCGGCGTACCGAGCCCGGTGTGAAGCGGTAGACCGTCGCCCCGCCCTTGGACTCGACGTCCGCGAGCACCCCGAGGGTGTCGGCCAGGGGGCGCTTGAGGGGGCCGGGCGCGACCGCCGTCAGGTCCGCCTGGAGCAGGACGTGGTCGAGCGGTTCCGGCAGCAGCGGCGCGAGGAGCCGGGCGGCCCGGTCCGCCGCGGCCGCCCGCTCGGCGGGGGAGTGCGGCACGGGGGCGGGGGTGGGCGCGGGGTGGTGGCGCCGGTGGGCGGGGAGCCTGGCGCCGGGACCGGGGGCCTCCGGTGCCGGGGTGTCCGCCGCGGGCAGCCCGAGCAGCGCCCGCCCCTGCGCGGACAGCGCGCCCCGGCCGGTGACCCCGAGCAGCTCCGCCTCGGACAGGGTCCACCCGGCCAGGCGGGCGCGGAGGTCGTCCGGAGCGGGACGCTCGCGCGGGGGGCGCTCCCAGGCGAGCCGGGCGAGGAGCGAGTCCTTGGCGGGCGTCGCGCCCTCGGGGAGCGCGGCGAGCAGGGCCAGCACGCGGTGCCGGACCTCGGGCGCCGCGGAACGGTCGAGACCGGGGCCGAGCGCCGAGAGCGTACGGTCCTTCGCGTCCCGGCCGCCGACCAGCCCCGCCGTGCGGGTCGCCGCGAGCCACGCCGAGGCGAGCCGCGTCCAGCGCTCGGCGGCGGGCCGCTCCAGCCACTCGTCGTAGGCCGGGGTCGCCGCGTACCGCTCCTCCGTCTCGCCGTCCGAGGCCACCAGGCCGGCCGCGTGGGCGAGCTCCACCCAGAACGCGGCGATCGGCTCGGAGACGTCGAGCGCGACCGCCGTCCGCTTCAGGTCGCGCACGCTCAGTCCGCCGGCGCGCAGCACCGCCGGGCCGCCCTCGTGCCAGTCCTTCAGCAGCTCCTCGACCGTCGCCAGCGTCGTGTACGCCTGGCCGGCCGCGGCGGCGTCCACAACCTGTGGACGGTGCGTCGAGGCGGCCTCCACGGCGGGCGCCACCGGCTCCGTCACCCGGTGCGCGCGGCCCGCCCGCAGATGCAGGGCCACCTCCCGGGGCAGCACGACCGTGCCGGGCCCCGTCGGCAGCAGCAGCCCCCGGTCGATCAGCCACCGCAGATGCGCCGCCGGTTCCGCCGTCACCTGACCGTACGGCGGCCCCCACACCAGCCGTGACAGCACCTGGACCGCTTCGGCCGGCGCCTCGTCGAGCAGCGCCGACATCCGGCGCCGGTCGGTGAACAGGGCGCCGAGCGACGCCACCGCGGAGACGGAGTCATGGGTGCTCGCCAGCCCCGCCGCGGCCACGATCTCCTGGATGCGTCCCGGCGACATGCCGGCCGCCGCCTCGGCGACCGTCTGTCCGAGCCCTGTCGGGGACGGGTGCTGCGGCGAGGGCGCGAGCAGCTCGCGGGCCGTCCGCACCAGCCGGAGGCGGTCGTCGCCGCCCCAGACGAGCGCCTGCTCGCGCAGCGTCCCGAGCGCGTGCGGGAAGGCCGCCGTGACCGCGGGGTCACGGTCGTCGCCCGCCAGCAGCCCGAGCAGTTCGTCGTACGTCGCCGGTTCCGAGGCCACCGCGAGCGCCTCCGCCGTCTGGAGCGCGAAACGGTCCAGTCGCTCCAGGGCGCGCACGACCGACGCCCGGGTGCCCGCCCTGGTGGCCAGCTGGGTGAGGTCCGTGGGGACGGGGGTGATCAGGTCCGGACGGGACCGCAGGAGAGTGGACAGGGAGGCGTCGTCCCGCGCGCGGAGGGCTTCCGCCAGGGACCGCGGAGCGGTCGTCTCGGGGCTCATCCTGTCAACGTTAGCGGGTGCCGTGCCCCCGGGGCCCGGCCCCCGTCGCGTGGTCTGATCACCGGTCGCGCCGCGAGGGCAGGGGGGACCACGTCGTACGGCTGCCCGAGCCGGGGGCGGGGAGCTCCCGGGAACGGGAAAACCGGTACCTTCGTCACCACGGGGTATCCAACGCACCTTCCCCGGAGGGGACTTCGTGGGGATCGAGAGCGACCAGCTGGTCTTCGACTATCTGAGCCGGGTCGGCGACCTGGCCCAGCGGCGGCAGTTGCCGTCGGCGACCCGTATGCGCCTGGTCTCGGAACTGCGCGAGGAGATCGACCGCCGCCGGGCGAAGGCGACCGGCGACGGCCCCGCCGCCGTCCGCCGCATCCTCGACCGCCTCGGCACCCCCGACGAGATCGTCTCGGCGGCCGGACAGAGCGCCGGCGGCCCCTCGGCCGGTGGCCCGCCCCGCCCCGCCGTGCCCGCCCAGCGTGCCGCCGCCGAGCCCGAGGGGCGCCCCAAGGGGCTGCGCCGCGTCGTTCCGCGACCGCGCCCCGCGCGGGAGCACCCCGTCGAGAGCGCCGGGGCCGACGTCCCGGCGCCGCCGCATCTGGCGAGCGCGCAGGAACTGGGCGACAGCGCCGTCCAGCCGGACTGGTGGCGGGTGACGAACAGCCCGTTCGGGCTCGGCGACAGCGTGCCGGGGTTCGTGGGCGGCGTGGAGATCCCGGACCTGCTCAAGCCGCCCCCGGGCGAGAAGGAGCGCGCGGCCGAGGACGGGACGAAGGACGCCGAGGCGAAGACCGCGGCGCCGGTCACCGCGGACGAACCGGCGACCGGGACCGCCGCGCGCCGCCGCCTCCCGCGCCTGAGCGGCTACTCCAACCCCCTGCTCCTGCTCGCCGCCGCCCTCCTCGTCGCCGGAGCCGTCCTCGGCAACTGGTTCGCGCTCGGCCTCGGCTGGCTGATCGCCTACGGCTCGCGCCGGCTGACCCCCGCGGAGTCCAAGTGGGCCGTCCTCGTCCTGCCCGGGCTGTCCGCCACCGCCGGCCTCGTCTGGATCTGGGGCCGGACGAACGGCCGCTGGGGCGCGCCCGTCGCCGAGGGCCACCTGAACGACGCGATGACCCAGACCTGGCCCTGGATCGTCCGCGGCGCGGCCGCCGCCTCCGCCCTCTACCTGGTCTGGCGCTCCCAGCGCCGCCGCTGACCCTCCAGCCCGCCGTTCCCCCGGCCGGCCGGTCCGGTGGTCAGGAACGCGCCGGACCGTTCACCGGACGGCCTGGGCACAATTGCTCATATGACTTCTCCCGTGCTGACCGTCGGCTTCGACCTCGACATGACCCTGATCGACTCCCGCCCCGGGATCCACGCCTGCTACGAGGCGATCTCGGCCCGCACCGGGACGTACATCGACGCGGATCTCGTGATCACCCGGCTCGGCCCGCCGCTGGAGGACGAACTCGCCAACTGGTTCCCGCCGGAGGAGACGGCCGCCATGGCCGACCTCTACCGCCGGATGTACCCCGAGCACGCCATCACGGGCTCGCCCGCGATGCCCGGCGCGCGCGAGGCGATGGAGGCGGTGCGCGCGGCGGGCGGGCGCACGGTCGTCGTCACCGCGAAGTGGGAGCCCAACGCCCGGCTGCACCTGGAGCACCTGGGCATCGACGCGGACGGACTCGTCGGCGACCTGTGGGCCGAACAGAAGGCGGTGGCGCTGCGCGAACACGGCGCGAGCGTCTACGTCGGGGACCACACCGGCGACGTACGCGGCGCGCGCACGGCGCGGGCGTACTCGGTGGCCGTGGCGACCGGACCGTGCGACGCCGAGGAACTGCGCGCGGCGGGCGCGGACGTCGTCCTCGGCGATCTCACGGAGTTCCCGGCCTGGCTGGAGCGGTACCGCTGACGGTCCTCAGGGACGGACGGCGCGGGCCCGGCGGCGTCCCGCCGCGGCCGACCGGAGCAGGCCCGCCGCGGCCAGCAGGAATCCGACGCCCATGAGCATGCTCAGCCCGAACATGTAGGTGGGAAAGGGATTCGTACCGAGGAACAGCGGTGCCACGGTGACCAGAGTGGCCAACGCTCCGAGGAAGAAGACGATGGCACCGGCACGGATCAGCCGGTCACCGGCTTCGGGGGAATTCGCTGGGGTTTTGTCGCGCACCGGACCAGGGTAGTTCCCGGGGCGACGGAACAGAATCCAGCGCCCCTCCCGCACCACTTTCGGCCTCTGTCGACACAGGCGGGGGCTCAGTCTCGTTTTAAGCCGTGTTGAGTTGGAGAGACCCCCGGTAGTGTTGCGTGACGGTACTTCAACAGACAGTTCAACCGGCAGTTCAACCGGCGTCCAGGAGCGTCCGGCACCGATCGAGGGAGCGTGTGCTTTGCCGACTGGCAAGGTCAAGTGGTTCAACACGGAGAAAGGCTTCGGCTTTCTCTCCCGTGACGACGGCGGCGATGTCTTCGTCCATTCCTCGGTCCTGCCTGCCGGAGTCGACGCCCTCAAGCCCGGCCAGCGCGTCGAGTTCGGTGTCGTGGCGGGTCAGCGCGGCGATCAGGCACTCTCGGTGATTCTGCTGGACCCGACTCCGTCGGTCGCGGTGGCCCAGCGGCGCAAGCCGGACGAACTGGCCTCGATCGTCCAGGACCTGACGACCCTTCTCGAGAACATCACGCCGACGCTGGAGAAGGGCCGTTACCCCGAGAAGGCGTCCGGCAAGAAGATCGCGGGCCTGCTGCGCGCGGTCGCCGATCAACTCGACGTGTGACCTCCGGCCGCCGGACGGCGGCCGGGTTCCGCGCGGGCTCCGACGAGAGTCCGCGAAGACACGGGGGAAGAACTCAGGGGAAGAGCAGCGCGTCCGGCCCGAGGGGCGGCACCAGGCCCTCGGCCGCCGCGCGGGTGAGCAGTCCGCGGACCGCCGCGTAGCCGTCGTCGCCCAGATCCGCCGTGAACTCGTTGACGTAGAGCCCGATGTGCTGGTCCGCGACCTTCGGGTCCATCTCCTGCGCGTGCTCCAGGACGTACGCGCGGGAGGCCTCGGGATCGTCCCAGGCGGCACGGACCGAGGCACGGGCGGCCTCGGCGAGCGTCCGGAGCCGGTCCGTCCCCAGTGACCGCCGGGCGATGATCGCGCCCAGCGGGATCGGCAGCCCGGTGGTCAGCTCCCAGTGCTCACCCATGTCGGCGAGCTTGCGCAGCCCGTAGTCCTGGTAGGTGAAACGCGCCTCGTGGATGACGAGCCCCGCGTCGACCTTCCCGTCCCGTACGGCCGGCATGATCTCGTGGAAGGGCATGACCACGATCTCGCCGACCCCGCCCGGAACCGTCTCCGCGGCCCACAGCCGGAACAGCAGATAGGCCGTCGACCTCTCGCTCGGCACGGCGACCGTCCGACCGGTCAGGTCGGTCAGGCCGGCGTCCCCGTCGCGGGTCAGCACGAGCGGCCCGCAGCCCCGCCCCAGCGCGCCGCCGCACGGCAGCAGCGCGTAGTCGTCGAGGACGTACGGCAGCACGGCGTACGACACCTTCAGCACGTCGAACTCGCCGCGCTCGGCCATCCCGTTGGTGATGTCGATGTCCGCGAAGGTCACGTCGAGCGCGGGCGCGCCCGGGACACGGCCGTGCGCCCAGGCGTCGAAGACGAAGGTGTCGTTCGGGCAGGGCGAGTAGGCGATCCGCAGGGCTTCGGCGGTTTCAGTCACGTCGGTCATGTGGGTTCCAACTCTCCAGGAGGGGCCCCAGCTTCCCGAAGGCCTCGGTCAGGGCCGCGAGGGCGTCGCCGATGCGCCACGCGGCGCGGTCACGCGGGCCGACGGGATTGGACACGGCGCGGATCTCCAGGACCGGCACCCCGTGCGCCCCGGCCGCCTCGGCGACCCCGAACCCCTCCATGGCCTCGGCCAGGGCCCGGGGATGCCGGGACCGCAGTTCGGCGGCGCGGGCGGCGCTCCCGGTCACGGTCGAGACGGTGAGAACCGTTCCGATCCGTCCACCGGTGACGGCGGCGACCTCTCGTACGAGTGATTCGGGCGGCAGGTGGCTGACGGTCCCGAAGCCGAGCTCGGTGACGGGGAGGAACCCCTCCGGCGCCTCGGCGCCCAGGTCCGCCGCGACGACGGCGTCGGCGATCACGAGTGACCCCACGGGCGCGTCGGGCAGGAATCCGCCGGCGACACCCGCGCAGACGACGAGGCCGTACGGCGTGCCGTCGAGGGCCGCGGCGGTCAGCGCCGCGGAGACGGAGGCGGCGGCGCGGGCGGGCCCGACACCGGCGGCGAGCAGGTCCCGCCCGCCGAACCGGTGGAGCGTCGCCCCCGGGAGCCGTATCTCGCGCCCCGTGCCGGACGACACCCCGGCCACCGCGTCCCGCTCGGCGGGGACGGCGGTGGCCACGAGCACCTTCGGCCCGGCGGCAGCGATCAGACGTCCTTCTTGAACTTGAAGGTCCACAGACCGGTCACGGTCTTGTCGCCCTCCTTGACGGAGACGCGCGTCGAGTTGCCCGTGGCGCCGTACTGCTCGTTGAAGAAGACACTGCCGGGAATGGTCCGGTACGTCTTCGTGCTGGAGTCGGTCAGCGGCTGACCGTTCATCAGGATCGTCCAGCCCTTGTCCGCGATCTCCGGGTCCACACCGAACCGCACGGTCGCGTCGGGGTCGACCTTGATGGACTTGACGTCCTCGGACGTCAGGCACTTCGCCAGTTCCGCGGCCTTCACCACGTCGCCGTCGTTGTAGCAGTCGGTCTCGGAGCTCACCGAGTTGTCGCCGACCGAGATGGTGGCCATCGGCGTCGGCTTGTCACAGGCGGACAGGACGAGGAGTCCGGCGGAAACGGCGCCGACGGTGGCGACGACGCGGCGGCGGCGGGCGGCGCGTTGTCCATTAGCGGCTCTGCCGCGGGGCAGGAAGGTCATGGTCGAAGGCTATCGGGCAGGCCCACCCGTGCCCCCACGTGGGGTGCGGCGTGCCGTGCGTGGCCCCCGCGCGGCTCAGGAGACCCGCGGCCGGGCCGAGCCGCCGCGCCGCGCCACGCTGAGCAGGCCCCGCACGGTCGTCAGCCAGCCCAGCGCGACGATCCCGGCGGCCACGGAGAGGCCGAGCGAGCCGTTGAGCGGCATCGCGATCCCGATGGCTCCGCCGACGACCCAGGCCATCTGGAGCAGTGTCTCGGAGCGGGCGAAGGCCGAGTTCCGGACGAGTTCGGGGACGTCGCGCTGGATCAGCGCGTCCAGGGACAGCTTCGCGAGGGCCTGCCCGAACCCGGCGACCGCGGCCAGGCACGCCACGAACAGGGTGCCGAAGAAGATCGCCGACATGACCGCGGCGGCCAGCACGAAGGCCACCACCGTCACGATGATGATCTCCGGGGCACGCTGTTTCAGCCAGGCTCCGACGGCCGTGCCGATCGCGTTGCCCACTCCCGCCGACACGACCACCAGGCCGAGCGAGACCGCCGCGCTCTTTCCGCTGAGCGGGTGCTCGCGCAGCAGGAACGCCAGGAAGAAGATCAGGAAGCCGGACAGGCAGCGCAGCGAGGCGTTGGCCCCCAGCGCGTGGGTGACGGCCGTGCCCACGGTCCGCAGCCCGGGGCGCGGGGGCGGTTTCAGGTGCGGGCCGTGCAGATGCTCCTCGTCGGCGGCGAGCAGCGCCTTGTCCTCGCCCTTGGCGGAGTCGACCTTGGGCGGCAGGGAGAACGACAGGAACGTGCCCCCGATGAAGATCACGAAGGCGCCGTAGAGCGGATAGCGGGCCCCCAGCGACTGGAGCAGGATGGCGAGGGGTCCGGCCGCACCGGTGGCCAGGAGCCCGCCCAGAGTGACCCGGGAGTTCGCCTTGACCAGGGAGAACGTCGGTGGCAGGAGCCGGGGCACGACCGCGCTGCGCACCACGCCGTACCCCTTCGAGGCGACGAGCACGCCGAGGGCGGCGGGATACAGCTCGAAGGTGCCGGTCACGACCGCGCCCGACAGGATCAGGGCGAGCATGGCCCGGGCCAGCATCGAACCCGCCATCGCGGCCCGCCGTCCGTGCGGCAGGCGGTCGAGCAGCGGGCCGATCACGGGGGCGAGGAGGGCGAAGGGCGCCAGGGTGATGCCCAGGTACAGGGCGACCCGGCCACGGGCCTCGTCCGTCGGCACGGAGAAGAACACGGTGGACGCGAGCGCCACCGTGATCATGACATCGCCCGCGCCGTTCACCGCGTGCAGTTCGATCAGTTTCCCGAGGCCGGACTCGCCCGCCCCGTGCGCGTGCGTCGCCTTGCGGATGCCCCGCGCCGTCCGCGTCACCGGGAAGTGCAGGGCACGCCCGACCGCGCGGACGGACCCGGTCACCCGGCCCGATCCGCCGTTCTGATTGCTCCCCTTGGCGCCACCGATACCGGTTGCTCCCTGGGGCGACCTCGCGGATGCCACCCCGTCATAGTGCCCCGACTTCGGGGTGTGTAGTGCGGTTACCGCGCGGATGAGGGCCGAGTGGGGGGAGATCGGCGACTCCGGAAGGTGATGTTCGGCGGCCGGACGGTTCCGGCTGGATCACGTTTCCACGGGGCGCGAACGGCGCGGGAGGGGTGGTGCGGATGGGAGACTTCGGGCGCGGAGCGCCGGGGGCCGCGTCCCGGAGCGGTCGGCTCCGGGTGCGGCGGAGCGGCAAAGATCCCGGCGCGTGGCGCCGAAGACGCCCACCGGTGTGGGCCCGGCGGCCGAGAGAAGGTAGCGTGCGTAACGCGCCTGCGGCGATTGTTCTCGGCCGCGCGCCTCTCGGCCATCCCGCAGAATGGATGGCGTAGGTGCGCCCGAGTGCGATCGGGCGCGGACGTCGACGCGGCCCACCGGTCCGCTCCGTCCGCACCCCCGCCGGAGGAATGGCGCACCCGTGAGACGGCGTAGGAGAGAAGCGATACCTGTGAGCGCAGCGACAACGCGAAGCCGCACCCCCGACCGCCTGTGCGCCGAGGCGGTCGACCTCGCCCGCACGGCCGCCGAGGAGGCCGCCTATCCCGGCGTCGTCGGCGAGCACCTGGGACTGGTGTCCGAGGGCGACCGCGTTGTCACGCACTACTTCGAGTGCAAGGACCCGGGGTACCGAGGCTGGCGCTGGGCGTCGACCGTGGCCCGCGCCTCCCGGGCGAAGCTCGTCACCCTCGACGAGACGGTGCTGCTGCCCGGCACCGACGCGCTGCTGGCTCCGGAGTGGGTGCCGTGGAGCGAGCGGCTCCGCCCCGGTGACATGGGCCCCGGGGACCTGCTGCCCACGGACGCCGAGGATCTCCGGCTGGAGCCGGGCTACTCGGGCGAGGACGAGCCCGCGCCGAACTCCGCCGTTTCGGAGGACATGGCCGAGCTGGTGGAGTCCGAGGACGCGGAGGTGACCGCGGGGACCCCCGCGAACCTGCCGACGGCTCCCCGCCGGGGCTCGATCGCGGCCGTGGCCGAGGAGCTGGGGCTGCGCCGGGCCCGGGTGCTCTCCCGGTACGGGCTGCACGTCGCCGCAGACCGCTGGGAGGACTCGTACGGGCCCAAGACGGCGATGGCGCAGGCCGCGCCGGCGTCGTGCGTCAGCTGTGGCTTCCTCAACCGGATCGGGGGCTCGCTCGGTCAGGCGTTCGGTGTCTGCGCGAACGAGTTCTCGCCGGCCGACGGACGTGTGGTGTCCCTCGCGTACGGGTGCGGTGGGCACTCCGAGGCCGCCGTCATGCCGACGCCTCCGCGGCCGGCGCCTCCGGTGATCGACGAGACCCAGGTGGATCCGTTCCCGTTGCGTCCGGCGCCCGATTCCGGCTCTGTTCCGGTGACCTCCGACGAGTCCACCGCGGAGCTGGGCCACTCCTAGCGTTTCCTGGCGTCCCGCTTCCGCCGGGAACCGGTGTTCCCTCTCCCCGGCGACGGTGCCTGCCCCTCCCCGGGGTGAGGGCGCCGGGTTCCTGCGGTGCCGTCTCCGATCCGGGTCCCGGGTTTCCGGTGCGGGTGCCTGTCGGCGAGCCGGTGCTCCGGGCCCCGGCGCAGGGCCTCCCACGCGTTTCTCGCCCCCTCCGCCCCTACCCGTCCCGTACCCGGGGCTCCGCCCCGGACCCCGCTCCTCAAACGCCGGAGGGGCTGATTCTTGCTCCGCCCCGTACCCGGGTCCTCAAACGCCGGAGGGGCTGATTCTTGCTCCCGGTCGAAGGCCGAATCGCACCCGCGGTCGGCAGCGCACGGGAGGGGCCGTGCCGGTACATCGCAAGCCCGTCGCCACCGACGGCCACGCCTCGTCCGACGGCGACGGGCGGATGTACCGGCACGGCCCCGCCCCACCCACCGGACCGACACCCACCGGACCCCGCCCCGGCGGGAGCCAGGGAGAACGCGCGGTACCTTCGTGCCGCGACCCGGCGCAGCATTCGCGGTCGCGTCAGGCGAGAGGGAGAGTGAACCCGTGAGTAAGTTCGTGCGGCCGACAGCCGAGGGCGCTGACCCGTTCGGCACGGCACGACTGCGACGCGGCGTGCTGGACGCCTGGGCGGCCAGCCCGGCCCGGTTCCGCGAGGACGCCAACGCCGAGGAGGACCTCGTCCTGGGCGGGTACCGCGACCGGCTGGTCGTGGAGCTCGCGCAGAACGCCGCCGACGCGTCCGCCCGCGCGGGCACCCCCGGCCGTCTGCGGCTCACCCTGCGCGACGGCGTCCTGGTGGCGGCCAACACCGGCGCCCCCCTCGACGCGACCGGAGTCGAGTCGCTCGCCACCCTCCGCGCCTCCGCGAAGCGGGACGCCCGCGACACCGCCGTGGGCCGCTTCGGCGTCGGCTTCGCCGCGGTCCTCGCCGTCACCGACGAGCCCGCCGTCGTCGGCCGGAGCGGCGGCGTGCGCTGGGCGCTCGCCGAGGCCCGCGACCTCGCCGCCGGCACCGCCGCGGACAGCCCCGGCCTCGGCGACGAGATCCGCCGCCGGGACGGTCATGTGCCGCTGCTGAGGCTGCCGTTCGCGGCCGAGGGCACCGCCCCGGACCCGTACGACACCGCCGTGATCATGCCGCTGCGCGACACCGCCGCGGCGGACCTCGCCGAGCGCCTCCTGCGGAACATCGACGACGCCCTCCTGCTGGCCCTGCCCGGCCTGGAGGAAGTAATCGTCGAGATCGGCGACGCGGAGGTCCGCACCCTGCGCCGGGGCGCGGCCGAGCACGGCACCGTCATCGACGACTCCCGCGACGGCACGACCCGCTACCGCACCGTCGCCGCGCACGGCCCCCTCGACCCCGCCCTGCTCGCCGACCGCCCGGTCGAGGAGCGACTGCGCCCCCACTGGTCCGTGACCTGGGCCGTCCCGGTCGACGCCGAGGGAGCCCCGGCCCGCCCCCGGACCAGCCCCGTCGTGCACGCGCCGACGCCGAGCGACGAGGCCCTCGGGGTGCCCGCGCTCCTCATCGCCTCCCTCCCGCTCGACACCACCCGCCGTCACGCCGCCCCCGGCCCGCTGACCGACTTCCTGGTGGAGCGCGCCGCGGACGCCTACGCCGAGCTCCTCGCCGCCTGGCGGCCGGTGGACACCGGGATCATCGACCTGGTGCCCGGCCCGCTCGGCAAGGGCGAACTGGACGGCGCGCTGCGCCAGGCGATCCTGGACCGGCTGCCGCGCACCGCGTTCCTGCCGCCCGCCGCCCCGCCCGACCCGGCCGCGGCCGCCGAAGCCCCCGCCGACTGGCCCGGGAGCAGCCCCGCCGAGAACCCCGTCGCCCTGCGCCCGCGCGACGCCGAGGTGGTGGAGGGCGCGGGAGCCGAGACCGTCCGGGTGCTCGCCGAGGTGCTGCCCAGCCTCCTGCCCGCCGGCCTCGAACGGCGGTCGGAGCTGCGCACGCTGGGCGTGGCCAGGGTCCCGCTCACCGAGGCGGTGGACCGGCTGGCCGGGCTCGAGAAGGAGCCGGACTGGTGGCACCGGCTGTACGACAGCCTCGCCGGAGTCGATCCGGACCGGCTGTCCGGACTGCCGGTGCCGCTGGCGGACGGCCGTACGACGATCGGGCCCCGGCAGGTGCTGCTGCCCACCGCCGACGTCTCACGGGTGGCCCCCGAGACGCTGGCCCGCCTCGGTCTCAAGGTCGCGCACCCGGACGCCGCCCATCCGCTCCTGGAGAAGCTGGGCGCTCTCGCCGCCACGCCCCGCGCGGTGCTCACCACCCCGCAGGTGCGGGCCGCGGTGGCCGCCTCTCTCGACGACGACGGCGGAGCGTGGGACGAGGAGACCGCGGACGCGGAGGAGCTCGCGGACACCGTCCTCGCGCTGGTCCGTGACGCCGCCCTCGAACCCGGTGACGAGCCCTGGCTCGGCGCTCTCGCCCTGCCGGACGAGGAGGGCGAACTCGTGCCCGCAGGTGAACTCGTGCTGCCCGGCAGCCCGTTCGCCCGGATCATGCGCGAGGACGAACTCGCCTTCGTCGACTCCGAGCTGGCCGACCGCTGGGGCGAGCAGCCGCTCGCCGCGTGCGGTGTGCTCGCCGGTTTCGCGCTGGTGCGCGCCACCGACGTCATCCTCGACCCGGACGAACTGGAGCCGCGCGACGCGGACTTCGCGGAACCCGACGACGCGGGCCTGCTGGACGCGGTGGACGTGTGGTGCGAGGACGTGCTGGACCGGCTGCCCGACTCGCCGGTGCCGCCCGTCGCGACCGAGATCGTCGCCGTACGGGATCTGGACATGGTGGACGACGACCGGTGGCCGCAGGCACTCGCCCTGCTCGCGCAGCCGCCGCTGCGGGACGCCATCACCCAGCAGGTGCGCGTCCTGCTGCCGGACGGCACGCACGAGATCGTGCGGCCGTACACGGCCTGGTGGCTGCGCGGGCACCCGGTGCTCGACGGGCGCCGCCCGGCCGGTCTGCGGGCCGCCGGCGGCGATCCGCTGCTGCGCGGACTGTACGACGAGGCCGACGCGACCGGCTTCGACGACGAGCAGGTGCTGCGGGCGCTCGGAGTCCGTACGTCCGTGGCCGCGCTGCTCGACGAACCCGGCGGTGCCGCCGAACTCCTCGACCGGCTCGCCGACCCCGACCGCGAGGTCTCCGGATCCCAACTGCACGCCCTCTACGGCGCGCTGGCGGATCTCGACCCCGAGCGGGTGACGCTGCCGGACGAGCTGCGGGCCGTCGTGGACGGCGAGGTGCGGGTCGTGGACGCCGCCGACGCGGTGGTCGTGGACTCGCCGGACCTGCTGGCCTTCACCGACGGGGTGCCGCTGCTGCCGGTGCGGCCGTCGCGGGCCGCCGAGCTCGCCGAGCTGTTCCAGGTGCGGCGGCTCAGCGAGTCCGTCACCGGCGAGGTGACCTCCGAGGGCACCGAGCACGACGTACCGGAGTCCGTACGGGTCCTGCTGGGCCCCGCGACCCCCGCCTCGTACGTGGAGCACGAGGAGTTGGTGGTCGACGGCACCGAACTCGACTGGCGGCGAAGCCGGGACGGGGTGCTGCACGCCGCCACGCTGGAGGGCGTCGCCGCCGGACTCGCCTGGTCGGCGGGTCAGTGGCCGCGCCGCTTCGAGGTCGCGGCGCTGCTCGAGGACGCGTCCCGCACCGAGGAGCTGGCCCGGGACCGCTGGTTCGACTGATCCGGTCGCGGACGGCGGGGCGGAGTGCCGCCGGGCCGGTCGCCGACGGGGTGGGCGGGGTTCCCGCTCACCCCGCTGAGACCTTGGTCATGGCCGCACAAAATCTTCATCCCCCGTACAACCATTCGTGCGAACTGGTGATCTGATCATCCGAGTCAACAGACTCCCTGATCACCTGGCCCCCGTGAAGACGATCCGTACGGAACGACCACGGCCGGGCCCCTTTCTCCACTTGGGGATCGCATGCGCATTCGAGCCACTGTGGCCGCCGTCTCCGGTGCCCTGGCCCTCGCTGCCTTTGCCATGCCGGCCGCGCACGCCGACGGCTCCGCCTCGTCCTACCGGGCCGAGGCCGCGAAGATGCTCGGCACCTCCGGCAAGACCGCCTACACCGGCTCCGCCCCCGCGGCGGAGCTGGACGTCAGCTTCTCCAACTTCAAGATCGCCAGCGCGATCAAGGTCGGCACGACGAACCACGTCTCCACGACGGTCACCTACACGCTGACCCACGGCGCCGGCGTCGACATCACCTCGGGCGACTTCGCCACCGGCCCCCTCATCTACAAGGGCTCGATCGACAACCCGGACAACATGCTGTTCGGTAACAAGGCGGCCACCTGCACCGCCACCACGTCGACCACCGCCAGCTGCAAGGGCCTCATCGACATCTACCCGGCCGAGAGCCCGTACGAGGACGAGGGGTACGAGCTGCTCAACTCCGACGCCGGCACCTGGTCGGGCGGGGCGCTGGCACTCAAGTACAACAACGAGGACAGCACGCTCCGGGGCGGCCTCGGCACCACCAAGCTGCAGCGCTACTCCAAGCTGACGGTCAACGCGTCGCCGGAGCCGGTCAAGAAGGGCAAGACCGTCACGGTCACCGGCGCGCTGACCCGTGCCAACTGGGAGGACAACAAGTACCACGGCTACACCCTCCAGTCGGTGCAGCTCCAGTTCCGCAAGAAGACCAGCGACACCTACACCACCGTCAAGACCGTCAAGACGGACAGTGCCGGCAACCTGAAGACGACCACGACGGCCACCGTCGACGGTTACTTCCGCTACAACTTCGCGGGCACCTCGACCACTCCGGCCGTCAAGGCCACGGGTGACTACGTCGACGTGCAGTAATCCATGAGGAGCTGACCTCCTCCCCGGCTCAAGGGCCGGGCGGGTCGCGGACGGGGTGAGCGGAGGTTTCCGCTCACCCCGTCGTGCTGTTTGCTGCGGATCCATAAAATCTTCACTTCCCGTACAACCATTCGTACGCGTCGAAGATCTGATCACCCGAGTCAACAGACTCCATGATCACTTGGGCCCCTTGCGAAGACGAGCCGTAAGGAACGACCACCGCCGGGGCCCCTTTCTCCACTTGGGGATCGCATGCGCATACGTGCCACTGTGGCCGCCGTCTCGGGCGCCCTGGCTCTCTCCGCCCTCGCTGTGCCGGGCGCTCACGCCGTCGGCTCTGCCGACTCCGGCGACCGCCGCGCGGACGTCGCCAAGGTGCAGGAGATCGCTCGCGCCGCCTCGGGCAAGACCGCGTACACGGGTTCGACCGGTTCCGAGGGCGAGCCCTACGCGATCGACCTCTCCTTCTCGAACGTGAAGGTCAACAACGGCGCGCCGATCGTCGTCGGCATCGCCAACAAGGTCACCGCTCCGGTCACCTTCACCGTCAAGCACGACGCCTCCGTCGACATCACCGCGGACGACTTCCTCATGGACGTCGAGCTCTACCGCGGCAGCAGCTACGGCAACTGGGACAACCTCCTGGTCGGTGACGACTGGCCGGTCTGCACCGAGACCTCGGCGACGACCGCCAACTGCAAGGCCACGATCGACGTCTACCCGGACTTCGACCTTGTCGGCAACGCCGACGCCACCACCTGGAAGGCCGGCGGCTACGCCATCGCCCTGAACGGTGTGGACCCGGACGACGAGAACGCCGACTGGAGCCAGGTCGGCTACGTCGAGCAGGACGCGCTGACCACGTCCAAGCTGCAGCGCTACTCGAAGCTGACGGTCAACGCCGCGCCGGAGCCGGTCAAGAAGGGCAAGACCGTCACGGTCACCGGCAAGCTGACCCGCGCCAACTGGGACGACCTGGCCTACCACGGCTACACCCTCCAGTCGGTGCAGCTCCAGTTCCGCAAGAAGACCAGCACCACCTACACCACCGTCAAGACCGTCAAGACGGACAGCAGCGGCAACCTGAAGACGACCACGACGGCCACCGTCGACGGTTACTTCCGCTACAACTTCGCGGGCACCTCGACCACCCCGGCCGTCAAGGCCACGGGTGACTACGTCGACGTTCAGTAGTTCTCGGCAGTTCCCGCTCCACCGGATTCCCCGCGTCCCCTCCAGGGCCGCGGGGAATCCGCTTTTCCGGCCGCGCCGGAGCTACGCGGGAACGCGGCGGTCGACCCACCTCCACAGGAACTCCAGGACGGCCGCCGCCACCACCGAGATCAGCACCGCGATCCACGGCATCGTCGCGCCGACCAGCTTCAGCGCGAAGAAGTGCTGGAGCTTCGGCACCACGAGCACCAGCAGGAACGCCCCGCCCATCGAGGCGACGAGGCAGATCCGCCACCAGGTGTACGGCCGGGCGATGATCGCGAGTACCCACATCGAGATCAGGAAGAGCGTCAGCGTCGCGGCGCTCGTCTCCGCCTCCAGCGAGCCCTCCCCCGTGTAGTGGTGGCGCGCGATCAGGTACGTCACGAACGTGGCCACCCCCGCGACCACCCCGCCCGGGATCGAGTACCGCATCACCCGCCGCACGAAGTGGGGCAGGGCGCGCTCCTTGTTGGGCGCGAGGGCGAGGAAGAACGCCGGGATGCCGATCGTCAGGGTGGACAGCAGCGTCAGGTGGCGGGGCAGGAAGGGGTACTCCACCTGCCAGCACACCACCAGGACGGCCAGCAGCACCGAGTAGACCGTCTTCACCAGGAAGAGCGTCGCGACGCGGGTGATGTTCCCGATGACCCGGCGGCCCTCCCCGACCACCGACGGCAGCGTCGAGAAGCTGTTGTTGAGCAGCACGATCTGGGCCACCGCGCGGGTCGCCTCCGACCCCGAGCCCATGCTCACCCCGATGTCGGCGTCCTTCAGGGCCAGGACGTCGTTCACCCCGTCGCCGGTCATCGCCACCGTGTGCCCGCGCGACTGGAGGGCGCCGACCATGTCCCGCTTCTGCTGCGGCGTGACCCGCCCGAAGACCGTGCCCTCCTCCAGGGACCTCGCCAGCTCCGCCGGCTCGTCGGGCAGCCGGCGGGCGTCCACGACCTCGCCGGTGAGCCCGAGCTTCCCGGCGACGGCGCCCACCGACACCGCGTTGTCCCCGGAGATGACCTTCGCCTTGACGTCCTGGTCGGCGAAGTAGCGCAGGGTGTCGGCCGCGTCGGGGCGCAGCCGCTGTTCCAGGACGACCAGGGCCGCGGGCCGCGCGGTCCGGGCGGCGTCGGGGTCGTCGAGGTCCTTGGTGGTCCTCGCGAGCAGCAGCACCCGCAGCCCCGCCTCGTTCAGCAGCTCGGTCTCGGCGAGCGCCGGGTCCCCGTCGGGCAGCAGCACGTCGGGAGCGCCGAGCAGCCAGGTGCTCGACTCGCCGTTGCCCTCGCTGAAACCGGCCCCGCTGTACTTGCGGGCGGAGGAGAAGGGCAGTGACTGCACGCAGCGCCACTCCTCGCTGTCCGGGTAGGCGGCGATGATCGCCTGGAGGGAGGCGTTCGGCCGCGGATCGGAATCGCCGAGCGCGCCGAGGACCTTGCGCAGGTACGACTCGTCGTTGCCCTTCAGCGGCCGCAGCTCGGTGACGTCCATGCCGCCCTCGGTCAGGGTGCCGGTCTTGTCGAGGCAGACCGTGTCGATCCGGGCGAGGCCCTCGATGGCGGGGAGTTCCTGCACGAGGCACTGTTTTCGGCCAAGCCGGATGACGCCGATCGCGAAGGCGACGGAGGTGAGCAGGACCAGCCCTTCGGGGACCATCGGCACGATCCCGCCGACGGTCCGTGCGACGGAGTCCTTGAAGCCGTGCTGCTTGACCACGAGCTGGCTGACGATCAGGCCGAGGGCGGTCGGGATCATCATCCACGTCACGTACTTGAGGATCGTGGAGATGCCGCTGCGCAGCTCGGAGTGGACCAGCGTGAACCGGGAGGCCTCCTCCGCCAGCTGCGCCGCGTACGCCTCCCGGCCCACCTTCGTCGCGGTGAACGCGCCGGTGCCCGCGACCACGAAGCTGCCCGACATCACCGGGTCGCCGGCGTGCTTGACGACGGGGTCGGCCTCGCCGGTGAGCAGCGACTCGTCGATCTCCAGCCCGTCGGCCTCCGCGCAGTCGCCGTCGACGACGACCTTGTCGCCCGGCCCGATCTCGATGAGGTCCCCGAGCACGATCTCGGACGTGCTGACCTCCGCGGCGACACCGTCCCGGCGCACGGTCGGCCGCGCCTCGCCGATCACCGCGAGCGAGTCCAGGGTCTTCTTGGCCCGCCACTCCTGGATGATGCCGATCCCGGTGTTGGCGATGATCACGTAGCCGAACAGGCTGTCCTGGAAAGGCGCCACGACCAGCATGATCAGCCAGAGCACCCCGATGATCGCGTTGAACCGCGTGAAGACGTTCGCCCGGACGATCTCGCCCACGGACCGGCTGCTGCGCACCGGGACGTCGTTCACCTCGCCGCGCGCGACCCGTTCGGCCACCTCGGAGGCGGACAACCCCTCCGTCCGCCGGGCGGCGGGTACGGGCACGGGGTGAACAGGATCGAGTTCGCTGCCCGCGTCGATGTGGGTCATGCAGACGACGGTACGTGCGGATTTGCGGCTTCACCCGCCGAGTGCGCCCAATATCCGACCAGGGGAGGACGGGGGAGGCGGGGAATGCTGCCGCAGGTGTAGGGGAAGCCCCCCGTCGCTCCGTTACTCCGTCGCGCGGTCCGTGCCGACGGAGGCGGCCTCGGCGCGTTTGATCGCCGCGTCGCGCTTGCGGACGTACCAGATACCGATCAGACCGAGGCCCGCGCCGGCCAGGCAGGTGCCCAGCCACCAGAGGTGTCCGTGGTCGTCGAACCAGCCGTAGAACGGCAGCTGCACCAGGAAGAGGACGAACCAGAGGATCGTGCCGCCCGTGATGGTGGCGACGACGGGGCCCTCCAGGGGCTCCGGCGCCTCGTGCTTGGGGGTCCACTTCGCCATGTGCACAGCTTACGAGGGTCGGCGACCGGTATCGCTCGCGCCCTCGTCTCCCTTGCGGCCCAAGGGTCTACGCGCGGAGATAGCGATTTCCGACTCATATGTTCATACTGAAACCGTCCGAGTCTGGCCAGTTGTAGTCGTATGAATCACCAAAAGGGATCTGGGGGAAACCTGCTGGTGATCGACCACTGACCGGACTCGATCACGTTCCCCGTCCCCCTGCACGTTGAGGACCCGCATGTCCACCTCGGCCGCCACCCAGGCCCCCGCCCCGCAAGAGCCGGAGTCCCGGCCCGCGCAGAGCGCCCTCGACCGCTTCTTCAAGATCTCCGAGCGGGGCTCCAGCCTCCCGCGCGAGATCCGCGGCGGCTTCGCCACCTTCTTCGCGATGGCGTACATCATCGTGCTGAACCCGATCATCCTGGGCAGCGCGAAGGACATGTACGGGAACCACCTCGACAACGGGCAGCTGGTCACCGCGACCGCGCTGACCGCGGCCTTCACCACGCTCCTCATGGGCGTCATCGGCAACGTGCCGATCGCGCTGGCGGCGGGCCTCGGCGTGAACACCGTCGTCGCCCTCCAGCTCGCCCCCCGGATGTCCTGGCCGGACGCCATGGGCATGGTGGTCCTCGCGGGCTTCGTCGTGATGATCCTGGTCGCCACCGGTCTGCGCGAGCGCGTCATGAACGCGGTGCCGCTCGGCCTGCGCAAGGGCATCGCCATCGGCATCGGCCTGTTCATCATGCTGATCGGCCTGGTCGACTCCGGCTTCGTCACCCGCATCCCGGACGTCGCCCAGACGACCGTCCCGCTCCAGCTCGGCACGGACGGTCACCTCACCGGCTGGCCCGTCCTCGTCTTCATCCTCGGCACGCTGCTCACCCTCGCGCTGATGGTGCGCAAGGTGCCGGGCGCCATCCTCATCTCGATCGTCACCATGACGGTCGTCGCGATGATCATCGACGCCGTCGCCACCGTGCCCAACTGGGGCCTGACCGTCCCGAAGTGGCCCGGCAACCCGGTCGAGGCCCCTGACTTCGGGCTCGTCGGCCAGGTCAGCCTCTTCGGCGGCTTCGGCAAGGTCGGCGTGCTGACCGGCATCCTCTTCGTCTTCACCGTGCTGCTGTCGTGCTTCTTCGACGCGATGGGCACGATCATGGGCATCAGCGACGAGGCCAAGCTGACGGACGCGCAGGGCAACATGCCCGGCATCAACAAGGTCCTCTTCGTCGACGGCATCGCCGTCGCCGCGGGCGGCGCGTCCTCCTCCTCGGCCACCACCTGCTTCGTGGAGTCCACCGCCGGAGTCGGCGAGGGCGCCCGCACGGGCTTCGCGAACGTGGTCACCGGCGCGCTCTTCGCCGTGGCCCTCTTCCTGGCCCCCGTCGCCACGATGGTCCCGGCCCAGGCCGCCACCCCCGCGCTGATCGCGGTCGGCTTCCTGATCATGTCCCACTCGATCAAGGAGATCGACTGGGCGGACTACACGATCGCCATCCCGGCCTTCGTGACGATGATGTTGATGCCGTTCACCTACTCGATCACGAACGGCATCGGGATGGGCTTCATCACCTTCGTCGTGCTGCGCCTGGCGGCGGGCCGCGGCCGTGACATCCCGGTCGCCATGTACGTGGTGTCGGCGGTGTTCGCCTTCTACTACCTCATGCCGGCCCTCGGCCTGACCTGAGCGGCTACGGCCAGGCCGTAGCCGTACGGGATCTCACGTGACCCCGTAGAACTTCTCCGTCTCCTCGACGGCGGTCTGGAACCGCTCGTCGAAGTCGTCGCGAATGAGCGTCCGGACCACATAGTCCTGGACGCTCATTCCGCGTTTCGCGGCATGTTGTCGGAGCCGGTCGAGCAGCTCCCCGTCCATACGCAGGCTGAGCACGCTGGTCCCCATGGAGTCGAGGGTCGCCGCATCCCGCCCGGATCCGGGTCGCTTTCCGCAGCGATCTCACTCATATGAGTGATCCCAAGGTTGGGCCGCGCGTTTCACGGGCACCCCATTGTTCTTTAGCGAGGGTAATGAGTTACGCTAAGGAACATGCCTGACCTGACCCATGGCGACGACGAGGCCGCCGTGAACGCCTTGCGCTCCGCAGTGATGCGGTTGTCGCGTCGACTCAAGCACCAGCGGGTCGACGAGTCGCTGAGCCCCACCGAGATGTCGGTGCTCGGCACCCTCGCCCGCTGTGGCACCGCCACGCCCGGCGAGCTCGCCCGCAAGGAGCACGTGCAGCCGCCGTCGATGACCCGCATCGTCGCGCTGCTCGAGGCCAAGGAGCTCGTCAGGCTGGAGCCGCACCCCGAGGACCGGCGCCAGAAGGTCGTGACGCAGACCGACAAGGCGGAGGCGATGCTCGAGGAGAGCCGCCGCAGGCGGAACGAGTTCCTGGCCAGACTCGTCGAGGCCCTCGACGAGGACGAATGGGCCAAGCTCCGCGAGGCCGCCCCCGTCCTGGAGAAGCTCGCCCACATCTGACCCGCGTTCCGACCGACTCCGATCCGCAGTTCGACCGACGCCGGCCCTCTTCCGATCACGGATCACCGATCCTCGGTCTCGGATCGTCGAGGGCCGCTTCCCCCCCCCCGAGCGCCGACGCTCCCATGACGCCGACGTCCACCCATGCACTGGAGGCGAGCCCTTTTGAGTACGGGATCCGGAGCACACTCCGCCCCCGCACCAGCCACCCACGACCCCACCGCCACCCGCCGCTCCTCGATGTTCAGCTCGTTGAGGGTCCGCAACTACCGTCTGTTCTTCCTGGGCCAGGTCGTCTCCAACACGGGGACGTGGATGCAACGCATCGCCCAGGACTGGCTGGTGCTGAGCCTGACCGGCTCCTCCGCCGCGGTCGGCATCACCACCGCGCTCCAGTTCCTGCCGATGCTGCTCTTCGGGCTGTACGGCGGCGTCCTGGTCGACCGTCTCCCCAAGCGCCCGACGCTCCTGGTGACCCAGACGGCGATGGCCCTCACCGGCCTCGCGCTCGCCTTCCTCACCCTCTCGGGTCACGTCCAGGTGTGGCACGTCTACGTCGCCGCCTTCGCCGCCGGTATGGCCACCGTCGTCGACAACCCGGCACGCCAGTCCTTCGTGTCCGAGATGGTCGGCCCCGGCCAGCTCCAGAACGCGGTCAGCCTGAACTCCGCCAACTTCCAGTCCGCGCGCCTGGTCGGCCCCGCCGTCGCCGGTCTGCTGATCACCGGCGTCGGCACCGGCTGGGCCTTCCTCCTGAACGGCCTGTCCTTCGTGGCGCCCATCGTCGGCCTGCTGCTGATGCGCGCCCGCGAGCTGCACGTCGTCGAGCGGGCGCCGCGCGCCAAGGGCCAGCTCCGCGAGGGACTGCACTACGTCGCCGGGCGCCCCGAGCTGATCTGGCCGATCGTCCTCGTCGGCTTCATCGGCACCTTCGGCTTCAACTTCCCCGTCTGGCTGTCGGCGTACGCGGACGACGTCTTCCACTCGGGCGCGGGGGCCTACAGCCTCTTCAACACGCTGATGGCGGTCGGCTCGCTGGCCGGTGCGCTGCTCGCCGCCCGGCGCGGCACGGCCCGCCTGCGCGTGCTGATCGCGGCGGCGCTGGGCTTCGGCGCGCTGGAGGTCGCGGCCTCGACGGCTCCCTCGCTCTGGCTGTTCTCGCTGCTGATGATCCCGATCGGCATGTTCGGCCTGACGGTGAACGTCACCGCGAACACCTCGGTCCAGATGGCCACCGACCCGGCCATGCGCGGCCGCGTCATGGCGCTGTTCATGATGGTCTTCATGGGCGGCTCCCCGCTGGGCGCGCCGCTGATCGGCTGGGTCACCGACGCCTACGGCCCCCGGATGGGCTTCGCGCTCGGCGGACTGGTCTCGATGGCCGCGGCGACGACGATCGGCCTGGTCCTGGCCCGCCTCGGCGGCCTGCGGGTGGCCCTCGGCTGGCACCACGGCCACCCCCGGATCCGCTTCGTCCCGCGTGGGCCGAGCGAGGAGAAGCGGCTGGCGACCGCCGTGTGAGAGAGGCTTCGCCGGAGGCGGCCGTCCCGCTCACGCGGGCGGCCGCCTCCGGCGTACCCGGGGCGGGTGCCCGCCACGGCCCGTGACCTCCGCCGCGGCGGAGTTCCCGAGGCACGGCCCGTCCCGCCCGCTCCCGTGTGCTGATCGTCGTTCCCTGGAAGGCTGGCCGCATGAGACTCTTCGCGGCGGTACTGCCGCCGGCCGATGCGGTGCGTGAACTCGCCCCGGAAGTGGACGCGTTGCGTCGGATCCCGGGCGCGGACGCGTTGCGCTGGACAGGCCGCCCCGGCTGGCACTTCACCCTCGCGTTCTACGGGGAGGTGGCCGAGGACCTCGTCCCGGACCTCGCGGAGCGGCTGGCGCGGGCCGCCCGTCGCACCGGCCCGTTCCCGCTGGCCCTGCGCGGCGGCGGGCACTTCGGCGGACGCGCCCTGTGGGTGGGGGCGACGGGGGACCTGGACACCATGCGGCTGCTGGCCGACCGGGCGGAGGCGGCGGGCCGCAAGGCGGGCGTCGAGATGGAGGAGCACCGCCGCTACCGGCCGCACCTGACGGTGGCCCGCAGCCGCGGCTCCGCGGACTTCACGCCGTACGTCGCCGAACTGGACTCCTTCGCAGGGAAGCCCTGGACGGTGGGTGAGTTGTGTCTCGTCCGCAGCAACCTCCCGGTGTCCGGAGTGCCCGGTGAGCAGCCCCGATACGAGACGGTGGTCAGCCGGCCGCTGGGGGCGGGCGACGGGAGCCCCCGTCCGGGCGGCTAACCTCGACGACGTGAACCCGAAGACCCGCAACCGGATCATGGCCGGTGTGCTCGTGCTGATGTTCGTCGTCGTCGCCCTGACGGCGGCGGTCAGGTAGCGACCGCCACCGCCGGGTGCGCGGTCCCGCCTACCAGGCGAACGCCTCGGGGGACGGCCCCGGTCCGGGGAAGATCTCGTCGAGCCCCTCCAGGACCTCCTCCGACAGTTCCAGCTCCAGGGCGCGCAGGGCGGACTCCAGCTGCTCCGCGGTGCGCGGGCCGACGATCGGGCCGGTGACGCCGGGCCGGGTCAGCAGCCAGGCCAGCGCGGCCTCTCCCGGCTCCAGACCGTGCTTCTCCAGCAGATCCTCGTACGCCTGGATCTGGGCGCGTACGGCCGTGTTGGCCAGGGCGTCGGCGGACCGGCCGCTCGCCCGGCGGCCGCCCTCGACCTCCTTCTTGATCACACCGCCCAGCAGTCCGCCGTGCAGCGGCGACCACGGGATGACGCCCAGCCCGTACTCCCGCGCGGCCGGAATGACCTCCATCTCGGCGCGACGCTCGGCGAGGTTGTAGAGGCACTGTTCGCTGACGAGGCCGATGGTGCCGTTGCGGCGGGCCGCGGTCTCGTTGGCCTGGGCGATCTTGTAGCCGGGAAAGTTGCTGGACCCCGCGTAGAGGATCTTTCCCTGCTGGATCAGGACGTCGACCGCCTGCCAGATCTCCTCGAAGGGAGTGGACCGGTCGACGTGGTGGAACTGGTAGATGTCGATGTGGTCGGTCTGGAGTCGCCGGAGACTGGCCTCGACCGCCCGGCGGATGTTCAGGGCGGAGAGCTTGTCCTGGTTGGGCCACGGCTCGCCCTCGACGCCCATGTTCCCGTACACCTTGGTGGCCAGGACCGTCCGCTCACGGCGGTCACCGCCCTGGGCGAACCAGTTCCCGATGATCGATTCGGTACGGCCCTTGTTCTCGCCCCAGCCGTACACGTTCGCCGTATCGAAATAGTTGATCCCCGATTCCAGCGCCGCGTCCATGATCGCGTGGCTGCCGGCCTCGTCGGTCTGCGGTCCGAAGTTCATGGTGCCGAGGACGAGCCGGCTGACCTTGAGCCCTGTGCGTCCGAGCTGTGTGTACTTCATGACTCACCAGCCAACGCGGTCGAGTGCGCTCTAGGCAAGAGCGGGCCGGGTGACGGCAGGGGAAGGCGGACGGCGGGCGGACGAAAACCTGTTGTCCCGCGCGGGCCGATCCGCTTGGCTCGACAGCCGTGACCCGATCCCGCGCGATCGACGCGCTCATCCGCCCGGACCGTTACCCGCGTTCGTCCGCCTACGACCCCGGCTGGCTGCTCGGACTCGACATGGGGCCCAACCCGCTGTGGCTGCTGGAGGATCTGGCGCGCGACCTGGACCTGCGGCCGGGCATGCGCGTGCTCGACCTGGGCTCGGGGAAGGGGGCGACCTCGGTGTTCCTGGCGCGGGAGTACGGGGTGCGCGTCGTCGCGGCCGACTGGTGGATCGCCCCGGAGGCGGCCGAGTCGGTCTTCGCGGCGGCGGGCGTCGCCGGGGAGGTGACGGCCGTTCGGGCCGAGGCCCATCAACTGCCCTTCGAGGAGGGGAGTTTCGACGCGATCGTGAGCATCGACGCGTTCGAGTACTTCGGCACCGCGGACAGCTATCTGCCGTACCTGGTGAAGTTCCTCCGGCCCGGCGGCCAACTGGGCGTGGCCACCCCCGCGTTGACGCGCGAGGTCAGGGAACTCGGCTCCGTCCCGGCCCACATCGAGAAGGTGGTCGGCTGGGAGGCCATGGCCTGGCACACCCCCGACTGGTGGCGGTTCCAGTGGGAGACCACCGGACTCGTGACGGTGACGTCGGCGCGCTTCCAGGAGGACGCCTGGCGTGACTGGCTGCTGTGGACCCGCGCCTGCGCCGAGCACAGCCCGGAGGGCGGCGCGGAACAGCGGCAGGTCATCGACATGCTCACCGCCGACGAGGGCGCCTTCCTGTCCTTCGCCCTGCTCACCGCCCGCACGCCGGGCGGTACCCCGCCGGCGCCCCCGTCGTGACCGGCCTGCCCGGTCAGGGCGGGCGGGGCCACGAGGGGGTGGTGAGGCGCGAGCGCCGGGCGATGAGGGGGAGGACGAGAGGGGCGAGAGCGGGCGAGTGCGGGGAACGCGGAGGACGGGCCGAGAGGATCGGTCAGTCGGACGTGGCCGTGTACGGCCCGCCCAGGCCCCAGGCCTGGTGCATCGCCTCCGCGAAACCCTCCGCGATCTTGTGCTCGCCGCTCGCGTTCGGGTGGGTGCCGTCGTACGTGTCGGAGGCGATGGCGTACGCGGGGGGCGGGGACGCGAGCAGCAGTGGGGAGCGCGGTTCGTCGAGGTCGGCGACGGCCTTGGCGAGCAGCTCGTTGAAGGAGGCGACCTGGCCGGCGAAGGGGGCGTCGGACTCGGCGCGGACGTTCGGTATCACCGGGAGCAGGACCATGCGGACGCGCGGGTTCGCGGCGCGGGCCTCCCCGACGAAGGCGCGGACGTTGTCGGCGGTCTGGACGGCGTTCGTGTAGAAGCCGAGGTCGATGAGGCCGAGCGAGACCAGCAGGACGTCCGCGCGCTGCGTCCGGACCGCCTCGCGGATCAGCGGGGCCATGTGCAGCCAGCCCTCGCCCCAGCCGGCCAGATGGGCGCGGGGGAAGTCCGGGTCCGCGTACTCGTACGAGTCGGGGGACTCCGTCGCCTTGTCGTAGAGCGTCTCGCGCGGACCGACGATCTTGAACGGGCCCCCGTACGTCGCGCGAAGGTGCTGCCACATCCGGTAACGCCATGTGTGTTCGCCCGCGCCACCGATCGTCATGGAGTCGCCGACGGGCATGAACCTGAGCATCCGCTCATCATGGACGATCGGTCCGGGCGCCATGGGCCGTGCGGGTGTGAGGCTGGACACGCCTCGCGGGCCGACGGGTTCACCGGCCTTCACCGGCCTTCACCGGGGTTCGCGCGGTTCCGGGGGGCCGTACGGCGGGACGCGGTACGGCGGGACACGGGGGCGGTACGGGCAGGCGGGCGGACGGGCGAATCGGTGGCGAATCGGGGCCCGGCCCGCGTCCGGGTGGGGGGCGGGCGGAACGGTGTGGCCTTCGGGGGGCGGGCGCCGACGTGAACGCACCGGTGGGATGGCAGGCTTGGGGTCATGCGCCGATCGCCCTCGTTCCTCTCCGGAGCCGCCGCCGGAGCCGTTCTTGTCCTCGCCCTGGCGGCGCCCGCGCTCGCCGACGACGGGGACGGGGGATTCACCATCAAGGACCCGCGGATCACCGAGTCCAGCGGCCTCGCCGCCTCGCGGATCCATCCCGGCGTCTACTGGACCCACAACGACAGCGACGACGGGGCCTATCTCTACGCCGTCGACAGCAGGACCGGCCGGACCGTCGCGACGATCACCATGAGCGGGGTCGGCGCGCCCCGGGACGTCGAGGCCATCTCGCTCGGCCCCGACGGCGACCTCTACGTCGGCGACATCGGCGACAACCTCGGCGGCAAGTGGGACCACGTGTGGATCTACAAGCTCCCCGAGCCCAAGGTGCTCAAGGACCAGACGATCCGCGCCACCCAGTACGTCGTGAAGTACGAGGACGGTCCCCGCAACGCCGAGGCGATGATGGTGCAGCCCAAGACGGGGCGGGTCTACATCATCGACAAGGACGAGGACGGCGGCCACCTGTACGAGGGACCCGCCGAGCTCTCCGCCTCCGCCACCAACGTCTTCCGGCGCGGCGCCGCCGTCGACCTCTGGGTCACCGACGGGGCCTTCTCCCCGAACGGCCGGCAGTTCGCCGTACGCGGCTACTTCGGCGGCATCGCGTACGACTGGAACGGCGGCAGGATCAAGCGCCAGGGCCGCCTGGACGTGCCCCTCCAGGGCCAGGGCGAGTCCGTCACCTACACCACCGACGGATCGAAACTCCTGTACGGCAGCGAGGGCGCGGACAGCGCCGTGCAGGCGGAGGACGCGCCGGGGGGCGCCGGGTCAGACTCCAAGTCGCCTTCGGGCAAAGGTGACTTGGGGGACGACGTGGTGAGCGGCGGCGGGCCGAGCGGGTTCGAGATCGGTGCCGTCGCGGCCGCGGGCCTTCTTGTCGTGCTTCTCCTCAAGAGGCTGTTCCGCCGCCGCTGAGGGAAGGAAGAAGGGGCGCCCGGCACGCGCACGCGCCGGACGCCCCTTCCCGTAGGAACGGTTACAGCTTCTCGATCACGTAGTCGATGCAGCGCGTCAGCGCCTCGACGTCCGCCGGGTCGATCGCCGGGAACATGGCGACGCGCAGCTGGTTGCGGCCGAGCTTGCGGTAGGGCTCGGTGTCGACGATGCCGTTGGCGCGCAGGACCTTGGCGACGGCGGCGGCGTCGATCTCGTCGGCGAAGTCGATCGTGCCGATGACCTGCGAGCGCTTGGCCGCGTCCGTCACGAACGGGGTGGCGTACTTGCTGTCCTCGGCCCAGCGGTACAGGCGGCTGGAGGAGTCCTTCGTGCGGGCCGCGGACCAGGCGAGGCCGCCCTGGCCGTTGATCCACTCCAGCTGCTCGTTGAGCAGGAAGAGGGTGGTGAGGGCCGGGGTGTTGTACGTCTGGTTCTTGCGGGAGTTGTCGATCGCCGTGGGCAGCGAGAAGAACTCCGGGATGTGCCGGCCGGAGGCGTGGATCCGCTCGGCGCGCTCGATCGCGGCCGGGGAGAACACGCCGATCCACAGGCCGCCGTCGGAGGCGAAGGATTTCTGCGGGGCGAAGTAGTAGACGTCGGTCTCGGCGATGTCGACGGGCAGGCCGCCGGCGCCGGAGGTGGCGTCCACCAGGACGAGGGAGCCCGCGTCGGCGCCCGCGACCCGCTTGAGGGGGGCGGCGACACCGGTCGAGGTCTCGTTGTGGGTGAAGGCGTAGGAGTCGACGCCCGCCTCGGCGACCGGCTCGGGGTGGGTGCCCGGGTCGGAGGAGACGACGGTCGGGTCGGCGAGCCACGGGGCGAGCTTGGCGGCCTTCGCGAACTTGGAGGAGAACTCGCCGAACGTGAGGTGCTGCGACTTGTTCTCGATCAGGCCGTGCGTCGCGACGTCCCAGAACGCGGTGGAGCCGCCGTTGCCGAGGACGACCTCGTACCCGTCGGGCAGGGAGAACAGCTCGCGCACGCCCTCGCGGACCTTGCCGACCAGGTTCTTGACCGGGGCCTGGCGGTGGGATGTGCCGAGCAGAGAACTACCGGTCGCGGCCAGCGCGTCCAGCGCCTCCGTCCGTACCTTGGAGGGGCCAGCGCCGAATCGTCCGTCGGCGGGCTTGATGTCAGCGGGGATCTCGATATCAGCCACGACGGGAGCCTAGCCGTTCCGGGAAACCTCGGTGAAACGTCGTCCGTCGGCTGAGACGGGGCGTGTTGACGGCCGCGTGCCGCCGGAGGGTCCCGCGGCGGGTCCGCGGCCGACGCGCCGGCACCGCGAGGCGAAGCGCTGAGGGAGGCGGACGGGGCTGCCGGAGGCGGACGGGGCTGCCGGAGGCGGACGGGGGAAGACGGAGGCGGAGAAGGCGAACTCCCCTCGCCCCCTCCGCCTCTCACCTCACTCGGTGGTCAGCCGCGTTCGCGGCACCACCTCATGCGGTGGTCAGGCGCACCGGCAGCTCGAACAGGTCGTTCTGCGTCACCACCGGCTTGTTGCGCAGCTCCGCGACGGGAACGGCCAGGTCCAGTGCGGGGAAGCGCTCGTACAGGGCGGGCAGCGCGACGCCCGCCTCCAGGCGGGACAGGGCGGCACCGGGGCAGACGTGGGGTCCGTGACCGAAGGAGATGTGCCGGTTCTTGCTCGTGCGGCGGATGTCGAACTCGCCCGCGGTGGGGCCGTGGGCGTTCTCGTCGCGGCCGATCGCGCCGTACGACACGATGAGCGCGTCGCCCGCCGGGATCACCTTGTCGCCGACCGGGACGTCCTCCGTCGCGAAACGGATGAGGACGTGCGAGGTCGGGGTGGCGAAGCGCAGGGTCTCCTCGACGACCGCGGACCAGTCGGCCTCGCCGGACAGGACGAGCGCGCGCTGGTCGGGGTGGGCGGAGAGGTTGACCACCGCGTTGACGATCAGGGAGATCGTCGTCTCGTGGCCCGCCGCGACCATCAGCTGGAGGGTGGAGACGATCTCCGCGTCGGTGAGGTGGTCGCCGTCCTCGGAGGCCAGGATCAGCGCGCTGGTCAGGTCGTCGCCCGGCTCGGCGCGCTTGGCCGCCACCGTCTCGGCCATGATCCCGGCCAGCTCGGTGAGCGTCGCGATGACCTCGGCGGGCGGGGTCTGCGTCGAGAAGAACTTCTCGAAGAGCTCCTTCAGCCGCGGCAGCCGGGACTCCTCGATGCCCATGAGGTCGGCGATGACGTACATGGGCAGCGGGTAGGCGAAGTCGGCCTTCAGGTCGACGACGTCACCGTCGAGGTTGTCGAGCAGGCTCTCGGTCATCTTCGCGATCCGCTCGCGCATCTGCTCCACCCGTCGCGGGGTGAGCGCCTGGGCCACCAGGGTGCGCATGCGCCGGTGATCCGCGCCGTCCACGGTGAGCATGGAGCGGCCGGGGTTCGCGAGGCCGATCAGCGGCCAGTCGGCGGCGATCTCGCCGCGCTGCCAGGCGCCCCAGACGTTGATGTCCTTCACCAGGCGGGGGTCCGTGAGCAGGGCGCGCGCCTCGGCGTGGTGGGTGACCGCCCACATCGGCACGCCGCCGGGCAGTTCGACGGCGGCGAGCGGGCCGGCGGCGCGCAGCGCGGCGCTCTCGCCGTCCAGGTCGGTGACGAAGGGGTCCAGGACTATGCGGGTCTCTTCGGTACCGGTGGTCATGCGGGGGTGCCTCCAAGGTGGGGTGGGAGTACGGCGTTTTCCCGGGGCAGCCCCCGGACCCGGCCGGACAGGGACGTCGGCCGGGGTGCGTGACGGTGCCTCAGAGGACGGGCACGGGGGTGAACCGCACGGGCAGTTCGCCCAGGCCCCGGAGCCAGGGGGAGGGGCGCCGGGACAGCGATTCGGCGGGCACGGCCAGGTCGAGGTCCGGCAGCCGGTCCAGGACGACCTCGATCCCGGTCCGCGCGATGACCTCGGCGACCTCCTGGGCCGGGAACGGGCAGCGGTGCTCCCCGTGGCCGAAGGAGAAGTGGGCGTTGTTGCCCCCGGTGAGCGCGGAACTGTCGGTGCGGACCTGGGGGTCGGCGTTGGCGCCCTGGATGCCGAGCAGCAGCAGGTCGCCGGAGCGGACCAGGCGGCCGCCGAGCCGGGTGTCGCGGGAGGCCCACCGGCCGGCCACGTTCTGGGTGGGGGCGTCCTCCCACAGCACCTCGTTCATGGCCTCGCCGACGCTGTGCCGGCCGCCGAACAGCGAGGCGGCGAAGCGGTCGTCGGTGAGCATCAGGCGCAGCGAGTTGCCGATCCAGTCGGCGGTCGGCTGGTGACCGGCGGCCATCATGACCATCAGGTCCTGGGCGATCTCCTCGTCGCTGAAGCCGGAGGCGTCCGCGAGCATGCGGGAGGTGACGTCGTCGGCCGGGGTCTCCTTGCGGTCGGCGATCAGCCGCGCCATGGAGCCGGCGAGGTGCTGCTGTCCGGCCAGGGCGCCCTCGCGGCCGTTGATCATGTCGTTCAGGGCGGTCACCAGGCCCGGGCCCTGCTCGTCCGTGAAGCCGTAGAGCGTGGCGAGGACGCGTACGGGCAGCAGCGCGGCGTAGTCGCCGATGATGTCCGTCTCGCCCTTGGAGCAGATCGCGTCGATCAGTTCGTCGGCGAACTTCTCCGCCTGGGACCGCAGTTCGGAGGGGTCCACGGCTTCGAGGGCGTTGCTGACCATGGCCGCGCGTTCGCGGTGCCGCTCGCCGACCGTGTACAGGATGGAGGGCTGCTTGCGGCCGATCATCGGCAGCAGCGGCCAGTCGTCGGGGATGCGGTCCCACTGGCTCCACAGGTCCGAGTCCCGGCTGAAGAGCTGGGGGTCGCCGGTGACCTGGTGCAGCTCGCGATAGCCGAGGACCAGCCAGGCGGGGATGTCGCCGTCGAGGACGACCGGTACGACGGAGCCGTGGTCGCGGCGCATCTCCCGGTACAGCTCGGCGGGTTCGGTCTGGAACCGTGGTCCGCCCAGGGGGACGGGCGCGGGTGCGGGTGTGGGGGTCACAGCGCGGGCTCCGGTGATTGAAGGGCGCCCTCCGCGGCCGTGGCGCCGTGACGGGCGTACAGGGACTGGAGGTGCTCCACGAGCGTGATCAGGACCCGCTTGCTGGACTCCCGGGAGCGGGCGTCGCAGTCGATCAGCGGCACGTGCGGGTCGAGGTCGAGGGCCTCGCGGATCTGGGCGGGGGTGTGCGTGGTTCCGCCGAAGTCGTTGCAGGCCACGATGAACGGCGTGCCGTGGTGTTCCAGCCGGTCGATGGCGTACCAGGAGTCGTCGATGCGGCGGGTGTCGACCAGGACGACCGCGCCGAGGGTCCCGGTGAACAGGCGGTCCCACAGGAACCAGAACCGTTCCTGACCGGGCGCGCCGAACAGGTACAGCACGTTGTGGGTGTCCAGGGTGATGCGGCCGAAGTCGAAGGCGACGGTCGTCGCGGACTTGCCGCGGACCTCGCTGATGTCGTCGACGGCCTCGCCGGCCTGCGTCATCGTCTCCTCGGTGTTGAGGGGACGGATCTCGCTGACCGAGCGGACCAGGGTCGTCTTGCCGACGCCGAAGCCGCCCACGATCACGATCTTGAGGCCGTTGTCGGCCGACGCCGACAGGGGCGCACGGGCGTCAGAGGTTACGGAGTCCAACGAGCACCTGCTCCAGGATGTCGGGATCGGGAAGACCGGAAGGAACAGTGGTGTGCGGGTGGCGGGCGCTGACGCGGCCCGTCGCGAGCAGGTCGGAGAGCAGGATGCGGGTGATCGACACCGGCAGGTTCAGTTCCGCCGCGATCTCCACGACCGCCGTCGGCCGCTCGCACATCCGCAGGATCGCGGCGTGCTCGGACTGCATGCCCACCGCCGGATCGCACTCGGCGACCACCAGTGTCACCAGGTCGAAGGGGGTGTCGGGCCCGGAGCGGCTGCGTCCCCCGGTGAGGGTGTACAGCCGGTCGGGCGCGTCGTCCCTGCCAGGACGGCTCATGACGTCCTGGGCGGCGAGGTGAGGTGCTCGCCGAGTTGCTCGACGAGTTCGCTCATGTTGTGCCCGACCAGTCCCGCGTCGGCGTCCTCGGTGGTGACGACGGCGAGATGCGCTCCGTCGCCGGCCTCCACGATGAACAGCACCCCTCCGTAGAACTCGGCCATCGCCGAGCGCACGCCGCCGCTGCCGTCGCCGAACTCCACGGACGCGCCGTGGGACAGCGACTGGATGCCGGCGGCGATCGCCGCGAGCTGGTCGGCCTGGTCGACCGAGAGGTCCGGAGTGCGGCACAGCTTCAGGCCGTCGCGGGAGAGGACGAGCGCGTGCCGTGCGCCCGGGGTGCGCTCAAGGAGGCCCTCGATGAGCCAGGTGAGCTTCTCGTCGGCGGTCATGGTGCCGGTCATGGGGTGGGGTCGCCTTCCGGGTGCGCGTGGGTGGGGGTGGTGGAGGTGGCTGGGGCGACGGCTTCTTCGCGGGGGCCGTCCGTGGTGCCGTCCGCGCTGCCGGCGGGCCGTGTGCCGGGCCCGTCGTCGGTGGCCCGGGCGCGGTCCTCGGTCCGGTCGGGACCGTCGGCCCGTACGGCTTCGGGGGTCCCCGGCGTCGTGCCGCGCACCGCCTGGCGGAAGCTGCCGAAGCGGGTGGCGGCCCGGGTCTTGGGGTCCTCGCCGGTACGGGGTTCCGGGGCGGGCTGGCCGGCGTGCGAGCGGCTGCGCTCCGCGTGGGCGAGGGTGCGCCCGCGACGGCGTTTGGGCAGGCCGCCGGTGGAGGCGGGCCCCTGCTCGTGCCGGGGCGAGTCGTGGGTCGGGACGGGGTCCGGGTCGAGGTCCTCGCCCGCGCGGGCGGCGGCGTACGAGACGGCGGCCCCGGAGGATCCGGTGGATTCCCGGGGCGGCCGGGAGTCCCGCGGGCCCGGCGCGACGTGCGGCTCGGGTGCCGTACCGCCGGCCGGGGGCCGGGGCGCGGAGGTGTGGCCGTCGACGGCCGTCGGGGCGAGCGCGGCCGGTTCGGCCGCCGCCGGGGCCGTGCCGTGCGGGGCGTTCGCCAGGGTGAGGAGGTCCTGCGGGATCAGGACGAGGACGCCGGTGCCGCCGCGCGCGGAGGGCCGGAAGGACACCTTCAGGCCGTACTTGCGGGCCAGTCGGCCGACCACCGAGAGGCCGAGACGGGTGCCGGTGAGGCCGCCGAGCCCGGACCGGGGTCCGACCTCGCCGAGGACGGCGCGTTCGGCGCGCCGCAGCTGGACGTCGCCCATCACCAGGCCGCTGTCCTCGACGGAGACGATGACCCCCGCGGGGACCTCCTCGACGTACACGTGGACCTCGGCGGTGGGCGGCGAGAAGTTGGCGGCGTTGTCGAGGAGTTCGGCGAGCGCGTGCATGACGCCCTCGGCGGCGTGCCCGGCGACGGCGGCCTCGCTGGCGGAGTGGACGCGGACGCGCTGGTAGCCGCCGATGCGGCCCATGGCGCCCCGCAGGATCGACTCCATGGCGATCGGCCGGGCCCAGCGGCGGCCCGAACGGGCGCCGGTCAGGACCGCGACGGAGTCGGCGAGCCGGCCCGCCTGCGCGGTGCGGTGGTCGAGGTGGAGGAGGTCGGCGAGGACGTCCTCGTCGGAGTGCCGTTCCTCCATGGCCCGCAGGTCGGCGAGCATGCCGGTGGACACCGCCTGCATCCGGCCGGCCGCGTTGGCCATGGCCGAGATCGCGGCGGCACGGTCGCCGACGGCCTGCCGGGCGCGCGCGGCGAGTTCGGCGTTGCGCTCCGTGAGCCGGGCGCGGTCGGCGGTGAGCAGTTCCCGTTCCTCGGTGAACTCCTCGGTCAGGCGCGCGTGTTCACGCGCCGCGGTGTCGGTGAGCCGGATCCGCTCCTGGGCGGCGGCCTCGGCGGCGCGGGCGCGCTCGCGGGCGGCGTCGTCGACCAGCCTGGCGCGTTCCCGCTTGAACTCCTCGGCCAGCCGGGCCCGTTCCTGGAGGAGGCGGCCGGCGTCCTGGGACACCGCGTCGAGGCGACTGCGCAGCAGTCGCGTGGTCAGCACGGCACGGGCGGCCACGGTCACGGCCACGCACAGCAGCACCGCGGCGGAGCCCGTTCCCCAGGCGAGGGGGACACGGGCCGATTCGGGTGCCAGCAGGACGGCGGTCACCACCGCGATCGCGGCCGGGACGGCGGCGCTCAGCACGGCGGGGGCCGTGGCGCGCAGGGTGGGTCGTTCGCCGGAGGGCAGGGGCGGGGTCATCAATCGGTCCTCGGTCGTGTTCCTGGGGGGAGAACGTGTCCTCGGTCGTGTTCCTCGGTCGGGCCTGGGCGAGGTGCAACACCTGATGCTCAACTCGCGGTCACTATATGGGAGTTCGTGATCGGATTGGAAAGGTTCGTGAAGCGGTTCCGTGATCGTCCCGGCATAACGGGGCCTTTCGGGTGCGCCGTCGGGCGGCCGGTCCCGCCGCCCGACGGCATCCTGGGGACATGACGGATCTGGGTGGACGGCCGGACGGACTGCCACAGGGACGACCCGACGGGCGGACCCGGGGACGGCCCGCCGGCCCGCCGGACGGACTCCCCGGGAAACTGCGGTCCGAACTGGCGGGAGCCGTGCGCGGCGAGGTCTCCTTCGACGCGACGGCGCGGGCGCTCACCACCATGGACGCCTCCAACTACCGGCGCGTACCGCTCGGCGTGGTGGCCCCGCGCGACGCAGACGACGTGGCGGCGGTCCTCGCCGTGTGCCGCGCCCACGGGGTGCCGGTCGTGGCGCGCGGCGGCGGCACCTCGATCGCCGGGCAGGCCACGGGCACCGGAATCGTCCTGGACCTCACCCGCCACATGAACCGGATCGTCGCGCTCGACCCGGACGCCCGTACGGCCCTCGTCCAGCCCGGCGTGGTCCTCGACCGTCTCCAGGAGGCCGCCGCCCCGCACGGTCTGCGCTTCGGTCCGGACCCCTCCACCCACAGCCGCTGCACCCTCGGCGGCATGATCGGCAACAACTCCTGCGGCTCCCACTCGGTCGCCTGGGGCACCACCGCGGACAACGTGCGCGAGGTGTCGGTCGTCGGCGCGGACGGGGACGCGCGCCGCCTCGGCCGCTCCTGGCAGGGTGCCCCGGACGGCCTGAGGGCCCTGGTGGAGAGCGAGTCGGCGCTGCTGCGGACCGGGTTCCCGGACCTCCCGCGACGGATCTCCGGGTACGCCCTCGACGCGCTCCTGCCCGAGCGGGGCGCGGACGTGGCCCGCGCCTTCTGCGGCTCCGAGGGCACCTGGGCCGTCCTCACCGAGGCGTCCGTCCGCCTGGTCGAGGCCCCCGGCGCGACGGCGCTGGCCGTCCTCGCCTACCCCGACGAGAGCGCCGCGGCGGACGCCGCCGCCGGCCTGCTGCCGCTGGGACCGCTGACCGTGGAGGGGATGGCCGCCGACCTCGTGCGCGCCGAGGCGGGACTGCCGCGCGGCGGGGCCTGGCTGTTCGTCGAGACGGGCGGCGGGACACCCGCGGAGGCACGCGCGCACGCGGACGCGATCGTGCGGGCGGCGGACGTGCGCGACGCCCTGGTCGTCACCGATCCCGCGGGGCAGCGGGCGCTGTGGCGGCTGCGGGAGGAGGCGAGCGGCACGGCGACCCGGATCCAGGACGCCGAGGACGGCTCCGGACCCGGCCGGGCCCCCGGGGCGGGCGCCGAGGCCTGGCCCGGCTGGGAGGACTGCGCGGTGCCGCCCGCCCGGCTGGGCGCCTACCTCCGGGACTTCCGGGGCCTGCTCGCCGCCCACGGGCTGCGCGGCACCCCGTACGGGCACTTCGGCGACGGCTGCGTCCACGTCCGCATCGACTTCGACCTGATCTCCACGACGGGCGTCGCCCGCTTCCGGAGCTTCTCCGAGGAGGTCGCCCGGCTCGTCGTCTCGCACGGGGGCTCCCTGTCCGGCGAGCACGGGGACGGGCAGGCGCGCGCGGAACTCCTGCCGACGATGTACGGCACCGAGCTGGTCCGCCTCTTCGAGCGCGCGAAGGACCTCTGGGACCCGCGGGGCCTGCTCAACCCCGGCATGCTCGTCCGCCCGCACCGGCTCGATCAGAACCTGCGCTTCGCGGTGCTCCCGCACCGCCCGGTGGAGGTCGCGTTCGGCTACCCGGCGGACGGCGGCGACTTCTCGGCGGCCGTGCGCCGCTGCGTGGGCGTCGCCAAGTGCCGTACGGCCTCGGCGCCGGGCGGCACGGAGGTCATGTGCCCGTCCTTCCGCGCGACCGGAGAGGAAGAGCACTCCACGCGGGGGCGGGCCAGGCTGCTGCACGAGATGCTCGCGGGCGAGGTCGTCACCGACGGCTGGCGCTCGACGGAGGTCCGTGACGCGCTGGACCTGTGCCTGTCGTGCAAGGGATGCAGGTCCGACTGCCCGGTCGGCGTCGACATGGCCACCTACAAGGCGGAGTTCCTCCACCACCACTACGCGGGCCGCCGCCGCCCCGCCGCGCACTACGCGCTGGGGCGGCTGCCCCTCTGGCTCACCGCGGTGACCCGGACCCGCTCGGCACGGCTGGTCAACTCCCTCGCGTCCGTACGCCCGCTGGCCGCCCTCGCCAAGCGCCTGGCCGGCATCGCCCCCGGCCGGGAGATCCCGCGACTGGCCACGGAGACGTTCAGCCACTGGTGGTCGAGACGGTTCCGGGACCGGGTGCGGGCGTACGTGCGCGAGCGGCGCCGGGGCGAGGGGACCGGCCGGGGCCGGGGCGAGGAGGGGAACGGGGGCACGCGGACCGCCGACCGGCTGTTCCCGGGGTTCGGCGGGAGGACGGTCCTGCTGTGGCCGGACACCTTCACCGAACACCTGGAACCGTCCGTCGGACGCGCGGCCGTACGGGTCCTGGAGGCCGCCGGACTCGCCGTGCTGCTGCCCCCGAGGACGGTGCTGCGGCACGGACCCGTCGGGGACGGGACCACCGGCGGCCCGCTCCGCCTCGGCACCCTCCTGCCGCGCCGCCGCGCGCGGGTCTGCTGCGGGCTGACGTACATCTCGACCGGCCAGCTCGACCGCGCCCGCACCGTGCTCCGCCGCACCCTCGACCTCATGGAGCCCTACCTCGCCATGGACGGCGTCCCGGTCGTCGTCCTGGAACCCAGCTGCGCCGCCACGCTGCGCACCGACCTCCCCGAACTGCTGCACGACGACCCGCGCGCGGCGCGCCTCGCGGCGGCGGTCATGACCTTCGCGGAGGCACTGGAACGGCACGCGCCGCACTGGACGCCGCCCCGCGTCGACCGCCCGGCCACCGGCCAGACGCACTGCCACCAGCACGCGGTCCTCGGCGACGGGGCCGAACGCCGGCTGCGCGAGGCGGCGGGACTGACCGGCACCCTGGCCGGCGGCTGCTGCGGCCTCGCGGGCAACTTCGGCTTCGAGAAGGGGCACGAGGAGGTGTCGCGGGCCTGCGCCGAGGAGCAGCTGCTCCCGGCGGTCCGGGCGGCCGACGCCGACGCGGTGGTCCTCGCCGACGGCTTCTCCTGCCGCACCCAGCTGGCCCAGCTGTCCGACCGGCGGGGCCGCCATCTGGCGGAGGTGCTGGCACAGGCTCTGGACGACGGTCCGCCCGGCGGCGGGTGAGGCCCGGGGGAGGACGTCATGGGGATGCCGGGCCAGAACTCGCCGTACGCGCCGATCTGGACCGGCATGGCGTCGAACGGGTGGTGGGTGGCGCCGATGTCCATGAAGCCCTGGGGCCGGGACAGGTCCTGACCGTCCGGTCTAGGACAGGTCCCGGCCGTCCGGCCCCGCCGCCAGGCCCTTGGCCTTCCCGCGGCCCACCTGGGTGCGCACGGCGCCCATGCTCGCCGCGATGACCAGGGCGATGGCCAGCGACTCGACGAGGGAGAGGGCCTGGTCCAGGACGAGGAAGCCGGCGATGCCGGCCACGGCCGGCTCCAGGCTCATCAGGATCGCGAAGGTGGCGGCGGGCAGCCGGCGCAGGGCGAGCAGTTCGAGCGTGTACGGGAGGACGGAGGAGAGGACGGCCACCGCGCCGCCCAGCACGACCGTCGTCGGGACGAGCAGCCGGGAGCCCGACTCGGCGATCCCGAGCGGCAGGAACGCCACCGCCGCGACCACCATGGCCAGGGCGAGTCCGTCGGCCTGGGGGAAGCGTCTGCCCGTACGCGCGCTGAAGACGATGTACGCCGCCCACATGGCGCCCGCGCCCAGGGCGAAGGCGACACCGGCGGGGTCGAGGCTGCTGAAGCCCCCGCCGCCGAGCAGGAAGACCCCGCCCAGGGCGAGGCCCGCCCAGAGCAGGTTCACGGCGCGGCGGGAGGTGAGGACGGAGAGGGCGAGCGGGCCGAGCACTTCGAGCGTGACGGCCGGCCCGAGCGGGATGCGGGCGACCGCCTGGTAGAAGAGGCCGTTCATCGCTGCCATGGTGAGGCCGAAGACGACCACCGTGCTCCAGTCGGCGCGCGAGTGCCCGCGCACCTTCGGACGGCACACCAGCAGCAGCACGACCGCGGCCACCAGCAGCCGCAGCGTCACCACGCCGAGGGCGCCGACCCTGGGCATCAGGCTCACCGCGAGGGCTCCGCCGAACTGCACGGAGATTCCTCCGGCGAGCACCAGGCCCACGGGCCCGAGGGCGCCGCGCCGACCGGGACCGCCCGCCGTGGGCGCACCCGCGACGGGCGTACCGGCCGCGGGCGCGGAGGCCAGAGCGGGGGCGGCCGAGGCCGGGGAGGACTGGGCGGCGCTGGGGGTGTTCACGGGGCCTTCCAGGGGATCGTCTCGGTTTCGTTCACGATACTGCACCTGTCGGTCCAGAGTAATGGACTCGGTCAGGCGTGTGAACTCGTTATGCAACTGTCTCAGAACGGCGGGCGCGGTGCCCCCGGGGGAGCGCCGGTGGCCGGGCGTTCCACGGCGGAGACCGGGGCCGTGCCCGCGCGACCCGGCCGGGGGGAGTTCGGAGGTCGGCCGAATTAATGCAAGCACGCTTGCTTGTTTCTCCTGTCGCTGCCATGCTCCGTGCCACACAACGCCGTGTCCGAGGGGAGCGCATCGTGTCCGACGCGTCGTCCGTGGTGTCCGTGATCGACGATCTGCGCCGGGAGGGCGAGGAACTCGACCGGCTGGTGGAGGCGTTGGACGAGGGGCAGTGGGCCCTCGCCACCCCTGCCGAGGGCTGGACCGTCGCCCACCAGATCGCGCACCTCGCCTGGACCGACCGTTCCTCCTTGTTGGCCGTGACCGATCAGGCCGCCTTCGAGCATGAGGTCACGAAGGCGCTGGCCGAACCCGGCGACTTCGTGGACAACGGCGCGCGGGAGGGCGCGCGCAAGCCGCCCGCGGAGCTCCTCGCGGACTGGCGGTCCGGCCGCGCGGCCCTGGACGCCGCCCTGCGGGCCGCCCCGCCCGGTGCCCGCTTCCCCTGGTACGGCCCGCCCATGGCCACCGCCTCCATGGCCACCGCCCGGCTCATGGAGACCTGGGCCCACGGCCTGGACGTCGCCGAGGCGCTGGGGGTGACCCCCGAGCCCACCGACCGCCTGCGGCACATCGCGCGCCTCGGCGTCCGCACCCGCGACTTCGCCTTCGGAGTGCACGGACAACCCGTGCCCTTCGAGGAGTTCCGTGTCGAACTCGTGAGTCCCTCCGGTGAGGTGTGGACGTACGGTCCGGAGGACGCCGACGACCGCGTCACCGGCACCGCCCTCGACTTCTGCCTGCTGGTGACCCAGCGGGCCCACCGCGCCGACCTGGCCCTCCGGGCGGAGGGCCCCGACGCCGACCGCTGGCTGGACATCGCCCAGGCCTTCGCCGGTCCGCCGGGCGCCGGCCGGGAGCCCCGGGAGCACCAGGGGACCAAGGACGCCGACCGGTGACCCCGGGCCCCACGTCCTCCGCACCCACCCCTCCGGGACCGGCGGCCCCCGCCCGTTCCCCCCTGCGCATCGGCAACGCCTCCGGCTTCTACGGCGACCGCTTCGACGCGATGCGCGAGATGCTCACCGGCGGCCCGCTCGACGTCCTCACCGGTGACTACCTCGCCGAGCTGACCATGCTCATCCTCGGCCGGGACCGGCTGAAGGACCCCGGTCGCGGCTACGCCAAGACCTACCCGCGCCAGCTGGAGGAGTGCCTCGGCCTCGCCCACGAGCGCGGCGTCCGGCTCGTCACGAACGCGGGCGGGCTGAACCCGGCCGGACTCGCCGACGCCGTGCGCGAGCTGGCCGGCCGGCTCGGCGTCCCGGTGCGCGTCGCCCACGTCGAGGGCGACGACCTCACCGCGAGGTACCCCGGCAGCCTCGCCGCGCACGCCTACCTCGGCGGTGCCGGTATCGCCGCCTGTCTGCGCGAGGGCGCGGACATCGTCGTGACCGGGCGCGTCACCGACGCCGCGCTGGTCACCGGGCCCGCCATGGCCCACTTCGGCTGGGGTCCCGGCGACCACGACCGGCTCGCCGGAGCCGTCGTCGCCGGGCACGTCCTGGAGTGCGGCACCCAGGCCACCGGCGGCAACTACGCCTTCTTCACCGACCACGACCCGGCCCTGCTGCGCCGGCCCGGCTTCCCGCTCGCCGAACTCCACGAGGACGGCACGAGCGTCATCACCAAGCACGACGGCACCGGCGGCCTCGTCGACGTCGGCACGGTCACCGCGCAGCTGCTGTACGAGACGCAGGGCGCCCGGTACGCGGGGCCCGACGTCACCGCCCGCCTCGACACGGCCCGGCTCACCCAGGAGGGGCCGGACCGGGTGCGGATCACCGGAGTGCGCGGCGAGGCCCCGCCGCCCACCCTCAAGGTGGGCCTCAACCGGTTCGGCGGCTTCCGCAACGAGGTCGCCCTCGTCCTGACCGGGCTCGACATCGAGCGCAAGGCGGAGCTCGTACGGGCCCAGCTGGAGGACGCGTTCGACACCGCCGGGTCCCGTCCGGCGGACGTCCGCTGGGACCTCGCCCGCACCGACCACCCGGACGCGGACACCGAGGAGACGGCGAGCGCCCTGCTCCGTCTCGTCGTGCGCGACCCGGACCAGGCGGCGGTCGGCCGGGCGCTGAGCGGCGCCGCCGTGGAACTGGCGCTGGCGAGCTACCCCGGATTCCACGTCATGGCGCCGCCCGGACCGGGCTCGCCGTACGGCGCCTTCGAGGACGTGTACGTCCCCCAGGACGCCGTGGACCACACCGCGGTCCTGCACGACGGGCGCCGCCTCGCCGTGCCCCCGGCCGAGGACACCCTCGTACTGGAGACCCTCGAAGCTCCGGCCCTGCCCGAGCCGCTGCCCGCGGGGCCGACGCGGCGGGCGCCGATCGGGCGGGTCGCGGGAGCGCGCAGCGGGGACAAGGGCGGGAACGCGAACGTCGGCGTCTGGGCGCGTACGGACGACGCCTGGCGCTGGCTGGCCCACCACCTGACGACCGAGACCTTCCGGAGCCTGCTGCCGGAGTGCCGCGAACTGACCGTCGTCCGGCACGTCCTTCCGAACCTGCGCGCCCTGAACTTCGTCGTCGAGGGAATCCTCGGCGAGGGCGTCGCCTCCCAGGCCCGCTTCGACCCCCAGGCCAAGGCGCTGGGCGAATGGCTCCGCTCCCGACACCTGGACATCCCGGAGGCCCTGTTGTGACCGTGTTCTCCTCCGCGCTCGACACCTCGGGTCCCGAGTACGCGGCCCATCGCGAGAGCATGCTCGGCAAGCTCGCGGACCTGGAGGCCGAGCACGCCAAGGCCCTGGCGGGCGGCGGCGAGAAGTACGTCGCCCGGCACCGCGGGCGCGGCAAGCTCCTGGCCCGCGAGCGGATCGAGCTGCTCCTCGATCCGGACACCCCCTTCCTGGAGCTGTCGCCGCTCGCGGCCTGGGGCAGCGACTACGCGGTCGGCGCCTCGCTCGTCACCGGCATCGGCGTCGTCGAGGGCGTCGAGTGCCTGATCACGGCGAACGACCCGACGGTCCGCGGCGGTGCCAGCAACCCGTGGAGTCTGAAGAAGGCGCTGCGGGCCAACGACATCGCCCTCGCCAACCGGCTGCCCTGCATCAGCCTGGTCGAGTCGGGCGGCGCGGACCTGCCCTCGCAGAAGGAGATCTTCATCCCCGGGGGCGCGATCTTCCGCGACCTCACCCGGCTGTCGGCGGCCGGGATCCCCACGGTGGCCGTGGTCTTCGGGAACTCGACGGCCGGAGGCGCGTACGTCCCCGGGATGTCCGACCACGTGATCATGGTCAAGGAGAAGGCCAAGGTCTTCCTCGGCGGCCCGCCGCTGGTGAAGATGGCCACGGGCGAGGAGAGCGACGACGAGTCCCTGGGCGGCGCCGAGATGCACGCGCGCGTCTCGGGCCTCGCGGACTACTTCGCCGTCGACGAGCGGGACGCGATCCGCCGGGCCCGCCGGGTCGTCGCCCGCCTCAACCACCGCAAGGCGCACGCCGATCCGGCCCCCGCCGAGCCCCCCAAGTACGACGAGGACGAGCTGCTGGGAATCGTCCCGGGAGACCTCAAGCAGCCCTTCGACCCGCGCGAGGTGATCGCCCGGATCGTCGACGGCTCGGACTTCGACGAGTTCAAGCCGCTGTACGGGACGAGCCTGACCACCGGCTGGGCGAGCCTGCACGGCTACCCGGTCGGCATCCTCGCCAACGCCCAGGGCGTGCTGTTCAGCGCCGAGTCTCAGAAGGCCGCCCAGTTCATCCAGCTGGCCAACCAGCGGGACATCCCGCTGGTCTTCCTGCACAACACCACCGGCTACATGGTCGGCAAGGAGTACGAGCAGGGCGGCATCATCAAGCACGGCGCGATGATGATCAACGCGGTGAGCAACTCACGGGTCCCGCACCTGTCGGTCCTGATGGGCGCCTCCTACGGAGCCGGCCACTACGGGATGTGCGGGCGTGCCTACGACCCGCGGTTCCTCTTCGCCTGGCCGAGCGCCAAGTCGGCGGTGATGGGCCCGCAGCAGCTCGCGGGCGTCCTGTCGATCGTCGCCCGGCAGTCGTCTGCCGCCAAGGGGCTGCCGTACGACGACGACGCCGACGCGGCCCTGCGCTCCATGGTCGAGCAGCAGATCGAGTCCGAGTCGCTGCCGATGTTCCTGTCCGGCCGGCTGTACGACGACGGGGTCATCGACCCGCGCGACACCCGGACCGTCCTCGGCCTGTGCCTGTCCGCGATCCACACGGCGCCCTTCGAGGGCGCGCGCGGTGGCTTCGGCGTCTTCCGGATGTGAGGGATCCTGTGATTTCGAGTCTGCTGGTCGCCAACCGGGGCGAGATCGCCTGCCGGGTCTTCCGTACCTGCCGCGAGGCGGGGGTGCGCACCGTCGCCGTGTACTCGGACGCCGACGAGAACGCCCTGCACGCGCGGGAGGCGGACGCGGCGGTGCGGTTGCCGGGCTCGGCACCCGCACAGACGTATCTCCGGGGCGATCTGATCGTGCGCGCCGCGCTGGAGGCGGGCGCGGACGCCGTGCACCCGGGGTACGGATTCCTTTCCGAGAACGCGGACTTCGCGCGGGCGGTGATCGACGCCGGTCTCGTGTGGGTCGGTCCGCCGCCGGAGGCGATCGAGGCGATGGCCTCCAAGACCCGCGCCAAGAAGCTGATGGGACTCGTCCCGCTGGAGCGGGTCACCGAGGCCGACCTGCCGGTGCTGGTCAAGGCGGCGTCGGGCGGCGGCGGACGCGGTATGCGGATCGTCCGTGAACTCGCCGACCTCGAGGCCGAGACGGAGGCCGCCCGCGCCGAGGCGCTGAGCGCCTTCGGGGACGGGGAGGTGTTCGTCGAGCCGTACGTGGAGGGCGGCCGGCACGTCGAGGTGCAGATCCTGGCCGACACGCACGGCACGGTCTGGCCGCTGGGCACGCGCGACTGCTCCCTCCAGCGCCGTCACCAGAAGGTGATCGAGGAGGCGCCCGCTCCCGGACTCGGCGCCGAACTCACGCGAGAACTGCACGAGCTGTCGGTTCGGGCCGCCCGCGCCGTGGACTACGTCGGGGCCGGCACGGTCGAGTTCCTGGTCGCCGACGGCAGGGCGCACTTCCTGGAGATGAACACCCGCCTCCAGGTCGAACACCCCGTGACGGAGGCGGTGTTCGGGGTCGATCTGGTGGCCCTGCAACTCCGGGTCGCGGAGGGGGAGCGGCTGGAGGGCGAGCCGCCGCCCGCGCGCGGCCACGCGGTGGAGGCCCGGCTGTACGCGGAGGACCCGGCCGGCGCGTGGGCGCCGCAGACGGGCACGCTGCACCGGCTCGCCGTCCCGGACGGCGTCCGGCTGGACACCGGCTTCACCGACGGGGACTCCGTCGGCATCCACTACGACCCGATGCTCGCGAAGGTCGTCGCGCACGCCGGGACGCGCGCCGAGGCCCTGCGGAAGCTGGCCGGCGCCCTGGAGCGGGCCACCGTCCACGGCCCGGTCACCAACCGGGACCTGCTCGTACGGTCGCTGCGGCACGAGGAGTTCGCCGGGGCCCGGATGGACACGGGCTTCTACGACCGCCACCTCGCCGCGCTGACCGAGCCCGCCCCGGACCCGTACGCCCCGCTCGCCGCCGCCCTGGCCGACGCGCACGGGCGTTCCCGGTTCGGCGGCTGGCGGAACCTCGCCTCGGGGCCGCAGACCAAGCGCTATCTGATGCACGGCGCCGAGCACGAGGCCGCCTACCGGCACACCCGCGGGGGCCTGGCTGCCGACGGGGTGCGCGTGGTGCGGGCGGGCGCGGACCGGGTCGTCCTCGAAGTGGCGGGTGTGCGGCGGACGTTCGAGGTCGCGCGGTACGCCGACGGCCAGGTCTTCGTGAACGCCACCGCGCTGACCGAACTGCCCCGCTTCCCCGACCCGGAGGCGGACCGCGCCCCGGGCTCGCTGCTCGCCCCGATGCCCGGCACCGTCGTCCGGGTCGCCGAGGGGCTGGCCGAGGGGGCCGCGGTGCGGGCCGGAGAGCCGCTGCTGTGGCTGGAGGCGATGAAGATGGAGCACAGGATCTCCGCACCGACGGCCGGAACGCTCGACGCCCTGCACGTCGTCGTCGGGCAGCAGGTCGAGGTGGGCGCGCTGCTGGCCGTCGTGCGGGAAGCGGCGGCGCCGGAGGGGACCCCGCGGGACGACGCGCGGTGACGACGGGCCCCGGGATGCCGGGACGCCGCGCCGCACTCCCGCGCGAAACGTCGTCGCGCGGGCGCGAAACAGCTACGTACAGGCCGCACTTCCGTACTGAGGAGCCGTCATGAGCCCTGTCACAGAGACCGATGAGCACAAGGCGCTCCGTGCCGCCGTCGCCGCTCTCGGCAAGCGCTACGGCCGCGCGTACATGGCCAAGGTCGTCGCCGAGGGCGGCCATCCCGACGAGCTCTGGTCCGAGGCGGGCAAGCTCGGCTACCTCGGTGTGAACCTCCCCGAGGAGTACGGCGGCGGAGGCAGCGGCATCGCGGAACTGTCCATCGTCCTGGAGGAGTTGGGGGCGGCGGGCTGTCCGCTGCTGATGCTCGTCGTCTCGCCCGCCATCTGCGGCACGGTCATCGCCCGCTTCGGCACCGAGGAGCAGAAGCGGCAGTGGCTGCCGGGTCTGTCGGACGGCACCCGCACCATGGCGTTCGGCATCACCGAGCCCGACGCCGGTTCCAACTCGCACCGGATCACCACCACGGCCCGCCGGGACGGCACCGACTGGGTCCTGAACGGCCGCAAGGTCTTCATCTCCGGCGTCGACATCGCCGACGCCACACTGATCGTGGGGCGCACCGAAGACGCGCGCACGGGCAGCCTCAAGCCCTGCCTGTTCATCGTCCCGCGCGACGCCGAGGGGTTCGGGCGGCGGCAGCTCGACATGGAACTCCACGGCGCCGAGAAGCAGTTCGAGCTCACCCTGGACGAGGTGCGGCTGCCGGCCGACGCGCTCGTCGGCGACGAGGACGCGGGCCTGCTGCAACTGTTCGCGGGGCTCAACCCGGAGCGCGTGATGACGGCCGCGTTCGCGATCGGCATGGGCCGGTTCGCGCTCGCCAAGGCCGTCGAGTACGCCCGCGAACGCACGGTGTGGAAGGCGCCGATCGGCTCCCACCAGGCCATCGCCCACCCGCTGGCGCAGGCCCACATCGAACTGGAGCTGGCCCGCCTGATGATGCAGAAGGCGGCTTTCCTGTACGACTCGGGCGACGACGTCGGGGCCGGAGAGGCCGCCAACATGGCGAAGTACGCGGCCGGGGAGGCCTGCGTGCGGGCCGTCGACCAGGCGGTGCACACCCTCGGCGGCAACGGCCTCACCCGGGAGTTCGGCCTCGCCTCCCTGATCACGGCGGCGCGCGTGTCGCGTATCGCGCCGGTCAGCAGGGAGATGATTCTCAACTACGTCTCCCACCAGACCCTGGGCCTGCCCAAGTCGTACTGACCCCGTCGTACCGGCCCCGTCGTACTGAGCGCTCTAGGAGGAACCGTGTTCCGCAGCGAGTTTGCAGATGTACCGGCAGTAGAGGAACCCATCCACGACGCCGTCCTCGGCGGGGCGGCGGAGCGCGGGGACGCGCCCGCGCTCGTCGACGGAGTCGACGGCACCACGCTCACGTACGCCCAACTCGACCATTTCCACCGGAGGCTGGCCGCCGCGCTCGCCGAGGCGGGGCTGCGCAAGGGCGACGTGCTGGCCCTGCACAGCCCGAACACCATCGCCTTCCCGACGGCCTTCTACGCGGCCACCCGGGCCGGGGCGTCGGTCACGACGGTGCACCCGCTCGCCACGCCGGAGGAGTTCGCGAAACAGCTGCGGGACAGCTCGGCCCGCTGGATCGTGACGGTCTCGCCGCTCCTGGAGGCGGCCCGGCAGGCGGCCGAACTCGCGGGCGGCGTGCGGGAGATCTTCGTCTGCGACCAGGCGCCCGGACACCGCTCCCTGCTCGACCTGCTGGGCAGCACCGCGCCCGAACCGAAGGTCGACATCGACCCCGTAGAGGACGTGGCGGCGCTCCCGTACTCCTCGGGCACCACCGGCGTGCCGAAGGGGGTGATGCTCACCCACCGCTCCATAGCCACCAACCTCGCGCAGCTCTCACCGGCCATGCCGATGGGTCCGGGCGACCGCATCCTCGCCGTGCTGCCGTTCTTCCACATCTACGGGCTGACGGCCCTGATGAACGCGCCCCTGCGGCAGGGCGCCACCGTCGTCGTCCTGCCCCGCTTCGAACTCGACACCTTCCTGGCCGCCATCCAGGAGCACCGCATCACCGGCCTGTACGTGGCGCCGCCGATCGTCCTCGCGCTCGCCAAGCACCCGGCGGTCGCCGAGTACGACCTGTCGTCGCTGAAATACATCATCTGCTCGGCCGCGCCCCTGGACGCGACGCTCGCGGCCGCCTGCTCGGCGCGGCTGGGGCTGCCGCCGGTCGGCCAGGCGTACGGCATGACGGAGCTGTCGCCCGGCACGCACGTCGTCCCGCTGAACGCCGAGAACGTCCCCCCGGGGACGGTCGGCAAGCTCGTCGCGGGCACCGAGATGCGCATCGTCTCCCTCGACGACCCCGACCGGGACCTGGGCGTCGGCGAGCCCGGCGAGATCGTCGTCCGGGGCCCCCAGGTCATGAAGGGCTACCTGGGCCGCCCCGACGCGACCGCCGCGATGATCGACCCGGACGGCTGGCTGCGCACCGGGGACGTCGGCCGCGTGGACGAGGACGGCTGGCTGTTCGTCGTCGACCGGGTCAAGGAACTCATCAAGTACAAGGGCTTCCAGGTCGCCCCCGCCGAACTGGAGGCGCTGCTGCTCACCCACCCGGGCATCGCCGACGCGGCCGTCGTCGGCGCCTACAACGAGGACGGGAACGAGGTCCCGCACGCCTTCGTGGTGCGCCAGCCCGCCGCAACCGGCCTCTCCGAGGGAGAGGTGATGATGTACGTCGCCGAGCGCGTCGCCCCGTACAAGCGGGTCCGTCTCGTCACCTTCATCGACGCGATCCCGCGGGCGGCCTCCGGGAAGATCCTCCGAAGGGAACTGCGAGAGCTGTCATGACCCTCGTCCACTCGGCGCACGAGCGCGCCGTCACCACCCTCACCCTCGACTCCCCGGCCAACCGCAACGCCCTGTCGGCCGCCCTCGTCGGAGAGCTGACCGAGGCACTCACCCGCTGCGGCAAGGACGACGAGACCCGCGCGGTCGTCCTGACCCACACCGGGAACACCTTCTGCGCCGGCGCCGACCTGCGCGAACCCCCGCACCCGGACGCGTTCGTCGGCCTGCTCCGGCAGATCGTCGAGCTGCGCAGACCCGTCGTGGCCCGGGTGAGCGGACACGTCCGGGCGGGCGGCCTCGGCCTGCTCGGGGCCTGTGACCTCGCGATCGCCGGCCCGGCGGCCACCTTCGCCTTCACCGAGGTGCGCATCGGGGTCGCCCCCGCCGTCATCTCGCTCCCGCTGCTGCCGCGCGCCGACCCGCGCGCCCTCGCCCGCTACTACCTCACCGGCGAACGCTTCGACGCCGCCGAGGCCGTCCGCGCCGGGCTCCTGACGGCGTCCGGCGACGACGTGGACGCCGTGCTCGCGCCCGTTCTGGAGGGACTGCGCAAGTCCTCCCCGCAGGGCCTCGCCGAGACGAAGGCGCTGCTCACGGCTAAGGTGCTGGAGACCTTCGACCGGGACGCGGCGGACCTGACCGCGCTCTCGGCCCGGCTGTTCTCCTCCGCCGAGGCCCGCGAGGGGATGACGGCCTTCCTCGAACGACGGGATCCCGCATGGGTGGTGTGAGCGCGACGGAACACACGGCACGTACTCCGCACGTACCCAAACAGGACCGCAGCCGGGCCACCCGGCAGCGGCTCCTGGCGGCCGCCGTGTCCTGCCTGGCCGAACACGGCTGGGCGGGCTCCACGGTCTCCGTGGTCGCCGAGCGCGCCGGGGTGTCCCGGGGCGCCGCCCAGCACCACTTCCCGACCCGTGAGGACCTCTTCACCGCGGCGGTGGAGTACGTCGCCGAGGAGCGCTCCACCGCCCTGCGCGCCCTGTTCCCCGACGGCCCCGCCGACCGGCGTGTCGTCGTCACCGCCCTCGTGGACCTGTTCACCGGGCCGCTGTTCCGCGCGGCCCTGCACCTGTGGGTCGCGGCCTCGAACGAGGACCAGCTCCGCTCGCGGGTCACCGAGCTGGAGGCCCGCGTCGGCCGGGAGAGCCACCGCATCGCGGTGGACCTGCTGGGCGCGGACGAAACCCGCCCCGGGGTGCGGGAGACGGTGCAGGGCCTGCTCGACATGGCGCGCGGCCTCGGCCTCGCGAACCTGCTCACCGACGACGCGGCCCGCCGGGAGCGGGTCGTGGCGCAGTGGGGCGAGATCGTCGAGGAGGCGCTGGGCTGAGCGGTGGCCGGCCGTGGTCCCGCCCGTCCCTGCGGGCCGGCCGGCGGCCGGCCCGCTCCCGCCCGCCGTTCAGGGGCTGAGCCGCTCGATCCGCCAGGTGCCGTCGGCCTCGGCCACGTAGCGGAGCCGGTCGTGGAGGCGGTTCTCGCGGCCCTGCCAGAACTCGACCGTGCGCGGGGCGATCCGGAAACCGCCCCAGTGCGGCGGCACCGGCACCGGCTCGCCCTCCGGGTAGCGGTCGCTCAGTTCCGCGTACGAGGCGTCCAGCTCGGTGCGCGAGGAGATGACCGTGGACTGGGTGCTCGCCCAGGCGCCCAGCCGGGAGCCGTGCGGGCGGGTGCGGAAGTACGCGGCGGTCTCGTCCCGGCCGGTGCGCCGCGCCGTCCCGGTGACGATGACCTGCCGGGCCATCGGGTGCCACGGGAAGAGCAGCGAGACGTGCGGGTTCTGCGCCAGCTCGCGGGCCTTGCGCGAGTCGTAGTTGGTGTAGAAGACGAAGCCCCGCTCGTCGTACTGCTTGAGAAGGACCGTGCGCGAGCTGGGCCGGCCCTCGGCGTCCGCGGTGGAGACCACCATCGCGTTGGGTTCGTGCACGAAGCCGTGCACGGCCGCCTGCGCCGCCTGCTTGAACCAGCGGGAGAACTGCTCCATGGGGTGCGCGGCGAGATCGCCCTCGTCGAGGCCCTCGGCGCGGTAGTGCGCCCGCATGGCGGCGGGATCGGCGGCGATCTCCTCGGCCGCGGCCTCGGCGGCCTCGGCCGCGTGCCGGATGAGGGGCTCGGTCGCGGACTCGTCCGGGAAGCGATCGTTCACGCGGTCATCCTGCCGTATCCGGGCCCGCTTCCGGAGGCGGGTGTCCTTCGTCACGCGGTGGCACTCAGTGCCGCGTACTCTCCCCAAAGGTGGCACTCGGAGATATCGTGCTGCTGCCGTTCCGGTTGGAGGACCAGCCGTACGGGGCATCACCGGGGTGACCGCTTCGGACCGCGAGTCGGCGCAGACTGGTCGAAGAGCATTCGGAAGTCTTCGGGGAACGACCGTGGTACCGGCTGGCGAACTGCACAACGTCGACCGTCACCCCTTGCGAGGGCACAGGGTCACCCACACCCCACACCATCATGTGTCGTACACATCACGAGGAGCCGCCTGATGTCCGACTTCGTACCCGGACTCGAAGGAGTCGTCGCGTTCGAGACGGAGATCGCCGAACCGGATAAGGAGGGCGGCGCTCTCCGTTACCGGGGCGTCGACATCGAGGACCTCGTCGGCCATGTCTCCTTCGGAAACGTCTGGGGACTTCTCGTCGACGGCGCCTTCAACCCCGGTCTGCCGCCCGCCGAGCCGTTCCCGATCCCCGTCCACTCCGGTGACATCCGTGTCGACGTGCAGTCCGCGCTCGCCATGCTCGCCCCCGTCTGGGGCCTCAAACCCCTCCTGGACATCGACGAGCAGCAGGCCCGTGAGGACCTCGCCCGCGCCGCCGTCATGGCCCTGTCGTACGTCGCCCAGTCCGCCCGCGGCCAGGGCCACGCGATGGTCCCGCAGAGCGAGATCGACAAGGCCCACTCCGTCGTCGAACGGTTCATGATCCGCTGGCGGGGCGAGCCCGACCCCAAGCACGTCGCCGCCGTCGACGCCTACTGGACCTCGGCCGCCGAGCACGGCATGAACGCCTCCACCTTCACCGCGCGCGTGATCGCCTCGACGGGCGCGGACGTCGCCGCCGCGCTCTCCGGGGCCGTGGGAGCCATGTCGGGCCCGCTGCACGGCGGCGCCCCCTCCCGCGTCCTCGGCATGATCGAGGAGATCGAGCGCACCGGGGACGCCGATGCCTACGTCCGGCACGCCCTCGACAAGGGCGAACGCCTGATGGGCTTCGGACACCGCGTGTACCGCGCCGAGGACCCCCGGGCGCGGGTGCTGCGCCGCACCGCCCGCGAGCTCGGCGCCCCCCGCTTCGAGATCGCCGAGGCCCTGGAGAAGGCCGCCCTCGCCGAGCTCCACGCCCGCCGCCCGGACCGTGTCCTCGCGACGAACGTCGAGTTCTGGGCGGCCATCGTCCTGGACTTCGCCGAGGTCCCGGCGCACATGTTCACGTCCATGTTCACCTGCGCCCGCACCGCGGGCTGGTCGGCGCACATCCTGGAGCAGAAGCGCACGGGCCGGCTGGTACGCCCTTCGGCGCACTACGTGGGGCCCGGCACACGCGGTCCCCAGGAGATCGAGGGATACGCGGACATCGCGCACTGACCCCGCGCACCCGCCCGGTGCGCCGGCCTCGCGCACCGGGCCCGTGGCCGCCGCCGGTCATCACGCGGGAGCGAGCAGCTCCGCGTGGTGGCGGGCGGCGACGAGCGGGTGCGCCCGCAGCTTGCCCTTCAGCTCGTTGAATCCGTACTCGGCGAAGAGCGGATTCGACGGATCGTCGGTGACGCCGGGCGCGGCGGAGGCGTGCGGGAAGGGCAGCGGCTCGACCCGGGCGTCCAGGCGCGGGTTGTAGAAGAACGGGACCGAGAACCGCTCGGTGGCCCCGGCCGGACTCACCACCCGGTGGTTGGTGGCCACGAGGTACCCGTTCGTCGCCACCTCCAGCAGTTCGCCCAGGTTGACCACGAAGGCGCCCGGCAGCGGCGGCACGTCGTGGAAGCGGCCGTCCTCGCGCTGCACCTGGAGGCCCCCGACGCGGTCCTGGAGCAGCAGCGTCAGGAACCCGTAGTCCTTGTGCGCGCCCACGCCCTGGCCGGCGCCGTCGCCCGCGCTTCCCGGGTAGCGCACCAGCTTCAGGTGCGGATGCGCCCGCTCGCCGAAGATCGGGTCGTAGAAGCCGGCGGGCGCCCCGATCGCGGTCAGCAGCTCGCGCAGCAGCCGATCGGCGACGGCGCTCAGCCGCTCGATCCAGGCCAGCGCGGCCGTCCGCAGTTCCGGCAGCGCGGTCGGCCACTGGTTCGGCCCCTCCAGCCACCAGTAGGCGGGCTCGCCGGGGCCGGGTGTCCGGGCGGCGCGCTCGGCGCCGATGTCGAGCTGGTCCCGCCAGTCCTGGCTGCCGCCGGTCCGCTCGTCGCCCGTCCGCGTGTACCCGCGGAAGTGCGGCGAGCCGATGTTGTCGAGGGCCAGCCGGTCGGCCTCGGGGAGGGCGAAGAACCGGCGCATGGCCCGCAGCAGCGCACCGGTCTCGGCCTCGCTCACGCCGTGCCCGGTGAGCTGGAAGAACCCCACGTCGTGGGCGGCGCTGTGCAACTGGGCGTGCAGCAGCGCACGCGCCTGGGGGCCGCGGTCGGCCGCGGAGAGATCGATGATCGGGAGCTGCTGGTACGAGGGGGCCCGTCGCCCGTTCGGGGCAGGCGGGAAGATCGTGTTCGTCGTCATGATGCGTCCGTCGCGGGGTCTACGGGTGCCCGGGCGGCCGCCAGGGGTGGGGCGGGGGCCACGGGTGCCGGGTGAGAGGGGCGGTGCGAAGGGGGCCGGTCAGGCGGAAGGCCGACAGCCCATGCTCGTGACGCGCACGAAATCCACGTGGCGGCGTCGGACGAGCATCGGAGACATGGCGACAGCGTACTGCGGCCGCCCCGATCCAGATGTGACCCCGGTCACGGTCCCCGGTCGCCGGCCTCGGCGCCGGACTCCCTGAACGCCGACGACCCGCGAGCTCGGGTTCCTCCGCCTGGCGGCGAAGGAGCCGGCCGGACGCACCGGCGAGCTCGCGGGTCGGGTGACTGCGTTGGATTGGGCCGGCTGCATGCACATCGCACATGCTGGTCCGGCGCCGAACCGAGTCCGACAACGGGCCGCTAGCCCGCAGTCACCTCGTATGTCCGGATTTCCGTCATGAGCCGAACCACCTCCTCTCCTACGTGGGATCCACTCTAGGAAGGCGTCCGGCGGGCCTCAAGCGATTTATGGGAAGCGGGGGAACGGGTGCCGCCGGGCACGCGGACCGGACATCCGGCGGACAATGATTTCGACCCATCTTCGGGGAACGAGGTGTGGGCTGAGTCACGTTCGAGTTGAATGATGACCAGTGAGCGAACTGTCGCGCCGTACACACGGACGCAGCCTGCAGGGGGTCCAGGTGAGTGCTTCCCGGCGTAGTGGGACCACCGACGAACTGGGGCCGGACGAGCCCGAGCCGGACGGTTCCGATCTGCTTGCCGCGCTGCTGAACGGCATGGACGCGGCCCTGTGCGCCTTCGACGCCGACGGCATCGTGACGCACTGGAACCGCGAGGCCGAACACATCCTCGGCTGGACGGCGGCCGAGGCCGTGGGACGGCGCGGCTTCGCCGGCTGGGCCGTGCGGACCGCGGACGCCGAGGAGGTCGAGGCCCGGCTGATGTCCGCCATGGAGGCGCCCGGCCGCCAGGTGCACGAGTTCGCGCTGCTCACCAAGGACGGCGGCCGCGTGCTCGTCCGCACCCAGTCCGCCGCCGTCCCCGGCCCGGACGGCAAGCCCGCCGGGCTGTACTGCGCCTTCAGCGAGGTCCACACCCAGATCGACCTCGAACGGTCCATAGCCCTGAGCGAGGCCCTCTGCGAGGACGCCGGCTGGGGCGTGGTGCTCGTCGACGCCGACCTGCGGCCCGCCGTGGTCAACGCGTACGCCGCGCGGGCCCTCGGCACCGGACGGACCTCCGTCCTCGGCCGGCCGCTGGGGGAGCTGCTCTCCCAGGGCGTCGAGGAACTGGAGAGCGCCCTGACCCACGTGCTGGCCGAGGGAGCGCCCCCGGCGCCCGCGGAGCTGTGGGTGAGCGTGCGCACGCCCGAGGGCGAACAGCGCCGCTGCTGGCGCAGCGGCTTCCTGCGCCTCGCCTCGCCGCTCGCGGAGGAACCCGTACCCCTGGGCGTCGGCTGGCTCTTCCAGGACGTGACCGAGGCCAGGCGGACCGAGCAGGAGGCGGCGCAACTGCGCTTCCGCGCCAACCAGCTGCATCGCGCGGGCCGGGTCGCGGCGGACTGCGAGGACCCCGGCGAGGCCGCCATCGTCCACCTGGACTTCGCCCTCGCCGGCTTCGCCGACCACGCCCTGGTCGACCGGGTGGCGGGCGGCCGGCTCGCGGACGGGGAGCGGGCCGTGCGGCTCGTCCGGACCGTGGCCACACCCGCCGGAGCGCCCGGGCCCAGCGTCCTGAGCGGGAAGGCCGGGCTGCCGGTCCGCTACGGGGAGGGCCACCCCGCGCTCCAGTGCGTGGAGCGCGCCGGGTCGGTACGGGCGGACGCGGGTGCCGCCGACCCCGACCAGGCGCGCGAGTGGGCTCTCGCCCGCCAGTGGCCGCGGGACTCCGTGCACGCCCTGTGCGCGGTGCTGCGCAGCCGCGGGCGGACGCTGGGAGTCGTGACGTTCCTGCGCAACGCGGGCCGCAGCCGGTTCGAGCGCGCGGACGCGATGTACGCGGAGGACGTGGCCGTCCGGATCGCGACGGCACTCGACCTGGAGGAACTGACGGGACGGCCCTGAGGGACGCCTCGGAAGGCCCCTCCGGCGGCCTCGCGGGCGACGGTTCCAGCCATGGCTCGAACCGCGTCTCGAACGACGGCTCGCGTCGATGTCTCGAAGGGCCCCTCGGGCGCGGGGCGTCAGTGGCGGTAGAAGATCCGGTCCGCGTACTCCGTCATGACCCGGCCGTTCCACTCGTGGCCGCCGTCGACGTTGCCCGAGCGGAGCAGCGGCGGTTCGATGCCGCGGTCGGCGAGGGTGCCGGCGGCGGTGGCCATGACGGCCTGAAGGAGGGCCGCGGTGACGACCGTCGAGGCGGGGGCGAAGGGCGCCTCGACGGAGTCCACGGTGAGTTCCGCGTCACCGACCGGGATCCTGGAGTCGAGGACGACGTCGCAGTGGTCCTTGAGATAGGTGCCCGACACGTGTCGTGACGTCGTCTCGCCGGCGTAGGCGACGGACGTGACGCCGATGACCTTCACGCCCAGGGCGCGGGCGTTCACGGCCATCTCCACGGGGAGGGCGTTGCGGCCGGAGAGCGAGATGATCACCAGCAGGTCGCCGGCGCGGAGCGGGCTGCAGTCGAGGACCGCGCTCGCGAGGCCGTCGACCCGCTCCAGGGCGGAGCCCAGCGTGGCGGGCATGACGTCCACGCCCACGACGCCCGGCACGGTGAGCAGGTTCATCAGGGCGAGACCGCCCGCGCGGTAGACGATGTCCTGCGCGGCGAGCGAGGAGTGCCCGGCGCCGAAGGCGAAGAGCCGGCCGCCGTCGGCGACGGTGTCCGCGATCAGGCTCCCGGCCGCCTCGATCTCCTCGGCGTCCCCGTCCCGCACCTGCCGCAGCAGGCCGATCGCGGCGTCGAAGAACTGCCCGGCCAGCTTGCTGTCGCTCATCGGCGAAGCCCCTTAGAAGTCTCGTCGGCCTGGACGTCTCGTCGGCGTCGGGTCGGCACGGCGGGGCGCGCGGCTGAACCGGTCTCCCCGGCGCGGCCGTGCTCCCGTCGTGTCGCGGATCACGTTGCGGTCTGGACCACTGCCCTGTCAATACGTCCTCCGGGGTGTCGACGGGCACCCCGGAGGCGGCGCGCGGGCGACGGCCGGGACGGATGCCCGCGGGGATTCCCGGGCACTTCGCACCACGGGGTTCCGACGGCGAGGCACGGTTGTCAGTGCTATGCGTCAGAATTGAGGCCAGGGCCAGCGCACACGCCGGTGGGCCATCGAGTCTCCGGCAGAGCTAATCGAGGGGCACGAATGTCCGGACTGATCGACACCACGGAGATGTATCTCCGCACCATCCTCGAGCTGGAGGAGGAAGGCGTTGTCCCCATGCGCGCCCGGATCGCGGAGCGGCTCGACCAGAGCGGCCCGACGGTGAGCCAGACGGTGGCGCGCATGGAGCGGGACGGCCTGGTGGCGGTCGCCAGTGACCGGCACCTGGAGCTCACCGAGGAGGGCCGCAGGCTGGCCACCCGGGTCATGCGCAAGCACCGGCTCGCCGAGTGCCTCCTCGTCGACGTGATCGGTCTGGAGTGGGAGCAGGTGCACGCGGAGGCGTGCCGCTGGGAGCACGTGATGAGCGAGGCGGTGGAGCGCCGCGTGCTGGAGCTGCTGCGCCACCCGACCGAGTCGCCGTACGGGAACCCGATCCCGGGCCTGGAGGAGCTGGGCGAGAAGGACGGCGCCGACCCGTTCCTGGACGAGGGCATGGTCTCGCTGGCCGAGCTGGACCCGGGTCTGGACGGCAAGACCGTGGTCGTCCGGCGGATCGGCGAGCCGATCCAGACGGACGCCCAGCTGATGTACACACTGCGGCGCGCGGGCGTGCAGCCCGGCTCGGTGGTCAGCGTGACCGCGTCGGCCGGCGGGGTCCTCGTGGGCAGCGGCGGCGAGGCCGCCGAGCTGGAGGCGGACGTCGCCTCCCATGTGTTCGTCGCCAAGCGCTGACGCCGTCGGCGGTCGCGTCGCACCGGTTCCCCGGCACCCGCGCCCTCCGCACCGGCCTTCCGGAACTCGCTGTTCCGGTATTCGCGATTCCGGTACTCACCGTTCCGGATACCGGCCTTTTTTCTCCCCGGGGCTTCCGGTGCCCGCGAGGGGCGGTGCCCGGGTGCCGGTCGAGGGGTCGACGGCCGCTGACCTCCACGTCGGTGCCCGGGCGCCCGCCGGACACCGTGGGGCGCACGTGGTCCGTCGCACCCCGGGTGTGTCAACTGCTGTGACTGTAGGGGGAGTTGTGATGCTTTCGCGACCTGGCCGAAAGCGAGATTCAGTGTGTGGAATCGCAGCGCCGGGACCGTTTGCGTGCAAGGCTGTCGCGTGAGGCATATGACCTGAGGGCTCTTGACCGTGTCCGGGAGCGATGGTGTGCGGTCGAGGAGGGGGCGTAAGGATGTGCCGTAGATGTGGAGAGGGCCCCGGCGCCTTCCGGCGCCGGGGCCTGTCCTCCCCTGTGCTGACCTGGAGCCCCGAGCTCTCAAGGTCATTCCCCTCGGACCGTTTTCCCCGAGCGGTCCGCCTCCCGCTGAAGATCTCCCCGCGGCGACGGCGGTCAATCCTTGCGGATGGTCACTCGAACGAGGGGTGTTGCGGCCAGAAAGCCCATTCTCGAAACCCCATTCGATAACGTGACGGTGTGGCAGGAGTGCACGAACGGACACCGAGCAGCAGGAGCAGCGGCAGGAAGCGGTACGAGTGGACCGGCCGGTCGAGCGGGAGCGAGCCGGCCCGAGCGAGCTAGGGGGGTGCCATTACCGATGGTGCGTCGCATCGACGTGACGGGAGCGGGCGGCGTACGCCTGGCTGCGTGGGAGTTCGCCGATCCTCCCAAAAATGATCAGCCGAGGGCCTCCGAGGCACCCGGCGTGCTGTTACTGCACGGCCTCATGGGCCGTGCCTCGCACTGGGCGTCCACCGCCCGCTGGCTCTCCGAGCGGCACCGTGCCGTAGCCCTCGACCAGCGCGGCCACGGCCAGAGCGCCAAGGCCCCGGAGGCCGAGTACACCCGGGAGGCCTACGTCGAGGACGCCGAGGCCGCCCTCGAACAGCTCGGACTCGGACCGGCCGTCCTCATCGGCCACGCGATGGGCGCCCTGACCGGCTGGCAGCTCGCCGCCAAGCGCCCCGACCTCGTCCGCGCCCTGATCATCTGCGACATGCGGGCCTCGGCACTGGGCGCCGCCTCGCAGCGGGAATGGGAGGACTGGTTCAAGGCCTGGCCCGTCCCCTTCGCCACGCTCGCCGACGTACGGAAGTGGTTCGGCGAGGACGATCCCTGGGTGGAGCGCCGCAACCCCTTCCGCGGCGAGTTCTACGCCGAGGTGATGCACGAGTGCCCCGACGGCTGGCGCCCGGTCTTCGAACCGGAACAGATGCTCAAGTCCCGTCAGACATGGGTGTACGACGCCCACTGGGAGGAGCTCACCCAGGTCCGGTGCCCCGCCCTGGTCGTCCGGGGGCTCGACGGCGAGCTCGGCCGGGCCGAGTCCCAGGAGATGGTCCGCGTCCTGCCGCGCGGCCAGTACGCGGAGGTCGCCGACGCCGGCCATCTCGTCCACTACGACCAGCCGGAAGCGTGGCGGGCCGCGATCGAGCCGTTCCTGGACGGCGTGCTCACCGGCTAGGAACGGAGCGCACGTCCTGCGGGCGGTCCCGTCCCGGTCCCACGGACGGCCGCCGCCCCCGTCCCGGGCGCGGGACCGGGACGGCGCCGCCGGCGCGTGCTCAGCCCTTGCTGACGGCCGCGAGGATCTCCGGCAGGCGCCGGGCGGTGCGGGGCGCCGCGAGGCGGAGCCCGAGCAGCGTGATCAGCGCGCCGTAGCCGGCGCCCACGGGCAGCAGCAGCCAGCTCCACCGCTCCCCGTCCGCGCTCACGTTCAGCCAGATCGTGAGGGCGATGACGGGGGCGGCCAGCAGGGCGGCCGAGACCATGCCGCCGAAGATGGCGATCCAGGCGAGACCGGCCTGACCGGGGGCCACGTTCTTGTAGCCCTCCTGGGGGATGGAGTACGGGAAGCGGGCCGAGGACCAGGCGCCGGTCGCGAGCATCGCGCCGAGCAGCGCGAAGGACAGGCCGAGCACCGCGGGCAACTGCCACCAGCTGTCCAGCAGCGCGGTCGTCAGGACGGTCACGAGCGTCGCGTACGGCAGGGTGATCACCAGCAGCGCCAGCGCACGCCCGCGCAGTTCGACGTACGCGTCCCGGGTCGAGGAGATCGTCATCGCGACCATCCAGAACGCGGACGTGTCCTGGCCGAACTGGTTGTACATCTGGATCCCGAGCATCCCCGCCGCGAAGCACGCGAAGTAGACCGTGCCGGTCCCCTGGAGGGCGTTGAACACCGGCACGATCAGTCCGATGGCCAGCGAGGTCACCCACGCGGCCTTGGTCTTCGGATCGCGCCACACGTACCGCAGGCTGCGTTCCATGACCGTCCCGGTGCGCCCGGCCGGAAGCAGCCGCGCCAGGCCCGACGAGCCCCGCTCCCGCCCGGTGGGCTCCGCCGCCTGGAGCGTGGACCCGTCGGGCGAGGTCATCAGCCGGGTCAGATGGCGGGACCAGAGGGTCAGCAGCCCCACCAGGGCACCCGCGCACAGGGCGAGTTGCGCGATCCCGCTCCCGTACGACCCGTCGCTCACCGAGTCCACGGCACCGATCGCCGACGCGGGCGGAACCCAGCGCAGGACCTCCACCGCCGGGTCCAGCGTGGACAGCCCGCCCGTCGAACCGAGCCGCTGCACACCGAAGTTGACCAGCTGCACCCCGACCGCGACGACGAGTCCGCTGAGCACCGCCAGATCGCGGCCCTTGCGGCTGGACAGCAGCCGGATGTTGGCGGCCGCGACCGCCCGCGCCAGGGCCACACAGACCAGCAGGGCGAGCGCGAGGGCGACGACCGCCGTCACGTACGCCGCGGTCCCGTGCGCGAGGGAGATCACCGAACCGGCCAGCAGACAGAGCGTGAACAGCGGCCCGATGCCGACCAGCGAGGCGGCCAGCAGCGCCCGGACGAGCGGCTGCGGCCGCAGTGGCAGCATCACCAGCCGCGTCGGATCGAGCGTCTCGTCACCGCCGGGGAAGAACAGCGGCATCACGGCCCAGCCGAGCGCCAGCACCGTCACGAGCGGCACGGCGACGGTGGCGGCGTGCTCGTTGCCGCGCAGCGCGATCAGCCCGATCAGCTGGAGCGCGGCGAGGAACAGGACGAGCACCACGGAGAGGACGTAGGCCGCCCGCCGTCCGGCGGACTGCCGCAGCCCGTTGCGCAGCAGCGACAGCTTCAGACGGACCACGACGGGGGTGATCGAGGCGGCGGAGGCGCCCGGGGCGGCGCTCACCGGGGAGCCCCGCCGCCCAGCCAGTCGAGATCCGTCGCGACGCCGCGGCCGTGCGCGCCGACCAGTTCCAGGAAGGCCTGCTGGAGCGAGGGCGCGCCGCCGCGGACCTCCGCGAGCGGGCCGTACGCCCGGATGCGCCCGGCGGCCATGACGGCCACCCAGTCGCACAGCGACTCGACCAGCTCCATCACGTGGGAGGAGAAGACCACGGTGGCGCCGGAGGCGGTGTACCGCTCCAGGACACCGCGGATGGTCTGCGCGGAGACGGGGTCGACGCCCTCGAACGGCTCGTCGAGGAAGAGGACTTCGGGGTTGTGGAGGAGCGCGCAGGCCAGGCCGATCTTCTTGCGCATGCCGGTCGAGTAGTCGACGACGAGTTTGTGCTGCGCGCCCGCGAGGTCGAGGACGTCGAGCAGCTGGGTGGCGCGCTTGTCGACCTCGGCTCCGGGCAGGCCCCTCAACCGGCCGGTGTACGCGAGCAGTTCCCGCCCGGAGAGCCGCTCGAAGAGCCGCAGCCCCTCGGGCAGCACCCCGATCCGCGCCTTCACCTCCACAGGGTCGCGCCACACGTCGTGGCCGACCACCTCGACGGTGCCGTCATCGGGCCTCAGCAGCCCCGTCACCATCGACAGGGTGGTGGTCTTGCCGGCTCCGTTCGGCCCGACGAGCCCGATGAACCGCCCCGCGGGCAGCTCCAGATCGATCCCGGCGACGGCGATCTGTTCCCCGAACCGCTTCCAAAGCCCCCGCACACGCACGGCGGGCACCCCGTCGTCCTTCGCTCCCACGCTCATGAAGGCACCCTAAGGGCCCAGGGCGGCCCGGAGGCGTGGGGGAGCCGTGCGGCCGGCCGTGACGGACCGACGGGCGCCGGCCGCCGCCGGTGCCCCGCTCAGGCGGTGACGGCGGGTCCGTCGCCCGGCCCGCCGCCGGGCGCGGACGTCACCGGTCCCGTCCGCAGGCGTAGGCCAGCGGCGAGATCAGCTCCTCCGCGTCCGGCAGCCACCGGTTCGCGGGCGTCGGCCGGCACGCCCACTGCACGGCACCGCCGGACCCGAACCGGGTCGGCGGCGCGGCCACGTAGGCGCCCTCGCCGAGCGCGACCAGGTCGAGCGAGGCCGGTGGCCAGCCCAGCTTCCGTACGAGATCGGGGACCTTCGCCGCGGCGCCGGGAAGAACGAAGAAGTGCATGCGCCGGTCCGGTGCGCAGGTCACCGGTCCGAGGGTGAGCTCCATCCGCTCCATGCGGGCGAGCGCCAGGAACCCGGCCGTCTCGGGCACCTCGATCGCGTCGAACGTCCGGCCGGTGGGAAGGAGGATCGACGCCGTCGGCTCCTCGGACCAGAGTCGGCGGGCCACGGTCGCGCTGCCCGTCGCCTGGGTCGGCCAGTCCTCGCGCGTCGGATGCGCTCCGGGCAGGACACAGGCCGGCTCGCCGCAGGAACAGCGCTGCACCCCGGCGACCGCTTCCAGCCAGGTGCCGGGGAACACGTCCCAGTGGCGTTCCTCGGCATAGCGCACGGCGGTTTCCTGCAGCGACTCGCCACGCTGCTGGGGGATCTGTGCGGACTCGGTGCCTGCGATGGTCTCTTCCACGTGGGACTCAACTCCCGCGTCCACCCCGGGTTACGGGGGACACGCGCGCGGGGGAGGGGCATCGATTCCCCACCTGGGGCGCATGGATGCACGTGTGGGGGCGCGCGGGGGGAACGGCAGCCGGTACTGGGTAATCAGGGATGGGGTCGGGCAACCGCCCTTACCCCGGCAATCCTCACATGTCTCGCATCTTCGGTATGTCTGCGGGGCATTGATCTTCCTGGCCAGCCTCGTCCGACGGACCGGCCGGTGAGGACACGTCAACTCGGTGCGTGGGCAGGCACCGCAGCCACAGGGGGTACGCCATGGCCGCAAGGCCTCTCATCGCCAGGCAGCCGAACGAACGACTTCAGGCGCTCATCCAGGAGGCGGGCTGTTCGAACGCCGGGCTGGCCCGCCGCGTCAACATGTGCGGCGCGGAGCACGGCCTCGACCTGCGCTACGACAAGACGTCCGTCGCGCGCTGGCTGCGCGGTCAGCAGCCCCGTGGACGGGCTCCGGCGATCATCGCCGAGGCGCTCGGCCGCAAGCTCGGCCGGACGGTCACGATCGACGAGATCGGCATGGCCAACGGCAAGAACCTCGCGTCCGGCGTCGGCCTCCAGTTCTCGCCGACGATACTGGGCGCCATCGAGCAGGTCTGCGAGCTGTGGCGCAGCGACGTGGGGCGACGGGACTTCCTGTCCGGGTCGTCCGTGGCCTCCTCCGCGCTCGTCGAGCCGAGCCGTGACTGGCTGATCTCGTCGCCGGACACGCAGGTCGCGCGCTCGGCGGGCCCGCGCGTCGGGCTCTCGGACGTGGCGGCGGTCCGCGCGATGACCCAGGCCCTCGTCGACCTCGACCACCAGTACGGCAGCGGGCATGTGCGCCCGGTCGTCGTGCACTACCTCAACAGCGTGGTCTCCGGGCTGCTCGCCGGCTCCTACCGGGAGGCCGTCGGACGCGAACTGTTCGCCGCCGTCTCCCGGTTGACGGAACTCGCCGGCTACATGGCCATCGACACCGGTCAGCCCGGGCTCGCCCAGCGCTACTACATCCAGGCGCTGCGGCTCGCCCAGGCGGCCGGCGACCGCGGCTACGGCGGCTACGTCCTGGCCGCGTCCATGAGCCACCTGGCCGCGCAGCTCGGCAACCCGCGCGAGATCGCGCAGTTGGCGCGCGCGGCCCAGGAGGGAGCGCGGGGACGGGTGACCCCGCGCGCGGAGTCGATGTTCCACGCCGCCGAGGCCCGCGGGCACGCGCTGCTCGGCGACGCGCGCGCGGCGCACGTGGCGTCCGGCCGGGCGGTCACCGCGCTGGAGGGCGCCGACGCGGCCTCGGGCGACGACCCGACGTGGATCGCGCACTTCGACGAGGCCTACCTGGCCGACGAGTTGGCCCACTGCCACCGCGACCTCGGCCAGGCGGAGGCCGCCGCGCGCTGCGCCGAGGAGTCCCTGGCCGGGCACCCCGAGTCGCGCGCCCGCCGCCGGGCCATCGGCTATGTCCTGCTGGCCACGGCACAGGTCCAGCAGCGCGAGGTGGAGCAGGCCTGCCACACCGGTCTGCGCGCCGTCGAACTGCTCGGCACACTCCGCTCCAACCGGGGCGCCGAGTACCTGGAGGACCTGCAACTGCGTCTGGAGCCGTTCCGGGACGAGGCGGTGGTGCGGGAGTTCGGGGCGCGCATGGAGTTGCAGGCGGCGGCGTGAACGTCCGCAGGCCGCACGTGGGTTGACGTGCGTGTCCGGTATCGGGGGACCTGGGCGCACGTGGGGGGCGCACGCCGCGTGCGCCCCACGCGAAGCCCGCGGGCGCGGATTGGCGCGGACCGGTGCGGGGCGGCGCGGACCGGCGCGGGGGCGGCCGGGCGCCGAGGAGAGGCGTTGCCCGGGGGGCGGGACGAACGAGAAGGAGGAGAAGGAGGAGAAGGAGGGGCGAGGGAGGAGAGGGGCGGGCGCCGCCTGTACCGGTGTGGGGCCGTACCCGTAGGTGGCCGTACCCGTGCGGGGCGCGCGGGACGAGGCCGCCGTACCCGCGGGGTACGGTCGCGCGAGCGCCGAGTCCCGTGCGGTTGTGATCATTTATCTCACTCCCCGGGCCACCGCTCGCGTGAACATATGGCCTGTACCGGCGTGAACGCCGGGAAAACACGGGCACGGTGAGCGGGGGAAGTGAAATACAGCGCATTCGGGGGTGGTTTCGTTACCCGTGTCACAGGGTGCGGAGGCCAGGCCCCGGGCTGCGTGGCACCGGGTCCCGGGGACCCGGTAGCGTGAGCCGACGATTCCGAAGGTCCCCCATTCGTAGGAGTCCCGGTGACGCAGAGTGGACAGGGCGAGGAGCCCTCGGCGCGGCCCGCGCGCGAAGGCATCGTGCTGCCCTCCGACGGCAGCGAGCCGCTGCTGCCGGGTAACACGGGTGACCGCGCGACGCCGGCGGTCGGTCAGGCCTGGAGCCGGCCGTGGGGTCCCGACCAGTCGGCCGCCCAGGCCCCGCCGTCCGGCGACGGCTGGGGAGCACCGGTGAACGACGCCCCGGGATGGGGCTCCGCCGAGCCGTCCCCGTCGACGCCTCCCGCCCCGGACTGGGGCGCCTCCACGTCCTCCGCGTCCCAGGGCTGGCCGCAGTCGGACCCGCACGGCGCCCACCAGCAGCCGCAGGGATTCGGCGGGCAGCAGGCCCCCGGTGCCGGACCGCTGCCGCCCGAGGCCGCGCAGTCGTCTTCGTACGGCGCCCAGGACGGCTATGCGCCGGGGGCGCACGGCTCGCAGGCGGCCGCCGGGTACGACGCCTACGGCGGCTACGGGGCCCAGGGACAGCAGGCCGGACAGTCCACGCCGCTCCCGCCCGGTGGCGACGACGGCGCCACTCAATACATTCCGTACATACCGGCCGCTCCGGGCGGCGCCGAGGGGGCGACCCAGTTCATACCGCCCGTCCCCGCCGCGCCGGACGAGGGCGCCACCCAGTTGATACCGCCGGTGGGGCCGGGCGCTCTGCCGCCCGAGGTCCGGTCGGACGCGACGCACTTCCTCGGGCGCGCCGCCCAGGGCGGTCCCGGTGGCGGACCGGACGCCGACGCCACGCAGTACATCGCCCCCGTGCCCGCGCAGCCGGCCGGTCCCTACGGGATGCGCTCGGGCGAGCCGGAGGAGCGGCAGCCTCCCGCGGAGTTCGACAGTCTCTTCCGCAGCGAGCCGGAGATGTCCGGGGCGACGACGCAGATGCCGCGCGTCGACGCCTCCGTGGCCCAGGCCCCGCGCGGCGCGCACGACGCGTACGGCGCGCAGTCCGCGCCCGGCGGCCCCGGCGGCAGGGCCGCCGCGCGGCGTGGCGGCCCCTCCGACGGTGACGGCGCGGGCGGCGGCGGTGGCCGCAGCGGCTCACGCCTCCCGCTGATCGCGGCCGTCGGGATCGGCATCGTCGTGCTCGGCGTCGGCGCGGGCGCCCTGCTCAGCGGCGGCGGCGGAGACGACGAGGGCGGCGACGACACCGGCAAGCAGGTGGCCGCGACGGCGCCCGCGACCCAGGGCTCCTCGGCGCCCGCGGCCGATCCGGCGAAGGCGCAGGCCGTCGAGCTGGACAAGCTCCTCGCGGACAGCGGCAACAGCCGTGACTCGGTGATCAGGGCCGTCGAGAACGTGAAGGTGTGCAACAACCTCGACCAGGCGGCCAGCGACCTTCGGGACGCGGCCGAGCAGCGGAGCGAGCTGGTGACCCGGCTCGCCGCGCTGGAGGTCGACAAGCTGCCGAGCCACGACGCGCTGTCCGCCGCTCTCACCGACGGCTGGAAGGCGTCCGCGGCGGCCGACAACCACTACGCGGCCTGGGCCGACCAGGTCAAGGGCAAGAAGGGCTGCCGCAAGGGCCAGGCACGCGCCACCGGGCAGACCCGGGCGGGCGACAACGCCAGCGGCACGGCCTCCGCCCAGAAGGAGAAGGCCGCGGCGCTCTGGAACTCCATCGCGTCCAAGTACAGCCTGACGCAGCGGACCCGCACCCAGCTGTGACCGGGTCGGGAGACCGACGGAGGCCCGGGCTCCACGCCGAACGGCGTGGAGCCCGGGCCTCCGTCGCCGTCGGCCCTAGTCCGCGTTCTCCAGCGTCTTCGACATGTTGACGAACGAGGCCCGGTCCGCCGCGAGTTGGCCGTTGCGTACGACCTGGAAGGTGACGTCGGCGTTGACGAGGCGCGGGAAGTCGACGGCCGCGATCATGTCCTCGAACCGCCAGCTGAGCGTCGGCGTGAGGCCGCCGGTGTTCACCTTGAGGCCGTTGTCGAGCGTGCGCCGGACGGTGAGCGGGGAGATCTCGCCCGCCCCGAGGGACTCGATCACCTTCCGCAGCACGGTGTAGGCGATCCAGGTGGTCTGGACGCCCGCGTCGGTGGGATCGATCCGGTTGTCGCCGAAGGCCTGCTCCTTGATCACCCTGCGCATCTCGTTCCAGCGCGCGTCGTTCGACGTCGGGTACCAGCCGGTGACGTACGAACCCTCGTACGGGCTCGACCTGCCGCCGCTGGCGTCGATCTGCGACTGGTCGATGCTGCCGAGGACGGTTCCGGTGCGCACCTTCGAGTAGTCCGAGCTGTCGCGCCGGAAGGAGTCCATGAACGTTCTCGTGCGGTCTCCGAGGGCCGGGACCACGCAGCCCCGCTCGGCCGGGTCGGAGGTCGCGTGCCGGAGTGCCTGCCGCGTCGTCGCCGAGTACTCGGTGGCGTCCTCGGCCGCCAGCTGGTCGGCCGCCGCCGCGTGGCCCTGCGACTTCAGGCCGGAGTTGATCAGCACCGGGAGTTCGTCACCGGCGATGGTGTCGGGGCGGATGAGCGAGACCGGGCCGCAGCTCTTCCCGAGCTGCTGGCCGAGGCCGGCCAGCAGGGCGGGCTGGCCGCCGTTGACGGGGTACGAGAGCGGGCTCGTGAACTCCTCGTCGGTGAGGCCGAAGCCGCCTATGTAGGGGATGCCGGCGCTCTCCAGCGGGGCGAGGAACGAGCGGCTGTGCTGGCTGTAGGAACCGACGACCGCGACGACCTCCTCGTGGGCCGCCCGCTCGGCGCAGTGCGCGGCGTCGATCGAGTCGTTGTGGTCGTTGCAGGTGAGGACCTCCAGCTCGCGGCCGTTGATGCCGCCGTGGGCGTTGACCCAGCGCGCGTAGGCCTTCGCGAGGGCCGGCATTCCCGGCCTGTTGGTCGCGTCGGTCTTCTCCGGGGCCCAGGTCATCACCTTGACGGGGCCGTCTCCGGCGCCCCCCGCGGTGCCGGGGATGACCCCGCACCCGACGGCGAGCGACGCGCACGCCACTATCGCGCCGGCGTACAGCAGGGTGCCCCTTGAGGGCCGGGGCGGAGTGAGGGGTGAGGTGGTGCGAGTACGTCGCCTACCGGTCATGGACACGCACGATTCCCTCACATCGAGAACCCTCGTGTGACACACGGTCGACGAGGGGTGACGTAGAAGTGAATTGCGGGGGCCGCTGAACTGTTTTTCGCGGGGAACGTACGATCGGTGACCGTGCAAGGTTCGGAGAACTCTTCCCGTCGCGGCAGTCGCTCATCCACCATGGGCGGTATGCCACTGAACGACATGCCATGGTGGCGCTGGCGCAGCAATGTGCGTTCCGCGCTGCACATGCTTTCCGACCCCGCCTTCCAGCGGGACGTCTGGCTCGCCGGTGTCGACGGGTACGGGGACGTCACCGACGCCGTGTACCGACTGGTCGAGGACACGTGGCTGGACAACTGGTCGGCCGAGAAGTACGTCGGCACGATCTTCCGCGACTCCCAGGAGGCGGCCCTCGTGGACGCCGCCGTCCTGCGGGTCCTGCGGATCATGCACCAGGTCGGGCCCGACGCGCCGGTCTCCGCGTATCTCGACCACCCGGCGTGGCCGGAGGCGCTGGCCGCCGCGCGCGCGGCGCACGTACGGATGGCGGGGAGCGACGGCGAGGACCCGGACGCGCCCCCGCGCACCCTGGAGATCCTGCGCATCCTGACGCGGTCGGCCTAGCGGTCGGACCGGTGGTCGGACCGGTGGTCGGTCCAGCGGTAGGACCGCATGCCGGCCGGGCGGGGGCGCGGGCTGGTCCGCGAGGTGCCCGTGCCGGGCTTCGGGGCCGGGAGTGAGGCGCGCGTCCGGTTCCGGCGAGGCGCCCGCGCGGTGTACGCCCCGCGTCCGCGTGGCGGGACGGCCGTCCGTCGCGCGCGGCCGGTATGGGAACCTGTCCCGCATGACTGAGCCGTCCGTCCGCGGGACCGCGCCCGCCTCCGAGCAGTACGTCCTGACCCTCTCCTGCCCCGACAAGCAGGGCATCGTGCACGCCGTGTCGAGCTACCTGTTCATGACCGGCTGCAACATCGAGGACAGTCAGCAGTTCGGCGACCACGACACGGGTCTGTTCTTCATGCGGGTCCACTTCTCGGCCGAGTCGCCGGTGACGGTGGAGAAGCTGCGTGCCAGCTTCACGGCGATCGGCGACGCCTTCCACATGGAATGGCAGATCCACCGGGCCGAGGACCGGATGCGGGTCGTCCTCATGGTCAGCAAGTTCGGTCACTGCCTGAACGACCTGCTCTTCCGCGCGCGGATCGGCGCGCTGCCCGTCGACATCGCCGCCGTGGTCTCCAACCACACGGACTTCGCGGAGCTGGTGGGGTCGTACGACATTCCCTTCCACCACATCGCGGTGACGAGGGACACCAAGGCGGAGGCCGAGGCGCAGCTGCTGGAGCTGGTGCGCGAGAAGGGCGTCGAACTGGTCGTCCTCGCCCGCTACATGCAGGTCCTCTCGGACGACCTCTGCAAGCAGCTCAGCGGCCGGATCATCAACATCCACCACTCCTTCCTGCCGAGCTTCAAGGGTGCGAAGCCGTACCACCAGGCGCACACCCGCGGTGTGAAGCTCATCGGCGCCACCGCGCACTACGTCACCGCCGACCTCGACGAGGGCCCGATCATCGAGCAGGAGGTCGAGCGGGTCGGCCACGACGTCACCCCCGACCAGCTGGTCGCCATCGGCCGTGACGTGGAGTGCCAGGCGCTGGCCCGCGCGGTGAAGTGGCACGCGGAGCGCCGCATCCTGCTCAACGGGCGCCGGACGGTCATCTTCGCCTGACGCCGTGACGCCGTGACGCCGTGACGCCGTGACGCCGTGACGCCGTGACGCCGTGGAGTCGGGGCCCGACGCCGTGACGGGCGTCAGCGGGAGGCGGTGGCCGTCGGGCGGCGTGCTGCGGAGCCGCGTCGCGTCCGGGCCGTTGCCCGTTGCGGCACTAGATCCTGCTCAGCGACGCCGCTGCGAACAGCACGTCCCTGATGGCCTCACGGTCGCCGTCCTGTCCGGCGGCGGCCTCCTCGGGAGAGACGTGGCCCGCGGCCAGACGGCAGAACTCCACGCCGTCCAGGGCGACATGAGCCACCTCGTACTCGGCGGAGCCGACGGCGCCGGGCGAGTCGAGCGGGATGAGCCACTCGCCGCCCCCGGAGCCCTCGATCTCCAGGCGCAGGCTGCGTCCCGGAGCGCCGGCCGCGACGAGGTGCCGGTCCGAGGACGGGGCGGCCAGCCCCGCCCGGCGCCGCTCGGCGAGCGACACGGGCAGCATGCGGGCCCCCAGGTCGATCATCCGGTGGAGATGCCGGGGGGCGGGCGGTCCGTACGGGTAGTCCACCGCGTCGGCGATGTCCCCGGCGTGCACCCAGCACTCGAAGGCCCGGTCCACCAGCGAGTCGCTGAGCGGCAGTTCGAAACCCCCGTACGACACGCCGAGCAGCCCGGACACCTCCCCGCGCTCGACCGCGCGCGCGTGCGCGGCGCCCGACTCCACGAACGACGCGGTCCGGACGATGGTGTGGCTCTGCTCCCGCCAGGGTCCGCGCACGGACCGGGTGGGCGGGACGTTCGAGGCGCGCCAGTACGCCTCGGTGCGCTCCTGCGGTGTCGGCCGCCCGGCGCCGGTCCTGCCGAGCGGGTCGTCCAGGCCCAGGGCCACGGCGACCAGTCCGTCGACGCTCAGCAGGTGGGCGATGACCCCGGCGACCGTCGTGCGGCGGCTCGTGGGCCCCAGGCCGTCGAACCAGCGCAGCCGCACGGGCGCGTGCCACTCGGAGCCGCCGATGTCCTGGAGCAGAGCGTCGAGCCGGGCGGTCTCGGCGTCGTACGGAGCGGCCCACTCGGGCACCGGGATGCGCGGCGGACGCCGGTCGAGGCAGCTCGTCAGGACGCGGGTGCGCAGTGCCGGGTCCAGGTCCAGGCTCTCCGGCGGGTGCAGCAGCCCGACGGCCTCGCGCAGCCGCAGCGCCTCGTCCGCGCAGGGGCCGCAGTGCCCGAGGTGTTCCTCGACGGCCGTCGTCTCGTCCGTCGAGCAGGCGGCCAGCGCCCACGCGCCGAGCAGCGATTTCAGGACGCGGTGTTCGAGGACGAGCGGCGTCGGACCGGGCGGCGCGGCGGGCGCGAGGGCCGGTTCGGGCAGCGGCAGTCCGGTGTCCTCCACGGACGTGCGCGGCGTCGGTATGCGCGGGGGTGCGCCCGGCGGCGGCCCGGCGTCGCCGCCGGTCCCGGGAAGCCCGGGGCCGTGGGCGTCCCGCCGTTCTCCGGAGCCCCGGGAACCCGGCTCCCCGAGCCCGTCCCCGTGTTCGCCTCCGGGTCCGTCCGCGCGCTGGTCCTCGGGCCCGTTCCCTTCGTCGGACGCGCCGGACCGGTCCGTTCCCCCGGTCACCGCGCACCCCCGAATTCCGGCGGTGCGCCGACGGGCCCGGTGTCGTGGGCCGTGGACAGGAGCTGGAGGCCGAGGCGCAGCCGTCGGCGCGCCTCGTCCTCGGTGACGCCGAGGTCGGCGGCGGCCTGGCGGTAGTCACGGCGCTGGAAGTACGCGAGCTCCAGGGCGCTCCGCAGCGGGGTGGGCATGGACGTGACGATGTAGTCCGCGCGGGCGGCGACGGAGGCGCTGCGCACCTTGCTCTCCAGCTCCTCGGTGGTTCCCCGGCCGCCCTGGGCGAGCGCGGCGGTCTCGGTGGCGCGCAGACGCTGCACGGCGAGACGGTGGGTCAGCGCGGCGACCCAGGAGCGCAGGGGTCCCTGCTTGGGGTCGTACGCGTCGGGGTTCTCCCAGACGTGGGCGAAGACCTCGCGGGTGATCCCGTCGGCGGCCCGTTCGTCGCCGAGCACGCGATGGGCGAGGCCGTGCACCAGCGACGCGAACCGGTCGTAGAGCTCGCCGAGGGCGGCCGCCTCCCCGCGCGAGAGCCGCTGCTGCATCTTGCGGTCCCAGCGGGGCGGTGCGTCCTGCTTCGCCATGCGACCCCCTCACCCCTGGTGGTGCCGGTGCTCGTCCGTGTTCCCGCCCGTGCTCCCGGCCGGTGCTCCGACCGTCTCCCCTCTTGCCGTCCGGTCATGCGGTGCGCCTCCAGACTGGGCGCGACCACTGTCCTGAATGTAGTCGGCACGTCCGACAGCGCACGCCCCTTTGCGTCAATGCGCGCCCCGGGACAGGCCGTGGATGGTAAGGAAGCAGCCCTTCCGCCCCCAGGACTGACCGCAAGAGACCGTATGCGGCCGAAAGTGCACCCTCGTCAAGCATTTTCGACCGTAGGCAGACGTTTCTTCCCGGAGGAATCCGTGTTTCATGGGACTACGGCGGGGCAGCCGCGCTGGAAGGAAGCGTACGCATCGCTTCCGTTTCTGCTGGGCGGGCGAGCGAAAGGCGTGGCGGTGACGCTCAAGGTGATCGACGTGACCGACGTGGCCGAGGGCGAGAGCGGCGCGGGCGGCACGAGAGGCGGCGGCCCGGGTGCCGCGAACCGCGGAGCGGGCGAGTGGGCCGTGCTGCGGGTGTCGGGCGAACTCGACCTCGTGACGTCACCCGGACTGCGCCAGTGCGTGCACGACGTGGTGGCCGAAGGCCGGCACAGCGTCGTCCTGGACCTCTCGGCGCTCGTGTTCTGCGACTCCAGCGGGGTCGGTGTCCTGATCGCCGTCCGTCGTCTGATGCGCTCCTGCCACGGCCGCCTGCGGCTGATCCTGCCCGCCCGGGGAGCCGCCGACGGCTCCCACGTGAACCGGGTCCTCGGGGCCCTCGGCGTGCGCCGCCTCTTCGACGTGTACCCCGATGTCGGCTCGGCCGTCGACGAGGAGTCCCGCCCGCTGTCGGCCTGACGCGACCCGTGGGTCACCGGGCCCGCCCGCGTCGCCGCCTCGCCCCCGCCGGGGCGACACCGCCGACGCACCGCGCGGCAGGGTGTCGCGCGGTTGTTCCAGAATTCCCGCGGTCTTGGGACAACCGTCGTTTTCGGCTCCCCCGGCAGCCCGGGCGTCGTACGCTCCGTGCCAGATGAACCGCAGTCCGGCGGAGGCCGGCTGAGTAGTGAGGCGGTCCGAACACACCATGGTCAGTACCGAGTACGAGCGCAGGATTGCCGCCCGGTTCGCCGGCTTCGACCAGGACGGCAACGGCTACATCGACCGGGAGGACTTCAACGCGGCGACCAAGGCGGTGCTCGCCGAGTTCGGCACGACCGCCCGGTCGGACAAGGGACAGGCCCTCTACGTCGGAGCCGAGGCGTTCTGGCAGGGCATGGCCGGGATAGCGGACCGGGACGGAGACCAGCGGATCACCCGCGAGGAGTTCGTGAGCGGCGCCGTGAAGCGGCTGCGCGACAACCCCGACCGGTTCGCCGAGATCGCCCGCCCCTTCCTGCACGCGGCCCTCGCGGTGGCGGACACCGACGGTGACGGCGTGGCCACGGTCGAGGAGGCGGCGCGGGTCCTCAGGGCCCTCGGGGCGGGCGAGGGCGCCGCCGCCGCGGCGGCCGCCCTGGACGCGGACACCGACGGACGGATCGGCGAGACGGAGGTCGTGAGCGCCTTCGCCCGCTACTTCACGGTGCCGGAGTAACGAGCCCGCCCACCGGGCCCACCGCGGACCCGCCACTCGTCGCCCCGCCTCCCGGGCGGCCTCGCGCCCACTCCGGGTCGCCCTTCGGGCCGGCTCGGAGACGAGGCCCGCGTGCGCTCCGGGACGAGCCGGGCACCCCCTCCGGGGGCGGTGGGCGGGCGTTCCCGGACGGGGTCCGGTGCGCTCGCGGGACGGGGCCGAGGTGTTCGGGGCGGGGTACGTCCGCGCAAGTGCCCGGGGCGGGCGGGAGGCCGCCGTTCCCGGCGGGACCGGGGGCCGGTCTCAGCCCGAGAACCGCTCCCTGAGCCGGTACTTGAGGACCTTCCGCAGTGCCTCGTTGCGCGGAAGGGCGTCCACGACCTCCAGCCGCTCCGGCAGCTTGTGCACGGACAGTCCTTCCCCCCGCAGGTACGACGTCACCGCGGCCAGTGTCAGCGCGGCCGCCCCCGGAGGCTGTTCGACCACCGCGCAGACGAGTTCCCCGCGCTCGGCGTCGGGCAGTCCGACCACGGCGACGTCGCCGACCGCCGGGTGCCCGTGCAACAGGTCCTCGATCTCCTTCGCGGAGATGTTCTCGCCCTTGCGGATGATGATGTCCTTCACCCGGCCGGTGAGGACGAGGTGCCCGCTCAGGGTCAGATGCCCCACGTCCCCGGTGATCAGGAACCCGTCCGCGTCGAACGCCGCCGCCGTCTGCGCCGGGTCCAGGTACCCCTGGCACACGGCCTCCCCCCGCAGCCGTACGTCCCCGTCGACGCCCGGCGGCAGGACGGCTCCCGCCGCGTCCACGATCCGTATCTCCATGCCCTTCGGCGGCCGGCCCTCCGTGGTGGCCAGGTTCTCGGCCGTGTCGTCCGGCGCGCCCATCGTGATCATCGGGACCTCGGTCATGCCGTACCCGTGGGTGAGCTGCACGCCCATCTCCCGGACGACGGAGTGGTAGATCTCGGGCGGCTTCGGGGCGCCGCCGCCCGCGAGCAGCCGCAGCGTGGGGATGACCGGCTCCCCGGGTCGCTCGCGCTGTTCGGCGAGGAACATCGCGTAGAACGCGGTCGATCCGCCCGCCACCGTCACGCCGTGCCTGCGGTAGTCCTCCAGGGCGGCGGGCAGCGCGAAGTGCTCGAACAGCGCGGCCGGGAAGCCGTACAGCAGCAGCATCACCGTGTAGTCGGGTCCGGCGATGTGCGCGTAGGGGAAGGCCATCGAGCCCACGTCGTCCGCCGACAGCCGCAGCGCGTGGGCGAGACAGGAGCCGCCGGCGATCAGTGAACGGTCGGTGTGCAGCACGCCCTTGGGGTCGGAGGTGGTGCCCGAGGTCCAGTAGATCCAGCGGACGGTGGTGCCGTCGGCGGGCGGGGCGGGCAGCACGGCGGGATCGCCGTCGGGCAGCGCGTCGTACGCCTCGAAGACGTTCTTCGCGCCGAGCCGGTGCGCCATCGCGGTGTGGTCGAAGCCACGCCACTCGCCGGGCACGGCGAAGTACTCGGCCTTGGACTCCCGCAGCGCGAACCCGACCTCGCGGTCCCGGTAGAAGGGGATGACCGGGGACTGCACGGCGCCGAGACGGGCCAGCGCGAAGGACAGCAGGGCCGTCTCGATCCGGGTGGGCAGCTGCCAGGCGACCACCGTGCCGGGGCGTACGCCCTTGTCGTACAGGCCCGCCGCCACCCGCTCGGCGCGGTCGCGCAGCTCGCCGAAGGTCAGGGAACGGTCGCCCTGGAGCAGGACGGGCCGGTCGGGGGTGAGGTCGGCACGGCGGGCGACCAGTTCCCACAGCGTGCGCGCGGAACTCAGGGCGTGTGCGGTGTCGTTCACTTCGGCCCCCAGGGATCCGGTCACTCCGACGGCCCTACCTGACGGGCAGTCAGATCGTGCGCAGAGCGTAGGGCTCGCCGCCTTGTCGGTCCATAGGCGCGGGGCTAGCCTGCTGGGGAACAAGTATCTGACGGCCCATCAGAAACGTCGTGGGGGAGACCTCAGGGCGGACCCGTACGCCAGGCGGAGGGGACCATGACCGAACTGCCCCGCATCATCAGTGTCGACGACCACGTGATCGAGCCCGCACACCTCTTCGAGACCTGGCTGCCGAGCAAGTACCGCGAGCGCGGACCCCGGCCGCTGACGGCGGGGATCGGCGAGCTGGCCTACATCGCGGGCAAGTACCGGATCACCATGGACCCGGACGGGCCGCCGACAGACTGGTGGATCTACGAGGACCTCAAGTTCCCGTACAAGCGCAACATCGCCGCCGTCGGCTTCGACCGCGACGAGATGACGCTGGAGGGCATCACGCGCGCGGAGATGCGGCCCGGCTGCTGGGACCCCGCCGAACGCCTCAAGGACATGGACCTCAACCACGTCGAGGCCAGCCTCTGCTTCCCCACCTTCCCGCGCTTCTGCGGCCAGACCTTCGCCGAGGCGCACGACAAGGAGGTGGCCCTGGCCTGCGTGCGGGCGTACAACGACTGGATGGTCGAGGAGTGGTGCGGCGACAGCGGCGGCCGGCTGATCCCGCTGTGCCTGATCCCCCTGTGGGACATCGGCCTCGCGGTCGCCGAGATCCGCCGCAACGCCGCCCGGGGCGTGAAGGCCGTGACCTTCTCGGAGATCCCCACCTACCTGGGGCTGCCCTCCATCCACTCCGGCTACTGGGACCCGTTCTTCGCGGTCTGCCAGGAGACCGGGACGGTCGTGAACATGCACATCGGCTCGTCGTCCCAGATGCCCGCCGCCTCCCCCGACGCGCCCCCCGCCGTCCAGGCCTCGCTGTCCTTCAACAACGCGATGGCCTCCATGATGGACTTCCTGTTCAGCGGCGTCCTGGTGAAGTTCCCGCGCCTCAAACTGGCCTACTCCGAAGGCCAGATGGGCTGGATCCCGTACGCCCTGGAGCGCGCCGACGACGTCTGGTCCGAGCACCGCGCCTGGGGCGGGGTCAAGGACCTGATCCCCGAGCCCCCGTCGACGTACTACTACCGGCAGATCTTCTGCTGCTTCTTCCGCGACAAGCACGGCGTGGCGTCCCTGGACGTCGTGGGCCGCGACAACGCCACCTTCGAGACCGACTACCCGCACGTCGACTCGACCTTCCCGCACACCAAGGAGGTCGCCCTCGACCATGTGAAGGGCCTCGACGACGAGACGATCCACAAGCTGATGCGCGGCAACGCCATCCGCATGCTGGACCTGGACCTGTAGTGGATCTCGCGTACACGCCCGAGGAGGAGGAGTTCCGCGCGCGCCTGCGCGGATGGCTCGCCGGGGTCCTGCCGGCCCTGGGGCCGAAACCCTCCCCGGACGACTGGCCCGGGCGGCGGGCGTACGACCTCGGCTGGCAGCGGACGCTGTACGACGCCGGGTACGCGGGCCTGCACTGGCCCGTCGACGCGGGCGGCCGGGGCGCCACACCGACGCAGCACCTCATCTACCTGGAGGAGACGGAGAGGGCGGGCGCGCCCTACGTGGGGGCCAACTTCGTCGGGCTGCTGCACGCCGGACCGACCGTCGCCTCCGAGGGGAACCCGGAGCAGCGGGCCCGCTGGCTGCCGCCCGTGCTGCGCGGCGAGGAGGTCTGGTGCCAGGGCTTCAGCGAACCGGACGCCGGCTCGGACCTCGCGGCCCTGCGCACCCGCGCGCACCGGGACGGCGACGACTACGTGGTCAGCGGTTCCAAGATCTGGACCTCCCACGCCGAGGTCGCCGACTGGTGCGAGCTGCTGGTGCGGACGGACCCCGCCGCCCCCAGGCACCGGGGCATCACCTGGCTCGCGATGCCGATGGACGCGCCCGGGATCACCGTCCGGCCGCTGCGGACCCTCGCGGGCTCCACCGAGTTCGCGGAGGTCTTCCTCGACGAGGTGCGCGTCCCCGTCGCCAACCGGGTCGGCGCCGAGAACGACGGCTGGCGCGTGACCATGGTGACGCTGTCGTACGAGCGCGGCACCGCCTTCGTGGGCGAAGTGGTCGCCTGTCGGCGGGTCCTGGACGACATCGCGCGCGAGGCGCGGAAGAACGGCCGGTGGGACGACGCCGTGCTGCGCCGCCGTCTCGGCCGGCTGAACGCCGAGTTCCGCGCGCTGTGGCGGCTCACCCAGTGGAACGTCAGCGAGGCCCAGGGGACGGGCGGAGTGCCCGGCGTCGGCGGTTCGGTCTTCAAACTGAGCTACTCGCACGCCCGCCAGGAGCTGTTCGACACCGCCGCCGAGGTCCTCGGCCCCGAGGCCCTGGACCTGGACCGGGAGTGGACCCTGGACCGGCTGTCGTCCCTCTCGTACACCATCGCGGCCGGCACCTCGCAGATCCAGCGGAACATCGTGGCCGAGCGGATCCTCGGCCTTCCCAGAGGGAGGTGAATCGGACCATGGACTTCCGGCTCACCGATGACCAACGGGCCCTGCGGCAGGGCGTACGGGAGCTGCTGGAGGGCCGGTTCGGGCCGGACGCGCTGCGCGCGGCCGTGCACCGGGCGGAGCGGGAGGGCGAAGGCGTCCTCGACCGGGAGCTGTGGCGCGAGCTGGGCGCCGCGGGATTCTTCGCGCTGCGGCTGCCCGAGGCCGACGGAGGCGTCGGGCAGGGACTTCCGGAGGCCGTGCTGGCCTTCGAGGAGGCGGGACGCGTCCTGCTGCCGGGCCCGCTGATCGCCACGCACCTCGCCGCGGGCGCCGTGGCCGGGGCGGCCGGCGGAGAGACGGTCGTGACCTCCGTCGACGTCGACGGGGGACTCGTGGAGTGGCTGGACGAGGCCGACGTCGTCCGCGGGGACGCGGCCGGGGCCGAGCCGCTGGCCTCCGTGGACCCGCTGACGCCCCTGCACCGGCTCCCCGCCCCCGCCGCCGGGGGGCCCCGGAGCGGCGCCCCCCGGACCCCGCGGCCGCCCGACGCGCTCCTCGCCTCCCTCCTCACCGCCGCCGAGCAGCTCGGCAGCGCCGCCCGGACCTGTGAGACGGCCGTGCAACACGCCCGGACGCGCCAGCAGTTCGGGCGGCCGATCGGGGCCTTCCAGGCGGTGCAGCACCTGTGCGCGGGCATGTTCGTCCGGGTCGAGGTGGCGCGCGCCGCCGTCTACGCCGCCTCGGTCACCGCCGACCCGGCGGACATCGCGGCGGCCCGGCTGCTCGCCGACGAGGCGGCCGTGCGGGGCGCCCGCGACTGTCTCCAGGTCCACGGGGGCATGGGTTTCACCTGGGAGTCCGATGTCCATCTGCACCTGAAGAGGGCGTGGATACGCACCCACCGTGCCGGAGGGAGCACACGGAGCGAGGAGGAGCTGGCGGAGGAGCTGGCGGCCGGGACGGCGTAGGGGGCTCCCGCAGCGAGGTACCGGGGGAGGAGCCGGCGCGGGTGTCGCGGATCGTGGCGGAGTGGAATCACGGAGCGTCGATACCTGGTTGTGTCCTAGGCGTGACTTGTCACGGCCTGGAGTCGGCGCCGTGCTCCGGTACCTTGTGTGAGATGCGAGTGGTTCTGAGGCTGAGCCATCCCGGTGTTGCCCCCGAGGCCGCGCCGAACCCGGCGATGCGCGCCGCTCGCGAGGCAGTGCGGACCCCCGTACCTGCCTGTTCGACTCCCCTTGGCGAGCGTCGCACAGTATGCCGCACGCGTACTCCTTCGCGCTGGAATATGCCCGAAGCGCTTGTTGGGGTGACTGTACGTCAACCATGCTGTCTCGCAAGGGAATCACGTTCCGTGATCCTTGTTCTGGCCATGCAGAAAATGGCTACGATCGTGGCCCTTGTGAGGCGCGAGGCGATGTGTCCGCCGGTTCGGATGGTGTGAGCGGTGCAGGTGCTTCAAGTGCAGCTGGAGATCCGGCCCGACCCCGCAGAGGTGGGGCGAGCTCGGAGGTGGGCCCGTTCCAGGCTCGCCGGGTCAGGGATAGAAGCCGATGAACCCCTCGCCGAGACGCTGATCCTGCTCGTCTCGGAGCTTGTCACGAACGCCGTGGTGCACACCGGGTGTCCGGCCGTACTGCGCCTCTGTCTGACCGGCGGGGCGGGAGCCGCCACCGTGCGCCTGGAGGTGGCCGACTCCAGCGCCCGCCCACCGGTTCCCCGGCACGCCGACGGCGACGAGACCAACGGCCGCGGCCTGGAGCTGGTCGACGGCCTCGCGGACCGCTGGGGCTGGAATCCCGAAGGGGTCGGCAAGCGCATCTGGTGCGAGCTCGACCGCTGCGGTTCCGGCGCCTCGTCGGGGCCCGTGTATCCGGGCTGCGAGGACTTCGCGTACGAGGCGGTCTGACGCCGTTCCCCTCTTGCCCGCCGGGTGAGGGGGTCGGACTCCGTGCGGGTTCCGCGCTCTCGCGTCCCGGCCGTGCCCTCGTCGGGCCCCGTCCGGCCCGTCCCGCGTCGGGGCGCCGGGCGCGCGGTTTTGTGCATGTATGCACGAAATCGCTGTACACGGCTGCGGTAATGGCCGAATGCGCCGGGTCGTGCTTCCGTGCGCGCCGCCTCGAAAAGGGTGAACCGTCATAAATCCCCGAGCGGGTGTTGACGTGGCGTGTCCGTTTGATCACGCTTGTGTTCAGCGATGCGCCGCGAGGGGACGGCGAGGGTTCCGGTGACGGGGGCTCTCGGCGAGGGCGGGTCGCGATTCGGCGTCGGCTCCTCCAGGGCCAAGGGGGGTGGGGGTGGGCGCGCCGAGACGGATGGCGGCGCGCGGTGCCGTGCCCGGGATGGGTGGGGGACCTCCTGGTCGGGCGCAGTCGGGAGTGGGGGGAAGCGCGCCGCCAGCCGGCCCTCCGTCCGCCGGGCGGAGGCCGGGGGCGTGGGGTCGGAGCCCGAGGCTCGGCCGGAAGCCGGAAGCCGGAAGCCGGAAGCCGGAAGCCGGAAGCCGGGCACCTGGGTCCGGAGTCCGGGTGGAAGTCGGGTGCCGCGGGGCCGGAGGCGGGATGCCCCGCCGGGACGGGTGGGGAGCGCGAACAGGATGCCTCGGCCCGGCTACAGGATCGCCACCGGCGCCACGGGTGTGCCCGTGCCGCCGACGAAGGGCTCCGGCATCGCCGACAGCAGGAAGCTGTAGCGGTTTTCTTGCCCACAGGCTGTGGACAACTCTTCGAGATTCCAGTTCTGCCCCTGCATCATGCCCATTTCGACCAGGTCGAGCGCGTGGACGGGCAGCCACAGGTCCTCGATCTCGGGCGGGAAGATCTCGAAGGTCAGGGTGTCGTTGGCGACCGCCGCGACATCGCGCGCGTGGAACCACTCCGGGGTGCGCACCGACAGCCCCGGTGACGGATATCCGTACGCCTGCTTGTCGCCCGCCAGATACACCTGGACCTGACCCGTCCGTACGAGCACGATGTCGCCCGCCCGTACCCGCGTCCCCGCCAACTCCTCCGCCGCCTCCAGGTCCTCGGGCGTCACCGCGTGCCCGCCGGCCAGCCGGTGCTCGCCGCGGGCCCGCGCCACGTCGAGCAGGACGCCGCGCGAGACGATGTGCCGCGGCTTGTCGATCCCGCCGAACCCGGCGCCGCCGTGCGGGGTGACGCTGTCGGCCGGGCGGCCGTTGTAGAGCTTCCCCGAGTGCGAGACGTGGGTCAGCGCGTCCCAATGGGTGCCCGCCTGAAGGCCCATGGTCACGGCGTCGTCGCTGCACGCCACCGTTCCGGGCCCGAAGATCTCCTGGTTGATCTGCACCATCACGTGCAGCGGATTGACCCGCCCCGGGATCATCCCGGTCTGCACGCCGTCCTGCTGGAGAGGGAGCGCGAGCGGGACCCGGCGCCCGGTCCGTACCGTCGCCGCCGCCTCCCGGACCACCTCGTCGGTGATGAGGTTCAGCGTGCCGATCTCGTCGTCGGCCCCCCAGCGGCCCCAGTTGTTCACGCGCTTCGCGATCTCGTGGAACTCCGGACGGAGCGTCGACGGTGACATGAGTCCTCCCCGGGGGCTTGTCTCCAGGTATCCGACGGGTCGTAGAATCCGAGTTGAATCTAACGGACCGTCAGAAACCGCGGGAAGGGGCCGGGCGTGGGGAACTTCCTGGCAGGCAAGGTCATCGCCGTCACGGGCGCCGGGCGGGGGATAGGCCGGGCGGTCGCCCTCGCCTCGGCGGCCGAGGGCGCGCGCGTCGTCGTCAACGACCACGGCGTCTCCGTCGAGGGCGCCGAACCGACGAGTTCGGTGGCCGACGCCGTCGTCAAGGAGATCGAGGCCGCCGGCGGGGAAGCGGTCGCGGTGGCCGACGACATCTCGACGATGGCGGGCGGGCAGCGGGTCGTCGACACCGCGCTCGCCTCGTACGGACGGATCGACGGTGTGGTGTGCGTGGCCGGCATCCTGCGCGAACGGATGCTCTTCAACATGTCCGAGCAGGAGTGGGACCCGGTGGTCGCCACCCATCTCAAGGGCACGTTCACGCTCTTCCGGGCAGCCTCGGCGGTGATGCGCAAACAGGGCTCGGGCACGCTGATCGGCTTCACCAGCGGCAACCACCAGGGCTCGGTCGCGCAGGCCAACTACAGCGCGGCGAAGGGCGGGATCATCTCGCTGGTGCGCAGCGCCGCCCTCGGGCTCCACAAGTACGGGGTCACCGCGAACGCGGTCGCGCCCGTCGCCCGTACCCGCATGTCGGCGAACGTCCCGATGGAGCTGAAGGAGATCGGCGAACCGGAGGACGTGGCCGCGCTCGTGGTCTACCTGCTGTCCGACCGGGCCCGTGCCGAACGCATCACCGGGCAGGTCTACACGATCGCCGGGCCCAAGATCGCCGTATGGGCCCAGCCGCGCGAACTGCGCGCCGGGTACGCCGAGGGCGCCTGGACCCCGGAGCGGATCGCCGACTTCCTGCCCGGGACGGTCGGCGTGGACCCCATGCCGCTGCTGGAACAACTGGAGGCCATGGCCCGGGCGGCGGCGGAGAAGACGCGCCCCAACGCGTGAGTCCGGCTTCGGATCCGGTGGGAGGAGAACGCGTGGATTTCGCATTCGGTCCCGAGGACGAGGCCTTCCGGCGCGAGGCGCGGACCTGGCTGGAGGAGCACCTGGTGGGTTCGCCCGGGCGCCGCGCGTGGGAGCGGGAACTCGGGCGGGGCGGCTGGATCGGACTCGGCTGGGACGAGGACGGGTACGGGAACCGGCGCGAGGGCCTGACCCGCCAGGTCGTGTGGGCCGAGGAGTACGCCCGCTCGGAGGCGCCGCCGCGGTCCGGGCACATCGGCGAGAACCTGCTGGCGCCGACGCTCGTGGCCCACGGGACGCCGGAGCAGAAGCGGCGCTTCCTGCCGCCGATCGCCCGGGGCCGGGAGCTGTGGTGCCAGGGGTACAGCGAACCGGACGCGGGCTCCGACCTCGCGGGCGTCCGGACGGCCGCCGTACGGGACAAGGAGGCGGCGCCGTCGGGGGCGTACCGCGTCACGGGGCAGAAGATCTGGACCTCGCTCGCCCACGAGGCGGACTGGTGCTTCGTGCTCGCCCGCACGGAGCCGGGGTCCACCCGCCACCACGGACTGTCCTTCCTTCTCGTCCCCATGGACCAGCCGGGCCGTGTCGAGGTCCGTCCGATACGCCAGTTGACCGGCACGAGCGAGTTCAACGAGGTGTTCTTCGACGGGGCGCTCGCGCGGGCCGACCACGTGGTCGGCGGTGCGGGGAACGGCTGGCGGGTCGCCATGAGCCTGCTGGGATTCGAGCGCGGGGTCTCCACGCTCGCCCAGCAGATCGGGTTCGCCCAGGAGTTGGGCTGCGTGCTGCGCACGGCCGTCGCGACGGGCGCGGCCTCGGACCCCGTCGTGCGCGACCGGCTCGTGAGGCTGTGGGCCGAGTTGCGCACCATGCGGTGGAACGCCCTGCGCACGCTGGGGAGTTCGGAGGGTTCCTCGGAGAGTCGCGGGGGTGCGGGGGCGCCGAGCGTGGCGAAGCTGCTGTGGGGCGGCTGGCATCAGCGGCTCGGTGAGCTGGCCGTACAGGTGCGGGGGGCCGGCGCGGCGGTGGGCCCGGTGGACCGGTCGGCGGAGCTGCCGTACGAACTGGACGCCGCTCAGCACCTGTTCCTCTTCAGCCGGGCCGACACGATCTACGGCGGCTCGGACGAGATCCAGCGCACGATCATCGCCGAGCGCGCGCTCGGCCTGCCGAGGGAGCCCCGGGGATAGCCGAAGCCGTCCCCGGCACGACCGACGAACGGCCCGGTACACCAGGTACGCCCAGGTACGGCCCATGAACAGCCCGGGACGGCCCGGGAAGAAGGGGAGTTGGCGCGATGCGAGGTGTGATCTTCGACGGGAAGCGGGCCGAGGTCGTGGATGACCTGGAGGTACGGGACCCGGGACCCGGAGAGGTCCGGGTGGCGATCTCCGCGGCGGGGCTCTGCCACAGCGATCTCTCCGTGGTGGACGGGACCATACCCTTCCCCGTTCCCGTGGTGCTCGGCCATGAGGGCGCGGGGGTGGTGGAGTCCGTCGGCGCCGGCGTCGCCCATGTCGGTCCCGGCGACCACGTGGCGCTGTCCACGCTGGCCAACTGCGGGGCCTGCGCCGAGTGCGACCGGGGGCGGCCCACGATGTGCCGGAAGGCGATCGGCATGCCGCAGCGGCCGTTCTCCCGGGCCGGGCGGCCGCTCTACCAGTTCGCCGCCAACTCGGCCTTCGCGCAGCACACGGTCGTGAAGGCGGTGCAGGCGGTCCGCATCCCGAAGGACATCCCGCTGACGTCCGCCGCGCTCATCGGCTGCGGGGTCCTCACCGGAGTCGGGGCGGTCCTGAACCGGGCCCGGGTGGACCGGGGCGACACGGTGCTCGTCATCGGCACGGGCGGCATCGGCCTCAACGCCATCCAGGGCGCGCGGCTCGCGGGGGCCCTGCGGATCGTCGCGGTCGACTCCAACCCGGCGAAGGAGGCCGTGGCCCGCCGGTTCGGCGCGACGCACTTCCTGACCTCGACGGACGGGGTGAAGGACATCCTCCCCACCGGCGCCCAGCACGCCTTCGAGTGCGTGGGGCGCGTCGAGCTCATCCGCCAGGCCGTCGACCTGCTCGACCGCCACGGTCAGGCGGTCCTCCTCGGCGTCCCCCCGGCGACGGCCGAGGCGTCCTTCCTGGTCTCCTCGATGTACCTCGACAAGTCCATCCTCGGCTGCCGCTACGGCTCGTCCCGCCCCCAGCGGGACATCGCCCTGTACGCCGAGTTGTACCGCGAGGGCCGCCTGCTCCTCGACGAGTTGGTGACGGCGACGTACCCGGTCGAGGACTTCGAGCGGGCGGCCGAGGACGCGCACGCGGGGAAGGTGGCGAGGGCGGTGCTGACGTTCTAGAGGGGGTTACGGACCGTCATGTCCTCGCGGAGACCATGGAGTTCCCGCCGTCGGCTCCCTCGGCTCCGTCGGCTCCGTCGGAAAGCCGGACGAAACGCCAAGCGCCGCTCGACGCTCTCACCGCTCGAGTCCACCCCCGGCGGCGCCGGTCAGCGGGTTGCCTCAGGAAGCCGGAGCGTCCGTGCGAAGTCGTCCAGTGCCTCCATCGCCGCGGCGATCACTTCCGGATCGTCGTGGTGCCCGCGGAGCAGTACGTCGGGGAGGCCGGGCGGGGTGTGCCAGTGGTACGTCACCGAGGTCATCATGACGGTGCTGTCCGCAGGGTAGGAGCGGGTGACCCGGACCCCGTCCGCGCCCAGGTGCGGAGAGGCGAACGGAATGCTGCCGGTTCGCTGCTGCCACTCGGGGATCTCCGGGTGCGGCACCGTGAACGCGGTGACTCCCTCGCAGGACGCCGCGTCACGGGCCTCGCAGTGGAAGCGGGTGGCGTGCATCACCAGAGGCATGCAGGTCAGTGGAACGGGGTGGTAGATGAACGCCTCGTCGGCCTGGAGCTTGTCACGGAGCGTCACCAGCGTCTGCTCGTAGAAATTTTTGTGGAATCGGCGGAGCTTGCGGGTGAGCTCGATGCCGTGGACGGCGGCCAGGCCGGGCAGGTGCTGGTCCAGCCATTCCTTGAAGGTCTTCTTGTCGATCCGGAGGTGGAGATAGCCCCAGAGGCCTGGGTTGGCATCCGTGTCGATGTGCAGTGGTGCACCGAGGTCGGTGCTCCACAGGGTGCCGTCGGACATGAGCGGTCTCTTTCGTCAGGGGCGCGGGCAGGGGGAGCGTTCAGGCGTAGCTCCAGCGGAAGGTGCTCATCACGGCGTCGAACAGCTCCACAAGGATGTCGTAGAAGGCGGGATCAGAGCCGGGCGCGATCAAGGCGCTGAAGGAGAAGGTGAAGTACCGGTCAGGAGCGCTGTCCGGGATCGGTACGAAGTATTCGACCCGGCGGTGGGCGGCGTCGATGCCCTTCGTGGCGTCGGCGGGGACATCTCGTTCCGAGCGCAGGGCTGTCGCGTGGTCGAGTTCCCGCATCTCGGCTCCGGGGGTCTCGGAGGCGAGCGCGAGCAGGACCGCTTCCGGCCCGCTGTCGGGCCTGACCCTCGGAATCTCGATCGGTTCGGAGGCGACGATCGAGACGGGCAGCGCGACGCCGTGGAGACGTTCGGTGGGGAGGTAGAGGGTCATACCCCCCTTGGCGCGGGCCCGGCGGACAACCTTCTTCATCTCTTTGGTGAGCTTCAGCCGGGCCTGCGGGATGTCGTCCTTGGGAAAGCCGACGGGCAGCTGCGCGACGGCCTTGCGGACGATGCGGTCCATCGCTTCCTGGGTACCGGTGCGTAGCGGAATCACGTCCCAGCCGGGCGGTGGCACCAGGTTGAAGCCGGTCGGGGACCGGTGGTGCTCAGCGGTGGCCACGGCGCTCCCGCCTCTCTTCCCTTGCATAAGCGACGCCGACGAAGACTGCCCAAGCCGGGGCGGCGAACATGCCCGGCCAGAAACCCAGGAACATCGAGGGCAGGAAGAAGCCGCCGCCCATGGCGAGATCCCGGGTGAGGTAGGGCGGACGGCCCGCGTGCCGGGGGTACTTCGCGAAGACCCAGACGTAGTGCAGGAGGCAGCCGATGATCCCGGCCTCATAGACGTGAAGGACGTCGTCCATCAGGGACTTCGGTACCAGGATCATGATTCCGAACACCAGGAAGACCAGGGGCATTCCGATGATCAGGGTGAGCCGGAGCCGACGGTTGGGACCGGTGCCGAGTCCGGTGCGGCCCGCTTCCGCCTCGGTGATGCGTCGTGCCGAGTGCAGATCCATGGTCGTTCCTCTCGCTACCAGTGGGTGTCGGGGGCGGGCTTGAGGGTGTTGTCCTTCCAGTCGGAGTACGGCGCGTTGTACGGCTTCTCGCCGGTCCCGAACTTTTCGTGGGTGTAGCTTGTCAGGTCGCTCTTGCCCAGCGACTTGTCCATGACGTCCATCCCCATGCCGGTCCAGGCGACGCCGAGGCCCGCCTGGTAGGACCTGTAGGCCTTGTCCGCGGCGGCTCCCGCGGCCTCCGGGAAGACGGCCTTGTTCGCTTTCAACATCTTCGCCATGCCCGCCATCTCCTTGTCGCCGAGGTGCGCCAACGTCGACAGCGGGCTGACGCTCAGCGGCCCCTTTGCCACCAGGCCGGTGTTCTGGGAGATGGACTTGCGCATGGCGTTGCGGGCTCCGCCGATGGCCTGCCGCCCCTGCCCTTCCGGCAGTTTGGTCATCACCCGGCCCATGTCGTCCATGATGCCCTTGACACCGTTGAGCCCTCTGCTCAGGCCGGCGGTCCGGGCGGCCTGAGCAGCGCCCACGGTGGCCTTGGCGCCGCCGGCAAGCTTCGCGGCGGCCCCGAGGCCACCCACCACGAGCAGCGCACCCACGACGTCGAAGATGACATCCGTCCAGGTGGCATCGCCGGATGCCACCAGAAGGAGCCTGAGCCCGACCGTGAGTATCGCGATGCCCAGAACGAGCAGGTTCAGGCCGGGGATGAGCAGCGCCAGGAAGCCCGCCACCGTCGCGACCCAGCCGAGAACATCGATGAAGGCCTTGATCAGGTCCGCATTGTCATGGGCCCAGCCCTTGACGTCGTCCCACCACGAGTCCTCGATGATGTCATCGATATCGTCCCTGATCTTGCCCGCGTGGTGGTTGGCGCGGGTGTCGCGCTCGCTGGTGACCGTGTTCAGCTGATTCCGGTATTCCTGCAGGGGATCATGGTCTGTTCCGCTGACGGACGGATGCGGAGTGTTCTTGCCGTCGGAGGCGGACTCCTTCGCCTTCTCGGCCTCGATCTCTTCCTGCTTCTCCTTGGCCCGGCGCAGTGCGTTGTCGGCGTCGGACTGGAAGTCCTCCAACTCATTGGCCCAAGTGGTGAGGTGGCCGTGAACGCGCTCGTAACGACTGGCCACCTCCCGCATGTGTTTCTCCAGGGTGGAGGACTCCTCGCGCAGGCTCTTGACGTACTTACCCTTGAGTTTGTCCTCGTTGCTGATGGCTTGGAGGTTCTTGGCCTGGTCCCTGAGCTTCTCGGCAACCGACACCATGTGGCGGACCTCGGCGCGGATCTCTTCCGGGTCACCGGGTACAGGGTCGGAATCGCACAGCGGCTGCCAATCGACCGGGCGGCGTCTGGACGCTGTCACTTCTTCTGCTTCTTTTCGTCGCGCTTGCTGAACTTGTGGTCGAGTTCCTGGAACGCCTTCTTGGTGCCGGCCACTTGCTGGCCGACCGACTCGATTCCCTCGATGAGCTTGGTGCGGTAGTCGTCCCAGTTGTCGACGAAATCGCCCATGGCGTCAGCTACCGCGCCGGAGCCCCAGTGCCGGCGCATGTCGTCGCGCCGGTTCTCGATATCCTTGAAGGTTGTTCTGAGTTGGCCGAGCGTTCGCTCGGAGTCCGCGAGGAAGTCGTAGTCGACCGTCAGGTCCGGGTCTGCCACTGATGGCCCTCCCTGTGCGTGTGGTGCGGCTCTGCGGTCACCGGTCGACTGCCTGGATTTCCTGGACGATCACGTTCTGTTCGGCGCCGAACTCGCCGTCCGGGAGGTCCTGCGCCTCGTAGACGTCCTTCACGTCGGATGGGAGCTCGACCTCGGGCCGGTCCGCTGCCGTCGCAGCAGAGGGGCTCGGTGAAGCGGACTGCGCAGGGTCACCTCGATCGGCACCCGCGACCTTGTCGTTGTCGCTGGACTTGCCGTCTCCGCTGCCGCAGGCCGTCAGTAGCAGGGCTGTTGACGCGGCGAGCGCGGCGGCGGCGGGCGAAAGGCGGCGCTTCACAGTGAGCTCCCCGTGAGACATGAGTTCGGTCAAGAGCGATGACGCTATCGGTGGGTCCTCTGGTTCGCCACAGTGAACTTCCGTCCACGGACGGACGGGTGGCGAGAATCACGGCAATCCGGTCGCGCTTGTGGTTCGACCGTCGTCGGGTATGCCACGGACCCGGACGGCGCGTGTCGCGTGTGTCCGGGGCCGTCTGCTCCTCGACGAGTTGGTGACGGCGACGTACCCGGTCGAGGACTTCGAGCGGGCGGCGGAGGACGCGCACGCGGGGAAGGCGGCGAGGGCGGTGCTGACGTTCCAGGAGAGGGGCCGGGCCGCCCGCCTCACGTCCGCGCGGGGGTGAGGGAGTCGCCGTCCTCGGTCCCGTCGGGTCCGGTGCCCGACCTGAACGTGCGCCGGTAGGTGGTGGGGGTGACGCCGAGGGTCGCCTGGAGGTGCTGGCGCATCGACTGGGCCGTGCCGAAACCGGCGTCGCGGGCGACCTGGTCGATGGACAGGCCGCTGGACTCCAGGAGATGGCGGGCGTGTTCGACGCGCTGCCGGGTCAGCCACTGCCCGGGGCTGACGCCGACCTCCTCGCGGAAGCGGCGGGTGAAGGTGCGCACCGACATGGACTCCTGCTCGGCCATGTCGCGCAGCTGGATCGGCTCGTGGAGGCGGCCGAGGGCCCAGGCGCGGGCGGCGGTCGTGCCGGCCGACTGCGCCTCCGGCACCGGGCGCCGGATGTACTGCGCCTGGCCGCCGTCGCGGTGCGGGGGGACGACGGTGCGGCGGGCCACCTCGTTGGCGACGGCGGCGCCGTGGTCACGGCGGACGAGGTGCAGGCACAGGTCGATCCCGGCCGCGACACCGGCGGAGGTCAGGACGTCGCCGTCGTCGACGAAGAGCACGTCCGCGTCGACCCGGATCCGCGGGAAGAGCCGCTGGAAGTGCTCCGCGTGCATCCAGTGCGTGGTGGCCGGGCGCCCGTCGAGATATCCCGCGGCGGCCAGGACGTAACCGCCGGTGCAGATGGAGACGAGACGGGTGCCCGGGCGGATGTGCGTGAGGGCGGCGGCCAGTTCCGGAGTCAGGATGCCTTCCTGCTCGACGGGCCCGAGTTCGTACGAGGCCGGTACGACGACGGTGTCGGCGCCGGCCAGCGCCTCGGGGCCGTTGGCGACGAGGACGGCGAAGTCGGCGTCCGTCTCCACGGGGCCGGGCGGCCGGACCGAGCAGGTGACGACCTCGTAGAGCGGCTGCCCGCCGGCGTCCCGCGCCTTGCCGAAGATGCGCTGCGGAATACCCAGCTCGAAGGGGATCAGTCCGTCGAGGGCGAGGACGACGACACGGTGGCGGCGGAGCGTACCCGAAGGGTCCATGGCCCGATCCTAGCGAATGCTGTCCTTCAGGCCAGTGGTTCGGGAGGTCGCGCTCCCCGAGGATCTGTGGCGTGACCCAGACAAGCGAAGCCGCCCCGGCCCCGGAGGACTCCCGGCCCACCCGTCCCGCAGCCCGTCGCCGCGTCCACCGCGCCTGGTCCGTCGCCGCCGTCACCTTCGTGACGATCATCGGCGCGGCCGCCTTCCGGTCGCTGCCCAGCCTGCTGATCGACCCGCTGCGCCAGGAGTTCCACTGGTCGCGCGCCACGATCGGCGCGGCGGTCTCGATCAACTTCGCCCTCTACGGACTGACGGCGCCGTTCGCGGCGGCGCTCATGGACCGCTTCGGCATCCGGCGCGTGGTGGCGATCGCCCTGACCGTGATCGCGGTCGGCTCCGGGCTGACCGTGTGGATGACGGCGGCCTGGCAACTGCTGCTCTGCTGGGGCCTGCTGGTGGGCCTGGGGTCCGGCTCGATGGCGCTCGCCTTCGCGGCGACGGTCACCAACCGCTGGTTCACCGAGCGCAGGGGGCTGGTGACGGGCATCCTGACGGCGGCCTCGGCGTCGGGCCAGCTGATCTTCCTGCCGCTGCTGTCCTGGATCGTCGCCGAGCACGACTGGCGGCCGGCCGCGGTCACCGTGTCCCTCGCCGCCCTCGCGGTCGTCCCCTTCGTCTGGCTGCTGCTGCGCGACCACCCGGCCGACGTGGGCCAGAAGCCCTACGGGGCCAAGGAGTTCGTGCCGAAGCCCGAGCCGGTGAAGGGCGCCGCCCGGCGCGCGGTGACCGTGCTGGCCTCCGCCGTCCGCACGGGACCCTTCTGGCTGCTGGCCGGGTCGTTCGCGATCTGCGGCGCCTCGACCAACGGCCTGATCCAGACGCACTTCGTGCCCGCGGCCCACGACCACCACATGCCCGTACAGGCGGCGGCCTCGCTCCTCGCGGTCATCGGTGTCTTCGACGTGGCCGGCACGATCGCCTCCGGCTGGTTCACCGACCGCTTCGAGCCGCGCCGCCTGCTGGCGGTGTACTACGCCCTGCGCGGCATCTCGCTGCTCTTCCTGCCGATGCTCCTGCACCCGTCGGTGCACCCGCCGATGGTCCTCTTCATCGTCTTCTACGGCCTCGACTGGGTCGCCACCGTCCCGCCCACCCTGGCCCTGTGCCGCGAGCGCTACGGCGAGGACAGCGCCATCGTCTTCGGCTGGGTCCTCGCCTCCCACCAGATCGGCGCCGCCCTCGTCGCCTACCTCGGCGGCGTCGCCCGCGACCACCTCGGCTCGTACAACGTCGTCTGGTACGCCTCGGGCGCCCTGTGCGCGGCGGCCACGCTGATGGTGCTGGTGATCCGGCGCCACAGGCCCGCTGTCCCCCTGCCGGCCACGGGCACGGCCACGGCCGCCTGACGGCTGGGGAGGAGGGCGTACGGGGCCGTGTCGCCGGGCGGTATCGATCGGGGACCGGCCGGGAAGACGCCGGGGAGCGGGTGGGACCGGCCGGGGCTGCCTCGCGGGGGCCGGTCCGGGGCGGCCTTCCGGTGCCGGAGGGGCCGGTCGGGCGGCCGGCCCGACGGCTCGGGTCAGATGAGGAAGCGGCCCTTGTGGAAGAGCAGCGGCGGCACGTCCTCGCCGCCGGGGGTGTCACCGCCCGTGCCGAGCGCGTCCACCCGGCCCACCACGATCAGATGGTCCCCGCCCGTGTGCACCGCGTGGATCGTGCAGTCGACCCAGGCCGCCGCGCCCGCGAGGCGGGGGGAGCCGGAGACCGGTGCGGGCTCGTGGACGACCCCGGCGAACTTGTCGGCGCCACTCACCGCGAACCCCCGGCACAGGTCGCCCTGGTGGGCGCCGAGCACGTTGACGCAGAAGGCGCCGGCTCGGGCGATGCGCGGCCAGGTCGTCGACGTACGGCCGACCATGAAGCAGACCAGCGGCGGGTCGAGGGAGAGGGAGGCGAAGGACTGGCAGGCGAAACCGGCCGGGCCCGCGTCCTCCGCGCCGTCCCCGGCCCGAGCCGTCACCACGGTGACGCCCGTCGCGAAGTGGCCGAGCACCCGCCGGAATTCGGCCGGGTCGACCGGCGCCCGTTCGTCGTCGCCGACCGCGCGCAGCTCCGGGCGCGGCAACGCCTCGACGGGCCCCGCGGCGACGGGGGCCCCGGCCGACCTGAGGTAGCGGACGGCGGCGGCGGCCATCCCTGCGTGTCCCATCACATCAGCCATTGAAGCTGACGGTGCGTCAGATGGGAAGGGGTCCGCGGGCGGGAGGGGGCGTGCGGCCGGGGCGGCCGGGCCCCTCGAAGGACTCGTGCTCCACCCACGTATCTTGTGCCCCATGGGGTGGGGAGAATCCGCGGGACCGACGCGTTCCGGGGGGATGTGGGCCGGTGCCGAGGTGAACCTCGCCGCGGCGATCTGCGCGGCGCAGTTCGCGGTCGCCGTCGCCGTGTGGTGGGTCGGGACGTTCGACGACGACGACCACGGCGCGACCCTGGGCGGTGGCCCCGCCGGGGCCGGAATGCTGTGCGTGCTGGTCTTCGGGCCCCTGCTCCTGGCCGTCCTCGGACTGCTGTGCACGGTGGCCTGCACGATGCCGGCGGCCACGCTCGCCCGGCTGGTGACCCGGTGGCTCCCCGGCCCCGAGGGCGTCTGGCACCTGGCGTTCGCGCTGGCCCTCGGCACGCTCTGGGCCGCGCTCGCGGTCGTCGTCGGCCTTTCTCCCACCGGCGTCACGGCTCCGCTGATCGCCGTGTCCGGGGCCCTGCCCGCGCTGGGGGTCGCCCTCCTGCGGCGGCGGGAGCGCGTCACCGGCCGCCCGTCGACCGGCCGCCGCGTCTGGCGTCGCTCGGCGCTCGCGGCCCTCGTGGCGTGCGGACTGGTCGTCGGGGCGGGCACGGTGGCACTGGCCACGGGACTCATCGAGCCCTACGAGCCGCCGAAGCTCGGCGCCGACCGGCTCGCCGGTGTCTGGCGCGGCGACCACGGGGCCGTGCTGCGCCTGCGCGCCGACGGCCGGGCGGAGCTGACGGCGGTGCCCGCCCAGCCCGAGTTCGAGGACGTGGACACCAAGGAGTTCACGCGCTGCGACGGGGCGGGCACGTGGTCCCTCGACACCAGCGGCCGCTACGACCCGTACGCCGACGGGCCCGCCTCCCAGCGGCGCGACGGTGTCGTCGTCCGCCTCGAGAACTGCGGCCACGACACGTACTGGACCATCGGCGGCACCGCGGTCCGTCCGGAACTGTTCGTCCTCTTCGGCGACCTCGACGCGGGCGACCTGCGCGTCCTGAAGCAGGACCGAGCAGGGCGGGGCCGGGGCTGAGCCGAGCAGGGCGGGGCCGGGCCGGGTGTCGCGGTCCTCCGGGTGGGTGTGGCCGAGGGTGAGACCGGTCAGCGGCCCTGGTAGCGGGGGGTGCGCCGTTCCACGAAGCCGGCCACTCCCTCGGCGGCGTCCACCGTCGTCATGTTGATCTCCTGGGCCGCGGCCTCCGCCGCGAACGCGCTGCCGCGGTCGGCGTCCAGGGAGGCGTTGACGAGCTGCTTGGTGAGGGCCAGGGCCCGGGTCGGCCCGGCGGCGAGCCGCTCGGCCCACTCCCGCGCCGTCTTCTCCAGCTCCTGTGGCGGTACGACCCTGTTGACGAGCCCGATCCGCTCCGCGTCCGTGGCGCTCAGCGCGTCGCCGAAGAACATCAGCTCCTTCGCCCGCTGCGGACCGACGAGGCGGGGCAGCAGATAGGCCCCGCCGCCGTCCGGTACCAGGCCCCGCCGCACGAACACCTCGATGAACCTGGCCGGTTCGGCCGCCAGGACGAGATCGCACGCGAAGGCGAGGTGCGCGCCGATCCCGGCCGCCGTGCCGTTGACCGCCGCGATCACCGGCTTCTCGCAGTCGAGGACGGCGGCGATCAGGCGTTGCGCGCCGAGCCGGACGGTGCGGGCGACGTCGCCGGGCACCCGGTCCCCGGCGGGCGGGCCGCCCCGCAGATCCGCGCCCGCGCAGAACCCGCGGCCCGTCGCCGTGATCACGACGGCCCGCACGCCGGGGTCGGCGGACGCCGCCGAGAGCAGGGAGATCACGCGTTCCCGCTGGTCCCGGGTGAGCGCGTTCATCACCTCGGGCCGGTCGAGGGTGATCCACGAGACGGCGTTGTCAGTGGTGTGGCGTATCAATGAGTCGAGGGGCTTTTCGGTTGATCCATGAGGTGTGGTGGTTCTGCGGGACGCACGGGGGGAGTCGGTCATGGGGGTGCTCCGTTTCGTACGGCGGACGGGGGGCTGCCGTCTCAGCGGCACATCACCAGCGCGTCCAGGGCCACCGCGCCCTGACCGCGCGGCAGCACCATCAGCGGGTTGATGTCCAGCTCCGAGATGTCGTCCCCGAGTTCGAGCGCCATGCGCTGCACCCGGATCACGACCTCCACCAGCGCGTCCACGTCCACCGGCGGGCCCCCGCGCACCCCGTCGAGGAGTGCCCGCCCCCGCAGTTCGGCCAGCATGGCCAGCGCCTGGTCCTCGCCGAACGGCGGCACCCGGACGGCCGCGTCGCGCAGCACCTCCACGAGGATCCCGCCGAGCCCGACCGTCACGGTCGGCCCGAAGAGCCGGTCGTGCGTGACGCCGACGACCATCTCGACGCCCCGTTCGACCATCTGGCACACGAGGACCCCGTCCAGGGAGATGCCTTCGTAGCGGGCGATGTCGGTGAGTTCGCGATAGGCGTCGCGGACCTGGCTGGCGGAGGTCAGTCCGATCTTGACCAGGCCGAGTTCGGTCTTGTGGGCGATCTGCGCGCCGGAGGCCTTCATGACCAGCGGGTAGCCGACCTGGCTCGCCGCGCGCACGGCCGCCGCCGCGCTGGTCACCAGCTGCTCGCGCGGTACGCGGATCCCGTACGCGCGCAGCAGTTGCTTCGCGCCGTGTTCGCTCAGCTGCTGGCCCGGGCGCATCAGGGCCTGCGCCTTGCGGAAGGAGGGGGACGGGGTGCGCGGGGCCTCGTCGAAGGGCGAGCGGTAGGCGGCGGTGAACCGCGCGTGGTCGAGGTGGGCACGGACGGCGGTGATGCAGTTGGCGAACGTCCGGAAGGTGGCGACCCGGGACGACCCGAGCAGGGTCTCGCGGTACGCGGCCTCGGTGCCGACCGGCGACCCCCACACCACGCACACCAGCTTGTCCGTCTGTTCCGCCGCGTCCACCAGGTCCTGCGCCAGCTTGTCGCTCATGGGCGGGAAGGGCCCGGTGATCGGACAGATCAGCACGCCGACGGACGGGTCGGCGAGGATCGCGTCGATGATCTTCCGCCCGCGCCAGTCGCCGACCGGGTGGCCGCCGTTGTCGACCGGGTTGGCGACGTTCAGGTAGTCGGGTATCCAGGTGTGCAGTTCGGCCTGTTTGGCGTCGGAGAGGACCGGCAGGTCGAGGCCCGCCGCGCTCGCCAGGTCCGCGAAGTGCGCGCCCGTGCCGCCCGAGATCGAATAGACGACGACCCCGTCCGCTCGGGGCGCCCGGGCCCGCGCCAACAGTGCCGCCGTGTCCTGGAGTTCGTCGAGTCCGTCGACCCGGATCACGCCGTACTGCCGCATCGCCGCGTCCACCACGGCGTCGGCTCCGGTCAGCTTGCCGGTGTGGGAGGCGGCGGTGCGGGCGCCGGTCTCGGTGCGGCCTACCTTGACCGCGACGACGGGGGTTCCGCGCCGGGCGGCGCGGTCCGCGGCGAGGAGGAAGGACCGGCCGTCCTTGAGCCCCTCGACGTAACAGGCGATGGCGCCGACCTCGGGCCGTTCGGAGAAGTAGGAGATGAAGTCGGCGGTCTCCAGGTCGGCCTCGTTGCCGGTGGGGGCCCAGTGGGAGAGGCGGACGCCGAGCTGCTGCATCGCGAACACCGGCCGGCCCTGGTGGCCGGACTGGGTGATGAGGGCGATCGCGGGGCCGTCGAGGTCGTCGCGGAAGTTCTCGAAGGCGTTGAGGTTGGTGTTGGGCCCGAGCAGGCGCAGGCCGGAGCGGCGCACGGCGGCGGCGAGGCGGGCCTGCGCGGCGGCGCCCTCGGCGCCGGTCTCCGCGAATCCGGAGGCGAAGGCGACGGCGAACTTCACCTTGGCCTCGGCCAGTTCCTCGATCACCGGAAGGGGGTCGCCGACGAGGAGCACCGCCAGATCCACCTGTTCCGGCAGGTCCGCGACGGAGGGGAGGCACGGCAGGCCGAAGACGGACCTGCGGGTGGGATGCACCGGGTGCAGCCGGGCGCCGACGCGTTCGGCCCAGGCGATCAGCTGCCGGGTGATCCCGGTGTTGGGCCGCCCCTCGGCGTCCGAGGCGCCGATCACGGCCACGGACTCCGGACGGAAGAAGCGGTCCAGATCGGGGACGGCGGCGTACAGCGGGCGACCGCTGACGTCGAGGTCGTCGACCTCGGCCGGCCGGCCGTGCACGACCGGTGAGGGCTGCTCGCCGCAGGCGATGACCCGGGCCCGGCGGGAGTCGGTGGTGAGGGTGCCGTGGGTTGATCCAAGCATCGGTCCGCCCGCTCCTGTGTGACAGCCAACTTTTGACGGCCGACTTTTAACGGCCAACATTTAACTGACGTAGTGTCAGATTACTTAACTGACGCCGCGTCAGGAACCGTTGTGCAGGGATGGGCTTCTCTTAGGTACCCGGCGGGCGCCGCCGGGGAACCGTCTGTGCCGGAGTTCGGGACCCGGTGTCGGTCCGGAGCGGTCCGGTGCGGTGCGGTGCGGTGCGTTGTGGGTCGGGGCCGTGTCGGTACATCCGCCCGTCGCCGTCGGGTGAGGTGTGGGCGTCGGTGGCGACGGGCTTGCGATGTACCGGCACGGCCCCTTCCGTGCGCTGCCGACTGCGGGTCCCCCTTCCTCGCGGGGCGGGGACTTTCAGCACTCCGGGCGCGTTCCGGGCCGCGGCCGTGAAACTCGGCCCGTCCGAGCCGCTTTTCGGTGTGGGGTGGTCTTCAGCCCGACCGGCCGTGCTCCGGGAGGCCTTCGGCCCCTACCGCGCGTACCCGGCCGCGCTGCGATTTCCAGCCCCTTTGGCGTTTGAGGAGCGGGGTCCGGGGCGGAGCCCCGGGTACGGGTCGGGCAGGGGCGGAGGGGGTGAGAATCCGCCTGGCCGGGGTGCGATCGCCGGTGCCCGGGGCTTGGGGTCTGGGGCTTGGGGCTTGGGGTCTGGTGGTGGTGGGGGGTGCGGGTGTCAGGGGGTGGGTGTCGGCTTGGAGGTGTGGCGGGCGATCGACTTTGCGATTTTCTCGGCGTCGAGGGCGAGTTCGCGGAACATGCCGCTGATGGGGTTGGTGAAGCCGGTGAAGTACAGGCCGGGCGCGTTCTTCGGGGTGCGCCCGCCGTGCACGACCGGGCGTCCGCGGCCGTCGAGCACGGCGAGGTGCCCGACGATGCCCTCCAGGGCCCGGGAGTAGCCGGTCGCGGCGATCACGACGTCCGGGTCGATCCGGCTTCCGTCGGCGAGGACGACCTTGCCGTCCTCGAAGCTCTCGACTGCGGCGACGATCTCGACCTTCCCCTTGCGGACGGCGTCGATGAGACCGACGTCCTGGACGGGGACGGCGCCCTCGTTGACGCGGGAGTAGAGCCCGGTGTCGGGGCGGGGCAGGCCCTGGGCCGCCAGGTCGGGCACGCTCAGCCGCGCCATCGGTCCGGCCAGCGCGTCCACGAGACGCACCGGGAGCCGGCGTACGACGATGCCCGTGAACTGCGCGGCCCAGCCGGCCGTCGAGCGGCGCACGATGTGCGGCGTGGTGCGTACGGACAGCCGTACGCGCGAGGCGCCGCCCTCGACCAGGTCCACGGCGATCTCGGCGCCCGTGTTGCCGGCGCCGACGACGAGCACGTCACGGCCCGTGTAGGGGGCCGGGTTGCGGTACTCCCCGGCGTGCAGCAGTTCGCCGGCGCGGGCGTCGCGGCCCGGCCAGTCCGGGAGGCGCGGGGTGTGGTTGTAACCGGTCGCGACGACCACCGCGCTGCCGGTCAGCTCGCGGCCCCCGGTGGCGTGCAGCAGCCAGCCGTCGCCGTCCGGGGCGGGCTCGATACGGGAGACCTCGACACCCGTGACGATCTCCAGCGCGTGGTGCTCGGCGTACTTCTCCAGGTAGCGCACCACGTTGTCGCGTGCCACCCAGCGCCCGAACGAACGCGGGATCGCCAGTCCGGGCAGCGCGGACAGCCGGCGGGTGGTGTGCAGGTGCAGCCGGTCGTAGTGGCCTCGCCAGGACGCGCCGACCTGGTCCGACTTCTCCAGCACGACAGCCCGTACGCCCCGGGCGCGCAGGGCGTACGCCGCCGCGAGCCCACCGGGGCCGCCTCCGATCACGTACACGGGGCGGTCCTCGTGGGACGGCACCGTGCGGGAGGTCGTGGAAGCAGTCGAGTCGGCCATGAGCGCGAGCGTAATCACGACTTTGCTTGATAGGTCTCGGTCAAGACCGGAATCGGTTGCGAACTGGTCACGACTGTGGGAGGAGTGCGTGCGACTCGTGGCGTAGATCACTTCGACATGGTGGGGGCGTGCGAAAAGCGTGTTGTTGCCGCAGGTGAGCGCCGGGGTGTGCGCTCGTCGGCAGGGCGCGGAATCGGGCCCGCGCGCCCCTCGGGGGAGGTCGAAATGGGCGGGAGCCCGGTATCGGGGTGGCGGGTGCGCAGTCGCGTGGTGCCGCGGGACTGCGCGCGCGTGACGTTCGCACTTCCCGCCCGGTCGTGCCGGGCTCTTGCGCGGGCGTCGCGGTGCGTCGAAACTGACGTTCCGTCAGATCCGGCGCGCTGCGGGAGGTTCGGCCATGGACACGATCTGGCTCGGCGGTGCTGAATGGCTGGCCGTGCTCCGTATCGGGCTCGGGCTGTGGTGGCTGGAGAGCTGGCGGCACAAGGACAAGAAGGGCTGGTTCGAGCGGGGGACCGGGATCGCGTGGGCGGCGGATGTCGCGGCCAAGCACCGGTGGAACGCCGTGCGGTCCGGTTTCGACGCCGTCGTCGCTCCCCGCCCCCGGACGATGGCGTACGTCGTCGTGTACGCGGAACTGGCCCTCGGCCTCGGACTGGTGGCCGGCCTCCTGACACCCGTCGCCCTGATCGGGGGACTGCTCCTCAACGTCCTCTACTTCACGCTCATGATCCACGACTGGGCGGAGCAGGGACAGAACGCGATGATGGCGCTGGTCTCGGCCGTCGCGCTGTTCGGGATGTCCTGGCAGACGTGGTCGCTGGACGACGTGCTGGGACTCTTCGGATGAGCGGGGCCTCGGAGCCCGGGGAGTCCGGGAAGCCCGGGGAGTCCTGGAAGGCCGGGGATGCGGCACGTTCTGTGGGCGTTGCGGGCTCGGGCGCGGCGGGTTCAGGGGGCCGGGCGGGTTCGGAGGGGGGCGCGGGCTCCGTAGGCGCGGCGCGTTCCGTGGTGGCGGCCGGTCCCGGCGGCCGGTTCGACGTGCCGGAGGCGGACGCCTTCACCCGGACGTACTGGGACGCGGCGGCCGAGGGGCGGCTGCTGATCCGGCACTGCGCGGCCTGCGACCACGTCCACCACTACCCCCGGGAGTTCTGCCCGCGCTGCTGGAGCGAGGACGTGGGCTGGCGGACCGCGAGCGGACGCGCCACGCTCTACACCTGGTCCGTCGTGCACCGCAACGACCTGCCGCCGTTCGGCGGGCGCGTGCCGTACGTCGCCGCCGTCGTCGACCTGACGGAGGGCCCCCGCGTGATGACCGAGGTGGTCGGGTGCGAGGAGGCGGCGCTGGCGATCGGCATGGACCTGGAGGTCGCGTTCCGGGCGGGGGTCCCGGTGTTCCGGCCCGCGTCCCGCGCCGGGGGCTGACCGGCCGTGCGCGGAGGGGCCGTTGCCCGGTACCGCTGTCCCGGGGGCCTCCGGCGCCCCGGTCCCGCGCGGGGCGTGACCCGGGGGCCCGGAGGGGTTTGAATGGCCGGATGTCCGACGTACATGAGCAGTTCGCCGTCCGTCCGTACCCCGAGCTGACCGGCCTCGGTCTGCGGCTACGCCCCTGGGACCCGGAGTCCGACGCCGATGTCTCGGCGTATCTGCGCGGGATGTCCGACCCGGAGTTCCTGCGCTGGAACACCCCGCTCAAGTTCGTCCGGGACGTCGACTCCGCCGGGGAGTCGCTCCGTTCGCGCGGCGAGGCCGCGGAGAAGGGCACCGTGGTCTCCTTCTGCGTCACCGACGCGGAGACGGGCGGGACACTGGGCCACATCGGCCTCAACGAGATCGACCACGTCAGAAGCTTCGCCATCGTCGGCTACTGGGTACTCCCGGAGGCCAGGGGCCGCCATGTCGCGACCCGCGCCCTCCTCCTCACGGCCCGCTTCGGCTTCACCGACCTCGCCCTGCACCGCCTCGACCTCGGCCACGCCGTGGGCCACGAGGTGTCCTGCCGGGTGGCCGAACGCTGCGGGTTCCGGTACGAGGGCACGATGCGCGGCGCGATGTTCGAGGAGGGCCGCCACGACGCGTTCCGTGACACCCACCTGCACGGACGGCTGGCGACGGACCCGGAGCCCGCGCCGCCGGTTCGGTGAATCGGTGGGCCCGTGAGTCCGTGGGCCCGTCCGTCGTGATTGCGGTGTGGCGGTGCGTGCTCGCGGGTCCCCGGAGGTGGCCGGGGGCGTCGGTAAATCGGAGGCACGGTCCGGTGGCCGCACGGGACCATCGGACATGACCTCCGTGACGTACGCGTGGCAACTCACCCATGACCTCGACGCGTTCCTCGGCAGGGCCGGGGACTTCCTCCGGTCCCGGCCCGCGGAGCACACCGTCGCGCTGACCGTGACGGACGTGCTGCGAAGACGGGGGCCGGGCCAATTCGGGGAGGGCGCGCCGGTCTTCGGGCACCTGGAGCGGGAGGGGGAGACCACGGCGGCCTTCTTCCGGACGCCGCCGTACCGGCTGTACCTCACGTCGCTCGACCAGCGGGGAGCCGGGACGCTCGCCGCGGTGCTCGCGGACGCCGGGACGGAGGTGCCCGGGGTCTCCGCCGACGCGGACACCGTCGCGGCCTTCGCGGAGGCCTGGCGGGGACGGACGGGAGCGAGGCCCGTGCCGGTGTCGAGCGAGCGGTTGTACCGGCTCGGCTGCCTGACGGTGCCCGAGCCCGCGCCGCCCGGCCGGGCCCGGGTCGCGGGCGGGGACGACCGCGACCTGCTCGCCCGCTGGTACGCGGAGTTCGCCGAGGCGGTCGGTGAAGGCGAACACCGCGACGGCGGGGCCTGGGCCGACGACCGGATCTCCTACGGAGGCGTCTCGCTCTGGGAGACCCCCGACGGCACCCCCGTCGCCATGGCCGGCGCGACGGCCCCGATCGCCGGACAGGTGCGGGTCGGCCCCGTCTACACCCCGGCCCACCTGCGCGGCCGGGGTTACGCCGGTGCCGCCACCGCCGAGGTGAGCCGCGCCGCGGTCGCGGCCGGCGCCCACGAGGTGCTGCTCTTCACCGACCTCGCCAATCCGACCAGCAACGGCCTTTACCTGCGCCTCGGTTACCGCCCCGTCTCGGATTTCGCGACGTACGACTTCACGTACGACGTCACGTAAGACGGCCCGCGCGACTCCACGGACGACAGCGGCTTGGCGGTGAATGGGGTGTGACGTCCGGTCTCCTCCCGGGCTAGGGCCAGAGCAGCTCGGTGGTCCAGCCGGTCTCCGTGCGGCGGTAGACGAGGCGTGCGTGGCGTCGGCGGGCGTCCCCCTGGAAGAACTCGACCTCGTCCGGGCGGAGGCGGTAGAGGGTCCAGGTGGGAACCGGGGAGTGCGGGGCGCTCTCGGCGCGCTCCCAGGCCGCGTCCGACGCCTGGGCCAACTCCGCCAGGGAGGGCAGGACGTCGCTCTGGTGACCCACCAGCGCGGCGGCCAGCGCCCCCGTGGACCGCGCGTGCAGGTCCGCCTGGCTCTCCTCGGGCGGTGCGACGGTGACGGGGCCCCGGAGCCGGATCTGGCGTCCTTGGGCGGGCCAGTAGAAACCGAGTGCCGCGTACGGACGGGCGGCGATCTGTCGTCCCTTGCGGCTGGTGGCGTGGCTGGCGAAGGCCCACCCGTCCTCGTCCGCTCCGTGCAGCATCACGATCCGGACGTCGGGCAGCCCGTCCTCGTCCGCCGTCGCCAGCGACACCGTGTGCGGCTCGGACTGCCCTGCCGCCACGGCCTGCGTGAACCACTCCGTGAACAGCGCCAACGGTTCGGCGGGCGCCGCGGCCGGGTCGAAGGACGGCAGCTCGGTGTCCCACACGCGCAGCGACCTCAGTACCTCGTGCAGATCCGTTCCCATGCCCCGAGTATCACTCGGGGAGCCGGCGGAACCGCGTCGGCAGCACGCCGTGCGGTCCTTCCGCGTCGACTCCGCGAGCGATGCCGACGCGCCGCGACATGGGTGCCTGGCTCGACGGCCCCGTGCGACCGATGAGTTCCGAAGAAGGGTGCGGTCCGGTGCGCTTGGACGTTCAGGGAACCGAGAGGAGACGGGCGACTGTGGACCTGACGGAACGGATTCGGTCGAAGTCCGGCCGCGGCGACGAGCGGGGGTGGCACCCGCCTCGGACACCTCGTTCGACCGGGAGGCCTGGCCGCTGGACTCGGGGCCCGGCCAGGACACCGTCGTGCCGCCGGGCGGTGACCGCGGTGACGGCCCGGCACTGGAGGCCGGGGCCCCAGGCGACACGGGCGACGCCTGCGCCGAGGGCAAGGTCTTCACCGACGTACGTCTGGACACCCACGCCGACTACGAGGTCTTCGGCGTCGAGCTGCACGGCGGCCCCGGTACGGAGCGTTCGCTGCGGCTGAAGGTCCGCAACAACGGGCCCGGCGACCCCGGCCGCGGTACGACACGGGTGTTCGCTCCGCCGCCCGGTGCCGTGCTGAAGGAGCCGATGAGGACGGCTGATGAAGATGAACAGGCACCGGCCTGCGACTCGGCCGACGGGACGTACCGCTGCCCGGTGGACGAGCTCGGACCCGGCGAGAGCCGTGACTTCGAGTTCACCCTGCGCCTCGACGGACCGGGGGAGGGCGGCGTGACCCTCCAGGACGCCGGTCCGTCGCTCGGCCGCCGCGACCCGAACCCCGGCAACGACACGGCCGTCGTCACCGTCCTGCCCTGACCGGTCGGCCGCCGTCCGGGCTCTACCGTCCCAGCACGACCGTTCCCGACGAGCAGAACCAGCCTCCTGTCCCGGAGGCCACCGCCAGCCGCGGGAGGGTGCCGTCGGAGCGGCGCACCTGTCGTGCCTCCGGCAGCTCGCCCCGCAACTGCCGTACGGCCTCCACCAGCAGGAACAGGCCGCGCATGCCGGGGTGCTGGGCCGACAGTCCGCCGCCGTCGGTGTTCACCGGCAGTTCCCCGCCCACCAGCAGCCGCCCCTTCGCGGCGTCCACGAAGGGGCCGCCCTCACCCTTGGCGCAGAAGCCGAGGTCTTCCAGGGTCACCAGGGTCATGTAGGTGAAGGCGTCGTAGATCTCGGCGAAGTCGATCTCGGCCGGGCGGACTCCGGCCCGCTCGAAGGCGAGCCGCCCGCTCACCGCCGCCGGGGAGACGGTGAAGTCCGCCCACTCGGACATGCTGGTGTGGGAGACGTGTTCGCCGGTGCCGAGCACCCACACCGGGGCCGTGCGGCAGTCGCGTACGTACTCCTCGGCCGCCAGCAGCACGGCCGCGCCGCCGTCGGAGCGGATGCAGCAGTGCAGTCTGGTGAAGGGGTCCGCGATCATCGGGCCCGACAGGACGTCGTCGACGGTGACCGGGTCGCGGAACATCGCCTCCGGGTTGCCTGCCGCGTTCGCGCGGGCCTGGACGGCGACCGAGGCGAGCTGTTCGAGCGTGGTGCCGTACGTGTGCATGTGGCGGCGCGCGGCCATCGCGTACTTGGCGATCAGCGTGTGCCCGTACGGGACCTCGAACTGGAGCGGACCCCGGGCGCCGAAGGACAGGTCGCCGGTGCGGCGGCCGGCCTTGATGTCGGCGCGGGCGGTGGAGCCGTAGACGAGCAGGACGGCCTCGGCGTGACCCGCCGCGATCGCGTCGGCCGCGTGACCCGCCATGACCTCCCAGGTGGAGCCGCCGACGGAGGTCGAATCGACCCACGTGGGGCGCAGGCCCAGGTATTCGGCCACCTCGACGGGGGCGAGGGTGCCGAGGCCCGCCGACGCGAAACCGTCGATCACCGAGCGGTCCAGACCCGAGTCGGCCACCGCGCGGCGCGCGGCCTGGGCGTGCAGTGCGTACGGGGTCGCCTCGTCCACGCGGCCGCAGTCGGACAGGGACACGCCGACGACGGCGACCTTTCGGCGGCCGTGCTCCCCGGGGGCAGACGTCATGGATCTGACGGTACATCAGATAACCCTTCCGTCGGGAGGTGCTCGCGCCCGGGTGGTCGAGCCGGACCGTGCGCCGGTCGCGCCTCTGTGCATCTGGGGTCCTCCGCCCTAACATGACGGCCCGTCAGGTCAGGGACTCCGGTTGCCCCGTGGTCCCACGGCCTCGTCACCCCGCGGTTGCCGGTGCCCCGCGGTCCCGGCGCTCCGCAGTGCCGGTCGGCGCCCGCCGGTTCCGCCGCGCCGCCGTTCCGCCGCCCGACGAGGGAGGAGCCCGCCCATGGATGCCCATCTCACCGCGGAGCAGGAGGAGATCCGCCGCACCCTGCGGGAGTTGCTCGTGAAACGGTGCGGCTCGGAGGAGCTGAGGGCGGCCGGACGGACCCCCGACGGCTATGACCACGGGCTCTGGGAAGCCCTCGCGGGCGGGCTCGGACTGCCCGGACTCGCGCTCCCCGAGAGATACGGCGGGGTCGGCTGCTCCATCACCGAACTCGCCCTCGCCTGCGAGGAGTCGGGGCGCGCGCTCGCCCCCTCGCCCCTGCTGGCCACGGCCGTGCTCGTCGCCCCGCTGGTCCTGGCGCTCGGAACCGAGGCCCAGCGCGCGGCCCTGTTGCCGCCGCTGGCCTCCGGCGCGCTGACCGCCGCCCTCGCGGTGCCGGGAACGGGCCTGGCCACCGCCCTCGGACTGGTCGGCGACAACCGCGGGGACTGGGCGGGCGGCGGTCGCGCGGGAGGTGTGCAGGCGCGTCGGGAGGACGGCGCGTGGCGGCTCTACGGCCAGGCGGCGCAGGTGCTCGACGGGCACAGTGCCGGGCTGCTGGTGGTGGCCGCGCACACCGGCGGGTTCGCGCGCTCGCGGACCCTGCTGTTCCTGGTGCGGGCCGGCGCCGCCGGGCTCGTCCGCGCGCGGCAGACGTCACTGGACGGGACCCGGCCGCAAGCGCGCCTCGAACTGCGCGAGGTGGAAGCCGAGTTGCTGGGCGACGAACGGGCCGACGTGCCCGCCGCGCTGGCCGCCGTCGGGGACGCGGCCGCCGCCGTCCTCGCCGTCGAGGCCGTGGGCGCCGCCGACCGGACGCTGGAGAGGACCGTCGAACACGTCCGCCGCCGTGAGCAGTTCGGGCGGGCCATCGGGTCCTTCCAGGCGGTCAAGCACCGGCTCGCCGACGTGTACGTGGGGGTACAGGCGGCGCGCTCGGCCGCGTACTACGCGGCGTGGGCCACCGGGGCGGGCGGCGAGCGGGTGGGCGGTCTCGCGCTCGCCCAGGCGCTGGAGTCGCTGCGCACCGCCGCCTCCGAGGGCATCCAGCTGCACGGCGGCGTCGGCTTCACCTGGGAACACGACGCCCATCTCTACTTCAAGCGCGCGTCCGGCGACGAGCTGCTCTTCGGTCCCGTGCACCGGTTGCGCGCGCACGCCGCCGACGCCGCGCGGCTCTTCGCCGGCGGGGAGGTGGCGGTCTGATGGCGGCGGCCAGGCGTTCGCGTACGGGTGGAGCTGTCGGTACGGGTACGGGTACGGGTACGGGTACGGGTGGGGAGGCTGCCGGAGCGCGGGCGGCGGCTGCCGGAAACGGTGCGGAGGGACGCGTGGGCACGGGGACCGGAGCGCGGCGGATGCCCGGGGTGCGGCTGGTGCAGCGGGTCTCCTCGACGCGGGCCTTCGCCCGGGTGGCACCCCATCTCATCCCGGCCCTCGACCGTGCCGTGCACCGGCTGACGCGCGGCCGGGTGCTGCTCAGTGCCCAGATGCTGCCGGGGGTCGTCCTCACCGCGCGCGGTGCGAGGAGCGGCCTCGAGCGCCGGACCCCGCTGGCGTGCATGCCGGAGGGCGGCGTGCCGGGTTCCGCGGCGGGTTCCGGCTGGATCCTGATCGGCTCCAACTTCGGCCGTACGGACCACCCCGCCTGGACGGCGAACCTCATCGCCCATCCCGAGGCCACCGTCAACTGGAAGGGCGAGGACATCCCCGTGACCGCCCGGCTCCTCGCGGGAGAGGAACGGGCCGAGGTCTGGCGGGCGGCCCTCGCGTTCTGGCCGCCGTACGCCGCCTATCAGGCCCGGGTGGACCGGGAGATACGCCTCTTCAGGATCGTGCGGCGACCGGCGGCCGCGGACCTCCCGGAGGGTGAGGCGAGTCCGTCCGGGCTGTAGACCGGCCGGTTCACGACGGGGTGACTGCCGCCCGGTTCGCGACGGGGCGACGGGTGTCCGGGAGGGGTGGAGTTCGGTGTTTCCCGCGGGGGACGGTCGGGGGCCCGCCCGTACAGCGCAGCGGGCGGCGGCCCGCCCGGAACATTCTCCGGAGTGGACCGCCGCCCGCATGACAGGAACCGGGGCGTGCGTTCAGGATCGGGAAGCTACTTCGTCGGCTTCTTCCCGGTCACGCCCAGATACACCAACAGCGCGAGATTGGGCTTGAGTTCGGCCTGCTTAACGCCCCACGACTGGAAGCCCTTCTGGTGCGAGGCGACCGCGGCGAGCATGGCCACGAGTGAACCGGCCATCGCGGCCGGGTTCACGTCCTTGTCGACCTTGCCCTTGGCCTGGAGGTCGGTGACCGAGTTCGTAAGGGAGTTGTTCACGGAATTCAGGATCTTCATGCGGATCTTGTAGAACCGCTTGTCGCCCTCGGCGGCACCGAGGTCGACGACGCGGAGGATCGCGTCGTTCCTGCGCCAGAACTCCAGGAAACCGTCCACGAGTTCCTGGGCGGTCTGCCAGCCGGCCTTGCCGACCCAGGAGCGCCCTTCGAGCAGCTGGGTCAACCCCGCGCCCTCGGCGGCCATTTGCTCGGCGATCTCCAGGACGGCGCCTTCGACGTCCGGGAAGTACTGGTAGAAGGTCGCCGGCGAAGTGCCTGCCTTCCGGGCGACGTCAATGACTTTGACATCCCGGTAGGGCGAGGAGCTGAGCATCTCGCTGAGGCAGTCGAGCAGCTTCTGCCGGGTCGCCTGCCCACGTCGTCCGGCCACGCGGCCGTCGACGGTACGCACTTGTCCTGTCATGCCGTCAGCTTACCGAGGGGTGATCGGAGCGCGATTCGGCCGACTGCAAATGGGGTGCGGCCGTACATCGCGGGGGTTCGGCGGGGGTTCGGCGGAGAGTTCACCGTGGTCGTCGAGGCGTTCTCCGGCGTTCCTGGACCGTGCTCCCGCGCACCCACGCGGACGCCCTCGGCGGGAGCGGCGCGGGAGCAGTCGCGCGTGGCCCCGGGCGAGGGGGGTGTTGTCGCCCGGCGAGCGCGAAGGGAAGAGGGTGTTGGAGTCGCGCGCCCGCTTCTCGCCGGCCGGTCGCGCGGCGATAGGCGCGCGCCTCCCCGGCCGGCCGCGGGGCGGCGCGCGCCCTTCCGGGCCGGCCGCGGGGCGGCGCACGCGGTCGATCCGGTCGCTCGCGGCGGCGGCGCACGCGTCCTCCCCGGCCCGTCCGGAACCCTCGCCCCGCCCTCCTGCGGGGCCGTGAGCAGGAACGGAGCGTCACCGGAGCGGATGCGTCCGCTCTGCGGGATGCGGAAAGGGCCGTTAGCTTGGCCGCATGGCCGAATCAGCCGTTGTCGCCGCGTTCCCCGAGGGCGTGCCCTGCTGGGTCGACGCGCAGCTCCCCGACGTGGAGGCGGGCAAGCGCTTCTACGGCGAGCTCTTCGGCTGGACGTTCCCCGAGGAGGCCGGGTTCCCGAGCCGGGCGGACCTGGACGGCGAACCCGTCGCCGGGCTCACGCCCAAGAGCGACGGCCGGATGCCCACCGTGTGGACGGTGTACTTCGCGACGCCGGACGCCGTGGCGCTCACCCGGCGGATCACGGAGGCGGGCGGCCGGATCATCACCGCGCCCGTGGGGGCCGGGGCGTCGGGCGAACTGGGCCGGGAGGCCCTGGCCACCGACCCGGAGGGTGCCGTCTTCGGCCTGTGGCAGCCCGGTACCCATCCCGGCTTCGCCCGACGGCACGAGCGGCACGCGTTCTGCTGGGCCGAGTTGTACGCGCGCGACACCGCGACCGTCGACCGCTTCTACGGCACCCTGTTCCACGACGCCCTGTTCGGACCCGACGCGACCCCCGACTTCGGCCGCGTCCCCGTCTCGGGCGTCTTTCCGGCCGAGATGCCCCCCCATTTCCTGGTCCATTTCGGCGTCGAGGACTGCGCGGAGGCACTCGGGACGGTGAACCGGCTCGGCGGTCGCGTCCAGGTGACACCCTTCGACACGTCGTACGGGCGGGTGGCCGTCGTCACGGACAATCAGGGGGCGTCGTTCGCCGTACTGCAACGGTGAACGTCCCTCGACCTGCCGCGACGGCACTTCGGCGGTGACGGTGCCCCGGCGTCGCAGGAGAACCCGCTTGTGAGGCGGAACGCTTCTGCGCCGAGGGGCGCGTTCGTTCGAAGTGAGGGACGGCACTTCCGGGGTCAAGAGTGGGGTACTTCTGGGGTGAGGGGCGCATTTCGGCCTTGAACCGTCGCGCCCCGGCGGCCGTACTTCTGTGGGGGCGGCTGTTTTGTCACAAGACACCCCGATCCGCCCCCGGGTTCGCAACCTGTGGCCGGGCCAGGAAGAATCGGGGTGCGTGCCGCCATGGCGGTGCGGTGGTGAGACGCTGCACTGGGCCGCGTTCATACGTGGATGACGCGACCCGTACGGGGAGGTGGCAGGCAAGTGGTGGATCAGCTGACGCAGCACGATCCGCGGCGGATCGGGCCGTTCGAGGTGCTGGGACGGCTGGGTGCCGGCGGCATGGGGCTGGTCTATCTCGCGCGCTCGGCTTCCGGCCGACGCGTGGCGATCAAGACGGTCAGGACGGAGCTCGCCGAGGACCAGTTGTTCCGGGTCCGCTTCTCGCGCGAGGTCGAGGCGGCCCGCGCGGTGTCGGGCTTCTACACGGCGGCCGTGGTCGACGCCGACGCCCGTGCCGCGGTGCCGTGGCTGGCCACCGCCTACGTGCCCGCGCCCTCGCTCGAAGAGATAGTGAATGAGTGCGGGCCGCTCCCGGCCCAGGCGGTGCGCTGGCTGGCGGCGGGTGTCGCCGAGGCGCTCCAGTCGATCCACGGCGCGGGACTCGTCCACCGCGACCTCAAGCCCTCGAACGTCCTGGTGGTCGAGGACGGGCCGCGCGTGATCGACTTCGGCATCGCGTCCGGCGTCTCGAACACCCGTCTGACCATGACCAATGTCGCCGTCGGCACGCCCGCGTACATGTCGCCCGAGCAGGCGAAGGACTCGCGCAGTGTGACCGGCGCCAGCGACGTGTTCTCGCTCGGCTCGATGCTCGTCTTCGCCGCGACCGGGCACGCCCCCTTCCACGGAGCCAACCCCGTCGAGACGGTCTTCATGCTGCTCCGCGAGGGCCCGGACCTCGAAGGACTCCCCGACGAGCTGCGCCCGCTCATCGAGTCCTGCATGCAGATGGACGCCACGGCCCGCCCCAACCCCGCCGACCTCCAGGCCCAGCTCGCGCCCCACCTCTTCGGCTCCGGCTCCGACGACAGCGGTACGGCGTCGGCCTGGCTGCCCGAACGGGCGGTGGGCCTGATCGAGACCCGCCGCGGGGGCCGCCCGCCGGTCAAGCCGCAGCCCACGGGCGGTGGACGCAGCGGCGGGGGCCGCGCGACGGTACCGCCGCCGCCCGCGCACGCCCCGGTGTCCGTGGGGGCACCCGACCCCGGCCCCGTGCGTCTCGCGGGCGCGCCGGTGCCCATCGGCCCGGGCCCGCGTGTCCTGGACGCCCGTGCCGCCGCCGTGAAGGCGCCGCCTCCGGAAGCCGGGCTCGCGGCGTCCTGGTCCCGGCCGCGCCCCGGAACGAACGGCGCCGACCAGGCGCCCGTGCCCACGGTCGCGCCCCCCGTGCCCGACGTGCCGGCCGGCTGGCGTCCCTGGCGCTTCCGTATGTCGAACGACGTGTGGGGCACTCCCTCGGTCGCCGACGACCTCGTCTACGTCACCTCCTTCGAGGTCCACGCCCTCGACGTCGCGACGGGCCGCCGCCGCTTCAAGACCCGGGACGTGGCCTGGTCCATGGCGGTGGCGGACGGCCGCATCCACGCGTCCGACGGGCCGACGCTGTTCGCGCTGGAGGCCCGGGAGGGCGGGGATCTGTGGCGCCTGTCCACGGACGCCTGGGTCTACTCGCTCCAGGCCGAACGCGGCACGGTCGTCACCGGCACGCGCGGCGGCGGCGTCCAGGCCTGGGAGGCCTCGACCGGCCAGAAGCTCTGGGAGGTCAACGGCGCTCAGACGGACTTCGAGTCGCCCGAGGCGGGCCCGGCGCTGCACGACGGCACGGTGTTCGTCTGGAAGGACGCGCGGCTGCGCGCGCTGGAGGCCCGTACGGGCGAGGAGCGCTGGTCGTACCCGATCGGTGACGCGGCCTCCTGCGGCGGCGTGCCGGTGCGCGTCACCCACGGGCCCGACGGCTACGCCTACGTCTCCGCCGGCACCCGTGTCCTCGCCGTCGACGTGGCGAGCGGTCACGTCCGCTGGCACTTCGAGGCCCCGGCCGTCTTCCTGTGCCCGCCCACCTTCGCCCCGGGCCCGGCGGTGACCGGCGGCGGCGTCTACCTGGCCGACTACCTCGGCACGGTGTACGCCCTGGACGCGGCCGACGGCCGCGACCGCTGGCGCATCGCCACCGAGTCCCGTGCCTCCGCCGAACCGGTCCTGGTCGCCGCCGGCCACGTCCACGTGGGCAGCGGCAAGGGCCTGTACACGCTGGACGCCGTCACCGGGACCCCGAAGTGGCGCTTCCAGGCCGGGGGAGACCTGGTCGGCGCCCCGGCGGTGGCCGACGGCCGCATCCACTTCGGCTCGACGGACCATCTCCTGTACACCCTGAAGGCCGACGACGGGCGCCTGCGCTGGAAGCTGGCCACCGGCGGCGAGATCACCGGGGCACCCGTGGTCAAGGACGGCGTCGTGTACGCGTGCAGCAAGGACCGCTGTGTGTACGCGCTGGACGCGGAGAAGGGGACCGGGACCGCCCGCACGACGTGACGGCCCCGGGCAGTGGAGTGCGGGGCCGCGTACGCCACGCGAGCCCCCGTACGAGGTGAGGGGGCCCGCGGGACGAGGTGAGCGGGCCCGGCCCGCGGCCCGCTCCGGGTGCCGGCACCGACCTCCGTCGTGACCACCCCGGCCGCGCGGAGCGAGCCCGGGGGCCGGGTGACGGAAGCCGCCCGACGGCACCTGGCCCGGGCACACACCCGGCGCAGCCCAGGAAAGCTCCGGCGCCGGCCGGGAGGGCTTCTAGCGCAGCCGGAACCCCGGCCTGCGGGCCGAGAAGAGTCCCGTCTGCCGGTCGCCGGGCAGGTTCCCGAGGGAGACGAGGTGGGGGGCGTGCGCGAGGGCCGCCGTCCGGGTCGCCTCCTGCGCCAGCCACAGGGCCCGTACCGTCCCCTGGACGGCCTCGGCCGGGTAGGACGCGATGACCGCCGCGCAGGCGACGGCCGCCGCCAACGCCCCTCCCGGTGGGGTGAGTTCGGAGACCAGTCCCACCTCGTACGCCCGCCGCGCCGAGATCCGTTCGGCGGTCCCCATCAGCGCCATCCGCGCCACCTCCCCGAACGGCATCCGCTGCGCGAGGTAGACGGACTCGTAGGCGCTGACCATCCCGTACGTCGTGTGCGGGTCGAAGAAGGTCGCCTCCTCGTCGGCCACGACGAACTCCGACTCGCCCAGCAGGTAGAAGGCGCCGCCGCAGGCCATCCCGTTCACGGCGGCGATCACCGGCTTCCACAGGTCGTTGGCCTTCGGCCCGATCGCGGCGAGCGGATCGTCCACCATGTAGGGGGAGCTGGGCTGCGCGACCGTGACGTCCCGGTCGATCCCGGTGCAGAAGGCCCGCTGCCCGGCGCCGGTGACGACGAGCGCCCGTACGGTGTCGTCGAAGCGGAACTCACGCCAGGCGGCGACCAGTTCGGCCGCCATGCCGAGGTCGACGGCGTTGAGCCGGGCGGGCCGGTCGAGGGTGAGGACGGCGACCCCGGTGTCCTTGTCGACGGCCACGGTGAGCCCGCCCCCGGCTCCCGAGCCCGCGCCGCGTCCTCCGCCCGTACCGCGTTCCCCGCCGCCCCCGCTCACGCCCGCTCCAGGACCCAGCGCGGCACGCTCACGCCGTTCACCTCGGTGAACACCGCCTGTACCCGTGCGCCGATCCGGATCCGCGCGGGCGGGACGGAGTCGAGGCGTCCGTCCGGCCCGCTCACCAGGTTCCCGACCAGCCGTATCCGGGGCGCGTCCGCCAGCTCCACCACGATCGCGTTGTACGGGGCCTGCGCCGCGTAGGCGGGAAGGAGCGGCGGATGCGGGACGACGTACGACCAGATCCTGCCCCGCCCGCTCATCCGCCGCCATCCGCTCGCGAAGGACCGGCAGTGCGGGCAGCAGGGCCGGGGCGGGAACCGGAGTTCGCCGCAGTCGGCGCAGGACTGGACGCGGAGTTCACCCCGGGCGGCGTACTGCCAGAAAGGTGCGCCGTCGTCGTCGGGAACCGGTGGCAGAAGGGCGTCGGCCGCTTCGGCCACGTCGGTGATCCCGGTGGTCTCGGTCGTCTCCTCGATGGCGGTCATCCCGGCTCCTCAGTTCCTCAGCAGGAGTGCGGAGGTGGGGACCCCTTCCCCCGCTGTGACCAGGCAGGTCGCCGCTCCCGGCACCTGCGCCGTACTCGTGCCCCGCAACTGCTTCACGCCCTCGTTGATGAGGTTGAAGCCGTGCACGTAGGCCTCGCTGAGCCCGCCGCCCCCGGTGTTGACCGGGAGCCGCCCGCCGGTCTCCAGCGCGCCGCCCTCGGTGAAGGCCGCGCCCTCCCCGCGCCCGCAGAACCCGTACCCCTCCAGCGAGAGCGGTATGAGCGGCGTGAACGCGTCGTAGATCTGCGCCACGTCGACGTCCTCGGGCGTGAAGTCGGCGTGTTTCCACAGGTGCCGGGCGGCGGTCCAGGCGGGTCCGGTGAGCGGGTCGTCGTTCCAGTAGTTGACCATCCCGTGGTGCTGGGCCGGCAGGCCCTGGGCGGCGGAGTGGACGTACACGGGCCGTTGCCGGCAGTCCCGGGCCCGCTCGGCGGACACGATCACGCAGGCCAGCGCCCCGTCCGTCTCCAGACAGTTGTCGAACAGGCAGAGGGGTTCGCTGATCCAGCGGGAGTCCATGTACATCTCGCGGGTCAGCGGCCGCTCGTACATCATCGCGGCCGGGTTCTGGTTGGCGCGGTTGCGGCAGGCCAGCGCCACGTTGAACAGGTGGTCGCGCGTCGCCCCGTACTCGTGCATGTAGCGGCGCGCGAGCATGCCGATCTCGTCGGCGGGCCGCAGCAGTCCGAAGGGCCGGGTCCACTGGGCCGGGGTGGGGAGCTGGACGGCCGTGTTCCGCCACGGCCGGGGCCCGCTGCCCCGCTTGCGCGAGCGCCAGGCCACGCCCACCGTCGCCTGGCCCGTCGCGACGGCGGCGGCGAGATGCGCGACGGTGGCACAGGAACCGCCGCCCCCGTACCCGACCTTGCTGAAGAAGGTGAGGTCGCCGAGCCCGACGGCCTTGGCTACCTCCACCTCGTCGGTCTCCTCCATCGTGTAGGAGGCGAGGGCGTCGACCTCGGCGGGCGCGATGCCCGCGTCGTCGAGGGCGGCGAGGACCGCCCGGCAGGCCAGGGCCTTCTCGGACTCGGGGAGTCGCTTGGCGAAGGGGGTCTGCCCGATCCCGACGACGGCTGTGGCGTCCTTGATCCCCGGCATGGGTGCACCTCCGCGGAAGGTCCCGGCTGCTGACAGGTCGTCAGGCTACAGCTAATCTGACGGTCAGTCAGCTAGTGGTGCTTCAGCGGGAGGTGCGCGATGCGCGGTGACCTGGAGTGGGACGGCGTCCCGGGACTGGTGCGGTCGGCGGCGACCCGTTTCGCGGACTGCGAGGCGGTCGTCGAGGGCCGGACGCGCATCTCCTACGCGGAGTTGGGCGCCCGCGTGGAGCGTGCCGCGGCGGCCTGTGCCGCGTCGGGCGTCCGGCTCGGCGACCGGGTCGCCATCTGGGCCCCGAACACCCTCGACTGGATCGTCTCCGCCCTCGGCGCGGTGTCCGCGGGAGCGGTCCTCGTCCCCCTCAACACCCGCTTCAAGGGTGCCGAGGCGGCGTACGTACTGGCCCGGAGCCGGGCGAAGCTGCTGTTCGTGACGGGAACGTTCCTCGGCACCTCGTACGTCGCGTCCCTGCGCCGCGCCGCGGGGGAGCCCTCCGGCCCCGACGGGGGCGCGGGCGGAGGCGGGGGCCGGGCGCTCGGCCCGCTCCCCGGCCTGCCGCACCTGGAACAGGTGGTCGTCCTCGCCGACGACGCCCCCGCCGACTTCCGCACCTGGAAGGACTTCCTCGCGGACGGGGAGGGCGTGGGGGGCGACGAGGTGCGCCGGCGGGGCGCGGCCGTGTCCGGGGCCTCCCCCTCGGACATCATCTTCACCTCGGGCACCACGGGCCGCCCGAAGGGCGCCCTGATCACCCACGCGCAGACCCTGCGCGGCTACGAGATCTGGAGCGACCTCGCCGGCCTGCGCGAGGGCGACCGCTACCTGATCGTGAACCCCTTCTTCCACACCTTCGGCTACAAGGCGGGGATCATCGCCTGCCTGATGCGCGGGGCGACGATGATCCCGCAGCCGGTGTTCGACGTGGACACGGTGCTCGCCAACATCGCCGCGGAACGCGTCTCCGTCCTGCCCGGCCCGCCCACCCTCCACCAGTCCCTCCTCGACCACCCCGCCCGCGACACCTACGACCTCTCCGCGCTGCGGCTGGTGGTGACCGGGGCGGCCGTGGTGCCGCTGAGGCTGGTGGAGCGACTGAGGTCGGAGCTGGGGATCGAGACCGTGCTCACCGCGTACGGCCTCTCCGAGGCGAGCGGAATCGTCACGATGTGCCGCGAGGGGGACGCCCCGGAGGTGATCGCCTCGACCTCGGGCCGGGCGATCCCGGACACCGAGGTGCGGGTGGTGGACTCCTCCGGGGCCCCGGTGCCCGCCGGATCCCCCGGCGAGGTCCTGGTCCGCGGCTTCAACGTCATGCGCGGCTACTTCGAGGACCCCGGGGCCACGGCGGCGGTCCTGTCCCCGGACGGCTGGCTGCGCACCGGCGACGTGGGCGTCCTCGACCCCGAGGGCAACCTCCGCATCACCGACCGCATCAAGGACATGTTCGTCGTCGGCGGCTTCAACGCCTACCCGGCGGAGATCGAGCAGGTGCTCGGCCTGCACCCGGAGGTCGCCGACGTGGCGGTCGTGGGCGTCCCGGACACCCGGCTGGGCGAGGTCGGCAAGGCCTACGTGGTCCGCCGCCCGCACTCCGTCCTCACCGCCGACGACCTCATCGCCTGGTCCCGCCGCGAGATGGCCAACTACAAGGTGCCCCGCACGGTCGCGTTCGTGAGCGGACTCCCGCGGAACGCGAGCGGGAAGGTGGTGAAGGGGGAGCTGCGGGGGCGGTGAGGCGACGATCCGCCTCGAACGGGCTTTGGCCGGACCGAACTTCGGCCCGGCCCGACGGTCCGGACACGCGGCGGCCGCGGCGGCTCCCCCTCCGCGCCGCCGCGGCCGATCCCCGTGTGGTGCGGCTCGGGTCAGGCGGGCTCGCCCGTGGCGTGCACGTTGTCCGTGGAGGCGTCGCCGGTGTCCTCACCGGGCGCGATCGGGTTCTTGCCCGTGAGGGGCTCGTCCGTGGCGTGGACGTTGTCCGTGTGGGCCGTCGGCTCGTCGGTGGCGTGGACGTTGTCGGTGCTGAGGTCGTCGCTCATGACTGGCTCCCCTGGCAGTTCTGTTCGTTGCGATGGAGTGGTGGGGGAAGGGCCCGCCCGGCAACTCCCCCGAGGGTCGCCGGACGGGCACTTCCGGGCCGGTTCACCTTAAAAGGTGTGACCGTGTGTCGTCCCGCCTGCCCCCCGACGCGCCGGATCGACAGGTCGAGACTGCCGGACGGCGATAAACGAACGATGAACGCGCAGGCGCACGGACTCAGGCGACGGCGAGCGGCTTCAGGAGCGCGCGCACCTCGGCGGCCTCCGGTGCCCCCAACTCCTCGAAGATGTCGAGGGCTTCGCGCCAGCAGACCTGCGCGCGGCCGAGCTGGCCGATGCCGCTCAGGGCCCGGCCGAGGACGGTGAGCACGTTGCCGCGCCGCCAGTCCCCGCCGATGCCCCGCAGCACGGTCAGCGCCAGCTCCGCGTTCGCGGCGGCCTGTGCGGGCCGGCGCGCGGTGAAGTCGGCCTCGGCGAGACGGAACAGCGTCATGCCCTCCCAGAGCCGTTGACGGCTGTCCTGGAAGACCTCGAGGGCCTCCTGGAGGCGGTCGACGGCTTCGGAGAGCCGGCCGCTCTGCGTGAGGGCCAGGCCCAGCGCGTACCGGCCGTTGGCGCCCTTGAGCGCGTGGCCCATGTCGTCGTACATGTCCGTGCCCTGCTGGGCGAGGGCCACCGCGCCGGCTGTCCGTCCCGTGGCGAGGTGGATGCGGGAGAGGTTGCACAGCGCGCTCGCCTCGCCCGGACGGTCCTCGCAGGTGCGGAAGTTCTCTATGGCGCGGTTCAGATGCGCCTCGCCGTCCTGGTGCCGGTTCTGGTAGAGCGCGATCACGCCGAGGATGTTGGACGACCAGCAGCTGGTCAGCGGATCGCCCGTGGCGAGGGCCAGTTCGAGGGCGCGCGTCGCCGCCGCGTCGGCCGAGTCGAACCGGCCGGTGATGTGGTGCACGAAGGAGAGGGTGGTGAGCGCGCGGGCCTCGGCCTGCGGGGACCCGGACTTCTGCGCCGCGCTGCGCGCGGCCGCCGCGATGGTCTCGTACTCCTTGGAGTTGGCCCCCGACTCGGCCAGATCACAGGCGGCCCAGAGCAGGTCGACGGCCCGCGCCAACGTCTCGGGCCCCATCGACTGCCGCACGCAGGCGAGCGTGCAGACCGCCTCCGCGTACAGCCAGTCCTGGGCCTGGTGCCGGTCCTCGAACACCAGCCCCGGATGGGCCGTGCTCTCCAGATGGTCAACCAGCCGGTCCCCGGGCCGTTCGAGCGCGTACACGCCCGCCGCCGTGGCCAGGTAGAAGTCCAGCAGCCGCGACATCGCCGCGGCCCGCTCGCCCGGCGGCTGTTCGTCCCGTTCCGCGCAGGCGCGTGCGTAGAGGCGGACGAGGTCGTGGTACCGGTAGCGGCCGGGGGCCGCGGACTCCAGGAGGGAGGTGTCGACCAGGGACTCCAGGAGGTCCTCGGTCGCCTCGGCCGGGAGGCCGAGCACCGCCGCGGCGGCCGCCAGGGAGATGTCCGGGCCGTCGGCGAGGCCCAGCAGGCGGAAGGCGCGGGCCTGGGCCGGTTCCAGCTGGCCGTAGCCGAGTTCGAAGGTGGCCTTGACGGCCAGGTCGCCCGCCTGGAGCTCGTCGAGCCGGCGGCGCTCGTCGCCGAGCTTGGCGGCGAGCACCGACACCGTCCAGGTGCGGCGGGCGGCGAGCCGTGACGCCGCGATGCGGATGGCCAGCGGCAGGAAGCCGCAGGCCGCGACCACGTCCAGGGCGGCCTCCCGCTCGGCGGCGACCCGCTCCCGGCCCACGATCTTCGTGAAGAGCTGGAGCGCCTCCTCGGGGGACATCACGTCGAGGTCCACGAGATGGGCGCCGGCCAGGTCCACCATCCGCGTCCGCGAGGTCACCAGGGCGGCGCAGCCCTCGGTGCCGGGCAGCAGCGGGCGCACCTGGGCGGCGTCCCGGGCGTTGTCCAGCAGCACCAGGACCCGGCGGCCGTCGAGGGCGGAGCGGTAGAGGGCCGAGCGTTCCTCCAGGGAGTCGGGGATCGCCGAGTCGGCGGTCCCGAGCGCCCGCAGGAACGCGCCGAGGACGGTCTCCGGTTCGGCCGCCTGCGATCCGGCGCCCTGGAGGTCGACGTACAGCTGCCCGTCGGGGAAGGCTCCCCGGGACCGGTGGGCCACGTGCACCGCGAGCGTCGTCTTGCCGACGCCCCCGATGCCCGCCAGCGCGGAGACGGCCATGACGCGGCCCTCCTCGGAGGAAGCCGAGGCGAGGACGTCGCTCAGTTCCTGCACGAAGGAGACTCGGCCGGTGAAGTCGGTGACGGTCGCGGGCAGTTGGGCGGGGCGGACGGGGGCGGTGGCGGGCTCCGGCGCGGGGGCGGAGGGTTCCGCGAGGCCCGGGTCCGCCTGGAGTATGCGCTGCTGGAGTTCCTTCAGGCCCTGCCGGGGGTCCACCCCCAGCTCGTCGGCGAGCAGCCGCCGGGTGTCCGCGTAGACCGCGAGGGCCTCCGCCTGCCGGCCGGAGCGGTACAGCGCCAGCATCAGGAGTTCCCGCAGGCGTTCGCGCAGCGGGTGCGCCGCGGTGAGCGCCGTGAGTTCGGAGACGGCCTCCGCGTGGCAGCCCTGTTCCAGGTCCATGTCGAGCCGGGATTCGAGGAGTTGCAGGCGCCACTCCTCCAGGCGGGTCCGCTGGGTCTCCGCGTAGGGCCCGGGGACGCTCGCGAGCGGTTCGCCGTCCCACTGGGCGAGCGCCTCCCGGAGCAGGTCACGGGCCCGGGCCAGGTCGCCTCCGCCGCGTGCCTTCTCGGCCTCGGCGGCCAGCTCCTGGGCGCGGGCGTGGTCGAGCGCGCCCTCGGGGAGGGAGCGGATCGCGTAGCCGCCGGACTCGCTGACCAGGACCTCGGCGCCGAGCACCTTGCGCAGCCGTGAGGCGTACGTCCGCAGGGCCGCCAGCGCCTGCGACGGCGGCTCGTCGCCCCACAGGGCGTCGATCAGTTCGGAAGCCGTGGCCGTGCGTCCGTCGCGCAGCAACAGTGCCGCGAGCAGGGCTCGTTGCTGCGGGGACCCGGCCGGCAACGGGTCGTCGCCGTGCCAGGCGCGTACCGGGCCGAGCACGCTGAAGCGCAGCACCGCGGGCTCCTCGGAGCCAGGGTGTCGCTGCTTCGGTACCCGCGGCACACCGTCCATAGCTTTCCCCCAAGCCGAACCATCAGTACAACGAGGCCAGTTTGCCTTGTTCATGGCGGATGCGTCAGCCGTGCGAGGGAGCGATCACCGGGTGCCGCACGACGCGTCACACGGTCCTCACACAGCCTCCTCACACGTTCGCCGGAATTCACCCTTCCCGCGGTGGCGCCCGGATGCGCGGCCGGGCGGCCCGCCACTTACTGACGGACCGTCAGATCAGCGCTACCGTGGCCGGTATGGAGACCACGGAAAGTCAGCAGAGCCCCTCGGCGAGCGCCCGGGCCGCCTTCCCGAGGATCATCTCGGTGGACGACCACACCGTCGAACCCCCCGACGTCTGGCGGGACCGACTGCCCGCGAAGTACCAGGACACCGGGCCCCGCATCGTCCGCGCGCCCCTGAAGGAGATGACCTTCCTGGGCGGGAAGTTCGCCCCCGTCATGGGCGCCCCGGGCGACGACGGCCCCATCGGCGACTGGTGGGTCTACGAGGACCTGCACCGGCCGCTCACCCGCCTCGACACGGCGGTCGGTTACGACCGCGACGAGATCAAGCTGGAGATCATCACGTACGGGCAGATGCGACCCGGCTCGTACGACGTGCCGTCGCGGCTGGCCGACATGGACGTCAACCACGTCCAGTCCGCCCTCTGTTTCCCCACCTTCCCCCGTTTCTGCGGGCAGACGTTCACCGAGGCGAGCGACCGTGAGCTGGGCCTGCTCTCGGTGAGGGCCTACAACGACTGGATGGTGGAGGAGTGGTGCGGGCCGAAGGCTCGGGGGCGGCTGATACCGCTGACCCTCGTCCCGCTCTGGGACGCCCGGCTCGCGGCGGACGAGGTGCGGCGCAACGCCGCCCGCGGTGTGCGCGCGGTGGCCTTCTCCGAGATCCCGCCCCATCTGGGGCTCCCGTCCGTGCACACCGACGACTGGGACCCCTTCCTCGCCGCGTGCGACGAGACCGGCACCGTCATCGCGATGCACATCGGCTCCAGCAGCAGGATGCCCTCGACCTCGGCGGACGCGCCGCCCGCGGTCGGCTCCACGATCACCTTCGCCAACTGCTGCTTCTCGATGGTCGACTGGCTGATGAGCGGCAAGTTCGAGCGCTTCCCGAACCTGAAGGTGATGTACGCCGAGGGGCAGATCGGCTGGATCCCCTACATCCTGGAGCGCGCCGACGTGGTCTGGGAGGAGAACCGCGCCTGGGGAGGCGTCGCCGACAAGGTCCACCGGCCGCCGTCGGAACTCTTCGCCGAGCACGTGTACGGCTGCTTCTTCGACGACGCGTTCGGGCTGAGGAACCTCGACGCGATCGGCGTCGGCAACGTCCTCTACGAGACCGACTACCCCCACTCCGACTCGACCTGGCCGAAGTCCCGGGAGGTCGGCGAGTCCCAGATGGGTCACCTGGACGCCGACGTCGTCGACCGGATCGTCCGGCGCAACGCGATCGAGCTGCTGGGCCTGACGCCGGACGGGCTCTGGGCGGGCTGAACCTCCCGGGCCCGGCGGTCCGGCCGGGCGCCACTCCCCCCGCCTCGGTCCCGATGGCGCCGGACCCCTTGTCTGACGGTGCGTCAGCTACGACGATGACAGCCGTAGTGAAATGACGGACCGTCAGATGAGTGTCGTCGGACGAGAGGTGCGTGCGGCTCATGCAGGTACTGCCCGAAGGGCGACTGGCGTACGGGATGCAGCTCCCGGTCCAGTCGCAGAGCACCATCTACGCGGAACCCTGGGAGGCTGACGCGGGCGCCGCCGACCTCGTGGAGATCGCCCGCGCCGCCGACCGCGCCGGCTTCGCCTATGTCGCGAGCTGCGACCACGTGGCCATCCCGCGCCGGCTCGCGGGTGCGATGAGCACCGTCTGGTACGACCCGGTCGCCACCCTCGCCCATCTCGCGGCGGTGACCGAGCGCGTACGGCTGCTCAGCCATGTCGCGATCGTCGGTCTGCGGCATCCGCTCGTCACGGCCAAGCAGTACGCGACCCTCGACCACCTGTCCGGCGGCCGGCTGATCCTCGGGGTCGGCGCCGGGCACGTGGAGGAGGAGTTCGCCGCGGTCGGGGCCGACTTCGAGCGCCGGGGAGCGGTCCTCGACGAGACGATCGACGCGCTGCGCGCCGCGCTCGGACCGGACGAGTTCCCCGTGCATCACGGCAAGACGTACGACTTCGAAGGGCTCGGGCAGCGGCCGAGGCCCGCGCAGGACCGGGTGCCGGTATGGGTGGGCGGCTCCTCGCCCGCCGCGGTGCGCCGGGCGGCCCTGCGCGGCGACGGCTGGCTGCCGCAGGGCGACCCGCGCGACCGGCTGCCGGGGCAGATCGCCCGGATCGAGGGCCTGCGTGCCGAGGCCGGCATCGAGGAACCCCTGACGATCGGCGCCATCACCGAGCCGCTGTACGTCGGTGACCCCGTCTGGGAGGTCGGGCGCCGGACGCTGAGCGGGCCGCCCGAGGCGCTGGCCGAGTCGCTGCGGGCGTACGGGGCGATGGGCGTGCACCAGATCCAGGTGCGGTTCCGCAGCCGGGACCGCGCCGAACTCCTCGACCAGATGGCAGCGTTCGGCGCGGACGTCGCGCCCCACCTCGCTTAAGGAGCCAGGGCATGGGAAAGCTGGACGGGCGGGTCGTCCTCATCACCGGCGCGGCGCGCGGGCAGGGCGAACAGGAGGCGCGGCTCTTCGCGGCGGAGGGCGCGCGGGTGGTCGTGGCGGACGTGCTCGACGATCAGGGGCAGGCGCTCGCCGAGGAGATCGGCGCGCACTACGTCCATCTGGACGTGGGGCGGGAGGCCGACTGGGCGGCGGCGGTCGCGTCGGCGAAGGCCGCGTACGGCCGGATCGACGGGCTGGTCAACAACGCCGGCATCCTGCGCTTCAACGCGCTCGTCGACACCCCGCTGGCCGAGTTCATGCAGATCGTGCAGGTCAACCAGGTCGGGGTGTTCCTCGGGATCAAGGCCCTGGCGCCCGAGATCGCCGAGGCCGGCGGCGGCACGATCGTGAACACCTCGTCCTTCACCGGGCTCACGGGGATGGCGTACGTGGGCGCGTACGCGGCGACCAAGCACGCCATCGTCGGTCTCACCCGGGTGGCGGCGCTGGAGCTCGCGGACAAGGGGATCCGGGTGAACGCGGTCTGCCCGGGCGCCGTCGACACGGCCATGAGCAACCCGGCGCAGCTCTCCTCCGGCACGGACGGCGAGGAGGCCTCGCAGGCGCTCGACGCGTTCTACGGGAAGCTCGTGCCGCTCGGCCGCATCGGCCGCCCCGAGGACGTGGCCCGGCTGGCGCTGTTCCTGACCGGTGAGGACTCCTCGTACATCACCGGGCAGCCGTTCGTCATCGACGGCGGCTGGCTCGCCGGAGTGAGCGTTCTCTGACGGTGCGTCAGCTATTGACGGTGCCTGCGCGCGGTGGAACAGTCGGCTCAATCAACTGATCTGACGGTACGTCAGATAACTGGCTGGGGACGGTGAACCTCCTTGGAATTCGGGCTCTTTGTACAGGGATACGTGGGCAAGCGTGCCTTGACCGATCCGCTCGCGGAGCACAAGGCGCTGATGGAGGAGACCGAGTACGTCATCCAGGCGGACAAGTCCGGCTTCAAGTACGCCTGGGCGTCCGAGCACCACTTCCTGGAGGAGTACTCGCACCTCTCGGCCAACGACGTCTACCTCGGCTATCTGGCGCACGCCACGGACCGCATCCACCTCGGCTCGGGCATCTTCAACCCGCTCGCCCAGGTCAACCACCCGGTGAAGGTGGCCGAGAAGGTCGCCATGCTCGACCACCTCACCGAGAACCGCTTCGAGTTCGGGTCCGGTCGCGGAGCCGGGTCGCACGAGATCCTCGGCTTCCTCCCCGGCATCACCGACATGAACTTCACGAAGGAGATCTGGGAGGAGACCATCGCGGAGTTCCCGAAGATGTGGCTCCAGGACGAGTACGTCGGGTTCCAGGGCAAGCACTGGCAGCTCCCGCCGCGCAAGATCCTGCCCAAGCCGCACGGGAAGTCGCACCCCGCGATGTGGTACGCCGCCGGGTCGCCGCCCTCGTACTCCATGGCCGCCCGCAAGGGGCTCGGGGTGCTCGGCTTCAGCGTCCAGAAGGTCTCCGACATGGAGTGGGTCCTGGAGCAGTACAAGACCGCGATCGTGGACGCCGAACCCATCGGGGACTTCGTCAACGACAACGTCATGGTGACCACCACCGCGATCTGCGCGCCCACCCACGACGAGGCGATCCGCATCGCCGTCGACGGCGGACTGCACTACCTGCCCTCGCTCGTCTTCCGCTACCACGACACCTTCCCGCGCCCCGAGGGCTTTCCCGTGTGGCCCGAGACGCTCCCCGAGTACAACGCCGAGTTCGTCGAACTCCTCATCGAGGAGGAGCTGCTGATCTGCGGCGACCCGGGCGAGGTGCTCACCCAGTGCAAGCGCTGGGAACAGGCCGGCGCGGACCAGCTGAGCTTCGGACTGCCCGTCGGCGTCCCCAAGGAGGAGACGCTCCAGACGATCCGGCTCATCGGCGAACACGTCATTCCGAAGATCGACACGGATCCGGTGCACCGCACGACCCGGTTCCGCCAAGCCGTCTAGGGGGTACTTCCGCGATGCTCGACCACCTGATCAAGGGCGCGACCGTCGTGGACGGGACGGGCGCGCCCGCGTACACCGCGGACGTGGGGATACGGGACGGCCGCGTCGCCGTGATCGGCACGGTCACCGAACCGTCCCGGACGAGCGAGAAGGCGCACGGACTCGTCCTCGCCCCCGGCTTCGTGGACCCGCACACGCACTACGACGCCCAGCTCTTCTGGGACCCGTACGCGACCCCCTCCCTCAACCACGGGGTCACCACGGTCGCGGGCGGCAACTGCGGGTTCACGCTGGCCCCGCTGAATCCCGACCGCCCCGAGGACGCCGACTACACCCGCCGCATGATGTCCAAGGTCGAGGGCATGTCCCTGGTCGCCCTGGAGGAGGGCGCGCCCTGGACCTGGCACGGCTTCGGGGAGTACCTCGACGCCCTGGAGGGGCGGATCGCCGTCAACGCGGGCTTCATGGTGGGCCATTGCGCGCTGCGGCGGTACGTGATGGGCCCCGACGCGGTGGGCGGGCAGCCCACGGCGGACCAACTCGCGGCCATGCTGCGGCTCTTCCACGAGGCGATGGACGCCGGCGCCTGGGGCCTGTCCACCACCCAGTCCTCCACGCACTCCGACGGCGACGGGAAACCGGTCGCCTCCCGGCACGCGGAGCCCGCCGAACTGCTGGCTCTGGCCCAGGCCGTGGGGGAGCACGAGGGCACCCAGATCGAGGCGATCGTGGCCGGCTGCCTGGACCAGTTCAGCGACGCCGAGATCGATCTCTTCGTGGAGATGAGCGCGGCGGCGGGCCGCCCCCTCAACTGGAACGTCCTGACGATCGACGCCGCCGTCCCCGAACGCGTCCCGCGCCAGCTGGAGGCGAGCGAGAAGGCCCGCAAGTCCGGCGGCCGGGTCGTCGCGCTCACCATGCCGATCCTCACCCCGATGAACATGTCGCTCGGCACCTTCTGCGCCCTGAACCTGATCCCCGGCTGGGGCCCGGTCCTCGCGCTGCCCGTCCCCGAGCGCGTCGCGAAGCTGCGCGACCCCGAGGTCCGCGCCGAACTGCTGCGCCGCGCGGAGAGCAAGGAGGCGGGCGTCTTCCGGCGGCTCGCGGACTTCGGCCGGTACGTCATCGGCGACACCTACAGCGCGGCGAACGAGGGCCTGACCGGGCGCGTGGTGCGGGACATCGCCGCCGAGCGCGGCCAGGAGCCCTTCGCGTGCCTGGTGGAGATCTGCGCGGCCGACGACCTGCGGACGGTCCTGTGGCCGATGCCCACCGACAACGACCCGGACTCCTGGGCGCTGCGCGCCGAGACCTGGCGGCACCCGGACGTGATGCTCGGCGGCTCCGACGCCGGCGCCCATCTGGACCGCATGTGCGGGGCCCCGTACACCACCCGGTTCCTCGGCGACTGTCTGCGCGGCCGTCGGCTCGCCTCCCTCGAGCAGGCGGTGAGGATGCTGACGGACGACCCCGCGCGGCTCTTCGGGCTGCGCGACCGAGGCCGCGTCGAGGTGGGATTCCACGCCGACCTGGTGCTCTTCGACCCGGAACGGATCGACGCCGGCAAGGCCACCCTGGTGCACGACCTGCCGGGCGACAGCCCGCGGCTCGACTCCCGGGCGATCGGGGTCAAGGCCGTGTGGGTCAACGGGGTCGAGTCGATCCGGGAGGACGTCGTGACGGGCGCCGTGCCGGGGAAGGTGCTGCGCTCGGGCCGCGACACCCGGACGGTGAGCACCCGGTGACGGGCGACGACGGGACGGCACGCGAGTCGGCCAGACAGCGGCTGTTCATCGGCGGCGCGTGGGTGGCGCCCGACAACGGGTTCTACGAGGTGATCGACCCGGCGACCGAGGAAGTCGTCGGGCTGGCCCCCGAGGCGTCCCGGGCCCAGGTGCACGCGGCGGCCGCGGCGGCCCGCGAGGCCTTCGGGCCCTGGTCGCGGACCCCCGCCGAGGAGCGGGCCGCCGTCCTCGCCCGCGCCGCGGACGTCATCCAGCGCAACTTCGTGCCGTACGCCGCCCTCGCCCAGGCCGAGAGCGGCGCCACCACCGGGACGGCCCGCGGCATGCAGGTCGGGGTCGGCATCGCCCGCTTCCGGCGCTACGCGCGGCCCGAACCGGTCGAGAGGGCGCTGCCGCCGCAGATCAACGAGGCGGGGCCCTTCGGCCCGGCGGCCGTGATGGGCGCGCTCGCCGTCCGCCGACCCGTCGGCGTGGTCACCTGCATCACCTCGTACAACAATCCCTGGGCCAACCCGGCCGGCAAGATCGCTCCCGCCCTCGCGATGGGCAACACCGTGCTGGTGAAGCCGGCCCCGCAGGACCCGCTCTCCGTCTACCGGATGGCCGAGGCACTCCAGGAGGCGGGCGTGCCGCCGGGCGTGGTCAACGTGGTCAGCGGCTCGACGGCGGAGTCCGGCGAGGCCGCGGTCGACTCCGGGGACGTCGACATGGTCAGCTTCACCGGCTCGACGGCGGTCGGGCAGCGCATCGCCGAGGTGTGCGGGCGCGGCATGAAACGCCAGCTGATGGAACTGGGCGGCAAGGGCGCGGCGATCGTCTTCGACGACGCGGATCTGGCGTCGGCGGTGGCGGGCATCGGCACGACCTTCTCCTTCTACAGCGGGCAGATCTGCACGGCGCCGACCCGGGTGCTGGTCCAGCGCGGTGTGTACGACGCCCTCGTACGACAACTGGCCGCCTACGCGAACCACTTGAAGGTGGGTGATCCACGGGAGCAGGGGACGGTGGTCGGCCCGGTCATCTCGGCGGCCCATCGCGACCGCGTGGAGTCCTACGTCGAACTGGGCCGCAAGGAAGGCGCACGGGTGGTGACCGGCGGCGAACGGCCTGACCTGCCCCGGGGGTTCTATGTCGCCCCCACCCTTCTCGCCGACTGCACGCCGGACATGAGGGTCGTCCGGGAGGAGATCTTCGGCCCGGTCGTCGTCGTCCTGCCCTTCGATGACGAGGAGGAGGCGATCGCGCTGGCCGACGACTCCGACTACGGGCTGATCGACTACGTCTGGTCCGGCGACGTGGCCCGCGCCTTCCGCGTCGCCGGCCGGCTGCGCACGGGCGGCGTCGGCGTGAACACCGTCGGCCGCAACATGGAGGCCCCCTTCGGCGGCTTCAAGAAGAGCGGTGTCGGCCGTGACGTGGGCTCGTACGCCCTGCACGCGTACAGCGAGACGCAGGCGATCGTGTGGCCGGGGTGAGGCCGGGGCCGGGGCCGGGGCCGGGGCGCGGTCGGGGTGAGGTGATCCGGCGGCGGCAGGGGCGGCGGGTGCCGGCTGCTCCGCGGAAGGCCGTGGAGAGGTGCCCCCGGCGGGAGCCGCCGCGGTCCGGCCGGTCGGTGGATTCCGGAGTCGGGACGCGGCGCCCGCCCCTTCCAGGCGTGCCCGCGCGACGGCGACGGGATCGCGGTGCGGGTCCGACCGGTCCGCGAGGTCATTGACCGGGTGCGTCAGGCGGAGACCCGTCGCCGTGAGCTCGTGGTCGACCCGCCGGGGCCCCGTGGGGTGCCCCGGCGACTTGGCCCTGTCGGGTCTCCCGGGGTGACCGGGCGAGCCCCTTTTCCTCTCGGGCGAACTCTCGCTTGATGCCCTGCAGGGTGACCGCCTACCACCATTACGCGCCGTCGCACACCCGACGCGCTCCGCCGAACGGTTGATATCGTGTCAATTCTCTTGCTGAGTGGATCACCCTGATGGGTTACTTCAGGTGTCTGCATCAATGGGCGACGATCCATCGGGTCCCCGTGGACGAGCCTCCCTCCCGGGACTGAGCTCCCCCGTTCGGACGGGCCTTCCCACATCCTCATCCGTCGGCGGCCGGACGTGTCGGCCCGGTGCCGGTTCGGGACGTCCGTGGATCGGAACACCCACTCGCTGCTCGGAGAAGGCTTCCGAGTGAGGAGGTACCCCGCATGCCCATCAGCCCCAACCAAGGCTCCACCAGCGGCGGAACGACCATCACCATCACGGGCGTGAACCTGGCCAATGCCACCGCCGTCCACTTCGGGTCCCGGACCGCCACGATCACCGCGAACACCCCGACCGCGATCACCGTCATCGCCCCCGCGGGGTGTGGCGTCGTCGACGTCAGCGTGACGACCGCGGGAGGGACGAGCAACTCGCTCTCCTTCTTCTACATCGGCCCGCCGATCGCGGTGTCCCTCGCCCCCGACTCCGGTCCCACCGCGGGCGGCAACACGGTCACCGTCAACGGCTACGGCCTCTCCACGGCCAACACCGTGTCCTTCGGCTCCGGCAGCGCGACCCCGACGGTCGTCTCGGACAGCCAACTGTCCGTGGTCGTTCCGGCCGGCAGCTCCAGCGGCTCCGTCGCCGTCACCGTCACCACCACCGGAGGCACCACCGCACCCCTCGCCTACGCCTACGTCGACGCGCCGACGCTGGTCTCGCTCACACCCACCTCGGGTTCGGCGGCCGGCGGCACCTCGGTGACCGTCAACGGCACCAACCTGGCGTCCACCACGGCCGTCACCTTCGGCGGCACCACGGCCTCCTTCGCCGTGCTGAACAGCACCACGCTGGTGGCCCTCACGCCGTCCGGCACCGTCGGTTCCGTCGATGTCGTCGTGACCACCGAAGGAGGCAGCGCCACCTCCGTCGACGGCTTCACCTACGTTTCCGGTCCCGGCATCTGACGGCGTTCCGGACACACGACCCCGCACGACCCCGCGCGGCTGCGGTCCGACCCGACCCGACCCGACCTGGACCAGTCCGGTCCGGTCCGGTCGGCCCCGGTTCTCCGTCCCCATCCCCGACCCCGTGCCCAGCGGAAGCGGTGCGGGCTCGCGTACGTACGCCAGCCCGCACCGCTCCCGTGCCCCCGGCCCGCGGCTCAGCCAGGCCGAACACACCCCCTTGGAGTCACCGTGGCCCCTCCCGTCCTCACCTCGGTCGCACCCAACACAGGCCCGGCGGCGGGCACCAATTCCGTGACTCTGAACGGAAGCCAGTTCACCGGCGCCATCGCCGTCACGTTCGGTTCCGCGGCCGCCCTGTCCTACACGGTCAACACACCGTCGACGATCACGGCGACCGTCCCGCCCGGAACCGGCACGGTCAACGTCACCGTGCGCACCCCCGGCGGGCTCAGCAACGCGGTCACCTACACCTACGCGCCCACGCCGACCCTGAGCACGATCGTGCCGAACCAGGGCCCGAACTCCGGCGGGATCAGCGTGGTCCTGACCGGTACCGGCCTCACCGGAACGACCGCCGTCACCTTCGGCGGCACTCCCGCGACCTCCTACACCGTCAACTCCGCCACCCAGATCACCGCCGTCACCCCGGCCGGCACCGGCGCGGTGGCGGTCACCGCGACCACGGTCGGCGGCACCTCGGGGCCGGTGTTCTTCTACTACCTCAACGCGCCCTCCCTGTTGTCCGCCTCGCCGGCGGCGGGACCGGCGTCCGGCGGGACCAGCGTGGTCCTGACCGGTACCGGCCTCACCGGAACGACCGCCGTCACCTTCGGCGGCACCCCCGCGACCTCCTACACCGTCAACTCCGCCACCCAGATCACCGCCGTAGCACCGCCCGGTACGGGCTCCGTCGCCTGCACCGTCACCGGTCCCGGCGGCACCAGCAACTCCGTCGTCTACACCTACGTGGCGGCGCCGACGCTCACCGCGCTCTCTCCCGCGCAGGGGCCGACGGACGCGGGCGCCGCGGTCACCCTCACAGGCACCGGGCTGACCACGACGTTCGCGGTCCACTTCGGCACCGCGCCGGCGGCCTTCACCGTGGTGTCGGACACGACCGCGATCGCGGTCGCCCCGGCGGGTCCGGCGGGTTCGGTGCCGGTGAGCGTCACGACGTCGGGCGGCACCAGCAACTCGCTCACCTACCAGCGCGTCGCACCTCCTGCGATCTAGCCGGCACCGCGGCATCGGCGCCACCGGCCCGCGCCTGCCCGTTCGAGAGAGCCGATGACTCCGGTGGGCCCGCGGGGATCCGCGCCTCCCGCACATACGGTCAAAAGCCGTTTAAGGTCATGATCCGAACAGTGAAGGCGAACCCCCCACACTGACGATCAGACCGAGGAGACTCTCAGTGAAAGCGTGTCGTGCGCGCAAAGCCGGGCTCATGGTCGCCGCAGCGGCGGCGGCCACAGTGCTGTCCCTCGCTCCGTCGGCTGCCGCCGCCGATCAGTCGTCGACCACGGTCCAGGCCACGCCCTCCTCGGCGACGACCGGGCAACTGGTGACCCTCGACGCGACGGTGACGTGCAGTTCGGACCCGAGCGGTGGCCTAGGTGTGTCGTTCTTCGACGGCTCGGAACTCCTCGCGACCGCACCCGTGTCCCCCGCCGGACACTCCTCGCTGACCACCGGTTTCACGACCACCGGAACACACACCATCACCGCCACCTACAACGGCGACGACACTTGTGGCGCTTCGTACAGCACCACCACCGTCACCGTGTCCCAAGCCCCCGCTCCTCCGGCCGACAGGCCCGGCTGCCTGCTGTGCGGGCTGATCGACTTCCATGTCGGGGACATCCGCAACGAGGTCAACGTCAACAGCCACAACGTCACACGCATCCCCGGATGAGCCCGGCCGCTGAACACTGAACGCGCGCGAGGGGGGCACCACGGACCGTGGTGCCCCCCTCGCAGGCGATGCGAACCCCGCCGACCCCGGGGCGCGGACGTCCCCCTCCGAGGCCTCCACGCTCCCGGCCACCGCGACCCGCCTCGGCGCGCTGCTCCGCCGGAACCCGACCCCCGCGTTCAGCCTCGCCGAGACAGGCATGCTGACCGAGTGGCTGGAACGCCTCTCCCACACGCCCGACCAGGACCTCTGGGGCCGTCACTTCGACATGATGAAGTCCAGGGCGTAACCGGAGGCGGTCGTCCAGTAGGTGACGAGCTGACCGTCGTCCGCGTAGAGCGAGGCGGCGGGCATGGGCACGTCGATCGTGCTGCCGGCGCCGCTGCCGGGCTTGCCGTTCTGGAGGCGGATGGTGAGCCGCTTGACCTCGTACTCGTCCATGCCGCCACGGCTGACGAGCAGGGCGGCGTAGGCCTCCCGGCCCGGTTCGAGGGTGACGGGCTTGCCCGGGTCAGGGTCGCTGTCCTTGATCACGGGAGTGTCCCGGGTACCGGCACCGAGCCGTACGAGGGGGAAGCGGTAGAGGTTGCACTTCCTGTCGCCGGCGTTCTGCACGGTGAGGACCAGGTGCCTGTTGTCCCTCTCCTTCACGGAGGACACCCCGAGGTCCTTCTGGGAACAGGTGGCGATGGCCTCCTTGCCGCCCGTGGTGCCACCGGCCCGGTCGGCGCTTCCGCTGTCGGCGGTGCCACCGCTGCCCTTGCTGCCACCGGTGACGCCGGTGCTGCCGCCGTCCGTGCTGCCCGCCCTGCCACCGCTCGCGCTGCTCTTGCCGCCCCCGCCGGTGCCGGTGCCGGTGCTGCCGCTGCTCGCGGTGCCGCCACCGGCCCCGGCGTCACCACTCGCGTCACCCGAAGCACCGCCCGGCTTCGCCGAGGCCGTCTCGCTCGGCCGGTCCGAGGGCTTCGAACCGCCCGAGGCGCCGGCCGCGCCCGGCTGGCACGCCGTGGCCGCGAGCAGCACCGCGGCAGCCGCGGCTCCGAAGGCGTAGGGCTTCCATCCCCTGAGGTTCTTGTGGTTCCTGCGGGCAGGCGTATTCATGGTGTCCCGTTTCCTTTGCGATCCGTATGAGGTCGCACGCGCCGGTGGTCAGCCACCCACGTCGGGTGTCCGCCCGTCCCGAAGCCTCGGGACACGGGTGTCCCCTGGGGACGGACATGCCGGGGTGTCACGGCGCTGCCGAGCGGACGGCTTGTTCAGCCCTCGGCCGGTGCGACAGCCACAGCATCGGATTCCTCACGGGCCTGGGACAACAGCCACCGGCCGACGTGGGACGGTGGAACCATCCCACCCCTCATGACCTGCTGAAACAAAGAAGTCTGGGATGCCCGCACGGGACGCGGGGACCCCAGGACAGGCGTTTTCGGGTGAGGTCGTCGCGGTCGTCGCCGTTGTACCCAGCCGTACGCGGTCAGCCGCGACCACCGCTCCTGAGCGCCCGGAGAAGGGCGTCGAAGGCGGCGGAGGCAGCCTCGGGCCCGTACCTCCGGCGGAAGCCGAGCACGGCGGCCTGCGCGGGATGCTCAGGCCCTGCCGGGTCACGCCCCCAGGAAGATCGGATTGGTGAACGCCGCCAGTGCCCCCGGTACCGGTCCCGCCGCTGTCTCGTGGCGCAACTCCGCCCGTACGTAGGCCGCGTACTGCGCCGTCGTGGTCCACTCCACCGTGCCGGAGCCCGCGACCGGCAGCGGGGCGCCGGTGAACAGGACGCCCTGGTCCGTGACGAAGCGGACGACGCAGCGCGGGGCGCCGGAGGCTTCCAGGCGGACGGTCGCCGGGGTGTCCGGAGCGACTCTCAACCGGCCCCCGATACCGGCGTGTTCGCCCTTGGCGCCGGACGCGGTGAAGGAGAGGGAGACCAGCTTCGACTCGGCGACGTACGAGCGGCCCGCGCGGATGCCCTCCTGGATCGCCTCGCGGGTCAGGTCGTCGGCCAGGACGACCGTCTGCGGGGAGCCGACCCGGTCGGGGTCCCGGTGCGCGTCGCTGTTGCCCATCGCCGGGAGCCAGTCGCGGCCGCCGCGCACGGAGGCGACCAGCATGTTGTCCCAGTCGGCGAGGGCGACCTCGTCGTCGGGGGTGTACGGGCCGTTCCACACCTCGACCGCGTCCGCCTCCCCGAAGCCGAACTTCCAGCCGCAGCCGACGCAGGTGGCGTGCGGATGCGCGGGCACCACGAGCCCGCCGGCATCGCGGATGCGGCGCGCGAACCGGCCGAAGCGGTTGTCCCGGGCCCGGTAGCGCCAGTCGACGAAGGTCCCGGGATCCGTGCCGAGCGCCAGCACGTGCCCGTTGCGGGTGGTGACCTCCTCGCCGAGCATGATCAGCAGATCGTCGCCCGCCTGGTCCGCCCAGTACGGGTGCGAGGCGTGCGTGTTGTGGTCCGAGGAGTTGATGAAGTCCAGACCCGCCGCCCGCGCCAGCGCCACGATCTCGGCGGGGGTGCGGCGGCCGTCCGAGTACCACGAGTGCAGATGGCAGTCCCCGCGGTACCAGGCGCGCCCGCGGCCCTCGGCACGCGCGGGCGGGTACACCGGCTCCGGGGTCGCCGCGCGCTTCCCGTAGGTGAGGGTCACGGTGATCTCGTACGGCAGTCCCTGCGGCGCCACGGTGTACGGGCCGAGCGCGATGTGCCACGTGCCGCGGCGGACGGGGCCGCGGACGTAGCCGGGGGTCGCGTCGTCGGAGCGGATGAAGAACTCCGTGCGCGCACCGCCCGACCAGCCCCGGAAGCCCCGGCCGCCCAGCTCGGTGCCGCGCTCGTCGAAGACGCCGATGTCCAGGGCGTTGCCCGCGGTACCGGCCGGGACGGACGGCTTCTCGTAGCGGTAGGAGACCTTGATCTCCGCGACCCCGGCCGGTACCTCGACCGGGAGGTACACGAAGTCGGGGGAGCCGGTGGGGAGGGTGCCGCGCACCGTCCTCGTCTCCTGGTTGTCCGCCGCTTCCGCGTCCGCGCCGCTGGGGAAGGTCACGCCTCCCAACGTAAGCGCGGCCGCCGCTCCCGTCACGAACAGCGCGCGTCCGGCGATGCCGTGGCCGTCCTCGCACATGCTGCGGCTCCCGGGGTGTCGAGCGTGACGGTGACATGAGTGACGCGAAGTGCCGCGGACCACTGGGGGAGTACGCCGTGGACAGGGGGTCACGGCGGGGGAATCGGCGGCTTTCGAGGAGACCGACGGCTGCCGCGCGGCCCGAAAGGGGTCAGGCCCGGCGATACCTGATCACCTCGACCGTATGCTCGAAGGATGACGACCTCCGCGACGGGCGCGACTCCCGGATCCGGGCCCACGGCGAACTCCATGCGGCGTGCGCTGAAGCGCGCAAGGGACGGTGTCGCGCTCGACGTGACCGAGGCGGCTGTGCTGCTCCGGGCCCGGGGCGCGGACCTCGACGACCTGACCGCCTCTGCCGCGCGGGTGCGGGACGCCGGCCTGGCGGCCGCCGGGCGCGCCGGTGTCATCACGTACTCCAAGAGCGTGTTCATCCCGCTGACCCGGCTGTGCCGGGACAAGTGCCACTACTGCACCTTCGTCACCGTCCCCGGCAAACTGCGCCGGGCAGGACACGGGATGTTCATGTCCCCGGACGAGGTCCTCGACGTCGCCCGCCGGGGCGCCGAACTCGGCTGCAAGGAAGCCCTGATCACCCTCGGCGACAAGCCGGAGGACCGCTGGCCCGAGGCCCGCGAGTGGCTGGACGCGCACGGCTACGACGACACCGTCGCGTACGTACGGGCCATCTCGATCCGCATCCTGGAGGAGACGGGCCTGCTGCCGCACCTCAACCCGGGTGTCATGTCGTGGACCGACTTCCAGCGGCTGAAGCCGGTCGCCCCGTCGATGGGCATGATGCTGGAGACGACCGCTACCCGGCTGTGGTCCGAGCCCGGCGGCCCGCACCACGGCTCCCCGGACAAGGAACCAGCCGTCCGGCTGCGGGTGTTGGAGGACGCGGGCCGTTCCTCCGTCCCCTTCACCAGCGGGCTGCTGATCGGCATCGGCGAGACGTACGAGGAGCGCGCCGACTCCCTGTTCGCGCTGCGCCGCGTCTCCCGGGCCTACCACGGCATCCAGGAGCTGATCATCCAGAACTTCCGCGCCAAGCCGGACACCGCGATGCGCGGCATGCCGGACGCGGAGCTGGACGAGCTGATCGCCACCGTCGCCGTGGCCCGGCACATCATGGGCCCGGCCGCCTGCCTCCAGGCGCCGCCCAACCTCGTCGACAGCGAGTACGGGCGCCTGATCGGCGCCGGGATCGACGACTGGGGCGGGGTCTCGCCGCTCACCATCGACCACGTCAACCCGGAACGCCCCTGGCCGCAGATCGAGCTGCTGCGCGAACAGTCCGCCGAGGCGGGCTTCGAGCTGCGCGAACGCCTCTGTGTCTACCCGGAGTTCGTCCAGCGGGGCGAACCCTGGCTGGACCCGCGGCTGCTGCCGCACGTACGGGCCCTGGCGGACCCGGAGACGGGCCTCGCCCTCCCGGACGCGGTGGTCGAGGGCCACCCCTGGCAGGAGCCCGAGGAGGCGTTCACCTCCTCCGGCCGCACCGACCTGCACCGCACCATCGACACCGAGGGCCGCACCGGTGACCGCCGCGACGACTTCGACGCGGTGTACGGCGACTGGGAGGCCCTGCGCGAGGCGGCGGCCCCCGGCATGGTGCCGCAGCGCATCGACACGGACGTCCGCGCGGCGCTGGCGACGGCGGCCGACGACCCGACGAAGCTGACCGACGACGAGGCCCTCGCCCTGCTGCACGCCGACGGCCCGGCGCTGGACGCCCTGTGCCGGATCGCCGACGACGTCCGCAGGGCCGCGGTCGGCGACGACGTCACGTACATCGTCACCCGCAACATCAACTTCACCAACGTCTGTTACACCGGCTGCCGTTTCTGCGCGTTCGCCCAGCGCCGTACGGACGCCGACGCGTACACGCTCTCCCTGGACCAGGTCGCGGACCGCGCCGCCCAGGCCTGGGACCTCGGTGCGGTCGAGGTCTGCATGCAGGGCGGCATCCACCCGGACCTGCCCGGCACCGCCTACTTCGACATCGCCAAGGCGGTCAAGGAACGCGTCCCGGGCATGCACGTCCACGCCTTCTCCCCGATGGAGGTGGTCAACGGCGCGACCCGCACCGGCCTGTCCATCCGCGAGTGGCTGACCGCCGCCAAGGAGGCGGGCCTCGACACCATCCCCGGCACCGCAGCCGAGATCCTCGACGACGAGGTCCGCTGGGTCCTGACCAAGGGCAAACTGCCCGCGGCCACCTGGATCGAGGTCGTCACCACGGCCCACGAACTCGGCATCCGCTCGTCCTCCACGATGATGTACGGCCATGTCGACCAGCCCCGCCACTGGCTCGGCCACTTCCGCACGCTCTCCCGCATCCAGCAGCAGACCGGAGGATTCACGGAGTTCGTGACCCTCCCCTTCATCCACACCAACGCCCCCGTCTACCTGGCCGGCATCGCCCGCCCCGGCCCGACCACCCGCGACAACCGCGCGGTCATGGCGATGGCCCGCCTCCTGCTGCACCCGCACATCCCCAACATCCAGACCAGCTGGGTGAAACTGGGCACCGAGGGCGCCGCCGAGATGCTCCGCTCCGGCGCCAACGACCTGGGCGGCACCCTGATGGAGGAGACCATCTCCCGCATGGCGGGCTCCAGTTACGGCTCCTACAAGTCGGTCAAGGACCTGATCGCGGTGGCCGAGGCGGCGGGCCGCCCGGCCAGACCCCGCACGACGGTCTACGGCGAGGTCCCCCTGGAGCGGCAGCGCGCGGCGGCGGCCTCGGACGGGCATCTGCCGGAGCTGCTGCCGGTGCTGGACTGAGGGAAGAAGAAGGACCGGGATCCGACCGTCCGCAAGGGCCCCGTCGGGTGCTCGGTCTGCCGTCGAGTGGGCGACGTGCCGGTACCGCGACTGGGCCGGCACCGTCACTGACGGAATGTCATGTCTGCGTGCACACTGCTGTCTTGTGTGTCCCGACTGACAACTCCCCATAACTGAAAGGCTTTTGGGCAAGGAGAGGCGACCCCCGGTCGAGTGATGCGTGCCGCTGCCTCGTATGAAGAGTCGGTAAAGAGTCAGTGCTGAGGGAGACCGCCTCCTGCCTGCCCCCTGTCCGCCTCCTGTGATCCGCACGGCATGCGGTCCGTGGGCGGAGGGGGGCGGCAAGTTTCCTTTGCTCTGCGTCACTTGAAGGGATCCTTGTGCGCAAGAAGCTTCTTTTGAACCGTCGTGCCGTCCTCATGGCGGCCGGTGCCGCGGCCGGTGTCGCGACCGGTCTGGTGGCCGTGCCGGCGATCGGTGCGACAATCCCCGCCGCGACCGCTTCGGGCGCGCGTGCGGTCCGTGTGCCGCGTACGCGTGCGAAGTCCTTCACCGGTGCCGCCGCGCGGACCGTGCAGGCCGAATTCCCCGTGGAGCACGTCGGTGTCAGCTGGACCGGGCCCAAGCGGGGCGCGAGCATCCGGCTGATGGGCCAGGACGGCAGCCGTGGCGCGTGGACGGCGCTGCGGCCGGTCTGCGGGGCCGGTGCCGACGGGGACGCCGGGGACCCGGCGAAGAGCGCGAGCGCGCTGGTGCACGCCGGCGGGGCCGCCGGGTACGAGCTGCGGCTGCCGGACGGCGCGACCGACGTGCGTTCCACCGCCATCGACACGGTCAACGGGCCGTCCGTGAAGGTCGCCACGGCCACGGCCGCGACGGTGGGGCGGATCGAGGACATCGAGTACGTCACCCGGGCCGGGTGGGGCGCCGACGAATCCCTCCGCTTCAAGCCGGACGGCACCGAGAACTCACCGCAGGCCTACTACCCGGCCCAGACGATGACCGTGCACCACACGGCGGACGCCAACGGCGCCCCCGACCCGGCGGCCACCATCCGGTCGTACTACTACCTCCACGCGGTCACCAACGACTGGGGCGACATCGGCTACCACTACCTGATCGACGCGGCCGGCCTCATCTACGAGGGCCGCTACTCGGGCACGGACGGCATCCCCGCCCATGACGCGAGCGGCAAGATGGTGACCGCCTTCCACACCTCCGGCAACAACTCGGGCAACCTCGGCATCGCCCTGCTCGGCAACTCGAACGAACAGCCCCCGACGGCCGCGGCCCGCCGGTCGCTCGTCCGGCTGCTGGGCACGCTGTCCGCGTACCACGGCTTCGACCCCGAGGCCGCCATCACCTTCGTCAACCCGGTCAACGGCGCCAGCAGGAACGTCCAGATGATCAACGGCCACCGCGACTGGCTCGCCACCGAGTGCCCTGGCACCACGCTGTACGAGGACCTTCCCGCCCTGCGCAAGGACGCCGCTGCGGAGCTGTCGCAGCCCCAGGCCTGACAGCGGAACCGGACTGCCGGGCGCCCCGCCGGAACCCTGGGTTCCGGCGGGGCGCCCGTGTATCGGACGCCCTCACCACCGGTCGCCGGAAGGCGGGTTGGGCCAGACTGGGGATACCGGTCCGGACGGGCCGGTGGTGTGGTGGGGGAGGGAAGGGGTGCGTGGTGCGGGGGCAGCCGTCGATGCAGCAGCTGATCGAGGAACGCAGACGGCTCGCGTTCGTCGGCCGGAGCGCCGAACGCGCCGCGTTCCTGGCCAACTTCGAGCTGCCGCCCCGGGACCCGGGGCGCCGGTTCCTGTTCCACGTCCACGGCAACGCCGGCGTCGGGAAGACCTTCCTCGTGAGGGAGCTGGAGCAACTCGCCCGGGAGAGTGGGGCGCTGACCGCGTACGTCGAGGAGAGCACCGGCAGCGTGCCCGAGGCGATGGAGGCGATCTGCGCCCAGTTCGCCCGCCAGGGACGCCGGTTCAAGGACCTGGAGCGGCTGCTGGACCGGCACCGCGAGCGGCGGCACGAGGCCGACTCGGTGATGCCGGAGCCGGCGGCGGATGAGCCGACGCCCGCCGGGACGACGCTGGCGCGGGCCGGTCTCGTGGGGCTCGGCATGGTGCCCGGTGTCGGACCGTTCGCCGGAGCCGTCGACCCGGCGCAGCTCGCGGGCGCGGCCGACCGGGTGCGGGCCGGTCTCAGCGCGCACTTCCGCAGCCGGGACGACGTACGGCTCGTCCTGTCGCCCGAGGACGTGCTCACCCCCGTGCTGCTGGAGGAACTGACCCGGGCCGCGGGCCGGTTCCCGCGCCAGGTCCTGTTCTTCGACACCTACGAGCGGACCGCCGGTTTCCTCGACGTCTGGCTGCACGCGACGATGGCCCGGGAACGCCACGGTGCCATGCCCGCGAACGTCGTCGTCGTGACGGCCGGCCGGAACCCCCTGGACCTCGACCGCTGGGGCGGCTGCTCGGAGTCGGTGGCCGAGATGCCGCTGGCGCCGTTCACGGAGGACGAGGCGCGCGAGGTGCTCGCGGGCCGGGGCGTGGTGGCCGAGCCGGTCGTCGAGGAGATCCTGCGCCTCACCGGCTGCCTCCCGGTCCTCGTCTCGACCCTCGCCGAGACCCGCCCGGCCGACCCGGACGACGTGGGCGACCCCAGCGCCACCGCCGTCGACCGCTTCCTGAAGTGGGAACACGACCCGGTGCACCGGGCCGTCGCCCTGAACTGCGCGTTCCCCCGGCGCCTGGACGCCGATGTCTTCCGCGCGGCGGCGGACCGCCCCGAAGCGGAGGCCGACGCCCTGTACGACTGGCTCCGCGGGCTGCCCTTCGTCACCGAACGCGGCGGCGGGATCCAGTACCACGATGTCGTCCGCGCGCCGATGCTGCGCTCGCAGCGGCTCCGTTCGCCGCGCGGCTGGACCGAACGGCACCACCGGCTCGCCGAGACCTTCGGACGGTGGCGGCGGGAGGCGGAGGCCGCCGAGGGCGCTCACGAGCCGTGGGCCGACGCCGGATGGCGGGAACTGCGCCTCACCGAGTCGTACCACCTGCTGTGCGCGGCGCCGCGGACCGCGCTTCCCGTCCTGCTCCGCGATCTCGTGAACGCCTGCGACGAAGGCGAGGTCCCCGCTCAGCGATGGGTGGGGACACTGGTGGACGCGGGACGGGACACCGAAGCGGAGGCGCTGACCCGGTGGGCGAGCGACCTGGTGCGGGCGCTGGAAGCGGGAGGGCCGGCCGGGACCCTCGAACTGCTCCTGAACCGCGCCGGGTTCGACGCCCCCACCGAGGCGTTCGCCCGCTCCGTGCGCGGCAGCGCGCTGCGGCACGGCGGAGCGTACGAGGAGGCGATGACGGAGTTCGACCGGGCGCTCGCGCTCGACCCGGCGCTGGCGCGTGCCTACCGCAGCCGCGCCATGACCCGCGCCGAGGCGGGCGACTGCGCGGCCGGGATCGCCGACCTGGACCGCGCGCTGGCCCTGGCCCCCGACGACGGACGGTCGTACGCCGTCCGCGGCGAGTACCACCGGGTCCTCGGCGACTACGACGCGGCGCTCGCCGACCTCGACCGGGGGATCGCGCTCGATCCCGCGCGGGACTTCGCCTGGGCCTCCCGGGGCGCCACCCGGCTGAGCCGGGGCGAACTCGACGAGGCACTCGCCGACCTGGGCCGGGCCCTGGAACTCAAACCGGACTACGGGTGGGCGCTGGCCCGTCGTGCCCGGGTGTGGCGCGCCCTGGGGAGGGAGTCCCGGCAGCTGGCGGACCTCGACCGGGCCGTCGCCCTCCAGCCCGACTGGGCGTGGGGTGCCTGCGAGCGCGGAGACGCCCTGCGCGCCGCGGGCCGGCACGCCCAGGCGCTGGCCGACTACGACCGCGCCGTGGGCCTCGACCCGGGGTACGCGTCGGCGTACGCGAGCCGCGCCGTCTCCCGCAGCGAACTGGGCCGCCACACGGAGGCCCTCGCGGACCTGGACCGGGCGCTGGAGCTCCGGCCCGACTACGCGTGGGCGCGGAACCGGCGGGCGGAGATTTTGGCGCGCGCAGAGGACACCCGCGGCCGGGCCGGCACCGTGATCACCCCCAGGAGTGAACCTCCCGGACGGGGCGAGGCCTGACCGCCGTCGTCCCGTGCGAGCGGCACCGGACGCGCGGCCCCCGGACGGGTGAAGGCCCCGACCCGGTGGTCCGGGCCCCGGGGATGGAACGGGCGTTGTCCGGACCCGTCCGGGATGTTCCCCGCGGGCCGTCCGAACCTGACCGCTCGGGACCGCCGGTGCCCCGTCCCCTTTATCGATCCGCGGCCTCAACCGACCGTTGGTGTTCGATTACAGTGCCTAGCTGTCGGGCGTAGGGACGGTGCCTCAGGAGGTCTCGGTGGGTGCGACAGCCGGTGCCGTATGGGGCCGTGGGGAACAACAGGACTTCCGCAGCCGGGTCCGCGGCACGCTGCTGGGGGCCGCCGTCGGCGATGCCCTGGGCGCGCCGCTCGACGGGCTCTCGCAGGCGGAGATCCGGGAGGCGTACGGCGCGGAGGGCTTCCTCGACATGGTGGCCGCGTACGGCCGTCGCGGCGCCGTCACCCATCTCACCCAGCTCGCGCTCTTCAGCGTCGACGGGCTCATCCGGGCCCAGGTGCGCAGGGACACCGGCGTCTGGCACCCGCCGTCCGACGTGCACCGCGCCTACCTCCGCTGGGCGGCCACCCAGCGGGACTGGGGCCCCGACGAGCGCCGCAAGGACGACGGCTGGCTGGCCCGCGAGGAGTGGCTGTACGCCCGCCGCGACCCGGCCGAGGCCTGTCTGCTCGGCCTCGCCGACGAGATCATGGGCACGCTGGACACCCCCAAGAACCCCGGCGAGCCGGGTCCCGAGGCGGTCGCCCGTTCGGCACCCTTCGGGCTGCTCGTCGGCTGGGAGCCCCAGCTCGTGATGCAGCTCGCCGTCGAGTGCGCCGCGCAGACCCACGGTCACCCCACGGCCTACCTGGCGGCGGGCGCGTACGCCGTGATCGTGCACGGGCTCGCCCGCGGCGAGGACCTCGGCGGGGCCGTGCAGCAGGCCCTCACACTGCTGGAGACCCGTCCCGGGCACCAGCCGGTCGTCGAGGCGCTCCAGTACGCGCTGGGCGCCGTACGGCTGGGGGCGCCCTCACCGGCACGGGTCGAGGAGCTCGCCGCCGGCGGCACCTCCCTGGGGCCGCTCGCCGTCGCCGTGTACTGCGTGCTCGTCGGCGAGGACGTCCGGCACGGCCTGTGCCTCGCGGTGAACCACGGCGGGCCCTCGGCGGTGACCGGTGCCCTCACCGGCGGTCTGCTGGGCGCCCTGCACGGCGAGACCGCCCTCCCGCCGGCCTGGCTGGCCGAACTGGAGGGCCGTCCCACGATGCTGGTGCTGGCGGACGACTTCGCGATGGAGATGACCCAGGGGCCCGCGCTGCACGGGCCCACCGGATCGTCCTCGGGCTGGCTCGCCCGCTACCCGCGGGGCTGACCGCGTCCGCTCCCGCCCTCGCGCGCCCCTCTCGTCACGCCGTCGTCCTCACTCCTTGGCAGGGGCCACCACCACGTCGTCGGCCGCTCCCGCCGGGGCCGGGACCGCCGCGGCGGCCGATCCGTCGTCGTCCGTGTTGATCATCTCGATGATCGCGTCCCGCTCCGGGGTGTCCTCGGGCTTCAGGAAGCCGATGAGGATGTACAGGACGAGGGAGATCGCCATCGGGAGGGAGACCTGGTACTCCAGCTTCACGTCCGTGCGCTGGGAGAAGTCCAGGTGGTAGTTGACGAGGAAGAAGGCGAGCAGGCCGCACGCCCAGCTGGTCAGCGCCGCCGTCGGGCCGGACTTCCGGAACGGCCGCAGCAGACCCAGGATGAACGGGATCGCGATCGGTCCCATGAGCCCCGCCACCCATTTGATGACGACGGTGATGATGTCCTTGAACGTGGGGGAGTTGACCTGGGTCGCCACGGCCATGGAGAAGCCGAGGAAGGCGACGGTGGTGACCCGGCCGGCGATGAGCCCCGCCCGGGTGTCCCAGGCGCGCGCCGCCCGGGAGAACACCGGCATCACGTCACGCGTGAACACGGCCGCGATGGCGTTCGCGTCCGAGGAGCACATGGCCATCGTGTGGGAGAAGAACCCGACGACGACCAGGCCCAACAGCCCGTGCGGCAGCAGCTGTTCGGTCATCAGGCCGTACGCGTCCGACCCGTCCGGCTTCTGCGCCGTGACGAGCAGCGGCGAGAGCCACATCGGGATGAACAGGATGACCGGCCACACGAACCAGAGCCCGGCGGACAGGAAGGCGGAGCGCGTGGCCTGCTTGGCGTCGCTGGTGGCCATGTAGCGCTGGGCCTGGTTCCACATGCCGCCGTTGTACTCGAACAGCTTGATGAACAGGTACGCGATGAAGAACACCGTCAGGTAGGGGCCCGCGAACCCGTCCCCGTGGCCGTGCAGCTTCGGCGAGTCCAGCGCCTTGGACAGCCCGCCCTGGTCGGAGATCTTGTTCAGCACGATGATCAGCATCGACAGCCCGGCCAGCAACTGGATGACGAACTGGCCGAGTTCGGTCAGCGCGTCCGCCCACAGCCCGCCGATCGTGCAGTACACCGCGGTGATGCTGCCGGTGATGATGATGCCCTGGGTGAGCGAGACGCCGGTGAAGACGCTGAGCAGGGTGGCGATGGCCGCCCACTTCGCGCCGACGTCCACGATCTTGAGCAGGATGCCGGACCACGCCAGCGCCTGCTGCGTCTGCACGTTGTAGCGGTCCTTGAGGTATTCCAGGGGCGAGGCGACGTGCAGGCGTGAGCGCAGCCGGTTGAGCCGGGGCGCGAAGGCCTTGGCGCCGATGGCGACGCCGATGGCGATGGGCAGGGCCCAGGTGACGTACGAGGTGATGCCGTAGGTGTACGCGATGCCGGCGTAGCCGGTGAACATCACCGCGCTGTAGCCCGACATGTGGTGCGAGATGCCGGACAGCCACCACGGCATCTTGCCGCCCGCGGTGAAGAAGTCGCTGACATCGTCGACACGCTTGTGGGACCAGATGCCGATCGCGGTCATGACACCGAAATACGCGACCAGGACGGCCCAGTCGAGACCGTTCATGTGCCCCCTCCAGGGGTCCGCCTTGTGAACTTGCATATACCGGACGGCACTTCGCCAGTAAGTGCAGGGGCGGGCCCCGTGCGGGAGCGGGGACTTGGGGGATTGAACCGCTGGTCGGACCGTCCGGTCAAGACCTCTCGCGGTCACAGATATGAACGCAGATCATAAAGCAGAACGATTTTGCTTCTCCTTTACCTGTCGGGCTGTTGTCGCACTCGTGACGTGGAACACACGATGAGCGGGCACTTCGCCAGAACCGCAGCAGCACCGCAGCACCCAGAACAGCATCGACAGCAACACCGACAGGAGCACCGACGAACCGACAGCCGTACGGGATGCGGGTCCCGTGCGTCTGGGAGAGGAGCCGTCCCGGCCGCACCGGCTACCGCATGAGCTCGCCCGCGTTCACGAGCAGCGACTGCCCCGTGATCGACCGGGCCCGGTCGGACGCCAGGAACACCGCGGCGTCCGCCACGTCCCCGTCCGTGGCCAGCTCGGGCAGGGCCATCCGCTCGGTGAGCCGCTTCAGCACGTCCGCCTCGGGCACCTTCTCGGTGTACGCCGTGAACTGCACGTACGCCTCGACGGGAGGGCCCCACATCCAGCCGGGCAGCACGGTGTTGACCCGTATCCGGTGCGGGCCGAGCTCCCAGGCCAGGGAGTACATCGCACTCGTCAGCGCGCCCTTCGAGGCCGCGTACGCCGCCTGCCGCACCTGACTCGGCGCGGCGACCGACGACTGCGTGCCGATGACGACGACCGAGCCCCCGCGCTCCTTCAGCGCGGGCAGGCAGGCGCGGGTCATCCGCAGTGTGCCGAGCAGGTTCACGTCGATGACCGACTGCCAGGTCGCGAAGTCGGCGTCCTCCAGGCCGCCGAAATAGCTGTCCCAGGCGGCCACGTGGACCACGGCGTCGATCCGCCCGAAGCGCTCGACCGCGAGCGCCGCCAGCGCCTCGCACTGCCCCTCGTCGGTGATGTCCGTCGCGCGGAACGCCGTGCGGGTCCCGTCCGGGTCGAGTTCGGCCGCGGCCTTGGCCAGATTCGCCTCCGTGCGCGCCCCGAGCACCGCGTTGCCCCCGTCGCGCACCACGGCCGCCGCGACCTGATGGCCGAGTCCGGCTCCGACGCCCGACACCACGACGGTCCTGCCGGCGAGAAGTGACATCCGGGCCTCCCTCTGTCTCGCGGCCCGGTCCGCCTCCGCGCGGCACAAGCCGGTTCCCCCGGCCCGCCCGCCGTGACGCGACTCTGGCGCATTGTCTGACGGGGCGTCAGAGTATGGGCGTCCGGCGGAGGAAGGAAGTCCCGCGCACGTTCCACCGAGGAAGGGGATCGTCAGTGTCGGAGGAGACCCGCAGCCAGACATACGCCGAGCTGGCCGCCGTCGGCCCGTACGGCGTCCACCCGGGCCACGCCCTGATCACCATGGTCGAACCGCACCCGGGCCACGAGTACGCCTACAACCGCTGGTACGAGGACGACCACTACTACGCCGGCGCGATGGCCATGCCCTGGATGTACGCCGGACGCCGCTGGGTGGCCACCCGTGACCTCCAACTGCTGCGCTACCCCGAGAAGTCGGCGGTCGCCCAGCCGGTCACCGCGGGCTGCTACATCTCGACCTACTGGGTCACCGACGGCCGCTACGACGACCACATGAAGTGGACCGTCGGCATCAACAGGCGGCTGAACCGCGACGGCCGGGTCCACCAGGCCCGTACGCACGTCTTCACGGCCTTCCAGGACCACGAGGCCACCGTCTACCGCGACGGCGCGGCGGGGCCCCGGGACTTCCACGCCCTCGACCACCCCTACAAGGGTCTCGTGGTCGAGGTCGTCGACGCCGAATCCGCCGACCGGCGGGCCGAGTTGCTGGAGTGGCTGCGCTCCCGGCACCTCCCCGGCCGGCTGGCCGGATCGCCCGCCGCCCTGGTCACCGTCTTCCGGCCGACCCCCCTGCCCGGCGACCGGATGACGTACGTGAAGCAGGTCGAGGGCGTGGACACCCGGCTGACCCTGCTGTGGTTCCTGGAGCAGGACCCGCGGGAGTGCTGGGAGACCTGCTTCACGGACCTGGACGAGGCGGTGGCCGAATCGGGCCTCGGGCGGGTGGAGTTGGTGGCCCCGTTCATTCCCACGGTGCCGGGGACGGACACCTACGTGGACCGGCTTCGGCGGGCGCCGGGCGAAGCGGCCGGGGGGTAGGCCGAGCCCCCTCGGCCAGGACGGCGGGCCGGTCGAGAGGGCTCTGTCGATGGAACGTATGAAGGTGTCCAGGGTCATACGACGTCAGACGAGGTCGGAAGACCCTCGGCTCACCTCGGCCACGAACGTGTTCCACGCGTCCGCGGGGAAGGCCAGCGTGGGCCCGGCGGGAACCTTGGAGTCCCGAACGGCCATCGCCGAGTGAACGGGGGACTTGACCTCGACGCAGGCGCCGTTGCCGGTGGAGTAGGAGGACTTGGTCCACATGTCGGTGGCACCCTGCTGAATTGCCATGATCGCTCCAGAAAGCAGTCGTACTTCGATGAGTTGCCGCCATCGACGCCATCGCGCGCTGTCACCGGGCTGCGGATTCGTCAGGTGCTCCGCAGTCCGGATCGCGCCAACGTTGTTGTTTGGTGGCGTGATCGACGCTACTCGCCAACATCGGCTGACGAAGCGACTATTCACTCGACTGGATGGCATATTCCATTGGGGTCTTCCATGCTGAGGCGATGAAGGTGTATGGTCCGGCACTTCATCGGCGGGGGCGCCCTCAGGAGGCCGCCCCCGGACCGCTCAGCGCGCGTATTCCTTCGCGAGGTCCGCGATGAACTGACGCGACTGCTCCACGTTCAGGGCCTGCGCCCGCAGGTGTTCGTACATCACGCTGTACTTCTGGACGTCGTTCGCCTTCTCCAGGTACAGGTCGCTGGTCACGCCCTCGATGTAGACGACGCTGGAGTCGGCCGCGTCGGGGAACTCCAGGATCGCGTACTGACCGTTCAGGCCCGGGTGCGCGCCCATCTCGAAGGGGATCACCTGCACGGTGACGTGCGGGAGTTGGGACTGCTCGACGAGGTGCTCCAGCTGCTCGCGCATCAGCGAGCGGTTTCCGACGGTGCGGCGCAGGGCGGCCTCGTCGAGGACGGTCCACAGGCGCAGCGGGTTGTCCGGGGCGGAGATTCGTTCCTGCCGCTTGAGCCGGACCTGGACGCGCTTGTCGATGTCGACGGCCGCGGTCTCCGGCAGCGCCCCCGCGATCAGTGCCTCGGCGTACGGCCGGGTCTGGAGCAGTCCGGGGACGACCTGGGGGTCGTACACGCGCAGGCTCGCGGCGTCGGTCTCCAGGCCGATGTAGACGCTGTACGGGATGTCGCCGAAGGAGTGCCACCAGCCCTGCTGGCGCGAGTCCTTGGCCATCTGCATCAGCGAGTCGACGATCCGGTGGTCGTCCACCTCGTAGACGCCGCACAGGTCGCGGACGTCGCGCTGGCTGATGCTGCGCCTGCCGTTCTCCAGGCGGCTGATCTTCGACTGCGAGACCAGCAGGCGCTCGGCGACCTCTTCGGCCGTCATGCCCTTGAGTTCGCGGAGCCGGCGCAGCTCCTGGCCCAGCCGGCGCCGCCGGACGGTGGGATTGACACTTGACGCCACGGGACGTGCACCTCCGGCTACGGACCTGACTTTGCGTATCTGCTGTTGAGCAGATTGCCACCAAGGTGCTTTCTACCGCTGAGAAACGGCGTATATGCGCTGGGTGGGCGCGAGTTCGAGGATTCTGCGGGTATCCACGGCCGCGCGCCGACTGTGCGCTTCTGTCGCGAAGTTCCGCGAACTCCCTTGCGGAGAACGTCGATGGGATCCCGTGGAAGCGGACGCCGTCCCCGCGGGGCGCGGTCGCCGAGGATGCGGCCGCGCGGGGCGGTCGGGCCCGTGTCGTCGTCCGGACGTACGGTCTCGACCCACCCCGCGCGAGCCGGCGGCTCCCGAACCGGATCATGGGGACTGCGGTGCGGCGGTGCTGGCGGTGCGGTTACTGCGGAGGTGCGGTGGTGCGGCTGCCGTGGGACCGCGACTCAGTGGGCCACGGCGCGCGCCATCGAACCGTGACGCGGTTGCATCGGAACACCGCGGGCGGTCTCCGGTGCCGACCTGACTCCGGCGGTGGCCGGACGGCCTGCCGGTGCCGGGCCGCGGCGCGGCTGTACGGCCACACCGTTCTGAACGTCCATCACGGCGTGCGCCACGAGGCCGCCCATCGGGTCGTGCCTGATCAGGTCCCGCAGCCGGGAGCGGGACGAGCGTCCCTCGTTCCCCGGATACAGGTGCTTGCCGAGACCGACCGCATGGGCCAGCGCGGCGAGCGCCGCGGTCCGCGGGTCCGGCGGGACGCCGGTGCGGATCGCGTTGTCCAGCCGGGTTCGTATCTCCCGGCTGATATCCGTGTCCGTCGCTTGGTAGCGAGTCGTCGGAAGCACCCCGCACATCTGGCCGGCCACGGCATGGACCATGCCGCACCTCTCCAGATGCGAGAGATAGGTCTGGCGCAGCCCCAGCCGGGGTCCGCCAATCCAGTTGACCGCGCGTACGGGTGCTCCGCGTCGGCGAAGCAGTTCCAACGCACAGTCCAGTGTCGGATCTCCGGTCGGCCGTGGCACCACCACGGCGATACGATCCCCGTCAGGGGCTATACGTCCGGCCAGCGCCAGCTCCACTAGCTGTGCTCCGGCCAGACCGAGGTCGAGCGACTGCGGCTGTGCGGTGGTACCCGTGGCCGGGTCCAACGCCAGCAGAAGAAGCTCCTCCGGAATTGTTCTGCGGCTCTTGCCCATCCATGCCTCCCCGCGTGGATGAATGACAGGGTGACCCCTCTCACATTGGTCTGTCGAGAGCGCGTGACCGGAATATATGGGAACCGGCAGGTATGTCGTTCTCGTCTACCGCAGGGGTCAAGCCCTCACACAGGACACTGGTACATGGTTCGGACAGCGGTGTCCGGGCGGCGGTTCAAGGGTTTGACGGTTCGTTTTCGGCGCGCGGTGGGCGTGCGCCGTATGGAGGAGGCATCGGTGGCGGGCGAGTCCCCCGACAGGTCGAAGCAGCACGAGTCGTCGGCGTCGTCGGCAGAGGCGACGCCGGTGACCCCGGCGTCGGTTCCGAGTCCGGCGCGCTCGGGCGCACCGGCGTCGACGCCGACACCGGGCTCGGCTTCGGCCGACCCCCGGATGGCGATGGCCCGTGAACGGGCCGCCACGGTCCGGGTGGATCAGGCGACGGCGGTGTTCTCCACGAAGGCGTTGTCGGCGGACGCCTCGCGCACCGCGGACGCCTCGCGCACGGCGGAGTCCGAGGCGGCCCCGGAGTCCGAGGCGGCTCCGGAGTCGGCCGACCCGGCCGGGGGCAAGAGCGCGGAGGGCGACAGCCGACTGCGCGCGGCGGTCGCCGCGTGGGTCTCCGTCGCGGACGAGCCCGCTTCGGCGGACAAGGCCGGGTCCGGGTCCGAAGCAGGGTCCGGTGACGGTGACGGCGCGACCGACGCGGACGGGGCTGCCCCCGACGCGGACGAGGTGACCGGCGAGGACGGCGCCGAGTCGGCGGCAGGCGACGCCGAGACCGACGCCGAGCCCGAGGTGGCCGCGGACGCGTCCGACGTGTCGAAGCGGGACGCCGACGGCGAGCCCCTCGCCGACGGCGGCATCGACGATGACATCGATGGCGAGGCCGAAGCGGGGCGCCCCGCCGACCAGGAGCAGGAAGCCTCCTCCGGCGAGACCTCCACGGAGGACGAGCCCGAGGACGCGCCGGCCGGCGAGCCCGAGGACGGGCCCGCTGACGCCTCCGTGCGGGCAGCCGCGCCCCAGCCCGTCGACGAGCCCGTGGACGCGCCCGAGGACGCTCCTGAGGGTGCGCTCGACTCTTTGCTCAAGGGCCGGGGCTACAGTGCCTCCGACGCCCGGGACGACTCCTCGGACAGCGCGTCGGGCGAGACGCCGGACCGGTCGGCCGACGAGACCTCGGACACACGGACCGGCGGGACTCCTGACGCGGAGGCCGACGAGACCTCGGTCACGGACGCGGCCCCGGACCCGGAAACGGACGCGGCCCCGGACGCGGATGCCGGTTCCGCCCCCGAGCCCCCGGTCGACCAGCCGACCGCCATCTTCAAGGCCCCGCGGCCTCCGGCCGTGGACCAGCCCACCACCATGCTCAAGCTGGGCGGTGCCGCCACCCGGCGGCCCGCCACCGGGAAGCCCGCCGCCGGACCGTCCGGACCGACGGACGCCCCCACCGGGAAGCCCGCCGACAGAACCGCCGGCGAGCCCGCCGAGCGTCCCACCCCCAAGCCCGCCGACAAGCCCGCCGACAAGGCCGCGGAGCGCCCCACCGGCAAGCCCGCCCAGCGGGAGGCCGATCGCGATGCCGGGCGGCCCGCGGACGAGCGGGGTGCCCAGCCCGCCGGCGGTCCCGGGCGCGACAGCAGGTTCGTCGCCCTCAAGCGGGACGAGAGCGTCGCCCCGGCCCGGCCGAAGCCCGCTCCGCCCGCCGCGGACAGCCCGGCGGCGGCCACCAGGGCCTTCCCGCAGGTCGGTCCCGAGCGGACCACCCAGCAGCCGCTTCCGCCGAAGCCCCCGCTGGACCTGCTGGCGGAGCTGACGAACACCCCGCCGCCGCCGCAGACCCCGGTCCGCACCTTCGTGCGACGGGTCAAGATCTGGACGCCGCTGCTCCTGCTGCTCGTGGTGATCTTTGCAGTCGCGCAGACGTTCCGTCCGCTGCCGGCGCCGACGCTCGTGCTCTCCGCCGACTCGACGTACACCTTCGAGGGCGGCCCCCTCGACCTGCCCTGGCCCGGTCAGGGGCAGTCCGCGATCGAGGTCGAGGGCGTGGGCAGCCTCGGTACCGACGGCAAGCAGACCCCCGCCCCCGTCGCGAGCGTCGCCAAGATCATGACGGCGTACGTGATCCTCCAGGAGCACCCGCTGAAGGGGAACGAGGACGGCGAGAAGATCACCGTCGACCAGCAGGCCGAGGACGAGTCGAAGCTGCCGGACGAGTCGAAGGCGGCGATGTCGAAGGGCCAGCAGTTCACCGAGCGCCAGATGCTCCAGATGCTGATGATTCCCTCCAGCAACAACGTCGCCCGGCTGCTGGCCCGCTGGGACTCCGACAACAAGAGCTTCGTCGCCAAGATGAACGCCGCCGCCGAGGACCTCGGCATGACGAACTCGACGTACACGGACCCGAGCGGCCTGCAGAAGACGACGGTCAGCACCGCTTCCGACCAGATCAAGCTGGCCAAGAAGGTCATGCAGGACGAGGTGTTCCGCAGCGTCGTCGGGATGGCCAAGGCGGACATCCCGGGGCTGGACGGCACGATCTATAACAACAACGGCCTGCTGGTGAGGCAGGTCGGCGTGATCGGCCTGAAGACCGGTTCGTCGACGCCCGCGGGCGGCAACCTGGTGTGGGCCGCGACCAAGGTCGTGGACGGCGAGACGCGGATGATCTACGGCGCGGTGCTGAACCAGAACGCCGGCCCCGGTCACACGGTCTGGGACAGCCTCGAACTGGCCCTCGACAACAGCCAGAAGCTGATCGACAAGGCCCAGAAGAGCCTGACCACCGCCAAGGTGGTGAAGAAGGGCCAGGTCGTCGGGTACGTCGACGACCAGCTCGGCGGCCGCACCCCGGTCGTGGCCACCAAGGACATGACGGCGGTCGGCTGGCCCGGTCTGAAGACCGAGCTGTCGATCCGCGAGGGCGAGTCGGCGGTTCCGCACACCGGCAGGGCGGGCGACGTCGTCGGCGAGCTGAGGGTCGGCGACGGCTCCAGCCAGGCGGTGACGATCCCCGTCGCGCTCCAGTCGGAGCTCGCCGAGCCCGGCTTCGGCGCGAAGCTGACCCGCGTCGGCTGAGCGGAGCGCGCACCGGTGCGTACACGCGCACGCATCGGTGACGTACACCGGGAAGCGGCACCCGCACCGCACTCCGCCGCACAGCGCCCCACTCGGGCGCTGGGCGGCGGAGTGCGTGCTAGCGTCGCGACAATCGGGGCTGCTCGCGAGCCGCGGGTCCCGGCCCAGAACGGACCAACGGGACACGGGGAGAACCTTGCAGTGGCGACAGTGGAGACGACACACGCCGATGACGCCGATCGGGGCCACGGAGCCGGTCCGCGAATACCGCTGAACGACCGCACCCGCGAGGCGGTCCGTGACGCGGGAGACGAAGGCGCCGGCGGATCCGGCGCGGACGCCGAAGGCTCACGGGACTCCCAGGTTTCCGAGGACCCCCGAGGCTCCACCGGGGCCGCTGGAGCCGAGCCGGCGTCGGACGGTACCGCGCGGCCGAACATCTTCCGCAGGCACCCCGTCCTCGCCTCCACCGTCCTCGCCGGCGTGCTCCACGTGGTGTGGTTCTTCACGTTCGCGAACAGTGGCGGCGACCTGGCGGCGCAGGACGCCTGGGCGGAGTTCGTCGGCCGGCACCCGGACTCGGCGTACAACCTCGCCTGGTACGGCGGAATGCACCCGGTCTCGTACAGCGTGGTCTCGCCGTACCTGATGTCGGTGCTCGGCGTCCGTACGACGATGATGATCGCCGGGACCGTCTCGGCCGGTCTGCTGACGATGATCCTGGTCCGCAGCCGGGTGATCGGCGATCCGACGGCCCCCGCGGTCGCGGGCGTCTTCGCCCTGCTCTGCAACGCCATCTCGGGCCGGGTGACGTACGGCCTCGGCACGATGTTCGCGCTCGCCGCGGTCGCCGCCGTCTTCTGCTGGCCGCACCGCTGGCGCTACAAACGCTGGGCGAAGGCCCTGTGCGCGGCGCCGCTCGCCGCGCTCGCCACGGCCGGATCACCGGTGGCCGGACTCTTCGTGGGCCTGGTCGCGGTGGCCCTGTTCCTCCAGAAGCGCCGCCCCGGCGCCTACGCCCTCGGTATCGCTCCGGCGCTCGTCGTCGCCGTCTCGTCGCTGCTGTTCCCCTTCTCCGGGACCCAGCCGATGGGCTGGTACTCGGTCATCCTTCCGCTCGCGTTCGCGCTCCTGGTCTGCTTCCTGGTCCCCAAGGAGTGGAGGACGGTACGGATCACGGCCGGGGTGTCGGGTCTCTCGGTGGTCCTCGTCTGGCTGGTCAGCTCGCAGATCGGCTCGAACATCACCCGGCTGTCGATGCTCTTCGCGGGGGTCGCGCTGATCGCCGCGCTGCCGTTCGCCGTGCCGAAGTCGCGCAAGTGGTACGTCATCGTCGTCGCGTTCGTCGGACTGAACACGTGGATCGGCTTCAAGGCGGTCGACGACATCGTGCACACGACCCCGGCTGCGTCCTGGGCGCGTGAGCTGGCCCCGCTCGTCAACCAGCTCCAGGTGGTGAACGCCGAGAAGGGCCGCGTCGAGGTGGTCCCGGCCCGCTCGCACCGCGAGGCGTCCGCCCTCGCCCCCTACGTGAACCTCGCCCGCGGCTGGAACCGCCAGGCCGACATGGAGCGCAACCCGCTCTTCTACAACGACACGCTGAACTCCGCGAACTACCACGAGTGGCTCCAGCGCTGGGCCATCCACTACGTCGTGCTGCCCAAGGGGGAACCGGACGGCGACGGCGGCCAGCGCGAGCGCGAACTCGTCCAGCGGGGCATGCCGTACCTCCGGCAGGTCTGGGGCGACGCCAACTGGCAGCTCTTCGCCGTCACGGACCCCACTCCGCTCGCCGAGCCGAACGCGGTCGTCGACCGCGCCGAGCAGGGGGAGCTGACCATCGAGGTGAAGAAGGCGGGCCGCGTCCTCATCCGCATCCCGTACTCGCCGTGGCTGAGCATCGTCGACGCGGACGGCAAGAGCGTGAAGCCGCCGCAGGAGACACGGGCCTCGAAGGACGGCGCGGACGGCACCCCGAAGTCGTACGACAACCTCAACGGCTGTCTGACACAGACGGAGGAGACCGCGGCGGGCGACACGTGGACGGAACTGCTGGCGCCGAAGCCGGGCACCTACCGTCTCGCGGCGCCGTACCAGCTCCCCCGGGGGACACCGTGCCCGGAGGAGCTGCACTGAGCCCGGTGACCGGACCCCGGCCGTCCTGACCTCGGGCGGCCGGACCCCGGCGACCAGGTCCGGCGAAGGGACCCGGAACCCGGGACCGTACGGCGTGACGGGAGCTAGAACCGTTCGAACGGTCCGCAGTACGCCAGGCCGGCGTCCTCGGGGCGCTGGTCGCGGAAGAACCGGACGAGCAGGTCGCAGAAGTCCTCGGGCCGCTGAAGGTGGGCCAGATGGCCGCACTCCGCGATCGTGGTGAAGCGCGCGCCCGGCAGGTCCGCCGCGACCGAGCGGCCCAGCTCGGGGGTGGTCAGCGTGTCGTGCTCGCCGGTGAAGACGAGGTAGGGGACGGCGGGAACCGGCGCCCGCCGGTACCACTCGTGGGCCAGCAGCCGCCGGTTCCGCTCGACCGTGACGGCGACGTCGCGCGGGGTCTGCGCCGCGAACTGCCGGTACATCAGCCGGGTCAGGGCCGAGTGCTTGCGTACGGTGCGGTCGCCGGGCGGCGGCACGAAGCACCGTACGAACTCCTCGGCGGTCTCCTCGACGCGCCCCTGCTCCAGCAGCCGCACCCATCCCACGAGCGCCTTGGCGAACCAGCTCGGAATGTGGTCCGACATCCCCTGCACGGCCATCCGGCGCAGGTGCTCCGGATGGCGCTGGGCGAGGCGGAGCCCGACCGCCCCGCCGTAACACCCCGCGTACAGGTTCACCGGGCCGAGGCCGAGTTCGCGCAGCATGTGTCCCGCGCACTCGGCGAGGAAGTCGATCCCGTGCTCGGCGGGAAGGAAGTCCGCGTCCCCGAACCCGGGCAGGTCCACCGTGACGACGGTCCCGAGCCCGCCGAGCCACCGTTCGTGCCGTACCCACGAGTACCGCGTCTGGTCCGACCCGCCGAGCACGAGCAGCGGCTCGGTGACGGGGGTGCCGTGCCGTGCGATCCGTGCGGTGTACGCGTACCCCTCCCACGAGAGCGGGTACTCCTCGACCGTGGACGCCCGCCCTCCCGGTGCCGGGAGGGAAACGTTGACCGAGGAAACGACAGAAGGCACAGCGAACTCCCGAGAGGGACGAGACCACCGAAAATCCCACTCGTACACCGCTGCCGGGTGCGGCGCCCGCAATGTCACACGAAGGTGGGCGCTCCATCACACGAAGGTGGGCGCGGCGCGGCCGCCGCGCCCATCTTCGACGTCCCCCTCACGGGGGAGGCGACCGCCGTCCTGTCGCAGGGAGCGGCCGCCGTCGGCGCCCTACTTCACGGGGAACGCCACGTCGCACACGGCGTCCTCGGGTCCCGCCGCGTCCCAGTCGGCGAAGTAGATCTCCCGGCACGGGCCGTCGACGGACAGTCCCCGCTCCCCGATCCAGTTCTCGACGGCCTCGAAGGCGGTGAGGATCCGCGGGTGCGTGACCTGTGCCTTGGTGATGCGGACGTAGGCGACGGTCCGGGCCGGTTCGACCCGGACCGTCGCCCCGGCGGCCCTTCCCCGCGCCTGCGCCCAGGCCCGCGCCGCGGTCTCGTCGGTGACCGGCACGCACGCCTCGGCCGGCCCGTCGCTCTCCATGCTCACCTCGGAGTGGTACACGACGAAGGGCGGCCCCGTGACACCGCCGGCCTCCCGGGCCCCCTCCTCCAGCCGCCCCAGCGAGCCGGGGATCCACACCGGCAGCTCGGGGGCCAGAAGGTGCCGCCGCTCGGTCAGCACCACCCGCTCGGGCACCTCTGCGGTCTCGACGACGAACTTCTCGTACATTGCGGAACTCCTCCCGGAGAGACGTCCACGGAGGTGCTCGGCGAGCGCCCGCTGCGAGGCGAACCGTGCCTCGGCGTCGGCCCAGTACGCGGCGAGCAGCGCCGCCGCGTCCGGACCCGGCGCCTCCACCACGTCCGCGATCCGCGCCAGCGGCATGTCCAGCCGGCGCAGCAGCGCGACGAGCCGGGCCCGTTCGATCTGCTCGGCGCGGTAGTAGCGGTAGCCGCTGACCTCGTCGACATGGGCCGGGGGCAGCAGCCCCAGCCGGTCGTACAGGCGCAGCGCCTTCGCCGAGAGCCGCGCCCGCGAGGCGAACGCGCCGATGGTGAGCAGGTCCTCGTCCACCCTGGCATCCTCCGTCACCGGACGCCTTCCGCCCGGTGACAGGGATGTTCCGCCCTGCCCCAGGGGCAAGGTCAACGACCAGGGGTCAGCCGATCGCCTTCTCGACGGCGGAGACGAGCTCCGCCGACTCCGGCTCGGTCTGCGGGGAGAAGCGGCCGACGACCGTGCCGTCGCGCCCGATCAGGAACTTCTCGAAGTTCCAGCGGATGTCTCCGGTGTGTCCCTCGCCGTCGGCGGTCTCCACCAGACGCTCGTACAGACCGTGCCGCGCGTCGCCGTTCACCTCGACCTTCTCGGTCATCGGGAACGTCACGCCGTACGTGGCGGAGCAGAACTCGGCGATCTCCTCGGAGCTGCCGGGCTCCTGCCCGAGGAACTGGTTGCAGGGCACCCCGAGGACGGTGAAGCCCCGGTCGGCGTAGCGCGCGTGCAGCTGCTCGAGACCGGCGTACTGCGGGGTCAGACCGCACTTGGAGGCCACGTTCACGATGAGGACGGCCTTGCCCTCGTACTGGGACAGATCGGCGGAGCCCCCCTGGAGGGACCCGATCTCCACGGCGAGCACAGAGTTGTCAGTAGTCATGAACGGATGCTAACTCCGGTGGCAGACAGCCCCGCCGGTCCCGCCCGTCGGACCGTCCCCCTGCGCTGTGACAAGCACCTCACCGGCGGCCGTCCGCGAGTACAGCACCGACCGCCCCGCCCGCCGCCGCTCCACCAGCCGCGCGTCCAGCAGCACCCGCAGGTGCCGCCCGACCGACCCGAGCCCCTGTCCGGTCACCGCGACGAGCTGGCTGGTGGACATGGGGGCGTCGAGGAGGACGAGCACCCCGGCGCGGGCGGGCCCGAGAAGAGTCCCGAGGCTCTCCGGCACCGCCTCGGTCCGCACGTCGGTCAGGGCGCCCGCGCACGGGTAGACCACGGCGTAGCGCCGGGAGCCCTCCCAGGACACCCAGCCGGCCCTCGGGGTGACGGGCACGAAGAGCAGCTGGGCGCCCGAGATCTCGCGCGGCGGGTACTCGTGCCGATTGACCTGGAGCCGGTTGTCGCCGAGCCAGCGGGTGCCCTGCCGCAGTCCGTCCAGCGCCGCCGCCCAGCCGCCCCGGCCCAGCTGCGCGGTCCGTGCCACCACATCCGCCTCCAGGACCCGTCGGCGCCGTTCCCAGTCGGGACGTACGGACTCCTCCCAGAGGGTGGTGAGCAGGGCGGCGGCCCGCTCGGGCAGATCGTCGCGGTCCGCGAGCGGGGCGGGCAGCGGACCGCCCGCCGAGCGGGTCAGGTGGGCGCGGGCGTCCCGGGGCGAGGTCTCCCGCACCCGGGCGACCTCGGCCTCGAACGGTTCGTCGCCGTACGGGGTCGGGGTCAGGAAGTCGGCGATCCACGCGTGCCCGATCCCGCGGCGGACGAGGAGCGCGGTGACGGGGTCGGCGGCCAGCCGCCTTCGGTACGCGGGCAGTTGGGCGTCCAGCCAGGCACGCTCACCGGGGTGCGCGGCGGCCCCCGTGTGCAGCAGCTTGAGGCAGGCGAACGTCTCGGCGAGCGGCGACAGGACGAACCGGCTCCCCGCGAGGGTGTCGGCGTTCACCTGCCACCAGCCCACCCCCGCACCCACCTCTCCGACCTCGACCGGACGCCGCCCCGCGGCGGACGCCGCCATGACCGGACGCCGCCCTGTGGCCGGACGCCGCGCCGTGGTCGGGCGGGCGCCGTTCCCTGCCTGGTCCGGACGGGGTTCCGGCGCCGCCGCCTCACCGGCCCGGCGCCCCGCCCCTCCCGGGCGCCTCGCCCCAGCCCCTCCAGGACCCGACGTTTCGCCACCGCGCGAAAGAATATCGGCCGTCCGCCCGGCACCCCAGACTCCGCCCATGCGCAGCTACTCGGAGCTCTTCCGCACGCGGGAGTTCACCCCGCTCTTCCTGTCCTCCTGTCTCGGTGCCGCCGCCTCGACGGTGAGCGGTCTGGCCCTCGCCACCCTCGTCCACCGGGCGACACAGTCACCGCTGCTCACCGCGCTCAGCATGTTCGGGCCGTCGCTCGCCCAGATGATCGGCGCGACCACCCTGCTCTCGGCCGCCGACCGGATGCCGCCGCGGGCGACGGTGGCGGGCATCGCGTTCCTCTTCGGGCTCGGCACGGCGGTCATGGCGATCCCCGGCCTTCCGGTGTGGGCGGTCTTCGTCCTCCTCCTGCTCCTCGGCCTGGCCCGGTCCTGCGGCGGCGGGGTCCAGTGGGGCCTGCTCAACGAGATCCTCGCCAAGGAGGGCTATCTGCTGGGACGTTCGGTGTTCAACATGATGGGCGGAGGCGCCCAGGTCGTCGGGTTCGCGACGGGTGGTGTCCTGGTGGCCCTGCTGTCCCCGGGCGTCACCCTCCTCCTGGCCGCCGGCCTGTACCTGGCGGCGGCCCTGACCGCCCGGCTCGGCCTGACCCCGCGCGCGCCCCGGGCCACCGGCCGCCCGTCCGTCGCCCGGACCTGGCGCACGAACGCCCACCTCCTCTCCGTACCGGAACGCCGCACCCTGTATCTCCTGCTCTGGGTGCCCAACGGCCTGGTCGTCGGCTGCGAATCCCTGTACGTGTCGTACGCGCCGAGCAGGGCCGGCGCGCTCTTCGCCTTCGCCGCGCTCGGCATGCTCGTCGGGGACGTGACGGTCGGCCGCCTGCTGCCGCCCCGGGTGCGCGCCCGGCTGGGCATCCCGTTCCTGCTGCTCCTCGCGACGCCGTACCTGGCCTTCGCCTGGCGTCCGGGCATCGGCGTGGCGGCCGCCTGCGCGGCCCTCGCCTCGATCGGCTTCGGGGCGAGCCTGATCCAGCAGGAACGCCTGGTGGCCCTGATCCCCGACGAGCTCAGCGGCCACGCCCTCGGACTCCACACGGCGGGCATGCTCACGATGCAGGGCGTGAGCGCGGTGCTGGCGGGCGTGATCGCCCAACTCACCTCGCCCGCGACCGCGATGACGGTGATGGCCGCCGCCTCGATCGCCGTGACGCTGAGCCTGGCCCCCGCGCTGCTCCGTCGCCGCGCCGCGCCCCCGGAGAGCCGACGCCCGGAGCCGTCCGCACCAAGGGGACGGCAATCAGAGGTGAACTACCCCTGAATCGGCGGAAGTTGTATGACAGGGGGGTCGCAGCCGCCCATCTCCCACCGGTGTCGGACCGGATGCCCGGGCACGCCCGCCCGAGCGCCCACGGCCCGGCCCGGCAGATCCGCCGATCCGCCGGGCCGCCGGGCCGCACGAACCCGCCGAGGGGGAACCATGTTCCGCACCGGTCGGCGTGCAGAGGCCGAGCGAGCCGAAGTCGTCGACCGGTACGGCCGTACCGGAGCCGGAATCGAAGAAGAGGGTCGTCGCGCGGGACGTTCCGCGGGCCGGGCGGCCGCCGCCGCCCGGCCCGCGGAAAGAGGTCCTGACGTGCCCTACTTCTTCACGGGGTCCAGGCAGAGGACGAACTTGTCGGCGTCCCACTCCTGCGCGAGCGCGGCCTCGCCGACCGTGCAGGCGTTGGTGTCGAAGGTGTCGTCGACGACCTTGACGACCTTGTAGTTGGCGTCCTTGTCGTCGCAGCCCTTGGTCTCGACGTCGGGGTTGTTCTCGGAGCCGGTGACCTTGACGCAGTCTCCGACACCGGCGTGCACGGGGGAGTCGAAGACGTAACCGATACCGAGCTTCACCGCCACCGCGACGATGATCATGACGACGATGCTGAGGAACTTCTTCAGCTTGTTCTTCTTGGGGGGCTGGGCGGCCGGCACGGGCGCGGCCCCGGGTATGGGCTCCCCCTGCGGGAACGGCGGAGTGGCGGAGGGGGGCGTCGGAGCGCTCATCGGAGGTCTTTCTGAAGGTTGCATGGAGATCGAACGCGCGCACGCTACACGACGCATAAGAACCAGGTAAACGCCAGGTGAGAGGGAGTTCTCGACGTCCTCGGACTCGTCGGGCCGCCCCGCGCACCCGCGGGGAGCCGAAGTCCCGTACGGCGAAAGGGACATCCGGCAGCCGGTCACGATGGATGGACGCGTGGTGGACGCCGTTCGGGGCGCCGCGCTTTTCGGCCTGCCGCCCCGTCACTCGTCGGCGTCCGCCTCGGCGGGCGGGACCGGGACCCAGCGACCGGGGTCGTACGAGTAGTCGTTGTACCGGTAGTGGGGCAGCCCTCCGGTGCTGGTGATGCGGAACGGGCTGCCGTGGTCGTCGATGCGGACGGTGCCGGTACGGCCTTGCGAGGACCAGTCGAGTTCGAGGTACCAGTCGCAGGTGCAGGTCTCGGTGAGCGCGGAGACCACCAGGACCTCCGGCTCCTGCAGGGACACCCGGTAGGGGAAGTTGATCGCCGGGACCGGTGTTCCCGCGTTGTCGCCGGGCATCGAACGGGCCACGGGGCGGCCGGAGTCGAGGTTCACCGAGAAGTAGCGGGGGGTGATGCCCGCGCCGCAGCCGGTCCCCGTGGAGTAGACGTTGCCGCGGACGGAGGCGGGGGTGGCGCGGTTGACCACGCGTACGTGCAGGGCTTCCAGGACGACGGCGGCCGAGCCGCGTCCCTGTACCGAGATCCGCACATCGGTGCTGCGTCCGTGCACCGCCCGCTGGGACGTGGCCCAGGTCGCGGCGTCCTGCGGGTACGGGGGCGGGGGGATCTGCCGCGGCGGCCTGGCGATGACGTACTCGAGGCCGCACTCGGCCGCGTGGGAGTCGGCGGTCCAGGTGACGGGGGCCACCGGAGCGGCATCGCCGCCGCTTGCCGGGTTCCGCTCGGGTCCGCCGCTCCGCCGGGCCGGTCCCGGGGGTTTCGTCGTGGTGTCGGCGGAGGCCGAAGGCTCGGCGGAGGCGGAGACGGAGGGTGACGGATCGTGGGGGCCGGAGGCCGAGGGCCCGCGGTCCACGGAGGCCGACGGTCCGCGGTCGGCGGAGGCCGACGGGTCACCGGGGGTGGCGGGGAGGTCGGCGGCGGATGTGGTGAGGCAGGCGAGCGCGACGACGACCGAGGCGGCCATCGCCATCGACCGCACGTGCCGCCGTCGGCCGAGCCCGGCAGGGGACCGACGGTCCGCCGCCGGGGCCGGCTTCACCGCTTCCCCCGCCGGGCCGCCGTCCCGCGCGGGGACGACCGTCGTCGTGGCGCTCTCTCGGACATCCGGTGCCGCGGCGCTCGCGGGCGCCACCGATGCCGCGGTGCTCTCGCCGTCCTGCGGCGCGGGTGCCTGCCGGGCGTCGGCCGGGCGGCCTCGTTGCCGCGCCGCCACCGCCAGGATCCACCTGTGGTGCAACTCCATGCGTTCCTCGGGGGAGGCGCCGCAGAGCGCGGCGAACCGCTCGACCCCGGCGAAGTCCAGGGGGACCGCCTCCCCGGCGCAGTAGCGGTGCAGCGTGGAGGCGTTCATGCCCAGCCGTCGCGCCAGCGCCGCGTAGCTGCGGTCCGTGCGCTCCTTCATGACCGTCAGGAGTGACGCGAACTCCGTGACATCGTCGTGGATCGAATCCATGTGGTCCGTACTCGCATCCATGTCGTCGGCCCGTGCAGGCGTGCCCTGATGAGGGCGGGATCCCAGGCATTCCCCCTGCCTGCACGTCAATACGGCTGGGATGGTTCCAGCGTTGAGAGGCGACCGCGCGTACGCGATCGGTCCGCGGCGCGGGCTGTGGGCCGGCCCGTACATCCCCCTCCGGCCCATCCCCGTCCACGGTCCGAGTCCGCACCGGCCCCGCCATGTCCGAGCCTGCCCCGCCCCCGCCCCCGCCCCCGCCCTCCCCGCCCGGTCCCGCCCGACGCGCTCAGCGCGTGAAGTCGGTTCCGAACCGGGAACCCTGTTCCGGCACGTGCAGGGTGCTGGGGCCGAACGAGGCGATGCTGGTGGTCGTCAGGCCGGTCTTCGAGCCGCGCAGGAGCCAGACAGCGCCCGAGTCCTCGTAGGTGCCGTCCTCCGCGGGCGTGCCCACGGCGAGGTCCGCGCGATGGTTGGCGTTGACGTCCGCGAGCAGTACCGAGGTGCCGAAGTGGTCGCCCTCCTCGGAAGCGCCCGGCACGCCGGACGTGGACTGGTTGAAGGCCTGCGCCCCGGTACCGGTGAGACCGGACGGGCCGCCCTTGAGCAGGACCACCGCGCCCGCCTCGCGGTGCGAGCCGATGCCCTCGCCGGGCACGCCCACCGCGACGTCCGGGTAGCCGTCACCGGTCACGTCGCCGGCGGCGAGCGAGTAGCCGAACTGGTCCCCGTACACCGTGTCGCCGTTGCCCGACTCGCCGACGCCCGGGACGCCCGCCGTCTCCTGGTTGATCTTCTTGGTACGGGTGGAGAAGCCGGATGCCGAACCGTAGACGACGCGGATGTCGCCGGGTTCGTACGCCATCGTCTCGGAGACATTGCTGACGTCACGGGCGATGAAGTCGCCGTGGCCGTCCTTGTCCACGTCGGCGATGATCCCGCCGACCGTGTAGTAGCCGGAGGACTTGAAGGTTCTGCTCAGCCCGGTGGAGGTGCCCTTCCACAGGCGGGACTTGTACTGCATCTCCTCGAAGCCGTGCTGGGTGACGACGTCGTCCTTGCCGTCGCCCGTGACGTCGCCGACGGCGAAGTCCTGCGGGCCGTCGTCCTCGTCGAAGGCCAGCCTGTCGGTCGAGACGGGCACCCCGGCGCGGGTGAAGGGACCGAAGCGGACCTCCAGGGCGCCACCGACGGCGGCGACGAGGTCGGCATGACCGTCGCCGTTGATGTCACCGGCGGCCGCCTGGTACGTCGTACTGGGGAGTGCGGTGCCGCCGCTGAGTCCCTGTGCGGAGCCCCACAACACCACGGGCGTCTCGTAGCCGCTGGCCACGAGGTCGGTGTAGCCGTCTCCGTCGAGGTCGCGGGCCGCCGTCCATCTGCCGAAGTCGTCGTACTGCGTGACGTCCCCGGGCACGCCCGGGGTGGCGCGGGTGATCAGCTCGGGGTGCGCGGTGTCGGCGCCGGCGGAGGACCCGTACACGACCGACAGGTAGCCCGCGTAATCGACGCCCGACACCGTGGCGTAGGGCGCGCTGATCCCCAGGTCGGCGAACCCGTCGCCGTTGAAGTCGACCACCGGCGCCGTCGTAGTGGCGGAGGCCGGTGCGGCCAGAGCGACGGGGGCGCTCAGCAGTGCGACGAGCGCGGCACAGCCCATGGCGGCGCGACGGCGGTTGCGGTTGGGCACGAAGACTCCCGGTGAACGGTCCCTGGTACATCGGTCGTTCATGTTGACCACCGTCGGCACGCAATGGTTGTGGGGCGGGTGACGCCGGTCGGAACGGCCCTCCGGCCGGAACGCCCCTCTGGCCGGAACGCCCCTCCGGGCCGGTCGATGAGACCGGCCCCTGGCTGAGACACACCGCCGCCGGTCGTCCCCGCATCCCAGTACGGCATCTCAGGCAGTGCTCGTCCGCGCAGGTCAGGGTGGGTGGGACGGTCCCGTCGTTGCGGGTCGGGCGGTGGTGCTTGCGGTGGGTCCCCGGTGTCTTCGAAGCTGTGGGTGTCGCACCGGCCGGGGTCGATCGAGGGTCCCGGCGACAGCCTGGTGACGACTCCCACCGTGTGCCTGTGTACCGGGCATCTGTGTGCCCGAGTGCCCGGGTGCCCGACATACGTCGTACGACGTATCACGTACGACGTCGGGTGTTCGGCGTCCCGCGGTGAGACGTCGGCGGGCGCGTCCGGTGGGAGAGCCGGCGCGGTCCGGGAGCGATCCCCTACGAATCTCTGACTACGAAGAAGGAAGACACGACATGATGAGGAACACCTCCGCACGCCGTCGTCCGGGCCGTCGTGCGGCCTTCGCCGCCGGTCTCGTCCTGGCCGTCGGGCTCGGTGTGTCGACGCAGGCGGTGGCACAGGCCGCCGTCCCCGCCCCCGTCAAGGCGTCCGCGAAGACGTCCGCCGCGCTGCGGTCGGTCGACGGGTCCAACGGTGACATGGTGACCCAGGTCGCCGACTTCTACGGCGCCTACATCGACGCGACGGTCGATGCCGCGGGTCCGGACACCGCGTTGGCCAGGACACTGCGCGCGCACTACCTGTCGCCCGCCTTCGCCAAGCAGTTGGCGGCATGGGAGAAGGCGAACAAGGCGGACGGCGTCCTGCGTGCCCAGAACGTCCCGGCGCAGTGGACGGTGAGCGAGGGCGGCAACGCCCTCGAGGTCGTCGTCACCCTGACCTACGGTGGCGGGGAGTCGCCCACGACGACGACCCGGCTCGTCGTGAAGCAGGAGGTGACCGGCCACATCACCGGCATCCGCACCACGAGCCCCACCTCCGTGAAGGCGTTCGCGAAAGCCGCGGTGAAGGCCTCCGCGAAGACCTCCGCCGCGGTGCGGTCGGTCAGTGGCAGGACGGGGGACTCGGTGACCCAGGTCGCCGACTTCTTCGGCGCGTACGTCGACGCGAAGGACGCTCCCGCGGGCCCGGACGCCGCGTTGGCCAAGGCGCTGCGCGCGCACTACCTGACGCCGGCCTTCGCCAAGCGGCTGGCCGCATGGGAGAAGGCGAACAAGGCGGACGGTGTCCTGCGTGCCCAGAACGTTCCGGTGCAGTGGACGGTGAGCGAGGGCGCCGACAGCCGTGAGGTCGTCGTCACCCACGACTTCGGCGGCGGGGAGGCGCCGACCGTGACGACCGACCTCGTCATGAAGCTGGAGCCGGTGTTCGGCGACGTCACCGACATCCGCACCACGAACACCCGCTGACGATGCGTCCGCTCGGTCTGTCCCGCTCCCGGCTCCGACCGGGAGCGGGCAGCAAGCGCCGACGGCCCCCATCGGGCGGCTCACACCGGCGTGCCACACCAGGCGGTCCGTCGAGAAGCGGGGGATGATGCCGGCGCCGCAGCCGTCGCTCAAGGAGTAGACGCTGCCGCGACCGGAGGCGGGGGCGCGAAGCGTGATCGCGCTCACGCCCGGCCCGCAGGAGCAGGGCGGTTCCTCCAGGGAAGGTGACAACCGCCTTCCGCACGCGCGCTGTTCCGCGAACCGGCGGTCGTCTTCCCCCGCCGAACGCTCCTCGCGCACAACGAGGGCCGGCCCCACCCCTGGTACCGCAGCCCCGCCGGCCGGGTTCCCCGTGACCACCGCCGAAGACGACGTGGAAACCGGCGACCGGCGGACGTGGAAACCGGCGACCGACGACCGACGCGCAACCACCCCGAGGCCGACCGCGTCCGATGGCCGACCGCGTCCGATGGCCGACCGGCACGGCACGAGTCGTCACGTCACCACGTCCCAGGAGAGCATCCCAAGTTTTCCTGTTTCCGCAGGTCGACAGGGGTGGGATGGTCCCACCGTCCCAAGTGCGGCGGAGGCTGTTGCCGTGGGTCCGGGGCGTCCTGGAAGCTGCGGATGTCGCACCGGCCGAGGCGGCACGACCGCCCCGCCGGCAGCACGACGACAACCGACTTCCGCCTGCCCACCGGGACATCTCCGTGCCCGTGCGGCAGTCGGCACCCCACACCACCCGCCGTCTCGCGACGCGGAGAACATCCGCCTTCGGAGCAGAGAAGGAAGCCACACCATGAACACGAACACTTCCGCACGCCGTCGTCCGGGCCGCGGCGCGGCCGTCGCCGTCGGCCTCGTCCTGGCCCTCGGGCTCGGTGCGGCGGCGCAGGCGTCCGCCGCCGAACCGCGGACCGCCGGCGACAAGGCCAGTGTCTCGGCCCCGTCCACGGCGCTCGCCGGCTCAGGAGAGTCGCTGTCCGGCCCGCGAATGATCAGGGTGCTGAAGTCCTTGCTGCCCAAGGGCGGGAAGATCTCCGACGAGCAGAGCCAGGACGGCTTCGCCGCGGTGGTCTGGGACGACGGCCGCGGCAAGAGCATGATCGAGGTGAACGCCCAGGACGACATGGGCGACGTCCTCGCCGGGCGCATGGGCTGCGAGGGCGAGTACATCGAGTGCCAGGCGCTGACCCTGGCCGACGGCACCCTGGTGAAGCGGGCCAAGCGCGCGTCCGAGAAGGGCGGCTCCACCGTGGTGTGGCTGGTCGACACCCTCCACCCCGACGGCCGCCGGGTCATCGTCCAGGAAGTGAACTCCTCCATCGAGGGCGGACCGGTGACGCGGCCGCGGCCCCCGTTCTCCCTCGACCGGCTCCAGAACATGGCGCTCGACTCCCGCTGGGCGGGCTGAACCGGGCGCGGTGAATCCAGGGGGAGGACCAGGGAAGCACCCCGCGCCTCGTGCGGAGCGCTCAAAACCCCTGACCCCCGAACGACAGCCCCAAACAGTCCGGTTCCCCAACCACGACTCCAGCCCCAGGCCCAACCCCAACACCCCCTCTCCATCTATGAGTTCCTGCTCAGTCACCTAGGAGTGAAATGCGAAAGACTCTTGCCGCCGCGGCGGTCCTCGCCGCGTCCGCGCTGAACCTGGCGCTCCTGTCCGCGCCCGCTTCGGCCGGCACCTGCGACACTTCGGGATGCGGCGGCGAGGTGAGCAACAACACCGACTACTCCATCTCGATCTCGAACTGTTGGGCCGACAGCTACGGCACGTACGAGAACGGGGACAACCTCCCCTGCCACGGCAACCCGGTCCGGGTGGCCAACGTGGCCAACGCCCGGATCTGGCTGGATCCGCACGGATGGTCGGGCACGAGCAAGTACTCGAAGTTCTACGACACCGACGCTGTGAAGTTCCCCGCGAACTGTGTCACCAAGTGGCACTGGTTCGCCGGCGACACCCAGACGACGGACCGCAACGGCAAGGCCAGCATGTGGATGAAGATCAACAGCATTCAGCACATCTACATCACCTCCCTCTCCTGCTGACGGTCCACCACATCCCGAACCACCGCACCGGCCAAAGGCGTTGACGGGCGGCGAGCCGGACGGCGCCTGAACCGCGCCTTGCTCACTCCGGCCGAAGCGGGCGAGCATGCGGGGATGAGACCCGAAGTCCAGCGTTTCGTCGCAGAGGGACCCCTTCCTGGCTGGGACGGCAGCGAAGCGGAGATCGACAGGCGGTACAGGCAACTGAAGGAGATCGCCCGGCCCGTCACGGCCGAGGAGGCGGCGGCGTTGACAGCCTGCTTCGGACCGGACGACTGCTACGGCGTCGCCTGGACCCTTGTCCACCTCGTCGAGACGGGCCCCGGACCCGCACCAGCGGTGTCCGGACCCGGTCCGGACACCGCGGACAACGACTGGCGGCACACCCTCTGGGCACGGTGGGGCAAGGGCGACCAGCCGACCTGACGCCTCGAGCCACCGAGCCCGCGGCAGGCGTGCGGCACCACCGTGATCGAACGAAGGGCCGGCTCAGAGGCTCAAGCCGCTGAGCCGGCCCTTGGCCGTGCGGTCATGGCGGGATGCGAACGGGAGCGGCGGGTGGCCGGAGCGGTCCTGCCGGTCGGATCGCCACTCCGCTGAGGTTCGGCGCCGACGGTTGTCGGACGGGTCCAGCGGAGGTCCTGGCGCTTTCCCCGAGGTTCCCTGCTCCATCTGGCGCGCGGGTTGCGGCGGAGCCCAGTTCTGGGGGTCCGCCTTCGACTCGACACGTGGTGAGTGGTCGCGACCATGAGATCGCGGATCGGCTCGGAGTGATGATCCGCAAGACCGACGGAGGGGCGGGCACCTGGGACGGCTCGACGCGACTGCAGATCCGTGCGGGTGCCACCGGTCAGGCATGATGCGGTGTGACCTGTGATGTCTGCGACCGTGAGATGCGAGAAATCCCGGTGCGTGAGCCGCGGATGCGATGGGACAAGGCGGTGAAGGAACGCTGGTTCTGTCCCTGGTGCTACGCCTGGACCGAATTCGGATTCGACCCGCGCGAGGTCTCGCGGCCGCAGTACGGATACATACCGTGGGAGTCGGCTGAATCCCACGGGCTCCCATAGGACGGAGCCACCCACGCGTTCGACGTGGCGTACGCGTACTCCGTAGACGGCACCGGTGCGACGCTGTGCGGCCTGACCCGTCAGGGGCTCACCGCGTCACCGTACTCGTGGGTATCCGAAGGGGCGCGCGCCTGCGCCGCGTGCAGGGAGGCCGCCGCGGTCATCGACGCGCGCTGGCCCCTGGAAATGAGGAACGGCAACCGAGACTCGCCTGCCCCACCTCCGGGTTCCGACTGGCCGCCCTTCTAGGAGCGGTGCATCCGGCAACGTGTGGCTTTGACCGTGAAAACCATTGGTGCCCGGCTTGCTCCGCTGATGGACTGACGTCCTGCCGTGAGTCTGCCGCGTGACGGAGGTAGAGGTTGTGACAGGCTATGACGTGCTTGCCGAGGTGTACGAATGGCTCATCTCGGATGCGAAGTTGCCTCCAGCCGAGTTCGCTGCGTCGTTCGACGACGTCCTCAATCTCCTGCCGTCGAACGCTCACGTCCTCGACTGTTCGTGCGGAACCGGACAGTTGGCGGTTGGCCTCGCCGGTCGTGGCATGCAGGTTGTCGCAACTGACGCCAGCGAGGCGATGGTTCGTCGGACTGCAGAGTTGTCTGAGGAGTTCGGGGCATCCGTCCGGGCCGTACGGGCGAACTGGGAAGAGCTGCCCGACCATTTCCAGGACAACACGTTCGACATGGTGTTCTGCGTTGGCAACTCGCTTCACCATGCCGCGGGCGCGACAGGCAGGGGTGCTGCTCTGGAGTCGATGTCACGGCTTCTGCGCCCCGGCGGGCGCTTGGTACTCACATCCCGCACTTGGGAACTCGTGAGGGCGAGAGGTTCCCGGCTGGAGATCAGTGACCGACTCGTCCGCCGGAACGGTCGCGATGCCGTCGTGGTCTACCGCTGGGAGATCGCGCCGCATTGGGAGGAGGAGCACCACATCGAGATTGCGATCGCGCAAGTTGATGCGACCGGGTTGGTTCTTGTCCGCTCGGAACTGCTGTCCTGCTGGCCCTACCGGTACGAGGAACTCGAAGTCGAGCTGCACCGGGTCGGACTCCAGACGGAACTGAGCACGTTCGATCTTGAGGCCGAGAACTACATGGTGGTCGCGAGCAAGGTGTAAACACCGGACTCTCAGTCCCTGGCCGGACCACGCGGTTGCTCGCAGGACGCTTGCGCCCTCTCATCGGTGCGGGTTCACGTGGTCAACGCGACGCCTCGGACGAGGAGTGCTCGTCGATCAGACGGCGGTGGATCCGGGGTGCCGGTGTGACGCTGTTTCCTGGTCGCGTCCAGACCAAGGCAGGCGCCGCCGTTTCGGGTCCGTCCGTCAGCTCGAGTCGGGTCGTTGGCAGGCGCGTTTCCGTGATCCCGTCACGGGGCAGCTCCGCACGGCGAAGGAGACGTACCCCACCAAGACCGACGCGGAAGCCGCGCTGACTCACATGGAGGCGGACATCACCCGTGGTCAGTGGTCCGATCCCGACGCGGGCAAGGTCCAGTTCGGCGAGTACGCCACGGGGTGGCTCAATGATCGGAAGCTCGCCGCACGTTCGCGGGAGCGGCACGAGTCGGTGATCCGGCTGCACCTGCTGCCCACCTTCGGTGAGCGTCCGCTGGCCTCGATCACCACGGCGCAGGTGCGGGCCTGGCGTACGGCGTGCCTCGCGCGGACCGGTGAGCCGACCGTGGTCAAGGCGTACCAGATCATGCGGGCGATCCTGAACACGGCCGTCGATGACGAACTGATCCGCCGCAACCCGTGCCGGATCAAGGGCGCCGACCGCTACGACGTACCCGAGCGTCCCGTCCTCACCGTGGCGGAGGTGTACGCCGTGGCCGACTCGATAGCCCCGCGGTATCGGCTGCTCGTCCTCCTGGCCGCGTCCACCGGACTGCGCTTCGGGGAGCTGGCCTCGCTCCGCCGGCGCGACGTCGACACCGAGAACGCCGCGCTCATGGTCCGCCGCTCGCAAGCAGAGGTGCAGACCGGAGCTCTCTTCGACAAGGCGCCGAAGTCCGACGTCGGGGTCCGACCCGTGGCCCTCCCGACCGAGCTTCTGCCCGATGTGGAAGCGCACCTCGACGGCTTCGCGGGGGCGGGGCGTGACGGTCACGCCTTTCTCGGTCCCCAGGGCGGTCAGCTCCGCCGGAGCAACTTCCGGGACGACTGGATCACGGCGCGGACGAAGGCAGGCGTCACGGCAGACGTGCACTTCCACGATCTCCGGCACACCGGCAACACGCTCGCCGCGTCCGGCGCGAGCCTGCGGGAGCTGATGACCAGGATGGGCCACAGCACCCCGCGCGCGGCACTGATCTATCAACACGTGGTGAGCGGTCGCGACCGCACGATCGCGGATCGGCTCGGCTCGATGATCCACAAGACTCGTGGAGAGACGGAAGCCTAGGGCGTCTCTTTCGGATCATGCCTAGACAGCGTCGTCCTCTGCCCGCACCCAGGCCAGTTGCGCGTCGCTCAGAGGGGGGTCGAATCCTTCTGGGAACATCAGCATGAGTGGTTGCGGCCACACGCTCTCGGGCCCGTGCTCTTGGCAGTCCAGGGCGATGAGATGCGGCCCTTCCCCACAGGACTCGTGCGAGTAGGGGCGGTCATGGGCCTGGCAGAAGTACCCGACCCTTGAGCAGCCGTCCTCATCGCTCGGCTCGTAGAAGCCGGGATCACGCACAATCTTGGTCACCGGCTCTTGCCGATTGAACCGGGGGATGGGCCGGGGGTCACACCACAGCAGTCGGGGAGGGAGCATGCGCTCATCCTGTACCGAGGTTGTCCCCTTCGGATCACCAGGTGGTTGGTCTGGTCATGGCGCTGACCGATGTGCAGTGATCTCGGATTGAGCCGCTGCTTCCAGACCGGACTCCGCGACCCGGTGATCCGGAAGAGACGGCCTAGTCGACCTTGTGGCACGGGTGTGGCGCGGCCGTGATCACAGCAAAGGGCCAGTTGCAGAGGATCAAGCCTCTGAACTGGCCCTTCATCATGTGCCCCCGGCAGGATTCGAACCTGCGACACCCGCTTTAGGAGAGCGGTGCTCTATCCCCTGAGCTACGAAGGCGTGCGGATCGTGTGTGATCCGGTAGCTAGCCTAGCGGATGTGAGGTGGAGGCTGGGAGGGTTCCCCTTTGCGCAGGTGGGGCGGGGCGGCCGAGGGCTGCGGGCCGACGTCCCGAGGGCGAGGGCGAGGGCGAGGGTGATGGCCGGGGCGGGCGCGAGGTAGGGCGTTTGCCGGCATGGGGTGGGGCGGGATGGTGATGAGGGGGCCGGTTCCGGGCTCGGGGCTTGCGGCCGGGGGCTCAGCTCGGTGGGACGCGGCGGAAGCGGCTCGCGACGTGCAGGTCGGCCTCGATGCGGGTCGCCGTCGCGTGGAGTTCGGGGAGTACGTCGCGGACGCACGCCTCGGCCGTGCGGCGACTGCTGTGCGTGGCGACGTTCAACGCCGCCACCACCCGTCCGTCGCGGTCGCGGACCGGCACGGCGATGGACCGCAACCCCTGTTCCAACTCCTCCTCGACCATGGAGTATCCGGACTTCCGCACCCGGTCCAGTTCGGCCCTGAACCGCTCCGGATCCGTGACGGTCAGCGGAGTCAGCGGGCTCAGCCGCTCGGGCAGTGCGGCGGAAAGATCTCCGCGCGGCCCACTGGAGAGGTCCCCGGGAGGACCGCTGGGGAGATTCCCGCGCGGCCCGCCGGAAGGGTTCCCCGGCGGTTCGGGGGCGAGGCCCTCCGTGGCGCGGCTCTCCGGCAGGTCGGCCAGTAGGACGCGGCCCAGTGAGGTGGCGTACGCGGGCAGTCGGGTGCCGACGGTGACGTTCACGCTCATGACACGGCGGATCGAGACCCGACCGGTGTACTGGATCTCGTCGCCGGTCAGTACCGCGAGCGATACCGAGTCGTGCAGCCGCTGGGAGAGTTCGGCCATGTACGGGGCCGCGATCTCGGGGAGCGAGGTCCGCGCGAGCGGTGGGAAGCCGAGGCCTAGGACACGCGGGGTGAGCCGGAAGGCGCCGTCGTGCGTGGTGACGTATCCGAGGTGGTCCAGTGTGATCAAGGCGCTATGAGCGGCCGCGCGGGCGAGTCCGGCCGCCCGGGCGGCCGCGGTGGGGGTCAGTTCGGAGCGGCCCTCGCCGAAAGCGGTGATCACGGTCAGTCCGCGGGCCAGCGACTCGATGAACTCCCGTCCCGGTGCCTGCTCGGAGGCGCCGGTCCGGCCGGCGAGCCCGAGGCCGTCCTGCGCGGCCCGGCCGGTGTCGACCCGTTCGGACGCCTCCTGCTCCGGTGCCTCCTGTTCGGGCGCCGTCCGCTCCGGTGCCCGCCTCTCCTCCAGGGACAGCACCCGTTCCATCTCGGCCACAGCCGTCCGTAGCCGTGGCAGCAGGGTGTCCCGCAGGTCGGTGGCGCTGTGCCGGCTCGTGTGGCTCACCACGCTCACCACGCAGGTGATCCGGCCGGCCTCCCGTACGGGCATCGACACGGCGACCAGTCCCGGCTCGATCAGCTGGTCGTCCAACGCCCAGCCCGCCTCGCCCGCTTCGGCCGCTCGTTGCTCGAAGTCGTCTCCGACGGTGGGGAGTTGTCCGGCCGGGAGGGTGGCGTCCGCCGTTCCTCCCTCGTACGGCCTGCTCCTGGCCGGTACGGGAAAGCCGCGGTCCTCCGGGTCGGCGGCGCGGCGCTCCCGCCAGTGCGCCCACTCCTCTTCGCTCCAGTCCGAGGCGAACAACGGGCCGGGCGCCGTGCGTTCGGCGGGGAGGAGGTCGCCGATGCGGAAGCTCAGGGACATCGCGCGGCGCCGGGTCGCCTGATGGATGAAGCGGATGCCGTCCCGGTCGCCGACGGCGAGGGACACCGACTCGTCGAGTTCGTCGGCGAGGGCGTCGGCGTACGCGTCCAGGAGGCGGGGGATCCGGAGGGCGGCGAGATAGGCGTTGCCGAGTTCCATCAGGCGCGGGGCGAGCAGGGCGTCGCTGCCGTCGAGGCGTACGTATCCCAGGCGCGCGAGGGTCGCGGTGATCCGGTCCAGGGTGGACCTCGTGAGCCCGGTGGCCCGTTCCAGCCCGCTCAGACTGGACACCCCGTCCGCCTCGGTCAGCCGCCGCAGGACGGCGATCCCGCGGATGAGCGGCTCGGCGTCCGATGGCGTGACGTGCGATGCCGTGATGTCCGATGGCGTGATGTCCGGTGCCATGGGCCCTCCGTCGATTGTCCGCCGGGTCGTCCCGTGTCCTGTCGAGTCGTCCCAAGTCCGCCGGAGCGTCCTATGTCCGCAGGGGCGTCCCATCGGTTCGCCCGGGCGGTCAGCGGCGCGTCACGTAGACCCGGTACTTCCCCGCGGCAGCCGCCGCGACATGGACGGTGAGCCTCGCCTTCGAGTCCTTGAAGGTCTCGCCGGGGGCGAAGGGCGCGTCGGAGAGCTCGGCGTGGACGTTGGGGGAACGGGTGCAGCCGCCGCTGTCGCGGTGGGAGTCGGACACCGTGACGGGCCCGTTCCCGGTGTCCACGTCCGCGTCGACCTTGTAGACGAGGATGCCCGGGTGACAGACCGCGGAGTCGTTGCCCCCCTGGGTGCGCAGTTCGAGGACGTATCCGCTCTCGGCGCTGGTGGGTACGACGACGAGCTTGGGTCCGCCGGGCAGGGCCATCGGGGTCAGCGTGTACTCGGTGGTGCCGGACGCCGCCGCGCAGCTGACCTGGGAGGAGTCGAGCCAGCCGAGCTTCCACTTGTGCCAGCCCAGGAGGTCGTTGTCGACCCCCCAGTCCTCGCTCATGATGTCCCAGTGCCCGACCGCGCCGCCGCCCTCCTGGGTGTAGAGGTCGGGGAGTCCGAAGGTGTGGCCGTTCTCGTGCGGCAGGACGCGGTAGCCGGTGTCGGAGTACGAGCCCGAGCCGTCGTCCTGGCGGCTGTAGACGAAGGACGCGTTGGCGACCGGAACGCCGTCGGCGACCGGTGCCTCGGTGTTGCCCGCGAAGGTCACCGACAGCACGGTGTCCAGAGCGGAGGGCCCCGCGTTGGGTGTGACCAGCACGTTCAGGATGTCGTAGGAGCGGAAGTCGACCTCGGGATCGGCGGCGGCCACGATGTCCTGGACCAGTTCGCGGTACCCGGGATCGAAGGGCGCGCCGCGTTCTATGCCGTACTCCTTGAAGGGTTTGGGCATGCGCAGCCAGTGCCGGACGGGGGCGTCGGGGCGGTAGTCGAGGCGACCGTACGAAGCGGTGCGGAACCATTCCTGCGTCTTCGGGAAGAACTCGTCGTACCGGTCGCGGGCGCTGCCCTTGCCGGGCGCGTCGGGGAAGTCGATCATCAGGGTCAGGGCGCGGACGGTACCGGTGGAGCGAGCGTAACCGGGCGTCGTGGGGATGCCTTCCCCCATCTGGATGTCCGACGGACCGTTGATCATGCAAGGTCCGAGCGCGGTGGAACGGGCCAGTGCGGTGGAGCCGGCCGTGCTGGAGCCCGCCGTCAGGTGTCCGGTGCCGGCGGAGGTGCTGACCGCCAGGGTCAGCACGGTCACCGTGGCGAGCGCGGCCAGACGGCGCGGGCGTATCCGGCGGCTGGACGGCTGCATGCGGGGGCCCTTCGCTCCACGGCAGCCGCCGGTCTCCGACTGCACCTTCTCGATCACCCTCAGTCGCCGAGGTGCCGGGCGCGCGCTGGATGGGACCGATCGGGTTCATCTCCGGCGCGACCCGGGACGGCTTCCGTCCGGGAGGGCACAGCGGGGTTCCGGGGTGCCGAAAGACAAGAAGGGAGGCCGCCGGAGGACCGGGTGGAAGACCAGGTGGAAGACCAGGTGGGCGGACCGAGGGGCGGACCGAGGGGCGGGTCGATCGGGAGGTCGTGCGGAGGGCTGCGGACCGGACCGCCGCCGGGGGCCCTGAGGGCAGTGACGCAGGTCACATATTTCTCTGCCCGGACGGGAATTACCGGGGATCGTTTCCCCGTTTAGTCATACGTCCGAGCGAAACGGGGAGGGAATCCCCGGATCGCACACAAGTTCCAAGACGCTTCGAGGAGTACGCCGTGGAGACCGCAGCCCCCGTGCAGCGCCGAGTGGCCAGGCCGCGCGCCGATGCCCTGCGCAACCGGGAGCGGATCGTCGCCGCCGCCCGCGAGATGTTCGTCGAGTTCGGCGCCGAGGTGCCGTTCGACGAGATCGCCCGCCGGGCAGGCGTCGGCAACGCCACGCTGTACCGCAACTTCCCCGACCGCGACGCCCTCGCCCGTGAGGTCGTCTGCTCGGTCATGGACCGCACCTCGGAGTGGGTCGAGGGGGCGCTCGTCGAGGACGGCGACGCCTTCGAGGCGCTGAGCGGTTTCGTGCACTTCGCCGCCGACGAGCGGATCGGCGCCCTGTGCCCGATGCTCTCCGAGAACTTCGACCAGAGCCATCCCGACCTGGTCGCCGCACGCGACCGGATCACCGATCTGATCCTGCGGCTGATGGCCCGCGCCCGCGAGGCCGGACAGCTGCGCCCCGACATCGAGCTGGGCGACCTGATGATCGCCGTCAGCCAGCTCACCAGGCCGTTGCCGGGCACCGCGTGCCAGGGCATCGACCGCTTCGTGCACCGTCATCTGCAGCTGCTCCTGGACGGCATGCGGGCTCCGGCCCGCTCCGTGCTGCCCGGGGCGGCCGCCACCATGGAGGAACTGCGACGAGCGTGACCGATGCCCTCGGCGTCGTGGCCGCACAGCCCGACCCTTGGCCCGAACCCGTGGCTCGAACTCGTAACCCATCACCTAGCGCCTCGAACTCGTAACCCAGCCCAACAGCGCGCTGGACGCACTCGCCACCGGGCGGGTCGTACCGAGCCGCGTCCCGGCCGTCACCGTCGACGAGCCGTGCCTTTTCACTGATTTTTTCGCTACGAAGTCCCGGAGTGGGTACCCCCATGTCTGAAACAGCAACGTCCAAAGCGGTTCCGGCCGTTCCGGATCCAGCGTCCGACGCGCACAGCAACCGCTGGAAAGCCCTCGTCTTCATCGCGCTCGCCCAGCTCATGGTGGTCCTCGACGCCACGATCGTGAACATCGCGCTGCCCTCCGCCCAGCAGGACCTGGGCATCTCCGACGGCAACCGGCAGTGGGTCGTCACGGCCTACGCCCTCGCCTTCGGCGGTCTGCTCCTCTTCGGCGGCCGGATCGCCGACCTGTGGGGCCGCAAGCGCGCCTTCGTCGTGGGTCTCGTCGGCTTCGCGCTGGCCTCCGCGCTCGGTGGCGCGGCGCAGAGCGGCGCGATGATGTTCGGTGCCCGCGCGCTTCAGGGCGTGTTCGGCGCGCTGCTGGCGCCCGCCGCGCTCTCGCTGCTCGCGGTGATGTTCACCGATGCCAAGGAGCGTGCGAAGGCCTTCGGCATCTACGGTGCGATCGCCGGTGGCGGTGGCGCCGTCGGCTTCATCCTCGGCGGCGTCCTCACCGAGTACCTGAACTGGCGCTGGACCTTCTTCGTCAACATCCCGTTCGCGATCGTCGCGGCCGCGGGCGCGTACTTCGTCATCCGTGAGCCGAAGGGCGGCCGCAACCGTTCGCCGCTCGACATCCCGGGCGTCGTCCTGTCCACCCTGGGTCTGGTCTCCCTCGTCTACGGCTTCACCCGCGCCGAGTCCGACGGCTGGAGCGACTCCACGACCATCGGCCTGTTCGTGGCCTCCGCGCTGCTGCTGGCCGCGTTCGTCCTCACCGAGTCCAAGGTCAAGGCCCCGCTGCTGCCGCTGCGTGTCATCACCGAGCGCAACCGCGGTGGCGTCTACCTCTCCCTCGGTCTCGCGATCATCGCGATGTTCGGCACCTTCCTCTTCCTGACCTACTACCTCCAGATCGTGAAGGGCTACTCGCCCATCTCGACCGGCTTCGCGTTCCTGCCGATGGTCGTGGGCATGATCACGGGCTCCACGCAGATCGGGGCCCGGCTGATGACCAGGGTCGCGCCGCGGCTGCTGATGGGCCCCGGCTTCCTGGTCGCCGCGCTCGGCATGCTGCTCCTGGCGCAGCTGGAGATCGGCTCGTCGTACGTCACGCTGGTGCTGCCGGCGATGGTGCTGCTCGGTCTCGGCATGGGTACGGCCTTCATGCCGGCCATGTCCCTGGCCACGTACGGCATCGAGCCGCGTGACGCCGGTGTCGCCTCCGCGATGGTCAACACCTCGCAGCAGGTCGGCGGCGCGATCGGCACGGCCCTGCTGAACACGATCGCCGCCTCCGCGACGACCGCGTACATCAAGGACCACATGGCGGGCGCCGGTACCAAGGCGCAGCAGCAGCTCGTGCAGGCGGAGGGCATGGTGCACGGCTACAGCAACGCGATCTGGTTCGCCGTCGGCATGCTCGTGGTCGCCGCCGGCATCGCCTTCGTCCTCATCAACGCCGGCCGTCCGGACGTGAACGTGGTCTCCGGTTCCGGTGCGGGCGAGGGTGCGGAGGACGAGCTGAAGGTGCCCGTCGTCGCGCACTGACGGCCCCGCTCGCTTCGGGTGCTTCGCGTACGGACACGGGGTGGGCGGTGGGCCCGCCCGCCCGGTCCGTGCGACTCCGGGAACCGCCCCGGCTTCCACCACAGGGAGCCGGGGCGGTCCCATGCCCGACTCCGCCCCGCCGACGATGAACGCCCGGCTCCCCCTCCCGCACACAGACACCCGGTCCCCGCGGCGGGCGAACGCCCGGCCACCGAGCCCTCGGTTACCGCAGCCAGGGCAGGTCCGCGCCCGCGTCCTTCGGCTGGAGCCCCTCGGCGATGATCCGCATGGCCTCGCCGAGAGCCTTCTGCTGGTCCGGCCCCAGGCGGTCGAACAGGGCCTGGCGTACGGCGGCCACATGGCCCGGAGCGGTGCGCCGCAGGACTTCGTAGCCGTCGTCCGTCAGTACCGCGAACTGCCCGCGCTTGTCGGAGGGGCAGTTCTCGCGGCGGACCCAGCCGCTCTTCTCCAGACGCGCGATCGCGTGCGAGAGCCGGGACCGGGTGATCTTCGCGTTCATGGCCAGTTCCGTCATCCGGAGCCTGCGCCGCGGAGCCTCGGCCAGTTGCACGAGCAGGCTGTAGTAGACGTGCGGCATGCCCGCGTCGCGCTGGAGCTGGCGGTCCAGGTGGTCGTCCAGAAGGGTGGTGGCGTGCATGTACGCGCGCCAGGTGCGCTGTTCCTCTTCGGTGAGCCAGCGCGGCTCTTCAGCGGGAGCGGGTGCCGTGTTCATGTACTCCACTGTACGAGCCTCTTCTTGAAACTTAAACAAACACGGCGTAGTCTCTGAAATGAGCTTGAGACTTAAAGCAACTGAGGGACCGCTTCGAGGATCGGGCGCCGCGCCGTAGGTTCGAACCTGATGGAGGGAGCAGCCATGACAGCCGCCACCGAGGAGCGCTCGGCTCCGGAGCGCATGCCCGCCCTCTATCTCAGCCACGGTGCCCCGCCGCTCGCCGACGACCCGGTCTGGCCCGGCCAGCTCGCCGCCTGGTCCGCCGGCCTGCCCCGCCCCAAGGCGATCCTCATGATCTCCGCCCACTGGGAGGAGGCCCCACTGGCGCTCGGCGCGACCGAGACGGTTCCGCTCGTGTACGACTTCTGGGGCTTCCCCGAGCGCTACTACCAGGTGACGTACGCGGCGCCCGGCGCCCCGCGACTCGCCGAGTCCGTACGGAAGCTGCTGCGGGCGCCCGGTGCGCCGGTCCAGGACATCCCGGACCGCGGACTCGACCACGGCGGGTACGTCCCGCTGGTGGAGATGTTCCCCGAGGCCGACATCCCCGTGCTGCAGATCTCCATGCCGACGCTGGACCCGGTCCGGCTGTTCGAGATCGGCCGGAAGCTGGCGCCCCTGCGCGACGAGGGTGTGCTGATCGTCGGCTCCGGCTTCTTCACCCACAATCTCGCGGCCCTGCGGCACACGGAAGGTGGAGTCCCCACCTGGTCGAGCGAGTTCGACGACTGGGGGCACCGGGCTCTGGAGGCCGGCGACGTGGACGCGCTGCTCGACTTCGAGCGCAAGTCGCCTGCGGGCCGTCTCGCCCACCCGCGGACCGAGCACTTCGCCCCGCTCTTCGTGACCATGGGCGCGGCCGACGCCGTCGGAGAACTGGACGGGCAGCGGTCCGTGATCGACGGATTCTGGCTGGGGATGGCGAAGCGGTCGGTCCAGTTCGGCTGAACGGCCCGCGCTCCGGGCCGAGGTGTTCCCGCCCCGGTGCTGCCGGCGTCCCCGGTGCCGGTGCTCCCGGCGTTCCCGTTCCCGGTGTTCTCGGTTCCGGCGCTCCCGGTCCGGGAGAGCGGGACCCGGGCACGGGACCCGGCCGGTGCCCGCGACCAGGCAGGCCCGCAGACCCGCACACTTGCAGGTCGACCAGGTCCGGAACGCGCCTGGTCGATCCGGCCGCCTCGCCTCAGCGGGTGAGTTCCTTCTCGTACCAGGCGACGTCCCAATAGCGGCCGAACTTGCGGCCGACCTCCCGGTAGGTGCCGACGTGGTGGAACCCGAAGCGTTCGTGCAGCCGCACGGACGCTTCGTTGGGCGGCACGATGCCCGCGTAGGCCCGGTGCAGGTCCTCCGTGGCGAGCGCCGCGAAGAGGGCCTCGTAGAGACGGGTGCCGACCCCGCGGCGCGCCGCGTCCGGAGCGACGTAGACGGTGACCTCGACGGAGGTCGCGTAGGCGGGCTTCACACGAAAGGCGCTGGAGGTGGCGTACCCGAGAATCGCCTGTGAGTCCGCGTCCGTGGCAACCATCAGGCGGTGCTGTCCGTCTTCAGGGTGGGAGAGCAGCCACGAGTGACGCTCCTCAGGTGTGAAGACAGCGACGTCGAACGTGACGGGCGTCTCTCGGACGTAGTGGTTGTAGATGTCCGTGAGGGCGTCGAGGTCGGCCGGAACCCCGGGCCTGACCTGCACATCTGTATGTTCTGACGGCATCTGCCCTCCCTTGTGGCCCGACAGGGTACTGCATGATCAGGAAAATCAAGGTGCGGGTTGGGAATTCTGTCCTGATTCCAGTCGTTGTTTCCATCAGATGCCGGGCACCCGGGAGGGTGAACCCGATATCAGGATCACCCGCAGGCCCACCATCGCAAGGAGCACGCATGGCAACCCGTGCCGTCGCCCGTCGTAAGTCCGCCACCGGCGAGACCGCCGACGCGGCACGCAGTGTTCGCGTCGTAGGCGGCGAGATCGCCGACCGCGACCTGGTCGGCATGTACCTCGACGAGATCGCGCGTACACCGCTGCTCGACGCCGCCAAGGAGGTCGAGCTGTCCCAGGTCATCGAGGCCGGTGTGTTCGCGAGGCAGATCCTCGACGGCGAGGCGCAGGCCGAGGCGGAAGCGTCCCGTGAGGAGTTGGAGGCGCTGGTCGCCGACAGCGAGCGCGCGAAGGACATATTCATCCGCTCGAACCTCCGTCTGGTCGTGGCCGTGGCGCGCCGTTACCCGCGCAGCGGCCTCCCCCTGCTCGACCTGATCCAGGAGGGGAACGCCGGTCTGGTCCGCGCGGTCGAGAAGTTCGACTACCGCAAGGGCTTCAAGTTCTCGACGTACGCCACCTGGTGGATCCGACAGGCCATCACCCGTTCCATCGCCGACCAGTCACGCACGATCCGCCTCCCCGTCCACCTGGTCGAGGAACTGGGCAGGATCCGCCGCGTGCAGCGCGAGTTCAACCGCGAGAAGGGCCGCGAGCCCGAGCACGCGGAGATCGCCGCCGAGCTCGGTTCGACGCCGGAGCGTGTGGGTGACGTCCTGGACTGGGCCCGCGACCCGGTCTCGCTGAACATGCCGGTCGACGACGAGGGCGAGACCCAGTTCGGTGACCTGCTGGAGGACACCTCGGCCGTGTCGCCCGAGCAGTCCGTCCTCACGCTGCTGCGCAGCGAGGAGCTGGACGGCCTGATCGGCCACCTCGACCAGCGCACCGCCTCCATCATCAAGATGCGGTACGGCATCGACGACGGCCGGGAGCGGACGCTCACCGAGGTCGGCAAGGAGCACGGGCTCACGCGCGAGCGCATCCGTCAGATCGAGAAGCACGCCCTGCTCGAGCTGAAGAAGCTGGCACGCGACACCGGATTCGACGCGGCGGCGTAGCGGGAGGAGCGCGCCGGGCAGGGCCGGTCAGGCCGGAGGGGCCGCGTCGCGGAGGTCGCGTACGGGGGCGGGCGAGCGACCCGGGTGGGCCGTTCGGGTTCGCTCGCGACGGGGCGTCAGGCCCGGCTTGCCCGGTTCGCACACGGGCACGCCCGCCACGTTGGCCACAAGTCGACCAGACATGGCCATCTCTGGCCGCTTCAACAGGGTGGGCTCCGGGAACAAGACTTCCGGGCCCCCGCTCAAGGGTCCGAACAGGCGGATGTACGGCCGCCCCACGAACCGAGTCCCGACGCACACCCCCCCGCGCCGGGACTCTCCCAGAGCCGAGCTTCGGCGCCTCCCCCCCCTGGCGCCGAAGCTCGGCTCCACTTATGTGCCGGGGGCGGGTCCCGGGTTCGACCGGGCGTCGGGGCCACGGGCTCGGCCGGAGGCCGGGCCGCGGGTTCGCGTCTGCGACGCCGTGCGGGGTTTCCGGGCAGGACGACGGGCCACCCCGAACCTGAACCCCGGGGTGACCCGGACGGCAGATTCTGCCACAGCGACATCACCTGCCGTACGCGACCGCTCCCGGGGCGTCACCGACCTGCGGTGTTCTGCCGACCGGTCCGTGTCATCGGTCGGCCGGGCCACCTCCGGCCCGGGTCAGCCGGGCACCCAGGGCCCGCATGTACTCGACCAGTTCCGCCGGCTTCTGCACGGTGAACTCGCAGTCGACCATCGCTATCCGCACCGCCAGCCATTCCACCGAGTCACTGGCGGAGGCACGCAGGCGGCAACGGTGTTCGTCGATCGGCTCGGGCACGCCGATCCAGACGGGCACGCGCGCCGCGACGAACTCGGCGGGTGCGGCGAAGGTGACCTCGAACGCGTACGTCTCCTGACGGCGGTACATCGACTGCCGGAGGAATTCGGCGGCGTTCCCGGTCGGCAGTTCGCGGGCGGTGAACCGGGCCCCGGTCGCGACGGGCTCGGTCACCCGGTCGACGCGGAACGTCCGCCAGTCCTCGCGGTCGAGGTCGTAGGCCACGAGGTACCAGCGGCGGCCCGTGGAGACGAGCCGGTACGGCTCGGTCAGCCGCCGCGACGGCGTACCGTCCCCCGAGAGGTACGCGAACCGCAGCCGTTCCCGCCCCGCGATGCTCGAGGCCATGACGGTCAGCGTCTCGGGTGCGATGCTCGCCCCGTCGCCGCTGGTCAGGGGAGTGGTCGCGGCCTGGAGCGTGGACACGCGGTGCCGCAGCCGGGACGGCAGCACCTGCTCCAGTTTGGCGAGGGCCCGTACGGAGGCCTCGTCCACGCCCGCGACCGCGTGCCCGGCGCCGGCCCGCAGGCCGACCGCGATCGCCACGGCCTCCTCGTCGTCGAGCACGAGCGGCGGCATGGCCTTGCCCGCGACGAGTCGGTAGCCGCCGTCCGCCCCCTTGGTCGCCTGCACCGGATAGCCCAGCTCGCGGAGCCGGTCGATGTCGCGGCGAACCGTCCGGCGGGACACTCCCAGGCGCTCGGAGAGCTCGCCGCCGGGCCATTCGCGTGGCGTCTGGAGGAGGGAGAGGAGCTGCAGGAGCCTCGCCGGTGTGTCGGTCGTCATGTTCTCCAGCCTGCCGCAGAACTAGGACACGATCTGACCTAATCAGGCCGTAGCTTTGCTGCATGACCTCCCCCGAGACCCCTGAGACAGCTCTCAGCAGCCCGGCACCCGCTGCCGCGGCAGACCGACGGCGCTGGTTCGCCCTCGCCATCGTGATGACCGCCGCCTTCATGGACCTGGTCGACGTCACGATCGTCAACATCGCGATCCCGTCGATCCGTGAGGACACGGGCGCCTCGTTCGGCCAGATCCAGTGGATCACCGCGGGCTACGCGCTGGCCTTCGCCGCGGGACTCATCACCGGTGGACGGCTCGGCGACATCTACGGCCGCAAGCGCCTCTTCCTCCTCGGCATAACCGGATTCACGATCGCGTCCGCCCTGTGCGGCTTCGCGGCGAACCCGGAGATGCTCGTCGCCTCACGCATTCTGCAGGGCGCGATGGCCGCGATGATGGTGCCGCAGGTGCTCTCGATCGTGCACGCCACCTTCCCGGCGCACGAGCGGGGCAAGGTCTTCGGTCTCTTCGGCGCGATCGTCGGTCTGGGCGCGGTCTCGGGTCCGCTCCTCGGTTCGCTGCTCATCGAGTGGGACATCTTCGGTCTGGAATGGCGGCCGATCTTCCTCATCAACCTGCCGGTCGGTGTCCTGGCGCTGATCCTCGGCCGCCGTTTCATCAGCGAGTCCAAGGCCCCGCGCGCCCTCAAGCTCGACCTGGTCGGCGTCGCCCTCGTCACCCTCGGCCTGCTGATGCTGCTCTACCCGCTGATCCGCGGCCGCGAACTGGACTGGCCGCTGTGGGGGTACGCGTCGATGGCCGGCTCCCTGGTCGTCTTCGCGGTGCTCGTGGCGTACGAGAAGCGGAAGACGGCCCGGGACGGGTCTCCGCTGATCGAGCTGTCGCTGTTCAAGGTCAAGAGCTTCGCGGCGGGCATCGCCGTGCAGACCGTCTTCGGTATCGCGCTCGGCATCTTCTTCCTGGTCTGGACGCTCTACATGCAGATCGGACTGGGCTGGACCGCTCTCCATGCGGGACTGACCGGGGTGCCCTTCTCCATCGCGGTCTCGGCCGCGGCCGGGATGTCCGTGCAGCTGCTGGTCCCGCGCTTCGGGCGCAAGGTGCTCCAGGCGGGCGCCCTGATCATGGGACTCGGCGTCCTGCTCTACATCTGGGAGTCCGACCGGTACGGCATGGACATCGCCTCCTGGCAGATGGCCCTCCCGCTGGTGGTCATGGGCGCGGGCATGGGCTTCATCGTCGCCCCGCTGACGGACGCGGTCCTCTCGGAGGTACCGCGCGAGCACTCGGGCTCGGCCTCGGGCCTGATCAACACCGTTCAGCAGATGGGCAACGCGCTCGGCCTCGGTCTGGTCTCGGTCGTCTTCTTCGGTGAGATCGACGACCACCTGACCCGCTTCCAGGTCGGCCCGGCCTTCGCGAACGCCTTCCAGCACGCGCTGGGCTGGGTCGCCGCGGTGCTGTTCGTCATCTTCCTGCTGATGTTCGCGCTGCCGAAGCGGCCGGCCCAGCACGTGGAGGGGGCGGAGGACGAGACGGCGCCCCAGGACCTGAAGCCGGAACTCGTCGGCTGAGTCCGTTCCGGACCCGCGACCGCCCGCGCGGCGCGGAAGCACGAGCCCGAAGGGCCCGGCACCTCAGGTGCCGGGCCCTTCGGGCTCGGCGGGGGCTGCGGACGGGGACCGGGGAGAGGGAGCCGCGCGGGGCCACGGGCGAGGCGGGCCACGGCCTGGAGCGCTACGGACCCGGGTGTCACGGCTCGGCGCGGACGTCACCCGGCCGGGCGACGTCCCACGGACGCGTCGCACGCCCCTGCCGAGGCCGGTCGGCCGCGTCGCCCAGGGAACGGGGCAGCGAGCCGGGGCCGGGAGCCGGGGCAGGGGCCGGTGTCAGCCCAGTCGTGCCGCGCGGCGTTCCATCGCGTCCCGCGCCGCGTCCTCCGTCGCGTACACCTCGCACATGTGCCGCCGGTCGGGCGTCGCCGTGTGCTCGACCTCCCACAGGGAGATCTCCTGCCCGTCGCGCAACAGGAACGCGTGCTCGTAGAGCGAGAAGCACAGCCCCACCTGACCGGCCCGGCACGGGCGGCCGAAGGCCTGGGTGATCTGGTGCGCGAACGCCTCCCGGAGCAGGAGCGTCGTGAGGTCGGCGCCCGGCCTGTCCGGGTTCTCCGCGCGCCGCAGAAGCCGGCGGGCGTGATCGGCGGAGCCGTCGGGCACATACGTGTGACGGGGCTCGGGGATCGACGACAACTGCACGAACACGGGCAGTTCGAAGTCCGGCGCGTCCGGCGGGAGCGGGAGCCGGGCCGTGGCGGCGCGCAACTCCTCCTCGTCCACGTAGACCTCGTGCTGGGCCTCGTGGCCGGTCGCCGTGTTGTGCACGAGCTCCCACAGCGTGACGGCGGACCCGTCGGCGAGCAGCCACGTGTGCCTGTACGTCTCGCGGTGCAGCCCCGCGCTGTGGTGCGCGGAGTGCAGTGAACTGTCGTGCGCCAGCGCGCAGTCGAGTCGCCGTATCGTCTCGTCGGGCAGCTCGAACGAGTTCAGGGCGCGGCCCAGGAGTCGCGCGAGGTGCTCCTCCGGAGACTCGGGCGACTCGGGTGGTTCGTACGCTGCTGTCTCGTACGGAACGCTCAAGGTTTCTCCCGGCGTTGCTGCATGTCACCTTGTGGGTGCATACCGTAGCCCCTCGGTCGGACATCATGTCCTCGAACCGAGAAAACGTACGGACGGAAAACGGGCGGCCCGCGCGGCAAGTTCCCACACGGTCGGACAGGCCGTCAAAAGGTCCTCGTCAGACGGCACTTAACGTGATCGACGCGGCCCCAGGACAGGTTCCGGCCGACCGGGCCGCAGTCCGCCACGAGGGTCCGGACACCGTCCGAGCCGATCTTCGGCGGCGCCTCGGAACCGGCCTCCCGTCCGCTCCACGGACCAGGAACCGGAGCGCCCGCCGACCGAACCCGTGCCCCCGCCGCCCTCCGCCCCCCGACGGTCCGGTCAACTCCCTCCGTACAGCTCCTCGTACGACGGCCACGCCCCGCCCGGTCCGTCCACCGACTCCGCGGCGCGCACGGCCCGCACGATCGCGCGCGTCACCAGATCCGCGCCCGCCGCGAGGATCTCGTTGAGCGCGAGAGGGTTCTCGGCGAGCTGCCGGGCGCCCGTGGCCAGCGCGAACACCGTGTCCCCGTCGTTCAGCAGGTGCACCGGCCGCACGGCGCGCGCGATCCCGTCGTGCGCGGTACCCGCGAGCTTCTGCGCCTGTGCCCGCGTCAGATCGGCGTCGGTGGCGACCACGGCGAGCGTCGTGTTCAACGGGGGCGGCGCGTTCCTCTCCGCGGCCTCCGCGAGCCGTCGCCGGGCGGCCGCGCACACCGACGCGGACGGACGCGCCGTACGTCCGTGCGCCAACTCCCCGTACAACGCGCCCGTCTCCGGTTCCACCACCGAGCCCGCCGCGTTGGCCACCACCAGCGCGGCCACCGTGATGCCCGACTCCAGCACGGCGCTCGCCGTCCCGACCCCGCCCTTGAGCTGCCCGACCACCGCTCCCGTGCCGGCGCCCACGGACCCCTCGGACACCGGCGCGCGCAGCGCACTCGCGGCGGCAGCCTCGACCGCGGCGCGTCCGGTTGCGGCGTCCGGCCGGGACCGGAAGCCGCCACCCCGCCCGAGATCGAAGACACAGGCGGCGGGAACCACGGGGACGACGTGCGTGGGGTCGGGCCCCACGCGCACTCCGCGCCCCCGTTCCTCCAGCCACGCCATCACGCCCGACGCCGAGTCCAGCCCGTACGCGCTGCCGCCGGTCAGTACGACCGCCTCGACCCGCTGCACGAGGTTGCGCGGATCGAGGGCGTCCGTCTCCTTGGTGCCGGGTCCGCCTCCGCGCACGTCCACGGCGGCGACGGCACCTCCCTCGGGGGCGAGCACCACCGTCGTGCCCGTGAGCCAACCGTCGTCGGTCCGCGTCGCGTGCCCCACCCGCAGACCGGCGACATCCGTCAGAGCGTCAACTGTCATGGCCCCAGTCTTCCCCGGCCGCGGCCGCTGCGGCCGTACGCGGTCATGCCGGGCGTACGCATCCGTGGCGGCGGTACGCAGCCACGTCGGCCACGTACCGGTCAGGGCCACGCTCCGACTCCGGGCAGCTCCCTTCTCACGCGCTTCGGGCCGCCTCCGGCGTCGCCGTCCGCGTCGTCATCACCACCCCGGCCGCCACGGCCAGTGCCGACACGACTCCCGAGGCGAGTACCGCCCACTCGTCCAGGAAGGTGCACAGAATGACGAGCAGCGCGGTGCTCGGCAGCACGAGCTGCTGGGCGATACCGATCTTGAAGTGGCGGGAGTGCAACGCCCAGACCGCGAGGAAGTACAGCGCGGTCGGCAGCGTCACCGCGGCGGACGCCGAGAGTTCCGAGATGTGCGCCGTGCCGACGGCCTGCTCCACCGCGACCTCCAGACCCGCGCCGATCGCGGCCGCCGACGAGAAGATCAGGTAGTGGCCGTATCCCCACAGGAACGCCTGCCCGCTGGACCGCAGATGCCCGTGGATCGGCACCACGAAGTAGACCCACCAGGCAGAGAACACGATCAGCAGCCCACCCGCCGCGATGGGCAACAGCTCGCCCAGCGCGTCGTGCTCGTCCATGGCCGACTTCACCGCGACCGTGGCTGCGGCGATGGTCTCGCCCAGCACGATGATCGTGAACAGTCCGTACCGCTCGGAGATGTGGTGCGGGTGCCAGGACGTGGTGAAGGACTTCTCCGCGAACACCGGAACGCACAGCTCGGCGACCGCCACGACCAGGAACACCCAGGGAAGGCCCGGCTCGGGAGCGAACAGCAGGCCGAGCCAGCCGACCTGGCACAGCAGCACGCCGCCCGCGTACCGCAGGGCCGTGGTCCGCTCGGCTCCCTCGGTGGAACGCGCCACCCGCAGCCACTGGGCGATCATCGCGAACCGCATGATCGCGTAGCCGAGCCAGACGACCAGGAAATTGTGGTCCCGGAAGGCTTGCGACACCCCGGCCGCGAGCACCAGGACGCCGGCGACCTGTACCAGGGTGACGGCCCGGTACAGCACGTCGTCGTTGTCGTAGGCCGAGGCGAACCAACTGAAGTTCATCCAGGCCCACCAGATCGCGAAGAAGATCATCGCGTAGTCGAGGATGCCCTGGCCCGCGTGTCCCTCCGCCACGGCGTGCACCAGTTGGGCACCCGCCTGGGCGATGGCCACCACGAAACAGAGGTCGAAGAAGAGCTCCAGCGGCGAGGCGACCCGGTGCGCCTCGTCGCGGCCGCGTGCGGTCATTCTGCGGAGCGGGCGACGGCCCCCGGGCCGTGGCGTCGCGGTGGGCTCCGGGGCGGAACTGGACGTCATACGGCCAAGCACAGCAGAAATGTCCGGGGAATGCTTGTGGCCGTCGTTCGCATCCGGCCGCGAGGCCGGGGCCTCGACGGGATGCCGGGTCGGGCGCGTCACCGGGACGCGGGTCCGCAAGACCGCAGGCGCCCTCGCCCTCGATCGGAGGTCCGTGCCGACCAGCGTCTCCGGAGGGTGCCGGGACCGTTCCGGCACCGAGGCGCAGGGTCGGGCCGGGGGGGTCCGGAAACCCTGCGGCGTACCCTTGGGGCATGAGTACCGCCCCCGCCCCCGAACCGCGCGATCCGAAGCAGGCCCTGGTCTTCGACGATCCGCTGAGCCAGCAGTCCTCGGACGATACGGACCGTGGCTGGGGCGAGCGGGCCGACAGCACGGGTGACAGCGCCGCCGACCTGAAGCGCTTCCTCGACGAGAAGCCGCCCCACCACATCTGAGGCCTTCGCCTCCGAGCCTGAACCCACCGCTTCCGAGCCGCTGCCCACCACCCCTGGGCCTGGGACCGGAGGCCCCGAGCCCGGTGCGTCTGCGTGCGTCGCCTCTGAGCGCGGCGTCGCCCCATCCACGGCCCCCGGGCGAACCGCCTCCCCGAATCCGAGTGCTCCGAGCGTCCGTGTCCCGAGCACCCGTGTTTCGAGTGGTCGCGCTTGAAGCGGCCGTGCTCCGGACCCCCGTGCCCTTCGAGTGTCGGGGCCGGGGGCCCGCAGCTCTGGGGTCAGCGCTCGCGGTATCCCTGACCGCGCTGCGCGACCAGTGCGTCGCGGATCTCCTTCAGCACCTCCAGCTCCGACACCTCGATGACTTCCTTCGTGCCTTCCTTCGCCTTCTGCCGGGCCGCCTGCCGGGCCAGGAACTTGGCCATCGGAAGAACCATCAGGAAGTAGACGACCGCCGCGGTGATCACGAAGCTGAGCGTGGCGCCCAGCACCGAGCCCCACATGAGCCGGATGCCCGTGGCCGTGTCGCCGGTGCCCGCGCACGGGTCCTTCAGGCAGGAGCTGTAGTTGTCGAGGTTCTTCGTGCCGATCGCACCGACCAGCGGGTTGATGATCCCCTTCACCACCGAGTTGACGATGTTGGTGAAGGCGGCGCCGATGACCACGGCGACGGCCAGGTCGATGACGTTGCCACGCATCAGGAAGGCCTTGAAGCCCTCCCAGATGCCGGGCTGCTGCTTGTCGCTCACCAGGAGGCCCCTCTGCGCAAGTTGTGGAACAAACAGCTCCGCAACCTACGGCAGCGCGTTCCGAGCGCGTCCCATGGGGTAGCTCGAACGAGGGACTTGACAGGATTTCGCCACTCATCGCAGCGTCACCGCCAGCCGGGAGGTGGTGCCTGCGCCGGCCAGGCGCGCGGCTGTGGCGCGCGGGACGGAGAGCACGACCAGCGCGCCGGTGTCGGCTGCGCCGCCGTCCGGGATCTCGGTGACCCGCGCGGCGGTCGCGACCACGCGCACCTCGCCGCCGTTGTCCGCGGCGATCACGTCGACCCGGTCGCCGGGTCGCAGCAGGCTCACCGTGGCGCCGTCGGCGATCCGGACCGGGGCGGTCACCGTCTCGACCGCCCGCGGTCCGCGCACGGGGACGGACGTGCGGGTGGAGGCGGACGCGGCGGAGGGGGCGGACGCCGGATGTCCTCGTGCCGGTCCGGCGCCGTCCGGGCCGGCCGCCACGAGGGCGGCCGCCGTCATGGCCAGACCGGCCGCGACCGCCCGCCTCCGGTGCCGGGCGAGGCCCCGAAGCCGGCACCGCCCGCCCCGCACGTGGACGGGGGCGAAGTGGGGCACCTCGCAGGTCGGAGGGGCGTCCGCGCCGGGCGGGCGGACGAGAGGGGAGAGCTGTGCCACGGGGACCACCACCTGCGACGAGGGATCTGCTTGCGATCCCACGATGAGCCGTCGCAGCGAAGTCCGCCGGAACCCGTGGACCACCTACCGATTGTGGACAACTCCCTCACCCGAACGGGAGGTTCCCCGTGATGCCCGCGCCGGTGACGCCCCTCGCCGAGGTGCCCGTCGGTGTCGCGGTGACGGGCACCGGGACAGGGGCGGACCGGGCTCGGGTTCGTGGCGGTCGCCGTCAGGGGAGGGGGAACCCCGGGTCCATCCCGCCGAGCGCCGTCGTGCACAGGCAGTCCCGTGTCCCGTTCGCCGGCAGACCCGCGACCGCGTCGAAGAGCACGCCCCGCAAACGGTCCACGTTGGCCGCGAAGACCTTCAGCACGTCGTCGTGCGAGACGCCCTCACCGGTCCCGGCGCCCGCGTCGAGGTCGGTGACCAGTGTCAACGACGTGTAGCAGAGCTCCAGTTCGCGGGCGAGCGCGGCCTCGGGATGTCCCGTCATGCCGACCACCGACCAGCCCTGCGCCTGATGCCAGAGCGATTCCGCCCGCGTGGAGAACCGCGGACCCTCTATGACGACGAGCGTGCCGCCGTCCACGGGCTCCCAGTCCCGTCCGCGTGCCGCGCGCAGGGCGACCTCCCGCCCGACGGGGCAGTACGGGTCGGCCAGCGACACGTGCACCACGTTGGGCACGGAGCCGCCGGGCAGCGGCAGCCCGTCGAAGTAGGACTGCGCCCGCGACTTCGTACGGTCCACGAACTGGTCCGGCACGAGCAGCGTCCCGGGCCCGTACTCCGGCCGCAGACCACCGACGGCACAGGGGCCGAGGATCTGGCGGGCGCCGACCGAGCGCAGCGCCCACAGGTTGGCGCGGTAGTTGATGCGGTGCGGCGGCAGGTGGTGGCCGCGGCCGTGGCGGGGGAGGAAGGCGACCCGCCGGCCGGCGATCTCACCGAGGAACAGGGAGTCGCTGGGCGGCCCGTACGGGGTGTCCACCTGGAGCTCGGTCACGTCCTCCAGGAAGGAGTAGAAGCCCGAACCGCCGATGACGCCGATCTCGGCCTGGGCCGCGGACTGCTCCCCGGCCGGGGACTGTGGGTTCTCCGTGTTCGCCATGGACGGCACCCTAGCCGGGACGGGGAAACGCCGAGGACCCCGTCGTCGTACGACGACGGGGTCCCGTGAGAACGAGCCTCATGGTCCTCGTGGTGCCGGGGCGGGTGCCTCGGCGGACCGGGCGGACCCTATGCGGCGGAGCTGCCGGCCGAGCCGGTGCTGGACGACTTCGGCTTGGAGTCCGAGGACGACGACGCGGAGGCCGACGACGAGGACTTCGCGTCCGACGAGGACGTGGTGGTCGACGGCTTCGACGCCGGCGAACTGCTCGACGAGGAGCCGCGGCTGTCGTTGCGGTAGAAGCCGGAGCCCTTGAAGACAATTCCGACGGCCGAGAACACCTTCTTCAGGCGGCCACGGCATTCGGGGCACTCGGTCAGGGCGTCATCGGTGAACTTCTGCACCGCCTCGAGGCCTTCGCCGCACTCGGTGCACTGGTACTGGTAGGTCGGCACTTGTCTTCCTCCTGGCACTCTCACTCAGTGAGTGCTAACGACGGTCCATACTGACGTATTCCGCGAGATCAGTCCACTGTCACCGGCACTCGGTGACCGACGCCACGCGCGACGGTCCTGCTCGGGGCCTGTGCGGCGAGGCGTGAACGCAGTGCCACCAGGGTCACCAGGGCCAGTGCCGTACCGGCGGTCGGCACCAGGAAACCCGCGCCGTCCCAGAGCCGGTCCTCCAACTGTCCGGCGACCGTGACGGCCGCCGCCTGGCCGAGCGCGACCGCGCCGGTGAGCCAGGTGAAGGCCTCGGTGCGGGCGCCCTGCGGAACCAGGCTCTCGACCAGGGTGTAGCCGGTGATCAGGGCCGGAGCGATGCACATGCCGACCACCAGGCCGAGGCCGGCGAGCACGATCACGGAGTCCGCGGCCCAGAGCCCGGAGGCCGCCACCGCGAGGGCCGCGTACCCGAGGACGAGCCGTCGCCGGGGAGCCACCTTCCAGGCGATGGCGCCGCAGACGATGCCGGAGAGCATGTTGCCGGCCGCGAAGGTGCCGTACAGGACTCCGTTCAGGCCGGGCTCGCCGATCGACTCGCTGTAGGCGGCCAGGGAGACCTGCATGCCGCCGAAGACGGAGCCGATGCCCAGGAACGTCACGATCAGAACGCGCACTCCGGGGTTCCGCAGAGCGGAAGCGTGCTTCACGCGCGCGTGTCCGTCGGCGGCGACCGAGGGCTGCGTGCTCTTCTGGGCGGCGAACAGGAGACCGCCGACCAGGGTGAGCGAGGCCTCGGTCAGCAGGCCCGCGGCGGGGTCCACGGCCGTGCACAGCGCGGTGGCGAGCAGCGGTCCGAACACGAAGGTCAGCTCGTCCGTGACGGACTCGAAGGCCGCCGCGGTGGGCATCAGGGGCGAGCCCTGGAGCTTCACGCCCCAGCGGGCGCGCACCATGGGGCCGACCTGGGGCACCGAGGCGCCGGTCGGCACGGCGGCGGCGAAGAGCACCCACAGGGGGGCGCCCGCCAGCGCGAGAGCGGTCAGCGAGAAGGCGGCCACGGCGTGCACGAGAACGCCGGGCAGCAGGACGGCCCGCTGTCCGTGCCGGTCGGCCAGCCGCCCGGTGAAGGGCGCGAACAGGGCCATGGAGACACCGGTGACGGCGGCGACCGCGCCGGCGGTCCCGTAGGAGCCGGTGGTGTGCTGCACGAGCAGCACGATGGAGATCGTCAGCATGGCGAACGGCTGGCGAGCGGCGAAGCCCGGGAGCAGGAACGTCCACGCGCCGCGGGTGCGCAGCAACTGTCCGTATCCAGGACGGGAGGTGACCGTGGATGCCACGGCCCGTGCCTTTCTGCCGCCTGGTAGCGCGCCCGTGCGGGGGGCGCCGAGAGCTGTCCTCTTGCGCGGATCTGCGGTAGATACCGGCGCCTCTGCGGGAGGACGTCACGGCCGCCATACGGTCGCGCCAGCTCTGCGTCAGGCAGAGTTGGTTCGATCAAGGTGTGCCTTCATCGTACAGGGGTGGTTGGTTCCACGCCTGTGAAAACGAGCACCATGGCATCGCCCGCCTGTGAAACGCCCTCGTACCTAGAGTCCGGTCCGGTGCCGCGTCCGATGGTGTTCCGTCCCGTCCTCACCGGTTCCCAGCCAGCCGGCGAGCTTGCCGCCCTGGCCCACCGCGCGCAGCCGTCGCTCGGCCGCGTCCCGGACCGGGTCGGTGGCCACCACCAGTAGTTCGTCGCCGAGCCGAAGGACCGTCGTGGGCGCCGGCACGAAGGAGTTCGCGTCCCGGACGACGAGGGTGACCGCCGAGCCCGCGGGCAGCCGCAGCTCGCCCACCTCGACGCCGTGCATCCGTGACCCCTCGGGGATCGCGACGGACAGCAGGTGCCCGCGCAGTCGTTCCAGGGGCGCCGATTCGATGCCCAGGTCGGCGGCTCCCGGTGGTCCCCCGAGACGGAGCTTGCGGGCCAGCCACGGCAGGGTGGGGCCCTGGACGAGCGTGTAGACGACGACCAGGACGAACACGATGTTGAAGATCCGCTTGCTCTCGGCGATGCCGCTCACCATCGGGATCGTCGCCAGGATGATGGGAACGGCGCCGCGCAGCCCCGCCCAGGACAGCAGCACCTGCTCCTGCCACGGGATGCGGAACGGCAGCAGGCTGACCACGACGCTCAGCGGCCGCGCCACCATGGTCAGCACCAGGCCTATGACGAGCGCGGGCACGATGTCGTCGCCCATCTCGTGCGGGGTGACCAGCAGGCCGAGCAGCACGAACATGCCGATCTGGGCGATCCAGCCGAGCCCCTCGGCGAAGCCGCGCGTGGCGGGCCAGTGCGGCAGTTTCGCGTTGCCGAGCAGCATGGCGGCCAGGTAGACGGCGAGGAAGCCGCTGCCGTGGGCCAGGGCGCCGGCCGCGTACGCGACGACCGCGATCGCCATCACGGCGATCGGGTAGAGGCCGGAGGCGGGCAGTGCCACGTGCCGCAGTCCGTACGAGCCCAGCAGCCCGACCGCGAGGCCGATGGCGGCGCCGATGGCCAGCTCCAGCGCTATCTCGCCGAGCAGGGCGTACCAGTGCTCCACCGGTCCCGCGGTGGAGAACGCGACGACGAGGATGACCACCGGGGCGTCGTTGAAGCCCGACTCGGCCTCCAGGATGCCCGTCACGCGCGCGGGCAGCGGGATCTTCCGCAGGACGGAGAAGACGGCCGCGGCGTCCGTGGACGAGACGACGGCTCCGATGATGAGGGCCTGGCGCCACTCGAGGTCGATCAGGTAGTGCGCAGCCGAGGCCGTGACACCGACGCTCACCGCGATGCCCACCAACGCCAGCGAGGAGGCCGCCGGCAGGGCCGGTCTGATCTCCTTCCACTTCGTACCGAGACCGCCCTCGGCCAGGATCACGACGAGGGCCGCGTATCCGATGACCTGGGTCAGCTCGGCGTTGTTGAAGTGCACGTCGCCGACTCCGTCCTGGCCCATGGCGACGCCGATCCCCAGGTAGACGAGCAGCGTGGGGAGCCCGCTGCGTGAGGAGATCCGGACCGCCGCCACCGCGATGAGCAGGACGAGCGAGCACACGAGCAGGAGCTGGTTGAGGTGGTGGACAGTCAGGGGCTGTTCCTTTCTCGCCGATCCGGATCCGCCCGGGGCGGCTTCCGGATCTGAGCACCGGAAGCCGGGCACTTCAGTGCAAGTACTTCGTTACCTTACCTAACTCTTGACGCTTTCTTGACGTTCCCGGAGGCAAGATCGAACGGTCGTGCTTCCGGTTTCCTACTCCGCGTCAAGGCGTGGTTGGCCCTGCGCCTATGGTTGCCCCAGCACTCCAGGACCGCCTGCCGCTCGCGTTAGGACAGCAAGGACAGCGATGCCCCCCAACACCACCGCCTCTTCCGGCCAGCAGCCCGGCAAGTCCGGCAGGAAGAAGGGGCGCAAAGCCCGACTGTTCTTGATTGTCCTGGTTCTCGCCATCATCGGAGGCATCGCCTTCGGCGCGTACTGGAGCATCAGCACGGTCCGCGCCTCCTTCCCGCAGACCAAGGGCTCCATCCGGCTCGACGGGCTGTCAGGCCCCGTGGACGTGAAACGCGACGGCAACGGGATCCCGCAGATCTACGCCTCGTCCGACGAGGACCTGTTCATGGCCCAGGGCTTCGTCCAGGCGCAGGACCGGTTCTACGAGATGGACGTGCGCCGTCACATGACCTCGGGCCGGCTGTCCGAGATGTTCGGCAAGGGCCAGGTCGAGAACGACGAGTTCCTGCGCACGCTGGACTGGGACGGGATCGCGAAGAAGGAGTACGACACCAAGCTGTCGGCCTCCACGAAGAAGTACCTCCAGGCGTACGCCGGCGGAGTCAACGCCTACCTGAAGGGCAAGGACGGCGCGGACATCTCCCTGGAGTACGCGGCCCTGGGGTTCACCAACGACTACAGGCCGACCGAGTGGACCCCGGTCGACTCGGTGGCCTGGCTCAAGGCGATGGCCTGGGACCTGCGCGGCAACATGCAGGACGAGATCGACCGCTCGCTGATGACGAGCAGGCTCGGCCCGAAGCAGATCGCCGACCTGTACCCGGAGTACCCGTACAGCCGGAACAAGACGATCGTCCAGACCGGCTCGTACGACACCGTCACGGGGGCGTACACCTCGGCGGCCGCCACCACCGCGGGCACGACCGGCACGGCCGGCACCGGGCTCGCGGGCGGCACCGAGGCGCCCGCCGGGTTCCAGAGCCAGCTCTCGGGGCTCTACGACGTCCTGGACGACCTGCCCACCGCCGTCGGCGTGAACGGCAACGGCATCGGCTCCAACTCCTGGGTCGTCGCGGGCGGCCACACCATCACCGGCAAGCCGCTGCTGGCCAACGACCCGCACCTGTCGGCGTCGCTGCCCTCGGTCTGGTACCAGATGGGCCTGCACTGCACCAGCGTCTCCGCCAAGTGCCAGTACGACGTCTCGGGCTACACCTTCGCGGGCATGCCGGGCGTGGTCATCGGCCACAACGGGGACATCGCCTGGGGCATGACCAACTCCGGGGTCGACGTCACCGACCTCTACCTGGAGAAGATCACCGGCAAGGGCTACGAGTACGACGGCAAGGTGCTGCCCTTCACGACCCGCAGGGAGACGATCAAGGTCGCCGGCGGCGCGTCCAAGACCATCGTCGTCCGGTCGACCGAGGACGGGATGCCGCTCCTCTCCGACCGCGACGACGAACTGGTCAACGTCGGCAAGAAGGCCACCGTCGACTCCGAGGCCCCCGACCGCGGGGACGGCTACGCGATAGCGCTGCGCTGGACCGCGCTCGACCCGGGCAACACCATGGACGCCGTGTTCGCGATGGACAAGGCGTCGGACTGGACCGAGTTCCGCAAGGCGGCCACGCTGTTCGAGGTGCCGTCCCAGAACCTGGTCTACGCCGACGGCGCCGGCGCCGAGGGCAACATCGGCTACCAGCTGCCGGGCAGGATCCCCACGCGCGCCAAGGGCGTCGACGGCTCGCTCCCCTCGCCGGGCTGGGACTCCAAGTACCGCTGGACCGGCTACATCAAGCCGTCCGCCCTGCCGTACGAGTACAACCCGAAGCGCGGCTACATCGTGACCGCCAACCAGGCGGTCGTCGACCCGGACAAGTACCCGTACACGCTCACCAAGGACTGGGGCTACGGCACCCGCAGCCAGCGCATCGCCGACCTGATCGAGCCGAAGATCAACGGCGTCGGCAAGATCTCGACCGACGACATGCGCCAGATGCAGCTCGACAACAGCAGCGAGATCGCCAAGCTGCTCGTGCCCAAGCTGCTCAAGATCGACGTGCCCGACAAGGACGTCCGGAACGCGCAGAAGCTCCTGGAGGGCTGGGACTACACCCAGGACGCCGACTCCGCCGCCGCGGCCTACTTCAACGCCACCTGGCGCAACATCCTGAAGCTCGCCTTCGGCAACAAGCTGCCCAAGGAGCTGCGGGTCAAGGGTCAGTGCCTGTGGGTCGACCGGATCGACGCCACCGGTCCCGCGGACGAGGACCAGTCGGTGCGCGAGTGCGGTCAGCGCGACGCGGACCAGGCCCAGCCGGACGGCGGGGACCGCTGGTTCGAGGTCGTCCGCAAGATCATCGATGATGAGAAGAACGACTGGTGGAAGTCGCCCGGGACGCGTACGGACAAGGCGACCGACACCCGGGACGAGCTGTTCGGCCGGGCCATGAACGACGCCCGCTGGGAGCTGACCGCCAAGCTGGGCAAGGACCTCGACACCTGGAGCTGGGGCCGGCTGCACCGCCTGTTCCTCAAGAACCAGACCCTCGGTACCGAAGGCCCCCGCTTCCTGCAGTACATGCTCAACCGCGGCCCCTGGAAGCTCAGCGGCGGGGAGGCGACGGTCAACGCGACCGGCTGGAACGCGGCGGGCGGCTACGGCGTGGTCTGGGTGCCGTCGATGCGGATGATCGTCAACCTCGGGGACCTCGACAAGTCCAAGTGGATCAACCTCTCCGGTGCCTCCGGGCACGCCTACAGCGCCCACTACACGGACCAGACGGAGAAGTGGGCCAAGGGCGAACTCCTGCCCTGGGCCTTCTCGAAGAAGGCCGTCACCGGGGCGACGAGCGACACGCTGGTCCTGAAGCCGTGAGGCTCCGGCGGACGCCGGGACCGTGACGTCCTGAGACGTGTCCGACGACAGCGGCCCTCCACGCACGCGTGGAGGGCCGCTTCGCGTCCGCGGCCCGTCGGGTCAGCGGAAGCGGCGCACGCCGGAGGGCGTCACCACCGCGTGGACGGGCCGGTCGTGCTCCTCCCCGGGGACCCGCTCGACGACCTCCGAGTCGTACAGGAGCACCACCAGCGCGGGATCGGCGCCCGAACGCTCCAGACGGGCCAGGACGCGGTCGTACGAGCCTCCGCCGCGCCCCAGCCGCATGCCGCGCGCGTCGACGGCGAGACCGGGCAGCAGGACGGCGTCCGCGTCCCCCACGGCCTCCGGCCCCAGCCGCTCGCCCGTGGGCTCCAAGAGGGCCATTCTCCGGCCGTGTTGGACGCGCGCGAGGGAGTCCGCCCCGGTGTACGCCCCCCAGTCCAGATCGTTGTCCGCCAGCAGGACCGGCAGGAGCACACGCACGCCGCGCGCGAGGAGCGCGTCGAGGAGCGCGAGGGTGCCCGGCTCGCTCCCCACGGAGACGTACGCCGCCACCGTGCCCGCGTGCGCCAGTTCGGGCAGTTCCAGGGCGCGGGCGGCAAGGGCCGCGGCGGTTTCCCGCACGTCATCGGGCGTCAACCCGCTTCTCACCGAAAGGAACCCGCGCCGCAACATTCGCTTGTCAGGCTCCGGTTGACGTCCGACGTGGCTCACAGGTGGCTCCATGGTTGTCCTAATCAGCTCATATGAGAGCGAATTAACCGGAGCCACAGATTCAGAACATAGCCACCGGTTATGGTTGCGGGCATGACTGAGTCACACCCCAGGATCAGTAAGGCTGTCATCCCCGCGGCAGGCCTCGGCACCCGGTTCCTGCCGGCCACCAAGGCCACTCCCAAGGAGATGCTGCCGGTCGTCGACAAGCCGGCGATCCAGTACGTGGTCGAAGAGGCCGCGTCGGCGGGTCTCGACGACGTCCTGATGATCACCGGGCGCAACAAGCGCCCCCTCGAGGACCACTTCGACCGCAACCACGAGCTCGAATCGGCGCTCCAGAAGAAGGGCGACGCGAGCAGGCTCGCCAAGGTCCAGGAGTCCAGCGACCTCGCGACCATGCACTACGTACGCCAGGGCGACCCCAAGGGTCTGGGTCATGCCGTCCTGTGCGCGGCCCCGCACGTCGGCCGTGAACCCTTCGCCGTGCTCCTCGGCGACGACCTGATCGACCCCCGCGATCCCCTGCTGGCCCGCATGGTCGACATCCACGAGCGGCACGGCGGCAGCGTCATCGCGCTCATGGAGGTCGCGCCCGAGCAGATCCACCTCTACGGATGCGCCGCCGTCGAGGCCACCGACGAGGGCGACCTGGTCAAGGTGACCGGCCTGGTGGAGAAGCCGGACGCGGCGGACGCTCCCAGCAACTACGCCATCATCGGCCGGTACGTCCTCGACCCGCACATCTTCGACATACTGCGCAAGACCGAGCCGGGCCGCGGCGGCGAGATCCAGCTCACCGACGCCCTCCAGCAGCTCGCCGCGGACGAGAAGGTCGGCGGCCCGGTGCACGGTGTCGTCTTCAAGGGCCGGCGCTATGACACCGGGGACCGCGGCGACTACCTGCGTGCCATTGTCCGACTCGCGTGCGAACGTGAAGACCTGGGCCCGGATTTCCGTGCCTGGCTTCGCAGTTACGTAGCCGAGGAGATGCAGGGACTTTGAGCAGCGCCGCGACCCGCACCACCGACGAGGACCACCTCTGGTCGGTGGCCGACCACCTGGAGGACATCCTCACGACCGTCCGCCCCCTCGAACCCATCGAGCTGCAGCTCCTCGACGCCCAGGGCTGCGTCCTGGTCGAGGACGTCACGGTGCCGGTCTCGCTGCCGCCGTTCGACAACAGCTCGATGGACGGGTACGCGGTCCGGGTCGCGGATGTGGCGGGCGCGAGCGAGGAGTACCCGGCGGTGCTCACGGTCGTCGGCGATGTCGCGGCCGGTCAGGCCGAGCAGCCCCACGTGGGCCCCGGCCAGGCCGCCCGCATCATGACCGGCGCCCCGCTGCCGCCCGGCGCCGAAGCCGTCGTCCCCGTCGAGTGGACCGACGGAGGACTCGGCGAGGGCCCGGTCTCCGGGATGCGCGCGCACAGCGCGTCCCCCGAGGGCTCGCACGGACAGGTGCACGTGCACCGCCCCGCCGAGGCGCGCGCGCACGTCCGCGCGACCGGCAGCGACGTACGGGCCGGGGACCGCGCCCTCGAAGCGGGCACCGTCCTCGGCCCGCCGCAGATCGGCCTGCTGGCCGCGATCGGCCGCGGCACCGTGCGGGTGCGCCCTCGCCCGCGCGTGGTCGTGCTCTCCACCGGCAGTGAACTCGTCCAGCCCGACGAGCAGTTGGGCGCCGGCCAGATCTACGACTCCAACAGCTTCGCGCTGTGCGCGGCCGCCCGCGACGCGGGAGCCATCGCCTACCGGGTGGGCGCGGTCGCGGACGACGCCGAGACGCTGCGCTCGACCATCGAGGACCAACTCGTGCGCGCGGACCTGCTGGTCACGACCGGCGGGGTCAGCGTCGGCGCCTACGACGTCGTCAAGGAAGCCCTGTCGTCGGTCGCCGACGAGGACGAGGCGGGCGGCGGCATCGACTTCCGCAAGCTCGCCATGCAGCCCGGCAAGCCCCAGGGCTTCGGCTCCATCGGCCCCGACCACACCCCGCTGCTCGCGCTCCCCGGCAACCCCGTGTCCTCGTACGTCTCCTTCGAACTCTTCGTGCGCCCCGCGATCCGCACCCTGATGGGGCTGAAGGACGTCCACCGGACCACCACCAGGGCGACGCTCTCCACGGGCAAGGCGCTGACCTCGCCGAAGGGACGTCGGCAGTTCCTGCGCGGGACGTACGCGGACGGTGTCGTGACGCCCGTCGGCGGCGCCGGATCCCACCTGGTCGCGGCTCTCGCGCACGCCGACGCGCTGATCGTCGTCCCCGAGGACGACACCACCGTCGAGCCCGGCGCCGACGTCGAGGTGGTGCTGCTCGGCTGAGCGGCCGGGAGGGGAGGAAGCCCGCCGCCGCGGGCCCGGGGCGCGAGCGGGGCGCACGGCTCCTCGCCGGGGCGTAGCGGTGGACGGGTGGGCGGTAACGTGTCGCGCACACCAGGCCCACGCGCCGCACCGCGAGGGGCCCTGACCGGGAGCGCCCACGCACATGACTGTTCCGTCCCGGGGGGAGACCTCCGGACCCTCTGTGCAGGACCGACTGACGCACATCGACGAGGTGGGCGCCGCTCGCATGGTCGACGTGTCCGGGAAGGACGTGACCGCCCGCACCGCGCGCGCGAGCGGCCGTGTCCTCGTCTCGCCGCGCGTCGTCGAGCTGCTCCGCGGCGAGGGGGTCCCCAAGGGTGACGCCCTCGCCACCGCGCGCATCGCGGGGATCATGGGAGCCAAGCGCACGCCGGACCTGATCCCGCTGTGCCACCCGTTGTCCGTGTCCGGTGTCAAGATTGACCTGTCGGTCACGGACGAGGCCGTCGAGATCCTCGCCACCGTGAGGACGACGGACCGCACGGGCGTCGAGATGGAAGCCCTCACCGCGGTCAGCGTGGCGGCCCTCACCGTGATCGACATGGTCAAGGCCGTCGACAAGGGAGCGGTCATCACGGACGTACGGGTGGAAGAGAAGACGGGCGGAAAGTCGGGCGACTGGAGCCGGGCATGAGCGGCGACATCGGAGGTGCCCTGGGGGCGCCCTACAGCGCCCTCGTGGTCACGGCCTCCAACCGCGCCGCCGCGGGCGTCTACGAGGACAAGGGCGGCCCCCTGATCGCCGAGGGGCTCACGGAGCTCGGCTTCGCGGTCGACGGGCCGCGGGTCGTCCCCGACGGCGACCCCGTGGAGGCGGAGCTGCGCGCCGGTGCCGAAGCCGGCTACGACGTCATCGTGACCACCGGCGGCACCGGGCTCTCGCCCACCGACCGCACCCCGGAAGCGACCCGGCGGGTCCTCGACCACGAGGTGCCGGGCATCGCGGAGGCCATCAGGGCGTTCGGCAGGGACAAGGTGCCGACGGCCGCGCTCTCCCGCGGGCTCGCCGGGGTCGCCGGAAGGACCCTGATCGTCAACCTGCCGGGCTCCACCGGCGGGGTGAAGGACGGCCTGACCGTACTGCGCCCCCTCCTGATCCACGCCGTCGACCAGATGCGCGGCGGCGACCACCCCAGACCCGTCGGCCGTGGAGGTGCGAGCTGAACAGCCCCTCGTGGCCGGTCGAGCTGGTGGACGGCGATGTCGTCCTCCGGCCGATAAGGCTGCGCGACCAGCGGACCTGGCGTGAGGTGAACCGGCGCAACCGTGACTGGCTGCGTCCCTGGGAGGCGACCATCCCGCCCCCCACGCCGAGCGGTCCGATAGCGCACCGGCCGACGTACCGGCAGATGGTCCGGCACCTGCGCGCCGAGGCCAACGCGGGCCGGATGCTGCCCTTCGTGATCGAGTACCAGGGGCGGCTGGTCGGTCAGTTGACCGTCGCCGGGATCACCTGGGGCTCGATGTGCTCCGGACACGTCGGCTACTGGGTGGACCAGTCGGTGGCGGGCCGGGGAGTGATGCCGACGGCCGTGGCGCTGGTGAGCGACCACTGCTTCCGTACCGTCGGGCTGCACCGCGTCGAGGTCTGCATTCGCCCCGAGAACGGGCCCAGCCGCAGGGTCGTGGAGAAACTCGGATTCCGCGAGGAAGGGCTTCGCCCGCGCTATCTCCACATCGACGGTGCCTGGCGGGACCATCTCGTCTTCGCGCTCACCGCGGAGGAAGTGCCCGAGGGGCTGCTCGCGCGCTGGCGCCGGTCGCGTTCGGCCAAGTCCCGGTCGGAGCAGGTGGGATCGGACCAGCCCGGCTCGCAGAACCCGAGCAAGCCGGGCAACGTCGGGAAATGAAATAAGTGTTCGAAATGATCGGTGAGTGATCACCTCGGGGCATTAAATTCGCGCTCCCGGCGGCCTGCTGATCGCATCGGTCACAAAAAAAGCTCGAAATATCAGCCGGATCGTGCGACACACCGGCTCAATTGGCAGATGGCCTCACACAAACCCCTCTACCGTGTGAGGCGTGAGCAGCAGCGGCCTCATCTACGCAGTCATCGTCGGGGCCTGGGCCGCCTACTTGGTGCCGATGTGGCTCCGTAGGCAGGACGAGCTGAACGAAGCCCGTCCGACGGAACGCTTCAGCACCGCCATCCGGCTGCTGTCCGGACGGGCGGGCATGGAGCGTCGATACGCCAAGGACCTGCGCGCGCGCTCCGCCGAGGAGGAGGAGTTCAGCGCCGACCCGGACGACGTCACCGATTCGGTGGACGTCCGGGCCTTCGCCGTACCGCCGACCCGGCCCCAGGCGACGGCCCAGCACCGTCCGCACGTCCAGGAGCGGGTACAGGTGCCGGAGCCGGTCCAGGCGGAGCGGAAACAGGGCGCCCGGTCGCCCGTCAGGGAGAGCGGCGCGTACGACACCTCGGGCGGCGCCCGGTCCGTACCGCAGCAGCCGGGTCCGTCCTCGCCGAGACCCTCGGCCAAGTCCGCGCCCCAGCGGCCGGCACCGTCCACGGCGGGCCGCGCACCGGGCGCACGCCGGGCACCCTCGGCGGAAGCCGCAGCGCGCGCCCAGCGTACGAAGGTCCTCGCGCGCCGTCGGCGTACGACGGTCCTGATCTTCCTCGCCTTCACGTCGGGCGCGATCGTGGCGGCCGTCGGCGGACTCGCGTTCCTCTGGGCGCCCGCCGTACCGGCCTTGATGCTGAGCGCGTACATCGTGTACCTGCGGGCCCAGGAGAAGCGTCGTTTCACCTACACCATGGACCGGCGCCGGGCCGAGGCGGCGGCGCAGCGGCTCCGGGAGCGCCAGCCCCGCCGACGGGCCGCCGCCGACCCCGGAGCGGACGAATCGGAGGAGGGCCCCGCGCCCGACACCGATTCCGGTCTCTCGGCACTCGCGGCCGACCGCCGGGCGCTCGTCGAGCAGACCGACCACGCCGAGTGGGTCGACCAGCAGCGCGAGCGGCAGCGCGGCCCCGGCCAGGGGGACAGCTGGGACCCGGTACCGGTTCCCCTGCCGACCTACGTGACCGCTCCGGTCGCGCCCCGGGCGACGTCCAGCGTCGACCTGGGGGCGCCGGACGCCTGGAGCTCCGCGCGGTCCAGCGCGGTCGAGCCGAGCGCGCCCGGATCGGAGCCGGCCGCCGAGGACGCCCTCGACGCCGCCGACGACGCGGGCGACCCGGACGACACGGAGGACGGCCGCAGCGACGCACGGCGCGCCGCCGCAGCGCGGCGGGCCCGTGAACGCGGCCGGACGCCGCTGTTCGACCAGTACGAGGACGGTGCACGGCCGCGCGCGGCCAACGAGTGACGGGCGCGGCCACGCGCGCTCGCGAGGACCTGGCTGACCTGCCGGGAACGGATTTCCAAGCACCTCGATCGGGATGCTAGAGTTTCACTCGTTGCAAGGGCCTGTGGCGCAGTCTGGTAGCGCACCTCGTTCGCATCGAGGGGGTCTGGGGTTCAAATCCCCACAGGTCCACCGCAGCTCAGAGCCCCAGCCGGAGAGATCCGGCTGGGGCTCTTTGGTGTTGTGCCGCAGGGCGGCGCGGCAACTGCTTCCGGTCCTTTTCCGCCGATCCTGTTCGGCGGTCAGGGTCGGCGGTTCCGCGAGGGCTTGTCCGGCCGCGGGGTGCCCGGCGGGGTGGCTGCGAGGGCGCGGCGGTCTGGGGGCGCCGCTCGTCCGCGCCCCCGTTCGTGCGGGCGCCCCCCGGGACCGGTCGGCCGGCGGAAGAAGCGGATGCCGCCGCTCGTGCCCGGGGTGCCGAGTTCCAACGCCCCGCCGTCGGGCGTCAGGTACACCGTGCCCGTGGTGAAGTGCCGCCGGCCGGCGGCCGGTCCGGCGAGGGCGCAGACCTTGTCGTCCCCGGCACCCCCCGGCACCCCCCGGCACCGTCCTCGGCGGCGTCCGAGGGCCGGGTTCGCGGTGGGCTCAGAGGGCCTTGGCGTAGCAGAGGCTCAGTTCGTGGAACCGGTAGTAGCCGAACTTGGCGCACGGCTCGTAGCCGCTCGACGCGTAGAGCGCGACCGCCTCGGGCTGCTTGCTGCCGGTCTCCAGGACCATGCGGACGCGGCCGGCCGCGCGGGCGTCGTCCTCCAGGGCCGCCAGGACACGCCGGGCGAGGCCGAGGCCGCGGACCTCGGGAACCACGTACATGCGCTTCAGCTCCGCGTCCCCGTCCGCGTAGCCCTCGTCGTTCTCGTCCTGGGTGCGCCAGCCGCCCGTGGCCACCGGGCGGTCCCGCTCGTCGTACGCGATCAGGTAGAGGCCGAGCGGCGGCGTGAACATCCGCGCGTCCAGGTGTGTGGCGTCGCCGCCGTCGCCGTAGCGCACGGCGTATTCGGCCTGGACCTGGTCGTCGAGCTTCACGGCGTCGGGGTGGTCGTAGGGGACCGGACGGATATGCATGCGAAGTACCGTACATCTATGCGGGATGGTGGGTGGAGTCGATATCCATGGTGCGGTACCGCGGCGGTTCCGCCGCGCGCCGGCCCCGCCGTCCCGCGGTCGTGGTCCCGCCGGCCGTCGGGTCCGGCTGATCGGCTTCGGTCGGGCGCCGCCGATTGAGTATCGTGCCCGGGTGCTGACTGTGACCTCTGTGAATGTGAACGGACTCCGGGCCGCCGCGAAGAAGGGCTTCGTGGAGTGGCTCGCGGAGACCTCCGCGGACGTGCTGTGCCTCCAGGAGGTGCGGGCCGAGCCGGGGCAGCTTCCCGAGGGCGTGCGCGCGCCCGAGGGGTGGCACGTCGTGCACGCCCCCGCCGCCGCCAAGGGACGCGCGGGTGTGTCCCTCTACACACGCCGCGAGCCCGAACGCGTCCGGATCGGCTTCGGGTCCGAGGAGTTCGACTCCACCGGGCGGTACGTCGAGGCGGACCTGCCCGGTGTCACCGTCGCGAGCCTCTACCTGCCCTCGGGCGAGGTCGGGACCGAGCGGCAGGACGAGAAGATCCGGTTCATGGGGGAGTTCCTCGTGTACCTGAAGGGGCTCAGGGAGCGGGCCGCCGCCGACGGGCGCGAGGTCGTCGTCTGCGGCGACTGGAACATCGCCCACCAGGAGGCCGACCTCAAGAACTGGCGTGCCAACCGGAAGAACTCCGGCTTCCTGCCCGAGGAGCGGGAGTGGCTGGGCCGGGTCCTCGACGCGGCCGACGGCGGTTACGTGGACGTCGTACGAGCCCTGCACCCGGACGCCGAGGGGCCGTACTCGTGGTGGTCGTACCGGGGGCGGGCCTTCGAGAACGATTCAGGGTGGAGGATCGATCTCGCGGTCGCCACTCCTGGGCTGGCTCGGCGCGCGGTCAAGGGATATGTGGAGCGGGCCGCCTCGCACGAGGAGCGCTGGTCCGACCATGCTCCAGTGACGGTTGTCTTCGAGGTCTGAAAAGAACAGGGTGGGGGCGAAGGATCACTGCACCCCACCCTGTTCTCAGGGCTCCGGCCGATCCGGCGGGAGCCCGTGACGGTGAACGTCAGCCGCGAGGTGTCCGGTCCGGCCAGGCGGTCCGGTCCACCACCTGACCGTCCTTCGGCGACCATGACGCGAACTCCGTCTTTGAGGAGCTGCTCTCGGGTCACCCCGCCGTCCGTGGCGAATGTCTCTCGATAGCGGCTGACGGTGCAGTCGTCCAGCCGACCGGCGCGGATGCCGGCGGGAGCAGGTCAGGTTGTGCCGCGGGCGGAAGCGCGGCGGACGTAGTCGCCGTACGTGTGAGCCTTCCGCGGGGCGAAGTACAGGCGGCCGCTGCACCTCGTACGGTGCGCGACCCAGGTCAAGAGGGATGTCTCCCGGTGCCTGGGACGAGTCCCGTTCGAGCGGGCGCCGAGGGCGTCCCGCAGAGCTTGGAACCCCTCCTCGGTGAGCAGCGCCGGGCCGATGTCAGGGATGACCTCGCTGGTCGGCTGTGCGGCTGTCCCGCAGCGGGCCTTCAGGGACGGGGGCGTCGGCTGATCTGTCGGTCCATCGCCATCGACAGCTCCGCCTCCACCACGCTCTTCGCCAGGGGGCGCAGGCGCTGGAGGTCTTCGGGGGTGCGGTCCGCGGTGAGGACCAGGGTGGTGAAGAGTTCGGCCAGCGCCTCGGTGTGTTCGCGTACGCGGCGGGCGGCCGTCAGGACGTCCGCGAGCGGTATGCCCTCGCGGACCAGGGCGGCCGAGACGTCGAGCAGGCGGCGGCTGATGTGCACGATCTCGCCGCCGTCCGTGCCCAGGTAGCCGAGGTCGAGCGCCGCGGCGAGGTTCTCCGGGGTCGCCTGGCCCGCGAAGACGTCGGCCAGTTCCTCGGGGGAGAGACGGACCGGGGTCTCCTCGGTGGGCTCGCCGAGACCGAGCAGTTCGCCGACGTCGCGGCCGTGGTCGAAGGCCTCGGCCAGTTCGGCGATGCCGTTGAGGGTGTGGCCGCGTTCCAGCAGCGCCGAGATGGTGCGCAGGCGGGCCAGGTGGGTGTCGTCGTACCAGGCGATGCGACCCTCGCGCCGGGGCGGGGGTATGAGTTTGCGCTCCCGGTAGAAGCGCAGGGTGCGCACGGTGATGCCGGCCTCCTCGGCCAGCTCCTCCATGCGGTACTCGCGTCTGCGGGCCTCCGGGGCGGACCGGTCGGCGTCCGCGAGCGGGCCGGGGCCGGGCTCCCGGGCCGGGCGGCCCCCGGTGTCCGGCCGGCGCGTGCCGGACCTCCGTGTCTGGGCGCCCCCCGCTCGCGCCTCCGCGCCCCGCTTTCCTGATCCCTCGGCCACGTGCGCACCCTACGTCGTACCCCCGGTAACTTTCCCGGTCGCGACCCCTACCCATCAGTACGCGGCTGCTCTACCCTCCCGATTGTGCCAGTGTTCACTGGCAGGGTCGTGCGGGCTAGGGAGGCGTCGGGATGACCGAGCACGAGCATGTACGGGTGGCGGTGATCGGGTCCGGGTTCGGCGGGCTGGGGGCGGCCGTCCGGCTGCGCCGCGAAGGGATCACCGACTTCGTCGTCCTGGAGCGGGCCGACAGCGTGGGCGGCACCTGGCGCGACAACAGCTATCCCGGGTGCGCCTGCGACGTCCCGTCGCACCTGTACTCGTTCTCGTTCGCGCCCAACCCCGAATGGCCGCGCACCTTCTCCGGGCAGGAGCACATCCGCGCCTACCTGGAGCGCGTGACGGACGTCTTCGGGCTCCGGCCGCATCTGCGGTTCGGCCGCGAGGTCGAGCGGATGACCTGGGACGCCGAGAAGCTGCGCTGGGAGATCGAGACGAGCGGCGGGTCCCTGACCGCGGACGTCGTGGTGTCCGCGACCGGGCCGCTCTCCGACCCCAAGATCCCCTCGATCCCGGGCATCGACACCTTCACCGGGAAGGTGTTCCACTCGGCCCGCTGGGACCACGACTACGACCTGCGCGGCAAGCGGGTCGCCATGGTCGGCACCGGCGCCTCGGCCATCCAGATCGTGCCGGCGATCCAGCCCGACGTCGCCGCCCTGACCGTCTTCCAGCGCACCGCGCCGTGGGTGATGCCGCGGGTCGACCGGGCCGTCAGCGGCGCCGAGCGGTGGCTGCACCGGCGGCTGCCGTTCACGGCACAGGCCAGGCGCGGGCTGCTCTGGGGCATCCGGGAACTCCAGGTACAGGCGTTCACCAAGCGGCCCGACGAACTCGGCCTGGTCGAGCGTCTCGCCAAGCGGAACATCTTCCGCGCCGTCAAGGACCCGGCGCTGCGCGCGAAGCTGACCCCCGACTACCGGATCGGCTGCAAGCGCATCCTGCTCTCGAACGCCTACTATCCGGCGCTCACCCGGCCGAACGTGGACGTCGTGGCCTCCGGACTCGCCGAGATCGACGGCTCCACGGTGGTCGCCGCCGACGGCACCAGGGCCGAGGTCGACGCGATCGTCTTCGGGACCGGCTTCCACGTCACCGACATGCCGATCGCCGACCGGGTCGTCGGGGCGGACGGCAGGACGCTCGCGCAGGCCTGGGAGACCGGCATGAAGTCGCTGCGCGGCGCCACCGCGGCGGGCTTCCCCAACTGGATGACGATCATCGGCCCCAACACCGGGCTGGGTAACTCGTCGATGATCCTCATGATCGAGTCCCAGCTGAACTACATGGCGGACTTCGTACGGCAGTTGGACGTCCTCGGCGGACGCGCCGCGCTCGACGCGCGCCCCGGCGCCGTGGACGACTGGAACCACCGGGTCCAGGAGCGGATGAAGCGCACGGTGTGGAACACCGGCGGCTGCACCAGCTGGTACCTCGATGCCAACGGGGTCAACACGACCGTGTGGCCCGGTACGACGACCGAGTTCCGCAGGGCCACGCGCCGCGTCGACCTGGCGGAGTACGACGTGCTGCGGGCGCCGAAGCCCGAAGCCGGAGCCGCGCCGGAGCCGGGCACGCGGGGCGCCGGCACGCAGAGCACCCGCACGACGAAGGTGGAGGCAGGAGCATGAGCCGACCTACGAACGAGGCGCACGGCGCGTACGCGCCGCCCACACCCGCCCGGGAACTGGTCGCGCACTCCGCGGACGGCGCCCGGCTGCACGTGGAGGTGCACGGCCCCGAGGACGCGCCGGCCGTCGTCCTCGCGCACGGCTGGACCTGCTCGACCGCCTTCTGGGCGGCGCAGATCCGGGACCTCGCGGTCGACCACCGGGTCATCGCGTACGACCAGCGCGGACACGGGCGCAGCCCCGTCGGCGCCACGTGCAGCACGGAGGCGCTCGCCGACGACCTCGAGGCGGTGCTCGCGGCGACGCTGGCGCCGGGTGAGCAGGCCGTGCTCGCGGGGCACTCCATGGGCGGGATGACCATCATGGCCGCCTCGGCGCGGCCGCGGTTCAGGGAGCACGCGGCGGCGGCGCTGCTGTGCAGCACGGGGAGCACGCGGCTCGTCGCGGAGGCGCGCGTGCTGCCGATGCGCGCCGGCCCGCTCCGGACGCGGATCACCCAGGCCGTGCTCGGTTCGCGCGCGCCGCTCGGGCCGGTCACGCCGATCGCCAAGAGGATCCTCAAGTACGCGACCATGGGCCCGGGTTCGTCCCCGGCGATGGTGGAGGCGTGCGCGCGGATCGTGCACGCCTGTCCGCGCGGGGTGCGGCACGCCTGGTCGGCCGTGCTCTCCTCGCTCGATCTCGACTCCGGGGTACGGGAGTTGAGGGTGCCGACGGCGGTGATCGCGGGCACGGTGGACCGGTTGACGCCGGTGGTGCACGCGCGTGCTCTGGTGGCGGTGCTGCCGAACTGCGTCGGCAGCACCGAGTTGCCGGGGCTCGGGCACATGACGCCGGTGGAGGCGCCGGAGCTGGTGACCGCCCGGATCCGGGAACTCGTCACGACGTACGCGCGGAACGCCGGAACGCCGGTGGCCGCGGAGGGTGTGGCAGGCACGGCAGGCACGGCGGGCGTGGCAATCGCGGAGGTCGCCGAGATGAAGGAGGGCGCATGAGCAGGGTGAGTCTGGAAGGACAGGTCGCGGTCGTCACGGGCGCGGCGCGCGGTGTCGGCGAGCTCCTGGCGCGCAAGCTCTCCGCGCGCGGGGCGAAGGTCGCGCTGGTCGGTCTGGAGGCGGACGCGCTGAAGAGCGTCGCGGAGCGCCTGCACGGCGAGAGCGGCCACTGGTACGCCGACGTCACCGACCACGAGGCGATGGCGCGGGTCGCCCAGGAGGTCAAGGAGCGGTTCGGCAAGGTGGACATCGTGGTCGCGAACGCCGGTGTCGCGAGCGGGGGCCCCTTCATGGACTCCGACCCCGCGGCCTGGCGGCGGGTGATCGAGGTGAACCTGATCGGATCGGCGGTGACCGCTCGGGCGTTCCTGCCGCTGCTGACCGAGAGCCGGGGGTACCTGCTGCAGATCGCGTCGCTGGCCGCGATCACGCCCGCTCCCATGATGACGGCCTACTGCGCCTCCAAGTCCGGTGTGGAGGCGTACGCGCACAGCCTGCGCGCGGAGGTCGGCTTCAAGGGCGTACGCGTGGGCGTGGGGTATCTGTCGTGGACGGACACCGACATGGTGCGGGGCGCCGACCAGGACGAGGTGATGCGGGAGTTGCGGCAACGGCTGCCGTGGCCGTCCAACAAGACGTACCCGCTGGGTCCCGCCGTCGACCGGATCGTGGCCGGGATCGAGCGCCGGTCCAGCCATGTGTACGCGCAGTGGTGGCTGCGCGGGATGCAGGGGGTCCGCGGGTACCTGCCCGGGCTCATCGGGGCGGTCGGGCAGCGTGAGATGCGGCGGTTCGGGCCGCGCCTCGGCGGTGTGCGGACCGGGCTGGTCGGAGCGGGCGGGGCCGCCGACGAACAGGAACGGACGTCGACGACCCCCTGAGCCGCGGGGGGTGGGTGGCAGCGGGGCCGGCCGTGGGGGCGGGTGCCAGGGGCGAACCCCGTCCCACGGGTCGCGCCGGGGTCGGTCTCGCCCGGGGCCGCTGGGGTCACTGGGGGGCCGCCGGGTCTGCCGGGTGGCTCGGGGCCACCCGGACCTCGCGGGGGCGCCGCTGAGGTCTCCCCGGCGTCGCCCCGGGGGGTCTCACAAGGGATTCTCACGGTGAGTGACTGATCGAAATGCGTGCTCCGTCCCTGCGTGTCAGTCTGGTCGAGGCCCGAACACCCGCCCCCCACAACGGGATCGGGCCGACCCCCCTCACCCACTACCCCCTACGGGAGTGAACTTTCATGGGCAGCATGCAGGAGCAGTTCAAGAACAAGGCCGAGCAGCTGAAGCAGGCCAAGAAGAAGTCGGGCCAGCCGCGCGAAGAGGCGAGCCAGCGTCCGCCCGCCGGGCGTGACCGTGCGATGCAGGGCCCGGAGCGCACCCAGCGTGAAGCCCAGGACCGCTTCGACCAGGACTACGACGCCTGATCGACCGGCCCGCTCGGCCTGAATGGGGTGCCCCCTTCCGAGGGGGCACCCCATTCGCCGTCAGCCCGATCGCGGCGGGAGTTTCGGCCGTGTCCTGTCCGGCACGTCGGAGTGGTCCGGCGGGGACGCCGCGGGATGGGTGCGGAGCAGGTCCAGGGACAGCTGGACGGCGTCGTCCAGCTGGGCGTGCCGGCCCTCCGCCCAGTCGAGCGGGGTGCGCAGGATCTCCAGGTCGGGGGTGACGCCGTGGTTCTCGACGGACCAGCCGTACTCGTCGAACCAGGCGGCGTTCATGGGCACCGTGATGACCGTTCCGTCGCCGAGACGGTGGCGGCCGGTCATGCCGACCACGCCGCCCCAGGTGCGCTGCCCCACCACCGGCCCCAGCTTCAGCAGTTTGAACGCGGCGGTGATCATGTCGCCGTCCGAGGAGGTGGCCTCGTCGGCCAGGGCCACCACCGGGCCGCGCGGGGCGTTGGAGGCGTACGACACCGGCTGGGCGTCGCGGGTGAGGTCCCAGCCGAGGATCGTGCGGGTCAGTTTCTCGACGACCAGTTCGCTGATGTGGCCGCCCGCGTTGCCCCGCACGTCGACGATGAGGGCCGGGCGCGAGACCTCCATCCGCAGGTCGCGGTTGAACTGGGCCCAGCCCGAGCCGCCCATGTCGGGGATGTGCAGGTAGCCGCAGTGGCCGCCGCTCAACTCCCGGACCACCTGGCGGCGTTTGGCCACCCAGTCCTGGTAGCGCAGGGGGCGTTCGTCGATCAGCGGGACCACCGCCACCCGCCGGGAGCGGCCCCGGCCCTCCGCCGGTCTGAACGTCAGCTCCACCGTCGTGCCGCCCGCGCCGGCGAGCAGCGGGTACGGGCCGGTGACGGGGTTCACCGGGCGCCCGTCGACATGGGTCAGCGCGGCACCCTCGCGGATGCCGGTGCCCGCCAGCGGTGAACGCGCCTTGGAGTCGGACGAGTCGCCGGGCAGGATCCGCTTGATCATCCAACTGTCGTCGCGGCACACGAAGTTGGCTCCCAGCAGGCCCTGCCAGCGCTGGTAGTGGGGCGGGCCCTCGTTGCGGCGCGCGGCCGAGACGTACGCGTGCGAGGTGCCCAGTTCGCCGAGGACCTCGCGCAGCAGGTCCGCGAACTCGTCGGGGGAGGCCACCCGTTCGACCAGCGGGCGGTACTGCGCGAGGACCGCGTCCCAGTCGATGCCGCACATGTTCGGGTCCCAGTAGTAGGCGCGGATGATGCGGCCGGCCTCCGCGTACGCCTGGCGCCACTCGGCGCACGGGTCCACCTCGTGCAGGATGCGGCGCAGGTCGATCCACACGGTCGAGTCGCTGTCGCCGGACTCGGTGGAGGGGACCGCCCGCAGGTCCCCCTCGTCGACGACGACCAGCCGCGAACCGTCGCCGCTCACCGCGAACCAGTCCAGGTGGTCGACGAGTTCGGACTTCTTCGCCTTGGTGATGTTGAAGAACTCCAGGGTCGGACGGCCCGTCGTGTCGTCCGGGTTGGCGAAGGTCTCGCCCAGCGCGCCGGAGATCGGCCAGCGCAGCCAGACCAGGCCGCCGCCCGAGACCGGATGCAGCGCCGAGTACTTGGAGGCGGTGACCGGGAAGGGTGTCACCCGGCTCTCCAGGCCTTCGAGTTCGACGGTCGTGGTGCTGCCGTCGCCGGATTCCTCCTCGACGGGGTCGAGGCCCCCGGCGGCCGGCCGCCCGTCGGGGTTCAGCGCGAAGGGGGACGGGGTGGCGGAGGACAACGGGACGAGGTACGGGCGGCAGCCGAGGGGGAAGGACAGGTCCCCGGTGTGCACGTCGTACACCGGGTCGAAGCCGCGCCAGGAGAGGAAGGCCAGGTAGCGGCCGTCCCGTGTGAACACCGGATTCTCGTCCTCGAAGCGGCCGTTGGTGACGTCGACGACCAGCCGGTCCTTTATGCGGGCCATCTTGATCTGCCGCAGGGACCGGCCGATGCCGGGGTGCGACCACGTCAACCAGGCGCCGTCCGGCGAGAAGGCGAGGTCCGTCACCGGGCCGTTGATGGAACGGATGAGCTCGACGACCTCACCCGCTCCGGCCCCGGACCCGGTGCCGCCGGTATCCGCGTCCAGAGTGCCACCGGCCTCCGTACTGCCGGAAGCGTCACCGGTCCCACGGCCAGGGGTGTCACCGGCCTCCGTGCCGGGAGCGGCGCCGCTCCCGGTGCCGGGCCCCCCGCCGGGCGTCGCGCCCGGAGCGTCACCGGTCCCTGTGCCCGAGGTGCCACCGGCCCCCGCTGGTGAGACGTCACCCGTCCCGGCTCCGGAGACGTCCCCCGGCTCGGCACCGGTCGGGTCCGGCCCAGCCCTCGTGCCGTCGCCCGACCCGGCTCCGGAGCTGTCACCCGCCTCGGCACCGGAGGTGTCGTGGGCCTCCGCTTCGGAGGTGCCACCCGACCCGGCGCCGGAGGCGTCGCCGGGCTCACCGTCGTCGGAGAGGTCGCCCGCCTCCGCCCCGGAGGCGTCCCCCGGTTCCTCCGTCGCGTCGAGGAGGAGCAGGCGTCCGTCGTTCGAGGCGATGGCGAGGCGCTCGCCCCGTGGGTCCGACACCAGTTCCTGGACGCGGCCCAGCATCCCGGAGGCGAGGCGGCGCGGCGGGCGGTCGCCGGTCGCGCGCGGCAGATAGGCGATCTCGACGGCGTCCTCGCCCTCCGCGTCGGTGACGTACGCGACCTGGCCGCCCGAACCGAGCATCTCCGGGAGCCGGACCCGTACGCCCGGGGTGTCAGCGAGGGTGCGCGCGGGACCGTCGCGGTGGGTGAGCCAGTACAGGCTGCCGCGTACGACCACGGCGCTCGCCCGGCCCGTCTCGTCCACGGAGATGCTGTTCACGTGCTGGGTGGCGGGCACCTGGTACGACCGCCGCCCGGCGCGCGGACCGCCCAGGACGACGTCGAGCCGGCGGGGGACCGACTCGGGGGACAGGCTGTCGACGATCCACAGGTCGCCCGCGCACTGGTAGACGACCCGGGTGCCGTCCGAGGAGGCGTGCCGGGCGTAGAAGGCGTCGTGGTCGGTGTGACGGCGCAGGTCGGAGCCGTCGTACGCGCACGAGTAGAGGTTCCCGACGCCTTCGTGGTCGGAGAGGAACGCGATCCGGCCCCGCACGAACATCGGGCAGGCGAGGTGGCCTTCGAGGTCGGGGACCAACTGCCTGCCGTGCAGCCAGATGCGGCCCATGGCCCCGCCCCGGTACCGCTTCCAGGCGGCCGGTTCGTGCGGTGGGGTGCCGGTGAGCAGCAGGGTCTTCCGCTCGCCCTCGATGTCGGCGACGCCGATGTCCGAGACCGGGCCCCAGGGCTGTTTGCGGCCGGGGTCGCCGTCGGTGGGGACGGAGTAGGCCCAGGTGAAGTACGAGAAGGGCTGGCCGTGCGAGGCGACGGCGAGGATGTCCCCGTCGGGGGACCAGCCGCACACCTGGGTGTCCGCGCTGCCCCAGTAGGTGAGCCGTCTGCCGGGTCCGCCGTCCACCGGCGCCAGATGGATCTCCGGGACGAAACTGCGCCAGCTCGTGTAAGCGATGTGGCGGCCGTCGGGGGAGAAGCGGGGGTGGCCGACCTTGGTGCGGTCGACGGTGAGCCGCCAGGCGCGCCCCCGGCCGTCCAGCGGGGCCAGCCACAGGTCGTCCTCGGTGACGAAGCACAACCGGTCGCCGCTCAGGTGCGGGAAGCGCAGATAGCCGGGGGAGCTCTCGTCCGTCGTCGCGTTCTCGTACTCGTCGCTCACCTCACCATGCTTTTCCGCCGGACGGGCCCCGGCAACTTGTGGCCCGGGAAAATCCCGTATTCACTCCCGCGCCGCCGGAGTGACCCAGCACACGTACGAAACGGTTTCGTTTCGTTGGCGTCGGGGGTATCTTCAAGGACATACGAATCCGTGTCGTCGAAGCGGGAAAGGTGAGTGGGATGGCTGAAGCCGCGACGGTGCGTCGCAGTCGGATCACGCCCGAGCGCGAGGCCGAGCTGTACGCGGCCGTGCTCGACCTGCTTCGCGAAGTCGGCTACGACGCCCTCACGATGGACGCCGTCGCCGCCCGTACCCGTTCCAGCAAGGCCACGCTCTACCGCCAGTGGGGCGGCAAGGCCGAGCTCGTCGTGAAAGCGCTGCGGCACCAGAAGCCGCTGAAGTTCTCCGACGTGGACACCGGGACCCTGCGGGGCGACTTCCTGGCGCTCGCCCTCCGGCAGGACGACTGCGAGATGGAACAGGACTCCGCGCTGATGCGGGGCCTGGCCATGGCGGCACACGGGAACCCGGATCTGCTCAAGGCGTTCCGGGAATGGTTGATCGAGCCGGAGATGGAAGAGCTGCGCGGCGTCCTCCGGCGCGCTGTCGACCGCGGTGAGATCCGCGAGGACAACCCGGCGACGGAGTATGTGATGCACATGCTCATCGGCGCCTTCGCTGCTCGCACCATGATCGACGAACTCCCGCCGACGCGGGCCTTCCTGAGTTCGTACATCGACGCCGTGGTCCTCCCCGCTCTCGGCGCCTGAATCCCCACCCCACCCTTCACGCCTCGTCTTTCCTTCCCCGCATCCTCATGTAGCCCCAGTCGCACCTGACGCGCGCCGCTCACGTCGTCGGGCTGATCCCCCTTGCCCCCACTCGGGTGATCACACAAGCCCCTGCCCTCCCACGACCTGACCGGGAGTACGCCCTCGTGGCCACTTTTCTGTACAAAATAGGCCGACTCGCCTTCCGGCGACGGCACTTCGCCGCCCTGATCTGGGTGGCCCTGCTGACGCTCGCGGGTGTCGGCGCCGCCTCCGCGCCCGTCGCGGGATCGTCCTCCTTCTCGATACCCGGCACCGAGGCGCAGAAGGCCTTCGACCTGCTGGAGAGCCGCTTCCAGGGCATGAGCGCCGACGGAGCGACCGCACGGGTCGTCTTCAAGGCGCCCGCCGGCGAGAAGATGGCGGACAAGAACAACAAGGCGACGGTCCAGAAGGCCGTCAAGGTCCTCGGCACCGGCTCCGAAGTCACCTCCGTCGCCGATCCGTTCAAGGCCCACGCCGTGAGCAAGGACGGGTCCGTCGCGTACGCCTCGGTGCGGTACGAGGTCTCCGGCATGGAGCTGAAGGACGCCTCGAAGGACGCCCTGAACGCGGCCGCGCAGGACGCGCGGGACGCCGGACTGACCGTCGAGGTCGGAGGTGACGCGCTCCAGGCGACACCCGAGACCGGGTCCAGCGAGATCATCGGCATCGCGATCGCCGCGGTCGTCCTCGTCATCACCTTCGGTTCCCTGCTCTCGGCCGGGCTGCCGCTGCTCACCGCGCTGATCGGCGTCGGCATCGGCGTCTCGACGATCACCGCGCTCGCCAGCGTGCTCGACCTCGGCTCCACCACCTCCACGCTCGCGATGATGATCGGCCTCGCGGTCGGCATCGACTACGCCCTGTTCATCGTCTCCCGCTACCGCGCCGAACTGGCCGAGGGCCGGGAACGAGAGGAGGCGGCCGGACGGGCCGTCGGTACGGCGGGCTCGGCGGTGGTCTTCGCGGGCCTGACCGTCGTGATCGCGCTGGTCGGCCTCTCGGTCGTCAACATCCCGATGCTCACGAAGATGGGCGTCGCGGCGGCGGGCACGGTCGCGATCGCCGTACTCATCGCGCTGACCCTCATTCCCGCGCTGCTCGGATACGCGGGCCGCAGGGTCCAGCCGGCCGGCAAGAAGAGCAGGCTCTTCGGCGGCGGCCGCGCCGCGAAGAAGGAGGGCAGGCCCAACATGGGTGCCCGTTGGGCGAGCTTCGTCGTCCGGCGCCCGCTCGCCGTGCTGCTGCTCGGCGTGATCGGCCTCGGCGCGGCGGCCGTCCCGGCGGCCTCGCTCGAACTGGGCCTGCCCGACGACGGCTCGCAGCCGGTGTCCACCACCCAGCGGCGCGCCTACGACCTGCTCTCCGACGGCTTCGGGCCCGGCTTCAACGGTCCGCTGATGGTCGTCGTCGACGCGAAGGCGAGCGACGACCCGAAGGGCGCGGTCACCCGGGTCGCCGACGAGGTGAAGGACCTCAAGAACGTCGTCTCGGTGAGCCCGGCGACGTACAACAAGGCCGGCGACACCGCGATGATCACGGTGATCCCCGACGCGAAGCCGTCCTCCGTCAAGACCGAGGACCTGGTCCACTCCATCCGCGACGCGGGCGGCGAGATCAGGACCGACACGGACTCGACGGTGCTGGTCACCGGTTCCACCGCGATGAACATCGACTTCTCGCAGAAGCTCAACGACGCGCTGATCCCGTATCTCGCGCTCGTGGTCGGTCTCGCCTTCCTGCTGCTGATCGTGGTGTTCCGCTCGATCCTCGTCCCGCTGAAGGCGGCCCTCGGCTTCCTGCTCAGCGTGATGGCGGCCCTCGGCGCGGTCGTCGCGGTCTTCCAGTGGGGCTGGCTGTCCGGCCTGATGGGCGTCGAGGAGACCGGCCCGATCATGTCGATGATGCCGATCTTCATGGTGGGCGTCGTCTTCGGGCTGGCCATGGACTACGAGGTGTTCCTCGTGACCCGCATGCGGGAGGCCTACGTCCACGGAGAGAAGCCCGGCCAGGCGATCGTGACCGGGTTCAAGCACGGAGCGCGGGTCGTCACGGCGGCCGCCGTCATCATGATGGCCGTCTTCGCCGGGTTCATCGGATCCAGCGAGTCGATGATCAAGATGATCGGCTTCGGCCTCGCGATCGCCGTCTTCTTCGACGCGTTCGTCGTGCGGATGGCGCTGGTCCCGGCGGTGCTCGCGCTGCTGGGCAAGAAGGCCTGGTGGCTGCCGAGGTGGCTGGACCGCGCGCTGCCGAACGTGGACGTCGAGGGCGAGGGCCTGCGCGCGCTCGACGGGGGCGCGCAGGACGGGGACGACGTCAAGAAGCTGGTCGGCGTCTGAGCGGCCGGCGGAACCGGTGGTCGGCCGAAGGGTCGGCCACCGGGAGTCGGTGACCGGCAGTCAGTGAGCCACCGGGGTGGCGGCCGTGTACGTACGACGGAGGAAGCGCACCAGTGCTTTCGTGTCGAGCTGCACGACCGCCACCCCTCCTTGCGCGGAGTGGAACTCCAGGACGGCCTGGACGCGGCCGCACGGCCAGATGCGGATGTCGCCGCTGCTGACGGGGACGCGCAGGCCCTGTTCGAGGAGTTCGCGGTCGAAGGTCCACTCATGGGGGCCGGGCAGGGTGATGCGCACCCGTCGGGGGTCGGTCTCGGGGTCGTAGCGGAGGGCCACCGGAACAGCACGGTGTTCGTCGTCGGCGGAGTCGGCGGAGTCGGTGACGATGTGGGCGCGTGCGTACTGTTCGACGGCGTGCATGAACCGACTCCTTACGCTGCGTTACCTATGCGGATGCTGTGAATCCGTCACTCTTCCAATGTCGCACATCTCACGGAAACCGCTCTCCGGCCGTCCGTGACGCTTCCTCCCGGGACGCCTGCCCCGTCAGGGCGGGCCCATGTGTGCGCCGGCGGTCACATCCGCCCGTGGTGCCCCCGAGCGGGTGCCCCGCTCCCCTTTTCCTCGTGGGCCGTTCCCGCGGTCACTTCCGTGACGGGTTGTTCGTGGGTGAATCGCTCTTGCAAGTCGTTCGCAACAAGGCATTATCATCGGACGGTGCATGTACCTGACGGATTCATCAACGCCCCGGTGTCCGCTGTCACGGGAGTGATCGCGGCCGGCGCCATCGCCGTGAGCCTGCGTGGTGCCCGCCGTGAACTCGACGAACGGACCGCGCCGCTCGCCGGCCTGGTCGCCGCCTTCATCTTCGCCGTGCAGATGCTGAACTTCCCGGTCGCGGCCGGGACCAGCGGACATCTGCTCGGCGGCGCCCTGGCCGCGATCCTCGTCGGCCCCTGCACAGGTGTCCTCTGCGTCTCGGTCGTCCTCCTCATGCAGGGCATCCTCTTCGCCGATGGCGGACTCACCGCGCTCGGCGTGAACATCACCGACATGGCGATCGTCACCACGGTCGTCTCGTACGCCGTCTTCCGCGGCCTGGTGAAGGTGCTGCCCCGCAAGCGCCGTTCGGTCACCGTCGCGTCCTTCGTCGCCGCGCTGCTGTCCGTCCCGGCCGCCGCCGTCGCCTTCACGTTCCTCTACTCCATCGGCGGAACGACCGACGTCGCGGTCTCCAAGGTCGCCACCGCGATGATCGGGGTCCACCTCCTCATCGGCCTCGGCGAGGCCGCCATCACCGCGCTCACCGTCGGTGCCGTCATCGCCGTACGGCCCGATCTCGTGCACGGCGCCCGTGGTCTGCGGCAGCGGCTCAAGCTGCGGGTGAACGGGGAACTCGTCGACACCCCCGCCCCCGAGGCCACCGCGCCCGTCGCCGCCCGCTCCTCGCACCGCACGGTGTGGATCACCGGTCTCGTGGCCTCCCTCGTCCTCGCCGGATTCGTCAGCTTCTACGCCTCGGCGAGCCCCGACGGCCTGGAGAAGGTCGCCAAGGACAAGGGCATCGACACCAAGGTCGAGAAGCACGCGACGGAGGACTCGCCGCTCGCCGGCTACGGAGTCAAGGACATCTCCGACGCCCGTGTCTCCGGCGGCCTCGCGGGAGTGATCGGCGTCGGGGCCACCGTCGTCGCGGGCACCGGCGTCTTCTGGGCGGTCCGCAGGCGCCGGACGTCCGACACCTCGCCGGCGTCCGTGCCGGAAGGCGTCTGACGTGGGGGCGGGCCACACGCACAAGCTCTACCGGCACGGGCACTCGCCCGTGCACGCCCTCCCTCCGCACACCAAGCTCGCCGCGGCCTTCACCTTCGTGGTCGTGGTCGTGTCCACCCCGCGCGAGGCGATGTGGGCGTTCGCGCTGTACGCCGTGCTGCTCGCGGTGGTCGCCCGCCAGGCCCGCGTACCGGCGGGCTTCCTGCTGAAGCGGCTGCTGATCGAGATCCCGTTCGTCGCGTTCGCGGTGCTGATGCCGTTCGTGGCGGAGGGCGAGCGGGTGGACGTGCTGGGGCTCTCCCTGAGCGTCAACGGTCTGTGGGGCGCCTGGAACGTCCTCGCCAAGGGCACCCTCGGCGTCGCCACCTCTGTCCTCCTCGCCTCCACCACCGAACTGCGTGAACTGCTCCTCGGTCTGCAACGGCTGAAGCTCCCGCCGCTCCTCGTGCAGATCGCCTCCTTCATGATCCGCTACGGCGATGTCATCAGCGGCGAGATGCGGCGCATGCGCATCGCGCGGGAGTCGCGCGGTTTCGAGGCGAGCGGGGTGCGGCACTGGGGAGTACTCGCGAAGACGGCGGGCGCGTTGTTCATCCGCTCCTACGAGCGCGGGGAGCGCGTGCATCTCGCCATGGTGAGCCGGGGGTACGCCGGTTCCATGCCGGTCATCGACGAGGTGACCGCCTCCCGGGCGCAGTGGTCGTACGCCCTCGCCCTTCCGTTCGCCGCCCTCGCCGTATGTCTGTTGGGATGGACGCTGTGAAGTCTGCTGGTACGCCTGGGGAGACGAAGACGATGGTGCGGAGGACCGCGGGGACGTCCGGGGCGAGGCCCGAGGGGGCCCGTGACGGGTCGGTTGACGGGTCGCCCGCGGGGACGACGTCCGGGGAGGTTTCCGGGGGGAGCCGTGAGGGGGCGGCCGCGGCGGCGCCCGTGGGGGACGCGGAGCGGGGGAACGCCGTGCCGGCCTCGCTGGAGGTCTCCGGGCTCGCCTTCGCCTATCCCGACGGCCACCAGGCCCTGTTCGGCGTCGACTTCACCATCGGACGCGGCGAGCGCGTCGCGCTGCTCGGCCCGAACGGCGCCGGCAAGACCACCCTCGTCCTGCACCTCAACGGCATCCTGACCGGCGGCGCCGGAACGGTGACGGTCGCCGGACTCCCGGTCGGCAAGCGGCACATGGCCGAGATCCGGCGCAAGGTCGGCATCGTCTTCCAGGACCCGGACGACCAGTTGTTCATGCCGACCGTGCGGGAGGACGTCGCCTTCGGGCCCGCCGCCGCCGGGATGCGCGGCGCCGAACTGGAGGAACGCGTCCGTACCGCCCTGGAGCGGGTCGGCATGGCGGCCTTCGCCGACCGCCCGCCGCACCACCTGTCCTTCGGACAGCGGCGCCGGGTGGCCGTCGCGACCGTGCTGGCGATGGAGCCGGAGATCCTCGTCCTCGACGAGCCCTCCTCCAACCTCGACCCCGCCTCCCGGCGCGAACTCGCCGACATCCTGCGCTCGTTGGACGTCACCGTCCTGATGGTCACCCACGACCTGCCGTACGCCCTCGAACTGTGCCCGCGCGCCCTCGTCCTCAGCGACGGCGTGATCGTCGCCGACGGCGGAACCGGTGACCTCCTCTCCGACGGCGACCTCATGCGCACCCACCGTCTGGAGCTTCCCTTCGGGTTCGACCCGCGCTCCGTGACAATGGGGGCGTGACGAAACAAGGCGGGACGAGGCAAGGCGTGGCGAAGCAGGAGGACGGCGGGCCGGCCGGGTCGCTGCTCCTCGACGACCAGTTGTGCTTCGCGCTGTACGCCGCCCAGCGGGCGGTGACCGCCGCGTACCGCCCGCTGCTGGAGGAACTCGGCCTCACCTACCCGCAGTACCTGGTCCTGCTGGTCCTGTGGGAACGCGGCGAGACCACCGTCAAGGAACTGGCCGGGGCCCTGCACCTCGACTACGGCACGATGTCGCCGCTGCTCAAGCGGCTGGAGTCGGCCGGGCTGGTGCGCCGTGAGCGCTCGGCGCACGACGAACGCTCGGTGCGCGTCGCCCTGACCGGGCGCGGCGAGGTGCTGAGGGAGCGCGCGGAGGAGGTGCCGCAGGCGCTCCTGACGGCGACCGGCCTGAGCGGCACCGACGTCACGCGCCTGCGTGAGGAACTGCGACTGCTGACGGAGCGGGCGGAGAACGCGGCGGCACGCGGACGCTGAGGGCCGGGCTCGCGCGGCGGGCGGACGCCGACGGTCGGGCCCGTTCGGCGGACGCATGCGGTGGTGGGTGGGCGTTGACGGGCGGGCTCACGCGGCGGGGAGGGCGTTGACGGTCACGCTTGCCGTGCGCGGCGGGCGGACGCGGTGGCGTGCGGGTGCCGGCCCGCCTGGCTCGCGTGGTGGCGGGCCGAGGCTGATGTGCCGGGCCCGTGCGGCTGGGTGCGCGCGGGGGCGGGCGGGGCTGGGATGCCGGGGGCCGGCCGTGTGGCTGGCGGGCGCTGACGGCCTGTCCGGGCGGGGGCCCGGACCCTGCCGGGGCCGTGGCTTGGGCCTGGGCCGGAGGCGGGGCAGGAGGCGGGGCAGGATCGCATGATCGACCAGGGGTACCCCGAGGCTTTCCGCGCGTCATACCGGCCAGTACCTTGTGCACCATGTACTTGCGCACGATGCATGGGTGCGCCACCTACTGTTGCCCGCCCCGGGGGAGGCCTGCCGTGACCGACGGAGCCGTTGTCGACAGCCGTCCGACGAAGATCATGTATGTCGCCGAGGCCACCGCCCACGGTGGCCGGAACGGCTTCGTGACCAGTCAGGACGGGCAGCTCGAACTGAAGGTCGCGATGCCGCCCGCCCTCGGCGGCGACGGGAACGGCACCAACCCGGAGCAGCTGTTCGCGGCCGGGTACAGCGCCTGTTTCCACAACGCGCTGGTGATGGTCGGCCGCCGCGCCGGACTCGACCTCTCCGGCTCCACGGTCGCCGCGAAGGTCGGGATCGGCCCCAACAAGCAGCGCGGCTACGGACTGGCCGTCGCCCTGAGCGTCTCGCTCCCCGTCGTCGACGAGGACGTGGCGAAGAAGCTGGTCGACGCGGCGCACGAGGTCTGCCCCTACTCCAACGCCACCCGCGGCAACATCGAGGTCACGATCCTGCTCGGCTAGCGCCCCCAGGTCCTGTCGTCACCTTCCCGCCCGCCCCGCGGGCGGGAAGGTGACGACAGGACCTAGGAATCCGAGGCCGCGGGCGCGTGTTGCACCCGGTGTCGGCAGTGGCCGGCGCTGGTGAGGCGACAGGGAGCGCGGGCGTGGACGTGAACGGCACAGTGGCCGAGGGCTTCGAGCCGGTCAGGGAGGCGTTCGCGGGCAACTTCGCGGCGCTGGGGGACCGGGGCGCCGCCGTCACCGTGTACCGCGAGGGGCGCAAGGTCGTCGACCTGTGGGCCGGTACCCGCGACGTCGACGGCACCGAGCCCTGGCGGCAGGGCACCGCGCAGATCGTGCGCTCCGCGACGAAGGGCGTGGCCGCCGCCGTACTCCTGCTCCTCGCCCAGCGCGGCCGGCTCGACCTGGACGCGCCGGTCGGCGCCTACTGGCCCGAGTACAAGGCGCACGGCAAGGAACACACGCGCGTGCGGGACCTGCTCGCGCACCGGGCCGGCGTGCCCGTCCTCGACCGTTCGCTCACCCCCGCCGAGGCCGCCGACCCCGACCTCACCGCCGCCGCGGTGGCCGCGCAGACGCCGGCCTGGCGGCCCGGGACCGAGCACGGGTACCACGCGCAGACGTACGGCTGGCTGACGGGCGAGCTGGTCCGGCGCGTCACCGGGCACACGATCGGCCGGTGGATCGCGGACGAGATCGCCGGGCCGCTGGGCCTGGACCTGTGGGTCGGACTCCCGGCGGCGGAGGCCGGCCGGGTGGGGAGGGTCGCGCAGGTCCAGGCGCCGTCGACGCCCGGCGGCCTGAAGACGCGGCCCAAGCGGGCGGTCTCCGAGGCGTACGCCGACCCGGACAGCCTCACCCGCCGCGCCTTCGCCGCGATCACCCCGACGCCCGACGAGAACGATCCCGCCTACCGCGCGGCCGTCCTGCCCGCCTCGAACGGCATCGCCACGGCCGACGGCCTCGCCCGCTTCTACGCCGCGCTGATCGGGGAGGTGGACGGCGTCCGGCTGTTCACGCCGCGGACGCTGTCGGCCGCGCGGGCGCAGGAGTCCGCGGGACCCGACCGGATCCTGGTCGTCAACACCCGTTTCGGGCTCGGCTACATGCTCCACGGCGGAGCGTCGCCGCTGCTCTCCCCGGGGTCCTTCGGCCACCCCGGCCGCGGCGGCGCCCTCGGCTTCGCCGACCCCGAGTCGGGCATCGCCTTCGGGTACGTCACCAACGGCTTCCGTACGAGCGTGACGGCGGACGCGCGGGCGCAGGCGCTGGTACGGGCGGTGCGCACGGCCGTCGACGCGTAGCCGGGGGAGCCGGGACCCCGCGCGGGCGCATTTCCGTCCGGCCCGGTTCCGAGGGGGAGCGGGGAGCCACGGGCCCGGAACGGCGGGGCGGACCGATGCGGACCAGGCGGCCCTGATCCCGCGCCCCTCCCCTGGTCCCGGGCCCCTCGGCAGCCCTTGGGCAGTCCCTCTTCGGACCCTCCGCAGCCCCTCTGCGGTCCCTCGTGAGAGGCCCGGTGCGCCCCGCGCGACCGCACCGGATGGCCGCGCCTACCCGGCGTGCATCATCAACCCGATCCCGACGACCAGGAGTCCCGCCGCCGCGATCCGGGGCGCCCCGAACCGTTCCTTGAAGAACACCGCCCCGATGGCGGCTCCGACGATGATCGAGGATTCCCGCAGGGCCGCTATCGGCGCCAGTTCCGCCCGGGTCTGGGCCCACAGCACCAGCCCGTAGGCCGCGACGGAGAGGGCCGCCCCGAGGAGGCCGACGGCGGCGAACGGCCTGAGCGTCGAGAGGGTCGCACCGCGCCAGCGGTGGAACGCGTACGCCGGGATCACCAGGCCCTCGATCACCATCAGCCAGGCGATGTACCCGAGGGAGGTGCCGGACGCGCGGACGCCGAGACCGTCGACGACGGTGTACGCGGCGATCGAGACGCCGGTCGCGAGGGCCGCGCCGATCGCCGCCCGGTTCGCGCGACGGCCGCGCAGCCCCCACAGCGCGACACCGGTCAGCCCCGCGCAGGACAGCGCGACGCCCGAGGCCGCCCATCCGTCGGGCACCTCGTGGGCGAAGACCGCCGCCAGCAGCGTGACGATCAGCGGGGCCGTGCCCCGCGCGATCGGATACGCCTGCCCGAAGTCGCCGAGCCGGAAGGAGCGCATCAGCAGCAGGTAGTAGGCGATGTGGATGAGGGCCGAGGCGATGAGGTACGGCCACGCCCCGGACGCCGGGAACCCCACGAACGGCACCATGACCAGGCCGATCAGCATGCCGCCGCCGGCGATCAGGGTGAAGCCGACGAGCTTGTCCTCGATGCGGTGCGCGAGCGCGTTCCAGCCGGCGTGGGTGACCGCGGCGAGCAGCACGGCGGCGGTGACCAGCGGAGTCACCCGGTGCGCTCCCGCACGTCCACCAGGGTGCCGTCCGCGTGGGCGACGAGGCTGTCCGGGTCCATCGGGAAGACGCTGAACGCGGTGCCCGCCGAGGCCCACACCGTGTCGTGGCCGAGCAGCGAACGGTCCACCAGGACACGGGTCTTCGTCAGGTGCCCGAAGGGCGGTACGGCGCCGGTCGAGTACCCCGTCGACTCCCGCACCAGCCGCGCCCCGGCCCGGGTGAGCTTCTCGGCGCCCAGCTCCCGCCGGACGAGCTCCATGTCGACGTGCGCCGAGCCGTCCAGCAGCACCAGGACCGGAACCCCGTCCGCCGCGAAGAACAGCGACTTGCAGATCTGGCTCAGTTCGGCGCCGATCGCGGCGGCGGCCTCGGCGGCGTTGCGGTTCGGGTCGGGGAAGCGACGGACGCGCCCGATCACCTCGTCGAGCCCCAACTCCCTCAGGGCATCGGCGAAACGGGGATCGGCGGCTTCCACGGCGGGGTCCTGCTCTTCCCCGGCGTTCTCATCGGTGGCGGTCATGAGGGCACGCTAGCGGTCGGTGTACGCGCCATGCGACCTGGGCTCCGCCCGGGGTGTCCGGGGTCCGCTCGGTCCTACCGGAATCACCGTGCCGGGGCGGCGGCGAGCGGCGCCGCGCACACCGGCGGGCCGCCCCGCCAGCGCGGAGCTAGCTGCCGGCCTTCAGCAGGGCCGCGACGATCGGGCCCGCCGTGCTGCCGCCGTGGCCGCCCTGCTGGACGACGCCCGCACCGGCCAGGTCGCCCTTCCACGCCGTGAACCAGCCGTTCGGCTGCTTCTGGTTGTCGACCTCGGCGGAGCCGGTCTTGGCTCCGTAGTCGGGGCCGAGGCCGGACATGGCCTCGGCGGCGGTGCCTGCGGCGGCCGTGTACTGCATGACCTCGCGCAGCTGGGCGAGCGTGGACGCGGACAGGGTGCGGGGCGCCGTGGCCAGCGTGCGGTGGTCGACCGACGGGGCGACCAGGTACGGCTGGTGGAAGGTGCCGGACTTCACGGTGGAGGCGACGGACGCCATGTTCAGCGGGTTCATGCGGACCCCGCCCTGGCCCATCAGCGACGCGGCCATCTGCGCGGCGCTCTGCACCGGCACCGCGCCGTCGAACGACGGGACGCCGACGGCCCAGTTGTTCATGCTCAGGCCGAAGACCTGCTGGGCCTGCTTGGTCAGGTCGTCGTTCTCCAGCTTCTTCGCCTGCGAGATGAAGGCCGTGTTGCAGGACCGCGCGAAGCTCGCCTTGAACGTGCCCTTCTTGATCTCGAAGTCGTCGTCGTTGTGGAACTTCCACCCGCCGTAGGTCACCGTCTTGGGGCAGGGGTGTTCCTTGTCCGCCGAGGCCAGGCCCTTGTCGAAGAGCAGCGACGCGGTGATGACCTTCATCGTGGAGCCGGGCGCGAGGGAGCCCTGGAACGCGGTGTTGAAGCCGTGACCGCTGTTCGCGACGGCGAGGATCTCGCCCGTCGAGGGGCGCATCAGGACCACCGACGCCTTCGGCTTGGCGGCCACCCGGCGCTCGGCCTCCGCCTGGAGGCTCGCGTCGAGCGTCGTCCTCACGGTGCCCGGGGTGCCCTCGGTGAGCGTCACCAGGGTCTTGTCGGGAGTCTTCTGGGCGCCTTTCTTCGCGGTCTTGCGCAGGACGCGCAGCTCGATGCCCGCCTTGCCGCCGGCCGTCTTGCCGTACTTCTCGCGCAGTCCGTCGAGGACCGTGCCCAGGGAGGGGTACTTCGCCTCGGTCAGCTCCCCGCCGTCGCTGTCGAGGGCGGTGACCGGCGGGGTCCCCGACGCCCCGGTGACCAGCCGGTCGCCGTCCTGAAGGTCCGGGTGGACGACGGACGGCTTCCAGCCGACCAGCGCCGTGCCGTCCTTCGCCCGGCGTACGACGGTCAGTTTCGACGCGTACGTCAGCGGCTTGCTCGTGCCCTTGTAGGTGACGGTCGCCTTGACGGTGAACGGCATCTCGGCGCCGGAGCGCTTGCCGCGCGTCACCTTCACGCCGGTGATGTGGGCGTCCTTGCCGTAGCCGGTCAGCGTGGTCCTGGCGGCGGCCGAGTCGTCGGTGGCGGCGGCGGCCGCCGTGACGTCGCCGCTCTGCCAGGCGGTGAGGAAGGCGGAGGACGCGAGGCCGACCTCGGACGCGGACAGCGGGCCGGTCTTGACAGCCTTGCGCGTGGTGGCGGTGGTCCCCTCGTCGGCGGCGGCGCCGCTGCCGTACAGGCCGTAGACGCCGAACGCCCCGCCGACCACGGCGGCGGCGATCACCCCGCCGAGCACGGCGGGCTGCTTCGTCTTCCGCCGCTCGGTGACGCGTCTTCTCTTGCCCACAGCCTTCAGCCCTCCGCCGTCACCCGATGCCCGCGACACACCCCCGTGCCTCTCGTTCCTCAACGAGCAGCACCACCCTAGGGGCCCCTCCTGTGCCCAGCGACCTCAGCCGCCCGTTCGTAGCACAGCTGCGACGATCGGACCGGCGGCCTCCCCGCCGTGACCGCCCTCCTGGGTCATGGCGGCGGCCGCGATGTCGTTCCGGTATCCGGTGAACCAGCTGTTGGACTTGGCCTGGCCGTCGACCTCGGCGGAGCCGGTCTTGGCTCCGATGCTGCCGCCGAGCCGGGACATCACCCCGGCCGCGGTCCCGCTGACGGCCGTGCGGTTCATCATGGAGCGCAACTGCGCGACCGTACCGCTGGACAGGCCCTTCGCGGTGGCCAGTCGGCGGTCGTCGAGGGCGCGCGGCACGATGACCGGCTGCCGGAAGGTGCCCGTCATCGCGGTGGCCGTCACCGACGCCATGTTCAGCGGGCTCATCTGGACCTGGCCCTGGCCGATCATGTTGGCCGCGGTGTCCGGGCCGCCGGAGGCGGGCACCGAGCCGTCGAAGGACTCGATGCCGGTCTTCCAGTTGTTCTGCCCGAGTCCGAAGCGCTGCTGGGCCTCGGCGGTCAGCGAGTCGACCTTCACCTCGTCCGCGAACTTCACGAACGCGGTGTTGCACGATCTGGCGAAGCTGTCGGAGAGCGTGGCGTTCTCCTGCGGCTGCATGCCCGTGAGGTTGTGGAAGGTCTGGCTCTGCCAGGTCGCGGTGGGAGGACAGGGCGCGGGGCCGGTCGCCGTCGTGATGCCGTTGTCGATGAGCGTCGCCGCGCTGAGGATCTTCATCGTGGAGCCGGGCGCGAGCTTGCCGAGGAAGGCCGCGTTGAAGCCGTCCTGGCGGTGGTTGGCGACGGCCAGCACCTCGCCGGTGCTCGGCTTCACCGCCACCACCGACGACTCGGAGAACTGCTGCACCGCCTTCTCGGCGGCGGCCTGGGCGCTCGCGCTGAGTGTGGTGCGGACCTTGCCGGCCCGCCCCTCGGCGAGGGTGAGCAGGGTCGTGTCGCCGGTGTCCGCGTTCCCGTGCCGGATCGCCAGCTCGATGCCGGGGGTGCCGCCCGCCGTGTCGCCGTACTTCTCGCGGAGCGCGTCCAGGATGGGCCCCAGAGAGGGGTACTTCTCCTTCGTCAGGACGACGTTGTCGCGGTCCACGGCCTCGATCGCCGGGCTCGCCGACTCGCCCGTGACCAGGGTGTCCCCGTCCTTCAGCTCCGGGTGGAGCACGGACGGCTTCCAGGCGACCAGCGCCTTCCCGGTGGTCTCGCCCCGCACGACGGTCAGTTCGGAGTCGTACGAGAGGGACTTGCGCTTCCCTTCGTAGGACACCGTCGCCTTGACGGAGAACGGCACCTTCGTCCCGGACGCCGGGCCCGGCGTGATCTTCACGTCGGTGAGGTGCGCGTCGTCGTGGTAGCCGGCGAGCAGCCCCTCGGCGTTCGTCGCGTAGTTCGTGTACGTCGCGGCCTCGGCGGCGTCGCCCTTCTCCCAGGCGGCGAAGAACGCCCGGCTCGTCTCCTTGACCTCGTCGCCGCCGGGCGGCCCGGTCCTCACCGGTGCGGGCCCGTCGCCGCCGCCCCCGCTGATCGAGGTCACCACGTTGTAGGCGCCGTAGCCGGCGCCGCCCACGAACACCGCGAAAACACTGCCGATGACGGCAGCCCTTGCCCCCTTGCGCATCGCACGAACCCCTCCCCGTGCCCCTTCCCGAACTTCTGAACGCGTTCAGAAAAGTCGGCCACCCCAGCACTGTAGGTGCGGCTGGGGCTCCTGGTGCAGACCTTCGCCGAATCGTTAGACCTATACACCGATTCATGTACATGAGCGATGTTCGGCTGTCGGGACACCGGGCGTACGCGCAGGTGGCGCCGTTCGCGGACGCCCGCCCAGGTGGCCGACGCACCCCGGCCGACAACGGCCGGGAGGGCACGGCGTCCGCCGTGCCCTCCCGGTGTGTCCGTCCGGCTAGACCCAGGTGTCCAGCCACATCCGCGATCTCCACTGGTCGATCGGGATCGCCTGGCCCGTGTACAGGGGCCAGAAGTAGATGAAGTTCCAGGCGATCAGCAGGACCAGGACTCCCGCTCCCGCGGCGCCGACGACCCGGCGGCGTTCGGAGGAGCCCGGTGGGCCGAGGATCGCGCCGATCATCATCGTGAGGGCGAGACAGAGGAACGGCACGAAGACGACGGCGTAGAAGATGAAGATCGTGCGTTCCTGGTAGAGGAACCACGGCAGGTAGCCCGCCACGACACCGCAGGCGACAGCGCCCGCCCGCCAGTCGCGGCGGAAGGCCCAGCGCCACAGCACGTAGAGGATCGCGAAGCAGGCGGCCCACCACAGCAGGGGCGTGCCGAGGGCCAGCACCTCGCGGGCGCACTTGTCGCCGGCGTCGGCGGGGCAGCCGTCCTTGCCGGGCAGCGGGGACTCGTAGAAGTACGAGACCGGGCGGCCCTGGACGAGCCAGCTCCACGGGTTGGACTGGTAGGTGTGCGGCGAGGACAGCCCGACGTGGAACTTGTAGACCTCGTGCTCGTAGTGCCACAGGCTGCGCCACCAGTCGGGGAACAGCCAGGTCCAGTTGCCGCCCTTGCCGTCGGTCGCGGCCCAGTTGCGGAAGTAGCCGCCCTTGCCGTTGTCGGGCGAGAGGATCCAGCCGGTCCAGGAGACCAGGTACACGTACACGGCCACCGGGACCGTCGACAGGAACGCCCAGCCGACGTCGTGCTTCAGCACCGCCAGGTACGGCCGCCGCGCGCCCGCCACCCGGCGCGACGCCACGTCCCACAGGACCGTCATCACACAGAACGCGGCGAGGAAGTACAGACCGTTCCACTTGGTGCCGAGGGCCAGGCCCAGCATCAGGCCCGCCGTCCAGCGCCACGGCCGCCGGCCCAGGCGGGTGGTCTCGGCGACGTGCGCGTCGGGGCGTACGGCACCGTCCGCCCCGACGGGCAGCGCGGCCGCCAGTCTGGCCCGGGCCCTGTCACGGTCGACGACCAGCGCCCCGAAGGCCGCCAGCACGAAGAACATCAGCACACCGTCGAGCAGCGACGTGCGGCTCATCACGAAGTGCAGGCCGTCCACCGCCATCAGCAGGCCCGCGAGACAGCCGAGGAACGTCGAGCGGAACAGCCGCCGTCCGATCCGGCACAGCAGCAGCACCGACAGCGTGCCGAGCACCGCCGTCATGAACCGCCAGCCGAAGGGGTTGAACCCGAACATCCATTCGCCGAGCCCGATGACGTACTTGCCGACCGGCGGGTGCACGACATAGGCGGCGTCGGTCGGGACCCGTACGTTCCCGCCGCCCTGGAGGATCAGGTCGTTGGCGTCCTTCGACCAGTTGACCTCGTACCCGCGGTGGATCAGTGCCCAGGCGTCCTTCGCGTAGTACGTCTCGTCGAATATCACCGCCTTCGGGCTGCCCAGGTTCCAGAAGCGCAGCAGCCCGGCGAACAGGGTGACCAGGAGCGGTCCTCCCCAGCCCGACCAGCGGTTGAACCGGTCGGCGACCTCCCGGCCCAGCCCGAGAGAGGCCCAGATCCGTGGGCCTGGCTCGGCGTACGGCGGTACGAGCCGGTCGCGCACATCACTTCTGGGCGGCGCCGTGTAGCCGAATCGGCGCAGCCGCTGCTGCCACGACGGCCGCTGCTCGGCGGCCTGGCCCTGCCGGGTGTCCGTGGAGGACGCGGTACTGGTCACCGCGCCATCGTAGGGAACAGGTCTGTGGGAGTCCCGTGCATGGGTCCTTCCAGCCGGATGAGCTTGTCGGGCCGCACCCCTGCGAGGATGGAGCCGTGACAGGAATCCTTGTGTTGGCAGGCACCCCCATCGGCGACATCTCCGACGCCCCGCCACGGCTCGCCGCGGAACTGACCAGGGCCGATGTCATCGCCGCCGAGGACACCCGCAGGCTCCGGCGGCTCACCCAGGCCCTCGGCGTCCAGCCCACGGGGCGCGTCGTGTCGTACTTCGAGGGGAACGAGGCCTCCCGGACCCCGGAGCTCGTCGAGGCGCTGGCCGGCGGCTCCAGGGTGCTGCTGGTCACCGACGCGGGGATGCCGTCCGTGTCGGACCCCGGCTACCGGCTCGTCGCGGCCGCGGTCGAGAAGGACATCAAGGTCACCGCCGTACCGGGCCCGTCCGCCGTGCTCACCGCGCTCGCGCTGTCCGGCCTGCCCGTCGACCGCTTCTGCTTCGAGGGCTTCCTGCCGCGCAAGGCGGGCGAGCGGCTGTCCCGGCTGCGGGAGGTCGCCGAGGAGCGCCGGACGCTCGTGTATTTCGAGGCGCCCCACCGGCTCGACGACACCCTCGCCGCCATGGCGGAGGTGCTCGGCGCGCAGCGCCGCGCCGCCGTCTGCCGTGAGCTGACCAAGACGTACGAGGAGGTCAAGCGCGGCCCGCTGGGCGAGCTCGCCGCCTGGGCGGCCGAAGGGGTCCGCGGCGAGATCACCGTCGTCGTCGAGGGCGCCCCCGACAAGGGCGCCGAGGAACTCGACGCCGGTGAGCTGGTGCGCAGGGTGCAGGTGCGCGAGGAGGCGGGGGAGCGGCGCAAGGAGGCCATCGCCGCCGTCGCCGCGGACGCGGGGATTCCCAAACGGGACGTCTTCGATGCCGTCGTCGCGGCAAAGAACGCCGCACGAAGCACCCCATAGAAGGGCAAAGGACTATCGTGAAAGGCAAAGCTCAGGCCGGGTGACCGACCCCTTCCGGCAAGGAAGGGCCAAAACGACTCCAACACTCGACAGGCCTGATGCGTTCGCGCCGGGAGAAGCGTCCACTGGATGAAGGGACGCACCCGTCCCTCGCCTTCGACGAGTCGGTGGGATCCAGGGGGAATCCCGTCGACGGAGGTGCTTGTCCAGCGGACAAGAGGAGCTGGCATGAGTGAGACCACAGGACGGACCGGCGGTGCCGCCGCGGGTCAGGTCACCGAACGGACCGAGCGGCGCGGCACGGCGACGGCCGTCGTCCACGAGTCGTATTCCTTCGCCTGCATGCGCTGCGGGCACGGCTGGGAACAGTCGTACGAGATCGAGCACCACCGTGACGCGGAGGGTGCCGAGTTCGTGGTGTACGTGGCGAACGGAGAGGTGGTTCCCTCGCCGCTCAGCCGGCCCACCTGCCTGAACTGCGACAGTCACGTGGTGCGCATCATGCGCGCCGGTCAGGTGTCCTCCGTCCTCGACTCCATGCACTCCGTGACGCACCGGCAGCCGCGTCCCGTACCGCCCCGGCAGCCCGCGGCGGCCGTGCCGGCCGAATCCGCCGACGCCCCCCAGGAGCCGCGCCACTGGCACCTGTCGGACCTGCTGCACCCGTTCCAGCACCGCCGGGCGAGCTGATCCACGAGACGGGCCGGTCCCCGCCGGGCGAGCCCCGGGGCCGGTCCCGTCCCCGTGAGATGAGGACGGTCCTCGCGAGACGAGGCCGGGCATGCCGCCTTCGTAGGATCGGGGCATGCCTTCCTCCGCCTCCGGCGCCTCCGACAAGAACGCCGCGCCCCCGCTTCCCGAGCCCCTGCGCGTTCCCGTGGCCGACTCGCACACCCACCTCGACATGCAGTCCTCCACCGTCGCCGAGGGTCTCGCCAAGGCCGCGGCGGTCGGGGTGACGACGGTCGTCCAGGTCGGCTGCGACGTGAACGGCTCCCGCTGGGCGGCCGAGACGGCGGCCACGTACGACGCCGTCCACGCCACCGTCGCCCTGCACCCCAACGAGGCGCCCCGTATCGTGCACGGCGATCCCGACGGCTGGTCCCGGCAAGGGGCCCGGCGGCCCGGTGGTGAGGCCGCGCTGGACGAGGCGCTCGCGGAGATCGACCGGCTCGCCGCCCTTCCCCAGGTCAAGGGCGTCGGCGAGACCGGCCTGGACTTCTTCCGCACCGGTCCCGAGGGGATGGCGGCCCAGGAACGCTCCTTCCGCGCCCACATCGAGATCGCCAAGCGGCACGGGAAGGCCCTGGTCATCCACGACCGCGACGCCCACGCCGACGTCCTGCGCGTCCTGAAGGAGGAGGGCGCCCCGGAGCGGACCGTCTTCCACTGCTACTCCGGCGACGCGGAGATGGCCGGGATCTGCGCCCGCGCCGGCTACTTCATGTCCTTCGCCGGGAACATGACCTTCAAGAACGCCCAGCCGCTGCGCGACGCGCTGGCCGTGGCCCCGCTGGAGCTCGTCCTCGTCGAGACGGACGCGCCCTTCCTGACCCCCGCGCCGTACCGCGGACGGCCCAACGCGCCGTATCTCATTCCGGTCACGGTGCGCGCCATGGCCGCGGTGCGCGGGATCGACGAGGACACGCTGGCGACCTCGATCTCCGCCAACACCGCGCGGGCGTTCGATTACTGACCTGTAACGGCCGCCGGGGGTTCACCTGCTGGAACGCCGGTCTTCCGCGAGGGAGTGTCGCGACACAGCGTAGCCGCGTTGCTTGGGAGAGTGACGACCGCTCCGCTAGGTTCTGGTCGCCCCGATCCGGACCCCTGGAGCGTGTCGTCGTGAGCAGCTCGCGGTACGAGCAGTACGAGGCGTATGGACCGACCGGTGACCCCGAGGCCACCACGGTCGTCGTCGGAGTCGCCGGTGTCACCGTCGCCGTGGCCGGCGCCCCCGCGGCGGAGGCGCTCGCCGAGGCGGGCGGGTCCGGCGGCCCCGACGGGTACGGCGGCGCGGCTCGCGAGGCCGGTGCGTTCAGTCCGTCCGGTGCGACGGCGGCGTACGAGGAGTCCCCCGGTCACGCGGGTCACGCGGGATACACGGGCCACTCTGGATACCCGGCATACCCGGGCTACGCGGAGTACACGGGGCACGAGGGATACGCGCGCTACGAGCCTTACGGGCAGAACACCCCGGACTCCTACCGCCCGGCGTACGAGGCGCGGGTGCCCGGGCCCGCGGCCCCCGACCTGCCGCCCGCCCCCGGTGTGCCGGGAGCCTTCGGGGCACGCGGGGCACGCGGCGCTCCCGACGCGCCCACCGAGCCCCGCCTCCCCCGTCAGCCGGCCGACACGGTGACTGTCACGTTCACGCCTCCCGTTCCCCCCGCGGGCCGGCAGGGCGGCGTACGGGGCGCACCGGGCCCGGATGGTGCGGGTGGCGCGCCGGGGGCGCGTGAGGCCCACGGGGGCACCAGGAGCAGGCATGGCGTCGACGGGCGGGGAGTCGACGGGCGGGGCGGCGCCGAGTATGGGGCCTACGAACATGGCGTGCACGAACATGGCGTGCACGAACATGGCGTGCACGAACATGGCGTGCACGGTCATGGCGCCCACGAACATGGCGCCCACGGTCATGGTGCTTACGAACACGGCGTCCACGGCCATGGTGCCTACGAGCACGGCGCCGACGCAGATGGCACCGACGGAGATGGCGCGGACCGGCTCGACGCCTACGGGTTCGACGGCGTGCCCGTGGCCGGTGGGCGGGCCGAGGCGCGGCGCGCGGGGCGGCGCAGGCGCACGGCCGAGCGCCCCGACCCCCTGCGCCGGCTGCTGCCGCAGGCCCTGGTCGTGGCGTTCCTCGCCGGTGGCACCTCCGCGTTCGTCGCCAACGACAAGGCGATCGAGCTCAGTGTCGACGGCAGGCCGCGCACGCTGCACACGTTCGCGGACGACGTGACGGAGCTGCTCGCCGACGAGGGCGTGGAAGTGGGCGCGCACGACGTGGTCGCCCCCGCCCCCGGTACGGCGCTGGCCAGCGGGGACGAGGTCGCGGTGCGCTACGGACGTCCGGTGACCCTCACCCTCGACGGCGACCGGCGCAAGGTGTGGACGACGGCGCACACCGTGGAAGGGGCGCTCAGACAACTGGGGGTGCGGGCCGAGGGCGCGTACCTGTCGACCTCGCGTTCCCAGCGCATCGGACGCCAGGGCCTGGCGCTCGACGTGCGGACCGAACGCACGGTCACGGTCATGGCCGACGGCCGGGCGCGGACGATCCGCACGAACGCCGCGAGCGTCGAGGAGGCCGTCGAGGAGGCCGGGATCGCGCTGCACGGACAGGACACGATCTCCGTCCCGGCCGGGAGCTTCCCGCGGGACGGCCAGACGGTCACCGTCCTGCGGGTCACCGGGACCCGGGAGGTCCGTGAGGAGCGGATCCCCTTCGAGGTGCGCCGGGCGGAGGACTCCTCGCTGTTCAAGGGCATCGAGCTCGTCGAGAGCCCCGGCCGGTACGGAGCCCGCCGCATCACCTACGCCCTGCGCACCGTCAACGGGGTCCGGCAGAAGCCGCGCCTCGTCGGCTCCGAGGTCGTGCGGGAGCCGCGGGCCCGGCTGGTCCGCGTCGGGACGAAGCCCCTTCCGGTCTCCGTCGACGGCGCCGACCACCTGAACTGGTCCGGCCTGGCCGCGTGCGAGTCCGGCGGCCGGCCCGGCGCCGTGGACCCGTCGGGGACGTACGGCGGCCTCTACCAGTTCGACACCCACACCTGGCAGGCCCTCGGCGGCAGCGGGCGCCCCCAGGACGCCCCGGCCGCGGAACAGACCCTCCGGGCGAAGAAGCTGTACGTACGCCGGGGGGCGAGCCCCTGGCCGCACTGCGGGGCACGGCTGCGCGGCTGACGCGCGTCCGCAGGGGGCGAAAAGCCGTCGCGCGCTCCCGCACCCGTACCCTTGGCTCGTGACCAGCCCCACCTCCGACGCCCTCCTGGGCCCCGCCGACGTCCGCGAACTCGCGGCGGCCCTCGGCGTGCGGCCCACCAAGCAGCGCGGCCAGAACTTCGTCATCGACGCGAACACGGTGCGCCGCATCGTGCGGACCGCCGAGGTGCGGCCCGACGACGTGGTCGTGGAGGTGGGACCAGGCCTCGGCTCGCTGACGCTCGGCCTGCTGGAGACGGCGGACCGGGTCGTCGCCGTCGAGATCGACGACGTCCTCGCGAGCGCCCTTCCCGCGACGATCGCCGCCCGCATGCCCGGACGGGCCGACCGGTTCGCTCTCGTGCACTCGGACGCCATGCAGGTCCGCGAACTCCCGGGCCCGCCCCCGACCGCGCTGGTCGCGAACCTCCCGTACAACGTCGCCGTGCCCGTCCTGCTGCACATGCTCGACACCTTCCCGACCATCGAGCGCACCCTCGTCATGGTCCAGGCGGAGGTCGCCGACCGGCTCGCCGCCGCACCCGGTTCGAAGGTGTACGGCGTGCCGTCCGTGAAGGCGAACTGGTACGCCGAGGTCAAGCGGGCCGGCTCCATCGGGCGCAATGTCTTCTGGCCGGCGCCCAACGTCGACAGCGGCCTGGTGGCCCTGACCCGGCGGGCCGAGCCGGTCTCCACGACCGCCGTGAAGGGCGAGGTGTTCGCGGCCGTGGACGCCGCCTTCGCCCAGCGCCGCAAGACGCTGCGCGCCGCCCTCGCCGGCTGGGCCGGTTCGGCCCCCGCCGCCGAGGCCGCGCTCGTCGCCGCCGGGGTCTCCCCGCAGGCCCGCGGTGAGTCGCTGACCGTCGAGGAGTTCGCCCGGATCGCCGAGAACCGGGGCGAGGTGGAGGGCGCCGGCGCCAAGGGCGCCCGCCGGTACAGCAACGCGAACGCCGGCGAGACCGGCACCGAGAACGAGGAGTCGACCCAGCCGTGACGCAGACGGTGACGGTACGCGTCCCTGCCAAGGTCAACGTCCAGCTCGCGGTGGGCGGCGCGCGCCCCGACGGCTTCCACGACCTGGCCAACGTGTTCCTCGCGGTGGGCCTGTACGACGAGGTCACGGTCACCCCGGCGGACCGGCTGCGCGTCACCTGCGCGGGCCCGGACGCCGACCAGGTGCCCCTGGACCACTCGAACCTGGCCGCCCGCGCGGCCCTCGAACTGGCCCGCCGGTACGGCCTCGACCCCGCCGTCCACCTGCACATCGCCAAGGACATCCCCGTCGCCGGCGGCATGGCCGGCGGCAGCGCGGACGGAGCGGGCGCGCTGCTCGCCTGCGACGCGCTGTGGGGCACGAACGCCTCGCGCGAGGAACTCCTCGAGATCTGCGCCGAGTTGGGCAGCGACGTGCCGTTCTCCCTGGTGGGAGGGGCGGCGCTCGGCACCGGACGGGGCGAGCGGCTGAGCGTCCTGGAGGTCGGCGGGACCTTCCACTGGGTCTTCGCGACGGCCGGGCGAGGGCTGTCGACCCCGGCGGTCTTCCGGGAGTTCGACCGCATGAACGAGGGCGTACGCGTCCCCGAGCCGGTCGCCTCGCAGGACCTGCTGGACGCGCTGGCGAAGGGGGACGCCGGGGCGCTCGCCCGCACCGTCTCCAACGACCTCCAGCCCGCGGCCCTCTCCCTCTTCCCGGAACTCGCCGACACCCTCGCGGCGGGCCGCGCGGCCGGCGCCCTCGCCGCGCTCGTCTCGGGCTCGGGCCCGACCACGGCCTTCCTCGCCCCGGACGCGGAGTCCGCGCGGACGATCGCCGAGGCCCTGCTCGCCTCGGGCACCTGCCGTTCCGCACGGGCCACGCGGAGTCCCGCCCCCGGCGCCACGGTGCTCTGACGCCGGACTCGCGGGCGACAGCGGTGCGGAGCGGGCCGGACGGGGGAAGGAACGCGCCGGGCAGGGGGCGGAGCGGGCCGACGTACGCCACGGCTCGGCGGCCGCACCGCGCGGACTACCCTTGAGGGTCGGTCGTCCCCTTGTCGATCGTTCCCCCTGTCAGGAGAGAAATGGCCGTCAACCTGGTCAATGTCGAGTCCGTCAGCAAGGTGTACGGCACCCGTGCACTGCTCGACGGGGTCTCCCTCGGCGTCAGCGAGGGTGACCGGATCGGCGTGGTCGGCCGGAACGGCGACGGCAAGACCACCCTGATCCGCATGCTCGCCAAGCTGGAGGAGGCCGACACCGGCCGCGTCACGCACTCCGGCGGCCTGCACACCGGCGTGCTCACCCAGCACGACTCGCTGGACCCCGCGGCCACCGTCCGCCACGAGGTCATCCGTGACATGGCCGACCACGAGTGGGCGGGCAACGCCAAGATCAGGGACGTACTGACGGGTCTCTTCGGCGGACTCGACCTGCCCGGGTTCCCGCAGGGACTCGACACCGTGATCGGCCCGCTCTCCGGTGGCGAGCGGCGCCGTATCGCGCTGGCGAAGCTGCTCATCGAGGAGCAGGACCTGATCATCCTCGACGAGCCCACCAACCACCTGGACGTCGAGGGCATCGCCTGGCTCGCCAAGCACCTGCGCGAGCGCCGCTCCGCGCTCGTGTGCGTGACCCACGACCGGTGGTTCCTCGACCAGGTCTGCACCCGCATGTGGGACGTGCAGAAGGGCGCGGTCTACGAGTACGAGGGCGGCTACTCCGACTACGTGTTCGCCCGCGCCGAGCGTGAGCGCATCGCCGCCACCGAAGAGGTCAAGCGGCAGAACCTGGTCCGCAAGGAGCTGGCCTGGCTGCGCCGCGGCGCCCCGGCCCGTACCTCCAAGCCGCGCTTCCGCGTCGAGGCCGCCAACGAGCTGATCGCCGACGTGCCGCCGCCCCGCGACAAGAGCGAGCTCATGAAGTTCGCCAACTCGCGGCTCGGCAGGACCGTCTTCGAACTGGAGGACGTGACCGTGCAGGCCGGGCCCAAGGTGCTGCTCAAGCACCTGACCTGGCAGCTCGGCCCGGGCGACCGCGTCGGCCTGGTCGGGGTGAACGGCGCGGGCAAGACCTCCCTCCTGCGCGCCCTGGCCGAGGCCGCCCGCAGCGGCGGCGAGCAGCAGCCCGCCGCCGGCCGGATCGTCACCGGCAAGACCGTCAAGCTCGCCTACCTCTCCCAGGAGGTCGGCGAGCTCGACCCGAACTGGCGCGTGCTCCAGGCCGTCCAGGCCGTCCGCGACCGGGTCGACCTCGGCAAGGGCCGCGAGATGACCGCCGGGCAGCTGTGCGAGACGTTCGGCTTCAACAAGGAGAAGCAGTGGACGCCGGTCGGGGACCTCAGCGGTGGTGAGCGCCGCCGGCTCCAGATCCTGCGCCTGCTGATGGACGAGCCCAACGTCCTCTTCCTCGACGAGCCCACCAACGACCTCGACATCGAGACCCTCACCCAGCTGGAGGACCTCCTCGACGGCTGGCCCGGCTCCATGATCGTGATCTCCCACGACCGGTTCTTCATCGAGCGCACCACGGACAACGTGTTCGCGCTGCTCGGCGACGGCACCCTGCGGATGCTCCCGCGCGGGATCGACGAGTACCTGGAACGGCGCCGGAAGATGGAGGAGGTCGCCGCGGCCGCCGTGCTCGCCGCCGCCCCCGCCCCGGCCAAGGCCGCGTCCGCCGCCGACGCCCGCGCCGCGAAGAAGGAACTCCAGAAGATCGAGCGGCAGCTGGACAAGATGTCCGAGAAGGAGACCAAGCTGCACGCCCAGATCGCCGACAACGCGACCGACTTCGGGAGGGTCGCCCAACTCGACGCCGAGCTGCGCGAGTTGGCCGGGGAGCGCGAGGAGCTGGAAATGCGCTGGCTGGAGCTTGCGGAGGACGCGTAACCGGGAGGGCGTTACGCCCTCGCCGACCCGGTGGCGCCTGCGCGGGAGCGGAGGCACCACCCGGCGCGTTCGTCGGCGCGCCCACCTGGCGGGCGTGCCCGTCCGGCGCACACGGCGCGTCAGGAGGCGTGAACTCCCCTTGGGCGCCTGTCAGTTCCGTGACGCGCCCCTCCCGCGGTGTCTCCCGCGCCGCTGGGAGCAGCGTGCGCGCCCGGCGTGAAGGGCCCGTGAAGGCGCGTAACGAGGGCATCACGGCCCGGTCCTCCCTTGGGAACAGGGCGCGCACCACCCCCCTTCGCGCGCTCCCCTAAGTGATAGAAAGGGCCGTCTGATAACAGTCTGAGTACCACCGGAGGGGGCGCGAATCCAGCGCCGACGGTGGGGCGCCACATCAGTGAAGAGGGGGAAGCGCTGATGAGTCAGCCGCCGAGTCAGCCGCCGCAGGGTGGTTTCGGAGCACCGCAGGACCAGCCGCCGACCGGTGCGTCCGGCGCACCGCAGGACGGGCCGCAGGGCGTGCCGCAGGATCCGCGGTCGCAGGTCGCGCCCCCCGGCACGCCTCCGGTTCCCCAGGGCGCGCCCCCGCCGCCCGCGGGACCGCCCCAGGCGCCCGCGCCCCCGTACGGTCCGCCGGCCGGCGCCCCTCAGCCCGGCTACGGATACCCCCAGCAGCCCGGCCCCTACACGCAGCCGGGCCCTTACGCCCAGCCCGGTCCGTACGGTCAGGGCCAGCCGCAGCAGTCCGGCCCCTACACCCAGCCCGGGCCCTACGGGTACGGCCAGCAGCCGGGGTACGGGTATCCGGCCCAGACGCCGTACCCGGGCGCGCCCGGCACGCCGCCGCCTGGCGCTCCGGGCGGGGGCTCGAAGAGCCCGTTCAAGGGCAAGCCCCTCCTCGTCGCCGCCGCCGCGGTGGCGGGACTCCTCGTCGTCGGCGGCACCGTGTGGGCCGTCACCGGCGGCGGTGACGACGACGGCAAGAAGCCCGTCGCGAAGGAGAGCCCCGCCAAGAGCCCGAAGGCGTCCGCGTCGGACGATCCGGTCAACCCCGGTGACGGCAGCGGTGACGGCGGCGAGGACGAGGAGAACCTGAACGCGGGCCGCAAGGCGGGCGAGTCGAAGGTTCTCTGGTACAAGTCGGCACCCGACGCGCCCGGTTCGGGCGCCGAGGCCCCCGGCCTGTGGATCACCGACAAGGCCGCGGTGAAGGCGGCGTACAAGCAGCTCTTCGCCTTCGACGTCGCCGACGGCGAGCCCGCTTGGGACGCGCTGACGTTCCCGCAGAAGATCTGCGCGGCCACCCCGCAGAAGACGGCCGACGACAAGATCTTCATCGCGTACATGAGCGGCGCCGCCAGCAACGCCAAGTGCAACCAGATCCAGGAGGTCGACCTGGACACCGGAGCCAAGGGCCGGAGCTGGAAGGTCGCCGAGGGCACCCTGTTCGACAGCACGATCTCGATCGAACTGTCCATCTCGGGGAAGACGTTGACGGTCGGCCGCTCGATGTCGGGCACGGGCTACGACGTCTCCAGCGGCAAGAAGCTGTGGGACAAGGAGAAGTACGGCGCGGGCTGCTACCCGGCGGGGTTCGCGGGCGGTTCCAAACTGCTGGCCGTCTCCTCCTGCGGGGCCGGCAGCGACACCGAGCACGACGAGGTGCAGGAACTGGACCCGGCCACCGGCAAGGCCAGGTGGACGACGAAGATCCCCAAGGGCTGGCGGGTCGACCGCGCCTACTCCGTGGACCCGGTCGTGATCTACCTGTCCAACAAGGACAAGAAGACCGTCAACGTCACCACGCTGAAGGACAACGGCGACCTGCGCTCGCAGCTCAAGAGCGACGACGGCTTCAAGCCCGAGTGCGGCTTCGCGATCCTCAACCGCGACCTGACCGGCTGCTTCGGAGCCGTCGCGGACGCCGACACGCTCTACCTGCCGACCGAGGCCAGGTCCGGCCCCAACGAGGTCGTCGCCTTCGACCTCTCGACCGGCAAGGAGAAGTGGCGCGTCAAGTCACCGGTGGACGCGCCGATGATGCCGCTGAAGCTGGACGGCACGAAGCTCATCTCCTACGTCGAGGCGTCCTACGACGGCGGCGGCCGCGTCGTGTCCGTCCCGACGACCGGCGGCAGCCACCCGCTCACCACGCTGCTCCAGAACCCTCAGGGCACCGCGAACATCGAGAACGGCTTCTACTCGAAGGCCGTCGACTACGTGGACGGGCGCTTCTACATCTCCACCACCCGGCTGACGGGCAACGACGCGGCGAAGGAGAAGCTGATGCTGGCCTACGGCAAGTGACCGCATCCCGTTCCCGGTTCCTTCGCTCCCCGTACGCGCACAGGCCCGTTCTCCCCACCCATCCAGAGGTACTCACGTCATGAGCCAGCCGCCCCCGCCGCCCCCGCCGAACGAGCCCCCGTCGGGCGGCTTCGGAGCGCCGCAGGACCCGCCGTCAGGCGCTTCCGACGCACCGCAGGACGCTCCGCCGAGTTCTCCGCGGAGCCCGGAGGGCACGCCCCCCGCCCCCGGCGCTCCCGACACGCCGCAGGCGACCCCGCCCAGCGGCTTCGGCGCTCCCCAGGCGACCCCGCCGGCGGGCTTCGGCGCGCCCACGCCGCCGCCTCCGCCCGCGCAGGGTCCCGGCTACGGCTACCCGCAGACGCCGCCGCAGCAGCCGTACGGCTATCCGCAGACCCCGCCTCCGGCCCAGCAGCCGTACGGCTACCCGCAGACCCCGGCCCCGGGCCAGCAGCCGTACGGCTACCCGCAGACGCCGCCCCCGGGCCAGCCGGGCTACGGCTACCCGGGCCAGCCGCAGCCCCCGTACGGGGTCCCGGGCCAGCAGCAGCCCTACGGCTACGCGCCGACCATGCCGATGCAGCCCGCGGGGAAGGGCGGAGGGAAGTTCAACGCCCAGGTGGCCATCATCGTGGCGGCCGTCGTGGCCGTCGCGCTGATCGTCGGCGGCGGGATCCTCTACGCGAACGTCGGCGACCAGGGCAAGACCACCTCCGGCGGATCGACCGGCGGCAAGGGCGGAGACGACAAGGGCACCGGCGGCAAGGAGAAGGCGCCGGCCGACCCCGGTTCCACGGTGCTGTTCCAGGTCCCCGCTCCCGCCGTGCCCAAGTTCGACACGAGTGTGACCACGGTCGGCTCCTGGCTCACCGACAAGGTGTACGCCAAGAGCGGCAACGCCGAGATCAACGGCTACGACCCGAACTCGGGCGCCAAGACCTGGACGATCAAGCTCCCCGGTCCGGTGTGCCAGGCGAGCCGGCACAGCACGAAGGCCGACCTCACGGCGATCATCTACGAGCCGGCCATGCCCACCAAGAAGCAGCCGTCGCACGGGTGCACCCAGCTCGGTGCCATCGACCTCGCCGCCGGCAAGAAGCTGTGGACCCGGACGATCAAGTCCGGTGACGACCCGATCAATCTCGACAACGTGACGGTCAGCGGGAACACGGTCGCCGCGGGCAGCACCGGCGGCGGCGGCGCGTTCGACATCTCCACCGCCAAGCCGCTGTGGTCGCCGAAGCAGGGCGACACCTGCTACGACTCCGGTTACGGAGGCGGCGAGAAGCTGGTCGCCGTCCGCAAGTGCGGCGAGTACGGCAGCACGCGCCAGCTGCACATCCAGACGATCGACCCCAAGTCCGGCAAGGTGATCTCCGAGTACAAGATGTCGCCCGGCATCGAGTACGCCAGCGTCGTCTCCACCGAGCCGCTGGTCGTGGCCGCCGACGTCGGCGACACCGCCGGTGACGGCAGCGGGATCTCGGACTTCTTCTCCATCGACAACAAGACCGGCAAACTGCGGTCGAAGATCTCGGCACCCGGCGACACGTACGCCGCCCGCTGCGACGGCATCACCAGGATCGAGTACTGCTCCTCGCTCGCCGTGGGCAACGACAGGCTGTACATCCCGACGGAGGAGAAGGACAGCGGCGCCGACGGCGGCCGGAGCAACGAGATCGTCTCCTTCGACCTGGCCACCGGGAAGCTGACCGGCCAGCGCGCGGACGCGGGCGACGGCTACAACATCGCCCCCCTGCGGATGGACGGCACCAGGCTCCTGGCGTACAAGCGGCCGCCCTACGACAAGGGCGGGCAGATCGTGTCGATCGACGGGACCTCGTTCAAGGAGACCGTGCTCCTGGAGAACCCGGCGACCGAGGCGACGCGTGACGCGGAGACGAGCATGATTCCGGGGTACGCCGAGATCCTCTACGGCGACGGCCGCCTGTACATGTCCCAGGTCTACGCGGGCAAGCCGTCCTCCGCGAGTGACAAGGAGTACTTGGTGATCGCCTTCGGAACGAAGTAGTCGGTCTCTTTCGGAACAGAGAGCGGATCATCTTTCGAGTGAATAAGGCGATCATCTTCGAAAGAATGTGGTGATCACTTTCCGTGTGAATTCGTTCGGCCGGAGACACCGCCCGCGGCCCCGTCCCTGCTCAGGGGCGGGGCCGTACGCGTACCCCTCATCACTCCCTAATGGGATGGATTTCGATATTCCGGGGCACTTCTCTCCAGTAGGGGAAGCGCAACGTCGAACAAGCGTGTAGCTTCCGGGGGACGGAGAGCCGGGGGGCTCCTAATCCACGGGGAACCAGTGGGGATGCTTGGGGGGACTGGGGGGTTGCCTGATGGGAGTGCGGCTCATGGTGGTCGATGACCACCGACTGCTCGCCGAGGCCTTGGCCTCGGCACTGAAGCTGCGCGGGCACCGGGTGCTCGCCGCGGCGGCGCCCGCCGCGGGGGCGGCGGAGCTGGTGATAACGCGGGCACCCGAGGTGTGCCTGATCGGCACGGCGACACCGGCCGAGCCGGGGATCTTCGACCCGGTGGTACGGATCAAGCGGGAGCGCCCCCAGGTGGCGGTCCTGGTGCTCGGCCCGGTACCGAACCCGCGCGGCATCGCCGCCGCGTTCGCCGCCGGCGCGTCGGGTTACGTACGCCATGACGAACGCATAGAGGGCGTCGAACGCGCGATCATGAAGGCGAGGGCGGGCGAGGCGGCCGTGGCCCCGCAGCTGCTCCAGGGCGCCTTCAGTGAACTGCTCAACCCCGCGGCGCAGCCCGACGACGAGGGCCAGCGGCTGCTCCAGATGCTCACGCCCCGTGAGGTGGAGGTCCTGGTACGGGTCGCCGACGGGGAGGACACCCGGCTCATCGCGGCCGGGATGGGCATCGCCCCGTCGACGGCTCGCACCCATGTCCAGCGGGTCCTGATGAAACTGGGCGTGGGGTCGAGGCTGGAGGCCGCGGCACTCGCGGCCCGGACGGGGCTGCTGGATCGCGCGGGACCTCTCGCACGCGAGCCGCGTCCATCGGATTCCTGACCCGCGCCTGCCCCGACGGGTTCGAAGGGGCAGGCGCCCGACTCCCTCGGACGCCAAGTCGCGGAACAGCACGGGTCGGCGGGGGTCCGTGGCCCGGTCGCGCGGTGCCGGTGTCCCGTGCGTCACGGGTCGGTCGTCGCAGGACGGAAAGGGTTGCGGTGCCCAACTCCCCTTCCAGGGGAGGCTGTTATCTGAATCACATGATCATTTGAGAGTGGGCGGTGCGCTCCGGAACGTCTACGATCCCCTCCTGCACAGTCTTCCGATCAAGTCCCTGGGGGATCCTTGAAATTGAAACTCCGTCACGGTCTCACCGTGGGGGCCGCCGCGGTGTCGGCCCTCGTCCTCACCGCTTCACCGGCGTTCGCGGGCAGCGTGTACGGCAAGGCCACCGGCGCCCAGGGTTGGGGTGATTTCTCCTACAACAGCAAGACCAGCGCGTACAACATCACGCTGTCCGTACAGGACATCACCTCTGACGGGCACCATGTCCGCATCAGAGCGCAGTCCCAGGACCCGCTCCGCAACATAACCAGTTACGCGTGGCGTGCGAACTACAACGGCTACGGTTCCACGCTGACCTGGGGGACCTCTCTGACCGACTCGAGCGGCATCTGGGCGATGCGCGTCCAGGTGTGCACGTACGAGGGTGACACCCCGCTCTCCTGCGACACCTCGGAGTGGGACGGCAATCAGTACTACTGATCCCGCGACCGGGATCGGTGAGTGACCCTCCCGTCGGCGCCGTGGCGGGGCTCGCCGACGGGACGGTCCTCACGAGCCTACGAGGAGGGGGGCTTGCCCTCCTCGAAGCTCGCGAAGTACGCGGCCGCCATGTCCTCGTCCCCGTGGCCCCCGGCGGCCGCCCGGCGGAACCGTTCGGCGGCGGCCTCGGCCACGTCGAGACGGACGCCGTGCCGCTGCCCGGCCTCCACGATCAGTCGGGCGTCCTTCTCGGCGGTGGTGACGGCGAAGGCGGCCGGGGACAGCCGGTCCTCCAGGACCAGGGCGGCCTTGGCGTGCAGATAGCCCATGTCGAGCGGGCCGCCGGCGATGAGACCGAAGAAGTCCCGCGGGTCCACGCCGAGGCCCTTCGCCAGGGCGAGGGCCTCGCCCGTCGCGGCGGTGGCGGCGAGGACCCAGCTGTTGGCGACGAGCTTGAGCCGGGTGGCGCTGCCCGCCGAGCCGTCCTCACCGGTCCACACCGTGCGGGCGCCGACGGCCTCGAAGACGGGAGCCACGGTGTCCCGGGCCGCGCTCGGCCCGGCGGCGAGCACGGTCAGTCGACCCGCCTCGGCGGGCGCGCGCGTCCCGAGGACGGGAGCGTCGAAGAAGACGAGCCCGTGCGCGCGGGCGAGGTCGGCGAGCTCGGCGAGTGCCCCGGTCCCGGCGGTCGTGGACTGCACCCAGGCCGCTCCGGCGCGCAGTCCGGGTGCCGCCCGGCGCATGACGTCGAGGGTGGCGGGGCCGTCGTACAGCATGGTCAGGACGACGTCGGCGCCCCGCACGGCCTCCTGGGGGGTGTCCGCGACGTGCGCGCCGTCGGCGGCCAGCGGCTCGGCCTTGTCCCGGCTGCGGTTCCAGACACGGACGTCATGTCCGGCACGGGCGAGGTTACGGGCCATGGCGGCCCCCATGATCCCGGTGCCGAGGACGCTGACGGTGAGTTTGTCGGTCATAGGGGCCAGCCTTCCCCGTCGCCCGCACTTCTCTCGCACGAAGTGACGGCGGGGAAGGCCGGGGAGAAGGCGTCCGGCGACATCTCTAGGGGCGGAGCATCTCCGTCATGGGCGACTGCGGCGGGATCAGGCCCGGCAGCAGCCAGGGCTGGAAGAGGCTCAGTACCGCGAACACGAGGAAGGCGGCCCCGACGACTTGCGCGAAGACGGGGCCCAGCCGCCAGAGTTTCTCCACGAAGATCACCACGGCCACCGCGGCCATGGCCAGGACGTTCATGACGCCCAGCGGGACGAGCACGACCATCAGTCCCCAGCAGCAGCCCACGCAGTACGCCCCGTGGTGCGCCCCGACCCGCAGATCGCGGGCCCGGGGCCGGAAGCCCGCGTAGCGCACGAGCTGGCCCATCGGACTCCGGCAGTGCCGCAGGCAGAGGTCCTTCCACGGGCCGAACTGGTACAGCCCGGCGACCAGGAAGGCCCCGGCGCCGATCCATCGCCCGGTGCCCGGGTGCTCGTCCACCAGGGCCCCGGTCCCGGCGAAGAGCCCGTAGGCGATCAGGCCGAAGGCCGTCCAGGCCAGCAGGTACCCGCCGGCGAACTGGACCGTACGAGCCACCCGCACGACTCTCGTGGGCGACCGGCGCCCGATGGCCCGCGCCCAGGTGAGGGCCACCGGGGCCACCGACGGGAACATCATGGCGATCATCATGACCAGCCACAGGAGCAGGAACAGCGGGACGCCCATACCCATGGTTCCCGGCTCGACCCCCATGTCACGGGCCTGGTCGACCACCAGCACCCAGGCCAGGAGGGCGAGTGCCGCCATCACGGACCAGGCGAACGCGAGCTGCCGGGCCGACAGCAGATTCGCCGGACGCAGAGGGGGTGACAGGGCCTTCCGGTCGAGGCGCACACCTCCAGCACATCACGGCGGAGCTGCGCGTGCGCGCGGGATCGCGTGTATGCGGAAGCCACCTTCTCGGGGTGAGCCCTGCGGTGGGATAATCGGGAGATACCCGTACGACCCGGGCGTGGGCCGGTGATGGCTCCCGGAGGCTCCGCCGTCCTCCCGAGACCGACGTCCCGGCACGGTCACGAGGAGGCAGGGAGATGTCCGAGACGACGGCGACCGTTCCCCGGTGGCACGCGGCGGGCGACTGGTTCGACACCTGCAAGTGCAATGTGCCCTGCCCCTGCTCGTTCGCACAGCTGCCCACCCACGGCGACTGCGACGGCATCCTGGCCTGGCACATCCGCGAGGGCCGTTACGGTGACGTACGGCTGGACGGCCTGAACGTGCTGATGGTGGCCTCGTTCGTCGGCAACATCTGGGCCGAGCACACGGACACGTACGCCGCGGTCTTCGTCGACGAGCGCGCCGACGCCCCTCAGCGCGAGGCGCTTCAGATGATCTTCGGTGGGCAGGCGGGCAGTTGGCCGGCCCAGATGGTGAGCATGATGGGCGCCGAGATGCGCGGCATGGAGTTCGCCCCCATCGAGGTCGAGGTCGCCGACGACCTCGCGAGCTGGCGGGCCGTGGTACCGGGCCGGGTCGAGGCGAGCGCGGTCGCGCTCACGGGACCCACGACCCCGGAGGGTGCGCGCGTCCAGTCGACCAACCTGCCGGGTGCGGAGACCGGACCGGGCCAGGTCGCGACCTGGGGCCGCTCGACGGCGGACCGCGCCGATGCCCACGGCTTCCTGTGGAGCCGCGAAGGCCGGTCCAGCAAGCACATCACCTTCGACTGGACCGGGCCCGACCAGACGGCGCGAAGTTGATCACACGGGGGTGCCCTCGTGGAACCCGGCTTTCATCCGGGTTTCCTTCGCCACCGAGTGGATGACATCGCGCGAACGCACAGGGCCGGAGTCCTCTCGGGTACCCCGGCCCCGGGCGTGGGTGTTACTCCGCCGTCGGCGGAGGCTGTTCCTCGGCCGGAGTGTCCGGCACCGTCGGTGGCAGGGGCCGCAGCCACAGCCACCCCAGGAAGAACAGGCCCAGGGCGAGCATGCCGAGGCCGGTCCAGAGGTTGATGTTGACGCCGACGGCCTTGTCGATCTCGGCGTCGGACGCGGTGATGCCGGCGATCGTGACGATCACGCCGTAGACCACGAACAGTCCGCCGATGATGCGGCGGATGTCGAACAGGCGGGCGGCGGTCGCGGACTTCTTCTCGAGGTCCGTGACCTCGCTCTGGAGGTCGCGTTCCGAATGGTCGGACATGGTTACTCGATTCTCCCTCTTCAGGACCCGTCGGGACTTCTCAGAACGAGAACGGGATGTAGCAGGCGGCCGCCAGGATCAGCGCGCCCCAGCCCAGCAGCGCGGGCTTGCGGTACCAGGCGTCGTCGCCGGCGGCCGGCGGCTCGGCCATGCCGGGGGACACCGTGCCGTAGACCAGACCCTCCAGTTCCTCCGCGGGCTTGGGCGCGGTGAAGAGGGAGACCCCCACCATCACCACGCCGCCGGCCACGAAGGCGACGATCGCGGAGACGAAGTTGGCGCCCTGGTCGGAGGGGAAGCCGATGATGTCCTGCTTGTAGAGGACGAAGTAGTTCACCATCGCGGCCGTCGTGCCGGCCAGCAGTCCCCAGAAGCCCGACTTCACCGACGCCCGCTTCCAGAACATGCCGATGATGAAGACCGCGAACATCGGCACGTTGAAGAAGGAGAACAGCGTCTGGAGGTAACTCATGATGTTGGAGAAGGACGAGGCCAGGAAGGCCGTGCCGATCGACGCCAGGACGCCGATCACCGTGATCAGGCGGCCGAAGCGGACGTAGTAGCCGTCCTCCCGGTCCTCGACCACGTACTTCGCCCAGATGTCGGTCGTGAAGACCGTGTTGAAGGAGGAGACGTTGGCCGCCATGCCCGCCATGAAGGCGGCCAGCAGACCGGTCACCGCGATGCCGAGCACGCCGTTCGGCAGCAGCTCCTGCATCAGGTAGGGGATCGCGTCGTTGTACTGGAGATCCGAACCGCTCGTGCCGATCTTCGGGACCAGGACGGCCGCCACCAGCCCGGGGATCATCACCAGGAAGACGATGAAGATCTTCGGGTAGGCCGCGATGAGCGGGGTGCGCCGGGCCGCGGAGAGGTTCTTGGCCGACAGCGCGCGCTGTACCTCGGCGAAGTTCGTCGTCCAGTAGCCGAACGACAGCACGAAGCCCAGACCGAGCACGATGGTCAGCCAGTTGGCGCCCAGCGGGTTGTCGCTGCCGATGCCCGTGCCGCCCCAGGCCGTGGTGAAGTCGGAGCCGTGGGTCTGGTCGAGGGAGTCCGTCAGCCCGTCCCAGCCGCCCACCCGCTTCAGCCCCAGCGCGGCGATCGGGATCAGCGCCGCGAGGATCACGAAGAACTGGAGCACCTCGTTGTAGATCGCCGAGGAGAGGCCGCCGAGGGTGATGTAGGCGAGGACGAAGAAGCCGGCGACCACGATCGCCACCCACTGCGGCCAGCCGAGCAGCGCCTCGACGACGATCGCGAGCGAGTAGAGGTTGACGCCGGCGATGAGGACGGCGGCGAAGGCGAACAGGATCGAACTCAGCAGGTGCGCCCACTTGTCGAAGCGCATGAGCAGGAACTCGGGCACCGAGCGGACCTTGGAGCCGTAGTAGAACGGCATCATCACCAGGCCCAGGAAGACCATCGCCGGGATGGCGCCGATCCAGTACCAGTGCACGGTGTAGACGCCGTACTGGGCGCTGTTGGCGGCCATGCCGAGGATCTCTGTGGCGCCCAGGTTGGCCGAGATGAAGGCCAGACCGGTGATCCAGGCGGGCAGTGAGCGCCCCGACAGGAAGAAGTCGAGGCTCGTCCGCACCGAGCGGCGGGCCGCGAAGCCGATGCCCAGGACGACCACGAAGTAGATGCCGAGGATCGCGTAGTCGAGTGCGTTCGTGGGGAGACGCAGCTCGGCGGCGAGCAGGGTGCCCGATGGGGGCGGCTGTGTGGGGGACTGCATCAGAACTCGCTTCTTCGCGTGAACGGATCGGACGGGAGACGCCTGCCCCCGTGGCTAAGAGACGGACACTTTCGATGGTGTCCTTTGTTCGATTGTGATGTTGACTCCGGTGGGGCCTTGTGGTTTGTTGTGTTCGGTTATGTTTGAAGGTTTGATCGGGTGCTGATGGGGAGTCCGACTGTGAAGAAGACCTCGACCCGGCTCGCCGACGGTCGTGAGCTCATCTACTACGACGCGGGCGACGACAAGGTGCGCGACGCGGTGGACCGGCGCCCACTCGATCCGACTGTCACCACGTCGGAGGTGCGCCGTGACCCGCTGCTGGGCGACTCGGTGGCGATCGCCTCGCACCGGCAGGGCCGCATCTACCACCCGCCGGCGAACGAGTGCCCCCTGTGCCCCTCCTCGGGCGACCGGCTGAGCGAGATCCCCGACTCCTCGTACGACGTCGTGGTGTTCGAGAACCGCTTCCCCTCGCTGGCCGGTGACTCCGGCCGCTGCGAGGTCGTCTGCTTCACCTCCGACCACGACGCGTCCTTCGCGGATCTGACGGAGGCGCAGGCCGGGCTCGTCCTGGAGGCGTGGACGGACCGCACCGCCGAACTGTCGCATCTGCCCTCCGTCGAACAGGTCTTCTGCTTCGAGAACCGCGGCGCCGAGATCGGAGTGACGCTCGGTCACCCGCACGGACAGATCTACGGCTACCCCTTCATCACCCCGCGTACCGCCCTGATGCTGCGTTCGCTCGCCGCGCACAAGGAGGCGACCGGCGGCGGGAACCTGTTCGACGAGGTCGTCGCACGCGAGCTGGCGGACGGCTCGCGGGTCGTCCTGTCGAGTGAGAACTGGGTCGCCTTCGTCCCCTACGCCGCCCACTGGCCGTACGAGGTCCACCTCTACCCCCGCCGCCGCGTGCCCGACCTGCTCGGCCTCGACGAGGCGGCGCGCACAGAGTTCCCCCAGGTCTATCTGGAACTGTTGAGGCGCTTCGACCGGATCTTCGACGGACCGGACAGTGGGAAGGAAGGGGCGGGCGAGCCGCCGACGCCGTACATCGCGGCGTGGCACCAGGCGCCCTTCGGGCCGCTGGAGGACTTCGAAGGCGTCAACCGGGACGACTTCGCGCTCCACCTAGAGCTTTTCACCATTCGCCGCACTTCCGGCAAGCTGAAGTTCCTCGCGGGTTCCGAGTCCGGCATGAACGTGTTCATCAACGACGTGCCGCCGGAATCCGCGGCTCAGCGACTGCGAGAGGTAGCGAGTTCATGAGTGGGAAGTATCTGGTCACCGGTGGAGCGGGTTACGTGGGCGGCGTGGTCGCGCGCCACCTGCTCGAAGCGGGTCACGAGGTCACCGTCCTCGACAACCTCTCGACGGGATTCCGCGAAGGGGTCCCCGCCGGTGCCGCGTTCGTCGAGGGCGACATCCGCGACGCCGCCAAGTGGCTGGACTCCTCGTACGACGCCGTCCTGCACTTCGCCGCGTTCTCGCAGGTCGGCGAGTCCGTCGTGAAGCCCGAGAAGTACTGGGACAACAACGTCGGCGGCACCATGGCGCTGCTCGCCGCGATGCGCGACGCCGGCGTGCGCAGGCTGGTCTTCTCCTCCACGGCCGCGACGTACGGCGAGCCCGAGACCACCCCGATCACGGAGTCGGCGCCGACCCGGCCCACCAACCCCTACGGCGCCTCCAAGCTCGCCGTCGACCACATGATCACCGGCGAGGCCGCGGCGCACGGACTCGGCGCGGTCTCGCTGCGCTACTTCAACGTGGCGGGCGCGTACGGCGAGAGCGGCGAGCGCCACGACCCCGAGTCGCACCTCATCCCGCTGGTCCTCCAGGTCGCCCAGGGCCGTCGCGACGCGATCTCCGTCTACGGCGACGACTACCCGACCCCGGACGGCACCTGCGTCCGCGACTACATCCACGTCGCGGACCTCGCCGAGGCGCACCTGCTGGCGGTGGCCGCGGCGACCCCCGGCGAGCACCTCATCTGCAACCTCGGCAACGGCAACGGCTTCTCCGTCCGCGAGGTCATCGAGACCGTCCGCCAGGTGACCGGGCACCCGGTCCCCGAGGTCGCGGCACCGCGCCGCGCCGGGGACCCGGCCGTGCTGGTCGCCTCGGCCGACACCGCCCGGCAACGGCTCGGCTGGAACCCGTCCCGCGCGGATCTCGCGGGCATCGTCGCGGACGCGTGGGAGTTCGCACAGAACGTAGCGAAGGGGTAGCAGGTGGAGCAGGTGGGGGTACGTGAGGGCTTCGAGGAGCTGTACGGGGCCGCGCCCGAGGGCGTCTGGGCGGCGCCGGGCCGGGTCAACCTGATCGGCGAGTACACGGACTTCAACGAGGGGTTCGTGATGCCGCTCGCGCTGCCGCACACCGCGGTCGCGGCGGTCTCCCGCCGGTCCGACGGCGTGCTGCGGCTGCACTCGGCGGACATCGACGGACCCGTCGTCGAGCTGCGCGTCGACGAGCTGGTGCCGCTGTCGGACACCGGCTGGGCCGCGTACCCGGCGGGTGTCGTGTGGGCGCTGCGCGCGGCGGGCCACGCCGTCGGCGGCGCGGACGTCCACCTGGCCTCCACGGTCCCCACCGGCGCGGGGCTGTCCTCCTCGGCCGCTCTGGAGGTCGTCACGGCCCTCGCCCTGAACGACCTGTACGAACTCGGGCTCACCCGGCCCGAGCTGGCCCGGCTCGCCCAGCGCGCCGAGAACGACTTCGTCGGTGTGCCGTGCGGTGTCATGGACCAGACCGCGTCGGCGTGCTGCACCGAGGGCCACGCCCTGCACCTCGACTGCCGCGACCTGTCCATCCGGCAGGTCCCGTTCGACCTGGCCTCCCAGGGGCTCGAACTCCTGGTCGTCGACACCCGGGTGAAGCACGCGCTCGGCGACGGGGCGTACGCGGAGCGCCGCGCGGGCTGCGAGGAGGGCGCGCGCCTGCTGGGCGTGTCCCACCTGCGCGATGTCGCCCACGAGGACCTCGACGCGGCCCTCGGCCGGCTCTCCGACGAGCGCGTCCGCCGTTACGTCCGGCACGTCGTCTCCGACGACCACCGGGTGGACCGGGTCATCGCCCTGCTCGACGCGGGCGATGTCCGGGCGATCGGACCGATCCTGACGGACGGTCACGCCTCGCTGCGTGACGATCTGCGGATCTCCTGCGCCGAGCTGGACCTCGCGGTCTCGGCGGCGAACGCGGCGGGGGCGCTGGGGGCGCGGATGACGGGGGGCGGCTTCGGCGGCTCCGCCGTCGTGCTGGTGGAGTCGACCGACGTCGACGGTGTCACCAAGGCGGTCATGGAAGCCTTCGCCGAAGCGGGATTCACGGCTCCCCGGGTGTTCCCGGCGGTTCCCTCCGCGGGCGCCCGGCGTCTGAGCTGAGCGCCGCCTCTCGACCGGGCCGGGCGCGCGCCCTGAGCGCGCCCGGCCCTTCCCGCACCGACCTCGGGGGCTCCGCCCCCGGACCCCCGCTCCTCAGACGCCGGAGGGGCCGAATTTTCCGCCCTTGGACCTTTCGCCCCCCCGGACCGCCCGGGTTCCAGAGCGCCGGAGGGGCTGGATCCTCAGGGGGCGAGCAGGCGCTTCGTCAGGGTGTACTCCGTGACCCCCGGCGGATAGTCGGGGATCACGCACACCACCTCGTACCCCCGCTTCCGGTAGAAGTCCGGGGCCTGGAAGTCCCAGGTCTCCAGGCGGGAGCGGAGGCAGTCCCGTTCCTCACGGGCGACGCGCTCGGCCTCCGACAGGAGCCGGCTGCCCAGGCCCGTGCCCCGGTGACGGCCGTCGACCCAGAGGTAGGTGACGTGCAGCCAGGTCGTCCAGGTGTGGCCGGCCAGCCCGCCCGCCAGGGCGCCGTCCTCGGCCAGGGCCCACACGTGGAGCGGGAGTTCACGTTCTCCCGGGGTCCCGCGCAGCGCGCGCAGCACCGGGGACGCCGCGGTGTTCGCATCCAGCAGACGTCTGCGGAGCAGATCCCGGCGGTCTTTGTCGTCTCCTGTCTCGATACGAAACATACGGCTCACCATAAACGCGCTGGCCAATCAGTTCTGCAAATCTCCTTCCGCTCCGAGCCCCCGGCCGTACTCTGATGAACGGTGCCGGTGGGGGCCGGCGCCGATCAGGGGGCGAGACAGTCGGGTACGACGCCCGAAGTGGGGGTAGCACTTCCAGCACGGCGGCGGCCGTGCGGCTGCGGCACCCCGGATTCCGGACCGCGAGCGGGGCCGGGATCACTTCGGGCGCCGTGCCCGCATGGACCGTCCCCCGACAGTGGGGGTTTCAGTGGTTCGCATTCGAGTACTGGTCGTCGACGACCATCGCATCTTCGCGGAGTCGCTCGCCGCCGCTCTCGCGGCCGAGCCCGACGTGGACGTGTCCGCGGCGGGCAGCGGCCCCGCCGCACTGCGCTGCCTGGAGCGCGCGACGGCGGAGGGCCGCCGCTTCGACGTGCTGCTCGTGGACGCCGACCTGGGCGGCAACGTGCCGGGCATGCGGCCGGCGGTGCCCGTCCAGGAGAGCAACGAGGACGGTCTGGTGGACGGCATCTCGCTCGTCGCCGGGGTGCGCTCCGGGCAACCGGGCGTACGGACCGTCGTGCTGGCGGAGAAGGACGACCCGCGCCGGGCCGCGCTGGCCCTGCAGGCCGGGGCCTCGGGCTGGGTCGCCAAGGACTGTTCGCTGTCGCGGCTGCTCACCGTCATACGGGGGGTGCTGCGCGACGAGACGCATCTGCCGCCCGCCCTGCTCACGGGAGTGCTCCGGGAGCTGACCGCCGCGCGCAAGCACCGGACCGAGAGCGAGCGGCTCGTCGAGTCGCTGACGCCCCGGGAGCGCGAGGTGCTGCGGTGCATGGTCGCCGGACTGGGACGCAAGGCGGTGGCCGAGCGGCTCTTCCTCTCGCCGCACACGGTCCGGACCCACATGCAGAACGTGCTCGGCAAGCTCGGTGTGCACTCCACCCTCGCCGCCGTGGCACTGGCCCGGCGCGCCGGGGTCGGGCCCGTCGACCTAACCGGGGATGTTGTCGAACGGGGCGGTCAACTGGCGTAGCAGTCCGGCCAGTTCACCGCGCTGTGCCCGGCTCAGCTCCGCGAGGATCGCCCGCTCCTGGTCGAGCAGGCCGGCCAGCGCCTGATCGGCGCGGTCGCGTCCCTCGTCCGTGAGGCGGACGAGCACGCCCCTGCGGTCGCTCGGGTCGGGGAGCCGCTCCACCAGGTCCTTCTTGGCCAGGCGGTCGATGCGGTTCGTCATCGTGCCCGAGGTGACGAGCGTCTGGGTGAGCAGCTGTCCGGGGGAGAGCTGGTACGGGGCCCCCGCGCGCCGCAGCGCCGTCAGGACGTCGAACTCCCACGGCTCCAGGCTGTGCTCGGAGAACGCCAGCCGGCGCGCGCGGTCGAGATGCCGGGCCAGCCTGCTCACCCGGCTGAGCACCTCGAGCGGTTCCACGTCGAGGTCCGGGCGCTCCCGGCGCCACGCAGCGACCAGCCGATCGACCTCGTCCTCCATGACGATCAGTGTAATGGTTGTGTCGACATGAAGTCTCTTGATGTGAAGTCTCTTGACGTCAAGAGACTGTGTCTGTGAGGGTGGAGATCCAGAACGGTCCGGTCACCGGCCTCCCGTCCGGCGGCCCGCGACCACTTTGGCGACGTACGAGGAGGCCACCCATGACCGCCACCACCCCCACCTGGGACCCCGGCCAGTACCTGCGCCACTCCCGGCACCGGGCCCGCCCCTTCGCCGACCTCCTCGCCCGGGTCCAGGAGATCCCCGGCGACCCGGCCCGCATCGCCGACCTCGGCTGCGGCCCCGGCAACGTCACCGTCCAGCTCGCCGACCGCTGGCCCACCGCCCACGTCACCGGCTACGACAACTCCGCCGAGATGCTCGCCCGGACCGGGGAACACGCGGGCCCCACGGCCGGCGGCGGACGGCTCGACTTCGCCCACGCCGACCTCACCGACTGGGCACCCGCCGAGACGTACGACCTGATCACCTCGAACGCCGCGCTCCAGTGGGTGCCCGGACACCTGGAGTCCCTCCCGGGCTGGCTCGACGCGCTCAGCCCCGGCGGCACCCTCGCCTTCCAGATGCCCCACAACATCGACGCCCCACTGCACGCCCTGATGCGCGAACTCGCCGCCACCACCCGCTGGAAGGGCCTGATCGGCGACGACGCCCTGCGCCCCACGGACTCCGTCCACGACCCGCTCGTCTACCTGGACCGCCTGGAGACCCTCGGCTGCGCCACGGACGTCTGGGAGACGACGTACCTGCAACTGCTGACCGGGCCGGACGCCGTCCTCGACTGGGTGAAGGGCACCGGGCTGCGGCCCCTGCTGACCGCCCTCGCCGACGATCCCGACGCCCGGGACGCCTTCGTCGCCGAGTACCGGGACCTGCTGCGCGACGCCTACCCGGAGAAGCCGTACGGCACCGTGCTGCCGTTCCGCAGGCTCTTCGCCGTGGCCCGGAGGAAGGCCTGATGCTCGCCGCCGTCGACCACGTCCAGCTCGCCGCCCCACCGGGCTCCGAGGACCGCCTGCGCGCCTACTACACCGACGCCCTCGGCATGACGGAGATCCCCAAGCCGCCCGCCCTCGCCGCCCGCGGCGGCTGCTGGTTCCGGGCGGGAGACGTCCAGCTGCACCTCGGGATCGAACCCGGGTTCAGAGCCGCGAGGAAGGCCCACCCCGGGCTGCGCGTCACCGGCATCGACGCGTACGCCGCACGGATCGCGGCGACCGGCGCCCCCGTCACCTGGGACGACGACCTGCCCGGCCACCGGCGCTTCTGCTCCGAGGACCCCGTCGGCAACCGCCTCGAATTCCTGGAACCGCTCCCGGTCCCCGACTGAGAACGCCCCCGGCCACGGACCGGACCGGGGACGGGGGCGGCGGAGAACCGCGACGACGGGCCTCAGGCCTTGCGATGCCCTATCAGCCGCGGCTTCTGCTCCAGCCCGTCCAGACCGTGCCACGCCAGGTTCACCAGGTGCGCGGCCACCTCCGCCTTGCGCGGCTTGCGGACGTCCAGCCACCACTGACCCGTCAGCGCGACCATCCCCACCAGGGCCTGGGCGTACAGCGGCGCCAGCTTGGAATCGAAACCCCGGCTCTTGAACTCGCGGCCCAGGATGTCCTCCACCTGGGTGGCGATGTCCGAGATCAGCGACGCGAAGGACCCCGTCGACTGCGGGATCGGCGAATCGCGGACCAGGATGCGGAAACCGTCCGTGTACTCCTCGATGTAGTCCAGCAGGGCGAACGCGGCCTGCTCGCACAACTCGCGCGGATGGCCCGCCGTCAGCGAACTCGTCACCATGTCGAGGAGCCGGCGCATCTCGCGGTCCACCACCACCGCGTACAGCCCCTCCTTGCCGCCGAAGTGCTCGTAGACCACCGGTTTCGAGACTCCGGCCTTCGCCGCGATCTCCTCCACCGACGTGCCCTCGAAGCCCTTGGCCGCGAACAGGGTGCGGCCGATCTCCAGCAGCTGCTGACGGCGCTCGGCGCCGGTCATGCGGGTGCGGCGTGGGCGCCGCGGCTTCTCGGTGCTGCTCGGGGTGCTGCTGGAGTCGGTCGCCACGCCGTCAATCATGCCGCTTCAGCGGTTTCCGCATCGCGCCGGGAGCCGTTCCCGCCGTCGTTCCGGCGGGAATCGATACGTGAGCGTGACGGCCAGCGCACGTCGTACGCCCAGCCGAGCTGCTCGCACCAGCGGATGATCCGGGCCGAGGAGTCGATCTGGCCGCGGTCCACCCCGTGCCGGGCCGACGTCGGGTCGGAGTGGTGCAGGTTGTGCCAGGACTCACCGCACGAGAGCACGGCCAGCCACCACACGTTGCCCGAGCGGTCCCGCGACCTGAAGGGCCGCTTGCCGACCGCGTGACAGATCGAGTTGATCGACCAGGTCACGTGGTGCAGCAGGGCCACCCGTACGAGGGAGCCCCAGAAGAAACCGGTGAAGGCACCCCACCACGACATCGTCACCAGACCGCCGATCAGCGGCGGCAGCGCCAGCGAGAGCAGGGTCCACAGGAGGAACTGCCGCGAGATCGCCCGGATCACCGGGTCCTTGACCAGATCGGGCGCGTACTTCTCCTGCGGGGTCCGCTCCTCGTCGAACATCCAGCCGATGTGCGCCCACCACAGGCCCTTCAACAGCGCCGGAACCGTGTCCCCGTACTTCCACGGCGAGTGCGGGTCACCCTCCGCGTCGGAGAACTTGTGGTGCTTGCGGTGGTCGGCCACCCAGCGCACGAGCGGGCCCTCCACCGCCATGGAACCCGCGATCGCGATCGCGATCCGCAGCGGCTGCTTCGCCTTGAACGAGCCGTGGGTGAAGTAGCGGTGGTAGCCGATCGTGACGCCGTGGCAGCCCAGGAAGTAGAAGAAGACCAGCAGGCCGAGATCCAGCCAGCTCACCCCCCGTCCCCAGGCCAGCGGGACCGCCGCGAGCACCGCGACGAACGGGACGGCGATGAAGAGCAGGAGCGTGAGCTGTTCGAGTGACCCCTTCTTCTCGCCGCCGAGGGTGGCGGCGGGACGGACGGCGTCGTTGTCCGCCCGTGGGGCGTCGTCGATCACATCGGAACTCGTGGGCATGGGCGTCCCCTGTGGGTTCGAGGGTGGGGAAAGGCGGGGAAGGGTGTCCGGGGGCGGTCCAAGGGTCCCCTCGTCGCCCGACGGGAAACCCTACGGGTCCGTAACCTACGGCGTCGTAAGTATGTCAGCGCGTAGCCCGGCGGCAAGAGCCCGTGAGCCTTCGCGTTTGCGGGGCCACCTATCCTTGGAGTCGGTCGGACAGCGCGGTCCGTTCTGATTTCTTCCCGGATGCCACCTCTCCAAGCGGCACCCGCCGCGCGCGGTCGCCACCCGGGTTCCCTCCCAGACGAGCTTCAGACGAGATTCCCCACTCTTCGGACGAGCTTCAACACTGCAAGGAGCCGCACCTGTGAGCAGTGCCGACGACCAGACCACGACGACCAGCAGCGAACTGCGCGCCGACATCCGCCGCCTGGGCGATCTGCTCGGCGAGACCCTCGTCCGGCAGGAGGGTCCCGAGCTCCTGGAACTGGTCGAGAAGGTCCGCCGCCTGACCCGCGAGGACGGCGAAGCCGCCGCCGACCTGCTGCGTGGTACCGAGCTGGAGACCGCGGCCAAGCTGGTCCGCGCCTTCTCGACCTACTTCCACCTCGCCAACGTCACCGAGCAGGTGCACCGCGGCCGCGAGCTGCGCGCCAAGCGCGCCGCCGAGGGAAGCCTCCTCGCGCGCACGGCCGACCGGCTCAAGGACGCCGACCCCGAGCACCTGCGCCAGACGGTCAAGAACCTCAACGTCCGCCCGGTGTTCACCGCCCACCCCACGGAGGCGGCCCGGCGTTCGGTCCTCAACAAGCTGCGGCGCATCGCCGCGCTCCTGGAGACCCCGGTCATCGAGGCCGACCGCCGCCGCTACGACACCCGTCTGGCCGAGAACATCGACCTGGTCTGGCAGACGGACGAGCTCCGGGTGGTCCGCCCCGAGCCCGCCGACGAGGCGCGCAACGCCATCTACTACCTGGACGAGCTGCACGCCGGTGCCGTGGGTGACGTCCTGGAGGACCTCACCGCCGAACTCGAGCGCGTCGGCGTCGTCCTCCCGGACGAGACCCGGCCCCTCACCTTCGGCACCTGGATCGGCGGGGACCGCGACGGCAACCCGAACGTGACGCCCGAGGTCACCTGGGACGTCCTGATCCTCCAGCACGAGCACGGCATCAACGACGCCCTGGACCTCATCGACGAGCTCCGCGGTTTCCTGTCGAACTCCATCCGCTACAACGGCGCGAACGAGGACCTCCTCGAATCCCTCCAGGCCGACCTGGAGCGCCTGCCGGAGATCAGCCCCCGCTACAAGCGCCTCAACGCCGAGGAGCCCTACCGGCTCAAGGCGACCTGCATCCGGCAGAAGCTGGAGAACACCAAGCAGCGCCTGGCCAAGGGCACGGCCCACGAGGAGGGCCGCGACTACCTCGGCACCGCCGAGCTGCTGCGCGACCTCGCCCTCATCCAGACCTCGCTGCGCGAGCACCGCGGCGGTCTGATCGCCGACGGCCGGATGAACCGGACCATCCGCACGCTGGCCGCGTTCGGCCTCCAGCTCGCCACCATGGACGTGCGCGAGCACGCGGACGCCCATCACCACGCCCTCGGCCAGCTCTTCGACCGCCTGGGCGAGGAGTCCTGGCGCTACGCCGACATGCCGCGCGAGTACCGGGCGAAGCTCCTCGCCAAGGAACTGCGCTCACGGCGTCCGCTCGCCCCGACCCCGGCCCCGCTCGACGCCGCGGGACACAAGACCCTCGGCGTCTTCGAGACCGTCAAGAAGGCCCTGAAGATCTTCGGGCCCGAGGTCATCGAGTCCTACATCATCTCGATGTGCCAGGGCGCCGACGACGTCTTCGCCGCCGCCGTCCTCGCCCGCGAGGCCGGACTGCTCGACCTGCACGCCGGCTGGGCCAAGATCGGCATCGTGCCGCTCCTGGAGACCACCGACGAGCTCAAGGCCGCGGACACCATCCTGGAGGACATGCTCTCCGACCCCTCCTACCGCCGTCTGGTGGCGCTGCGCGGGGACGTCCAGGAGGTCATGCTCGGCTACTCCGACTCCTCGAAGTTCGGCGGCATCACCACCTCCCAGTGGGAGATCCACCGCGCCCAGCGCCGGCTGCGCGACGTCGCCCACCGCTACGGCGTACGCCTGCGCCTCTTCCACGGCCGCGGCGGCACCGTCGGCCGCGGCGGCGGCCCCTCGCACGACGCGATCCTCGCGCAGCCCTGGGGCACGCTGGAGGGCGAGATCAAGGTGACCGAGCAGGGCGAGGTCATCTCCGACAAGTACCTGGTCCCCTCGCTGGCCCGCGAGAACCTCGAACTGACGGTCGCGGCCACGCTCCAGGCCTCCGCGCTGCACACCGCGCCCCGTCAGTCCGACGAGGCGCTCGCCCGCTGGGACGCGGCGATGGACGTCGTCTCCGACGCCGCGCACGCCGCCTACCGACGGCTCGTCGAGGACCCGGACCTGCCGACGTACTTCCTCGCCTCCACGCCGGTCGACCAGCTCGCCGACCTGCACCTGGGCTCGCGGCCCTCCCGCCGCCCCGGCTCGGGTGTCTCGCTCGACGGACTGCGCGCCATCCCGTGGGTCTTCGGCTGGACCCAGTCCCGGCAGATCGTGCCCGGCTGGTTCGGCGTCGGCTCCGGCCTCAAGGCGCTGCGCGAAGCGGGCATGCGGCAGGAGGGCGACACCGTGCTCGACGAGATGTACGGCCGGTGGCACTTCTTCCAGAACTTCCTCTCGAACGTCGAGATGACCCTCGCGAAGACCGATCTGCGGATCGCCCGCCACTACGTCGACACCCTCGTGCCCGAGGACCTCAAGCACGTCTTCGCCGCCATCGAGGCCGAACACGAGCTGACCGTCCGCGAGGTGCTCCGCATCACCGGCGGCGAGAAGCTGCTCGACACCAACCCGGTGCTCCAGCAGACCTTCTCCATCCGCGACGCCTACCTGGACCCGATCTCCTACCTCCAGGTCGCGCTCCTCAAGCGCCAGCGCGAGGAGGCGGCGGCCGGCCAGGACCCGGACCCGCTGCTCTCGCGGGCCCTGCTCCTGACGGTCAACGGTGTGGCGGCGGGCCTGCGCAACACCGGCTGATCCGTGCGGCCGGCCGCACGGCGAGGCCGGCCGCGAACACCAGAAGGCGCCCTCCGCGCTCGTACCCGTACGAGCGCGGAGGGCGCCTTCCTGTTCCGTCCTGTCGCACGCCCGAAGGGGCGCGGGGCCTGCAGGGCCACGAACGCGGGGGCCTACAGGACCACGAAGGTGAGCGTGAGCAGGGTGATCCCCGTCCCCGCCATCAGCCAGGCGGTCCGCTTCAGCCGCAGACCCCCGGCGACCACCACCGAGGCCAGCAGCAGGGCGCCCGCGAGCGGGATCCAGGCGTAGAGCAGGCCCGCCGGGCCGCTGCGCACGACCTCGTCGCTGCCGGGCTTCACCGTGACCGTGTACGTCCGGCCCTTCTCGACCGCCACCGACTGCTCGATGACGACCCGGGCCCGCGCCTTCGAACCGTGCGACGTCGGTGTGTACGACCCCGTGCACACCTCGTCCGAGCACGCCTTCACCGCGACCGTGCCGTGCTCGCGGCCCCTGCTCAGCATCACGTGCTGAGCGGTGCCCCAGGAGGCCCAGACACCCGCGACCAGGATGAGCCCGGTGACCACACCCATCGCGGCGAGCTGTCCGAACCGCAGTGCCGGGTGTGCGCTCCGGCGGGAGCCTCGATGTGCGGCGACGGCAGGCATGGCGGGGATCATTGGCCATGGCCGCGCGCTCGGTCAACCCCGGCGGGGAACAAGTCGGCAGTTGTCCGGGCACATCGCCCACCTGACGGGCCGGCGCGGCCCGCCCGTCACGAGTTGTACGTGCCCTGCGCGCGCTCCAGGCCCTCGATCACCAGACACTCCACCGCGTCCGCCGCCCGGTCCACGAAGTAGTCCAGCTCCTTGCGCTCCGCCGAGGCGAAGTCCTTCAGCACGAAGTCCGCGACCTGCATACGGCCCGGAGGGCGCCCGATGCCGAACCGCACCCGGTGGTAGTCCGCGCCCATCGCCTTCGTCATGGACTTCAGCCCGTTGTGGCCGTTGTCGCCGCCGCCCAGCTTCAGCCGCAGCACGCCGTAGTCGATGTCGAGCTCGTCGTGCACCGCCACGATGTTCGCCGTCGGCACCTTGTAGAAGTCCCGCAGCGCGGTCACCGGACCACCCGACAGGTTCATGTACGACATCGGCTTGGCCAGGATCACCCGGCGGTTCGCCGGACCGGGCGGCCCGATCCGTCCCTCGATCACCTGCGCCTGTGCCTTGCCCGCCCGCTTGAACTTCCCGCCCACCCGCCCGGCCAGCAGATCGGCCACCATGAAACCCACGTTGTGGCGGTTCATGGCGTACTCCGGGCCCGGGTTGCCGAGGCCCACGATCAGCCAGGGCGCGTTGGCGTCGGTCGTCACGTCCGTGTCTCCCATGTGTCCTTGATACGCGGCAGCCGCCGCTCCCGACAGGAGCGGCGGCTGGCACAGATGAAGATTCCCGGGGGGATCAGGCCTCGGCGGAGGCGGTGCCCTCGGTGCCCTCGGCGGCCGGCTCCTCGGCCTGCGCCGCCAGGACCTGGATGACGACCGCGTCCTCGTCGATCGCCAGCGTGGTGCCCTTGGGGAGCTTGATGTCCTTGGCGTGGATGGAGGCACCGGCCTCCAGGCCCGCGATGGAGACGGTGACCGACTCCGGGATGTGGGTGGCCTCGGCCTCGACCGTGAGGGTGTTCAGCACGTTCTCGACGAGGAAGCTGCCCGGGGCCAGCTCGCCCTCGGTGTGCACGAAGACCTCGACGGTGACCTTCTCGCCGCGCTTGACGAGGAGCAGGTCGACGTGGTCGAGGCTGCCCTTGATGGCGTCGCGCTGGACGGCCTTCGGGATCGCCAGCTCGGTCTTGCCCTCGATGTCCAGGGTGAGCAGGACGTTCGCGGTACGCAGGGCGAGCTGCAGCTCGTGGCCCGGAAGGGTGATGTGCAGCGGCTCGGTGCCGTGGCCGTAGACGACCGCGGGGACCTTGGCCGCGCGGCGGATGCGGCGGGCGGCACCCTTGCCGAACTCGGTGCGGGTCTCGGCGGCGAGCTTGACCTCGGACATGTTCACTCCTCGTAGATCCTGGGGAAAGAGGTCACCCGGCCGAACCATCGGCCTGCTACGAAGAGCGCGTCGATAACGGATTGCCGCACACAAGTGCGGCCTCCCTCGCCGAGCAACTGTGACAGCTTACGGGGCGGGGAGGCCGTACAAGAAATCGATCTAGGCGACCGGCGGGGCCGGGGCCTACTGCTCCTCGAACAGGCTCGTGACCGAGCCGTCCTCGAAGACCTCACGCACCGCGTTCGCGATGGTCGGCGCGATCGACAGCACCGTGATCTTGTCGAGCTCCAGCTCGCCCGGGGTCGGCAGGGTGTCCGTGAAGATGAACTCGCTGACCTTGGAGTTCTTCAGACGGTCTGCCGCCGGGCCGGAGAGCACACCGTGCGTGGCCGTCACGATGACGTCCTCCGCGCCGTGCGCGAACAGCGCGTCGGCGGCGGCGCAGATGGTGCCACCGGTGTCGATCATGTCGTCGACGAGCACGCAGACGCGGCCCTTCACGTCACCGACCACCTCGTGGACGGTGACCTGGTTGGCGACGTCCTTGTCGCGGCGCTTGTGCACGATGGCCAGCGGGGCGTCCAGGCGGTCGCACCAGCGGTCGGCGACGCGCACTCGGCCGGCGTCCGGGGAGACGACGGTGAGCTTGGACTTGTCGATCTTGGCGCCCACGTAGTCGGCGAGGATCGGCAGCGCGAACAGGTGGTCCACGGGTCCGTCGAAGAAGCCCTGGATCTGGTCCGTGTGCAGGTCGACCGTGAGGATCCGGTCCGCGCCGGCCGTCGCCATCAGGTCCGCGATCAGACGCGCCGAGATCGGTTCACGTCCGCGGTGCTTCTTGTCCTGACGGGCGTAACCGTAGAAGGGCACGATCACGGTGATGCTCCGGGCGGAGGCCCGCTTCAGAGCGTCGATCATGATCAACTGCTCCATGATCCACTTGTTGATGGGCGCCGTGTGGCTCTGCATCAGGAAGCAGTCGGCGCCGCGCGCGGACTCCTGGTAGCGGATGTAGATCTCGCCGTTCGCGAAGTCGAAGGCCTTCGTCGGGACGACCCCGACACCCAGCTTGTGGGCGACCTCCTCGGCAAGCTCGGGGTGGGCGCGGCCGGAGAAGAACATCATCTTCTTCTCGCCGGTCGTCGTCTTGATCCCGGTCACAGCACTGTCTCCTCAGAGGTCTTCTCAGTGGGCGTGAGAGGTCGTCTCAGCTGGATTGCGAGAGACCTGCTCAGCTGGGGTGCGGGTGTGCACCTATCACGGTACGCCGTTCGGGACGTGCCGCTTTCCGGTCAGTCTTCGCTCGCGGGCCCCCGGGAAGCCGTCTCCGCGGCCTTCGCCGCCGCGCTTCCCGGACGCTTGCGGGCCACCCAGCCCTCGATATTCCGCTGCTGGCCACGGGCCACGGCCAGCGAACCGGGCGGCACGTCCTTGGTGATGACCGAGCCCGCCGCGGTGTACGCGCCGTCCCCGACCGTGACGGGAGCCACAAACATGTTGTCCGAACCCGTACGGCAGTGCGAGCCGATCGTCGTGTGGTGCTTGTCCTGCCCGTCGTAGTTCACGAACACACTGGCCGCGCCGATGTTCGAGTACTCGCCGATCGTCGCGTCGCCCACGTACGTGAGGTGCGGCACCTTCGTGCCCTCGCCGATCGTCGCGTTCTTCGTCTCGACGTACGTACCGACCTTGGCCTTCGGGCCGATCCGGGTGCCCGGGCGGAGGTACGCGAACGGACCCACGGTCGCCCGCGGACCCACCTCGGCGGTGTCGGCCACGGTGTTGTCGACGCGGGCGCCGGCGCCCACCCGGGTGTCCTTCAGGCGGCAGTTGGGGCCGACCTCGGCGCCCTCGGCGAGATGCGTGGCTCCCTGGAGCTGCGTCCCGGGGTGCACGATCGCGTCCTGCTCGAAGGTGACCGTCACGTCGACCCAGGTCGTCGCGGGGTCGACGACGCTGACGCCGGCCAGCATGGCCTCGGTGAGCAGCCGGTCGTTCAGGACGCGGCGGGCCTCGGCGAGCTGTACGCGGTTGTTGATGCCAGCGATCTCGCGGTGGTCGTCGGCGACGGCGGCGCCGACGCGGTGCCCGGCCTCGCGGAGGATGCCGAGGACGTCCGTCAGGTACTCCTCGCCCTGGCTGTTGTCCGTGCGCACCTTGCCGAGCGCGTCCGCGAGCAGCCGGCCGTCGAACGCGAAGACGCCCGAGTTGATCTCGCGGATGGCGCGCTGCGAGTCGCTCGCGTCCTTGTGCTCGACGATCGCGGTGACCGTGCCGCCGGCGCCGTCCCGCACGATGCGGCCGTAGCCGGTGGCGTCGGGGACCTCGGCGGTCAGCACGGTGACGGCGTTGCCGTCGGCGGTGTGGGCCGCGGCGAGCGCGCGCAGCGTCCCGCCGCTGAGCAGGGGGGTGTCGCCGCAGACCACGACGACGGTGCCGTCCACCGTGTCGCCGAGTTCTTCGAGGGCCATCCGTACGGCGTGCCCGGTGCCGTTCTGCTCGGCCTGCACCGCGGTCCGGACGTCCGGGTCGATGCCCGCGAGGTGCGCGACGACCTTCTCGCGGGCGTGCCCGACGACGACGACCAGGTCCTCGGGGTCCAACTCGCGAGCGGCGGCGAGCACATGACCGACGAGGGAGCGTCCGCAGATGTCGTGCAGGACCTTGGGTGTGGCCGATTTCATACGGGTGCCCTCGCCGGCTGCGAGAACAACGACGGCTGCCGGGCGATTGGCGCTCACGGGGTATGCCCTTCGGCTTCGGATGACTGGGGGGTGGACATCCGCAGGATACCGGGGCGAATCAGGAGGGACATGAGAGTGGGCCCTGACAGTGCTGTCAGGACCCGTATCTGGTAAAGCTCCCCCGCCAGGACTTGAACCCGGACAGATGGCACCAAAAGCCACAGTGCTGCCAATTACACCACGGGGGATGGAGCCCGATGGAGCCGGACATTCGGTCGGCTCGTCGAGTCGGCACCCAACACTATGCCGTACCGGGCGCCCTCCGTGCGACGGTGCAACTCGGCGTCCCCCGCGCGGCAGACGGGCGGGCGTCGGCGGCGGGGCGCGCGGCGGTCAGGTCGGGCCCGTGCGGAATCCGGCGGCTCCCGGGCGGCGGGCGGGGTGGAATCGCGGCTTCCGTGATCGAACAGTGATCGATTCAGCAGTTCGAGGGATATCGGGCGGTTTCGCTTCTGTTCGACGGCGGGGTGTGGTGTAGGCCAGTAGGAGAAACTCACCGGAAATGGGCCGGGGGGCGACCGTAGGCTGGACGCATGACCACGACGGGGGAAGAGCGCACCACGGCCGGGACCGGCCCGTGGTGGTGGGTCGGATGGCGAAGTGCGGTACTGGACGCGGGGCTCGCCCTCGTGTCCACGGTCGAGTGCGGCGGCGAGGGGGTCCGGTTCGCGCACGACGCGGGACTGCCGGTCCCGGTGGGCGTCGGGTTCGGGGTGATCGCCGGGGCGACGCTGCTGGTCCGGCGGAAGTGGCCGATCGCGGTCGTCCTGGTGTCCATCGCGATCACGCCCGCCCAGATGGGCTATCTGATGGGACTCGTCGGGCTGTACACGCTCGCGGCGTCCGAACTGCCGCGGCGCATCACCGCGGCGCTGGCGGGGATGTCCTTCGCCGGCATGCTGATCGTCACGTTCGTCCGGACGCACCAGGGTGTGAAGCGCGGGGACGTGCCGATGGGGGACTGGCTGGTCCCGTTCGCCTCGATCACGACGGCGGTCGGGATGACCGCGGCACCCGTGCTGCTCGGGCTGTACATGGGGGCCCGGCGGCGGCTGATGGAGAGCCTGCGGGAGCGGGCGGACTCGCTGGAGCGGGAGTTGCAGCTGCTCGCGGAGCGGGCGGAGGAACGGGCCGAGTGGGCGCGGAACGAGGAGCGCACCCGGATCGCCCGCGAGATGCACGACGTCGTGGCGCACCGGGTCTCCCTGATGGTCGTGCACGCGGCGGCCCTCCAGGCGATCGCCCGGAAGGATCCCGAGAAGGCCGTGAAGAACGCCGCGCTGGTGGGGGACATGGGCCGCCAGGCGCTCACCGAGCTGCGGGAGATGCTGGGCGTGCTGCGCACCGGGGACGGGCTGGACGCGCGGGCGCGGCCGGTGCCGCTGGCGGCGGTGGGGGCGGCCGCGGCCGCCGCGGCGTCGCGGGCGGCGGACGCCTTCGGGTCCGCCGAGGGGCCGCGCCTGGCCGAGATCGACGAGCTGATCGGGCAGTCCGCGGCCGCGGGGATGGTCGTGGCCCTGTCGGTCGAGGGGGGCACGCGCTCGTACGCCCGCGAGATCGAGCAGACCGCCTTCCGGGTGGTGCAGGAGGCGCTGACGAACGTCCACAAGCACGCGGCGGGGGCGAAGACGTACGTCCGGCTGGCGCACCGGGTGTCCGAGATCGCGATGCAGGTGGAGAACGAGTGTCCGCCGGACGTGGAGCCGGGGTCGTCCGTGGGGTTGCCCAGCGGGGGGAACGGATTGCTGGGGATGAAGGAGCGGGTGGCCGCGCTGGGGGGTGTGTTCGTGTCGGGACCCACGGACGCGGGCGGTTTCCGGGTGTCGGCGGTGCTGCCGGCGTAGCTCTTCGGGCGATCGTCGGTTCCGGGCGCGGGTCGGTCGTGGGTCGGGGCCGTGCCGGTGCATCCGGTCCGTCGCCGCTGGATCAGGCACTGGTCGAATGTGCGAACTGCTGCTCGACCCGGACGTGGGCGACGGACCTCGGGATGTACCGGCACGGCCCCTTCTGCCGGGAAATCTCAGCCCCTCCGGTGTTTGAGGAGCGGGGGCCGGGCCGGAGCCCCGGGGAGGGGGCGGAGGAAGGTGGTCCGGACGGTCAGGCGGAGGTGAGGCGTGTGGGTGCGGTGCCGGTGAGGAGGGTGGTGACGGCGGCGTCGATGTGCGCGCCGAGGTACCAGTCGCCGGTGTGGTCGAGGGTGTAGACGCGCCCCTCCGCGTCGATGGCGAGCAGGGCGTGGGAGTCGGACTCCTCGCCCAGGGGGCAGACCTCCGTGTCGAGCGCCCGGCCCAGGTCACCGAGGGTACGGGCCATGTGCAGCCCGTGCAGGGGGTCGAGATGGAGCCTGGCGGGCGCGAGTTGGCGCCCCGGCCCCGTGGCGCTGACCCGCAGGCCTCCGAACTCCGCCCACGCCTCGACCGCCGCGGGGAACACGGAGTGCCGGTGTCCGGCCGGCGACGCGTGTCCGCGCAGCGTGTCGGCCCAGTACTCGGCCTGCTTTATGTCCCAGCGTCCCGGCTGCCACCCGGCCGAACGCAGGGCCGCTTCCACGGGGTCGGAGAAGCGTGAGCCGGATCCCCCTTGCCCGGAGGGGGAGAAGAGATGGGAGGAGACGCGATCGGTGTGCATCTGCCCTTCGTTCGTCGAGGGATGGGACATCGGCGTCGGGACGCCGTCACCAGTACGTGTGCGAGGTCGGGGGAGTTCAGTCCTCCGCCGCCGGGTCCACGACCCGTACGCCGAAGTGGTCGCTGAGCGCCGTGCAGGAGCGGCAGGGCGGGGCGAAGCTGCCGTGCAGCGGGTCGCCGTCCTCGCGGATCCGGCGCGCGGTGAGCTTGGCCTGCTTGAGGGCCCTGCGGGCCTCGCCGTTGGTCATCGGCTTGCGGGCGGCGCGCTTGCTGCGTTCGGCGTCGACGGAGGCGATGTGCCGGGAGATCAGGATGGCCTCGGCGCAGCGGCCGGTGAAGCGGTCGCGCTGGGTGTTCGTGAGGGTGTCGAGGAACTCCTGGACCAGCGGGTGGAGCGCGGGTGGCTGGTCGCCGCGGGCGGCGGTGCCGGTGAGGGTGGCGCCGCGCACGGAGAGTGCGGCGGCGACGGTGGGGAGTATGCCGTCGCGGCGGTGCAGCAGGAGGGGGGTGTTCGGTGCCTCGGTGCTGCTCCAGCCGACCCGGGGGTCCCCGGACGTGCCCGTATGCGTCGCGTTCATGATCATTTTTCCCTCCCGTGCATCCCCCGGTGCGGAGACAGACTGCCAAACGGCGCGGCGGGAGCGGAAGCTGGGGCGGTGCGACACGCCAGGTCTTCGTCTCACGGTCACGGCAAGTGACGGCTGGTCACGGAACCGGAGCCCCGGTGACCGGTGTCGTACAACCGAATAGGCTGTCGACATCCGCGCTCCATCCAGCTACTTCAATCCAGTTACCGAGATCGCCGCAGGGGGCAACCGCCATGACGACAGGTCGGCTCGGGCTGGGGGCACCTCCCAGCCGTCAGGCCGGGGGACAAGCCGCGCCGCCGAACGCGGCCTACGCCGGGCAGGTCGTGCACTTCCCGGACCCCGTCCGGGCGGCCCGCCATCCCAGAGGCGTACGCATCGACGATCGCGGCTATCCCGACTTCTCCCTCTACGCGCGCGGCGCCGCCGAGATCGCCGAGCCCCCCGAAGGCTTCGGCGTCGACGAGCTGCGGCTGACGGACTACGTCTCCGCGAACGCCGCTCTCGCCGCTTCCGGGCACGAGCTGTGGGACACGATTCCGTCCGTGGCGACACCGCACGGCTGGACGTGGCATCACGTGGCGGGCACCCGGCGGCTGGAGTTGATCCCCGTCGAGGTGAAGGCGTTGCTCCGGCACCACGGTGGTGTCGCGACCACGGCGGTCGATCACTCCAAGCGGGGGACGCGGCCGTTGCAGGAGACGCGGCCCGCGCACTTCGGGCTGCCGAGGTCGTCGGTCGCGGTGACCGAGCAGCAGGTCCAGGGGGTCGAGGAGGACCTCGGCTACCGACTGCCGGGTGCCTACCGGTCGTTCCTGAAGGCGGCGGGCGGGTGCGCGCCGGTCGGCGCGGCGCTCGACGCCGAACTGGGACTCCTGGTCGACCAGCCGTTCTTCACCGTGCGCGACGAGGCCGCCGTCAACGACCTCGTGTACGTCAACAAGTGTCTGCGCGACCACCTGACCAAGGACTACCTGGGCGTCGGGTTCGTGCAGGGCGGTCTGCTGGCCGTGAAGGTGAAGGGCGACCGGATCGGGTCGGTCTGGTTCTGCGCGTTCGACGACGCCCGCGACCAGGACGCCTGGCCGCCGGCCGAGCGGGTGGAGCGGCTGCTGCTGCCGTGCGGCGACGACTTCGACCAGTTCCTGTCCCGGCTCGCCGGCAATCCGCCGGAGCTGGAGACGGTGGCGAACCTGATGGTGGACGGCGGTTTCGCGTACTCCGTACCCGTCCCGTCGGTCTCTTCGGCGTCTTCGGCGTCTTCGGTGGGGGAGTGAGGCTGCGATGGTGACCTTCGCACAGGCGCAGGAGCGCGCGGAAGAGTGGATCAACGGGGACGTTCCCGGGTACCAGCACCGTGAGGTGCGGGTACGCGAGTTCGAACTCGGCTTCGTCGTCTGGGCGGAGGACCGGGCCGAGGGCCCCCGCTCCGACGGGGGCGGGCAGCGGCTCGTCATCGCGCGGGACAGCGGGGAGGCCACGCTGTGGCCCGCGTTGCCGGTGGGCGAGGTCGTCCGCCGGTACGAGGAGGAGTACGGGGTGACGGACGCGTCCGCCGAACCGGCGCCGGCGCCCGCGGCCCGGGTCGATCTGAACCAGACGTCGTTCCTGCTGAGTCCGCCGGAGTGGCTGCAGGAGGCCGCGGACCGGATGGGGATCCCGGACCGGCGCTCCGGTTCGGGACCGGCCGCGTCCGACGGAGCGGGCTCCCGGCCCGCCGCCGCGTCGAACGGAGGCTCCGGGAGCGCTGGTTCGCCGCCCGGCACCCAGCCCGTTCCCGGTGGGGCCACGGCGTGGCCGGCCGCCGCGACCGACGACGACCCGGTCCCGGTCCCGCGGGACGCGCGACCGGACGTTCCCGTGGACGCGACCCCGTGGGCGGGGACGGACACGAACGCCGATGCCGGCGACGACCGTTCGGTTCCGCTTCCGGCGACCGTGTTCGCGCCGCAGCTGAGCGACGTCGACGGCTCCGACACCCCGCCGCCCGCCGCGCCGCCGGAGGCCAAGACCGCCCTGATGTCCGGCGGCAGCCAACTCCCGCGCACGACCCTGTCACCCGTACCCGGCGATCCGAACGCGCCCGCGCCGTACGGTTCTTCGCCGGGCCACGGCCTGCCCGGCGGTCCGCCGCCCGCGCAGGGGTCCGGCGCCCACCAGGGCACCCCGCCGCCCGGTGCGTCCACGTACGGCTATCCGCAGGGCCCCGGCACGGGTCCCGGCACGCCGCCGCCCGCTCCGTCCGTCCCCGGCGCCCCGCCCGCGCCGTCGCGCCCGCTGCCGCCCAACGCCGGTGACATCGCCGACGCCGCGACCAGCAAGGCGCAGGCGCCGCCGCGCGGGGCCCGTGGGGGTGGCGCGAGCGCTCCGCCCCCGCCGAGCGCCCCCGGCGTGCCGGGGGCGCGGCCGGGCGCCACGCCTCCGCCGCCCGGGCCGGGTGCCCCGGGTGCGCCCGCGGGCGGCTACGTGCCGACGCAACTGGTCTCCCAGCTCGGGCCGGACGGACCCGGAGGGCCCGAGGGCCCTCCCGGTGCCACGCCTCCGGGCGACGGGGTCCACCACGCCGCGACCATGCTGGCCGGTCCGTCGGTGGGCGGTCCCGGCGCGCCGCAGCCGCCGGGTGCTCCGCAGCCTCCCGGTGCCACGCCCCCGGGTGAGGCGCACCATGCCGCGACCATGCTGGCCGGTCCGTCGGTGGGCGGCCCCGGCGTGCCGCAGCCGCCGGGTGCTCCCGGCGCTCCCGGCAGTCCCTGGCGGCAGACGCCCGCTCCCGGTGCGACGCCTCCGGGTGAGGCGCATCACGCCGCGACCGTGTTCGCCGGGCCTCCCGTCGGAGGTCCGGCCGCGCCAGCGCCCCCGCACGCGCCCGGACCCCACCCCGCGCACGGTCAGCCGCTTCCGGGGCAGCAGCCGCCGGCCTACGGCTACCCGCAGGCCGGGCAGCCGACCGTCGGGCCCGGCTATCAGGCCGTGCTGCGCTACCGGGCGCAGGACGGGTCGGAGCAGCAGCTGATCCGGCGGTCCGCCCCGGGGGTGCCGCACCCGGAGTGGCAGATCCTGCACGAGCTGCGCGCGATGAACGTGCCGCCGCAGCAAGTTCTCGAGCTGCACACGGAGTTGGAGTCCTGTGAGCTGCCGGGCGCGTACTGCGCGCGGATGATCAGGGAGACCTTCCCGCAGGTACGGATCACGAGCATCGCGCCGTACGGCACGGATCACGCGAGCCGGCAGCAGGGGATGTATCAACTCCTGGCGCATCAGGGTGAGTTGCACCAGGTGGCGGACGGACCCGCGCGCCCGGCACCGATCAGGGCGCCGATCCCGCCGGTGCAGCCCGCGCCGCCCATCCCGCCCGAGGCGATCGGGCACGAGCTGGCGGCGGCGTTCGGACCGGGGCTGTTCCGGTTCGACCACGCGGCCGTGTCGCGGCAGGGCGTCCCCGACGTCGTGGCGCACACCCTGGTGGTGGCCGGTCTGCCGGTCGACATGGGGCCGTTCTTCTGGGCGCAGGCCCAGCCGGGCCGTCCGGTGCCGACCCTCGCCGAGCTGGCGCAGGAGCGCGGCGTGGCGGCCTCCCCGGACGCGGGCTCGTACCTCGTGATGGGCAGCGACTTCGGCAAGGCGATCTGTGTCCAGTACGGGACGGCGAACATCGTCGCGGTCCCGGTGGAGGCCGGTCCCGGGGGCGGGTCGGTGCCGCCCCAGTTCGTGAACACCGGGCTGCCCGAGTTCGCGCGCTGTCTCGCGCTGCTCGGCCGGATGTGGCGGCTGCGGTTCGGCCTCAACCAGGAGCAGGCGGGCCGCTGGACCGTCGACTTCCAGGCCCAGCTCGCCTCGCTCGACCCGGCGGCGCTCCACTCGCCGGAGAACTGGTGGGCGGTCCTGCTGGAGGAGATGTGGGACGGGCTGCTCTAGCCGCGGCGCGCCGGCAGGGGCGGCCGGGGCGAGCCCGGGGACCCGCACGGTGGGCGTGACCGGCGCGACCTAGGTGACCGTAGGACGGATGAGGCGTCCGACCCGTGATGACGGGCCGGGCGCCTTCGTCGTGCCCTCGGGTGCGCTCACCCGGGTCCGCGCCGGCGTGCGGGAGCACGGGTGCACGGGTACGGGGCCGGGCACCGTCCTCCTTCGTGTGCCGTCCGGCGCCCAGCTTCGGGCCCCTGATCCCAATTGACTGGCGGCGGACCTCTCTTCGGCCGAACGGGTGGGCGGAGTGTCGCGTTATGAACACTTCCGTGTGATCCATCAAGATGTGCGCGAAATCGTCTTTTCGTGGGTGTCGGGCGGAGAGGGGTCCAAGGATGAGCAGCGCACGGGTGTCGCCGCACGGCTTCGTGACCGTACGGGGGCGTGGCTACCGTCCCGAACAGGTCGACGGGTACGCCGCGGCACTCTCCCGGGACCGCGACGCCGCGTGGGAGCGGGCGGCCCGGCTCACCGTGCTGGCGAAGGACATGGAGGCCGAGGCGGAACGGTTGCGTGAGGCCGTGACGCGGCTCGTCCCGCAGACGTACGAGGAACTCGGCGAGCGGGCGCGGCGGATCCTCCAGCTCGGTGAGGAGGAGGCCGCCGCGCTGCGGGAAGCGGCGCGGGGCGAGGCCCGGCAGGCCGTGGAGGCGGCCGAGGCCGCGGGGCACGAGATCCGGGAGGCCGCGCGGGCGTACGCCGACGGGGTGCGCGGCGAGGCCGAGGAACGGGCCGGGCGGCGACTGCTCGACGCGCGGGCCGAGGCCGACGAGGTGCGCGTCTCCGCGCGGCGCGAGGTGAAGGAGAACCGGGGGGAGGCGCTGGTCGCGCTGCGCGAGGTGCGCGGGCGGACGGAGGCGCTGCTCACCGTCCAGGAACAGGAGCACGCGGCGCGGCGGGCCGAGGCGGAGCGGGCCGTCGCCGAGCGGGAGGCCGCGTTCGACGCGGACCACGCCGAACGTCTGGCGCGCGCCGAGGCGTCGCTCGCCGAGGCGGGCCGGGCCCTCGCGGCGGTGGAGGAGTCGGACCGGCACGGGCAGGAGGACGCGGCGGCGCGGGCCGCCGAACTGCTCGCGAAGGCCAGGGCCGACGAGGAGCGGATCGTCCGGGAGACCGAGCGGGTGCTGCGTGAGCACGGGGAGCGCTGGGACGACGTACGGGCCCACATGGACCACGTGCGCAGCAGCCTCATGTCGCTCACGGGGCGGGCCCCGGCCGAGTAGCGGGCGGGTCCTCGCGGAAACGGGGCGGGTCACCGAGGACGGGGAGCGGGGCTCGGGGGCGGGGAGCGGGCCCGCGGACAGGGGGGCGGCCCTCGCACGCCGCCGCCGGGTGAGAGGGGCGATCGGCTCCCTTCGCCGCCGGCGGAACACGACTCCCGTCGCCGCCGCCGTCGACGAAGTACGGCTCCCGTCGGCGGAGTATGGCCACCGCCACCGCCACCGTCGGCCCCGTGCGGCCGCTGTCACCGTCCCCTGCGGACCGCTCCCGCCAGGATCCAGCCCTCCACCGCCTCGTACTGTCCGCGCTGCTCCTCCGCCTTGCGGCGGCCCGACGCCACTGTTCCGAGCCACCCGTAGGCGAACCCCAGCGGGATCGACACGAGGCCGGTCGTGGTGAGCGGGAACCAGTTGAAGTCGGCGTCCGGGAACGCGGCGGTGGGGGAGCCCGAGACGAGGTTGGTGCCGGGCATGAGGAGCAGGACCGTGAGGGTGCCGCCGATGAGGGTGGCGAGGAGGCCCGTGCGGGTGTAGCGGCGCCAGAAGAGGCTGTAGACCAGCGCGGGCGCGATCGCCGAGGCGCCGATGCAGAAGGACAGGGTGACCAGCGGCTGCAGGCTGCGGTGCTGGGCGAGGGTGGCGAGCAGGATGGCCGGCGCCCCCACCGCCAGGGCCGAGAGGCGGGCGAGGAGCATCTCGCGGCGCGGTGACATCTCGTCGTCGTGGCGACGGCCCCGGAAGAACCTGCTGTGCGCGAACACGTCGTGGGCCAGGGAGTTGGCGCAGGCCAGGATCATCCCGGCGACGGACGCGAGCAGGGTCAGGAAGATCGCCGTCGTCACGGTCGTGAACAGCAGGGTCTCGGCCGTGGAGACGGACGTGCCGAACACGGCCTGCGAGCCCATCAGATAGGCCGTGTTGCCCTGGGGATCGGCCGCGGCGATCGCACCGCGTCGGGTCAGGGCGGTGGCGCCGAAGCCGATGACGCTGATGACCAGGACGAACAGGGCCACGCACGGCACCGCCCAGGACAGCGACCGGCGTACCTGACGGGCGCTGCCCGCCGTGTACATGCGCATGGTGATGTGGGGGAGGCAGGCGCCGCCGAGGACGACCGTCAGCTCCGAGGTGATCATGTCCAGACGGGGGTTCGGGCCGCCGGCGAACTGGAGGCCCGACTGGAGGTAGGCGGCGCCCGCGCCGCTGTTCGCGGCGGCGGCGTCGAGGAGCGCGCCGGTGTCCCAGTCGAAGCGCGCCAGGACGAGGACGGCCACCACCGAACCCGAGCCGAGCAGCATCACGATCTTGAGGATCTGGATGAGGGCGGTGCCCTTCATTCCGCCGATCGCCGCGTAGCTGATCATCAGCGCGCCGAGACCGATGACGCAGCCGGTCTTGATGGAGTCGTTGGAGAAGCCGAGGATGAACGCCAGCAGGTCGCCCGCGCCCGCCAGTTGGACGAGCATCAGCGGCAGCAGCGCCACGATGGTCACCGCGCAGGCCGTGTTGCGGACGGCGCGGCCCGGTGCGCGGCGCGTGAGCGCGTCCCCCATCGTGAACCGGCCCGCGTTGCGCAGCGGTTCGGCCAGCAGGAACATCAGCAGCATCAGGGACAGGGCCGTGCTCAGGGCGAGGACGACCCCGTCGTAGCCGGCCAGCGCGATGACGCCGCCGGTGCCGAGCACGGTCGCCGCGGAGATGTAGTCCCCGGCGATGGCGAGGCCGTTGCGCATCGGCGAGAGCGATCCGTACCCGGTGTAGAACTCGTCGAGGTCGTCGCGGTCCGGGCCGGTCATCACGCACAGCAGCAGGGTGATCGTGGCGACGGCCGTGAACGCCACGAGGGACATCGTCTGCGCGGAACTGCTGAACCCCGTCATCGTGCCGCCTCCCGCTTCGTGTCCAGTTCGGCCTGCTTGCGGATCCGGTCCGCGACCGGGTCGACGTGCCGGCGCGCGGTGTGCTCGTACAGACCGATGGACAGGCAGGTGACGGGGACCTGGAGCAGCCCGAGCAGCAGGCCCGTCGACAGTCCGCCGGACACCGTGCTCGTCATCAGCGACGGCGCGAACGCCGACAGGAGGAGGAAGAGGGTGAAGTAGCCGAGCGCGGTGAGGGTCGCGACGCGCCGCTGAAGGCGGTAGGCGCGGCGCAGGAGTCTGATGTCGCTGTGCTGTCCGAGCGGCCGCTGCCGCGGCATCCGCCGTGGCACGGGCTCGGGTTGCCGCGGCTGCGGCTGCCAGGGGTAGGTCAGCCCGGAGGCGTCGCCCGCGCGCCCGGACGGCGGGAACCCCGGGTGCCGAGGGCGCTCGGCGTACGGCGGGTACGCCGGATCCCTCGGGGGCCGGGGCGGCGGGTACTGCGGGTGCTGCTCAGGGTGCCTGGGATGTTCGGGGGACGAGAACGCGTCTGGCATCCCGGTTCTCCTCGCGTGGCTCGGGTCCGGTGCGGGACCGCAGGGAGTTGGGGGGTGGCGGCGCACGCTACTCGTAGGTAGGAGCGGCGCGCGACCTTTTCGCCGAACTGGTCGGTCGGTACGCGCTTACTTCCGTGACCTGGGGTGTCACCCGCGTTTGCCTGTGGAGCCCAGCCGGAGGACACCTGGAGTTCGGGTGTGGGAATTGGGTGTGTTCGCGTGACGGACGGGGCCGGTGCGGGGCGGGTTCCGTGCCGGGTCACTCCGTGGGTTCGTCGAGCACCGGGAAGCGGCGCGGCGCGAGGAACAGCAGGACCAGGAAGGCGAGGGCGGCGGCGCCCGCGGCCCCCAGATAGACGGCGTGGACGGCGTCGGCGACCGCGTGGCGCACCTGCCCGGCCGGCGCTCCCGGGTCCAGCGCGCCGGTCACGGCGTCCAGGTCCCCGGCGCCGCCGAGCCGCGCGGCCAGGACCCCGTTGGCGACGGCGCCGAAGAGGGCGGCGCCCAGGGTCTGTCCGGTCTGCCGGCAGAAGAGGACGGAGGCGGTGGTCGTGCCGCGCTCGGCCCACCCGACGGTCGACTGGACGCCGATGATCAGGGGCAGCTGGAAGAGTCCGAGCGCGCCGCCCAGCAGCAGCATCAGCAGGGCGGGCTGCCACGGCTCGCCCGGATAGGGCAGGAAGGGGAAGGCGAGCAGGAGCAGGCTCGCCGTGCCGATGCCGAGCATCGCCGTGTTCCGGAAGCCGATGCGGCGGTAGACGTGCTGGCTGAGCGCCGCCGACACCGGCCAGCTCAACGTCCATACGGAGAGCACGAATCCGGCGGCGACCGGGGCGAGGCCGAGGACCGCCTGCGCGTAGGTGGGCAGGAAGACGGTCGGCGCGACCATGAGCAGGCCCAGCGCCCCGAGCGCCAGATTGACCGCGACGATCGTCCGGCGGCGCCACACCCACCCCGGGATGATCGGCTCCGCGGCCCGCCGCTCGACGGCCACGACGACCCCGACCAGGGCGAGTCCCGTGCCGAACAGCGCGACCGAGGGCGCCGAGAGCCAGTCCCAGGCGACGCCGCCCTGCACCAGGGCGGTCAGCAGGACACCCCCGCAGGCGAACACGGCGAGGGCACCCGCCCAGTCGATCCGAGGCCGCCCGGTGCGCGGGGCCCGCTCGGGCTCGTGCAGATGACGGACGATCAGCCACAGGGCGAGGGCGCCGACCGGCAGGTTGATGAGGAAGATCCACCGCCAGTCGGCGTACGCCGCGAGGACTCCGCCGAGGGCGGGACCCGCGATCGCCGAGGTCGCCCACACCGTGGACAGCTTGGCCTGGATCTTCGGGCGCTCCTTCAGCGGGTACAGGTCGGCGGCGAGGGTCTGCACGGTGCCCTGGAGGGCGCCGCCGCCCAGTCCCTGCACGACACGGAAGGCGATGAGCGCGGCCATGCTCCAGGCGGTGGCGCACAGCAGCGAGCCGAGGAGGAAGAGCACGGCGCCCGCCACGAGGACCGGTTTGCGGCCGAAGGTGTCGGAGAGCTTGCCGTAGACGGGGAGCGTGACCGTGACGGCCAGCAGATAGCCCGAGAACAGCCAGGAGAAGACGGAGAACCCGCCGAGGTCGCCGACGATCTGCGGGACGGCGGTCGACACGATGGTGGAGTCGAGCGCGGCCAGGGCCATCGCCAGCATGAGCGCGGCGACGACGGCGCGCCGCCGCCGGGTCCCGGCCCGGGCGCTGCCGGGAGCCTTCTCCCGTACGGCCGGTATGTCGGTGTCGCTCTCGCCCACGAGATTCCTTCCCCCTGCATCTATTTGGCGGCACCAGCTTCCCACTCGCGCCTCACGCCGGGGGAGGGAGCAGGCCGGGTGGACCCGACGGTGGACGCGACCCGGACAAGTTGTCCACCGCAGGGTGGAGTCCCCCTAGGGGGACCTCCGTACCAGGGGTCGGGGAGGGTTCGTCCCACCGGAGGACGAGACGGGGCCTCGGTCGTCCTTAACCTGGCTTTACGCCGTCGGGGACGCGGCCGGTCGTACGGACCGCACCCGCGGGGGTGGGGTTTTCCCCAGGAGAAGACGGGGCCGTGCACCAGCGCGACCGACCCCCTTCCGGCACCAGACTTACGGACGTGGCCGAGCACACCGCGTCCGGGGACGCGGACCTTCGCGGCCTTCGCCATCGCTCGCAGACATTCGGGGCCCAGTGGTTTCCCCCGCTGGCCGACTTAGGAGACATACCGTGACATCGGCTGTAAGCATTCCCAGGCACGAGGGCACTGGAGGGCGTACGGCCGTCGCCGCGCGGGCGCGGCAGGTCGTCAAGGCGTACGGGTCCGGGGAGACCCGGGTCGTCGCCCTCGACCATGTCGACGTGGACATCGCACGGGGACGGTTCACCGCCATCATGGGTCCCTCGGGGTCCGGCAAGTCCACGCTGATGCACTGCCTCGCCGGGCTCGACACCGTGACGAGCGGTCAGATCCACCTGGACGAGACCGAGATCACCGGGCTCAAGGACAAGAAGCTGACGCAGCTGCGCCGGGACCGGATCGGGTTCATCTTCCAGGCGTTCAACCTGCTGCCGACGCTGAACGCCCTGGAGAACATCACGCTCCCGATGGACATCGCGGGCCGCAAGCCCGACAAGGCGTGGCTCAGCCAGGTCGTGGAGACCGTCGGCCTCGCGGACCGGCTGAGTCACCGCCCGAACCAGCTCTCCGGCGGCCAGCAGCAGCGCGTCGCCGTGGCGCGGGCGCTGGCGGCCCGACCGGAGATCATCTTCGGTGACGAGCCGACCGGGAACCTCGACTCCCGGGCCGGCGCCGAGGTGCTGGGCTTCCTGCGGCGCTCGGTGGACGACCTGGGCCAGACCATCGTGATGGTCACGCACGACCCGGTGGCCGCCTCGTACGCGGACCGCGTGCTCTATCTCGCGGACGGCCGGATCGTCGACGAGATGCACCAGCCGACGGCCGACCAGGTCCTGGACCGCATGAAGGACTTCGACTCCCGCGGGCGGACGTCATGACCGTCCTCCGGACCTCGATGCGCAACTTCTTCGCGCACAAGGGGCGCATGGCGCTGTCCGCCGTGGCCGTCCTGCTCTCGGTCGCCTTCGTCTGCGGCACCCTCGTGTTCACCGACACGATGAACACGACCTTCGACAAGCTGTTCGCGGCCACCTCCTCCGACGTGACGGTGAGCGCCAAGAACGCCTCGGACACCGGTGAGACCACGTCCGGCAACGGCAAGCCGCCGGTCATGCCGGCCTCCGTGCTCGACAAGGTCCGCGCCGCGCAGGGCGTGAAGTCGGCGGAGGGATCTGTCTTCTCCAGCGCCGTGACCGTCGTCGACGCCGACAAGGACAACCTGTCGCCCTCCAGCGGCGCGCCCACCATCGTCGGCAGCTGGAACAGCAACGAAGCCCGCACCATGAAGATCGTCTCCGGTGCGGCGCCGAAGGGCTCCGACCAGGTGATGGTCGACGAGGACACCGTCGACAAGCACGACCTGAAGCTCGGTGACGAGATCGGCGTGATCAGCGCCGTCGGCACGCACACCGCGAAGATCTCGGGCATCGCCCACTTCACCGTCACCAACCCCGGCGCGGCGATCTTCTACCTGGACACGAGGACCGCCCAGCAGGCACTTGTCGGGCAGACCGGCGTCTACACGAACGTCAACGTCACCGCCGCCGCGGGCGTCAGCGACGCGCAGCTGAAGAAGAACGTCGCGGCCGGCCTCGGCTCCGCCTACAAGGTGCAGACCGCCAAGGAGACCGCCGACGCCAACAGCGCGGACGTCGGCGACTTCATGAGCGTCATGAAGTACGCGATGCTCGGCTTCGCCGGGATCGCCTTCCTCGTCGGCATCTTCCTCATCATCAACACCTTCTCGATGCTGGTGGCCCAGCGCACCCGCGAGATCGGCCTGATGCGGGCCATCGGCTCCAGCCGCAAGCAGGTCAACCGCTCGGTCCTGATCGAGGCACTGCTCCTCGGCGTGACCGGCTCGGTCCTCGGCGTCGGCGCGGGCGTCGGCATCGCCGTCGGCCTGATGAAGCTCATGGGCATGACCGGCATGAACCTCTCCACCGACGACCTGACCGTGGCCTGGACGACCCCGGTGGTCGGACTGGCGCTGGGCATCGTCGTCACGGTCCTGGCCGCCTACCTGCCCGCCCGCCGGGCCGGCAAGGTCTCCCCGATGGCCGCCCTGCGCGACGCCGGCGCTCCCGCCGACGCGAAGGCCGGTGTCGTACGGGCCGTGATCGGCCTGGTCCTCACCGGAGCCGGCGGCTACGGCCTCTACCTCGCCTCCGCCGCCGACAAGGCGAGCGAGGGCTCGATGTGGCTCGGCCTCGGCGTGGTCCTGAGCCTGCTCGGGTTCGTGGTGATCGGCCCGCTGCTCGCGAGCGGCGTGGTGCGCGTCCTCGGCGCGATCCTGCTGCGGGCCTTCGGACCGGTGGGACGCCTGGCCGAACGCAACGCCCTGCGCAACCCGCGCCGTACGGGTGCCACCGGCGCCGCGCTGATGATCGGCCTCGCGCTGGTCGCCTGCCTGTCGGTGGTCGGCTCCTCGATGGTCGCCTCCGCGAGCGACCAGCTCGACAAGACGGTCGGCACGGACTTCATCATCCAGAACGACGGGGGCCAGCCGATCACCAAGCAGGCGGTCCAGGCCGTGAAGTCGACGCCCGGGCTGGCCCGCGTCACCGAGTACCGGATCGCGGAGGCCGACTACACGACCCCCGACGGCAAGACGCTCAAGAACACGGACGTCACCGCCGCCGACCCGACGTACGCCACCGACCTGCGCACCAAGACCGTCGCCGGGAACCTGGCGGACGCCTACCGGCCCGACTCGATGTCCGTGCACGAGAAGTTCGCCGAGGAACACGACGTCCACCTGGGCTCGAAGATCAAGCTCGCCTTCAAGGACGGCGCCACCGCCGAACTGACGGTCCGGGCCATCACCAGCAGCGACGTCGTCATCGACGCGGGCTCCAAGTACATCTCCACGGCGACGCTCGCCAAGTACGTGCCCGCCGGCAAGATGCCGCTCGCCGAGATGGTCTTCGCCTCGGCGAAGGACGGGCAGGAGGCGGCCGCGTACAAGTCGCTGAAGTCGGCGCTGCACGACTATCCGCAGTACAAGGTCCGCGACCAGACCGACTACAAGCAGGCCATGAAGGACCAGATCGGGCAGATGCTGAACCTGATCTACGGCCTGCTGGCCCTCGCGATCATCGTCGCGATCCTCGGAGTGGTGAACACCCTCGCCCTCTCCGTGGTCGAGCGCACCCGGGAGATCGGCCTGATGAGGGCCATCGGCCTCTCGCGCCGCCAGCTGCGCCGCATGATCCGCATGGAGTCGGTGGTCATCGCCCTCTTCGGCGCGCTGCTCGGCCTCGGACTGGGCCTGGGCTGGGGCGCGACCGCGCAGCAGCTCCTCGCCCTGGAGGGCCTGAAGATCCTCGACATCCCCTGGCCGACGATCATCACCGTGTTCATCGGCTCGGCCTTCGTGGGCCTCTTCGCCGCCCTGGTCCCGGCGTTCCGGGCGGGCCGGATGAACGTACTGAACGCGATCGCCACCGAATAACCGCGGGTGGACGGTCGAACCGGGCCACCGCGTACGGGGGTTGCGGGGGACGGGCCCGGTCCGAGGAGAGTCACTCTCCTCGGACCGGGCCCGCGGTGCGTGCGGGGCCCGGTGCGGGCCTGCTCCGTGTCCGGGTTCCGGCGTGTGCGAGGCTGGCACGCACCGCGGGCGTGGGGGCCCGTGGCGCGGCAGAGGCTGCCGTGCGGGCGGGGGCGGTGGGCTCTCGGGGCCGGCGGGCGCGGGTGGCCAGGTCGTCCCGCGTGGCGCCGGCGGACGGGGAGCGGTGCGCGGGACGGCCGCCCGGGAGGCACCGGTTCCGGCCAGGAGCGGCCGGGCCCACCGGTGACAGGACGTACGGCCGGGGTGCGCGGGAGGCCGTGGGGCGAGGCGGGGCCCTCGGTGGACGGCCACGCGCGAGCGCGCCCGGGGTCGTAGGCTGGACACCCCCGGCCCGTCCCACGTGTCGGGCGTCTCGCGTTGCCCACTCCCCGGGATGGAAGCCCTTCATGAGCCTGCACGGTCTGCTCGACGCCGTCGTCAAGGACGCCGCCCTCACGGAAGCGGTGAAGGCCGCCGCCGACGGCAACCGGATGCACGTCGACCTGGTCGGCCCACCCGCCGCACGCCCGTTCGCCATCGCCGCACTCGCCCGCGAGACCGGCCGCACCGTGCTGGCGGTGACCGCCACCGGCCGCGAGGCCGAGGACCTGGCGGCGGCCCTGCGCACCCTGCTCCCCCCGGACGGAGTCGCGGAGTACCCGTCGTGGGAGACGCTCCCGCACGAGCGGCTCTCGCCCCGGTCCGACACCGTCGGCCGCCGCCTCGCCGTACTGCGGCGCCTCGCCCACCCGCGCCCCGACGACCCCGAGACCGGCCCGGTGTCCGTCGTCGTCGCTCCCGTCCGCTCGGTCCTCCAGCCGCAGGTCAAGGGCCTCGGCGACCTGGAGCCCGTCGTCCTGCGGACCGGCCGGACGGCCGACCTGGGCGAGACCGTCGAAGCGCTCGCGGCAGCCGCGTACTCCCGTGTCGAACTCGTCGAGAAGCGAGGCGAGTTCGCCGTCCGCGGCGGCATCCTGGACGTCTTCCCGCCCACCGAGGAGCACCCGCTGCGCGTGGAGTTCTGGGGCGACGACATCGAGGAGATCCGCTACTTCAAGATCGCGGACCAGCGTTCCCTGGAGGTCGCCGACCACGGCCTGTGGGCCCCGCCCTGCCGCGAACTGCTCCTCACGGAGGACGTACGGGCCCGGGCGGCGGCGCTCGCCGAGGCCCACCCGGAACTGGGCGAACTCCTCGGCAAGATCGCCGAAGGCATCGCGGTGGAAGGCATGGAGTCCCTCGCCCCGGTCCTCGTCGACGACATGGAGCTGCTGCTCGACGTCCTGCCCGGGAACGCGATGGCCGTCGTCTGCGACCCCGAGCGGGTCCGCACCCGCGCCGCCGACCTGGTGGCGACCTCACAGGAGTTCCTCCAGGCGTCCTGGGCGGCGACGGCCGGAGGCGGCGAGGCCCCCATCGACGTCGGCGCGGCCTCCCTGTGGTCCATCGCGGACGTACGGGACCGGGCCCGCGAGCTGGACATGATGTGGTGGTCGGTGTCGCCGTTCGCCGCGGACGGCGACCTCACGGACGCCTTCGCCGGCGGGGTGGGGGACACCCTCAAACTGGGCATGCACGCGCCCGACACCTACCGGGGCGACACCGCCCGCGCGCTCGCCGACACCAAGGGCTGGCTGGCCGACGGCTGGCACACGGTCTACGTCACCGAGGCGCACGGTCCGGCTGCCCGCACCGTCGAGGTCCTCGGCGGCGAGGGCATCGCCGCCCGCCTCGACACCGACCTCACCGACCTCGGCCCCTCCGTGGTGCACGTGGCGTGCGGCTCCATCGACTACGGCTTCGTCGACCGGACGCTGCGGCTCGCCGTCCTGACGGAGACCGACCTCACCGGACAGAAGGCGGCGGGCAAGGACGGCGCCCGGATGCCGGCCCGCCGCCGCAAGACCATCGACCCGCTGACCCTGGAGACCGGCGACTACATCGTGCACGAGCAGCACGGTGTCGGCCGCTACATCGAGATGGTGCAGCGCACCGTCCAGGGCGCGACCCGCGAGTACCTGGTCGTCGAGTACGCCCCCGCCAAGCGCGGCCAGCCCGGCGACCGCCTCTACATCCCCACCGACCAGCTCGAACAGATCACCAAGTACGTCGGCGGCGAGGCACCCACCCTGCACCGCCTCGGCGGCGCCGACTGGACCAAGACGAAGGCCCGCGCCAAGAAGGCCGTCAAGGAGATCGCGGCCGACCTGATCAAGCTGTACAGCGCGCGCATGGCGGCCCCCGGGCACGCCTTCGGCACCGACACCCCCTGGCAGCGCGAGCTGGAGGACGCGTTCCCGTACGCGGAGACGCCCGACCAGCTCACGACGATCGCCGAGGTCAAGGAGGACATGGAGAAGACGGTCCCGATGGACCGCCTGATCTGCGGCGACGTCGGCTACGGCAAGACGGAGATCGCGGTCCGCGCCGCGTTCAAGGCGGTGCAGGACGGCAAGCAGGTCGCCGTCCTGGTGCCCACGACCCTGCTCGTGCAGCAGCACTTCGGCACGTTCTCCGAGCGCTACGCGCAGTTCCCCGTCAACGTCCGCGCCCTGTCCCGCTTCCAGACGGAGACGGAGTCCAAGGCGACCCTGGAGGGGCTGCGCGAGGGCTCCGTGGACCTCGTCATCGGCACCCACCGCCTGTTCTCCGCGGAGACGAAGTTCAAGGACCTCGGCCTGGTCATCGTCGACGAGGAGCAGCGCTTCGGCGTCGAGCACAAGGAACAGCTGAAGAAACTGCGCGCCAACGTCGACGTCCTGACGATGTCCGCGACCCCGATCCCCCGCACCCTGGAGATGGCGGTCACCGGCATCCGGGAGATGTCCACGATCACCACCCCGCCCGAGGAGCGGCACCCGGTGCTGACCTTCGTCGGCCCGTACGAGGAGAAGCAGATCGGCGCCGCGATCCGCCGCGAACTGCTCCGCGAGGGCCAGGTCTTCTACATCCACAACCGGGTCGAGTCCATCGACCGCGCGGCCGCCCGCCTCCGGGAGATCGTCCCGGAGGCGCGGATCGCCACGGCCCACGGCCAGATGTCGGAACAGGTGCTGGAGCAGGTCGTCGTGGACTTCTGGGAGAAGAAGTTCGACGTCCTGGTCTCCACGACGATCGTCGAGTCGGGCATCGACATCTCGAACGCGAACACGCTGATCGTGGAGCGCGGCGACAACTTCGGCCTCTCCCAGCTGCACCAGCTGCGCGGCCGGGTCGGCCGCGGCCGGGAGCGCGGCTACGCGTACTTCCTCTACCCGCCGGAGAAGCCGCTGACGGAGACCGCCCACGAGCGGCTCGCGACGATCGCCCAGCACACCGAGATGGGCGCCGGCATGTACGTGGCGATGAAGGACCTGGAGATCCGCGGCGCGGGCAACCTGCTCGGCGGCGAACAGTCGGGCCACATCGCGGGCGTCGGCTTCGACCTGTACGTCCGCATGGTGGGCGAGGCCGTCGCGGACTACCGCGCCTCCATGGAGGGCGGGGTCGAGGAGGAGCCGCCGCTGGAGGTCAAGATCGAGCTGCCGGTCGACGCGCACGTCCCGCACGAGTACGCGCCGGGCGAGCGGCTGCGCCTCCAGGCGTACCGGTCCATCGCCTCCGTCAACACGGAGGAGGACGTCAAGGCCGTACGCGAGGAACTCGTCGACCGCTACGGCAAGTTGCCCGAGCCGGTCGAGAACCTGCTCCTCGTGGCGGGCCTGCGGATGCTCGCGCGCGCCTGCGGGGTCGGCGAGATCGTTCTCCAGGCCAACAACATCCGCTTCGCGCCGGTGGAGTTGAGGGAGTCCCAGGAGCTGCGCCTGAAGCGCCTGTACCCGGGAACGGTCATCAAGCCGACCGCCCACCAGATCCTCGTCCCCCGCCCGAAGACCGCGAAGGTCGGCGGGAAGCCGCTGGTCGGGCGGGAACTGCTCGGCTGGACCGGCGAGTTCCTGGCCTCGGTCCTGGGGTCGTAGCGGCGTTCCACCGGCCGACCACCTGACCACCGACCCACCCGGCGGGTCGGCCGGTGGGTCGTCACGGGGTTCCGGTGGGCCGCGGTTCTCGCGGCCCACAGGGTGCGGGCGGGGCCGGGGTGCGCGCGGCCGGGGGCGCGTTCGGTTCGACATGCCCCCGGTTCCGGCGAAGTACGGCACGGTGGCGCGGAGTTCAGGGCCGCGGGGACCGGAACAGCATCTCCGTCAGGGCGTGGAAGGTCTCCTCGGCGTCCTCCTCGCCCACCTGGCCGTCCAGGTTGTGGCTGAGCAGGAGCGTGGCGAAGCCATGGGCGAGGGACCAGGCCGCGACCCCGGCGAGGCGGGTGTCGGCGCCGCGGCCCTCCGGCGGGAGCGCCGAGACGGCCGCGCGCAGCCGCCCGCCGGCGAGCGACCTCGCCGTGGTGAGCTCCAGGTCGTTCCCGCGGAGCAGCTCCGGGGAGAACATGACCTGGAAGTGGGCGGGATGCTCCCGCGCGAAACGTACGTACCGCACACCCGCGTCGCGCAGGTCGCCCGCCGCGTCGAGCGCGGTCGCCAGGAGGCCGTAGCCCTCCGCCGCGATGGCGGTGAGCAGGCCGGTGCGGTCCTTGAAGTGGTGGGCCGGGGCGGCGTGCGAGACGCCCGCGCGGCGGGCCAGGTCGCGCAGGCTCAGCGCGGCGGGCCCCTCGACGGCGATCACGTCGAGAGCGGCTCCGAGGATGGCACGGCGCAGGTCCCCGTGGTGGTACGGGCGCACGGACTCGCTGGTCGTCACGGGATCCATGACCCAAGCGTACGCCGAATCTAGGCATCGCCAAGTTCGGGGACTCCGGGCGGATCGGGCGCGCGTCCGGGGCGGGCGGCCCGGCGCCGTCGACGCATCTAGTCGTTGACAAGTTGGTCGGGCTCGGGCAATCTTGTCAGTGTCAAGTTGTGGGTGTGTCGTAGTGACGGGTCGTACGTGACGAGGGGTGGAGTCATGTCGGGGAACACCATCGGGACGAGCGGGACCGACGAGCTGGGCGGGACCGGCGGGGCGAGTGCGGGGGTGGAGGCGGGCGTCGGACTCGGCCAGGTGCGCCGGCTCTGGCATCTGCTGGAGCCGCTGCACGCCGTGCTCTACTACGCGCCCGAGGCCTTCGAGGAGGCGGCGGCGCTCGGATTCGGGATCGAGGAGCGCTGGCCCAGCTACTTCCCGTACCGCGCGGCGCCGTTGGGCGCGCTCAGCGGCGACCGGGTGGCCTCCGCCTTCTACAGCTTCAGTCCGCGCATGGTCGACGAACACATCAAGTCGGCCTGGGCGACGGCGGGTCCGGAGCAGGTGCTCGCGGCGCGCGAGCGGGCCGTCGACCGGGCGTACCGCGCGATCCTCGGTGACCGCGTCACGGCCCCCGAGCTGGCCGAGGCCGCCGCGCTGGCCCGCCGCGCCGCCGAGGCCGCGAACACCGCCGGCCGTCAACTCGCCTCGGCGAACGCGGACCTGCCCTGGCCCGAGGCCCCGCATCTCCAGCTGTGGCACGCGGCGACCGTCCTGCGCGAACACCGGGGCGACGGCCACCTCGCCGCCCTGCTCGTGGCGGGCCTGGACCCGGTGGAGTCCCTGGTCTCCTTCGCGGCGACAGGGGCGGCCTCCGTGGAGCGCTTCGAGAGCCGTGGCTGGAGCCCCGGGGAGTGGGCGGCGGCGAGAGCCCGGCTGGCCGCCCGCGGCCTGGTGGACGAGGAGGGGGCCGCCACGGACGCCGGCCGCGCGCTGCGCCATCAGGTCGAGCACCACACCGACCGGCTCGCTTCCGCCCCTTGGCGGTCGCTCGGCCCGGACCGCACCACCCGTCTCGCGGACCTGCTCGGCGAGTTCTGGGTCGCGGTGCTGGGGTCGGGACTGCTGCCGTCGGAGACGACGCTGGGGATCGGCAAGGTCTGACGGCCTTGCCGGAGGGCGGTGGTCGGCGGGCCGGCCGGTGCGGATTCGCGGATCGCTCGGAGAGGATCTAGGGCTGACCGGGCTGGTCGCGGTCGCGGTCCATGCCCATCGCGCCCTCGGCCTTGCGCTGCGCGTCGTCGACCTTGTCCGTGTATTTGTCGCCGGTCTTCTTGTTGACCTGCTTCTCCGCGGCGTCGGACATATCCGCTGCCTTGTCCTGGGCCGCCCGATTGCTCTTGAACCTGTCGAGGATGCCCATCCGGAGCTCCTTCCAGAGGTGACTCCAGACCGACGATACGCCCGGCATGCGCCGATTGCCCATCGATGCCGGGTATGGCCGAGGAGTGCCGCCCGTTACCGTGGGCAGACGGGAATCACGTCCGAGCAGGGCGGATCCGGGGAGGCGAAGGGGAGGGGCGTCGTGGCGCGTCTGAGGGGTGGAGCGGCTGCTGCCGCGGTGGTGCTGATGGTCATCGGCGCCGGAGTCACCGGCTGCAAGAAGGACTCCATCGGTTCCTCGGAACCGGCGGAGACGGTGGCCGGCGGAGGTGGCGCCGCGCTCGCCGCCGTGGACTCGCTGGCCGTCAAGGGGCGCGCGCCCAAGACCGGATACAGCAGGGAGCGATTCGGCACGGCCTGGGCCGACACCGACTCGAATCACTGTGACACCCGCGACGACATCCTCAAGCGGGACCTGAAGGAAGTGAAGTTCAGCGACGGCGACTGCAGGGTGTCCAGCGGGGTCCTCCAGCCGGATCCCTACGGCGGCAAGGACGTCACGTTCACCCGTGGCCGGAGCCTGGTCGACATCGACCACCTCGTCGCCCTCTCGGACGCCTGGCAGAAGGGCGCCAAGTACTGGGACGCGAGCAAGCGGATAGCCCTGGCCAACGATCCGCTCAACCTCCGTGCCGTGGGAGCGAGCGCCAACCGCAGCAAGGGCGACGGTGACACGGCGACCTGGCTCCCGCCCGACAAGGGCTACCGCTGCACCTATGTCGCCGCACAGGTGGCGGTGAAGAAGAAGTACGAACTGTGGGTCACCGACGCCGAGAAGGCGGCCATGAAAAAGGTGCTGTCCGGCTGCCCCGGCCAGAAACTCCCCTCGGGCGGCAACCCGACGGCCGCACCTGAGCGGTTCCACGCGAACTAGCGGTTCCACGCGAACTGGCGGTTCCGCGCGAACTAGCGGTTCCACCCGAACTGGCGGTCCGCGCGAGCCGGGGGCGCCTGGCGGCACAGGCGTGCCCTCCGGGGACGCGGAGGGCACGGTGTGCTCGGTCGAGGTGCGGCGTGCGGCGTGCGGCGTGCGAGGCGCCCGGTGCGCCGTGTCCCGGGCGCTGGTGTCCGGCGTGCCGGCGCGTGAGGCCGGCGAACCGGGCCGGGCCGCACCGTGCACGCCGAGTCCGACGCACCGGTGTGCCGCTCCGGGGCGAGCCCGGTGCGGCACGTGGCTTGCTGCCGGTGGCTGTGGCTGTGGCTGTGGCTGTGGCTGTGACCGGTGGCCGGTGACGCGTCAGCCGCCCAGCTTGTCCAGGTCGAGGACCTGTCCGCTCGGCTTGTCCGCGGAGACCGGCTTGTCGAACTCGCTGAAGGTGATCGTGCCCGGGTCCTTGGCGGAGTTGCTGTCGACCCGCAGCAGGTAGGGCTTGCCCTCGGTGGCGACGTACAGCGTGTACCGGTCCTTGCCGTCCTTCTCGTGCAGGACGATCGCCGGGGTTCCGTCGACGGTCGTGGTCTTGCCGCGCGTGGCGTCGGAGTTCCCGTTCTCCGCGTCGGCGAGCACGGTGCCGAGGTCGCAGAAGCCCGCGATGTCCTTGGCGTCGGCGCCGGTCGCGGCCATCTTCGTCCACTTGCCGGCCAGCATGTCCACGACCGCGTCCGTCTCCTCCTTGGAGTCGCCGTCCTCGCTCTGGGCGCGCAGGAACGCTTCGTCGTACTTCATGTAGACGGTGTCGCCGGTCTTGATGAGATCGGCCTTGCCCTCGCCCTTCATGTTCATCGTTCCGGCGCACTCGCCCTTCTTGTCGAGGGCCATGTCGATCCCGAGGGTTCCGCCGTCCTCGTCGTCGGGGACGTCGCCCTTCATCCGGAGCGAGGTGGCGCCCGTGGTGGCCTTCATGGCCCGGTCGGCGATCTCGCCCCCGGACAGTCCGGCGAACGGGCCCTTCGGCTTGCTGTCCGCGTCGGTCTCGCCCGGCAGGCAGCCGGTGAGGCCCGCGGTGGCCGCGGCGGCGAGACAGAGAGCGGCAAGTACGGTGCGACGCATGGGAGTTCCTTGGCGTGGTGTCGGATGACGCATGAGTGGGGGGAAATGGAGCGGTTCGCTGGTGCTGACGGGCGCCGGCCGGGTCGGCGGGACGAGGTCAGGCCGTCTTCTTCCAGTCGCCGCAGCCCGTGGTCTTGAAGTAGCCGTCGCCGGCGCTGATGGTGACGACCGCGGTGCCGGTCACGTTGTTGTTGGCCACGATGGAGTTCAGGGAGTGCGTGGCGTCCTTGTCGCGCTCCCAGTAGCAGCCGTCGTCGGCGTTGCCGGTGGACCGGTAGGTGCCGGGGGCGATGTCCGCGCCGACTCTGTACATGCCGCCGTCGCCCTTCATCCGCGTGGCGGGTGAACCGGAGGCCTTCGCGCCGACGGCTTCCCAGTCCTCGCAGTCGGTGCTCTTGAAGAGCTTGTCGCTCGCCTTGACGGTCACGTAACTGGTGCCGCTGACGTTGTCGTTGGCCAGCAGGGAGTCCATCTCGCCCGAGGCGTCCTTGGCGCGCTCCCAGTAGCACATGCCGTCGGTGTTGCCCGAGGTGCGGTAGGTGCCGGGCTTGATGTCACTGCCGACCCGGAAGTCGCCGTCCCCCTCGAAGGCGACCTTCTTCTCGGCCTTGGCGGCCGTGTCGCTCTTCTTGGTCCCGGCCTTCTTGCCGCTCTCGTGCTGCTTGGCGGACGAGGAGGTGTCCTTGCCGCTGCCACCGGAGCCGCCGGCTCCGTCGTTGCCCGCGTTCGCCGAGACGACCCCGATGACGACGATGCCGACCACGGCTCCCAGCCCCACTTTGGCCTTGATGCCCATGATGTGCCCTCCCCTGGCTGTGAACGGATTGCTCGAATACGCACGGCATCCGGTTCGTTTCGGTGACCTGCCCGTTCGATGGGTCAATAACAGCAGAGCGTGTGAACCGAGTCAACATGGTTCACAGGGAAAGTTATGTGCACGGGTGTGAAGGGCCAGATCTTGCATTCGTCGGTATGCTCGGCGTCACAGGCCGGGGCGGCGGGCCAGGGGCAGCACGAGCGTCAAGACCGCAGCGGCGCCGAGGGGCTCCGCGAACACCACCGACACGGCGGATACCGCCGCGTCGACCGAAGAAGTCCCGGGCGTCACGCACGCCCCGGGGCGGCACGGGGCCGCAAGGGGCCGCGGGGTCCGCCGACCAGAACGAGGGGAGCCGGGCGGGTGCAGCACAACGCGACAGAGGTGACCGCCGCCGGAATCGCCCGGCTCGCCGGAGTCGGCAGGGCGGCCGTCAGCAACTGGCGCCGCCGTCACGCCGACTTCCCCAAACCGGTCGGCGGCACCGAGACCAGCCCCTCCTTCGCGCTCGCCGAAGTCGAGGCCTGGCTGCGCGACCAGGGCAAACTCGCCGAGGTCCCGCTGCGCGAACGCGTCTGGCAGCAACTCGCCGGCCACCCCGAAGGCCCGGTCACCGCACTCGTCCACGCCGGATGCGTGCTCCTGCTCATCCACGACCGTCCCACCGACTGGCTGGAACTGAGCGCGGGCTCCGACGAACGCCTCGCGGCCATGCTGCCCACCGCCCTGGAACAGGTGATCACCCCGCGCTTCGGGGCACCCCACGAGCGGGCCGTGAACACTCCGACCGGCCCCGAACTGCTCACCTCCGCGGCCCTGCTGCGCGGGGCGGCCGAACTCGCCGCGGAACGGGGCGCCCGCCAGACCTACGAGTTCCTCCTCGGGCGGCACCTCGACGCCAACCCGCGCCAGTACACGCTCACACCGGCCGACCTCGCCACGCTGATGGCCGACCTCGCCGGGCCCGCGCGCACCGCGCTCGATCCGGCGTGCGGCACCGGGGCGCTGCTGCGCGCCGTCACGGCCAGGCCCGACCAGGAGCTGTACGGCCAGGACAGCGCACCCGAACTCGCGGCGCTCTGCGGACTGCGCCTCGCGCTCCAGGGGACGGCCGCCGTCCGCACCGCGCCCGGAGACACCCTGCGCGCGGACGCCCACAGCACCCTCAAGGCCGACGTCGTCGTCTGCCACCCGCCGTTCAACGAACGCAACTGGGGACACGACGAACTCGCCTACGACGCCCGCTGGGAGTACGGATTCCCCGCCCGCACGGAATCCGAACTGGCCTGGGTGCAGCACGCGCTGGCGCACCTCAAGGACGGCGGCAGCGCCGTCGTCCTCATGCCGCCGGCCGCCGCCTCGCGCCGCTCCGGCCGCCGCATCCGCGCCGACCTGCTGCGCCGCGGCGCCCTGCGCGCCGTGATCGCCCTGCCGATCGGCGCGGCACCCCCGTACAACATCCCGCTGCACATCTGGGTGCTGCGCCGCCCTGAGAAGGCGCCCGCGCAGCCGGAAGTGCTGCTCGTCGACACCGGTGCGTCGGCGGGCGACGGCCGCGGCCTCGACTGGACCGCCGTCCGGAACGCTGCGCTCGACGCGTGGCGGCCCTTCGAGCGGACCGGGACCACGCGCGAGGACCCGGGGTTCAGCCGCTCGGTGCCGGTCATCGAACTCCTCGACGACGACGTCGACCTGGCACCCGCGCGCCATCTCCCGCCGGCCGCCGCCGGACGCGGTACCGAACAGCTCGCGCTGGTGCGCGAACACCTCGGCGACACCCTGCGTCTCACCTCCGACCTCACGCCCCCCGAGGCACGGCACGCCTCCCCGGCACGATGGCCGCTCATCACCGTCGGCGAACTCGCCCGCGGCGGAGCCCTGCTGCTGCGCACCGGCGGAACCTCCGCGCCCGCCCGCGCGACCGTACTCACCGACCACGACGTCCTCGCCGGAACCGCGCCCTCCGGGAACCTTCCCGAAGGGGAGGAGGAGGCCGTACTGGTCGAGACCGGTGACGTCGTGGTGCCCGTCCTCGGCGGCGGCTCCGTGGCACGCGTGATCGACGAGAACACCGCGGGCGCCGTCCTGGGACGCAACCTCACGCTCCTGCGCCCCGATCCGGCCTCCCTGGACCCCTGGTTCCTGGCCGGCTTCCTGCGCGGCACCGCGAACAACCGGCAGGCCAGCAGCTACGCGTCCACCGCCACCCGGCTCGACGTGCGACGCCTGCACCTGCCCCGGCTCGCCCTCGAGGACCAGCGCCGCTACGGGGAACGCTTCCGCGCGCTCGCCGAGTTCGAGGACGCGCTGCGCAGGGCCGGGCGGCTCGGGGAACAACTCGTACGCGGCATGTACGACGGCCTGACGGACGGCACGGTCGCACCGGACTGACGGAACGCGAGCCTCCTCCGGGGCTCCTCGCGGCCTGCCGGGGCACGTGAAGCGATCAGCGCGACAACGGTTCGGTACAACCCGGACCGGTTGTCCCTGTCGGCCTATACGCTCGGACTTCCAACTCGTACGTCCGTCCGCCCCATCAGGTCTCCAGGAGCAGTCATGCACGGCCACGGCTACGCGCCGCCTCCGCCGAAGCGCCCACCGACGGCGCTGCTGGTCGTGCTGCGTGTGATCTTCGGAGCGCTGCCGCTCCTGAGCATCGGCTTCCTGGCGTGGGGCTCGACGCTGCGCGTCGCGCTGGTGACCCGCCGGGCCACCGACTGGTGGATCTTCGTCGGCTCGCTCGTGACCATGGGGATCAGCTTCGGGTTCCTCAGCACCGACCACACCGACGACTTCAGCAGCCCCAAGGGCAACGCGGGCATGATCATCCTGCTGCTCAACGCCGCCGCCTGCACGGGCTACTACCTGTTCGCGGACATCCGCCACTACAGCGGACCCCGCCCCCTCGGCCACCCCGGCCCCCTGCACCCGACCGCCCACCAGACACCGCACTACGGCTACCCGCAACCCATGTCGCCGTACACGACCCCGATCCCGCCGCAGGCGACCACCGTGCCGCAGCCGCCCGTCGGACCGCCCGTGCCCCGGCCCCCCGTCGGGCCTCCGGTGCCGCAGCGGCCCGCGCCCGCGCGGATCGACCAGGTGCGCGCCGAACTCGACGAACTCAGCGACTACCTCCGCAAGCGCGACGGTCAGCACGGCGACGGGAACGGCAGATGAGCGTGGCGGCGAACCGGGTGATCGCGGACCGCTACGAACTGTCCACCCTCATCGGGCAGGGCGGCATGGGCCAGGTCTGGACCGCCTACGACAAGCGGCTGGACCGACGGGTCGCGGTGAAACTGCTGCGCCCCGACAAGGTCGCGGGCCAGGAGGCCGACGAACTGCGCCGTCGCTTCGTGCGCGAGTGCAGGGTGACCGCGCAGGTCGACCACCCCGGACTGGTCACCGTCCACGACGCGGGCAGCGACGGCGACGAACTGTTCCTCGTCATGCAGTACGTCGACGGGGCGGACCTCTCCGACCACCTCGCCGAACACGACCCGTACCCCTGGCAGTGGGCCGTCGCCGTCGCCGCCCAACTGTGCGCCGTGCTCTGCGCGGTGCACGCCGTCCCGATCGTGCACCGCGACCTCAAACCGCGGAACGTGATGGTCAAGCAGGACGGCACCGTGACCGTCCTCGACCTGGGCGTCGCCTCCGTCATGGACACCGACACCACGCGCCTGACGCACACCGGCTCCCCCATCGGCAGCCCCGCCTACATGGCCCCCGAACAAGCCATGGGCGGCGCCGTCGGCCCGTACACCGACCTGTACGCCCTCGGCGTGCTGATGCACGAACTCCTCAGCGGCGACGTGCCGTTCTCCGGCTCGACCGCGCTCGGCGTACTCCACCGCCACCTGTACGAGCCACCGCTCCCGGTCCGCCGACTGCGCCCCGAGGTGCCGCCCGCGCTGGAGGACCTCGTGCTGCGCCTGCTCTCCAAGGACCCGCAGCACCGGCCGGCCTCCGCGCAGGAGACGTACGAGCAACTGCTCCCCCTGCTGCCCTCGCGCGGCCTGCCCACGGGTGCCCCGCTGGATCCCACCCGGCCCTTCCTGCGCCCGCACGCCCCGTGGCCGGACCAGGCGCGCACCCCCGCACCCCAGCCGCAGACGGCGCCCGTCGCCGAGCGGCCCGACGTCGCGGGCGCGGTCGACGAGGTCAAGCGACTGCTGGGCGAGGGCCGCATCACCCAGGCCGTGGACATCCTCGGCTCGATCCTTCCGGCGGCGGCCGGCGAGCACGGGGAGAACTCTCCCGTCGTGCGCACCCTGCGCAAGCAGTACGCGGCCACGCTCATGGACGACGGGCAGTACCGGCGGGCACTGCCCGAACTGCGGCGACTCGCCGACGAGCGCGCCGCCGAGGCCGGCCAGGCCGACCCCCAGTCCCTGCGCTTCCGCTACGAGGCGGCCCAGTGTCTGGAACAACTCGGGGAGCCCGCCGCCGCGTTGGCCGAGTACCGCGCGCTCCTGCCGTACTACGAGAACCAGTACGTCGCCGGTGACCCGGAGGTCTCCCTCGAAGTCCGCCGCAGGATGGGCCACTTGCTGCTCGCCCTCGGCGACCGCGCCGCCGCCCACGACACGCTGGCCAGACTCCTGCACGACGTGGAGCGGCTGCGCGGACCCGGGCACCCCATGGCGACGGAGATCCGGCGGACCCTCCAGTGGCTGGGGCAGGTACGGGGCTGAGACCCCGCCCGCCGCGGGACGGGACCCGCGGCGGCACCCGGCGCGGACGAACCGCCGGACAGCGCCCCTGACCTGCGGACATCACGAACACGCCTGGGTTTACCGGGTCTTGAGGGAATCTTGTGGCGAACGAGGTCCGGGGTTTCCCGTCCGGAGAGGCGACGTCGGTTACGTTGCGATCCGCTCCCGGCGCCGGGGGCCGGCGCCCGCCCCGAGCGGGCCGGACGAGGGCGCCGCGTCAGGAGCACCTCCGTCTTTCCGAACGATCGCCTTCCCGTCACCCGGTTCCCCGGGGGCGCGCGGGTTCCGCACGCCGAGGCGTGCGCGTCGAATGCTGAATGGGGTGGGAATGTCCAACCATCGGATGTCCAAGAAGGGCCGCTACATCGCCTGGGCCACGGCGGGCGCGGCCGTGGTCGCCGGGGCCGGGATCACCGCACAGGCGTCGATGGCGGCGACCACCTGGCCCGCCCAGAAGACCTTCACGGGCCGCGCCTTCGACACGTGCACCGCGCCCTCCCTGGCCGCGATGAAGGCCTGGCACACCGGCTTCTACGGGGCCGCCGCCGTGTACATCGGCGGCAAGAACCGCGGATGCGGCCAGCCCAACCTCACCGCCTCCTGGGTCAAGTCCGTCAGCACGGTCGGCTGGAAGCTCATCCCGCTCTACGTCGGCGCCCAGCCGTCCTGCCAGACCGGGAGCAGCCCCGAGAAGATCACCGCCTCGACCGCGGCCTCCCTCGGCGCGGCCGACGGCGCGGACGCGGTCGCCAAGGCCTCCGCCCTCGGCATGAAGGCCGGCAGCCCGGTCTACCTCGACATGGAGTCCTACGACGTCACGAACAAGGCGTGCGACGACGCCGTACTGACGTACGTGCGCGCCTTCGACAAGACCCTGCACGCCAAGACCTACCGCACCGGCTACTACGGCTTCACCAGCTCCAGCGCCAAGGCCGTCGCGACCGCCACCGACAAGACGGACCTGCCGGGCAACCTCTGGTACGCGCTGTGGGACAAGAAGAACACCACGACCACCGACTGGCCGTGGGGCGCCACCCAGTTCACCGGCCACAGCCGCGCCCACCAGTACATGGTCAACAGCAAGGAGAGCCGCGGCGGTTACACGATCACCGTGGACCGCGACGCCTGGGACGCCCCGGTCGCCATCACCGGCTGACGGAGGACGGGCCGGCGGCCTGCTGCCTGCGCCCGCGGGCCTGTGGCCGGCGGGCTGTACGGCGGTCCTGCGGCGCCGGGCCCTCGGTCCGAGAGCCCTCGTGCCGCCCTCGCCCACCGGGCCGCCCCGGTCCGTCGCACCGGCCGCGGTCACTCGTACGGGCGGACCGTGGCCGTCCCGCGGGGCGAGGGTGCTCCGGCGGGTGCCTGAAGTCGTCGTGAATCGTTGGTCGAATGGCTGGCCGAGAGGCGGGCCACTGCCTACCATCGATCACCGCAAGACTTTGTGCACCGCCGCACAATCTCCTCGGGAGGCTTCCTTGCACCGCCGCCGTCGCACCGCGCTCGTCCTCTCCGCCGCGATCGTCGCAGCGGCCCCTCTGCTCACGGGCTGTGGCAGCGATGCCCATCCGGGCGCCGCTGCCGTCGTCGGCGACAGCCGGATCACCGTCGCCCAGCTGGAGAGCCGGGTGAACGAGGTGCGCACGGCCCAGCGGGCCGCCAGCAAGAACGACGCCCAGTACGAGCAGGTCATCGCCAACACCGGCGCCCTCACCCGCGACACCCTGCACGGCATGGTCCTGGACCGGGTGCTGCACCGGGCGGCGAAGAACGCCGGCGTGACCGTGACCCGCAAGGACTCCCAGCAGATGCGGGCGGCCCTCGAACAGCAGGCGGGCGGCCCGGAAGCCCTGGAAGCGGCCTGGCTGACGAACTACGGAGTGGCGCCCCGGCATCTCGACGACAGCCTGCGCACCGAGATCGAGGCCCGGAAACTCGCCACCGCGCTCGGCGTCGACATGAACACCACGGACGGCAAGGCCGCCTTCTGGAAAGAGATGTCCGCCGCGTCCAAGGAACTGAACGTCGACCTGAACCCGCGCTACGGCACCTGGGACGTCCAGAAGAGCAGCCGCGTCGACGCGAAGACGCCGTGGCTGAAGGAGGTCACGTCGGCGGGGACCCAGCAGCCCGCCTGACCCTCACCGGGCGGTCCCGGGACCGACGGCACCACAGGCCTGTGGACAACGGGCCTGTGGGAAACGGCTCCGTGGACAGCCGGCCTGTGGACGGGCGGACCGCGCCTCTACCCGCCTGTGGACAACCCGGGAGCCGTCGCCGGCTTGGGTTACGTTCGAGGGGTGAACGCAACCAGCAGTTTCGACGACTCCCCGACCGCCGACCCGGTCGTCGAGGGCCCCGGCCGCATCGTCCTGCTCACCACCAGCCACCGTGTCGCTCCCGGCCTGTTGTCCTGGCCCGCCTGGCAGGCTCTGCACGCCGCCGACCGGGTCCTGTGCGCGGACGGCGCGCATCCGCAGGTGCCGTATCTGCGCGAGGCCGGCATCAGCGTCGACGAGGTGTCCCCGACCGCCCAGGAACTGGTCGACGCGTGCGCCGACGGCCGTTCGCTGGTCGTCGTCGCCACCGGAGAGGGCGAACCCCGCCTCACCGACGGACTGGCCCGGCTGGCGGGCTCCGGACGGATACAGATGCCGGACCTGGAGCTGCTCCCCGCCTCGTACGACCTGCCGGGCGCCCGCCTCCTCGACCTCGTCCAGGTGATGGACCGCATCCGCGCGGAGTGCCCCTGGTCGTCCCGGCAGACCCACGAGGGCCTGGCGAAGTACGGCCTCGAGGAGGCGTACGAGCTCGTCGAGGCCATCGAGGAGGGCGACCGGGACGAGCTGCGCGAAGAACTCGGCGATGTCCTGCTCCAGGTCGTGTTCCACTCCCGGATCGCCGAGGACGACGAGGAGGCCCCCTTCTCGATCGACGACGTGGCCGGCGGCATCGTCGCCAAGCTGATCCACCGGCACCCCCATGTCTTCGGCGACGAGACGGCCACGACGCCCGAGGAGGTCAAGGCGCACTGGCTGCGGACCAAGGCCGAGGAGAAGAGACGCACCTCCGTCACCGAGGGCGTCCCGCTCGGACAGCCCGGCCTGGCGCTGGCGGCCAAGCTGTCCTCCCGCGCGCGCACGACGGGACTCGAGGTCCCGCTGCCCACCGGGGACGGCGTGGGATACGAACTGCTGGCGATGGCCGCCCGCGCCGAGGCGGAGGGCGTGGACCCGGAAGCGGCCCTCCGGGCGGCGGCACGGGCCTACCGCGACGCGATCCGCTCGGCGGAGCACGGTCTCGCCGGCGCGGCCGAGAGCGGCCTCGCCGGGACGGGCGAGGCCGGGGACGCGAAGGCGGACGAAGACTAGGACGGGGGCGGGGACGGGGACGGGGATGCGGGCCCGGGCCTGAGCCTGGCGTGGGCGAGCAGGGCTGAGGGGCCGAAGGGGAGGGAGGGGGAGGGAGGGGGGGAGGGCCCCCGGGCCCCCCGAAGCAACACGCGGTCCGGCGCGTCCCCTTCAGCCCCGCGGAGCCCGGTCCGCAGGGCTGTGCCAGGCCGCCACAGGGCGGTCGAGCAGCCACTCCGCCGCGCCGACGGGGCGCGGACGGCTCGCTCCGGTGGGTGGCAGCAGGTCGTGGAAGACGCGGTCGGCCGGTGTGCCGAGGGCGGGAAGGGCTTCGGTGACCTCCTCGACGAGATCGGGCGGACCGGCGACGTAGACGTCGTGCCGGGTCCAGCCGGCCCGGGCGCCGAGCGCGGTCAGCAGTCGTTCCGTCGCCTGTGTCCTGGGGCGGCCGGGCGCGGGCGTGATGTAGGTGACGGCGAGCCCGGGGAGTTCGGTCCGCAGGCGTTCGACGGCGGGGCGGTCGTAGAGGTGGGTGATGTCGCGGGCGACGAGGAACAGGCGGGCCTCGTGGGCGGTCTCGAGTTGTTCCAGCAGGGCCTTGACCGGGGCCCAGCCCGTGCCGGCGGCGATGAGGGTGAGCGGGCGGTCGGCCGGTGTCCGCAGGGTGAGGCCGCCGCCGGGTGCGCCCAGCCGCAGGACGTCGCCCACGCGGGTCTGCCGGACGAGGGCGGTGGAGAGCACCCCGTTGTCGACGCGGCTGATGTGGAGGTCGACGGTGCGGTCGGCGCGGGGCGCGTTGGCGAGGGAGTAGGGGCGCCAGACGCACGGCAGTCGGGGCATGTTGACGCTGACGTACTGGCCGGGGGAGTAGGTGAGCCGCTGTCGTGGCCGCAGGGTGAGGGCGACGAGGTCGTCGCCGTGCCGGGTGCGGGTGACGACCTCGGCGTCCCACCAGCGGGGCTCGCCCTGGTGCCGGGCCTCCCAGGCGCCCTGGAGCATGAGCCGGGTGATCGTCGCGTACGCCTCGGACCAGGCTTTCCCGGTCTCGGTGCTCCAGGCCGAGCCGGCGACGAACGCGAACGCGGCGATCAGGCTCGCGCCCACGGCCGCGTAGTGCTCGGGCTGGGCCAGGTACTTCCGGTGGTCCCGTCCGAGGTCCCGTAGGTACCGGGGAAGTCCGGGGTCCTCCAGCCCGTCCATGACGAAGGTGAGTGCCGCGAAGAGCCGGTCCCGTTGCCGTTCCATGTCCTGCGGGAGGTCGGCCGGGAACAGCCGGCGCAGTTCCGGGTTGTGGCGGAACAGGTGCGAGTAGAAGTACTTGACCGCGAACTCGGCCCGTCGTTCCACGACCGCGAAGCTGGATCTGAGTATTTCGGGGTCCACCGCGTGAATGTAGGGACGTGCCGAGCGGCCGGGTCAAACAGCCGGCCATGCCCGGACAGCCTGGGGCGAAGCGGGCGGAGGTGCTGCCCGTGGCCGTCGTGGGCCCGGGGGGTGTCCCGATCGCCGGTCGGCCGGGGAGTGCCGGGCCGCTGCGGATACCGTCGGGGAGTGACCGAGCACGAAGATCCCGCCAGCGCCGCCCCCGAACTCTTCACCTGGGAGTTCGCCACCGATCCCTACCCGGCGTACGCCTGGCTCAGGGAGCACGCGCCGGTGCACCGGACGCGGCTGCCCAGTGGGGTGGAGGCCTGGCTCGTGACGCGGTACGCGGACGCCAGGCAGACGCTCGCCGATCCCCGGTTGTCCAAAAATCCCGCGCATCACGACGAACCCGCGCACGCGAGGGGCAGGACCGGGATTCCCGGGGAGCGCAAGGCCGACCTGATGACGCATCTGCTGAACATCGATCCGCCGGACCACACCCGGCTGCGGCGGCTCGTCAGCAAGGCCTTCACACCGCGGCGGGTCAACGAGTTCGCGGCGCGGGTGCAGGAGTTGACGGATCAGCTCATCGACGGGTTCGCGGCCAGGGGGTCGGCCGATCTCATCCACGAGTTCGCGTTCCCGCTCCCCATCTACGCCATCTGCGACCTGCTCGGTGTCCCGCGCGAGGACCAGGACGACTTCCGGGACTGGGCGGGGATGATGATCCGGCACGGTGGCGGTCCGCGCGGCGGGGTCGCCCGGTCCGTCAAGAAGATGCGCGGGTATCTCGCCGAACTCATCCACCGCAAGCGCGAGGCGCTGACCGCGGTGCCCGAGCCCGGCGAGGACCTGATCTCCGGGCTCATCCGGGCCTCGGACCACGGTGAGCACCTCACGGAGAACGAGGCCGCCGCGATGGCCTTCATCCTTCTCTTCGCCGGTTTCGAGACCACGGTCAATCTCATCGGCAACGGGATGCACGCCCTGCTGACCCATCCCGGGCAGCGGGCCCGCCTCCAGGCCTCCCTCGCGGCCGGGGAGAGCGGGCTGCTCGAGACCGGTGTGGAGGAACTCCTGCGCTACGACGGGCCCGTGGAACTGGCCACCTGGCGGTTCGCGACGGAGGACGTGCGGATCGGCGGGCAGGTCATCTCGGCCGGTGATCCCGTGCTCGTGGTTCTCGCCGCCGCGGACCGGGACCCCGAACGGTTCGAGCGGCCGGACACGCTCGATCTCGCACGGAGTGACAATCAGCACGTGGGCTACGGGCACGGCATCCACTACTGCCTGGGTGCGCCGCTCGCCCGGCTGGAGGGGCAGACCGCCATCGGTACGCTCCTCAACCGCCTGCCCGACCTTCGGCTTGGGGTGGATTCGGCTGATCTGCGCTGGCGCGGAGGGCTGATTATGCGTGGATTGCGCACGCTTCCGGTGGAGTTCACCCCGGTCAAATAGGCCCTGAACGGCGCATCGGTGACCCTTCGACACCTTCGCCGAAGGATTTCTTCCGAATACCGGAAAGGGTGCCCTCGCGGCTACCGGAACGTGATGGTCCATCAATTTTGTGATCTTCACGTGATCTGTACTGCATCGACTTGTGACAAGTGATCGAGTGCGACTACGTTCACCCATCAACGCGACACCCGCACCGAGCACTTCGTGGGAGTCGTCGTAGTCACCCGCCGTCACGCGAAAGGTTTCCAGATGCTCTCCGGGAACGGCCGTCACCGTCGCCCTCGTCAGGCACCTGCTCTCATCGTCGCCGCGGGGGTGGCCGGATCGGCCATCGCCATTCCGCTGCTCGCGGCGTCGAGTGCCAGCGCGGCCGACGGGAACACCTGGGACCGGGTGGCGCAGTGCGAGAGCGGCGGTGCGTGGAGCTCCGACAGCGAGAACGGGTACTACGGCGGGCTTCAGCTGTCCCAGGACGACTGGGAGGCGCACGGCGGCCTCGAGTACGCCCCGCAGGCCGACCAGGCCAGCCGCTCGCAGCAGATAGCCGTCGCGGAGCGACTGCTCGACGACCGGGGCCTCGCGGCCTGGCCGACCTGCGGGCCGCTCTCCGGGCTCGGTACGAGCTCGGGTGACGTCCAGGTCGACACGGGTGTCGAGGGCGATGCCGGGAGCGAGTCGGGCGGATACGGGTCGTCCGGTCTGTCGACCGAGCCCGACTCGACCCCTTCCTATGGTTCGTCCGCTTCGGGTGACTCCTCGGACGCCACTCCGGAACCCAGTGCTTCGCAGAGCTCCGACAGCTCCGACAAGACGGCCACCGAAGGTGACAAGTCGGGCAAGTCGGGCAAGAAGGGCGCCTCTTCGGGGGCTTCCGACGACGAGAGCACCGGTGCCGGGCGGCACCGCGGCGACAGTGCCGCCGAGCGGGCGGCCGACAGCCGAGGCGATGTCGCCGTCGGTCGGCACGCCTCGCGCGACGTCCTCGACGACCTGTACGTCACGGACGGCCTCTCGGGTTCCTCCGACTCCCTTCTCCTCGACAGCGGATGGGGCAACCTGTCCACCGCCGACGAGGACGCCGCGGACGCCGGTCCCGGCCTCGTCGTGCCTGGTCGGAGCATCGCCGTCACCGTCGAAACGCTCCAGCAGTAGGGGGAGTTCGCGTCACGATTCGCCGTGGAATGTCCGGTTTGGCGGAAGTGAGAGATGGGTCTCAGAAGCCCTGATCGTCTTTGAAATTCCGCCGATCGACTGCTTACGGTCGGACCGCTCGCCACAGCGGGCCCCGACGATCGCAACGCCGAATCCTGCCAGCGGCCGTACGGGAACACTCGTCGCGTCAAGCGCCGTAGGCAGGAGCGGGGGACCCAAGGTAAGCGCCGCGTCCGGGAGTTGAGAGACACCCGGGGACGGCTTGGGGTTAAGCCGCGTGCCGGACGTCCTGGAGACCAGGACCGAGGGGACGCGGCCGGGCAACTCAACCGGCCCGAACCCGACAGCTCACCTCGCAGGCGTCGGTGAGGGGATCACTCCATGCTGTTTTCCGGCAAGGGCAAGCACCGCCGTCCGAACAAGGCCACCCGCGTCGCCACGCTCGCCGGCGTCACCGGCGTCGCCATCGCCGCCCCGCTGATGGCGGCCGGCAACGCCTCCGCGGCCACCGCCTCCGAGTGGGACGCCGTCGCCCAGTGCGAGGCCGGCGGCAACTGGTCGATCAACACCGGCAACGGCTACTACGGCGGCCTGCAGTTCTCGGCCTCCACGTGGGCCGCGTACGGCGGCACCGCCTACGCCGCCACCGCCGACCAGGCCTCGAAGTCGCAGCAGATCACCATCGGCGAGAAGGTCCTCGCCGGGCAGGGCAAGGGCGCCTGGCCGACCTGCGGCGTCGGCCTGTCGAGCGCCGCGTACACCGGTGGCACCTCGACCCCGTCGACCCCCTCCGGCTCCTCCTCGTCGAGCGCCTCGCAGGACACCGCCACCCGGACGACGGAGCAGCCCGTCTCCCGTTCCGCGGAGCGCCCGGCCGCGCAGAAGACCGTCACCACCCCGACCGGCAAGAAGGTCAAGAAGGGTGACGGCGAGTACAAGGTCGTCAAGGGTGACACCCTCAGCTCGATCGCCGAGAAGAAGCACGTCAAGGGCGGCTGGCAGAAGCTGTTCAAGCTGAACAAGGACATCGTCGCCGACGCCGACTTCATCTACCCGGGCCAGCAGCTGCACCTCGGCTGAGTGCCGCGGCGCGCCGGTCGGTGACGGTCGCTTTCGGCGGACGGCGACCACCTCCCCGGCGGCGCTCGGCCCTCTCCGGGCCGAGCGACAGCTCTCCCCTCCCTGGCCGGGCCTTTTTGGGAAAGGCCCGGTGAGGGCCCCCGTTCCCCCGGGCTCCCCGCTCCGGTGCGTTCTCCCCCGTACGCACCGGAGCGGGGTTTTTCATTTCTTCTTTGTTTAGTTCAGGAACAATATGTACTCTCAGTTCTGCCCGAGGGGTGGTCGATCGGCTGGCCGATCCCCCTGGGCCGGTTAGGCTCATCCCGCGGGGCTGCCGAGCCCCGCGTAATCGCGTCACATCCCAATAAGGAGATGCTCGTGCCGTCCATCGACGTCGTCGTAGCCCGGGAAATCCTGGACTCCCGAGGCAACCCCACGGTCGAGGTCGAGGTCGGCCTCGACGACGGCAGCACGGGTCGTGCCGCCGTTCCGTCCGGCGCTTCCACCGGCGCCTTCGAGGCCATCGAGCTCCGCGACGGTGACCCCAACCGCTACCTCGGCAAGGGTGTCGAGAAGGCCGTCCTCGCCGTCATCGAGCAGATCGGCCCGGAGCTCGTCGGCTACGACGCCACCGAGCAGCGCCTGATCGACCAGGCGATGTTCGACCTGGACGCCACCGACAACAAGGGCTCGCTCGGCGCCAACGCCATCCTCGGCGTCTCGCTCGCCGTCGCGCACGCCGCTTCCGAGGCGTCCGACCTCCCGCTCTTCCGCTACCTGGGCGGCCCGAACGCGCACCTGCTGCCCGTTCCGATGATGAACATCCTGAACGGCGGGTCGCACGCCGACTCGAACGTGGACATCCAGGAGTTCATGATCGCCCCGATCGGCGCGGAGTCCTTCTCCGAGGCGCTGCGCTGGGGCGCCGAGGTCTACCACACCCTCAAGAAGGTGCTGAAGACCAAGGGCCTGTCCACCGGCCTCGGCGACGAGGGCGGCTTCGCCCCGAACCTGGAGTCGAACCGCGCCGCGCTGGACCTCATCCTCGAGGCCATCAAGCAGGCCGGTTACGTCCCCGGCGAGCAGATCGCGCTCGCGCTCGACGTCGCCGCGTCCGAGTTCTACAAGGACGGCAAGTACGAGTTCGAGGGCAAGTCCCGCTCGGCCGCCGAGATGACCGAGTACTACGAGGAGCTCGTCTCCGCGTACCCGCTCGTCTCCATCGAGGACCCGCTGTACGAGGACGACTGGGCCGGCTGGAAGGTCATCACCGACAAGCTGGGCGACAAGGTCCAGATCGTCGGCGACGACCTCTTCGTCACCAACCCGGAGCGTCTGGCCCGCGGCATCGAGGAGGGCTCCGCGAACGCCCTGCTCGTCAAGGTGAACCAGATCGGCTCGCTGACCGAGACGCTGGACGCCGTCGAGATGGCCCAGCGCAACGGCTTCAAGTGCATGATGTCCCACCGCTCCGGCGAGACCGAGGACGTCACCATCGCCGACCTCGCCGTCGCCGTGAACTGCGGTCAGATCAAGACCGGCGCCCCGGCCCGCTCGGACCGCGTCGCCAAGTACAACCAGCTGCTGCGCATCGAGGAGATCCTCGACGACGCCGCGGTGTACGCCGGCCGCAGCGCGTTCCCCCGCTTCAAGGGCTGAGCCGCAAGGCCCGGGCGCTGAGCCGAGAGGCTCGGGAAGCGTCGTCCCTACGTCCCCGTACCCGGTCCCGTACCGTGTGCGGGGACGTACGCACGTGACGGCCCGCACCGACGGGCCAGTACTGGGGAGGCGGGACTCATGGCCGTGAAGGACCGGGACCGGTTCTCCACCTCGACCAGGCTGAAGCTGCTCGGTGAGCAGACCGCGGCCCGCGTCTACCGCTCCCAGACCAAACGGCAGGCCCGCCGCTCCCGGCTGACCGGCCGGGCCGCGCTGCTGGCCCTCGTCCTGTGCTCCCTGATCGTCGCCCTCGCGTACCCGATGCGGCAGTACGTCTCCCAGCGCGCCCAGGTCGCCGATGTGGAGCGGCAGCGGGAGCAGGCCCGGCAGCGGGTCGAGCAGCTGCGCGACCTCAAGGCGCGCTGGCAGGACGACGCGTACGCGAAGCAGCAGATCCGGCAACGGCTGCACTATGTGATGCCGGGTGAGACCGGTTTCGTCGCGATCGACCCGGACGCGGCGAAGCAGTCCCGCGCCGGCCGGGGCGCGGCCGACCGACCCTGGTACACCAATGTCTGGGACGGCGTGGACAAATCCGACGCCGCCGACCAGTGACGACCCATGAACTGACCAGAAAGACACGTGACTCACGGCATGGAAACGGCACCGCCCACCACCCCGCGCACCGAGCCCACCGACGCCGACGTCGAGGCCTTCAAGCAGCAGCTCGGCCGGCCGCCGCGCGGGCTGCGCGCGATCGTGCACCGCTGCCCCTGCGGACAGCCGGACGTGGTGGAGACGGCCCCCCGCCTCCCCGACGGGACGCCGTTCCCGACCACGTACTACCTGACGTGCCCCCGGGCCGCGTCGGCGATCGGGACGCTGGAGGCCAACGGGGTCATGAAGGAGATGACCGAACGGCTGGCCACCGATCCCGAGCTGGCCGCGGCCTACCGCGCCGCCCACGAGGACTACATCGCGCGCCGTGACGCCATCGAGGTGCTGGTGGGCTTCCCGAGCGCGGGCGGCATGCCGGACCGGGTGAAGTGCCTGCACGTCCTGGTCGGCCACTCGCTGGCCGCGGGACCGGGCGTCAACCCGCTCGGCGACGAGGCCATCGCGATGCTGCCGGAGTGGTGGCGCAAGGGGGCGTGCGTGACGCTCCCCGCGGCGGACGGCCCGAAGGGCGGGGCGGAGGGCTCCGGTGACCCGGCGGACGCCGCGGATGCCGCGGACGCCGCGGACTCGGCTCGGGACGGCGCGCGGGAAGAGGACCGGTGACGCGGGTCGCCGCCGTCGACTGCGGTACGAACTCGATCCGGCTCCTCGTCGCGGACGCGTACCCGGAGACGGGGGAACTCGTCGAGCTGGACCGCCGGATGACCATCGTGCGGCTCGGTCAGGGCGTCGACCGGACGGGGCGGCTCGCCCCCGAGGCCCTGGAGCGGACGTTCGCCGCGTGCCGCGAGTACGCGGCGGTCGTCAAGGAGCACGGCGCCGAGCGGCTGCGTTTCGTGGCCACCTCGGCCTCCCGGGACGCGGAGAACCGGGACGACTTCGTGCGCGGGGTGCTGGACGTCCTCGGCGTCGAGCCGGAGGTCATCACCGGCGACCAGGAGGCCGAGTTCTCCTTCACCGGCGCGACCAAGGAACTGACCGGGCGTGACGACCTCGCCAGGCCCTACCTGGTGGTGGACATCGGCGGCGGTTCGACCGAGTTCGTCGTCGGCGCCGACCGGGTGCGCGCGGCACGCTCCGTGGACATCGGCTGCGTACGGATGACGGAACGCCACCTCGTGCGCGACGGCGCCGTGTCCGACCCGCCCACGGTCGAGCAGATCGCGGCCATGCGCGCCGACATCGGGGCGGCCCTCGACCTCGCCGGGGAGACGGTTCCGCTGCGCGAGGCGCGCACGCTGGTGGGGCTGGCCGGCTCGGTCACCACGATCGCGGCGATCGCGCTGGAGCTCGACGCGTACGACTCCGCGAGGATCCACCACTCCCGGGTCTCCCTGGAGCGGGTCCGCGAGATCACCGAGTCGCTGCTGCGCTCCACCCACGCCGAGCGCGCGGCGATTCCCTCGATGCATCCGGGCCGGGTGGACGTGATCGGGGCGGGTGCTCTCGTGCTGCTCTCGATCATGGAACGGACCGGGGCCCGGGAGGTCGTGGTCAGCGAGCACGACATCCTCGACGGGATCGCCTGGTCGGTGGCCTAGGTCTCCTTTGCTACTGGTCAGTAGCATCGGCTGAGCAGGTCGGATAACGTATGAGCGCGTCCGAGGGGGGCTCGGGGGACCCCTCGGACGGACCGCGCCGAGAAAGTTCGTGAAGTTCTTCACAAGGAAAAAGGCCCCTGAGGGCGAAGAGGTGGCCACTTGGGCCCCCGTACGGGGTTCCGGCGGCCCCCGGACGTGATCGACAGGGCGTTGCGATCACGTTTCCGGGCGGTGAAACCGAGGTGCGGTCCGCTCGGCCGAATGGGTTGGACCGCAGCTCACGCGGTGTTGACAACGGTACGAAGTGCCCGGCGGTTCCGGCCGGTCACCATGACCTCGGTCACGTGGGCGGCGGAGTGTAGCAGAGCCCCCGCCCATGCTTGTGAAGGGGCGCACGAGCGACCCCCCGGGAGCGGGTGGATACTCGATGGCATGAGCACCACGGAGCGTCCCAGGATCCTCGTAGTAGGCGGTGGGTACGTAGGCCTGTACGCAGCTCGGCGCATCCTCAAGCAGATGCGCTACGGAGAGGCGACCGTCACGGTCGTCGACCCCCGGTCGTACATGACCTACCAGCCCTTCCTCCCCGAAGCCGCCGCAGGCAGCATCTCCCCGCGGCATGTCGTCGTCCCGCTGCGACGCGTACTTCCCAAGGCGGAGGTCCTCACGGGCCGGGTCACCACCATCGACCAGGACCGCAAGGTCGCCACGATCGCCCCCCTCGTGGGTGAGGCGTACGAGCTGCCCTTCGACTACCTCGTCATCGCGATGGGCGCGGTCTCCCGCACCTTCCCGATCCCCGGTCTCGCCGAGCAGGGCATCGGCATGAAGGGCATCGAGGAGGCCATCGGCCTGCGCAACCACGTCCTCGAGCAGCTGGACAAGGCCGACTCCACCACGGACGAGGACGTCCGCCGCAAGGCGCTGACCTTCGTCTTCGTGGGTGGCGGCTTCGCCGGCGCCGAGACCATCGGCGAGGTCGAGGACATGGCCCGCGACGCGGCCAAGTACTACAGCAGCGTGTCCCGCGAGGACATGCGCTTCATCCTCGTGGACGCCGCGGACAAGATCCTCCCCGAGGTCGGCCCCAAGCTCGGCCAGTACGGCAAGGAGCACCTGGAGAGCCGCGGTGTGGAGATCTACCTCTCCACCTCGATGGACTCCTGCGTCGACGGTCACGTGGTGCTGAAGAACGGCCTCGAGGTCGACTCCAACACGATCGTCTGGACGGCCGGCGTCAAGCCGAACCCCGTTCTCGCCCGCTTCGGTCTGCCGCTCGGCCCGCGCGGCCACGTGGACACCCAGACCACCCTCCAGGTGCAGGGCACGGACTACATCTGGGCCGCCGGCGACAACGCCCAGGTGCCGGACGCCGCCGCCCGCAAGGCCGGTGTCGAGAACGCCTGGTGCCCGCCGAACGCTCAGCACGCGCTGCGGCAGTCCAAGGTCCTCGCCGACAACGTGATCTCCGGCATGCGGGGCTTCCCGCAGAAGGAGTACTCGCACGCCAACAAGGGTGCGGTGGCCGGTCTCGGCCTCCACAAGGGCGTCGCGATGATCGTCATGGGCAAGATGAAGATCAAGCTCAAGGGCCGTCTCGCCTGGTACATGCACCGCGGCTACCACGGTCTGGCCATGCCGACCTGGAACCGTAAGATCCGCGTCTTCGCGGACTGGACGCTCGCGATGTTCCTCAAGCGCGAGGTCGTCTCCCTCGGCGCCATGGAGACTCCCCGCGAGGAGTTCTACGAGGCCGCCAAGCCGGCGCCGGCCCCCGTGGCCGCCGCCAAGACCGAGGAGAAGGCCAAGGCCTCCTGACCTCCGGTCACCGAACGCCCCGAAGGGGCCGCCCGCCATCCGTGGTGCGGGCGGCCCCTTCGGCGTTTTCCGGCCGTAAAGCATGGTGTGTACACGCATTTTGCGAATCCGTGACGCGCGGGCGGGACTGCGCGCGGACCGGGTAGATGTTTACGTGATGTCGGAGCGTTCGGGAGTGTCGTCTCGGAGGTGTACGCCATGCAGGACGCCGCGCAGCGGCTGAACAGCCTTGCCGGACAGTTGCTGGGAGCCCCGCTCCCGTTGCGCATCAGGGCCTGGGACGGTTCGGAGGCGGGTCCGCCCGGGGCCCCGGCGCTCGTCGTCCGCAACCGGCGGGCACTGCGCCGACTGCTCTGGAAACCCGGCGAGTTGGGGCTCGCGCGGGCCTGGGTCTCCGGTGACCTGGGCGTCGAGGGCGACCTCTACACCGCCCTGGACCTGATCTCCGGGCTCGTCTGGGAGCGCGGCGAGGACGCGCGGGGACTCGGAGCGGCCCTGCGCGACCCCGAGGTGCGCGCCGCGGTGCGCGGGCTGGTGAGGATGGCCGGGCCGCCGCTGCCGCCGACGCCGCCCGTCGAGGAGGTGCGCGGACGCCGGCACCGGCACACCAAGCACAGCGACAGACGGGCCATCAGTCATCACTACGACGTCGGCAACGACTTCTACGAGCTCGTCCTCGGCCCCTCCATGGTCTACTCGTGCGCCTACTGGGACGAGGACGGCACCCTGGAGGACGCCCAGCGCGACAAACTCGCCCTGGTCGCCCGGAAGCTGGCCCTGAAGCCCGGTCAGCGGCTCCTCGACGTCGGCTGCGGCTGGGGTTCGATGGCCGTCCACGCCGCCCGGGAGCACGGCGTGACCGTGGTCGGGGTGACGCTGTCGCAGGAACAGGCCGCGTACGCCCGTAAACGGGTCGCGGGCGAGGGACTGACCGACAAGGTGGAGATCCGGGTGCAGGACTACCGGGACATCACCGACGGGCCCTACGACGCGATCTCCTCCATCGGGATGGCCGAACACGTCGGCGCCGAGCGCTACCTGGAGTACGCCGAGGTGCTGAACCGCCTGCTGAAGCCCGGCGGCCGGCTGCTCAACCACCAGATCGCCCGGCCGCCCCGGCGCGACGAATCGGGTTACGCCGTCGACGAGTTCATCGACGCCTACGTCTTCCCCGACGGTGAACTCGCGCCCGTCGGGACGACCGTGACGCAGCTGGAGCGCGCCGGGTTCGAGGTGCGCGACGTCGAGTCCCTCCGGGAGCACTACGCGCTCACCCTGCGCCACTGGGTGGCCAATCTGGAGGCCGGATGGTCCCGTGCCGTCCGGCTCACCAGCCCCGGCCGGGCCCGTGTCTGGCGTCTGTACATGGCGGCCAGCGCGGTCGCCTTCGAACGCGACCAGATCGGCGTCAACCAGGTGCTGGCGGTGAAGACCCCGGCCGGAACCGGCGCGTCCGGGATGCCGCTGCGAGCCAGGACCTGGAACTGAGCCGGAGCGGACGACGCTGAAGGGGCCCCGTTCCGGGTGGAACGGGGCCCCTTCACGGGTGCCTCCAGGGCCGCTTCACCGAGTGCCTCCGGGACGGCTCACCGGGTGGCTCCCGGGACGCGGTCCGGGCCTCGTGGCCGCCGCGGTCCGGCTACTCCGACTTGATCGCGGCGAGCATGTTCAGGCGGGCCGCCCGGCGGGCCGGCCACAGGGCCGCCAGGACCCCGACCGTCGCCGCGAGGAGCAGGAAGACCGCCATCCGCCCCCAGGGCAGCACCAGTTCGTACGTCGCCATCCTGCTGCCCAGCAGCTCGCCGGCCGCCCAGCCGAAGAACACGCCGAGACCGATGCCGAGGACGCCGCCGAAGAGCGAGATGACCAGGGACTCCAGCCGGACCATCCGCTTGACGCCCTTGCGGTCCAGGCCGATCGCGCGGAGCATCCCGATCTCCTGCGAGCGCTCGAAGACCGACATCGCGAGGGTGTTGACGACCCCGAGGACAGCGACGATGACGGCCATCGCCAGCAGCCCGTAGAGCATGTTCAGCATCAGCGTGAACATCTGCGCGATGCTCTCGGAGAGGTCCTGCTTGCTCTGCACCTTGATCGCCGGGTTGTCGCCGAGGGCCTTCTCCAGCCTGTTCTCGGCCGCGTCCGAGGCGCCGCCCGCCGTCTTCACCATGACCTGCATGGCACGGGCGTCGCTCCGGTGCGGGGCCAGCGCCGAGTCGTCCAGGATGATGCCCTGGATCATCACGTTGCCCTCGTACACCCCGGCGACGGTCAGGGTCCCCTTCTCACCGTCCTCGTAGGAGACCCGGAAGCGCGAGCCGGCCTTCCAGCCGTGGGACTCGGCGGTGTCCGCGTCCACCACGACCCGGGCGCCGCCGACCGCGAACGAGCCGTCGGTGACGGTGAGGTCGGTGAGCTCGCCGATGGCCGCGCCGTTGACGCCGGTCAGGAACTCGGTCCGCCCGTCGACGCGGGAGGGCGCGTTGCGCAGCGAGCTGATGTCGGTGACCCCGTCGACCGCGGCGAGCTTCTTCTCGACGTCCGGGGAGAGCCCGTTGCCGTTCGCCATCGTCACGACGTAGTCCGCCTTGATCGCCGAACCGGCCATCTTGTCGATCGCGTTCTGCAGGCTGCCCGCCATCACCGTCATGCCCGTGATCAGGGTGAGGCCGATCATCAGCGCCGAGGCCGTGGCGGCCGTGCGGCGGGGATTGCGCACCGAGTTCTGCCGGGCCAGCTTGCCGGAGATCCCGAAGACCCGCAGGGCGGGAGCCGCCGCGGCGATCAGCGGGCGGGACAGCAGCGGGGTCAGGACGAAGACGCCGATGATGAGCAGCACCGCGCCGAGACCCATCGGGGCCTGGCCGTCCGAACCGTCCATCGTCGTCGCGTACAGGACCACGGCGACACCGGCGGCGGAGAACAGGGCGCCGATCGTGTTCCGCAGGACCAGGGACTTCGTCGTCGCCTTCGCGTGGACGCTGCTCATCGCGGCGACCGGCGGGATCTTCGCGGCCCGGCGGCCGGGCAGCCAGGCCGCCAGCATCGTGACGAGGACGCCGACGAGCAGCGCCGTGCCGATCGTGCCGGGCGAGACGACCAGCGGGCCGTCCGGGACCGTGGCACCGAGCGTGCCCATCAGGGAACGCATCGCGGCACCGATGCCGATGCCCGCCGCGAGCCCGCCGACGGCGGCGACCGCGCCGACGACGAACGCCTCGATCAGCACCGACCGGGTGACCTGGCGGCGGGAGGCGCCGACGGCACGCAGCAGCGCCAGTTCCCTGGTGCGCTGGGCCACCAGCATGGTGAAGGTGTTGGCGATGATGAACGTGCCGACGAACAGCGCGATCCCGGCAAAGACCAGCAGGCCCGTCTTCATGCCGCTCATCGCCGCGGAGATCTGCTCGGCCTGGTCGTCGGCGAGCCGCCGGCCGGTGGTCGTCGAGGCGACGTCCTTCGGGACGACCTCGTCGAGCGCCTTCCGCAGCGCGGCCTGGCTGGTGCCCGGCGCGGCCTTCACGTCGATCTCGTCGTACGAGCCGGCCGAGTGGAACAGCCGCTGCGCGGTCGCCGTGTCGAACAGGGCGAGGCTGCCGCCCGCGGCCACGTTGCCGTCGTCGGTGGTGAAGACGCCGGTGACCACGGGTTCGAGGACGGGCCCGTCGACCGACAGGCGCAGGGTGTCACCGACCTTGTAGCCGGCCCGCCTCGCGGTCTCGGCGTCGATCGCGACCTCGTCCGCGCCGTGCGGGGCGCGACCGCCGGTCAGCGGGTAGCGGGGGTCCTCGCCCCCGTCCTCGCCGCTCCAGTAGTTGCCGCCCTGGGACTGGAAGCCCCCGCCGATGAGCTTGCCGTTCTTGTCGGCGATGGCGGTGAACCCGTTGACGACACCGATCGCGGAGGCGGCTCCCGGTACCCCGGCCGCCTTGTCGAGCAGCGGTCGCGTCAGCTTCGGCCGCCGGCCGACGGAGTCGTCCGAGGGTGCCGGGTGCTCCGGTCGGATGGCGACGTCGACCTGGTCGAAGCCCTTGGCGGAGCTCTTCTGGTAGGCGTCCGAGATGGTGTTGGTGAAGACCAGGGTCCCGGACACGAACGCCACGCCGAGGAGCACGGCGAGCACGGTCATCAGGAGCCTGGCCTTGTGCGCGAGCACGTTGCGCAAGGCGGTACGGAACATGGGTCTTCTCAGTCCAGGAGTCGCGGGAGGGCGAGAGGGAGGGCGCGGGAAGGCGTGGGAGGCCGCGGGCGGACGCGCGCGGGCGTGGGGGCCGCGGCGGGCCCGGCCGGGCGTCCGGCGGGGCGGGGATCCGCCGGGATCCGATCCCTGATCCCCGTAACCCCCTTGCGAGGGCGCGGGGTGTGGAGGCGGGGCGTGGTGCGGGGAGGCGGGCGGAGGGGCCGCTGCGAGTGGGCGGGCCGGGGCGGCCGGGGGTCAGCCCTTGTGGCTCTTGCCGTCGAAGTCGGGCGTCCGGGAGCTTCCTCCGGGAAGGTTCCGCATGCGGTCCAGGACGGAGTCGGCGGTCGGCTCGTGGACCTCGTCGACGATCCGTCCGTCGACGAGGAAGACGACCCGGTCCGCGTAGGCGGCGGCCACCGGGTCGTGGGTCACCATCACCACGGTCTGGCCCAGTTCCCGTACGGAGTTGCGCAGGAAACCGAGGACCTCCGCGCCCGAACGCGAGTCGAGGTTCCCGGTCGGCTCGTCGCCGAAGATGATGTCGGGGCGGGAGGCGAGGGCGCGGGCGACGGCGACGCGCTGCTGCTGGCCGCCGGAGAGCTGGGAGGGCCGGTGGCTCAGACGGTCGGCGAGGCCGATCATCTTGATGACCGTGTCCAGCCACTCCTTGTCGGGCTTGCGGCCCGCGATGTCCATGGGGAGCGTGATGTTCTCCAGGGCCGTCAGGGTCGGCAGCAGGTTGAACGCCTGGAAGATGAAGCCGATCTTGTCCCTGCGCAGCTTGGTGAGCTGCTTGTCCTTGAGGGAGCCGAGTTCGGTGTCGCCGATGCGCACCGAGCCGGAGGAGAAGGTGTCCAGTCCCGCCACACAGTGCATCAGCGTGGACTTGCCGGACCCGGAGGGGCCCATGATCGCGGTGAACTCGGCCTGCCGGAAGTCGACGCTGACCCGGTCGAGCGCGACCACCTGGGTCTCGCCCTGCCCGTAGACCTTGGACAGTTCCGTGGCGCGGGCCGCGACCGAGGTGCTGGTGGCGACGAGGGGAGTGGTGGTCACGGAAGGGTGCTCCTGACGGTACGACGACGGTGAGGGGGTCGTGTTCCATCGTCCACCCCGATCCGCGGCCTGTAGTCAGCCGCTGTTCCGGTTCCGGGGGCAGACTCCGGTCGGACCGGGAGCGGTTCCGTCATACCTGGGGATGACGGAACTCCCCGAGGGCTCTCCGGGTAGGGGGCGGCGCGGGGAGGCCGGCAGGGCGTCCCCGTGGGAGGCGCGAGGACCTGGTCCGGCGTCGGCCGCTCCCGAGGGTGCCGCCTCCCGGAGTCGTCGTCCGCGTCGCGTTCCGACCGTGCTCGGACGGTGAAATTCCGTCAATCCGTGTACGCGGGTGCGAAGCGTCCGAAAGGCTGTTGGCAAGTGCTGACGGCCCTTACCGGGTGCTGATGCATCCTCAGACATCAATAAAATAAGACAACATCGGTTCACCCGGCCGCTGTTGGGGGCTTGCGCCCCGATAGTCTCGGGAGCTGGATGCGGAGCCCATGGCCTGCCCGGATGGTGGAATGCAGACACGGCGAGCTTAAACCTCGCTGCCCCTCGCGGGCGTACCGGTTCGAGTCCGGTTCCGGGCACCACACCGCATATGCGGATCGAACCGCCAGAACGCCCGATTCTCCCGCCCGCCCGGCGACGGCCCGCCGCGCCGGGCGGGCGCGCGTGCGCGACCGGGTCCGTGTACGGGACGCGCGGCGACCGGCGCCGAGCGCCTCGCCCTCCCCGCCCGCACCGCCCTCGCACCCTCCCTCGCACCCGCACCCTCCCTCGCACCGGTCCTCGCCCTCGCCGGCCGTCCTCCCGGAGAACCGGAGCGGGGCGGCGGGTGAAGCGGGGAGGGTGAGGGGGCGGGGCGGTCCGCCGGGCCCCGGAGCCCTCCGGAAGCCGGTGGTCACGGCTTCGTACCAGTGGGGGCGTGGCGGAGGACACACGCGTACGGTGGCTCCACGAGGGAAAGATCCTCCCCAAGCAGGAGGGCCATTCCTTTGCCTACCTATTACTCTTGAGCCCAAGGCCACTCAGGGTGGCCATGGAGGAGTGAAATGAGGAGCAGTAACCCGGTCTTCTCGCGACGGGGGTTCAGCCGCGACAACGGCTACGCGGGCTTCAACGCGGCGCCGCAGGCCGGGGGACCCGCTGTCGGCACGCAGGGGAACCCGTACGCCCAGCAGGGCGGCAACCCCTACGCGCAGAACCCGTACGCACAGCAGGACCTTCAGCACGGCGTCCCGCCGCAGGCCCCGGTCACCACCGGCCGCATGACGATGGACGACGTCGTCATGCGCTCCGGCATGACGCTCGGCACCGTCGTCCTCGGCGCCGTCCTGGCGTGGGCCGTGCTGCCGGTGTCGTCGACCAGCTACGGCCTGGCCATCGGTGCCGCGCTGATCGCCTTCGTCCTCGCGATGGTGCAGTCCTTCAAGCGCACCGCCGTGCCCGCGCTGATTCTCGCCTACGCCGCCTTCGAGGGTGTCTTCCTCGGTGTCATCAGCGAGATGTACAACTCGGTGTGGCACGGCGCGCCCTTCCAGGCCGTGCTCGGCACCATGGCCGTCACCGGCGCCACCCTCCTCGTCTACAAGGCGGGCTGGATCCGGGTGACCGCGCGGTACGCGCGCATCGGACTGACCATCGCCATCGCGTTCGTCGCCGTCATGGCGGTGAACCTGCTGCTGGTCGTCTTCGGTGTCGCCCCGGACGGCGGTCTGCGCAGCAACGGACCGCTCGGCGCGATCGTCGGCATCCTCGCGATCCTGCTCGGCGCGTTCTTCCTGACCCTCGACTTCAAGCAGATCGAGGACGGCATCGCCTACGGCGCGCCGAAGGAAGAGGCCTGGCTGGCCGCGTTCGGCCTGACCATGACCCTTGTGTGGATCTACGTCGAGATGCTCCGCCTGGTCGCCATCTTCAGCGGCGACGACTAGCCGGGCCGACGGCCGGACCGGCCGTCACCTGACACGAGAGGGCCCGCGAACCACTGGTTCGCGGGCCCTTTGTCCTGTCGTCCGTCCTGTCGACGGACGTGCGACGTCTCGGTGGTGCGCGCTCAGCGGAGTTTGCGCGCGGCCCTCCTCAGGTCGTACTCGTGGATGATCGCCTTGGCATGGCCGTACGCGAGGTCGTGCTCGGCGCGGAGCCAGCTGACCTTCTCCTCGAAGCGGAAGAGAGCGGGGCCTTCGTCGACGGTGCGAAGCCAGTCGGAGATCTCACGACCGGTGCAATGGGGGATGCGGGCGAGCAGGTTGCGATGGGTCTCCTCGGAGAAGACTTGGGACATCGGCGCCTCCGAACGCAAAGGGGATGTAAGCCGGTCCTTCACGCCACCGTGCCTGAGGGGCGGGGCGTTGGCAACAGTCCCGTAGCTGCGCGTAGTCTCGCGGCGTGCTGGATACGACGCCGTTGACCCGTGCCGTGGACCACTTCGCCGACCTGCTGCGGGCCGCGCCGCAGAGCCGCCTGCAACGCTGCGCCGCGGCCGAGGCACTGGGGCTGGCCAGGGAGTTCGCCCTGCGCGCCCAGCGGGTCGAGGACCCGTCGGGGGAGCCGCGGGAGATGCCCGACGCCGGGATGTTCGCCGCCGCCGACCAAATCACGGTCGCCGCGCACGACTTGGCGCTCGTACTGAAGAACGAGAAGGAACTGGCCGAAGCGGTCGCACTCGTCGCGGAGGCGCAGAAACGCGCCGGTGTCTGATCCGGGGGATCGACTCCGGCGCGGTCGCCCGTCCCCCGGCGTAGGCCGGGGGTCGCGGGAGGCGGTCACGGCGACGCCGTGACGTGGCGGGTCACAGGGACGCGATGACGCGGTCCGCCAGGATGAAGATGCTCTCCTCGCCGAAGGCGAAGGTCAGGGCGTACGCGCCCGAGATGCCGGAGCCGCCGAGCAGGACCGGGGTCTCACCGGCCGCGAGGGCCGCGGCGAGCCGCTGAGCGGTCTCGCGGTGGCCCGGGGTCATGCACAGGGTCGTGCCGTCGGCGAAGACGTAGACGTCGAGCGTGCCGAGCGGGCCGGGGCGGACGTCCGCCAGCTCCGTACCGGACTCGGCGAGCTCCTCCAGGCAGGCCACCGTGCGCTCGTGGTCGTTGACCACGGGTGACTGGACCGGGACGAAGTCCGGGTGCGAGGGATGCCGGCGGCGGGCCGCGGCGAGCTCCGGGGAGTCTCCCGCGGTGCCGGTCTGGAGGAACTCCTCCAGGTCCGGCCCTGCCTCGGTGACCGGCTCCAGGTGCTCCAGGCCCACGAAGTCCGAGTGGCGCGGCAGGAACAGCTCGCTGTCCGGCAGACCGAGCAGCGACGGCGCGTCGGAGGCGTCACGTGCCTCCTGGGCGGCCCAGAAGGCCCGCGCCTCGGCGAGCTCCCGCTCCCGTTCCTCGGCGAGCGCCTCGGCCACGGCCGTGCGTATCTCGTCGGCGTCTGCGGCTGCACGCGCCGCTGGTACGAGACCCCGCGCGGCACCGGCGCGGCTCTCGGCGAGTTCGCTGCTCAACGCTGCGACCTGCCGACGCACACCGTGCAGGGTGCGCAGAACGGCGACGCCCACGGCCGCGGTCGCGGCGGTGGTGAGCAGCAGAGCAATCGGCATGGCGCTCACTGACGTACTCCCGGTTCAAGTCGGCCCCCGACTTCCTACATCAGCTTGAAGGGCGAACCATCGAACTGTCAGTGCGTAACGTCACGAATAGGACAGGACTTTGGGCCGCAGGTTTAGCTGTGTAGCCACTCTGACCTGCGCGGATGCCCTTCCGGGGGGACATAGGTCACATCTTGGATGGGATTGGGTCACAAAACGGCCCAGAGGCCCGGTGTTCGCGGGCTTCTGGGCCGATTCGGTCACGCTGGGTCCAACTCCCGTCACGGGAGCGGGTCATGTCGTCGTCAGCTGAGGCGCTCGATGACCATCGCCATGCCCTGGCCGCCGCCGACGCACATGGTCTCCAGGCCGAACTGCTTGTCGTGGAACTGGAGGCTGTTGATGAGCGTGCCGGTGATGCGGGCGCCGGTCATGCCGAACGGGTGGCCGACGGCGATGCCGCCGCCGTTCACGTTCAGCTTGTCCAGCGGGATGTTCAGGTCGCGGTAGCTCGGGATCACCTGGGCGGCGAAGGCCTCGTTGATCTCGAACAGGTCGATGTCGTCGACGGTGAGGCCGGCGCGGCTGAGCGCCTGCTTACTGGCCTCCACCGGGCCGAGGCCCATGATCTCGGGGGACAGGCCGGTGACGCCGGTCGAGACGATGCGGGCGAGCGGGGTCAGGCCGAGCTCGCGGGCCTTCGTGTCGGACATGATCACGAGGGCGGCGGCGCCGTCGTTCAGCGGGCAGCAGTTGGCCGCGGTGATCATGCCGTCGGGGCGGAAGACCGGCTTGAGGCCCTGGACGGCCTCCAGCGTCACGCCCGCGCGCGGCCCGTCGTCCTTGCTGACGACCGTGCCGTCGGGGGTCGTGATCGGGGTGATCTCGCGCTCCCAGAAGCCGTTCTTGACGGCTTCCTCGGCGAGGTTCTGCGAGCGCACGCCGAACTCGTCCATGTCCTGGCGGGTGACGCCCTTGAGGCGGGCCAGGTTCTCGGCGGTCTGGCCCATCGCGATGTACGCGTCCGGGATCAGGCCGTCCTCGCGCGGGTCGTGCCAGGTCGAACCCTCCGACTGCGCGACCTCGAGGGTGCGGGCCTCGGCGTCGGCGAAGAGGGGGTTGTGGGTGTCGGGCATGCCGTCGGAGGTGCCCTTGACGGACCGCGACACCATCTCGACGCCCGCCGAGATGAAGACGTCGCCCTCGCCGGCCTTGATGGCGTGCAGGGCCATGCGGGAGGTCTGGAGGGAGGAGGAACAGTAACGGGTGATGGTGCAGCCGGGGAGGTGGTCCATCCCCATCTGCACGGCCACGATGCGGCCGAGGTTGTGGCCCTGCTCGCCGCCGGGGAGGCCGCAGCCGAGCATCAGGTCGTCGATGAGCTTCGGGTCCAGCTCGGGGACCTTGGCGAGGGCGGCCTGGATGATCGTGGCGGTCAGGTCGTCGGGGCGCACGTCCTTCAGGGAGCCCTTGAAGGCGCGGCCGATCGGGGAGCGGGTGGCTGAGACGATCACGGCTTCGGGCATCACGGCTCCAGTGGCGTACGAGAAGTGTGCGGGGCTCTTGGGAAGTTACCCGTACGTACCGGCGGGGTCACCGTTCTCGGTGTGTGACACGGGCCGCACTTTCCAAGCGCTTGCTTTTTTCTGGCGGGGGCGCCTTTCGGGGTGGGGTCGGTGCGGGGCGGCCCCGGAGGGGGTGCTCCCCTCCGGGGCCGCCGTCCCCGGGGCTCCGCCCCGGACCCCGCTCCTCAAGCGCCGGAGGGGCTGAATCCTCCACCCCGCCTCTCAAGGGTCGCCCCGCGAAGCCCGGCCCGCGCCCCGACGCCGCGTGGACCCAGGAGCGCGGGGAGCTGCGCGGGAGGTTGTGTCGGGGTCAGGTGGGTCCGGGTGTGCTCGGGAAGGCGTGGCCGGAGGGGTTCGGGGTCGGGGCCGGCGGTGAGTCCGGCGTGGGGGGCGGGGACGGGGTCGCCGACGGAGACGGGGCTGGGTCGGTGGCGGGGAGGCGGCGGCGTCGGCGGCGCTTGAGGAGGGCCCAGGGACCGCGGGGCCCGGTGGGCATGGCGGCGACGACCTCCGTGCCGGGCTCGGACGCGGCCTCGGCGGCGGCCCGGGCGACCGGCAGGAACCCCTCGTGACGCGAGACGTCCGGCCGCTCCTCCTCGGCCGGCCAGAGGGCGAGCGACGCGCAGACCGTGGGCAGCAGCGCCATGGCCGCCGTCGCGTAGCCCTCGGCGGAGGGGTGGTAGTGGTCGGGCCCGAAGAGCTCGCGGGGGTTCGCCTCGAACTCCGGCCCCAGCAGGTCGCCCAGCGACACCGTACGGCCGCCCTGCTCGACCGTGCCGATCGTCTGGGCGGCCGCCAGTTGGCGGGACGCGCGCCGGGCCAGCCAGCGCAGCGGCTGCTGGACCTGCTCGACGGTCCCCAGGTCGGGACAGGTGCCGACGACGACCTCCGCACCGGCGGTGCGCAGCCGGCGTACCGCCGCGGACAGATGGCGCACGGAGCGCGTCGGCGGCATCCGGTGCGTCACGTCGTTCGCCCCGACCATGATCACGCAGATGTCGGGCAGCCGGGCCGTGTCCGACAGGGTCAGGGCGACCTGGCGGTCCAGGTCGTCCGACTGGGCGCCGGGCAGTGCCACGTTGCACAGCTCCACCGGCCGCTCGGCCACCGCCGCGAGCCCGGAGGCCAGCAGTGCGCCCGGCGTCTGGCGGGCCCGGCGCACCCCTTGGCCCGCGGCCGTGGAGTCGCCGAGCATCGTCAGGCGCAGCGGGGGTTCGTCAGGGGAGGCGCCGGTGTAGTCGTACCCGTAGAGACCGTCCGCGCGCGGGGCGTACGGGGCGTGTCCGTTGCCCACGTGCCGCTTCACCATCTGCACCTCGGCCAGCACCAGACCCACCGCCGCCGCGCCCACCAGCCCGACCCCGCCACCGCCGTACGCCGCGCCCGCAGCGATCCGCCGGGCCACTCTCGCCCTCGACAAGCTCGACATCCGTCGCCGCCACCTCCTTGTAGCCGTACAACCACTGCTTGCCCCGAAGGGCGGGTCGGCCAATCTCAACGGCGCGTGAACGGCTGCGCAGGGCCGTAGGCTGACAAGACCATTCCTGTTGAAAACGCAGCTCCGGAGACAACGGTGCAATTTCACGACTCGATGATCAGTCTCGTCGGCAACACCCCGCTGGTGAGGCTCAACAACGTCACCGCGGGCATCAAGGCGACCGTCCTGGCGAAGGTCGAGTACTTCAATCCCGGCGGATCCGTGAAGGACCGCATTGCCATGCGCATGATCGAGGCCGCGGAGGAGAGCGGCGCGCTCAAGCCCGGCGGCACGATCGTCGAGCCGACCAGTGGGAACACCGGTGTGGGGCTCGCCATCGTGGCGCAGCAGAAGGGGTACCACTGCATCTTCGTGTGCCCCGACAAGGTCTCCACCGACAAGATCAACGTGATGCGCGCGTACGGGGCCGAGGTCGTGGTCTGCCCGACCGCCGTCGACCCGGAGCACCCGGACTCGTACTACAACGTCTCCGACCGGCTGGTGCGGGACACCCCGGGAGCCTGGAAGCCCGACCAGTACTCCAACCCGAACAACCCCCTCTCGCACTATCACTCGACCGGCCCCGAGCTGTGGGAGCAGACGGAGGGGAAGATCACCCACTTCGTCGCGGGGGTGGGCACCGGCGGCACGATCTCCGGCACCGGCCGGTATCTGAAGGACGCCAGCGACGGCAAGGTGCAGGTCGTCGGCGCCGACCCGGAGGGGTCCGTGTACTCCGGCGGCTCGGGCCGTCCGTACCTCGTCGAGGGCGTCGGTGAGGACTTCTGGCCGACCGCGTACGACCGTACGGTCGCGGACGAGATCGTCGCCGTGTCCGACAAGGACTCCTTCCAGATGACCCGCCGACTGGCCAAGGAGGAGGGGCTGCTCGTCGGCGGCTCCTGCGGCATGGCCGTGGTCGCCGCGCTGCGGGTCGCCGAGCGCCTCGGCCCCGACGACGTCGTCGTCGTGCTGCTCCCCGACAGCGGGCGCGGCTACCTCAGCAAGATCTTCAACGACGAGTGGATGGCCGACTACGGCTTCCTGGAGGACACCGGCCCGAGCGCCCGGGTCGCCGACGTGCTGAACGACAAGGCGGGCGGCTCCATCCCGGAGCTCGTCCACATGCACCCGGAGGAGACCGTCGGCGAGGCCATCGAGGTGCTGCGCGAGTACGGCGTCTCGCAGATGCCCATCGTCAAGCCGGGCGCCGGCCACCCGGACGTGATGGCCGCCGAGGTCATCGGCTCGGTCGTGGAGCGCGAGCTCCTGGACGCGCTGTTCACCAAGCGGGCCTCCCTGGACGACCCGCTGGAGAAGCACATGTCGTCGCCGCTGCCGCAGGTCGGTTCCGGCGAGCCGGTCGGCGACCTGATGTCGGTGCTCGGTGGCGCCGACGCCGCGATCGTGCTCGTCGAGGGCAAGCCCACCGGTGTCGTCAGCCGGCAGGACCTGCTGTCCTTCCTGGCCAAGGGCGGCACCAGGGCGTGAGGACGGCGTGACCGGGGCGCGGGCGCGTCACGGGGCGGACGGCCCGCGGCACCCGGGGGCGCACGGGTGACGGTCGGGGGCGGCGGCGGGCGCACAACGTGCGGTCGTCCGCGCCCTCGGCGGGAATATGTTCGAAGTGTCGGATGCGTGGGGGATCTTCCCGCTCCGGCCGAGGTGAACTTCGCGGAAGTGGTACGAGCGCGTCACGTCCGCGCAGCACCCGCTTAACACGGGTCCGGCACATTGGTGGGTGTCGGCAGGGCGGGAGCGGCTCCCCGCCCCGGCCGACGCCAAAACGGCGCCAAGGATCTTCGGAGCGGCTCCCGGATCTCCATGGACGCCTAGGACGCGCAAGCCCGGTCCTGACCCGGCCCGTGTCCCTCGCGGGGACCGCCGTCGTCCCGCCCCCCGGTTTCGGGGGTGCGGCGGTCCCCGCGCAATACGTCGAAGGGCCCGGTGCCCGAGTCTCGGACTCGGGCACCGGGCCCTCTCGTGTACGGCCCCCGGAGCCCGCTCGCCCGGCTGCCCGCCTACTGGTCCCAGTCCGACTCGGAGCGCTTCCCGCGGCGGCCGAAGAAGTTCGGGGAGAGGCGCGCGGCCTGGACCACGTTCACCCCGACGATGCCGCCCCAGGCGACGAGCAGACCGGGCAGGTGCCCGACCCCGCCGCCGATCGCGGACAGCGGGATCGCGAGGACGAGCGAGACGATCCCGAACCCGAAGCGTTCGCCCCAGGAGTCGGACGACTGGGGCGAACGCGCGCCGCGCGCCACCACCATCTGCTGCTCGGCGAGCTGTCGCCGCACCCGGCGGTCGACCGCGCCGTCGAGGCGCTGCTCCACCTTCTCCAGGAACGAGTCGACCAGCGCGGACTCGTACTCGTCGCCGAGCTCCCTGCGCGCCTGCAGGGTGGCGTCGAGTTCCTTCTTCAGTTCGGTGTCGCCTTGGCGGGCTTCCATACCGGTCATGCCTTTCACGTTAGGCAGCGAAAGCCCCCGCGACACTGGGGATAGCCCCCCATTTCGCGGTCGGACCCGATCCCGGGGAAGCGGCCCTTGCCCGGTCTGCATACCGTCATGCAGAGTTCTCGGTACCTGAATAGATTGGTGATGACCGGTGGGGGCCGCTCGGGGCCCGCGGCCACCGGGCGGAACGCCGGGTCCGGACGGAGAAGGGTGCGCGCGTGGAGTCGTCACGGGTCGTCGGGGTGGCGCGCCTGTCCACCTCCCGCCTCTCCCCCCTCGGCGAACCCGCCTGCACCCGGCTGCGGCCCTTCCTCGCCGACCACGAGCCGGCGGCCTCCGGCGTGATGATCCTGGAGTACGCCGCCGGTGCCGCGCTCGGTGACCTGCGGGCCTTCTCCGCACCCGCCTCGCTCGGCCACGCTGTACTCTCCCGGGGCGTCGAGGAACAGGCGGGCTTCGCCTCGCTCGCCGCACGCCAGACGCTGCGCGCGTGCGGCGCGTTCCGTCTCGTCGTCGGCTGTGAGCCGGCCGCCGCGGTACGCGCACTGCGCCGGCGCGACCTGCGGCCCGACCCGGGGCCGCCGACCGGGCGGGCGATGGAACCGGCCGGGGCGGTGCTCGACGCGGAGCAGGCCGACCGGCCGCTCACGGACGACGTGACGGCGGCCGCCGCGCTGCTCGACCGGTTCGCGGACATCTGGAGGGGGAGCACGGCATGAGCGTGGTCAGGGACGGCGACGGGGGCGGGAGCGCGGACGTGGGCAGGAACGAGAACGGAACCGGGCCCGCCGACGGGGACGGGGACTTCGCGGACGACGGGAACGGGAACGGGAACGGGAACGGGGGCGGCGGCGTGGACGGCGACGCGGGCGAGGCGACGGTCGGCGACAGCCCCGCCGGGCGCCTCCAGGCGCTCTTCGAGGGCCGCCGGCTCACACCGACCCAGCGGCGCATCGCGCACAGCATGGTGCGCCGCGCCGCCGACGTGCCGTTCCTCTCCAGTGTCGAACTCGCCGAACTCGCCGGAGTCAGCCAGCCCTCCGTCACCCGCTTCGCGGTCGCCCTCGGCTTCGACGGCTACCCGGCGCTGCGCAAGCACCTGCGCGAGGTCGCGCCCACCGAACCGGCCGCCGACACCGCCTCCTACAACGAGTACCAGCAGGCCGTCGAGGCCGAGATCGAGAACCTGCGCCACCTCGCCGCGGTGCTCGCCGACCCGCGCCCGGTCGCCAGGGCCGGGCGGCTGCTGGCCGCGTCCCGGCCGCTGCCCGTCCTCGGGCTGCGCGCCGCCGCCTCCCAGGCCTACGGCTTCGCCTACTTCGCCGCCAAGGTCCACCCCGACGTACGGCTGCTGCACGAGGGCGGCACGATGCTCCAGGACCGCATCGACGCGGCCGTCCGGGCCGGGGCCACGGCCCTGCTCTGCTTCGCGCTGCCCCGGCACCCGCGCGAGGTCGTCGACGCCCTCGGCCACGCGAAGGCGGCCGGGCTGACCGTCGTCACGGTCGCGGACTCCGCGTTCGCGCCGGTGGCGAAGGTCTCCGACCTCCTGCTGCCCGCCGCCGTCGGCACCGGTCTCGCCTTCGACACGGCCTGCGCGCCGATGCTGCTGGGCCGCGTGCTGCTGGAGGCCATGTGCGACGACCTGCCGGACGCGCAGGCACGGCTGGAGCAGTTCGACGCGCGCGCCGCGGTGCGGGGACTGTTCGTGGAATAGCCGCGGGCGGCAATCCCGCCGTTTCTCAGATTTGTCTCACCTTCCGTGGCTACCCTGCCCGCCCAAGGAGACACGGGCGCGGCGGCGGTCGGCGACGGGCCCGTGGACGCGAAGGCGTGGAGACGGGAGGCGGATCGTGGCGCGCGGAGGACAGGGCCTGGCCCGGATGGCGGTCGTGGTGCGGGCCGGAGCCGCACCACTGTGGTGGTGCGGGGTACTGGCGGCCGGAGTCGGGGTGCTGATACCCGGACTGACCGGACGCAGGATCGGCGTCCTGGCGGGGGCCGCGCTGTTTCTCGTCACGGCGGCCGCGGTGGCGTACTGGCGCAGGAAGCGGTACGACGCCCTGGTCCGTTCGGCCGCCCGGGCCGGCAAGCACGACGTGCTCCAGGACCGTGCCGTGACGCTTCGCAACTGGCGCCGGGGCCATCGCTGGTGGATCCTGCTCGCCTTCGCGGCGGCGCTGGGCAGTTCGTTCGCGGTACCCGCCGCGGGCGGCATGCTGCTCGCCGGCGCGGGTGTCGGACTGTGGCTGAAGGCCGGCCGGCTCGGGCGTCTGGAGCGTGCCGAGCGGGCGCTGATCTGGGTGCGGGTCGACTGGCTCGGCCCGCGTGCCGGTGCCCCGGTGGGCAAGCCGGTCCGGGCCGTCCGGTCCACCGGAGTGGCCGCGGGCGACGCCGCGCCCGGCGGGGCACGGCGTCGCTGAGCGGAACGGGTCCGGACCCGGTGCGGGGAACTAGATCTCCAGGTCAGCCTCGATCCGCTTCAACTGGTGCCTTGCCATTGCCAGGTTGGCGCGCTTCTGGTCGAGCACCAGGTACAGGAAGAGGCCGTTTCCGCCGCGCCCCTTCATCAGCCGGATCAGGTGGTACTGGTCGGAGAGCGTGATCAGGATGTCCTCGATGTCGCCCTTCAGGCCCAGGTGTTCCATTGTGCGCAGTTTCGCCCGGACGACGTCGGTGTTGCCGGCGGCCGCGACCGTGAGGTCGAAGCTCTTGCTGCCGCCGATGGTGCCCAGCGCCATTCCGCTCGTGTAGTCGACGAGCGCGGCTCCGGTCGCGCCCTCGATGGACGCCAGAGCCTCTTTGAGGGCGGTCTCGGTGTTCGCCATGATGGGGTTCTCCTTCAACTCTCTGATGTTCTCGGGTTGTTGGTGGCAGGGGTGGATGTGGATCGCGGGGTGGTGCCCCGAGGGGTGCGCGTGCGCAGCGGGGCCTTGGCGGAGGTCTTGGCCGAGGCTTTGGCCGGTTCGGCGGCCGGTTCGCCGCGAGCCGTGGCGGCGTCGACGAGTTCGCCGATCCGGGTGCCGGAGCGCCGGCCCTCCAGGTGCAGCCGGCCGACGTTGACCCGGTCCTGGGCGAGCAGTGTCAGTACGGCGGAGCCGCCCGCGGCGTACGTCGCGACATAGCCGTGCACGCCGCGCACCAACAGTTCGCGCAGGTCGCCGTGCCCGGTGGCCTCGGTCATCCGGATGGCGACCCCCAGCGCGGCCGCGGTGAGCGCGGCCAGGCCGTCCGGCTCCACTCCGGGCGTGTCGTGCGCGAGGACGAGACCGTCGGCGCTGGCTGCGAGGGCTCCGGTCAGCTGGGGTACCCGGGCCCGGAGCCGATGGAGTTCGTCCAGGACTTCGGCCTCCGCCGCCATGAGCAGTCTCCTCTCGGCACGCTGTCGTAGCGCGCGGATCACAAGGCCTCCCGCGGGGTTGGGACTCACAAGGCCTCCAGCGCGTCTCTGAGTCGTCGCAGCAACGCGACGTCGGGATCGGCGGAGGTCTGGGTGAGCACGCTGGGCGTGGGAGGCGGCTGCGCCGGGGGCGCGGCCGTGACGAGCCCGGCGGCGGCGAGTCGGCGCAGGTCGACGAGCGTGTGGAAGGCGGGCCGGCCCAGCGCGAGGGACACGTCCGCCGCCGTGCGGACGCCGTCCACCCGCCCGAGGACGGCCTCCTGGCGCTGGGGCACCGCCGGCCCCGCGGTGAGCGCGGCACGCCGGATCGGTGCGGTGTCGGTCGCGGGGTCGGGCCATATGCGGTGCAGCAGTTCGCGGCGGCGGACCGTCTCGCGTTCCAGCGCGGCCACGGTGACGGGACGCAGCGGGCCGAACCAGTGCGCGGCGCCGTACCGGAAGCGGCTCGGGGTGCTGCTCGGTCCCAGCACGAAGTACGCCGCGTCGTACAGCGAGCCGAGGTGGCACAGTTCCAGCGCGCCCTCCGCGATCCGCCCGCTGTCGATCAGGAACCGGCCGACCTGGCGGCGGGCTCCGGCCTTCGCGACGGCCTCCTTCCACACCTCGGCGTCCAGCACCCCGGGGACGGAGAACAGGACGTCGAGGCCGGGTGTGGCCGGGCTCTCGGCGTGCACCACCTCGCCGTCGGCGAGGTAGAGGGTGCCGCGTTCGCGGATGAGGACGCCGGTGGCCCGCTCGGCGGCCAGCCGGTTGAGCATCGGCGAGACGCCGGCGGCGGTACTCGGCTCCCGGTCGCGCACGGGCAGCGGGGGCGGGGGCGGGGGTGTTCTGACCGTCGTCATACGAGCACCAGCCGTCCGGCCATCTCGCCGAGCCGGATGCGTGCCAGGGCGAGGTTGCCGTCCGAGCGGCCCAGCCACAGGTGCAGGAACACGCTGCTGTCGAACGTGGTCCGGACGAACCGCAGGACGTGATAGCTGTCGCGGTTGCTGATGATCACGTCCTCGATCGGGGTCTCCTGGTCCGACCACTCGGACCAGTCGGAGCCGTCCTTCGGGGCGAACGAGCGGTTCTCCGCGGCGAGCCGGGCCAGTTCGGCGGCCTCCGCCGCGGTCGTCTCGTGGTCGCCGCCCGGCGCGTCGCCCACCGTGCCCAGGGCCAGGCCGCTGGTCCAGTCGACCACCGAGGCACCCCGAGCACCGGGCAGTGTCATGGCTTCCAGCAGGCACTCGTCGATTCCGGGCACCGTGTCTCCCCTCCCGCCAAGGGTTCGGCCTAGTGACGCAGAAGTTACGCACTGTGCGCACGGGAAGGGAGTCATCGGGCATTTTCCTGTGGAACATGCCCGTGATGACTAAGGTGGGTCAACTGACCACATTCTCTGGCGTACGGAATCCGCCGGTGGCCGGTTCGTGCTGCCCCGGGGCGTGCCACAGGGGCGCTCGTGAGTGCACCGGGGGCGCTCGTGGCGCCGGGTGCGCCCCCCCCCTTCCGGTAGGTGCCCGCTCCGTCGCCGTCCTCGTTCCGCCCCCGGAGCGGGGCCGTGCCGGTCGCGGACGATCGTCGGAGCGGGCGGTGGTCAGAGCGCCGTGAGTGACGGCCCGTGCGCGCCGCCCGACTCCGCGACGATCTCGTCCAGGGTCTGCGGCTCCCGCACGACGGCGAAGCGCACGCCGTTCGCGCCGTCACCGGCCGGGGCGAAGCCGTAGACGCCGGGGCGGGCGAGGGAGTTGTACCCGTAGTGGTGGGCGAACCCGTACGCGCCGGTGTCCAGCGCGGCCACGTGGTCGCCCTGTCCGAGCAGCGGCAGCGCGCGGCCCTTCGCGAGCAGGTCGCCCGCGAAGCAGGCGGGACCCGCGATGTCCTGGACGACGTCCGGGCCGTCCTTGGGGCGCCCCTTCGTGTCGTACGCGGCGATCCGCAGCGGCCAGGCTCCGGGCGCGTACACCGTGCGGGCCGCCACCTGCACCCCGGCGTGCGTGACCGCGACCGCCCGGCCCCCGGCGGACTTCGCGTACTCGACCCGCGCCAGCACCGTCCCGTGCTTGGCGAGCAGGGACCGCCCGAACTCGGTGACCAGCCCGTACCGCCCGTCGAACAGCCCGGGCACCACCTCGGCGAGCAGGCGCGCGTACTGCGCGTACGTCGGGGTGATCGCGTCGGAGCCGAAGTCGACCGGCAGCCCGCCGCCGATGTCGATCGTGTCGACCTGCCGCCGGCCGACGTGCCGGTTGATCTCCTCGGCCAGCGCGTACGTCTCCGCCACGCCCTGGGCCATGAGGGAGAGCGGCATGCCCTGCGAACCCGAGTGCGCGTGCAGCCGGGTCAGCCACGGGCGGTCGGCGTACGCCCGCACGATCCACTCGCGCGCCCCCTCGTCCCGCAGCGCGAACCCGAACTTGGAGGTCGCCGTGGCCGTGGACAGTGCCTCGATCGAACCCCCGCCGACCTGGGGGTTCACCCGGATGCCGAGGGGTGAGCGGGTGACCGCCGAGCGCACCGTCGCGTCGATGCGGTCCAGCTCCTGCGGATTGTCCGCGTTGACGGCGACACCCAGTGCGAGTGCCTCGCGCAGTTCGGCGGGCGTCTTGGCGGGCGAGTCGAGCACGGTCCGGGAGGCCGGCATCCCGGCCGCCCGGGCGAGCGCGAACTCGCCGGGACTCGCCACCTCCGCGCCGATGCCGTGCTCGCGCAGCAGCCGCAGCACGGGCACCAGCGGCGTGGCCTTCACCGCGAAGGCGTGCAGCACGGGGGTGCCGGGCGCGGTCACCGCGTCGAAGGCGGCGTGCAGCGCGGCGGCCGAGGCCCGGATGCCGGGGACGTCGAGGAGCGCGACGATGGGGTGGGCCGACGTGAGGAGGCCCTGCTCCACGGCGGCCCGCACGGCGTCGTCACGCCGGGAGACCCGGTCGAGGTCCGGCCCGTCCCGCTCCGGCGCCCCGCCCCCCTCCGGCGTCCGGCCCTCGCCGCCCGTCACCCGGTCCCCGCTCGTCGTCCCGCCGCCGTCCACCGTCGTCCCGCCGCCGCTCACCGTCGTCCCGCCTTCGTCCACAGTTCCGGTCCCTGCCCTGGTCCCTCGTCCGGTCCCGCCCGTCGTCCTGTCGCCCTACGCCCTGGCCCGTACGCCGTCGCCCCGTACGTCAACGCCCCGTGGGGCGTGGCCCCGCCCCCGCGAGTCGTCGAGCCCTCCCCGGGCGGGCCGGAAGCCCCTGTCGGAGGCGTCGCGGGCCCCTCGCCCCGCCGTCCGGCTGATCTGCCGCCCTGTCCATGTCTGCACCCATACATCCCAGCCAAACACCGGTGTGGAGCGCGGGCGGACCCGTGCGCCTATTGACTAGCTCTATTCAAAGAGTCAGGATGTGAATATCTGTAGCAACAAGTTCACTGGGAGGCAGACCATGTCAGGACCCCGCCCCGTCCGAGCAGCGCGCGGTACGGAACTGAGCGCCCTGGGATGGCAGCAGGAAGCCGCCCTGCGGATGCTGCAGAACAACCTCGACCCCGAGGTGGCCGAGCACCCCGACAAGCTCGTCGTCTACGGCGGCACCGGCAAGGCCGCCCGTGACTGGCGCTCCTACGACGCGATGGTCCGCACGCTGCGGACCCTCAAGCAGGACGAGACGATGCTCGTCCAGTCCGGCCGCCCCGTCGGCGTCATGCAGACCCACGAATGGGCCCCGCGCGTCCTCCTCGCCAACTCCAACCTGGTCGGCGACTGGGCCAACTGGGAGGAGTTCCGGCGCCTGGAGCAGCTCGGCCTCACCATGTACGGCCAGATGACCGCCGGTTCCTGGATCTACATCGGCACCCAGGGCATCCTCCAGGGCACCTACGAGACCTTCTCCGCCGTCGCCGCGAAGAAGTTCAACGGCACCCTCGCCGGCACCATCACCCTGACCGCCGGTCTCGGCGGCATGGGCGGCGCCCAGCCGCTCGCCGTGACGATGAACGACGGCGTCGCGATCTGCATCGACGTGGACCCGCGCGCCATCGAGCGCCGCATCGAGCACCGCTACCTGGACGTGCGCGCCGACTCCCTGGAGCACGCCCTCCGGCTCGCCGTCGAGGCCCGCGACCAGCGCAAGCCGCTCTCCATCGGCCTGCTCGGCAACGCGGCGGAGCTGCTGCCCCGCATGCTCGCCGAGGGCGCCCCCATCGACATCGTGACCGACCAGACCTCGGCCCACGACCCGCTCGCCTACCTCCCCGTCGGCGTCGACTTCGACGACATGGCCGACGCGGCCGCCAAGGACCCGGCGGGCTTCACCACCCGCGCCCGCGAGTCCATGGCCAAGCACGTCGAGGCCATGGTCGGCTTCATGGACGCCGGCGCCGAGGTCTTCGACTACGGCAACTCCATCCGCGGCGAGGCCCAGCTCGCCGGGTACGACCGCGCCTTCGCCTTCCCCGGCTTCGTCCCCGCCTACATCCGCCCCCTCTTCTCCGAGGGCAAGGGCCCCTTCCGCTGGGCCGCCCTGTCCGGCGAGGCCTCCGACATCCACAAGACGGACAAGGCGATCCTCGACCTCTTCCCGGAGAACGAGTCGCTGCACCGGTGGATCAAGCTGGCCGGCGAGCGCGTCCACTTCCAGGGCCTGCCCGCCCGCATCTGCTGGCTCGGCTACGGCGAGCGCGACAAAGCCGGTGAGCGCTTCAACGACATGGTGGCCTCCGGCGAACTCGCCGCCCCGCTGGCCATCGGCCGTGACCACCTCGACTGCGGTTCCGTCGCCTCCCCGTACCGCGAGACCGAGGCCATGCTCGACGGCTCCGACGCGATCGCCGACTGGCCGCTGCTGAACGCCATGGTGAACGTCGCCTCCGGCGCCTCCTGGGTCTCCATCCACCACGGCGGCGGCGTCGGCATGGGCCGCTCCATCCACGCGGGCCAGGTCTGCGTCGCCGACGGCACCGGGCTCGCCGGCGAGAAGATCCGCCGCGTCCTGACGAACGACCCGGGCATGGGCGTCATCCGCCACGTCGACGCCGGCTACGACATCGCCGAGTCCGTCGCGGACGAGCGCGGTGTGCGCATCCCGATGCGCGAGGGCGACGAGGGCGGCGCCGCGTGACGTTCCACAGCATGTGGGCGGAGCTGCTGCCGATCGGCCGCAGCTCCGCCTCCGGCGGCTACCGCCGGTTCGCCTGGACCGGGGCCGACACCGACTGCCGCGCCTGGTTCCGGCAGCAGGCCGAGTCCCGCGGGCTCACCTACGAGCTCGACCGCAACGGCAACCAGTGGGCCTGGCTCGGCGACCCCGCCGCCGGGGACGCCGTGGTCACCGGGTCGCACCTGGACTCCGTGCCCGACGGCGGAGCCTTCGACGGCCCCCTCGGCGTCGTCGCCTCCTTCGCCGCGCTCGACGAACTCCGCGCCCGCGGAGCCGAGTTCACCAAGCCCCTCGCCATCGTCAACTTCGGCGACGAGGAGGGCGCCCGGTTCGGACTCGCCTGCGTCGGCTCCCGGCTGGCCGCCGGGCAGCTCACCGTCGAGCACGCGCACCGGCTCACCGACGCCGACGGCGTCACCCTGCCGCAGGCCATGGAGCGTGCCGGGTACGACCCCGCGACCATCGGCCCCGACCCCGAACGCCTCGGCCGGATCGGCGCCTTCGTCGAGCTGCACGTCGAACAGGGCCGCGCCCTCGACCTCAGCGGCGACCAGGTCGGCATCGCCAGCGCCATCTGGCCGCACGGCCGCTGGCGCTTCGACTTCCGCGGCGAGGCCAACCACGCGGGCACGACCCGGCTCGTGGACCGCCACGACCCGATGCTGCCGTACGCCGAGACCGTCCTCGCCGCCCGCCGCGAGGCCAGGCTCGCGGGCGCCGTCGCCACCTTCGGCAAGATCGCCGTCGAGCCGAACGGCGTGAACGCCATCCCCTCCCTGGTGCGCGGCTGGCTCGACTCCCGCGCCGCCGACCAGGCCACCCTCGACACGGTCGTCGGCGGCGTCGAGAAGGCGGCCCGCGAGTACGCCGAGGCACAGGGCGTCGAACTCGACGTCGTCCGCGAGTCGTTCACCCCCGTCGTCGAGTTCGAGCACGCCCTGCGCGACGAACTCGCCCGCATCCTGGGCAAGGACCGGGACGCCGCGTTGAACGTCCCCGTCCTCGGGACCGGCGCCGGACACGACGCCGGAATCCTCTCCGGCACCGTCCCGACCGCCATGCTGTTCGTACGCAACCCCACGGGTGTCTCGCACTCCCCGGCCGAGTACGCCGCCGAGGACGACTGCGTGGCCGGGGTGACCGCACTCGCCGACGTACTCGAAGGGCTGGCCTGCAGGTGACGCAGACGTACTGGCTGGAACACGCCTGGCTCGACACCCACGTCGAGCCGGGCGTCGCCGTGACCGTGTCGACCGACGGCTCCGCGACGGACGGCCGTCTCACCGAGGTCCGCACGGGCGTCGACACCCCGCCGCCGGGCGCCGAGATCCTCCGCGGGCTCACCCTCCCGGGCCTCGCCAACGCCCACTCGCACGCCTTCCACCGCGCCCTGCGCGGCACCGTCCAGGTCGGCTCCGGCACCTTCTGGACCTGGCGCGAGATCATGTACTCCTTCGCGGACCGGCTGACCCCGGAGACCTACCACGCCCTCGCCCGCGCGGTGTACGCCGAGATGGCACTCGCCGGAGTCACCGCCGTCGGCGAGTTCCACTACGTGCACCACGCCCACGACGGCACCCGCTACGCCGACCCCAACGCCATGGGCGAGGCGCTGATCGCCGCCGCCGCCGAGGCCGGCATCCGCATCACCCTGCTCGACACGGCCTACCTCTCCGCCGGCTTCGGACAGCCGCCCAACCCGCACCAGCGGCGCTTCTCCGACGGCACCGCCGAGGCCTGGGCGGAACGCTCCTCACTTCTCAAGGACCGGGATCACGCACGGATCGGCGCGGCGATCCACTCCGTACGGGCCGTGCCCGCGGGGCAGCTCGCCACCGTCGCGCGCTGGGCCGAGGAGCGGCGCGCCCCGCTCCATGTGCACCTGTCCGAGCAGACGGCGGAGAACGAGGCCTGCCAGGCCGCCCACGGCCGCACGCCCACCCGGCTGCTCGCCGACCACGGCGTCCTCGGCCCGCGCACCATCGGCGTCCACAACACGCACCTCACGGACGAGGACATCGCCCTGATCGGCGGCTCGGGCACCGGCACCTGCATGTGCCCGACCACCGAACGCGACCTCGCCGACGGCATCGGCCCCGCCGCCGCCCTCCAGCGCGCGGGCTCGGCCCTGTCGCTCGGCTCCGACAGCCACGCCGTCATCGACCTCCTCGAGGAGGCCCGCGCGATGGAGCTGAACGAGCGGCTGCGCACCCGCACCCGCGGTCACTGGACGGCCGCCGCCCTGCTGCGAGCCGCCTCCGCCGACGGCCACGCGGCCCTCGGCTGGGACGACGCGGGCAGCATCGAGACCGGCGCGCTCGCCGACTTCACGACGATCGCCCTCGACTCGGTCAGAACAGCGGGACCGGTGCCGCGCCTCGGCGCCGAGACGGCCGTATTCGCGGCCACGGGCGCCGACGTCCGGCACACGGTCGTGGCGGGCCGGCACGTCGTGCGCGACGGCGCGCACACCCTCGTACCCGATGTGCCGACAGCTCTCGCGGACGCCGTCGAAGCCCTGCGCGCCTGACACCCGGACACGGGCGGGAGCCCGCGCGCCCGACGCCCCCCACCAGCAGTCCCGTCACCCTTGAGGACGCCATGAGCAGCACGACCGTCATCACCAACATCGCCAGTCTGGTCACCAACGATCCCTCCCTCGGCGACGGCTCCCCGCTCGGTCTGATCCAGGACGCGGCGCTCGTCATCGACGGCGACCGTGTCGTGTGGACCGGTGAGTCAAGCAGAGCACCCGCCACTGACAACCGGGTCGACGCCGGTGGCCGCGCGGTGATCCCCGGCTTCGTCGACTCCCACTCGCACCTGGTCTTCGCCGGTGACCGCACCCAGGAGTTCAACGCCCGGATGTCCGGCCGCGCCTACAGCGCGGGCGGCATCCGCACCACCGTCGCCGCCACCCGGGCCGCCTCCGACGAGGAACTGGAGCGCAACCTCACGCGCTACCTGCGGGAGGCCCTCCGCCAGGGCACCACGACCTTCGAGACCAAGTCGGGTTACGGCCTGACCGTCGAGGACGAGGCCCGCGCGCTGCGCATCGCCGCCTCGCACACCGACGAGGTCACCTACCTCGGCGCGCACATCGTCTCCCCGGACTACGCCGACGACCCGGCCGGCTATGTCGCCCTGGTCACCGGCGAGATGCTCGAGGCCTGTGCCCCGTACGCCCGTTGGGTCGACGTCTTCTGCGAGAAGGGCGCCTTCGACGGCGACCAGGCACGGGCGATCCTCACGGCCGGCAAGGCGAAGGGCCTGCACCCGCGCGTGCACGCCAACCAGCTCTCGTACGGCCCCGGCGTCCAGCTCGCCGTCGAACTCGACGCGGCCAGCGCCGACCACTGCACCCACCTGACCGACGCGGACGTCGACGCCCTCGCGAGCGGCGACACCGTGGCGACGCTGCTCCCCGGCGCCGAGTTCTCCACCCGCGCCGAGTGGCCGAACGCCCGCCGACTGATCGACGCCGGTGTCACGGTGGCCCTGTCCACCGACTGCAACCCCGGCTCGTCCTTCACCTCGTCCGTGCCGTTCTGCATCGCGCTCGCGGTACGGGACATGCGGATGACCCCGGACGAGGCCGTGTGGTCGGCGACCGCGGGCGGCGCGAAGGCCCTGCGCCGCACCGACGTCGGCACGCTCGCGCCGGGCGCGTACGCGGACCTGGCCCTGCTGGACGCCCCCAGCCACGTCCACCTCGCCTACCGCCCGGGAGTCCCGCTGGTCACCGGCGTCTGGCGGCGCGGAGTCCGCGAGGTCTGAACCTCCGGAAGCCCAGGCCCAGGCCCAGGCCCAGGCCCAGGCCAGAGGGCGAGGGTCCGAGGGGCGGCGGTCCGGTGGGCCGCCGGCCCGTGAGGCGTGGGTTCGTGAGGGGTGGACCCGTGAGGCGCCGGCCGGGTGCCGGCGCCGAGGCGGTGTCCGTCAGGACGCGCCCGCGCGCCACCGCTGTCCCGTGCCCCCGTTCAGCGGCACCAGCGAGAGCCCGCCGTCGCCGTCCGGCGTGAGGGCGGTCTCGATGGCCACCGCCGGGCGGACGACGCCGTCGCCGTCGACGGTGAACCGCAGGTTGTCGGCGTGGTCGCCGTCGAGCGAGGAGCACTCCCAGATGCCCACGCCCCTGTCGACGGAGCCACGGCTGTCCAGGCAGAAGTCGTCGTCCGCGGCCGACCGCAGGGCACCGAGGTCGGTGTCGACACGCCAGCGCTGGGTGGCGGAGGAGGTGCAGGGCGCTGTGACGACGTCCGTCCGCTTCTCCAGGTCGCCGTCCCGGATGTCCAGGCACAGGCCCGAGGCGAGGTTCACCACCTGGGCGTAGGCGCCGCCCGGCGGACGGAACGCGACGGTCGGGGTCGGCTTCGGGTGCGGCGACCTCGGCGGCGTCGAACGGCGGCTCGCGGAGGGAGACGCCGAAGCCGAGGACGAGGGCGCGCGCGAGGTGGCGCCGGCCGACGGTGTGACCGGCACCGTGGCCGTCACCGTCACCGGAGGCGCTCCCGACGGCGTGGTGACCGAGCCCGCCGTGTCTGTGGCGGGCGTGCCGGTCGAGGAGAGCAGGATGAACAGGACCGGTGCCAGGGCCACGCCGAGTGCCGCCGCCGAGGTCAGGACGAACCGGCGGGACGGCGGCCACGCCAGCGCCCGGGCCCTGCCCCCGGCGGGGGACCGGGGGACGGGCGGAGCCTCGGGCACCGCGCTCGCGACGTACGCCGTACCGGCCCACGGCAGCAGGCCCTCGGCCAGGGCGGAGCGCGGATGGTCGCGCAGGGCGGTCAGTTCCTCGTACGCGGTCGAGCAGTGCCCGCACTGCGCCATGTGGGCGTGCAGGTCCTTGCTGAACCGGGGGTTCCCGGGCCGCACCGACTCCTCGATGAGCCGGCGGAAGTCTCCGCAGCGCGGATCGTCGGAGGCGGCCAGCCGGGACTTCAGGACGGCCTGGCCCAGCGCCTGGAGCGCCTGGTCCGTGCCGTACGTGACGTCGTCGGGGGTGAGGCCGAGCAGGGTCGCCGTCCGGTGCGCGGGCTCGCGCTCCACGACCGCGTACCAGATGAGCCCCTGCGCCCGGGAGGGCAGGGACTGGAACGCGGGGAGCAGGGACGGCACGGGAGCGTCGGGACCGCCCGCCGTGCTGAGGACGAGGAGCAGGCCCGGGTCCAGGCCCGCGGCCCGTTGGTCCCGGGCCCACGAGGCGGCCGACCGGCAGGTCATCAGCAGGAGTTGGTGCCGCCACGGGACGCCCGGTTCGATGCCGCGGGCCGTCTCGCGGGCCGCGAGGGTGAAGGTCTGCGCCGCGAGCTGTGCGGCGCCGGACTCGCCGGTGGTGCACAGCCGGGCGTAGGCGAGCACCGAGACGCGGTGACGGCCGCGGAGCTCCTGGAGGGCCGCGTACGAGGTCGAGGTGCCCGTGCGCAGCAGCCCGGTCAGCCGTTCGTCCGACGCGTCCGCGGGCGAGCCGGCGCCCTCGACCGCGTCGATTCTGTCGGCCGGGTCGCCCTGCGCCATGTTCGTCCGCCTCCCTGCACCTGGTGCTTCGCTCACCCCGTGCTGACGTACCAGCCAGTTTGGGGTGCCGCCCATAGTGACGGGATCGGCGTTCTGGGGAAAGAGTTGTCGGACAACGATTCATTGGGAGCGCTCTCAATCTTGCGCCCCGATCTCGCGCTCCCCCGCTTCGCGTCTCGCGCCCTCAACCTCCCAGCACGCCAGGGGCGTTGTCTGTGCTGCGCGGGGCCGGGCCGAGGTGGTGGAAGGACGGAGCGGCCCGGCGCTCTTCGCGCCGGGCCGCTCCGATGCGCGGCCCCGTGGGCCGCGAAGCCCTGTCACTCCTCGACGGTCAGGCCTTTCCGGAGTCGCACGAGGGTGCGCGACAGCAGCCGGGAGACGTGCATCTGGGAGATGCCGAGTTCGTCGCCGATCTCGGACTGGGTCATGTTCGCCACGAACCGCAGGGAGAGGATCTGCCGGTCGCGCTGCGGGAGTTCGGCGATCAGCGGCTTGAGGGACTCCACGTACTCGATGCCCTCGAGCCCGTTGTCCTCGTAGCCGATGCGGTCCGCGAGCGCGCCCTCGGAGTCGTCCTCCTCGGGCTGGGCGTCCAGCGAACTGGCCGTGTAGGCGTTCGACGCGGCCATGCCCTCGACGACCTCGTCGTTGCTGATGCCGAGGCGTTCCGCCAGCTCGCCGACGGTCGGGGCGCGGTCCAGCCGCTGGGCGAGTTCGTCGCCCGCCTTGGCCAGGTCGAGCCGGAGTTCCTGGAGCCTGCGCGGTACCCGGACGGACCAGGAGGTGTCGCGGAAGAAGCGCTTGATCTCGCCGATGATCGTCGGCATCGCGAAGGTGGGGAACTCGACGCCGCGGCTCAGCTCGAACCGGTCGATCGCCTTGATCAGGCCGATGGTGCCGACCTGGATGATGTCCTCCATCGGCTCGCTGCGGGAGCGGAAGCGGGAGGCGGCGAACTTCACCAGCGCGAGGTTGAGTTCGACGAGCGTGTTGCGGACGTACGCGTAGTCGTGCGTGCCCTCTTCGAGAGACTCCAGCCGGGCGAAGAGCGTCTTGGACAGGGCGCGGGCGTCCACCGGCCCCACCTCGTCGTACGGGGGGATCTCCGGAAGTCCGGCGAGCGGGTCGAGTCCGTCGATCTCGTCGGTTCCGGTGGCGTCGACGTGCTCCGGGCGTTCCGGAGAGGGTGTCGACGTCGCCGTCCGGTTCTGCGATGCGTCGAGCCGGGATGACATGGGTCCTCCATCGTTCTCGGCATATGGCCGCCGATGCCTGTACGTGTACTGCGGTGTGCGGCGCCTCCGAAGCCGGCCGTGGTCGGACAGGTGTCTCTACTAGCCCTACCCGCTTTTGCGAGGGCATCGCAAGTGTCATATGCGATGAAATGTCCATTTCCGGGGGGTTGTTCGGGTGTCGGGTCACGTAGAGAAGGCGTAGTGTTCGAGTGCGTACACCAGTTAGTCGCGACGCTCGGGAGAGAGACGGCATGGACCGCGGGACGGTCGGCAGCGCACAGTCTGGCCGGCTTCTTGTCGAGGTGCGGGAAGAGGGCGCGAGCGCCGTCGTGATCCCCGCGGGTGAGCTCGATCACCACACGGCCGATTTGTTGCGTGAGCCACTCGAAGGGTGCCTCGAAAAGGGGTATGCGCGGCTCGTCGTCGACTGTTCGCGCCTGGAGTTCTGTGACTCCACCGGACTCAACGTGCTGCTCGGCGCCCGGCTGAAGGCCGAGGCCGCGGGGGGCGGGATCCATCTGGCCGCGATGCAGCCGGTGGTGGCCCGGGTCTTCGAGATCACCGGGGCGGAGGCCGTCTTCACCGTCCACGACACGCTCGAAGCGGCCCTGTCCGGCTGAGTCGACGGGTCTCCTGTCGTGACGACGCCGTGTCCCCGTTCGCCCCTGAGTGACCTGGGCGTTACTCGCGTCACAGGTTCCGTGCCGAAAAAGTGGGTGTTCGGACGGTTCCGTCGGGCAGGAGACATCCTGGATACGTCGGCGGCTCGTCGGCCGGCGGCGGGCGCGGCGAAAGTCGTTGATCCACAATCGGTGAAAGCCGTTGATCCATCCGTACTGAGTGTTGATCCGTCCGTACTGAGTACTGCGTACTGAGTCTTGAATCGTGAACCGGTGAATCGGTGAGGTGAAGCGCTGATGAGCACCACCCGGCCCTGCTCGCCGGGCGACCGCGGCCCGGACTCGGGCGACGGCGGCGCTTCCGTGCCGCCCGCGCCAGGCGTGACGTCCGTGGATGACGTGACACCCGTGGGCGCCGTGGCGCCCGTGCCCGGCGCGACGCCCGTGGATACTGCGGTGTCCGCCAATGGCGCCTCCCCCGAGGCCGCGGCCCCCGCCGCCGGCGGTCAGGCCCGCAGACTGGACTTCGCGGGCGAGAGCGGCGTCGTGCCGCTCGCCCGCGACTTCGCCCGGCAGGCGCTGTACGCGTGGGGCTGGCTGCCCGCCGCGAGCGCCGACCGCCGGGCGGCGGCCGAGGACGTCCTGCTGGTCGTCTCGGAACTGGTCACCAACGCCTGCCTGCACGCCGAGGGCCCGGACGAACTCCGGATCTCCTGCGACAACAAGGTGCTGCGCATCGAGGTCTCCGACCGCGGTGCCGGCGAGCCCGCCCCGCGCACCCCGCACCGCGCCGGACGCCCCGGCGGCCACGGCATGTTCATCGTGCAGCGGCTCTGCCTGGACTGGGGGGTCGTGCGGACGTCCGGAGTCGCGGGCAAGACCGTGTGGGCCGAACTCGGGGCGCCCGCCTAGCGTCCAGGCTTCCCGGCGGCCCCCGAACCGCCCCTTCCGGTGCCCGCCTTCGGGTCACCCGCGGTTCGAACCTTTTCTCACGCGTCACCCGGTGCGCGCCGGATCCCCTTGGATCCGGCGCGCACTTTGTCTTCCCTCCACAACTTCCCGGGCGTACCTTGACGGCCGATCTGATGTTCCGTCAGAAATGCCGAGGACGCCGTCAGGAATGAGGGGCAGGCCCGTGTCGTACCGGACGTACCAGAAACGAACCGCCGCGCTCGCGTTCGCCGCGGCCCTGGCCGGCTCGGCGGTGCTGATGGCCGCCCCCGCCGCCCAGGCCGACGTGGTGGACGTCAACTACCAGTGCAAGACGCCGATCGGCGACAAGAGCGCCGTCTCGCCCATCGACATCAAGGGCGTCAAGAGCGGCAGCGCCTACAAGCTCACCATGTCCTGGCAGAAGGGTGTCTCCTCCAGCCCGGTCGAGCTCGGCAAGGGCGCGATGACACCGAGCGCCGTGATCACGGTGGGCGGCGCGGACAGCGGCACGGTCGCGGTCAGCGGACCGGCCAACGCGGCCGCGATCCCCGCCAACACCCCCATCAAGATCAATGACTTGAGCGGCACGTACACGCCGAAGAAGTCCGGCAAGGTCACCTTCACCGCGGGCGTCCTCACCATCAAGGCCCTCGGCACCACGACCACGTGCACGCCCTCGAACAGCCCCAAGCCCTCGCTGACCCTCGACGTCACGGCCGCCGGCGGTTCGGGTTCGTCGACCTCGGGTTCGTCGAGTTCGGGCTCCGGCGGCACCGGGGGCGACTCCGGCGGTCAGCTCCCGCAGACCGGTCCCGAGGACTCCGCGATCGCCCTCGGCACGCTCGGCGGCACGGTCCTGCTCACGGGCGCGGCGGGTGTGCTGTGGCTGACGCGCCGGCACCGGGCGGTACGCCGCTGACCTTCCCGCACCACGACCTGGAGCCGCCGCATGCCGTACGCACTCCCCGCTGCCCGCGTGCTGGGCCTGACCCTGGTGCTGCTGAGCGCGGCACCGACGGCCCTGGCCGCCGAGGGCTGGTCCGTCGTGCCGGCCGCGGGCGGGGCGGCCGACGGGCGGCCCGCCGTCTACGCCGAGGGCGCGCCCGGGACGGTCCTCCAGGACTCCGTGTCGGTGCTCAACCCCGGCGCGCGGCCGGTCACCGTCCGCCTGCGCGGAGCCGACGCGGACGACACCGCCGACGGGGCCTTCACCGTGCGCGAGCGGCCGACGGACACGGGCGCCTGGATCGCCTTCGCCGGACGGGCGGACGGACGCCGTACCGCGGTCAGGGCGCTCTCCGTACGGGTGCCCGCGCACACCCGGGCCGACGTGCCGTTCACTGTCGGCGTCCCGGCCGGAGCCGCCCCCGGCGACCATCCCGGCGCGATCGTCGTGAGCGGCGGTGGCCGCACCTCGGCGGTCCGGGTCCACCTGCGGGTGGCCGGACCGGCGTTGCCGGCGCTGACCGTCGAGCACGTCCGGGTGCGCGGCGACGGGATCTCGTACGAACTGGTGAACCGCGGCACCACGGTCCTCACCCCGCGACTGACCGTGCGCGCCGACGGCGTCCTCGGCTCCCGGCTCGACCGCGCCCCGCGCACGCTGCCCGTCGAACTCCTGCCGGGCCGCCGCGTCACGCTCCGAGAGCCGTGGACCGGCCGTCCCGCGCTCGACGCGGTCGACGTGCGGCTGACGGTCACGGCGGCGGGCGGCGCGCGCTCCACGGCCACCACGTCCGTCCGCTTCGTCCCGTGGGGCGCGGTCGCCGGAGCCGGGAGCGCGGTGGCGGCGGTGGTCGCCTTCCTCGTCGTACGGCGTCGCGGACGGCCGGGGGCCGGCCCGTCAGGGCGTCGCGGGCGCCGGTCCGAGGGCGGCGGAGCGAGTGGACAGCCCCGTACGGAAGTCGAGTTGACGGGAGCGGTGTCGTGAGCCTCGTGGGCGGCAGGATGCGGACGGCGGTGCTGGGGGCGGTGCTGGCCCTCGTCCTGGTCCCCTTGGCGGGGGCGGTCTCGGTGTCCCCGGCGGCGGCCGCCGCGCGACCGGGGGTGAAGCTGTCCGACTCCGAGGCGGGGACCGGCGGTTCGATCACCGTGTCCGGCACCGGATGGCGGTCCGGTGCGCTGCTGATGATGCTCGTCTGCGGCCGGGCCGTGCCCTCGCGCGGGGTGATCGGCGGCACCAACTCCTGCGCCAACGCCGACGGCCGGGCCGTCACCACCGACGCCTCGGGCGGTTTCAGCAAGCGGCTGCCGGTCACCGCGCCGCCCCGACCGTGCCCCTGCGTGGTGCACGTCGCCACCGTCACGGGGGAGAAGGCCGAGGCGGACGCCGTCTTCACGGTGGCCGGGCACCCGGTCGAGCCCCTGCCGAAGGAGGAGGGCGGCGGCCGCCTCTCGGTGCTGACCGAGGCCCGGCTGGACGGCTCCGACGGCCTGCTGACCTGGTTCGGCTCCCCGCCCTCGCGCACCCTGGTCCTCACGGTCGGCAACGTCGGCACCGACCCGGTGAAGAACCCCGTCCTCCACGTGGGCGTCGCCCACGGAGTGTTCGCCCCGCAGTGGGAGGAACAGGAGTGGCGCGGCACCATCGCGCCCGGCCGGAAGGCGCGGCTGGAACTCCCGGTCGAACTGCCGGCCGGGGCGCACGGCGACTACACGGTCTCGCTGAAGTACGGCGGGAAGGTGCTCGCCGAGCAGCCGTGGGGCGTGGGCCGCCCCTGGGGGGTCACGGTCTTCTGGATCCTGCTCTGCGTGGTTGTCCCGGCGGCGGTGTTCCGCGTCGGCATGGCCGTGGTGGACCGGGTGCGCCCGCGCGGCTCGACCGGGTGGGCCGGCCGCCACCGGGGTCTGCGTCTGCCCCGGCTCACCCGGCGCGCGCCGAGGACGGCATCCGCCGGGGGGACATCGCGGGACACCGCGGTCTCCCCGGCCCCGGCCCTGCCGTGGTTCACCCCGGGCAGAGATCCGGGCCCGGCGACGAACGGTCAGCTCTCCGCACCGCACGAGAACGGTCCGACGACCCAGACGAGAGAGGGACACACGTGAGCACGCAACGGAGAGTGGTACCGGTCGGTGGACGCGGAGCGAGCGCGGCCGGGGCTGCGCTGATGCTCGTCGGCGCGGGCATCCTGCTGGGGGTGGCCGCCGCCCCGGCGCAGGCCGCCGAGGTGGCGTACGCCACGGAGTGCGTTCCGCCCGCGATCTCCGGGCTGCCCCCGGTGCAGGGCACCACGAAGGTGGAGATCACCGCCCCCGCCGAGGCGAAGGTGGGCGACGAGGTCACCATCACCTGGAAGTTCACCCAGGCCGCCTCGAAGAACCCCGATGTCCTCGATCTCGACAAGGACACCGTCAAGCCCACCGGCACGCTCAAGGCGGCCGGCGCGCAGACGGCGGACGTCGCGATGGAGGGGACGCGCACGAACCCCGCGATCCCCAAGAACAGCGACATGAAGCTGTCCGACATGACGGGCAAGCTGAAGCTGACGACGGCGGGTGACGTCACGCTCACCCCGGACGCGTACGGCATCAATGTCAGCAAGCCGATCTCCACCGACACCAAGTGCACGCCCAAGGAGACGGTGAAGTCCTCCGCGACCATCAAGGTGACCGGCGGCGGCGCGAGTTCGGGCGGTACGACGGGCGGTACCCCGACGACGACCCCGACCGGGTCGTCCACCCCGTCGCCGAGCGGCAGCGGGAGCGACGGCGGCACCGACGGCGGTGGCGGCGACAGCGGAGGGTCCGGCGGGCAGACCGACTTCACGGGCAAGGAGGTCTCCGTCCCCTACGCGTGCAAGACGCCCATCGGAGACAAGAACGCCACCTCCCCCGTGCAGATCGACGCCAAGAAGAACGGCGGGAGCTACGACCTCACCGTGCAGTTCAAGAAGTCCGTGATGGACAGCCCCGCGGACATCCCCGCCGACTCGGTCAAGCCGTCGATGGAGGTGCTCCTCGGAGGCGCGGACAAGGGAACCGTGCACGTGGAGGGGCCGACCAACTCCGCGGCGATCAAGTCGGGCGACCCGATCGAGGTCCCCGACCTGACGGGCACCTACAAGCCGGGCGCGACCGGTGAGTCGACCCTGTCCCCGGGCGTGCTGACCGTGATGGCCCTGGGCACGACGACGACCTGCACCCCGACCACCTCCGAGGTGTCCCTGACCCTCGACACCTCGGAGCAGGCGAGCGGCGCGTCGGGCGGCGGGTCCACCTCGGCCGGCTCCGGCTCGGCCGGCACGTCCACCAGCGGCGGCCTGGCGGAGACGGGGTCCGACAGCCACGGCGCGCTCGAGGCGCTCGGGCTGGTGGCGGGCACGGTCGTCCTGCTGGGCGGAGCGGTGTTCACGTTCCTGCCGGGACGCAGGACGCGCTGATCCCTGTCGGGAACGGCTCCGGCACGGGCCGTCCGGCCGCGGGCCGCGACGGCGAAGGGCCCGCCGCACCATCCGGTGCGACGGGCCCTTCGCCGTGTACGGGCCGGACGTCAGTGGACGTCGCCCATGAGCTGCTTGACCTTCTTGCGGTACATCCACACCGCGACACCGGCGATCACGGCGAGCGTGGCCTCCAGGGCGACGATGCCCGTCTTGTTCAGGTCGACCTCGGCGATGGAGAGCAGACCGGTCGTGGCGTCACCGGCGGTGACGGCCAGGAACCAGACGCCCATCATCTGGGAGGCGTACTTCGCCGGAGCCATCTTCGTGGTGACGGAGAGGCCGACCGGGGAGAGCGTCAGCTCACCGACGGTCTGCACGAAGTAGATCGCCACCAGCCACATCGCGGCCGCCTTGTGACCGCCCTCGGCGATCGTCAGCGGGGCCAGGAAGAGGAAGAACGACGCGCCGACGAGGATCAGGCCCGAGGCGAACTTCGTGGCCGTGCTCGGCTCCTTGCCGCGCTTGTTCAGCCACAGCCAGGCGAAGGCGAAGACCGGGGCGAGCGCCATGATCATGACCGGGTTGACGGACTGGTACCAGGAGACCGGGAACTCCCAGCCGAAGATGGTGTTCTCCGCGGACGAGTCGGCGAAGATCGACATCGTCGAGCCGCCCTGGTCGTAGATCATCCAGAAGACGGCCGCGGCGACGAAGAACCAGATGTACGCGGACATCCTCGACTGGTCGGCACGGTTCAGGCTCTTGTCGCGCTTGATGCGCCCGATGACCATGACCGGGATGATCAGACCGGCGAGCGTGATCGGGACCAGCAGCCAGTTCAGCGTGTAGTGACCCGAGAAGCCGACGATCGAGTAGAAGACGACGGCGACAGCGGCCCAGATCGCGGACTTGCGCAGCGTGGTGGCCTTCTCCTCGGCCGACAGAGGCGTGGGGACCTCGTGCGAGCGGGCGCTGAGGTGACGGCCGCCGAGCAGGTACTGGATCAGGCCCAGCGCCATGCCGAGCGCGGCGAGGGCGAAGCCCAGGTGCCAGTTCACGTTCTCACCGACGGTGCCGATGATCAGCGGAGCGGCGAAGGCGCCGAGGTTGATGCCGATGTAGAAGAGCGTGAAGCCACCGTCGCGGCGCGGGTCGTCCGGGCCGTCGTAGAGGTGGCCCACCATCGTGGAGATGTTGGCCTTCAGCAGACCGGAACCTATGGCGACGAGTCCGAGACCGCCGTAGAAGGTGCCGGAGGAGGGCAGGGCCAGCGTCAGGTGGCCCAGCATGATGATCACGCCCGCGACGGCGACCGTCTTGCGGGGGCCGAGGACACGGTCGGCGAACCAGCCGCCCGGCAGGGCGAGCAGGTACACGAGGGAGAGGTACACCGAGTAGATCGCGGTCGCGGTGGCCGCGCTGAGGTGGAGGCCGCCAGGTGCCACCAGGTACAGCGGGAGCAGTGCCTTCATGCCGTAGTAGGAGAAACGCTCCCACATCTCGGTCATGAAGAGAGTGGCCAGTCCGCGGGGGTGGCCGAAGAAGGTCTTCCCGGAACCGGGGGTGCCCGGGATGACCGAGTCCTTCGTCAGGCTGGACGCCATGATCGTTCCTTGCTGGTCGGGACGCGCTGTTGGGGGTCCCCCCGGCCGGGCTGAGCCGGTCGGGAAGTCGCGCGCCCATGGGGGGCGGCCGGCACCGGCCGGTTCGGCGTCCGTCCCCACGCCCATGGGGACTCCGCTCCGGAAGGCGAAGCGGCGGACGGCGACCACCGGGATCCACGCCCGTCACGCATCAGTGCGTACGGGCCCGGCCACAGGTCTTTCCTTTCAAGGCTGGTGAGCACCAGCCCGCACACGAAAAGGACCCTCAGCATCAAGCAGGCGCCAAAGGTCCCGATACGGTGCTACAGGCGTTTGGTCACCATACGACATGGCAATGCGGCTTATGGAAGGACTTGAGACATGGATCACAGGTGATCATGGAACCAGATCGATCATTCGAAGGTGATCTCCAGGATCGCATCCCCTACCCCCAGGTAAGAGACACGCGGGCGGACGGTGTGAACCACGGAGGCCGATCGCTGCCCGGGCGCCACGCACGGCGGACTACCATCACCCCATGACCCGTGTACTGCTCGCCGAGGACGACGCGTCCATCTCGGAGCCGCTGGCCCGTGCCCTGCGCCGGGAGGGTTACGAGGTCGAAGTGCGCGAGGACGGACCCACCGCGCTCGACGCAGGAATGCAGGGCGGTGTCGACCTGGTCGTCCTGGACCTCGGACTGCCCGGCATGGACGGCCTGGAGGTCGCCCGCCGGCTGCGCGCCGAGGGGCACACCGTGCCCATTCTCATCCTGACCGCGCGCGCCGACGAGGTGGACACCGTCGTCGGTCTCGACGCGGGCGCGGACGACTACGTCACCAAGCCCTTCCGGCTCGCCGAACTCCTCGCCCGGGTGCGGGCGTTGCTCCGGCGCGGCTCGGCCGAGCCGCAGCAGCCGCCGGCCACCCACGGCGTGCGGATCGACGTCGAGTCGCACCGCGCCTGGATGGGCGACGAGGAACTCCAGCTCACGGCGAAGGAGTTCGATCTCCTGCGGGTCCTGGTGCGCGACGCGGGCCGGGTGGTCACCCGGGACCAGCTCATGCGCGAGGTCTGGGACACCACCTGGTGGTCCTCCACCAAGACGCTCGACATGCACATCTCCTGGCTGCGCAAGAAGCTCGGCGACGACGCGGCCAACCCCCGCTACATCGCGACGGTACGAGGGGTCGGCTTCCGCTTCGAGAAGAGCTGAGGCCCCGCCGGGCGTCCCGGCCGGGCTTTCCCGGCCGGGAACCCCGGACCCGGTGTCCGGGACCTCCGGAGGGTGTCGGTCTCTCCGGCGGGTGCGGGCCGGCCGGCACCGGTTTCCGGCCGGTGGGGTGCCGCCGGGCGGGGCTCGACGCGGAGCCTCACGCCCCACACTCTCCTGCGGGGCCCCGCGGGAGAGCCCGGCGGGACGGCGACGGCGATCCCGATCCCGCCTGCGTCCTGCGTCCTGCGTCCTGCGTCCTGCGTCCTGCGTCCTGCGTCCTCTGCCGTGTGCCCGCCTCCGCCTCCGCCTGTATGCGGGCACGGCACGCTTGCCGCGCCCCGGCTCCGTCCCAAAGGCTTGGGGGCGGCCCTCCCGGCGGGCCGACGACGGAAACCCGCGCCCCCGTCCCCGGCGTCCCGCCCGGGACGGAGCGGCGAACGTGCACACTGGTCCCCGTACAGCCACCTGCCCGGAGGGCCCCGTGCGTCGCCGTCTGATCCAGTCCACCCTCGCCGTCGTCCTCGTCGTGATCGCCGTCTTCGGCGTCTCCCTCGTCATCGTCGAGACCCGCACGATCAGCAACAGCGCCCAGGAACGCGTGGACTCCGAGGCGCTGCGGCTGGCCAGCATCGTGGACAGCCGCATCCTCGGCGACGAGAACATCTCCGGCGCCACGTTCAAGAACCAGGTCACCGACCAGCGCTACGCCGTGATCAGGATTCCGGGCCGCGACCCCATCGAGATCGGCGAGCAGCCCACCGGCGACGTCATCCAGTACACCGCCAAGGGTGAGGAGGGTGAGAAGGTCACCGTCCAGGAGCCCCGCTCCTCGGTGACCAAGGAGGTCGGCCGCACGCTCCTGATCATCGGCGCCGTCGCCCTCCTCGCGATCATCGCGGCCGTCCTGCTCGCCGTGCGCCAGGCCAACCGGCTCGCCTCCCCGCTCACCGACCTCGCCGAGACGGCGGAACGGCTGGGCTCGGGCGACCCCCGGCCGCGCCACAAGCGGTACGGCGTCCCCGAGCTGGACCGGGTCGCCGACGTCCTGGACGGCAGCGCCGAGCGCATCGCCCGGATGCTCACCGCCGAGCGCCGCCTCGCCGCCGACGCCTCCCACCAGCTGCGGACGCCCCTCACGGCGCTGTCCATGCGGCTGGAGGAGATCACCCTCACCGACGACCCCGACACGGTGAAGGAGGAGGCGACGATCGCGCTGACCCAGGTGGAACGGCTCACGGACGTGGTCGAGCGGCTGCTCACCAACGCCCGCGACCCGCGGACCGGCTCGGCCGTCTCCTTCGACCTCGACGAGGTCATCAAGCAGCAGCTGGAGGAGTGGCGCCCGGCCTACCGCGGCGAGGGCCGCGCGATCGTCAGCTCCGGCAAGCGCCATCTCCAGGCGGTGGGCACCCCGGGCGCGGTCGCCCAGGTGCTCGCGGCGCTGATCGAGAACTCCCTCATGCACGGCGGCGGCACGGTCGCCCTGCGCACCCGCGTCACCGGCAACCAGGCCGTCGTCGAGGTCACCGACGAGGGCCCCGGTGTCCCCGCCGACCTCGGCGCCCGCATCTTCGAGCGCACCATCAGCGGCCGCAACTCCACCGGCATCGGTCTCGCCGTCGCCCGCGACCTCGCGGAGGCCGACGGCGGCCGTCTGGAGATGCTCCAGGCCCAGCCCCCGGTCTTCGGACTGTTCCTGTCCCGCACCCCGCTGAAGCGGACCTCGAGGAACACGGAGGACGGCGAGGAGCGCACGGTCAGGTAGGGGAGGGGCCGGCGGGGAGGGCCGGTCTGGGGACGGGAACGGGAACGGTCCTCGGGGATCAGTTCACCCGGGCTCGGGGCCGTTCTGGTTCGGGCTCCTCGTCCAGGAACGATTCCGCACTGGCCACGGCCTCCCGGGCCGGAAGCGTCCGGAACACCCAGGTGCGGTAGGACCAGAAGCGGAAGAGCGTCGCGACGCCGATGCCGAGGAACTTGAAGATGTTGCTCTGCAGCGGACTGTCCCAGCCGAAACCGTACGTCGCCGCGTACAGCACACCGTTCTCGATGACCAGTCCCACCGTGCTGAACAGCAGGAAGAGCGTCAGCTCCTTGGTGCGGCCACCCTTGTCGCGGTCCCGGTAGGTGAAGTAGCGGAACCCGACGTAGTTGAAGACGATGGACACGACCGTGGCGATGACGCTGGCCCGCACGACCTGCAGGCCCGTGAGATGACGTACGACGTTGAACACGAGCAGGTTGACCAGCAGGCCCGCACCGCCCACCGCGCCGAACTTGGCGACCTCGCGAAAGAGCAGGTCGAAGCGGCGCCGAACCGCGCTGCGGGGCCCCGCCTGAGGCCCCGAGGAAGCACTGCCCATGGTGTCGCCAGCCCCTGTCGGTGGGTCATGTCGTCGATCATCTGATGCGTTACGTCAACCCGGCCATGCTAACCAGCCCCTCCGCGCGGCGCCCGTGACTGGGTTCACAGGTAAGAAAAGACGGGGTCACCGGAACGGAAAATCGGTCTTGTCGGTGCGGAAACCGGCCACGGTGGCGCGGCCGATACTCTTGGAGCGTGACGTTCCCGGTAGTCGGCATGGTCGGCGGTGGCCAGCTCGCTCGTATGACACACGAGGCGGGCATCCCGCTCGGCATCAAGTTCAAGCTCCTGAGTGACACCCCCCAGGAATCCGCGGCGCAGGTCGTCGGTGAAGTCGTCATCGGCGACTACCGCGACCTCGACACGCTGCGTGACTTCGCGCGGGGCTGTGACGTGATCACCTTCGATCACGAGCACGTCCCGACCGAGCACCTGCGGGCCCTGGAGGCCGACGGCATCCCCGTCCGCCCCGGCCCGGACGCGCTCGTGCACGCCCAGGACAAGGGCGTGATGCGGGCGAAGCTCGACGGGATCGGTGTGCCGTGCCCGCGGCACCGCATCGTGACCGACGTCGAGGACGTCGCCGCGTTCGCCGCGGAAGGCCTCGCCGAAGGGGCCGGGGGCGACGGTTTCCCGATCATCCTGAAGACCGTCCGCGGCGGCTACGACGGCAAGGGCGTCTGGTTCGTCCGCTCCCTGGAGGAGGCCGCCGACCCGTTCCGCGCCGGCGTGCCCGTCCTCGCCGAGGAGAAGGTCGACTTCGTACGGGAACTCGCGGCGAACGTCGTCCGCTCCCCGCACGGCCAGGCCGTCGCGTACCCCGTCGTCGAGTCCCGGCAGGTGGACGGCGTCTGCGACACCGTGATCGCCCCGGCACCCGGCATCGCCGAGGAGCTGGCCCTCGAGGCCCAGGAACTGGCCCTGCGCATCGCCAAGGAACTCGGTGTCGTCGGCCACCTGGCCGTCGAGCTCTTCGAGACCCGCGACGCCGACGGGAAGCCCGGCATCCTCGTCAACGAACTGGCCATGCGCCCGCACAACTCGGGCCACTGGACCCAGGACGGCGCGATCACCTCCCAGTTCGCCAACCACGTCCGCGCGGTCCTCGACCTCCCGCTCGGCGACCCGCGCCCGCGCGCGAAGTGGACGGTCATGGCGAACGTCCTCGGCGGCGACTTCCCCGACATGTACTCCGCGTACCTGCACTGCATGGCCCGCGACCCGCAGCTGAAGATCCACATGTACGGAAAGGACGTGAAGCCCGGCCGTAAGGTCGGCCACGTCAACACCTACGGCGACGACCTGGACGACGTGCTGGAGCGCGCCCGTCACGCTGCCGGCTACCTGAGAGGGACCATCACCGAATGAGCCCGGTTGTAGGCATCGTCATGGGTTCGGACTCCGACTGGCCGGTCATGGAGGCCGCGGCGCAGGCGCTCGACGAGTTCGAGATCCCCTACGAGGTGGACGTCGTCTCCGCGCACCGCATGCCGCACGAGATGATCGCGTACGGCGAGCAGGCCGCGGAGCGCGGCCTCAAGGCGATCATCGCGGGCGCCGGCGGCGCGGCCCATCTGCCGGGGATGCTGGCGTCCGTCACCCCGCTGCCCGTCATCGGCGTGCCCGTCCCGCTCAAGTACCTCGACGGCATGGACTCGCTGCTCTCCATCGTGCAGATGCCGGCCGGCGTGCCCGTCGCGACCGTCTCCGTCGGCGGTGCCCGCAACGCCGGTCTGCTGGCCGCGCGGATCCTGGCCGCCCACGACGAGGAGCTCCTCGGCCGGATGCGGGAGTTCCAGCAGGAGCTGAACGACCAGGCCACCGAGAAGGGCAAGCGACTGCGCGCCAAGGTCGAGGGCGCCGCCGGCGGCTTCGGCTTCGGGAAGTGACGCGCATGACCTCTCCTTCCCCGGACCTGCCCTCGCTCGACCGTGCCCGCGCGCTGCTCGGCGAGTTCCCGATCGTCGACGGGCACAACGACCTCCCCTGGGCGCTGCGCGAGCAGGTCCGCTACGACCTCGGCGCCCGGGACCTCGCCGCCGACCAGAGCGCCCACCTGCACACCGACCTGGCCCGGCTGCGCGCCGGCGGCGTCGGCGCCCAGTACTGGTCGGTGTACGTCCGCTCGGACCTGCCCGGCGCGCTCACCGCGACGCTGGAACAGATCGACTGCGTACGGCAGTTGATCGACCGGTATCCGGCGGACCTGCGGGCCGCGCTGACCGCCGCCGACATGGAGGCGGCGCGCTCCGAGGGCCGCATCGCCTCCCTCATGGGCGCGGAGGGCGGTCACTCGATCGACAACTCCCTCGCCGCGCTGCGCGGGCTGTACGCGCTCGGCGTCCGCTACATGACCCTCACCCACAACGACAACATCGCGTGGGCGGACTCGGCGACGGACGTCCCCGTGGTGGGCGGTCTGTCGGCCTTCGGCCGTGAGGTCGTCCGGGAGATGAACCGCGAGGGCATGCTCGTGGACCTCTCGCACGTGGCCGCGACGACCATGCGCGACGCGCTCGACACCTCCGCCGCGCCGGTGATCTTCTCGCACTCCTCGGCGCGCGCCGTGTGCGACCACCCGCGCAACATCCCCGACGACGTGCTGGAGCGGCTGGCCGCCAACGGGGGCATGGCGATGGTGACGTTCGTGCCGAAGTTCGTCCTCCAGGCGGCGGTCGACTGGACGGCCGCGGCCGACGAGAACATGCGGGCCAACGGCTTCCACCACCTCGACACCACCGCGGAGGGCATGAAGGTCCACCGCGTCTTCGAGGAGGAGCACCCGCGGCCCATCGCCACCGTGTCGACGGTCGCCGACCACCTCGACCACATGCGCGAGGTCGCCGGCATCGACCACCTCGGCATCGGCGGCGACTACGACGGCACGGCGTTCACCCCGGACGGGCTGGACGACGTCTCCGGCTACCCGAACCTGATCGCCGAACTCCTCGACCGCGGCTGGTCGTCCACGGACGTGGCCAAGCTGACCTGGCAGAACGCCGTGCGCGTCCTGGGCGCGGCGGAGGACGTGGCCCGCGACCTCCGGTCCAGGCGGCCCCCGTCGAACGCGACGCTGGAACAGCTGGACGGCTGACCGCTCGCCTGCTGACCTGGGATCAAGGGTCACCAGCCATGGGCCACGGGTCAGGGGCTCGGTGTTCCTGAAGGCGTCCGGGCCGTGTGCCCAGGCGCCTTCGTCGTGCGCCGGGCCGGTCCCGCGCGGATCTCGGACCCTCGCCCGATGCTCCTGCCGTGGGTCCGGACGGGCCCGTCCCGGCAAGCGGGGAACGTATCGACGGGTGCGCGGCGGAGGCGTCGGAGGGCGTACGAGCCGGGCGTACGCCCGAACGCGCCGTCCACCAGGAAGGCCCCCGGGCTCCGTGCGACGGTGGCGGTACCGGGACCGCCGCCGCCCACCCCACGGAGCCTGTCATGGCAGAACTGCAGGACGAACTGCACCCCGCCGTCGAGGTGGGAGCGCTCGGTCCGCCCGCTGCCTGGCCCTCCTCCGAGCCCCTGCCCTCCGGCACCGACCTCGACGGAGATCCCCGGCTCGACCACGATCCCCGCCTCGACACGGCCGCCGGCACCCCGGACCGCGCCCCGGCGGCCGGTCCGGGCACCGACCCGCTGGCGCGGGCCCGCGCCCTCCTGGCCCGCCATCCCGTCGCCGACGGCTACAGCGGGCTGCCGTGGGCGCTGCGCCACCTGCCCTGGTTCGACCTGGAACTGGGCGAGAGCGCCGTGGACACGGACGTACCGCGACTGCGCGAAGGGCACGTGGGCGCCCTGTTCTGGTCGCTGCACCTGCCGGAGGGGCTCGCCGGGGACCGGGCCGTCGGCGCCACCCTGGAGCAACTGGACCTGGTGAAGACGGTGGTCCACGCGCACCCGGAGGGCCTGCGCATGACCCACGGCGCCGGCGAGGTCGCCGACGCCCGCAACTGCGGCCGCGTCGCGGTCGTCCTCGGTCCCGCCGGTGCACGCGCGCTCGGCGACTCGCTGGGCATCCTGCGCGCCCTGCACACGCTCGGCCTGCGCGTCCTCACGCTCGCCGGGGCCTCCTGGGCCAGCGAGGCGGGCCTGACCCGGTTCGGCGAGGAGGTGCTCCGCGAGATGAACCGGCTCGGCGTGCTCGCCGACCTCTCGGGCACCTCGGACGCCACGACCGGCCGGGCCCTCGCCGCCTCCAAGGCCCCGGTCCTGTTCACCCGTTCGGCCGCCCGCGCCCTGCGCCCCCATCCGTCGAACCTCCCCGACGAGGTCCTCGTCGAACTGGGCGCGGCCAAGGGGCTGTGCATGGTCCCGCTCACCGCCGAGCAGACCGGTCCGTCCGTACGGGACGTCGCCGACCACCTCGATCACGTGCGCCGACTCGCGGGAGCGGACTGCGTAGGCCTCTCGGGCACGTACGACTCGGGGGCGGCCCACCCGCAGGATCTCGCCGACGCGTCCTGCTATCCGCGTCTCGTGGCGGAGCTCATCACCCGCGGCTGGTCGGCTTCCGACCTCGCCCTGCTCACCTGGGGCAATGTCCAACGCGTCCTGCGCGGCGCGGACTTCACGGCCCGCGTCGCCCAGCAGCGCCGCGAGCCGTCCACCGCGAAGATCGCCGACCTGGACGGCTGACCACCGCAGGGCCGGACGGACGGCTCACCCCGGGGGAGCGGGGCGGGCCCGACCCGCCGGAGCGTCGTCCGTGTCCGGCGGGCGCCGAACGGCTTCCTGACGTGCTCCTCGACCGGACGGGCTCAGCCGGCGCAGAGGCAGAACGGGTGCCCCGCCGGGTCGGCGTACACCCGGAACGAACGCGCCCTGTCCTCGGCGTCCAGCGGACGGGCGCCGAGCGCCAGCACGCCCTTCTCCGCCACGTCCAGGTCCTCGACGGTCAGGTCCAGGTGGAACTGCTGCGACCCGTCGGGCGCGGGCCACCGCGGCGGTACGTGTCCGGGGGCGGCCTGGAACGCCAGCTGCTGACCGCCGGGCAGGTCCAGGTCGATCCAGTCGTCGTTGTCCGTGAGGGTGCCGCCGAGCACCTCGGCGTAGAACGCGGCCAGCGCGCGCGGGTCGGGACAGTCCAGGACGACGGTACCCAGCTTGGCGAGTGCCATGACTTCCTCCGTGGTCTTCCAGCTTCGACGGGCTTCGACGAGTTACCGGTGAATCACTTCAAGCGGTAACGGTTACTCCATGCTGCCGCACAGGAGGTAACGTCGCAAGCATGAATGACAGAGCGCCCGCGCCGGGTGGTCTGGCCCTGGTCCAGGCCCTGGTGAACACCCTGAACCTCGAGTCGGGTGCCGACTCCCTGAACACGCCCGAGGGGCTGGCGCGCTTCGGAGTGGCGCCGGGCGAGGCGGAGGACGCGTGCGAGCTGCGCGAGTCACTGCGGGCGGTGTGCCTGGGACACGCGGGTCATCCGGCGCACCGGGAGGTGACCCCGCTCGACGAACTCCTCGCCCGGGCGACCCTGCGGGTGACGGTCGACGCGGACGGCTTCGGCGCGCGCCTGGTCCCGGCCGGCGAGGGAACCTCCCCGGCCTCCCTGGCCGCCCGGATCGCCGCCGCGATCGCCGAGTCCCTGATCGAGGGCACCTGGCCGCGGCTGAAGGCGTGCGAGGACCCGACCTGCCACTGGGCGTACTACGACCGCTCCCCGGCGGCCCGCGGCCGCTGGTGCTCGATGTCGGTGTGCGGCGCGCGCGCCAAGATGCGCCGCTACCGCGCCAAATAGGCGGTGGCGCGGACGCCGGGCGGGCAGCGGACGAGCGGGCACGTGGGGCGTACGGCGGGAACAGGCCGGCGGCGCGCGACCTCCCGCCGGGCCGGACGCGGGCCGGGCGGCGGACCGGCGCGCAGCTCGCGGTCGGGCCCGGCACGGGGTGGGCGGCCGGACGGAGTGCGGCGGTCACCGGTCGGCGCACAGCGAAGTGGTGCAGAATGCAACGGACGCCGGTCCGGCCGACTGAGCCTCGGCCGGACCGGCGTCACCCGTCTGAAGGACCCCGATCGGACCGACGGCACCCGCGAAGCGCCCCGGCCGGTGACGGAATCGGGCCAGTGGCCTCGCGCGTCCCCGGGCCTCCGGCCCTTTGCCCCGGCCGACGGCGGACGTCAGGCGGTCGGCCGCCCCATCGCCCGGTACGTCCAGCCGGCCCGGCGCCACGTCTCCGGGTCCAGCGCGTTCCGCCCGTCCAGCACGATCCGGGACGAGGTGGCCTCGCCCAGCACCGCCGGGTCCAGCTCGCGGAACTCGCGCCACTCCGTCAGGTGCAGCACGACATGCGCGCCCCGCACGGCCTCCACCGCGGTGTCGGCGTACCCGAGCGTCGGGAAGAGCCGCTTGGCGTTCGCCATGCCCTTCGGGTCGTAGACGGTGACCTGACCGCCCTGGAGGTGTATCTGGCCGGCCACGTTCAGGGCCGGGGAGTCGCGCACGTCGTCCGAGTCCGGCTTGAAGGTCGCGCCGAGCACGGCGACCCGCTTGCCGAGGAACGAGCCGCCGCCGAGCGCCTCACGGGCCATCTCCACCATCTGGCCGCGGCGCCGCATGTTGATGGAGTCGATCTCGCGCAGGAACGTCAGCGCCTGGTCGGCGCCCAGCTCACCGGCGCGCGCCATGAAGGCGCGGATGTCCTTGGGCAGACAGCCGCCGCCGAAGCCGATCCCGGCGCGCAGGAACTTCTTCCCGATCCGCTCGTCGTGCCCGATGGCCTCGGCGAGCTTCGCGACGTCACCGCCGGCGGCCTCGCAGACCTCGGCCATCGCGTTGATGAAGGAGATCTTGGTGGCGAGGAAGGAGTTCGCGGCCGTCTTCACCAGCTCGGCCGTCGGGAAGTCGGTCACCACGAAGGGCGAGCCGTCGGCGACCGGCGTCGTGTAGACCTCGCGCAGCAGCTTCTCGGCGCGCTCGCTGCGCACACCCACCACGATCCGGTCGGGGTGCAGCGTGTCGTTCACGGCGAAGCCCTCGCGCAGGAACTCGGGGTTCCAGGCCAGCTCCGCGTCCTCGCCCGCGGGCGAGAGCTCGACGAGCCGCGCCGCCAGCCGCTCCGCCGAACCGACGGGCACGGTGGACTTGCCGACGACGAGGGCGGGGCCGTGCAGATGAGGGGCCAGCGCCTCGAAGGCCGAGTCGACGTACGACATGTCGCAGGCGTACTCGCCGTGCTTCTGGGGCGTGTTCACGCAGACGAAGTGGACGTCCCCGAAGGCCCCGACCTCGGCCCAGTCCATGGTGAAGCGGAGCCGGCCCGTGGAGCCCTCGATCCCGGCCACGTGCTTGCGCAGCAGTTCCTCGAGACCGGGCTCGAACATCGGGACCTCGCCCCGCTGGAGCATCTCGATCTTCTCCGGAACCACGTCGAGCCCGAGCACCTCGAAGCCGAGCTCGGCCATGGCCGCGGCGTGAGTGGCGCCGAGGTAGCCGGTGCCGATCACGGTGATCTTGAGGGCCATGGGTGCTCCTGAGGTGTGCGGCGTCGGTGCGCGCCCGAGCATAGTCGGGGCTCGGGGGAGCGCTTTCACGGGCACTTTCTCCCTGTCGGCAAGCTCACGTATCCCTACCGGCGGGCAGGCCGTTAAAATTTGTGTTACTTAACGGTAGTTAGCGTCGCCAGCACAGCATCCCTTGGAGCGTGAGAGACCTTGGCCGGATCGGCTGATTTCGACCTGTACCGCCCGTCCGAGGAGCACGACATGCTCCGGGACGCGATCCGATCGCTGGCCGAGGCGAAGATCGCGCCGTACGCCGCCGCGGTCGACGAGGAGGCGCGCTTCCCCCAGGAGGCGCTGGACGCCCTGGTCGCCAGCGACCTGCACGCGGTGCACGTGCCCGAGGAGTACGGCGGCGCGGGCGCCGACGCGCTCGCGACGGTCATCGTGATCGAGGAGGTGGCCCGCGTCTGCGTGTCCTCCTCCCTCATCCCCGCGGTGAACAAGCTGGGCTCGCTGCCGGTGATCCTCTCCGGCTCCGAGGAGCTGAAGAAGCAGTACATGACCCCGCTCGCCAAGGGCGACGGCATGTTCTCGTACTGCCTCTCCGAGCCGGACGCCGGTTCGGACGCGGCCGGCATGAAGACGAAGGCCGTCCGTGACGGGGACTTCTGGGTCCTCAACGGCGTCAAGCGCTGGATCACCAACGCGGGCGTCTCCGAGTACTACACGGTCATGGCGGTGACCGACCCGACGAAGCGCTCCAAGGGCATCAGCGCCTTCGTCGTCGAGAAGTCCGACGAGGGCGTCTCCTTCGGCGCCCCGGAGCGCAAGCTCGGCATCAAGGGCAGCCCGACCCGCGAGGTCTACCTCGACAACGTGCGCATCCCCGCCGACCGCATGATCGGCGAGGAGGGCACCGGCTTCGCGACCGCCATGAAGACGCTGGACCACACCCGCGTCACCATCGCGGCCCAGGCCCTCGGTGTCGCCCAGGGCGCCCTCGACTACGCCAAGGGCTACGTCCAGGAGCGCAAGCAGTTCGGCAAGCCGATCGCCGACTTCCAGGGCATCCAGTTCATGCTCGCCGACATGGCCATGAAGATCGAGGCCGCCCGCCAGCTGACGTACGCGGCCGCCGCCATGTCGGAGCGCGGGGACAAGGGGCTCACCTTCCAGGGCGCCGCCGCCAAGTGCTTCGCCTCGGACGTCGCGATGGAGGTCACCACGGACGCCGTCCAGCTCCTCGGCGGCTACGGCTACACCCGCGACTACCCGGTCGAGCGCATGATGCGCGACGCGAAGATCACCCAGATCTACGAAGGCACGAACCAGGTGCAGCGGATCGTGATGGCGAGGAACCTTCCGTAGCGCGCCCCGCGCCGGCGAAGGTGAGCGGCGGAGCGGCGGAGTTGTCGAGCCGTGAAGCTGTGAAGCCGTGAACTCGTAGGACAGCAGAGGTGAGAGGCACTCCGTGTGCCTCTCACCTCTCGTTTTTCCCGCGGACCGGGTTCCCCGCCCCATGCGGGAGACGGCGGACTGCCGGGAGTCCATGCGCGGAGCGTGGCGGCTGGAGTACTCTCTGTGCCCTCGGTCGCACGTCTGGTGCGTGTGAACCGGCGGGGGCGCGGGGGCACGGGTTGGGGATCCCCGGTTGCCGTCGACGCACCCCCGCGTCCGTCGTGTTGTGGGGGTGGGCATGCCGTCAGGCGCCCTGATGGACCGTCATGTCATCGCGCAGAGCATCGAGAACCTCGCGAGGCGGCCGGCGCTCGGAACCCGGAAGGAAGAACTGTCCGCGCTCGCTTCGGCGTTGCGGGACGGGGACGCCGCCGCGCTGGACGCCTGGTCCGAACTCGACCTCCTCGCCGCCTACGCCCGCCCCGAGAGCCTCCGGGCGGCGGGCGGGCAGGACGCGGAACACCGGATCTGGTCCTACGCCGAAGGGGTGCTGGGCGCGCTGGTCTTCGTACCGCTGATGCTCACCTGGTACGGCCTGACCCGGGCGTCGAGCGCCTACGGGGCGCTGACCGGCGCCGACCCGAAGGCCGCCGCCCGGCCCTTCCTGCAACTGTGGCAGTCCGGTTTCGAGGGGCACCTCACCGGCGCGTTCACCTTCGGCCACGTCGCGATGAGCGCCACCGTCGCCATCGCGGTGCTCTTCGCCCTGGTCCTCGTGCACGGTGTGCGGCGGTCCACCGTCGCCCGCCGGGAGGAGGACGCGGACCGCGCCTCCGGGGAGCTGATGGCTGCCTTGGTCCCGGTGCTGACCCGCGCCCAACTCGTCCTGGGCGGACGGCGGTCGAGTTCCCCGCAGCGCTTCGCGGCCGAACTCGCCGGAGCCGCCGCGACCCTGCGGCAGCTGGGCGACCAGGCCGTGCGGGTCCAGGAGGACCTGACGTCGGCCGCCTCGGCCGTCGGCGGTGCGGTGCGGTCCGCAGAACGGACGCTGGCCGGGATCGACACCTCCGTCAAGCCCCTGGAGGCCGCGATGGGCCGCGTCGAGGCCGCCCTGAGCGACGGCGGAGCGCGGGTCGGCGAGGCACTCGACGGGGTCCGCGACGCGAGCGGCGAGGTGCGGCGCGCGGTCGCGGGCGCCGGTGACCGGGTCGAGGACTCCGTCACCGTGCTGGCCGCCTCCCAGCGCGCCTACACCACCGGCATCGAGGTGGCCTCGGACGTCTCCGCCCAACTGCTCGGCCGATTCGCCGAGGTGGCGGACGGGACGGCCCGCGCGGTCGAGGAGTCCCAGCACGCGGTGCGTGAACTGAACGCCCAGACCGGGGTGTTGCGGGCGACCGCCGACGAATTCGCCCGGCTCGTCCAGGAGCTGCGGGCGGACCGCCAGGAACGGGCGGGCCGGGCGACTCCTGCGGGCCCGACCGCTTACGCCGGCCCGACGGCCCCTGCGGGTCCGACCGCTTACGCGAGCCCGGTGGCTCACGCGGACAGATGGGCTCACGCCGGCCCGGCGGATCCGGCCGATCACGCCCACGCTCACAGCCATGCCCACCGCGGTGGCCGTCCCGGCGACGGGACCGGGGCGTTCGAGGACCGGGCATCCGCGGACCGGGGAGGCGCTCCGGCCGAAGGACCGGGCCGCCCCGGCGTCCGCCCCGACCTCCGCAAGCCCCCCGGCGACGACCCCCGCAAGGATCCCCGGCAGCTGCCTCCCACGTCCCTGACCGAGGCCCGATGAGGCGCGGTGGACGGTTCCAGCCGCTGCACCTGGCGGGCTGGCTGTTCGCGGACATGCTGCTCGTGCTCGCCCTGGTGGCCATGGGGGACCGGGGCGACCCCGAGGCCGCGAAGCGGCCGGCCCCCTCGTCCTCCGGCGACACGTCGGCCACCGCGAGGAACAAGCCCCGGCACACCGGCCCGCGGGCGGTGGTCCGCACACCGGTCAAGGTGGCGGTCGACGCGCGCGCCGGGGACGAGGACGGCATCGTGCGCGCCCTGCGCGGGGCGACCGCCCGCTACCAGGGCCGACGCGCCGCCTTCGTGCTGACCTTCGGACGCCACACCGACCCGGCCTCCGGGGGCCGCTACGCCCACGACGTCAACGCGCTGCTGGAGAAGGCCCGTCCGGACATGTTCCGCGCCGCCACCACCCGCGACTTCTGGAAGGGCGGAGCCTCCTCGGGGCACGCCGACATCGAGATCTACTTCTACACGTACTGACCCGGAGGTCCGAGACCTTGCAGATCCTGCCCTTCTACCTGCTCTGCGACGAGTCCGGGTCGATGATCGGCGAGCCGATCGACGCCATCAACGGCGCGCTCCCGGACCTGCACCACGAGATCAGCACCAATCCGACGGTCGCCGACAAGACGCGCTTCTGCCTCATCGGCTTCTCCGACACCGCCACCGTGCTGCAGCCCCTCGCCGACCTCAGCGACATCGACTCGGTGCCCGCGCTTGCCGCGGGCGGGCTCACCTCGTACCGCGACGCGTTCCACATCCTGCTGCGCTGTGTCGAGGCCGATGTGGCGGCGCTCAAGGCGGAGGGCCACGAGGTCTACCGCCCCGTGGTCTTCTTCCTGTCCGACGGCATCCCCACCGACCCCGACTGGGAGCAGGCGTACAAGGAGCTCACCCGGTCACGGTTCTGTCCGAAGATCATCGCCTTCGGCATCGGCGAGGCGCAGGAGCCGACGATCGCGCGGGTCGCCAACTTCCGGGCGTTCATGCAGAAGGACTCGTCGGTGTCACCGGCCCAGGCGCTGCGCGAGTTCGCCTCCAGCCTGACCCGCTCGATCGTCCGGTCCGCCGGGAGCATCGGGGCGGGCGGCGGCCAGGGGTTCACGCTGGCCGTGGACGACACCGTGCCCGGGTTCTCCATCGTCTCTCTCGACAAGATGTGAGGTCGCACCGATGGGGAACGACATGAACTCCGCCGGGCAGCCCCGGTCCGGTCCGCGGCGACCCGGCCCGTGGGAACCCGACGCACGGGAGCCCGCGGACGGCGGCCGGGCGTACGCGGACGAGGCGCACGGCGGCCAGGGGCATCCCGGTCAGGAGCGCGCGGGACAGGGGCGCGCGGGCCGGGCGGACGGCGGCTCTGGGGACACGGACCGGGCGGACGCGCGTCAGCCGGATCTCCCCTGGCCGGAGGCGCGGGAGCCCGACCCGCTGGACGCGACCTGGCAGAGCGTCGACCAGTTCTTCACCCACCAGCCGGAAGCCGACGCGCCGGGCAGCGGGCCGACGCCCTCCACGGCGCCCACGGCCGGACCGCCGCGACCTTCACCGGCCACGACGTACGGGCCGACCCCGCACGCGGCACCACCCGCCTCGTACGACCCGGCACCCCCGGTGCCGTCGTCCGGCTCCGTACAGCGGCAGCCCATGCCCCGCTTCGAGGAGCACACGCCCCCGCCGTCCTCGTACGAACCGACTCCCGCGTCACCGATGCCCGGATACGGGCAGCGGCCGTCAGCACCGTCCGCGCGCGATGCGGCGGAGTCCGGGTCCGACTCCGGTTCCGGGGCCTGGTCCGGGTCCCGGCCCGAGTCCGGGTCCGGGTCCGGTTCCTGGTCAGAGTCCGGGGCCTGGTCCGGACGGGCGGAGGCCGGACCCCCGCGCGAGGAGCCCGTCACCCGGACCGTGCCCGTACCGGTCCTCGGCGCTCCGCGCCACTCCGGTCCCAAGCCCCCGCTGTACGCGCCCGAACCCCTGGAACTCCCCTCGGTCCGGCAGGACCCGGCCGCGGCACTGACACCCGACATGGTGGTGGACGGTGCCGGGTACGGCGCCCTGACGGTCCGGGCGGCGTCCGTGCGCGGCGACTCGCACCGCTACCAGGGAGAGCCGCGCCAGGACTCCCTGGCGGTGGTGCGCCTCGGGGCGCCCGGCGCCGACGGACTGCTGCTGCTCGCGGTGGCGGACGGCGTGGGGTCGGCGGCCCGTTCGCACGTCGGCTCGCAGGAGGCCTGCCGGCTCGCCGCGATGGAGCTGGACGGCCTCTCCGGGGAGCTCTCCGAGACCCTGCGCGTGGGTGACGGGCCCCGGTTCGCCGCGCTGGCGGACACCGCGGTGGGCCGGGTCGCGACCCTTCTCGCGCACCGCGCCCGCGAACGCGGCGACGACCCCGCCGCGTACGCCACCACTTTGCGCGCCCTGCTGGTCCCGCTCGACCCCCGCGTCCGTACCCGCGGATTCCTGGCCGTCGGCGACGGCGGCACCGCGCTGTTGCGCGCCGGCGCCTGGAACCTGTCCCTCACGGACCCCGAGCACGACGGCGACGGAATGATCGACACCCGCACCGCCGCCCTGCCGCACGGCCACCGCGCCCGCGCCCGGCTCCTGGCCCCGGCCCTGCCGGGCGACGTGCTCGTGCTGTGCACGGACGGCCTGTCCACCCCGCTCGCGGGAGACGCCGGGATGCGGGACTTCCTCGGGTCCGGGTGGGGCACCGGGACCGTGCCGGCACCGGCCGACTTCCTGTGGCAGCTCCAGTACCGGGTCAAGTCGTACGACGACGACCGCACCGCCGTCGTCCTGTGGGAGGCCGCTCCGTGAGCCACGGCGACGGCGCCGACGTGTCCCTCGGCCCGCTCGCCCTCGGGGCGCGGATCGGCGACGGCGGCCAGGGCGAGGTGTACGACGTCACCGGTCCGGACGGGCTGCTGTACAAGAGCTACCGCGAGCCGGGGAAGGTCGACGGCGCCGAACTCGCCGCGCTCGTCGCCCTGCGGCAGGGGCTCGCCGCGGCCGACCGGGAGCGGCTGGACCGGGAGACGGCGTGGCCGCTGTGCCGGGTCGTGGACGGCGGCAGGGTGACGGGCTTTTTGATGCGCCGCGCGCCCGGCTCCATGACCTGGCGGACAGGGCGCGGCGAGACCCGGCTGACCGACCTGTCGTATCTGCTCCGGCCGCCGAGGCCGGCCTGGCAGGCCGTGGCGCAGCCCTCGCCGGCCGAGCGGTACGCGCTGGTGGTCGCCGTCCTCGGACTCTTCCGATGGCTGCACACCCTGGGGCTGGTCGTCGGCGACGTGTCCCACGCGAACGTGCTGTGGACCGTCCGGCCGGCCCCCGCCCCGTACCTCCTGGACTGCGACGGCGTCCGCATGGCCGGCCGTCCGCCGGTCCTGGAGCAGGCGGACACACCCGACTGGCACGACCCGCTGGCCGCCGCCGGTACCGCCACGGTGGACAGCGACCGCTACAAGACGGCCCTGCTGGTGGGCCGCGTGCTGAGCCAGGACGCGTACGTCTCCCCCGGCACGTCCCTGAACCCGCTGTCCGGCGTGCTCGACGACCGGCGGGCCGGCGCGGTGCGCGCCCTGTGGGAGGAGGCGTCCGGTCCCCGCGGCACCCGCCCCCACCTGGCCCAGTGGTGCACCGCGCTGGCGGGCCGCGACACCATCCGTCTCGTCGCCGCGGAACCCGGCCCGAGGCCCGTCGTCGACCGCTCCAAGTTCGACGGGCCCCGCACCCGGGGCCACATCACCCTCCGCAAATGAGCGACGGGCACGGGTTCCCGTACGCGTACAGGCACGCGTACAGGCACGCGTGCGGGAACCCGTGCGGGAACAGGTGCGGGAACGACATCACGCGGAGCACCGCGCCGAAGGGCGGTGCTCCGCGTGAGTCGGAGGGTACGGCGGTGCTCAGTTCCCCGAGACCGTGACCGTCTCGTCGTTCTTCAACTGCTCCACCAGGGCCTTCATCTTGGTCCGGTCCCAGACGAGGTTGCCGCCGCTGGAGCCCGAGATCGGCATGTTCATGGACTTGCCGTCGCCGCCGGTGACGCCCTTCATGGCCCAGAACATGTCGGCCAGGTCCCACAGGCCCATGTCCTTGTCGACGATCAGCGAGTCGAGGCCCGCGCCCATCGTCGGGTAGAGCTTGAAGGGGTTCAGGACGGTCGAGGGGGTCGCGACCTGGTGGGCCAGGGCGGCCAGGAACTTCTGCTGGTTCTTGGTGCGCTCCAGGTCCGAGGCGGCGAAGGCGTGCCGGGTACGGACGAAGGCGAGGGCCTGCTCGCCGTTCAGCGTCTGCTTGCCCGCCTTGAAGTCGGCGCCCGAGTACTTGTCCTTGAAGCCCTTGTCGAGGGTCATCTCGACACCGCCGACGGCGTCGACGATGCTCGCGAACCCGCCGAAGCCGATCTCCACGTAGTGGTCGATGTGCAGACCCGTGTTGGCCTCGATGGTGCGCACGAGGAGCTCGGGTCCGTCCATGGCGTAGGCCGCGTTCAGCTTCGTGTGCTTGCCGGTGCCCTGGTACGTCTTGCCGGACTCGGAACCCTTGAACGTGGGGATCTCGACGTCGGAGTCACGCGGCAGCGAGACCAGTGTCGAGCCGTTGCTCCCGGTGTGCAGGATCATCATCGAGTCGGTGCGCTTGCCCTCGGCGGAGCCGGTGTGCAGCTTCTTCTTCTCCTCGGCGGACATGCCGGCGCGGCTGTCGGAACCGACGATCAGGTAGTTCGTGCCCTCGCCGGTCTCCGGGCGGTCGATGACCTTGGAGAGATCCACGTCACGGTGGAGCTTGGAGTCCGCCCAGAAGTAGGTGCCGACGGAGACCACGACCAGCGCGGTGACCAGCGTGATGGCGGTCCACTTGATCCGGCGCCGCCAGTTCGGTGCCGGGCGCTGCGGGTACGCGCCGCCGCCGGGTCCCTGCGGGCCGCCCGGCCCGTCGGGGGCGCCGTACGTCTGGCCCGTGTTGTAGCCGGAGTCGTACCCGTTGTCGCCGTAGCCGTCGTCGTAGCCCTGGCCGTCGACGTACGACGGCTGGCGGGGCACGCCGCCGCCGTAGGGCGGGGCGTCCTGGCCCGGTCCGGGGGCGGACGGGCCGCGGCGGACCTGTCGCATGACGCGGGCGCTCTCAGGCTGGGCGCCTGCGCTGCCGCGTCCGTAGCGGTTGCTGCGGTTCTCGTCGGACCACCCGTCGGGCCAATCATTCATGCGGACCAGTGTGCCGCTCCCCACCAGGCCCCTTACAAGGGAGCGGGGAGATCTGGGTCACGCCTGTTGCAGAGCTGATGCAAAGGGACCGTCCGGCGCCCGGCATAAGGTGGAGGACATGACAGATCAGGCCCCCAGTCCGGAAAACGATATTCCGGGCAAGCCGACCTCAGCGTCCCGGACCACCCTCAGCCACATCATGACCCACAACGACACCAACCTCCTGGGTTCGGTGCACGGCGGAGTGATCATGAAGCTCGTCGACGACGCGGCGGGCGCGGTGGCCGGGCGGCACTCCGGCGGGCCCGCCGTCACGGCCTCGATGGACGAGATGGCGTTCCTCGAACCCGTCCGCGTCGGCGACCTGGTCCATGTGAAGGCCCAGGTCAACTGGACCGGACGTACCTCGATGGAGGTCGGCGTCCGGGTCCTCGCTGAGCGCTGGAACGAGTCCACGCCGGCCCAGCAGGTCGGCTCGGCCTATCTCGTGTTCGCCGCCGTCGACGCCGACGGCAAGCCCCGCCGGGTCCCGCCGGTCCTCGCGGAGACGGAGCGCGACGAGCGCCGCTACCAGGAGGCGCAGATCCGCCGCACCCACCGCCTGGCCCGCCGCCGCGCGATCATGGAACTCCGCGAGAAGCGCGCGGCGGAAGGCCTCGACGACTAGGACCCGCTGTCACCTTCCCGTCCGCCCCGCGACGCCCCGCACGCCAGGGCCCGGGACCTGTCCGTGCGGTCGCGGCGGACGTCGCCGGCGCGGGCCCGGTCCGGGGTCGTCACGGGCACACCACCTGGTCTCCCGTCACCACCCCGGACTCCCCCTGCTGCCGGTCCTCCGCCCGTACCCGGGCGACCTTCTTGAAGTCCGCGCCGGCGATCACCTTCAGCAGCGGGCCCTGACCGGGGACCGCGCGCAGTTCGGAACCGGGCAGCGCGGTCGCGAGGGACTTCGCCGAGCGGTCCCAGCGGGGGTCGTACGCGACGACGGTGCGCCGGACCGTACGGTCCCCGGCGGTGACGGGCCGCCCCGTCGTCCGGAACCCGGTGGCGGCGAGCGCGCCGTCGACCCGTTTGCCGAGCCCCGTCGTCGCGGTCCCGTTCTCGACCTGGACCCGGATCTGCTGCGGGGCCACCGCGACCCGGACGGCCTTCGGCCGCGGCGCCCGGGGCGCCGCGAGCGGCTTGTCCTCGCGCAGATCCTGGAACAGCTTCCGCGCCTTGGTCTCGTCCCACTTCAGGGTCGAGCCGATGCCCTTGACGACGTAGCCCATCCGGCCGATCGGCACGGTCGTGAACTCGGACGAGGACGGGGAGAAGTTCCGCATCGCCCGGCCCAGATCCAGCAGCTCGTCCGTGCCGAAGCCCTTGTCGGCCCGTACCGAGCCCAGCGCGGCCCGCGTCACGTCACGGAACTTCATGGGGTTCAGCAGCACGCCGGACGACGTGGCCTGTCCCACGAGCGCCGCCAGGAAGCGCTGCTGGCGCTGCATCCGGCCGAGGTCGGAGGAGCCGTCGGTGTGCCGGGACCGTACGTACTGAAGGGCCTGGCCGCCGCTCAGCAGGTGCGAGCCCGCGCTCAGGTCGAGGCCGGTGTAGCTGTCCTTGAGCGGCCGCGCGGTGCAGACCCGGACGCCGCCGAGCACGTCCACCGTCTTCATGAAGCTGGCGAAGTCGACCTCCAGATAGTGGTCGATCTTCACGTGGGTCATGTCCTCGACGGTCCGCACGGTCAGGGTCGGGCCGCCCTGCGCGTACGCCGCGTTCAGTTTGAGGGGGTGCGGGGCGGTCCGTCTGCCGGTGACCGGGTCGGTGATCTCGGGGGTCTCGGCGTAGGAGTCGCGCGGCAGGCTGACGATGCTGGCGCGCTCCCGGTCCTCCGAGATGTGCACGATCATGATCGTGTCCGTGCAGTGACAGGGGGCGCCGCCGAGCCGGTACTTCCGCCGCTCCGCCTCGGTGATCCTGTCCCGGCCGTCGGTACCGACCAGCAGCACGTTCATGCCGTTGCCCGCCTCGGGCCGGTTCTTCATGTCCTTGAACGGGTCCACCCGGGCGATGTCCGCGTCCAGGCTGGTCACCACCGCGTGCCCGATCCCCGCCGAGGCGAGGACCACCGCGGAGACGGTGGTCAGCGCCCGGACGGCCCAGCGCGGCTTCCTGCGCCGTACGCGGCGCACCGGGCGTCCGTCGTACCGCCGGGTGGGACGCCGTGCGGGTGACGGCTGCGGGGGGCGCTGGGGTCGGACGGGGGAGCGGGGCGGCGTGGGCAAGGGGGACACCTCCGCGAGGCTGGACGGGGGAGGGGCGCGTTCCGCGAGACCGGGCGGGGCCGCGTTCCGCTGGGCGTGGGGATCCGTGAGCACGGTAGGCCCATACGATCTGCGGCCCGGTCCTTAAGGCCGGGCGGCGCGCGACCGTGTCCCCCGTTCGCGGTAACGTGAGGCCCGATGAGCGAGAAGCCCGACGTGCGGTCCCCCGCCGTTTCTGTGATCATGCCCGTCCTCAACGAGGAGCGGCATCTGCGCGGGGCCGTGCAAGCGATCCTGGCGCAGGAGTACGACGGCGAGATGGAGGTCGTGATCGCCATCGGTCCCTCCACGGACCGGACCGACGAGATCGCCGCCGAACTCGTCCGCGAGGACCCGCGGGTCCACACCGTGCCGAACCCGACCGGTCGCACGCCCGCGGCGCTGAACGCCGCGATCAAGGCGTCCCGGCATCCCGTCGTCGTGCGCGTCGACGGGCACGGCATGCTTTCCCCGAACTACATCGCCACCGCCGTACGGCTCCTGGAGGAGACCGGCGCGCAGAACGTCGGCGGCATCATGCACGCCGAGGGCGAGAGCGACTGGGAGCACGCCGTCGCCGCCGCCATGACGTCGAAGATCGGTGTCGGCAACGCGGCCTTCCACACCGGTGGCGAGGCGGGCCCTGCCGAGACCGTGTACCTCGGTGTCTTCCGGCGCGAGGCGCTGGAGCAGCAGGGCGGCTACAACGAGGAGTTCATCCGCGCCCAGGACTGGGAGCTGAACTTCCGTATCCGTGAGGCCGGCGGACTCATCTGGTTCTCGCCCGAGCTGAAGGTGTCCTACCGGCCGCGCCCGTCCGTCAGGGCGCTCGGCAAGCAGTACAAGGACTACGGCCGCTGGCGGCACGTCGTCGCCCGCTACCACGAGGGCTCCATCAACCTGCGCTACCTCGCCCCGCCGACCGCCGTCTGCGCGATCGCGGCGGGTGTGGTCGTCGGCGCGGCGCTGACCCCCTGGGGCCTCGTCGTCCCGGCCGGGTATCTCGCGGCCATCGCGCTCGGCTCGCTGCCCGCGGGCAAGGGGCTGCCGGCGAAGGCCCGGATCCAGATCCCCGTCGCCCTCGCGACGATGCACATGTCGTGGGGCTGGGGCTTCCTCACCAGCCCGAAGGCGCTGGCGAAGAAGGTCATCGCGTCCCGTCGCCCCGCCGTCCTCGTCGGCTCCGACTGAGCCCGTCCGTACATGAGTCGGGCCCCTCTCGAAACCGAGAGGGGCCCGACTGCCTTTCACCGTCCGTCCCCCGCTACCAGACGAAGTCCGGATTGATGTCCATGCAGGCTTCGGTGTCCGCGCCCTTGTCCAGCTTCGCGGACTCGGGAACCGAGTTGTCGTCCGCGGGCGCCTTGTACGCGGTGCCCTCCCGCCAGTCGGCGCCGACGGCCAGGGTGATCCCGGAGACGTTCGCCGACTGCTCCACCGAACTCGTCGGAATCCCGAGGGACTTGGCGATCCTCAGGGCGTCGCCCTCCAGATCGGCGCTCGGGTAGCGGATCACCGTGGCGTCCTCGGTGGTCGCCGTCGTGGTGTCGGCCTTCGCCTGGGTGAAGCCCTTGCCGACGAGCAGTCCGGTCACCGCGCTCGCGCGCCCGCTGACCGGGGCCAGGGTGCTGGTGCGCGTGCCGTTCTGCACCTGCACCGCGATCTCGCCGTCGGCCGCGGCCGGGTCCTTCGAGGTGCGCTCGGTGGCCTTCTTCTTGCCCTTGCCGTCCAGCGCGATGTCCTCGCGGAGCAGTCGCCAGACCTTGTCCGCGTCGGTCGCCTTGGGGAGCACCCGGGCTCCGTCGGGGGCGTACACCCACGGCATGGTGGTCATGGTGATGCGCTTCGACGGGACCTTCTTCAGCTCGTTGCTGAGGTCGTAGAGCTTGGTCACCGTGCCCAGGCTGTCGTCGACGGTGAGCGCCTTGGTGGCCGTCTCCGCGAGGCTCCTCAGCTTGCCCGGGTTGCTCAGCGTGGCGTTCTCGCGCAGCTCGCGCACCATCGAGTTCATGTACTGGTGCTGGGCCTTGGTCCGGCCGATGTCGGTGTTGTCCTCGAAGCCGTAGCGCGTCCGCAGCCACTGCAGGGCCTGCTTGCCCTTGACGGACGTCGTGCCCGCCTTGAGCTTCAGTCCGGAGCCCTTGCCGGTGGAGGTGCGCGAGTAGACGTTCTCCTTCACGCAGACCGGGACGCCGCCGATCGCGTCGGCCATCGAGACCACACCCGCGAAGTCGACCATGATGAAGTGGTCGATGTGGATGTCGGTCAGCTTCTCCCAGGTGGCGACCGTGCAGCCGGGGCCGCCGCGGCGCAGCGAGTCGTTCGTGATCGTGGGATACGTGCTCGCGGCGTACGTCTTCCGGGTGTCCGGGTCGGTACAGGCGGGTATGTCCACCATGGTGTCGCGCGGCATGCTCACGACCGACATGTTGGTGCGGTCCGCCGAGAGGTGCAGCAGCATCTGGACGTCCGCGCGGACGGACCCGTCGAAGGTGTTCCGCGCGCCCCCGAGCTTCCGGTTCGCGGCGGAGTTCCGGGCGTCCGAACCGATCAGCAGGATGTTCAGCGGGGTCTGGCCCGCAGCGTTCGGCTTCGACTTGGCGGCGCGGTCCTTCTCGTCGCCGATGTTCAGCTCGTCCTGCTTGATGTTGCCGTTCAGATGCCGGTAGTACAGGTAGCCCGCGCCGGCGGTCCCGAGTATCAGGAGCGACAGGATCATCGCCGACCAGCGCAGTATCCGGCGTCCGCGCCGTGGGCGGTTCCCGGTGCCGCCCCGTCCGCCGCCGCCCCCGCCGTGCCGGCCCTGCCCCTGCGTGGCGAGCGGCATGGTGTCGTCGGACGCCGGACTCGCTCCGTCGTCGCCACCCTCGCCGACGGGCCGGGCCCGATCGTCCCCAGCCGTACGAACGGGCTCGCCGCCCTCCTCGTACACGCTGTCGTCCCAGCCCAACTCACCGGCTCGCGGGACACGTGATCGTGCTCCCTCCCCATGCACACTGCTTTGCGCCATCTCCAGCCCCTCCCCACCCTGCGCCTGACAAACGGGTCCGTCACACACCTGGCGGCCGGACGCGCATCGCATCCGGCCGCCGGGCGCCCCTCACGTCCTGTAGGACGCTCGACGGACCCGTCAGGTCATCACTTGGCGCACACTGTTTTGTCCGCCGTGGTCTTGTCGTCCACGTCCGGCGCCTTCGTCGGAGCCGCCAGAGGCACTCCGGCGCCCTTGAAGTCCTTGCCCAGGGTCAGCACGATCGCCGGCAGTCCCTGCGAGTTCTTCTCGCTCTTGCCGGGCTTCATCGCCGAAGCGGGCAGTCCCATCAGATCCGCCAGCTTGCGTGCCTGGTCGGCCTGGTCGGGCGAGTACTCCAGCGTCGTCCTGCCGAGCGGTTCGTCGGCGTTTCCGAGCTGGGTGGACTTGAGCACTCCCTCATCATTCTGCAGCCAGTTGAGAGTCTCCTGTGCGGAGCCGGCCTTGGCGCCGCCGTTGTAGATGTCGACGCGGATGTCGGACGCGGCGGACCGGGAGCCCTTGAGACGGGCGGCCACCGAGGCCTTCTCCTTCTTCTCCTTCTGCTTCACGGCGGTGAAGGAGACGTCGTTCTTGATCGCGTCGAAGACCGGCTGGGACTTCGTCGGGCTGACCACGACCGTGACCGGGGTCTTCTCGGCCGGGTTGTCTATCACCGGGACCGTCGTGAAGGTGATGTTCTTCGGCGGCACCTTCTTCAGCTCCAGGGCCATGTCCTTGAGCGTGGTGGCCTTGCCGATGCCGGTGTCGACGGTGAGCGCGTCGGTGGCGGCCTCGGCCAGCTTGTACAGCTTGGTGGCGCTGGTGAGGGTGTCGCTCGAACTCATCTTGCGCATCAGGGAGCCCAGGAACTGCTGCTGCACCTTGATGCGGTCGAGGTCGCCCTCGTTGCCGAAGCTGTGCCGGGTGCGTACGAACGCGAGGGCCTGCTCGCCCTCGATGGTGTGCTTGCCCGCGGACAGCTTGAGGTGCGAGTCGGGGTCGTCGACGTTCTTCGCGAGACAGACCTCGACGCCGCCCACCGCGCTGGTCAGCGTCTTGACGGCGTTGAAGTCGGCCATCACGAAGTGGTCGACGGTGATGCCGGTGACCGCCTTGACCGTGTCCATCGTGCAGCCCGGGTTCCGGTCGTACTGGCCGAGACTCGTGTTGAAGCGCTGGTTCTCCGTGCCCCGGATGAGCTTCTCGGAGCCGTCCTCCTGCTTCGACTTGCACTCGGGGATGTCGACGATGAGGTCGCGCGGAATGCTCATCGCGGTCGCGTTCGTCCGGTCCTTGGCGACGTGCAGCAGGATGTTCGTGTCGGCGTGCCCGACGCTGTTCTTGTCGCCGTAGCCCTCGTTGCCCGCACCGGTGCGCTTGTCGGTGCCGATGATGAGGAGGTTGAAGGCCTCGTCCTTGCTGAAGCCGCTCTTGGCCGAGCCGCCGACGTCCTCCGTGTGGATCTTGCCCTCAAGATGCTTGAGGTAGGCGTACGCGCCGCCCGTCACGGCCACCAGCACCAGCGCCATGGTGCCGCCGGTCCAGAGCAGGACCTTCTTGGCCTTCGACTTCTTGGGCGCCTTGGTGCGCCCACGGCGACGACCCGGAAGAGGCTCCGGCGGTTCACCGCGCCGCCTGCGCGGCCCTGGTACATCGGGGCCGGGCGCGTCATGTTCCCGCCCCGGCGCTTCACGGTCCCGGCCCGGTGCCGCGCGATCCCTGCCGGATGCCGTCCGGGAGCGGGCCGCCTGGGAGGGATTGCCCCTCCGAGGCCGCGGCACTCCCGATTGCGCTCCGGAAGGGGGCAGTCGCAGTTCGTATTCACCGGTGTTCGGGTTGAGCACCCACTGGTCTGCGGGATCGATGTCGTCCGCCCGCCCACGGCCTTGCGCGTCCACGGTTGTCTGAATCCTCCGTCGGGGCCACGCGGCGCCTTTTTCCCCCTCAAAAAGGCGCTCGGGTCTCGGTCAAGCAGTGCGCGACCGCCAGGACTGTCCTCGTGGCCGGGTGCACCGGATCGCTCACACTATCCGTCCAGTTCAGCGTCTAGCGACGGCCGTGACGAATTCAACGTTCCTACAACCGGGCAATCCGTCCTATTTCTCGGAGAGTTCTTAGCTCAGCTGTTCCCACCCTTGGCGCGGGCTTTACCCGCAGGCATCCTCGGCGGCCGTGTTGCCCCGGAAAGTGGGTGCCGGGTCGGGTGTCCCGGCGAGCGCGGCGGGCCCTGTCGCGTTCGACTTTCCGTCGCCGTCCGACTCCTTTTCGTAGCCGCGCGACGAGTTTCCGTACGGGCTCGGGGAAAGCGGTGGCCGGCCTTGGGTGAGCTTCCGCGACGGTTCCTCGGTGACCGTCACCGGCCGGTCCGCGCGCAGTCGGGCGAAGAGCCGGGTGGCCTCGGGCTCCACGAGCTGATCGCGGTTGGCGTTGAGGACGTAGGAGGTCCGCGGGACGGTCAGGAACTGCACGTTGTCGGTGGGTATGTCCCGCATGCCGCGCACCAGGTCGTACAGGCCGCGCAGGCTCGCCAGCCCCGGGTCGGTGGTCAGCGACGAGGTGGCCGCGTCCAGGACCGGGTACAGCTTCGCCGGGTTGAGCAGGACGTCGTTGCTGCGCACCTTGTTGACGAGCGCGCCCAGGAAGCGCTGCTGGCGGTCCATGCGGTCGGTGTCGCTGCCGTCGCCGATGCTCTTGCGGGCGCGGACGTAGCCGAGGGCCTGCTCGCCGTCGAGCACGACCTTGCCCGCGGGCAGCCTCAGCTTGGCCGCCTTGTCGTCGATCGGCTCCTTCAGGCACACCTCGACGCCGTCCACGGCGTCGACCATGTCCTTGAAACCGTGGAAGTCGACCACCATGTGGTGATCGACGCGGATGTTCGTGAGCTTTTCGACGGTACGGATCGTGCAGGCCGAACCGCCCACCTGGAAGGCGTAGTTGAACATCGCGAACATGGGATCGGTGCGGGTGCCGTCCGGACGCCGGCAGCCCGGCACGTCCACCATCAGGTCGCGGGGCAGCGACATGGCGGTCGCGCTGCGCCGGTTCGCCGAGAGGTGCAGCAGGATCGTGGTGTCGGACCGCTCGGTCCCGGAGTCGCGGCCGTACTTCTTGTTGCCGGCCCCCGATCGCGAGTCCGACCCGATCAGCAGGATGTTCTGCGCGTCGTGCACCAGCGCGGTGGGCCGTTCCTTCTCGTACCGGGCGAGCTCGGCGGCGGCGTCGTCGTCGGCCGTGATGTTCCCGTTCAGCTTCTCGTACGCGGCCCAGCCGATCCCCGCGGCACCGAGGACCGCCACGGTCACCCCGATGGCGGTGTACCGCAGCCAGCGCCGCCGCCGGCGTCCGACCCCGGTGGGCGACGCCCCCAGCCCCGGCCCCTGTTGGCGCCCGGAGGGTGTGCCTGCGGTGTCGGTCACGTCGGAACCACCACCCCTCATGGCGTACGAGCGTGTCGGGCTGCTCCTACGACCATGTCCCGGAGCGGCCGGTGAGGGGCGCCGGTGATGAGCCGAACGGGGGACGGGTCCGTCCGGGCCCCGGACGCCGCCAGGGCCGCCCGCGCCGGGCCGTACGGCTTCCGGACGGGCCGCACGGATGCGTGCGCGTACGCGCGGCGTCGTGGGCGCATGCGAGCGGGTCCCGGCGGAACGGGCGCGTCCCTCCGGCCTGACGCTCCCCGGACGGCCTCTGAGGCCTGCCCGCGATCCCGGGCGGGCGCCCGCCACGACGGCGGCGCCCAGCCACCGGCCGCCCGGTCGGATCGCCGAACGCGCCCGGTGCGAGCACGGCCGCACGGCTGTCCCCCATCGGCGCCGCGCTCCGATGGGCCGCGGACCACGGGGCGGACCGGAGGCGGACCAGGTCCTGCCGCCGCCTTCCCGCCGTCTTTCCGTCGTCGTCGCCGCGGGGCGGGGGGAAGGTGACGGCAGGACCTGGAGGTCGGACCTCAGCGGGCCGTCGCCGTCACCCGCTCGCTCTCGATCCGCTGGGCGAGCGAGTCGTCGTCCAGCCGGTCGAGGTGGCGGCAGAGCACCACCGATCCGCCGGTGGCGAGCGGCGCGTACAGGCCGGCGGCCAGTCCCTCCCAGGTGTCGTACGAGAGCGCCGACAGGATGCGTGAACCGGGTCCCGTCAGATCCAGCCCGGGGGCGTCGGACCGGGCCTGCTCCACGACCTCCGCGCCCGTGTACGCGGCCCCGGCGACGATCAGCGCCCGCTCCTCCGGATCGACCGGCGCGTACGGCGCGAACCGGTCGCCCTGGCTCGGCACCTCCACCGCGTAGTCGGCGTAGCCCGCGGGCGGGGTCGGGAAGCGGCGGCCGAGCGGCGCGAGCGAGAGGGCGAGGCGCTCGCCGGAACAGGCGAGCCCGTCCTCGAACCGCCCGGGGCCCGCGACGACATGGTCGGCGGCGGCCGGGTCGCCCCCGACGTCCGCGACGACGCCCACCGAGGAACAGGCGAGCAGCCACACCGCCGTCTGCCAGTGCGCGGGCAGCAGCAGCGCCACCCGTTCGCCGGGCTCCGCGGACATCTCGCCCTGGAGCAGGTTGGCGGTCTTGGCCACCCAATTGGCGAAGGTGGCCACGGACAATTCGACGCGTTCGCCCGTCGCGTCGTCGTAGAAGGTCACCAGGGGGCGCGCCGGGTCCGCGGAGAGCGCGGATCGCAGCAGGTCGGCAGGGGTGCGGTCGGTGGCGTTCACGCGGGCAAGCGTACGCGGGGGTGCCGCGCGGCACCGGCCGCGCACACCACCGGTTCGGCGGAGCGCGTCCGACGGCCCGTCAATTCCGCGATGGACAGATATGTATGACTATGTCCAGGATCAGGAGCATGCGTGGATTCCTTGCTTCCTCGGTCGGCGTCACCTGCGCGGCCGCTCTCGCCCTTCCTCTCACCCTGCCCGCACCGGCCCAGGCCGGGACGCCGGGGTCGCCGTCCGAGGCCGCCGTTCCCGGCAGCACCCGGTCCCTGCCGCTCGTCCCGCTCAGCGGTGAACGAGCCCTCGGTCCCGCCGCGTCCGAACAGGGCCTCGCGCGCCGGGACGTGAAGCCGTTCTCCCTGGTCGGGATCGTCTGGGACGACCCCGACAGCGAGCTGAACGGCCGGGTCCAGGTCCGCACGCGGGCGGTCGGCACCGACCGCTGGTCGGACTGGCAGGACGTCGACACCCACAACCACGAGCACGCCGCCGACCCGGACACCGCCGAGGGCACATCGCGCCGGGTGCGGGGCTCCACCGCCCCGCTGTGGGTGGGCGACTCGGACGGCGTCGAGGTCCGCGTCGACGCCGAGCGCGTCCCGGGAACCGGGGAGGGCGCGCGGGAGAGCCCGGAACAGAGCTCGGCGGAAGGCCCGGTGGGGAGCTCGGCGGAGCGCCCCGGGGGGCGTTACGGGGTGGGTCCCGAGAAGCGGCGCCCGGCCGCACCGGCGGACTCCCTCCCCAGGGGCCTGCGCCTCGAACTGGTCGATCCCGGCGGGACCGCACCCGGCACGGCCGCCCGGACGGGCGCCGCCCGCCCGGGCACGCGGGTGGGCTCGACGGACGGGGACCAGGGGATCGGGGAGTCGGAGGGCGACCTGGGCGCGGGCATGACGGGCGGAGAACCCGACGAGGGCGCCGGCGCGTGGAACGGGAGCGAGAGCGCGGGCGCCAACGAGATCGCCGCGCTGTCCCGGGAGGAGACGGAGCGCGAGTACCTCCCCGACGAGTTCGGAGAGCGGCGCGCGCAGCCGTTCATCGGACCGCGCCCCCGCATCATCACGCGCCACGGCTGGGGCGCCAACGAGAACCTGCGCGAGCGCGGCTTCGTCTACACGAAGAAGGTCAAGGCGGCCTTCGTGCACCACACCGCCTCGGGCAACAAGTACTCCTGCTCGCAGGTCCCTTCGATCATCCGCAGCATCTACCGCTACCACGTGGTGAGCAGCGGCTGGCGTGACATCGGCTACAACTTCCTCGTCGACAAGTGCGGAAACATCTACGAGGGCCGGGCCGGAGGCGTCGCGAAGGCCGTCAAGGGCGCTCACACCCTCGGCTTCAACACGAACAGCATGGGGATCGCCGTCCTCGGCAACTTCGGCAACACGAAGCCGTCCGACGCCGCGCTCAAGGCCGTCTCGAGGCTCACGGCGTGGAAACTCGGCCTCTACGGTGCCAATCCGCGTGGCAAGACATACCTGACGTCAGCCGGTGGCAATCTCTACCGAAAAGGAAAGAACGTGCGACTGAACGTGATCTCGGGCCATCGGGACGGGTTCTCCACGGAGTGCCCCGGACGGCTTCTCTACGGCAAGCTCGGCTCGGCCAGGAAGACGGCAGCCGGCTACCAGGGCCGCTAGGGAGCAGGGAGCGGGACCCAGGAACGAGCAAGGCCGGCGGGGTTCGTCCCCGCCGGACCGGCACTGATCACCCGAAGTCACGACAGAGGCCCGTCGAAGGACACCGCACGGCCATCGAAGGCGCCATCGAACGGTCTGCATACACTGGCCGGCCGAAAGACAGTTCGGCCGGTCCCGGCAGGAAGCAGAGACGACAGGTGACAGAAGCGATCCTCCTGGTCGGCGGCAGAGGCACCCGGCTGCGCCCCCTCACGGTGCACACGCCCAAGCCGATGGTTCCGGCGGCCGGGGTCCCGTTCCTCACGCACCAGCTGGCGCGGGCGCGCGCGGCGGGCGTCGAGCACATCGTGCTGGCCACGTCCTACCTGGCCGAGGTCTTCGAGCCGTACTTCGGCGACGGCTCCTCGCTGGGCCTCCATCTCGAGTACGTCACCGAGGAGGAGCCGCTCGGCACGGGCGGCGCCATCCGCAACGTGGCGTCCCGACTGCGGTCGGGGCCCGACGACCCGGTGCTGATCTTCAACGGCGACATCCTCACGGGTCTGGACATCCCGGCCCTGGTGGCGACCCACGAGACGACCGGCGCGGACGTCTCCCTCCACCTCACCCGGGTCGAGGACCCGCGCGCGTTCGGCCTGGTCCCCACGGACCCCACCGGCCGCGTCACGGCGTTCCTGGAGAAGCCGCAGACCCCCGAGGAGATCGTCACCGACCAGATCAACGCGGGGGCGTACGTCTTCCGCCGCTCGGTCATCGACACGATCCCCGAGGGCCGTCCGGTCTCCGTCGAACGCGAGACCTTCCCGGAGCTGCTGGCCGGCGGCGCCCACCTCCAGGGCATGGTGGACTCCACCTACTGGCTGGACCTCGGAACCCCGCAGGCCTTCGTCCGCGGCTCCGCCGACCTCGTGCTCGGCCGCGCCCCGTCCCCGGCCGTCCCCGGCCGCTGCGGCGACCGCCTGGTCCTGCCCACGGCCACGGTGGCGCCCGACGCCAAGCTCACCGGCGGCACGGTGGTCGGCGAGGGCGCCCGCGTCGGCGAGGGCGCCCGGATCACCGGCAGCACGGTCCTCGCCGGAGCCGTCGTGGAACCCGGCGCGGTCGTCACCGACTCCTTCGTCGGCGTCGGCGCCCGCATCGGCGAACGCACCGTCCTCACCGGGGCGGTCATCGGCGACGGAGCGGTCGTCGGCCCCGACAACGAACTGCGCGACGGAGCCCGCGTCTGGTGCGACGCCCACATCCCGGGCGCCACCCTGCGCTTCTCCTCGGACCAGTAACCCCACCTCGACGAACCCCGGACGGGCTGGAGATACAGCCCGTCCGGGGTTCGAGGGCGAGCAGATTCCAGCCTGTCCGGCGTTCGAGGACGAGCGCGCAGCGCGAAACGGGGGAGGCGGGGGCAGCGCCCCCGGACACGGGAAGGGCAGGGGCGGAGGGGGCGAAACCCCTCTCGGACCGCCGCGAGGCCGACCGACCGGGCAGGCGGGGGAGAAGCCGACCGGCGGGGAGAAGCCGCCCCCGGCTACAGCCGCCCGATGTCCCCCCGGGGCATCTTCGGCACGCGCCGCGGCGGCGTACGCCCGGCGAGCAGAATCAGCCGGGCGGCCCGATGCCGCTGCCCGGCGTACGGCTCCAGCAGCTCCAGCATGACGGAGTCGTCCGCGTCCCGGTCCCCCGCCAGCGCGTACCCGACGATCCCCGGCAGATGGAGATCCCCCACGGTCACGGAATCCGCCGCGCCGTGACTGCGCTGGACCACCTCCGCGGACGTCCACGGCCCGATCCCGGACACCAGCTCCAGTCGCTGCTGCGCCCGCACCGGATCGAGGGCCACGGCCTCCTCCAGCCGCGCCGCGACCCGTACGGCCCGCAGGATCGTGGCGGCCCGCTTGTCGTCGACCCCGGCCCGGTGCCACTCCCAGGACGGGATCAGGGCCCAGGTCCGCGGCGCGGGCATGACGTGCATCCGCTCCGGGGCGGGCCCGGGCGCCGGCTCCCCGAACTTCCGGACGAGCAGCCGCCAGGCCCGGTACGCCTCGTCGGTGGTGACCTTCTGTTCGAGGACGGAGGGGATCAGCGACTCCATCACCATCCCGGTCCGCACCAGCCGCAGGCCGGGACGGCGATGCCGGGCGAGCGCGACCAGCCGGTGCCGTGGTTCGAAGGCGTCGGGGTCGTCGGCGGCACCGAGCAGGTCGGGGAGCCGGTCCAGCAGCCACTCGGCTCCCGGTCCCCAGGCGTCGCCCCGGACCACCCCACCGCGCAGCGCGACCCGCAGTGTGCCGGGCCCGGCGGGCGTACGGGCGACCCGCCACACGGAGCCGTCGGGCGTCGTCCGGAACGTCGGGTCCCCCGGTCCCCGTCGCAGCGGCCCGAGGACGAGCCCGAGATCGAGCGGTCCGTCGGGAGTCCAGGTACGAGCGCGACCGGGCTCGGCCGACCGGCGGGGCACTCCGCCCGTCGCGGCCCCGCCGGGCACGACGACATGGCCGCCGCGCACGGTCGTACGCGTCGGCCGGGGAGCGAATCGTCCAGACACGAATGAGGTCCTAGAGGTACTTGGGGATGCCCTACGAGAGTAGGCGCTCCCCCCACACCGAGGCCTCCGAACACCACGACACCCCCGGACGGTGCGACGCCGGACCCCCGGCGCCTGCTCCGAGTCCGGCCGACCGGTACCTCCGCTGCCACGCCCCTTCCACAGCTGCGCGAACCGCCGGCCGGGGCCGGGTCCGCCAACCCGAGGCAAGCGGCGCCGTGCAATTTCGGCGCAGCCCCGGCGGGGCATGGACGCACGCACGCCGAACCGGCCCGCACGCCGAACCGGCCGCACGGCGAACCGGCCGCACGGCGAACCGGCCGCACGGCGAACCGGCCGCACGGCGAACCGGCCGCACGGCGGAAGGGCACCCTCGCCGGATCCGGCACGCATCAAAGGGCGGCAAGCACGGCGGCCCGGCACCCACGCCGGATCCGGCGCTCATCGAGGGCCGGTAGGAACGGCGGCCCGACCCGCACAGCGGAGACCCGCACCTCGGGTCGGGCCCGCACATCGGGACGGACTCACACCGGTTCGCAACCCGCACCCCGGCGGGTCAATAGACGGCGAGCCAACCGGCGGCAAGCCCCCGCCCAAGGCGCCCCGCCAGAATCAGCGCAGCTCGATGAAGCCCGCCGCGTCCCGCTCCGGGCGGGCCCGGGGTTCCTCCGCCGCGTGACCGACGGCCACGGCGCCCATGGGGTCCCAGTTGTCCGGCAGCTCCAGAACCTCGCGCACGACGTCACGGCAGAACATCGTCGACGACACCCACGCGGAGCCGAGCCGCTCCCCGGCCAGCGCGACCAGGAAGTTCTGCACGCCCGCCCCGGTGGCGACCACGAACATCTCGCGCTCGGCGGCGTCCCGCCGCTCGTCGCCGTAGGTGTGCGATCCGTCCATGACCAGGCACGGCACCACCAGATAGGGCGCCCTGCGCAGCACGTCGCCCCGGCGGACCCGCTTGGCGATGGACTCCTCGCTCTTCGCGTCGCCCCGCAGATCCGCGATCCACGCGTCCCGCATGGCGTCGAGCAGCCGCGTCCGCGACTCCTCGGACTCCAGGAGCACGAACCGCCAGGGCGTGGTGTGGTGCGGCGCGGGCGCGGTCACCGCCGCGGCGACCGCACGGCGTACGGCCCCGGGGTCGACGGGCTCGTCGGTGAAGGCCCGTACGGTACGCCGCTGGGTCACCGCCTCCCGTACCGCCTCCGAGGTGCCCAGCCGGAACATGTCGTCGCGCGCGTCGCGCACCATCGCCCGCGCCCCGTCGCCGTCCCCGTCGGTCACCAGGCGCGCGAGCCCGCGCACCACGGCGACGGGCAGTCCGGAGGACTTGCCCTTGACCAGGTCACCGGCGGCGGCGAGCTCGTCGGCCGTGGCGACGACGGTCGCGCTCAGCGGATTGCCGTGCGCGTCGGTGCCGCCGCGCAGGTCGTCCAGCACCTGGACGCCCGCGGCGCCGATGGCGACGTCCGTGAGCCCGGTGCGCCAGGGCCGTCCGAAGGTGTCCGTGATGACGACGCCGACGTCGACCCCGAGGGCGTCCCGCAGTCCCGCGCGGATCGCGCGCGCGGAGGCGTCCGGGTCCTCGGGCAGCAGCAGAACGGTCCCGGCGGGGGTGTTGGAGGCGTCGACCCCGGCGGCGGCCATCACCAGACCCTGCCGGTTCTCGACGATCCGCAGCGGGCCGCGGCGCGCCACGACCCGGACGGTCTCGGCGTCGATGGCGGCCTCGCGGTCGGCGGCCTCGACGATCCGGGCCTCCGCCTTGGAAACGATCTTGGAGGTGACGAGGAGCACGTCCCCGTCGACGAGACCGGGCTCGGCCGCCGCGACGAGTTTCGCCAGGTCGTCCCCGGGGCGCACCTCGGGAATCCCGCTCAGTGCCCAGACCCGGTAACCCGCGTCGGCGGGCGGGCCGACGTGTCCCCCCACAAGGGACACCGCGGTCTCGATGCCGGTCACGAGGTCCGCACCTCCTCCGCCAGCTCCAGCGCCGCCCGCGCCATCAGCTCGGTGGCGTCGAGGTCGGACATCATCAGCGGTACGGCCCGGCACCGGATGCCGGCCGCCTCGACGCGCTCCACGGCCGAGGCGTCGACCGTGTCGACGAGCCAGCCGTCGAGGAGACCCGAGCCGTAGTGCTCGGCGACCGCGGCGGCGGTGGACTCGACGCCGACCGCGGCCAGTACCTTGTCGGCCATGCCGCGCACCGGCGCGTCGCCGACGATCGGGGAGAGGCCGACGACCGGTACCCCCGCCTCGGCGACGGCCTCCCGGATGCCGGGCACGGCGAGGATGGTGCCGACGGAGACGACGGGGTTGGACGGCGGGAAGAGGATGACGTCCGCCTCGGAGATGGCCTCCAGGACTCCGGGCGCGGGCTTGGCCTGCTCCGCGCCGACCGGCACGATCGCCTCGGCGGGCACGGAGGCCCGCAGCCGCACCCAGTACTCCTGGAAGTGGATCACCTTGCGTTCGCCGGCGGCCCCGGCCGGGTCGCCGTCCGGCAGCGTGACCGCGACATGGGTCTCGACGCGGTCGTCGGACATGGGGAGGAGGCGCACGCCCGGCCTCCACCGGTCGCACAGGGCCTCGGTGACGGCGCTGAGCGGGTAGCCCGCACCCAGCATCTGCGTCCGCACGATGTGTGTCGCGAAGTCGCGGTCGCCGAGTCCGAACCATTCGGGCCCGAGTCCGTACGCCGCGAGCTCCTCCTTGAGGTGGAAGGTCTCGTCGGCCCGCCCCCAACCCTGCTCCTCGTTGATACCGCCGCCGAGCGTGTACATCACCGTGTCGAGGTCCGGGCAGACCTTCAGCCCGAAGAGATGGATGTCGTCGCCGGTGTTGCCGATGACCGTGATGTCCGCGTCCGGCACGGCCCGCTGGAGACCACGCAGGAACCGGGCACCACCGATACCGCCTGCCAGAACCACAATGCGCATGGGGTTCAGTCTCGCAGGCGGGTACGACAACGTGTCAGCCGGTCACGAGACCCCGGCGCCACGGGCCCGCGGTCCGGTACGGCCTCCTCACACGGCTTCGGCGACCGCGCAGCGCGCCGCGCGCATCGGCATCTCCGTGAGACCCGGGTAGTAGACGTGCAGGCTGACGGCCGGTTCGAGCGAGTCGTTGACGACATCGTGGACGTAGCCGGGCGCGAACACCCGCTGCGCGCCCGCGCTCAGGGCGCGCGTGCCGCGCTCGGTGTGTTCGGTCAGCGCGCCGTCCAGGACGGTCAGTACGCCGGAGGAGCCGCCGTGGTCGTGCCGTCCGCTGCCCTGTCCGGGCACCCAGGACAGGAGCCACACCTCGTAGCCGGGGCCGGTGCGCAGCCGGTGGTACCAACGCGAGGTGGCGTCGTACCGGACGAGGTGCTCCCACTGGGAGCGGTCGGCGGCGATGGAGCGCGCCAGGCCGACGAACTCGGCCACGGTGGAGGGGTGTTCACGCGGCGGCTGGAGCAGGTGCGGTACTTCGAGGATGTCGCCGGCGATCTGGAGGTCGTTGTCGCTGTTCATGGGTGCGGTGGTTCCTCGGCGGGAGAGTGCTGGGGTGTCGCTGGCCGTTCCCGCCCGGGTGACGGGCGGGGGACTCCGCCCGGGTCACGGGCGGGAGAGGAGCCCTGGTGCGGGCGGTGGCCCGGTGAGGGGCGGGGGTTCGCCTCAGTGGCGGCGAGGCAGCCGGAGCGCGGTAGGGCTCAACAGCTGGAACAGCAACAACAGCTACAGCGGACGTGGACAGCACCCTGGGACCCGGCGGTGCGGGTCGAGGTGGTGGCCGAGTTCGCGAGCATGCCCACTAGGACACCGGTTCATCCCTCGACTGTCAACTTCATGTCCGTTATGTGGGAGATGTTTCACCTCATCCGGTTCATCTGGCAGGCGAAAGGTTTGTTCAGGGGTCCCCCCGGACACATGGCGCACAACCGGGTGAACAAACCTCGCCGCGGCCCCGTGATCCAAATGTGATCAGTTTCGCTTCGGAGTCCGCGTCGGAACGAGATCGAACTCCTGGACGTCCTCTCCTCCGAAGGGGTGGACGTCTGACCTGGACCTTTGGGCCGTCAGGGTTTATGCCGATTTGAACACTTTCCGCATAGCCTTGGTTCCGCAGAGTGAATAAGGGGCCCAATAGCAGATCTCGGCTTGACTGGCCCGGATCGGCACACTTGTAATTTCACTCGTGTCGTTCAGCCGAAATCGGTGACGGCAGCATCACGGGGACGCGAAAGACAGACGAGGGGCGCACATGACCGAGCTGGTGCAGCAACTGCTGGTCGACGACGCGGACGAGGAACTCGGCTGGCAGGAGCGCGCGCTGTGCGCCCAGACCGACCCCGAGTCCTTCTTCCCCGAGAAGGGCGGCTCCACCCGCGAGGCCAAGAAGGTCTGCCTCGCCTGTGAGGTCCGCTCCGAGTGCCTCGAATACGCGCTCGCCAACGACGAGCGGTTCGGCATCTGGGGCGGTCTGTCCGAGCGGGAGCGGCGTCGTCTGAAGAAGGCCGCCGTCTGAGGGCGGTCGCACGGAAAAGCGGACTCGGAACAGTCGCCCGCACACGTGGGTACGCCGAACCAAACGGCACACACACCTACGTAACGAACGGCCCGTCGTCAGTGGCTTGTCCACAGGCGGCGGGCCGCCGTCCTGCCCAGCCGTTAGTGTGGGCCCTCGTCCGAGACGTCGCGCTGTCCCCGCCGGACACAGACGTCCACCGCAGTCCATCGAACCGGGGCCCGTACCTCGATGTCCGTGCACAGCCATTCGGCAGCCCGTAACGACGCCGCTGCCGCCCCTGAGTTCCCGCGCCACGTCGTGACCGCGGTGCTCGTCTCCCACGACGGCGCCCGCTGGCTGCCCGAGGCGCTCGCCGGGCTGCTCGGCCAGGAACGCCCCGTGCAGAACGCGTTGGCGGCCGACACCGGCAGCGGCGACGAATCCGCCGAGCTGCTCACCGAGGCGCTCGGCGCCGACCATGTGCTGCACCTGGCACGGCGCACCGGCTTCGGCCAGGCGGTCGAGGAGGTGTCCCGCACCGCCGGCGTGCTGACCCCGGACGACCTGCCCTACCTCAAGCGCCCGAGCGGCTGGGACCCCGTCACCCGCAGCTGGCGCGACGACGCCTACGACCTGCCGGACCTCCCGTACGGCGAGCCGGAGCAGTGGCTCTGGCTGCTGCACGACGACAGCGCCCCGGAGCCCGACGCCCTGGCCCACTTGCTGCGGGTCGTGGAGAACGAGCGGGAGATCGGCCAGGACGTGGCCATCGTCGGCCCCAAGCTCCGCGGCTGGTACGACCGCAGGCAGCTCCTCGAGGTCGGCGTCACCATCGCCAACTCGGGCCGCCGCTGGACCGGCCTCGACCGCCGCGAGCAGGACCAGGGCCAGCACGACCACGTCCATCCCGTGCTGTCCGTGTCCACCGCCGGAATGCTGATCCGGCGCGACGTCTTCGAGGAGCTCGGCGGCTTCGACCGCAGGCTGCCCCTGATGCGCGACGACGTCGACCTGTGCTGGCGCGCCCAGGCCGCAGGCCACCGTGTCCTCGTCGCCCCGGAGGCGGTCGTACGGCACGCCGAGGCCGCCTCCCGCGAGCGCCGCACCGTCGACTGCGTGGGCCGCACCTCCGCGTCCCCGCACAAGGTCGACAAAGCGGGCGCCGTCTACACCCTTCTCGTCAACGCCCGCACCGCGCAGCTGCCCTGGATCCTGATCCGTCTCGTCCTCGGCACCCTGCTGCGCACCGTCGCCTACCTCGTCGGCAAGGTCCCCGGACAGGCCGTCGACGAGATCCGCGGCCTCCTCGGCACCCTGCTGCGCCCCGAGCGGATCATCGCCGGCCGGCGCAGGCGCGGCCGCCCACAGGTCGACAAGGGCGAGCTGCGGGCCCTGTTCCCGCCGCCGGGAGCCACCGTGCGGGCCACCGTCGAGCAGGCCGCCGGGAACCTGACGAGCCGCGCCGACGCCGAGGCCGCCACGGGTGCCGGACGGCACGGCGGCGCCGTCGAGTCCGGACCGGGCGACGACGACGGCGACTTCCTGCAGATCGAGCAGTTCGCCCGGATCAAGCGCATAGCGCGGAACCCCGGCCCGATGCTCTTCCTGGTCCTCCTGTTCTTCTCGCTCCTGGCCTGCCGGGACCTGATCGGCGGCGGAACCCTCGCGGGCGGCACGCTGCTCCCCGCGCCCGCCGACGCCTCCGAGCTGTGGGCGCGCTACCTCGACGGCTGGCATCCGGTCGGCGCGGGCGACACCACGTCCGCGCCGCCCTACCTCGCCCTCGTCGCGCTGCTGGCCTCCACGCTCCTCGGCTCCACCGGGCTCGCCGTCACCGTGCTCCTCGTGGGATCCGTCCCGCTGGCCGGCTTCGCCGCGTACTTCGCCTCGCGGCCCCTGGTCGAGTCGCGCCTGCTGCGCGCCTGGGCCTCGGTCGCGTACGCCTTCCTGCCCGCCGCCACCGGCGCGCTCGCGGGCGGCCGCATCGGGACCGCCGTCCTCGCGATCCTGCTGCCGCTCATCGCGCGCGCGGGCATCGCGGCGAGCGGTCTCGCGCATGCCTCCCGTGCGCGCGGGAGCTGGCGCGCGACCTGGGCGTACGCCCTGCTGCTGACGTTCACCACGGCGTTCACCCCGATCGTGTGGCCCATCGCGCTGGTCCTCGGCGTCGCGCTGCTCGTGGTGCGCCGCAGGGAGATCCCCGCCTACGGGCTGCGTTTCGTGGCCCAGCTCGGCACCCCGCTGCTGGTCCTCGCCCCCTGGTCGCTGACCCTGCTGCCGTTCGGCTTCTTCAAGGAGGCCGGCCTGGAGTACGGCGGCGGCGCGGCCTCCCCGCTCGACCTGCTCGGCGCCAGTCCCGGCGGCCCCGGGACCGTCAGCGGCCTGATGCTCTTCGGTGTCGTACTCGCCGCGCTGGCCGCCCTGATGCGCACCGAACGCCAGGCGGGCATCCTGACCGCCTGGATCGTCGCCGTCGTGGCCCTCGTCTTCGCGGTCCTGTCCAACAGTTCCACCTGGGCCGGCCCCGCGACGCTCGTCTACGGCCTCGCGCTTCTCGCCGCCGCCGCCGTCGGTGCCGACGGCGCCCGCGCGCGTGTCGCCGAGCAGAGCTTCGGCTGGCGTCAGCCGGTGGCCGCGCTCATCGCCTTCTCCTGCATCGCGGGCCCGCTGCTCGTCGCCGCGGGATGGATCATCCGCGGCGCCGACGGCCCCCTGGAGCGCCGCGACCCGGTGCAGGTGCCCCCGTTCGTCGCCGAGGAGAGCGGCACCCGCGACCAGGCCCGCACCCTCGTTCTCGACAGCCCCTCCGCCGCCAAGGTCGGTTACGTCCTCGTGCGCGGTTCCGGCGCCCGCCTCGGCGACGCCGAACTCGCCTCGGCGGGCGGCGGGAACAAGAAGCTCGACAAGGTCGTCGCCAACCTGGTGGCGGGTTCCGGCGCCGACCAGGCCGACGAACTCGGCGGTTTCGCCGTGCGCTACGTCCTGGTACGCAAGGGCGCGCCGCGCCAGGTGAGCCGCGTCCTGGACGCCACCACGGGCCTGACCCGGCTGAGCCAGCGGGACGGCAGCGCCCTGTGGCGCGTCGACCAGCAGGTCTCGCGCGTCGCCGTCGTCCCCGCGTCCGGCGACCCGGAATCCGTCGCCGCCGGACCGGTCGAGGTGCACACGACCGTTCCCACCGGGGGCGAGGGCCGTGTCCTGCGCCTGGCCGACAGCGCCGACGCGGGCTGGACGGCCACCCTCGACGGCAAGCCGCTCACCCGCACCACCGTGGACGGCTGGGCGCAGGGCTTCGAGCTGCCCTCCGGCGGCGGCAGGCTGGACGTCACCTTCGACGCCCCGCTGACCCACACGGCCTGGCTGTGGACCCAGGGCGCGCTCGCCCTGGTCCTCGTGGTGCTCGCCCTGCCCGGCCGGCGCCGGGACGTCGACGACGACCTCCCCGAGGAGCGGGCCGTGCCGGCCCAGGACGTCACGGGCGACGGCCGCCGCGCCCGCCGACTGCGGGCCCAGGCGGAAGCCGAGGCCGAGGCGGAGGCCGAGCCGTCGGACGGCGACTTCGCCGACGAGCCGGCGGCGGACGAGGAGGTCCCGGTCGGGGCCGTACCCCAGCAGGGGACGTACGACGAGTGGGACGCGGCGAACTACGCGGGCGCCGAGTACGGCACCTACGGCGGCGAGCAGTACGACGGGCAGCAGCAGTACCCGGCGGGCGGCTACGACCAGACGTACCGGGCGGACGCCTACCAGGGCGGCCAGTACGACCCGTACGCCTACGGAGGCACGGCGGCGTACGACCAGTACGGCCAGGGTTACGACGCCCAGGGCCAGGGCCAGGGCTACGAGACGGGCGGCCAGGGCTACGACCCGGCGTACGACCCCACGCAGCCCGGGCACGGCACCGACAGTGAGCGCCCCGACGGGAGCCAGCAGTGAACCGCACGACCCTGTCCCTGATCGCCGGCGTGACCACGCTCGCCGCCGTCACCGGATTCGCGACCCTCAAGACGCCGGACGCCACCGGTGGCGACACGGCGAGGACGGCCGCGCGGCTGCCCGTGGAGCGCACCAGCCTGCTCTGTCCGCAGCCGAGCACCTCCGACATCGCCGACACCACCTACACGTCCTTCACCCCGGTCGCGGAGGGTGCGAGCGGCAGCGGCAAGGCCCAACTCCAGGCCGCCGCCGAGGAGTCGCAGGACGACGACGGCAAGAAGAGCGGTGCCAAGGGCAAGACCGCCAAGCCCGTCGTCACTCCCAAGGAGCCCGGCAAGCCGGTGACCGGTGACACCTCGGGTGCCACCACGCCCGCCCTCGTGGGCATCGCGCAGGGCAAGTTCGCGCCGGGCTGGACGGTTCAGGAGACCACGGACGTCGCCGTGGGCACCGGGCGCGGCCTGCTGGGCACCAACTGCACCGCTCCCGACACCGAGTTCTGGTTCCCGGGCGCCAGCACCGCGGAAGCGCGCAGCGACTACGTGCATCTGACCAACCCCGACGACTCCGCGGCCGTCGTCGACATCGACCTGTACGGCAAGGACGGCAAGCTCAAGTCCGCGGTGGCCGACGGGATCACGGTCCAGCCGCACGCCAGCGAGCCGATCCTGCTGAACACGCTGGCCGGCGATCCGCAGACCGACCTCACCGTGCACGTCACGGTCCGCAGCGGCCGGGTCGGCGCCGCCGTACAGGCACTGGACGACAAGATCGGCGGCGACTGGCTGGCCGCCGCCACCGACCCCGCGGACACCCTCGTCATGCCGGGCATCCCCAAGGACGCCACGTCCGTCGACCTGGTCGCCTTCGTGCCCGGTGACACGGACGCCGACCTGAAGGTGCGCCTCGCGTCGCCGTCGGGGACGATCACCCCGGCCGGGGGCGAGACGCTGCACGTCAAGGCCGGCATGACGTCCGCCCTCGACCTCGGGGACGTCACCCGCGGCGAAGCGGGCTCCCTGGTGGTCTCACCCACCGGCACGGCCGTGCCGGTCGTCGCCGCCCTGCGGGTCGTGCGCGGCAAGGGCGACCAGCGGGAGATCGCCTTCATCCCGGCCACCGCCCCGGTCGGGGCGCGCGCGACGGCCGCCGACAACAGGGCCAAGGGCACCACGCTGGCCGTGACCGCCCCCGGTGCGGGGGCCCGGGTCAAGGTCACCGCGTCCGCGGGCAGCGAGGGCGGCGAGGCCGTCACGGAGACGTTCACGATCAAGGGCGGGACCACCCAGAACGTCGAGGCCCCCGTCCCGGACGGCCTCAAGGGCACGTACGCCCTCACGGTCGAGCCGGTCTCCGGAGGCCCGGTCTACGCCTCCAGGATGCTCGCGGTGACCGAGGACGGCGTCCCCGGCTTCACCGTCCAGACCCTCCCGGACGACCGCGGAACGGTCTCGGTGCCGGAGGCGGGACAGGACCTCTCGGTACTGCTCAAGCAGTGATCCGTCACGGCTGATCCGTCCGTACGACCCGGCCCGGGGCCCTCGTACGGACGGATCGGCCTGCCTGCCCACACGGCGTCCGGTCACCACGGACCGATCACCACGGACCGATCACGCCGGAACCTTCCCCACCGTGGACGGCCGCTCACCGTGGGCACCGACCGCCGCCCACCGCCGGTCGCGCATCGCCGGCACTCTCGGCCCGAGCGGCTGCGTGGTCCGTGCCCGCCCGGTCCTCAGTCCTCGCCGTACCGCGGGTCCACCGTCTCCGGTGTCAGTCCCAGCAGTTCCGCGACCTGCTCGACGACGATCTCGTGCACCAGGGCGGCCCGCTCGTCGCGGCCCTTGGTACGGATCTCGACCGGGCGGCGATAGACGACCACGCGCGCGGGATGCCCGTCGCGCGCCGCGATCGTGCCGCCCAGGGGGACCGCCTCGTCGCTCCAGTTCTCGCCCGAGCCCTCCAGACGGGGGACCTCGAGGATCATGAAGTCGATGTCCGCGAGCTGTGGCCAGCGTCGCTCCAGCCGCTCCACGGAGTCCTGCACCAGGTCCGCGAACACTTCGGAACGGCTCGCCGCGAGCGGCACCTGGGGCGGCGCCACGGGGCCGCGCATGCCCCTGCCGTGGCGGTCACGACGACGGGGACCGGCTGCTGCGGCGCGGGGCGGTACGGGGTTGTCCATCACTGACGAAGAGTAGTCCCCGCCCGGCCCGGCCGCCCGGCCCCACGCGGCCGCCCGCCGTCGGGCGGGCGGACCGACGGCGGTGGCCGGAATCCGTTCCGAATGTCTCTCAATGACCATTCAAGCCAACTTGGGCTCGATTTCGTATCCCTCCAGGACTGTCATTGGCATGGAAATTGACATGATTCGTACCAAGTGGTGATCGGATTCAGGTCTGTTCGGCACTCCGGCACCTGATGTCGCCCCAGGCCAGGGGCTGATGGCCGGAGGACGGCGCGCGGCGCTCCACAACACGACACGGTGGGGTGACCTGGGGGAGAGTCGTCGCGGCCCGCTCAAGAGTGCGGTACCGTCCAACCTCGTGAGCCCTGTACGTCGCTGTTCGCGCACCGCTTGCGGCCGTCCCGCCGTCGCGACGCTGACGTACGTCTACGCCGACTCGACCGCGGTCCTCGGCCCCCTCGCCACCTACGCCGAACCCCACTGCTACGACCTGTGCGCCGAGCACTCCGAGCGGCTCACCGCGCCGCGCGGGTGGGAGGTCGTCCGGCTCGCCGACTCCTCCGGCCCCTCGCGCCCCAGCGGTGACGACCTGGAGGCGCTGGCGAACGCGGTGCGCGAGGCGGCCCGTCCGCAGAAGCGCCCGGCGGAGGCCGGCGGCGGAAGCGCCCGCTCGGTGGACCCGATGGAGGTCGCGCGCCGCGGCCACCTGCGGATCCTGCGCTCGCCCGACAACTGAGCCCCGCTCCCCGCGACCGCCCCCTCCGGGCGGCTCGCCCCCTTTCGACGCCGCTCCGCGGACCGGCGACCCCGCACCCGGTTCTCCGCGCTTCCCCGTGATCGCCGCACCCGTCGTCGCGCCCTCGCCCCGCCCGCCTCGGGCGGCGCCTCCTCGCGCCGGTGTCCGGGGCGTCCGTGCGGCACGCGTCCCGCGCCCACCCGGCCCGCCCGCATCCGCCCCGCGTCCTTCCCGTGTGCCGATTCCGCTGAGCGACGCACACCCATCGACGTGAAGCTGTCGAGTCGAGGACATGACGATTTCGCTGTCGTGAGAAATCGCTTTCCGCATCACGGAAACCGGGGAGGCCTCCGTGTACGTCCAGGAGCTGCAACCCGTCGCCGACCCGCCCGGCCTGTCCGCCCTGGTGGCCGCCCTGCCCCTCGTCCTCGTGCTGATCCTTCTCGGCGGCGCCCGCGTGAAAGCCCACCTGGCGGGCCTGACGGGCCTTCTGGCGGCCCCGCTGGTCGCCTGGCTCGCCTACGGCATGCCGGTGGCCCAGACGCTCTCCAGCGCCGCCCAGGGCGCCGTGTTCGGTCTCTTCCCCATCCTGTGGATCGTCGTCAACGCCCTGTGGGTGTACCGGACGACCGTCCGCACCCGGCACTTCGACATCCTGCGCCGCTCGTTCGGGCGGCTGTCCGACGACCCGCGCGTCCAGGCGCTCGTGGTCGCCCACGTCCCGGCGCAACTCGCCGACATCGGCGCCGACTTGGCCGGCGCGGCCGCCCTGGTCGCCGTGCCCCGCGCGCAGGTGCCCGCCGCCGCGTCCGTACGGGCCCGGTCCTGACCGGCGTCCGCGGCAAGGACCTCGACGAGGAGGACCCCCGCCGCGAAGTCGTCCGCGCCCACGCCCCGTACGCCCTGATCGTCGCGATCTTCTCGACCGCTCGGATCCCGGCCGTGAAGGACTGGGCGACGCGGACGTGCGGCTGGCCCTTCCTGGACGTCGTCGACCCCAACGGCAGACCGGTGGGCGGGAACGTCTTCACCTGGCCGATCGTGGCCACCGGTGGCACCCTCGTGCTGCTCGCCGGGGTCTGCACGGCCGTGGTGCTCGGGGTGCGCGCGCGTGGCGCTGCGGGAATGGCTCGCCACCGCGCGCGAGTTGAGGTTCGCGATCCTGACCGTGACCTCCGTGCCGGCCCTCGCCTATGTCATGAACCTCTCCGGACAGGCCGCGACGATCGGCCACTTCGTGGCGGCGGCGGGCGCCGGACTCGCCTTCCTGTCACCCGTGCTGGGCTGGTTCGGCGTCGCGGTGCCCGGCTCCGACACCTCGTCGAACGCCCTCTTCGGAGCCCTCCAGGTGAGCGCCGCCCGCGAGTCGGGGCTGTCGCCCGAACTCCTCGCCGCCGCCGACGGTTCGGGCGGTGTCCTCGTAAAGATGATCTCGCCGCAGAACCTGACCACCGCCTGCGCGGCCGTCGGGCTCGCGGGCCGCGAGGGGGATCTGCTGCGCAAGGTGCTGCCCTGGAGTCTCGGGCTCCTGCTCGTCATGTGCCTGATCGTGGTGGGGCAGAGCTCGCCGGTCCTCTCCTGGATGCTGCCCCGAAACCGTCCGGAGCCCGTCCCGGGTCGGTCCGGTTTCGCGCGCGTGACGGGGCCGTTCCGCTGGTCACGGATGCGCCCCACTCGGGCTCGGCGCGGCTCGCCGTCAGCCCGGACGGGTAGTTTGGGGCGACCGAAGTGGACTTCTGGAGGGTTGGCCGTGACTGCTGATCTGTCGCAGCTCGTGAAGGCGTACGACGTACGCGGGGTGGTCCCGGACCAGTGGGACGAGCCGCTGGCCGAGCTGTTCGGCGCCGCCTTCGTCCAGGTGACCGGAGCGGACGCCATCGTGATCGGGCACGACATGCGGCCGTCGTCGCCCGGACTGTCCCGCGCCTTCGCGCGCGGTGCGGCGGCGCGCGGGGTCGACGTGACCGAGATCGGCCTGTGCTCCACGGACCAGCTGTACTACGCGTCGGGCGCGTTCGGACTGCCGGGCGCCATGTTCACCGCCTCGCACAACCCGGCCCAGTACAACGGCATCAAGATGTGCCGGGCGGGCGCGGCCCCCGTCGGCCAGGACACCGGCCTCTCGGAGATCCGCCGCCTCGCCGAGACCTGGCTCGACTCCGGCGCCCCGACGTCGGACGCCACACCCGGCGCGATCACGAGCCGCGACACGTTGGAGGACTACGCGGCCTACCTCCGCTCGCTCGTGGACCTGACCTCCGTCCGTCCGCTGAAGGTCGTCGTCGACGCGGGCAACGGCATGGGCGGCCACACCGTGCCCACCGTCTTCTCCGGCCTGCCGCTGGAGCTCGTCCCGATGTACTTCGAGCTCGACGGCACCTTCCCGAACCACGAGGCCAACCCGCTCGACCCGGCGAACCTCGTGGACCTCCAGAAGCGCGTCCGCGAGGAGGGCGCCGACCTCGGCATCGCCTTCGACGGCGACGCCGACCGCTGCTTCGTCATCGACGAGCGCGGCGAGCCGGTCTCCCCGTCCGCGATCACCGCGCTGGTCGCCGCCCGCGAGCTGGCCAAGCACGGCGGTGGCACGGTCATCCACAACCTCATCACCTCCTGGTCGGTCCCGGAGGTCGTCCGCGAGCACGGTGGCACCCCGGTCCGCACCCGGGTCGGCCACTCCTTCATCAAGGCCGAGATGGCCACGTCCGGCGCGATCTTCGGCGGCGAGCACTCCGCGCACTACTACTTCCGCGACTTCTGGAACGCCGACACCGGCATGCTGGCCGCCCTCCACGTCCTCGCCGCCCTCGGCGGTCAGGACGGCCCCCTCTCCGGGCTCGTCGCGGAGTACGACCGCTACACCGGCTCCGGCGAGATCAACTCGACCGTCGACGACCAGGCCGCCCGCCTCGCCGCCGTCAGGGCCGCGTACGAGGGCCGCGAGGGCGTCACCATCGACGAACTCGACGGCCTCACGGTGACCACCGAGGACGCGTGGTTCAACGTCCGCCCCTCCAACACCGAGCCCCTGCTCCGCCTCAACGCCGAGGCCCGCGACGAGGCCACGATGACGAAGCTCCGGGACGCGGTGCTGGAGATCATCAGAGCCTGAGCACCGCCCGCCGTCCGCTCCGACCGTGCTCACCGCCCGCCCCCGGCCGGGCGGCAGGCCCACCCTCCCGCGCCTCGTCCGGAGCGGCCGACTGCGGGTCTGCCGTCCGGACGGAGGTCCGGCCGTCCACCAGGAAGGCCGGCCCGGTGCCGGTCGGCCCGGACACCGGACCCGCCGTCCCGGCCGTGCGCCCGGGCGCACGGCCCGGCGAGGACCGCGCGGGGACGCGGCTCCGCACGGCCCGGTGCTCCGGCCCCCACGCCTCCACGAACCGGTCCCGCACCCCGGCGTCCGGGTTCCCGCAGCGGTACCCTGACCTGGCCGCATCCACCGTTTCGGAAGGACACCCCATGCCGCTCGAAGCCGGCCTCCTGGAGATCCTCGCCTGCCCGGCCTGCCATGCCCCGATCAAGGAGCAGGAGACCGAGCTGATCTGCACGGGAGCGGACTGCGGCCTCGCGTACCCGGTCCGTGACGGCATCCCCGTACTCCTGGTCGACGAGGCCCGCCGCCCCGCGTAGCCGAGGCGGCCGCCCGCCGGCGACGGCGCCGCGACCGCCGCGCGCCCGGGGAACGCCGCGCCGTCCCCGGGCGTTCCCACGGCGCGGCAGGCACGACGACACCCGACGACAGGCGACAGCGCCGCCGCCCGCACCGAGAACGGCGCCGCCGCCCCGATCGGCGACCGGCGCACCCGGCCGGCACCGGTCCGACCCAGCGCCGCTCGGCAGCCAGCGCGAGCGGCCCCGTGCAAGTGACCCCGGCGGCTCACGCGCAAGCGGCCCCCGGCGATCGGAGGCTCCCGACCCCATGCTCGACGAATCGCTCCTCGACGATCCCGAAGCGCTCGCCCGGGCCGACCGGCGGGCGCTGCTCCGTGGCGCCGCCGAGGCCGGCGCCCGGGTGCGCACCGCCGTCCGGCACGCCGCCGAGGCCGGCATCTCCGAGCTGAAGCCGGACGGCCGCCCGCGAGGCGTCCTGATCGCCGGCCCCGGCATGGCCGCCACCGGTGTCGCCGAACTGCTCGGCACCCTCGCCGGAGCCAGCTGTCCGTTCACCCGGATCACCCCCACCGGCGTCGCTCCCGCCGGAGGCGCCCTGCGCTGGGACCTTCCCGGCTGGGCCGGCCCCGTCGACCTCCTGCTGATCGCCACCCCCGACGGCAGCGAACCCGGCCTGGAACTCCTGATCGAGCAGGCCTACCGCCGCGGCAGCACCGTCGCCGCGGTCTCTCCCGCGGGCTCCCCCCTCGCCGAGTGGGTGGAAGGCGCGCACGGCCTCTTCGTGCCGATGGCGACCGCCCCGTACGACCAGGAGGAGCCCCTGGGAGCCTCCGCCCCCGGCGTGCTCTGGGCGCTCCTCACCCCGCTGCTGGCCCTCCTCGACCGCACCGGCCTCGTGTCGGCCCCGCCGGAGGCACTGCAGAAGGTCGCCGACCGCCTCGACCGCGTCGCCGAACGCTGCGGCCCCGCCACCGCCGCCTACAGCAACCCGGCCAAGACCCTCGCCGTCGAACTAGCCGAGGCCCTCCCGGTGATCTGGACCGAAGGCACTTCGGCGGGCCCGGCCGGCCGCCGTTTCACCGCCGCGCTCGCCGAACTCGCAGGCCGCCCCGCGCTCACCGCCGAGCTGCCCGAGGCGCTCGCCTCGCACAGCGTGCTGCTCTCCGGAGCGCTCGCCGCCGGCGCGGACCCCGACGACTTCTTCCGCGACCGCGTCGAGGAGGCACAGGTTATGCACGCGCGCGTTGTGCTCCTGCGGGACCGTCCGATCGGCGGGATCAGCGCCGCACCCGCCGCCCGCGAACTCGCCCTCGGCCACGACACCGCGATCAGCGAGCTCGAACCCGAGGAGGGCGGCGAACTGGAGACCCTCGCGGAGCTGATCGCCATCACGGATTTCGCCGCCGTTTACCTGGCGCTCGCCTCGGGGGCCTGATCTTGGGCGGGACACCGCGGCCCCGGCCCGCCGCCGGATCCCGGCACCGGCGTCCCTGACGCCACGCCTTCCGATTCACCGCCCGCCCCCGAGCGGGCCGAGCAGCGCACGTACGGAGAATGAAGACAGCCATGGACCGCCTCGACAACACCGTCCGCCCCTACGCCTGGGGTTCGACCACCGCGATCCCGCACCTGCTCGGCCTGGAACCGAGCGGCGAGCCCCAGGCGGAGATGTGGATGGGCGCCCACCCGGGCGCCCCCTCACGCACCGGGCGCGGTCCGCTCAACGAGGTCGTCGCCGAGGACCCGGAGAAGGAACTCGGCCGCGCCGCCGTCGCGAAGTTCGGCCCCCGGCTGCCGTTCCTCCTCAAGCTGCTCGCCGCCGGAGCCCCCCTCTCCCTCCAGGTCCACCCCGATCTCGAACAGGCACGGGAGGGCTACGAGGACGAGGAGCGCCGGGGTGTCCCGATCGACGCCCCGCACCGCAACTACAAGGACGCCAACCACAAGCCCGAACTGATCTGCGCGCTCACCGAGTTCGACGGCCTGTGCGGATTCCGCGCCCCCGAGGAGGCCGCCGAACTCCTCGCCGCCCTCGACGTCGACTCCCTCAAGCCGTACGTCGACCTGCTGCGCGCCCACCCCCAGGAGGCGGCGCTGCGCGAGGTCCTCACGGCGGTGCTGAGCGCCGACCCCGACGACATGGCCCGTACGGTCACCGAGACCACGGCCGCCTGCGCCCGCCTCGGCGGCGCCTACGCCCCGTACGCCGACATCGCCCACCACTACCCGGGCGACCCCGGAGTCATCGCCGCGATGCTCCTCAACCACGTCCGGCTCCAGCCGGGCGAGGCCCTGTTCCTCGGCGCGGGCATCCCGCACGCCTACCTGAACGGCCTCGGCGTCGAGATCATGGCCAACAGCGACAACGTCCTGCGCTGCGGCCTGACCCCCAAGCACGTCGACGTCCCCGAACTCCTGCGCGTGGTCCGCTTCGAGGCGGGCGACCCCGGCGTCCTGCGCCCCGAGGCGTCCGCCGACGGCGAGGAGGTCTACGCGACCCCCATCGACGAGTTCCGTCTCTCCCGGTACGTCGTCGCCGAAGGCGCCGACCCCCGCGACCTCACCCGCGGGACCCCGCAGATCCTGCTCTGCGCCTCGGGCGCCGTGCGGGCCGACGGCATCGACCTGACCTCCGGCGGATCGGTCTTCGTACCGGCGGGGGAACGGGTCGAAGTGTCCGGATCCGGCACGATCTTCCGTGCGACAGTGGTGGCCTGACGGGACGACAGCGCAGACCTGGGGCGCCGCCGCCGGACCGGGCTGCAAGAATGACGCACCGCAAAGAGCGGGCAAAGCCCTGGACCGGGGGTACGAGGGTACGAACGGGTCCGGACGGCGTACGAAGGGACAGCAGGAGCAGATGAGCGCTTCAGGCGGCACCAAGGCGATCGTGGCGGCACTCGGCGCCAATCTCGCGATCGCGGTATCGAAGTTCGTGGCGTTCGCGTTCAGCGGCTCCTCGTCGATGCTCGCCGAGGGCGTTCACTCGCTCGCGGACTCCGGGAACCAGGCGCTGCTCCTGCTCGGCGGCAAGAAGGCACAGAGAGCGGCGACGCCCGAGCACCCGTTCGGCTACGGCCGCGAGCGCTACATCTACGCCTTCCTGGTCTCGATCGTCCTGTTCTCGGTCGGCGGCATGTTCGCCGTCTACGAGGGCTACGAGAAGATCCAGCACCCGCACGAGATCGAGAACTGGTACTGGCCGGTGGGCGTCCTGGTCTTCGCGATCATCGCCGAGAGCTTCTCCTTCCGTACGGCCATCCAGGAGTCCAACGAACTGCGCGGTTCGCACTCCTGGTCCCAGTTCATCCGCCGGGCCAAGGCCCCCGAGCTGCCGGTCGTCCTCCTGGAGGACTTCGGCGCGCTCATCGGTCTCGTGCTGGCCCTCGGCGGCGTCGGCCTCGCCCTGCTCACCGGCGACGGTGTCTGGGACGGCATCGGAACGGTCTGCATCGGTGTCCTGCTCATCCTGATCGCGTTGATCCTCGCCGCCGAGACGAAGTCCCTGCTGCTGGGCGAGTCGGCGGGCCCCGAGAACACCGAGAAGATCGAGGCGGCGATCGTCGACGACGCCACCGTCACCGGCATCATCCACATGCGCACGCTCCACCTCGGCCCGGAGGAGCTCCTGGTCGCCGCGAAGATCGCCGTCAAGCACGACGACACGGCCGCCCAGGTCGCGACCGCGATCAACGCCGCCGAGTCCCGCATCCGCGCCGCCGTACCGATCGCCCGGGTCATCTACCTGGAGCCCGACATCTACAGCGAGGCCGAGGCCGCCAAGGGGCCGGACCGCGCGGCGACTCCCGGCGGACCGACGCCCTCGGCCGACCACTGACCGCTCCCGCCCGTACGTCGTCGGGGCCGGCCCGGAACCCGGGCCGGCCCTGACGGCCGTTCACCCCCTCGAACCCGAACGGTCCATGGCGGCGGCGAGGGCACCGTCCGACGTCCTACGACCGGGCCGGCGCCCCCGGGAGCCGGCACGGCCAGCACGGAACCGGGCCCGATCGGCGTGCCTGGACCCCTCCGTGGCCGAAGGCGGACTGGGGGCGGCGGGGCCCACCGGTGTAGCTTGGTCGGTGAGCCAGACGTCGCTGCTGATGGCGGTCGGGCGGTCCTCACGGACCGTCCGAGGGAGAGAGGGCCTCCGACGGACTGCGCTGCGCGCACCGGGTACAGCTGTGCCCTGCCGGAACACGTCCGTGCCCCGACGGGCATGCGGCAGTGCCCGTCGTCGCGCAGAACAGCCCTATCCACCTCGCCCCGACTCCGAGGAGCAGTTCGTCATGACGACTGTCGACCACCGACAGGACTTCAAGGTCGCCGATCTCTCTCTGGCCGCGTTCGGCCGTAAGGAGATCACCCTCGCCGAGCACGAGATGCCCGGCCTGATGGCGATCCGCAAGGAATACGCCGAAGCCCAGCCGCTGGCGGGTGCCCGGGTCACCGGTTCGCTGCACATGACGGTGCAGACAGCCGTGCTGATCGAGACCCTGGTCGCGCTGGGCGCCGAGGTCCGCTGGGCCTCCTGCAACATCTTCTCCACCCAGGACCACGCGGCCGCCGCGATCGCGGTCGGCCCGGAGGGCACGCCCGAGAACCCGCAGGGCGTCCCGGTGTTCGCGTGGAAGGGCGAGAGCCTGGAGGAGTACTGGTGGTGCACGGAGCAGGCGCTGACCTGGCCGAACACCCCCACCGGCGGCCCGAACATGATCCTGGACGACGGCGGTGACGCCACCATGCTCGTCCACAACGGCGTCCAGTACGAGAAGGACGGCAAGGTCCCCTCGGTCGACACCGCCGAGTCCGACGAGCACCGCGTCGTCCTCGAACTCCTGCACCGCACCATCACCGACGGCTCGCAGAAGTGGACCCAGCTCGCCTCGGAGATCCGCGGCGTGACCGAGGAGACCACGACCGGCGTCCACCGCCTGTACGAGATGTACCGCGACGGCACCCTGCTGTTCCCGGCGATCAACGTGAACGACGCCGTCACCAAGTCGAAGTTCGACAACAAGTACGGCTGCCGGCACTCCCTGATCGACGGCATCAACCGCGCCACCGACACCCTGATCGGCGGCAAGACCGCCGTCGTCTGCGGCTACGGCGACGTGGGCAAGGGCTGCGCGGAGTCCCTGCGCGGCCAGGGCGCCCGCGTGATCATCACCGAGATCGACCCGATCTGCGCCCTGCAGGCGGCGATGGACGGCTACCAGGTCACCACCCTGGACGAGGTCGTCGCCACGGCCGACATCTTCATCACCACCACGGGCAACAAGGACATCATCATGGCCGCCGACATGGCCAAGATGAAGCACCAGGCCATCGTGGGCAACATCGGCCACTTCGACAACGAGATCGACATGGCCGGCCTCGCCAAGATCCCCGGCATCGTCAAGGACGAGGTCAAGCCCCAGGTCCACACCTGGAAGTTCCCCGACGGCAAGGTCCTCATCGTGCTGTCCGAGGGCCGCCTGCTCAACCTCGGCAACGCCACCGGCCACCCCTCGTTCGTGATGTCCAACAGCTTCGCGGACCAGACCCTGGCCCAGATCGAGCTGTTCACCAAGCCCGAGGAGTACCCGACCGACGTCTACGTGCTGCCCAAGCACCTCGACGAGAAGGTCGCCCGCCTCCACCTCGACGCCCTCGGCGTCAAGCTGACGACGCTGCGCCCCGAGCAGGCCTCGTACATCGGTGTCGAGGTCGAGGGCCCGTACAAGTCGGACCACTACCGCTACTGAGCACGCCCGCCGAGCAGTGGTACCACCGCTCGGCGTCCGGATGTCAGCAGGCCCTCGCCGTTCCGGCGGGGGCCTGTCCCCGATGAGGACCTGAACGCCCATGCCCCGCGGCCGCTATTCGCTCCACGACCCGCACGATCACACCCCTCTCGCCGACGAGCACTTCCACTGCGCGCCCGGCCCCTCCGGCTGGCGCTACGTCTCCCGACTCACCGCGCCCGCCGGCCCGGATCCCGACGACGCACCCCCGCACGGCGCCGCCGCCGCGGCCGTCACCGGTTCCGTCGACCTCGCCCTCGACGAGCTCGGCCGCCCCATCCGCCTCGAACTCCACGCCGCGAACTGGCAGGTACGCGGCGCCGCCATCGACGGCGTGACCTGGGTCCGCACCGATCCCACCGGAATGGAGGCCGACGAGGGCAATGTGCCCGCCCACGGCTTCACCGGCGCCTCTCCCGCGTTCCTCGTCGCCACCGCCCGGCTCCTTCGTCTCACCCCGTCCGCGGCCGCCCCGGCGACCCGCGTACGCCTCGTCGCCTTCACCGACCCGGTCCTCGCCCCGCGCACCCTCGACCAGTCCTGGGCCTTGATCGCAAGCGAGACACACGCCACTGACAACGGTCCGCTGACCGTGGACGAGTACCAGGTCACGGCGCTGGACACGGGGGAGCGGTACTCCGTCCACCTCGCGGGGGACGTCGTGCTCGCGGCCCCCGGCATCGAACTCGAGGACCTCGGATCACCGCCGTCGGTGTTCACCTGACAGCGGGATCGCGACGCCGGCCCACTGGGGTCCGGCTACGCGGGCGGCACGAATCCGGTCGAGGGGCGTTCCGCCGGCTCGACCGGCGCCGCCGCCGGCGGGGAGGGCTGCCGTGCCGCGGGCTGCTGAGCCGTGGCGGGGTGTCCGCCGGGACCGGACGGGAAGGGGCGGCCGTCAGGCCCGACGGGCGGCACGGGAAAACCGCTGTGACCGCCGAAGGGAACGGGACCGCCCACCGGACCACCCGGCTGGAAGGGAGGGCCGCCGTGCCAGGGTTCCGCGAACCCGCCCGGCGCGCTCCCGAACGTCCGACGGGCCTCCCGGGTCTGCCGTTCCTGCAGCACGGCTGCCAGATACGCGCCCGCCGGCACACCCTGCGGGGCCGGAACTCCGGTACGAGCGGCGAGATCCGCGGCGAGTCGTTCCGCCATCGCCCCACCGACCTGCGGATCCAGCTGCCGCATCCGGGTCAGGTACTGCCGGACGGCCAGCCACAGCCCGTCCGGCACGGCGGACAGATCGAGCTCGGCGAACCGCCCCGCCAGCCAGGGCGGCGGCGGAGGAACGTACGAGGTACGGCCCACCGGTATCCGTTCCCGCACGACCAGAGTTCCCGCGAACACGTCTCCGAGGCGTCGCCCGCGCTCCGACACGAGCGAGGCGACGCACGCGACGATTCCGAACGTCATCAGGATCTCGACCACTCCCACGGCACCGCGCACCAGCGCGTGCCGGAACCGGATGGGCCCGCCGTCGTCACGGACCACCCGCAGTCCGCACGCCAGCTTCCCCAACGACCGGCCGTGGCTGAGCGTCTCCACCGCGATCGGCCCCCCGACCAGCACCAGAAGGAAACTCGCGATCGACAGGGCGATCTGCGCCGCCTCGTCCAGCCCGGCGGTCGCCGCGACCAGACCGATGGTCACCACGATGTACGCCGCCATCGCCACCGCCAGATCGAGCAACACCGCCAGCATCCGGCTCGGCAGCTTCGCGGGGCGCAACTCCAGCGCCACCGCCTCGCCCGTCACTAGCTCACTCACGATCGCCGTCCTTCCCCTGCCCTGCCCCGAGAACCGCCAGTCTGCCAAGCTGAGGGCGCATCGCGTCCCCGTACGACAAGCTGACATCCAAGACGAGCAGCCGAGGAGCAGGCAACAGGATGGATCTGGACGTCTTCGTCTCCGCCCACCGAGGCGAGTGGGACAGGCTCGACGCCCTGCTGCGCCGTCGGCGCGGCCTCACCGGAGCCGAGACCGACGAACTCGTCACCCTGTACCAACGAACCGCCACGCATCTCTCGCTGATCCAGTCCAGTGCGCCGGACCCCCAGCTCACCGGGCGCCTCAGCCAACTCGTGGCCCGCGCGCGCAGCGTCGTGACAGGAACCCGTCGAGCCTCCTGGCGCGATGTCACCCGTTTCCTGACGCACGGCTTCCCGGCAGCGGTCTACCGTTCCCGCCACTGGTGGGTCCCCACGGCCCTCGTGTCCACGGCGATAGCGGCCCTCCTCGGCTGGTGGATAGGCACCCACCCCGAAGTCCAGGCCTCGATCGCCGCGCCCAGCCAGCTGCGCGACCTCACCCGGCCCGGTGGCGAGTACGAGACCTACTACTCCAGCCACCCCGCCGCCTCCTTCGCCGCCCACGTGTGGACGAACAACGCCCAGGCCGCCGCGATGTGCCTGGTCCTGGGTGTCTTCCTGGGACTTCCGGTCCTGTGGATCCTCTTCCAGAACATGCTCAACCTGGGAGTCGGCATCGGCCTGATGTCATCGGCCGGCCGCCTCGACACCTTCCTGGGACTCGTCCTCCCGCACGGCCTGCTGGAGCTGACCGCCGTCTTCGTCGCCGCGGGCACGGGACTGCGACTGGGCTGGACGGTGATCGATCCGGGCCCGCGCTCCCGCCGCACAGCCCTTGCGGAAGAAGGCCGTGCGGCCCTGGGGATGGCAGTGGGCCTGGCCCTCGTCCTTTTCGTCTCCGGTGCCATCGAAGGCTTTGTCACGCCGTCGGGTCTCCCGACCTGGGCCCGCATCAGCATCGGAATCGCGGCTGAACTGGCCTTTCTCCTGTACGTCTATGTCCTCGGAGGTCGCGCGGCACGATCCGGCGACACCGGTGACGTTGCGGCATCCGAGCGAAGCGCCACTGTCCCGACGGCCGCCTGATGTGCGTGCGCCCCAGCTGACCTGCTAGTCTCCTCCTCGCCCCAAAAAACCCGTTGACACGGGTCGAGCGGGGAGGTAGATTCGAACAGTTGCCTAGAACTGGACATGTCCGGTGGTGGCGGTTTAGAGTCTGCATGCTTCTCGAAGCAATCGATTCTTCGATTGAGCAGAAGCCCCTCCTGATGATTCAGAAATGGTTGCCGGTCATCCGGCCCAAATGCTTCTGATAAAGTCGGAGTCGCTGAAAAGGGAAAACGCGAGAGCGAAAACCTGGAAAGCACCGAGGAAATCAGGCCCGAAAGGTTCTGATAGAGTCGGACTCGCCGGAAAGGGAAACGCGGAAGCGGGATCCTGGAAAGCGCCGAGGAAATCGGATACGGAAACGGATCTGGTAGAGTCGGAAACGCAAGACCGAAGGGAAGCGCCCGGAGGAAAGCCCGAGAGGGTGAGTACAAAGGAAGCGTCCGTTCCTTGAGAACTCA